>CAVUOU010000016.1:0-278125 GCA_963743085.1 uncultured Actinomycetota bacterium
GAACCGGCGCCCGGTGACGCATAGCCCGGGCGGCACCGGCGGCACCGGTACGGACTCGCCGGAGATGAGCCGCAGGAACGCGTCGTAGATGCTGTGGCCGGTCGCGTACCGGTAGACCGCCGGCATGATGCCGCCCATGATCCGCGGATTGGCCTCGACCAGGACCGGGCCGTACGGCGTGGTAGGATCATCTCCAGGTGAAAGATGCCCGGGTCGAGGCCGATCGCGCGGCACACCGATGCCGCGTAGTCCGCGCAAGCCCGCGCCTGGCCCCCGGTCAGCTCGGCCGGGATGTGCGGGCCGAGTTCGATCACCTCGTCGTCACGGGCTCGAGTTCGCCCGCTGACGCAGAAGATGAAGATCTCGGGGCCGCGCACCCCGATCTCGACCGAGATCAGCGGGCCAGGCAGGTGCCGCTCGATGAGCAGGCCGCGCGCGAACTGGTCCCGCCAGACCAGCGGCACCGAGCCGTCGCGGCTGGTTCCGCTCGTACGCCTGGCCGAGTTCCGCGGCGTCGGCCGCGACGAACGTCAGCTGGCTGTCCGCGCCGGACGGCGGCTTGGCGACTACCGGGTAACCGATCCGCTCCGCGATGACCAGCGCCTGGTCCTGGTCCTGGGCCAGCGCGAAGTCCGGCGTCGGCCGAGCCCCGCGCCGCGCAGCGTCTCGCGCACCCGGTCCTTGCGGCGGGTGGCAGTGCGGCCTCCGGGCTGGTCCCGCGCAGGCCAAGGGCGGCGCACGCGGCCGCCACGGCCTCGACCGACAGTTCGCTCTGGGAGACCGCGAAGTCGATCGGCAGCCAGGCGTGGCACTCGGCCAGCACCTTGGTAACCGCCTCCGGCTCGGTGGTCGCGACGTCGCGGGCGACCCAGTGCGCCAGCCGATCAGCCGCAGGTTCTCCTGGGTGCGCCGGTAGTACGGGTCGCGGGACTGGATGAAGCTGACCACGTGACCAGCTTCCTCGGCGGCGGGGATCGCTTCTAGCGCCGCCTCGTTTGAGTCGACGAATGCGATATGCACAGTCCGATTATTGCCGGAACGCCGGGGCTGCCTGGCTTAGGCTTCCTCTTCGTTACGCGTTCTCCCGCAGGGAAGGAACGTGAGCCCAGCCACAGGCAGATCGCGGCGACACCCACGCCGACCGCCACGCCCTCGACCATGATCGTGTTGAAGTAGTGCCCCTCGAACGCCTCGCGCATCGCGTTGATGATGTAGCGGAACGGGCTGATCCGCGAGATGCCCTGCAGCCAGCCCGGCCCGAGCGTCATCGGCAGCATGATCCCGGACAGCAGCAGCAGCGGCACCACGACCGTGTTGACCAGCGGTGCGAACGCGTCCTCCGACTTGGTGAGCAGCGCGACCGCGTAGGACACCGACGCCAGGCCCACCGCGACCAGGATGATGAATCCGAGCCCGATGAACACCGCGGCCACCGGCGCGCGCAGGCCGAACGCCAGCCCGGCGAGAACCAGGATCACCGCCTGAACCACCAGCGTCACCACGTCCCTGAGCACCCGGCCGGCCAGGATCGCCATCCGGCTCACCGGCGTGACACGGAACCGCCGATGACCCCGGAGCGCCAGTCGCTGATGATCGCGAATCCGACGAACGTCGAGCCGAACAGCCCAAGCTGGATCAGCAGTCCTGGCACGAAGAACCGGTACGCGTTCCCGCCGCTGCTGACGCCCAGATACGACAGCGGCAGCTTGGTCAGCAGCGGCCCGAACAGCGCCAGGTACAGGATCGGCTGGGTGAGCCCGATGATGAGCCACGCCGGGTTGCGCAGCACGATCCGCTGCTGACGGCGGTAGACCAGCAGCGTGTCACGGAAGAAGGTCATGATTTCAGTCCTCACGCAGTGAACGGCCGGTCAGGTCCAGGAACACGTCATCCAGCGTGGGCCTGGAGACGTTGATGGTGTGCAGGGTGATGCCCGCATCGTCGAGCGTACGCAGCAGGACGGGCAGCGCCTCGTCGCCGCGGTCGACGGTCAGCCGCAGGACGTCGTCGTCCGGGGTCACCTCCCGGACCAGCGGCTGCGCGGCCAGCAGATCGTTGGCCGCCGCCGTCGCCCCCCCGCCCACCTCCCCATCCCCCTTCACTTGCAGCGTCACCACATCACCGGAGACGCGCTGCTTAAGCTCGTCGGGCGTGCCGGTGGCCACGATCGTCCCGTGGTCGATGATGAAGATCCGGTCACACAGCGCGTCGGCCTCTTCCAGGTAATGGGTGGTGAGGAAGACCGTCGTGTCGTGCTCGGCGCGCATCCGCCCGATGTGCTGCCACAGGTTGCTTCGGCTCTGCGGATCCAGGCCGGTGGACGGCTCGTCGAGGAACACCAGCGGCGGCTCGTGCACCAGCCCGAGCGCGATCTCCAGTCGCCGTCGCTGCCCGCCGGACAGCGTCTTCACCAGCCGGTCTTCCAAGCCGGTCAGTTCCATTTGCCGGATCAGCGTCTCCGCCCGGGCCCGGCCCTCGGCCGCGCTCAGGTGGTAGAGCCCGGCCTGGTCCAGCAGTTCCTCCCGGACCTCGCAGGCCGGGTCGCTGCCGCCGGTGGTGACCCCGACCGCCTGCGGCACGTATCCGATCCGCCGCCGCACTCCCACCGGGTCGCGCAACAGGTCGGCGCCCGCCACGGTGGCGGTCCCCGCCGTCGGGTTAAGCAGCGTGGTGAGCATCCGCAGCGTGGTGGTCTTGCCCGCACCGTTCGGCCCGAGGAAGCCCACGACCTCCCCGGGCTCGACCGTCAGGTCGACCCCCCGAACCGCCTCGACGGTCCTCTTTCTGTTCTTGAACGTGCGGGCAAGCCCCCGCGCCTCAATAATCGCCATGTCGTCCTATGCCTCCGTTTAGGCCCTCACTATCGAGTAATATCGCGAGTTTGTCAACCGGCGGAGGGCAGGGGTGGCGGGGTGCCGCCGAACTCGGGGCACAGGTCCTGGTGGCGGCACCAGTCGCACAGCTTGCTGGGCCGGGGGCGCCAGTCGCCCGCGTCGCGGGCGCGCTGGATGGCGGCCCACAGCGCCTCCAGCTTGCGCTGAGTGGCGCGCAGGTCGGCCTCGTCGGGGGAGTAGCGCAGCACCTCGCCGCCGGACAGGTACATGAGCTGCAGCAACCGGGGAACCCGGCCGCGCAGCCGCCAGATCACCAGCGCGTAGAACTTCATCTGGAACAGCGCGCTCGCTTCGAACGCCTCGCGCGGCACCTTGCCGGTCTTGTAGTCCACGATCCGGATGTCGCCGCCAGGCGACACGTCGAGCCGGTCGATATAGCCGCGCAGCTTGAGCCCGGAATCCAGCACGGTCTCGACGTAGCATTCCCGCTCGGCGGGCTCGAGGCGGCGCGGATCCTCGAGCGTGAAGTACCCGTCGAGAGCGGCGGCGGCCTCCGACAACCAGACGCGCCGTTCTGGCTCATCTGGAAAAAGTGCGGCGAGGTCGGGGTTATCGGCGGCCAGCCGGTCCCATTCCGGGCTGAGCATTTCACGGGCCGCGTCCGGGGTGCGCTCTCCCGCCGGATGATCGAACAATTTTTCCAGAACGGCGTGCACCAGTGTCCCGCGGGCCGTGGCCTCGGTCGGTGGCTCGGGAAGCCGGTCGATGACCCGGAACCGGTACAGCAGCGGGCAGGTCATGAAGTCGGACGCGCGGGACGGGGACAGCGCAGTGAGGGGGGCAGGGGAAGTGGGCGCGGGGTCGAGGAGATCGACGGGTTCGTCCATGCCCGATACCCTAGGGCGCGGCACTGACATTCCGCCTGCCGACACCCCAGCCCACTTCGCGGAACGGCGCTTCCGGGCCCATAACCACGTAGCATCGGGTTGTGGCAACCAGCGGTGACGATGACCGGGAAAAGCGCCCGGCCCGAGCCTCGGGTTCCGGGATCGTCGTGGCCCGGCCTTTTGGCATTCCGGTGTTCATCTCGCCGTACTGGTTCATTATCGCTGGCATCTTCATCGTCATCTACGCCAACGAACTCGCCTATACCCTGCACGGCCCCATCCGGTTCGTGGTGGCGGCCGCGTTCGTGGTGCTGCTGTACGTGTCCGTGCTGGTACACGAACTGAGCCACTCGCTGGTGGCCCGCGGCTACGGGCTGCCGGTCCGGCGCATCCTGCTGTACCCGCTGGGCGGCGTCTCCGAGATCGATCAGGAGCCGCAGACACCGCTGCGGGAGTTCTGCGTGTCCGCGGCCGGGCCCGCCCTGTCGCTGGTGCTCGCGGTGGCCGGATGGTTCCTGATGCACGCGTTCAGCACGCAGTCCATCCCGTGGAACCTGGCGCGATCGCTGACGGTGGCGAACCTGATCGTCGGGGTGTTCAACTTGCTGCCCGGGCTGCCGCTCGACGGTGGCCGGATGCTGCGCGCCGTCGCCTGGAAGATCACCGGCAAGCCCGGCACCGCCACCCTGATAGCCGCGTGGGCGGGCCGGGTGATCGCGATCGGACTGCTGGTCGTCCCGTACTTCTACGGCGGGTACACCGGCGGCGACATCGTCACCTCGCTGTGGATCGTGGCGATCGCCGCGTTCATGTGGTTCGGCGCTACCCAGTCGATCCGCGCGACCAGGTTCCGCGAGCGGCTGCCCGCGCTGTCCGCGCGGCGGCTGGCCCGCAAGGCGATCTCGGTCCCGGCCGACCTGCCGCTCGCCGAGGCCATCCGGCGGGCCGACGAAAGCCGGGCGCGGGCCGTGGTGGTAGTGGACCACGAGGACAAGCCGATCGCGATACTGAACGAGACCGCGGTGACGGCCACGCCGCCGCAGCGCCGCCCGTGGATCGAGGCGGGGACGCTGGCCCGCAGCATCGAGCCGTCGATGGTGCTGTCCGCCGACATCTCCGGCATGGCGCTGCTCGACGCGATCCGCCGCGCGCCCGCCTCCGAGTACCTTCTCGTCGAGTCATCCGGCCAGGTGTACGGAGTGCTCGCCGCTCGCGACCTGGACCAGGCCCTCTCCGGCTAGCAGAGCGCCGGGGTCTGAGTAAGCCGGGGTCTGAGTAACCTGTCCGGGTGAACCGAGGACCGTTCGTGGCTGGGGACCGGGTGCAGTTGACCGACCCCAAGGGCCGCCACCACCAATTCATCTTGCGCGACGACGCCGTGTTCCACTCCCACAAGGGCGCGCTCAAGCACGACGACCTGATCGGCGCGTCCGAGGGCAGCGTCGTGACTTCCTCCGGTGGCACGGCCTACGTGGCGTTGCGTCCGCTGCTCGCCGACTACACCCTGGCCATGAAGCGCGGCGCGACCGTCGTGTACCCGAAGGACGCGGGGCAGATCCTGGCGTTCGCCGACATCTTCCCCGGCGCGCGGGTGCTCGAGGCCGGCGCCGGCTCGGGCGCGCTGGCGTGCTGGATGCTGCGCGCGACCGGGCCGTCGGGGCTGCTCGCGTCGTATGAGCGGCGCGCGGACTTCGCGGCGATCGCGTCCGCGAACGTCGCCGGGTTCTTCGGCGGGTCGGTGCCGGAGTGGTGGCGGCTGACCACCGGCTCGCTCGAGGTGCCCGACGGCGAGGCGGGCACGTTCGACCGGGTGGTGCTCGACATGCTCGCGCCGTGGGACTGCGTCGGGATCGCCGGGGACGCGCTGATCGGCGGCGGCCTGGTGTGTGCCTACGTGGCGACTACGACGCAGCTGTCACGTGTCGTGGAAGAATTGCGGACGCACGGTGGTTTTGATGAGCCTGAGTCCTGGGAGACGCTCAGGCGTGGATGGCATGTGGAAGGACTGGCAGTGCGTCCGCAGCATCAGATGATCGGGCACACGGGGTTCTTGGTGACAGCGCGACGGCTGGCACCTGGTGTGACAGCGCCGCCGCGGCGTCGTCGGCCTGCGAAGGGTGACGACTCCGCTACCGAATGATGTTACGCGCAGGTTTCAGTTCTGAGCGAACAGCATTGAATCGGCGTCAGCAGGATTGGGAACGCCGCCAGATAGGTAGGGTCTAGGTAAATCAGCTCCTAGGAGGTGAGGGCCATGGCGACTAGGGACGAGAGCGGACGCGGTTCGCGTCACGAGGATGAAGTCAGCAGCCTGACCGCGCAGATCTCCTTCCTGGACGAGGAGATCGCGGTGCTGCGCCTGCGGCTCGCTGATTCACCCCGCCAGGTTCGTCTGCTTGAGGACCGGCTGCGCGAGACCGAGACAAGCCTGATCTCCGTCACAGGGCAGAACGAGAAGCTCGCCGCGACGTTGCGCGAGGCACGGGACCAGATCATCGCGCTGAAGGAAGAGGTCGACCGGCTCGCACAGCCGCCGTCCGGCTTTGGCGTGTTCCTCCAAGCGTGCGATGACAACACCGCCGACGTTTTCACCGGCGGCCGGAAGATGCGGGTCAACGTGTCGCCCGCCGTCGAACTGGCGGACCTGCGGCCCGGCCAGGAGGTCGTGCTCAACGAGGCACTCAACGTCGTCGTCGCTCAGGGTTATGAGATCGTCGGCGAGGTCGTGATGCTCAAGGAGCTGCTGGCCGACGGTGAGCGCGCGCTGGTGATCTCGCACGCGGACGAGGAGCGGATCGTCCGGCTGGCGGCGCCGCTGTTCGACGAGGTGCTGCGCGGCGGAGACTCGCTGCTGCTCGAGCCGCGCTCCGGCTACGTCTACGAGCGGATACCCAAGGCCGAGGTCGAGGAGCTGATCCTCGAAGAGGTCCCGGACATCTCCTACCACGACATCGGTGGCCTCGGGCCGCAGATCGAGCAGATCCGCGACGCGGTGGAGCTGCCGTACCTGCACGCCGATCTGTTCAAGGAGCACGAACTCCGTCCGCCGAAGGGTGTGCTGCTGTACGGCCCGCCCGGCTGCGGTAAGACGCTCATCGCCAAGGCGGTGGCCAACTCGCTGGCCAAGCAGGTCGCCGAGAAGACCGGCTCCGCGATGGGCAAGTCGTTCTTCCTGAACATCAAGGGCCCGGAGCTGCTGAACAAGTACGTCGGCGAGACCGAACGGCACATCAGGCTGGTGTTCCAGCGGGCCAGGGAGAAGGCCTCCGAGGGCATGCCGGTGATCGTGTTCTTCGACGAGATGGACTCGATCTTCCGTACCCGCGGCTCCGGGGTGTCCTCCGACGTGGAGAACACCATCGTCCCGCAGTTGCTGTCGGAGATCGACGGCGTTGAGGGTCTCGAGAACGTCATCGTCATCGGCGCCTCCAACCGCGAGGACATGATCGACCCGGCGATCCTGCGGCCTGGCCGGCTGGACGTCAAGATCAAGATCGAGCGGCCGGACGCCGAGGCAGCGAAGGACATCTTCTCGAAGTACCTGGTCACCCACCTGCCGCTGCACCCGGAGGACGTGTCCGAGCACGGCGGGTCACCGGACGCGACGGTGGCCGCGATGATCCTGCGGGTCGTCGAGCGGATGTACACCGAGTCCGAGGAGAACAGGTTCCTCGAGGTCACCTACGCCAACGGCGACAAGGAGATCCTGTACTTCAAGGACTTCAACTCCGGTGCCATGATCGAGAACATCGTGGCCCGGGCCAAGAAGATGGCGATCAAGGACTTCCTCGACACCGGGCAGAAGGGTCTGCGAGTGACCCACCTGCTGTCCGCCTGCGTCGATGAGTTCAGCGAGAACGAGGACCTGCCCAACACCACCAACCCGGACGACTGGGCGCGGATCTCCGGCAAGAAGGGCGAGCGCATCGTCTACATCCGGACCCTGGTCTCCGGCAAGTCCGGTACCGAGGCGGGCCGGTCCATCGACACGGTGGCCAACACCGGGCAGTATCTCTGAGTGAATCCGACCCTGGCACCCACCGAACGCGCGGCGTATTTGCCGGGTGCCGGTGGGTGCCCTTTTTGCCCACCGGCACTAGGCTGCTGAACTATGAGCGTGTTGCGCGTCATGGGCACCGAGACCGAGTACGGCATTTCCGTACCCGGCCAGCCGGGTGCCAACGCCATGGTGACATCGTCCCAGATCGTGAACGCCTACCAGGCGGCCACGGCGGCCCGGGCCCGGCGGGCCCGCTGGGACTTCGAGGAGGAGAACCCGCTGCGAGACGCTCGCGGGTTCGACCTGGCCCGGGAGCAGGCGGATTCTTCGCAGCTCACCGACGAGGACCTCGGGCTGGCCAACGTCATCCTCACCAACGGCGCCAGGCTCTACGTCGACCACGCCCACCCCGAGTACTCCGCTCCGGAGTGCACCAACCCGCTGTCGGTGGTGCTGTGGGACAAGGCGGGGGAGCGGATCATGGCCGAGGCGGCCGCCAAGGCCGCCACCGTGCCGGGTAGCTCCCCGATCCAGCTCTACAAGAACAACACCGACAATAAGGGCGCGTCGTACGGCTGCCACGAGAACTACCTGATGCGCCGTTCGACCCCATTCGCCGACATCGTGCGATATCTCACGCCATTCTTCGTGTCCCGGCAGGTGGTCTGCGGAGCGGGCCGGGTCGGGATCGGGGCCGACGGCCGGGGCAGCGGGTTCCAGATCAGCCAGCGAGCCGACTTCTTCGAGGTCGAGGTCGGGCTCGAGACGACCTTGAAGCGGCCGATCATCAACACCCGCGATGAGCCGCACGCCGACCCGGAGAAGTACCGCCGTGCTGCACGTCATCATCGGTGACGCCAACATGAGCGAGATCTCCACCTACCTCAAGGTGGGCACCACCGCCCTGGTGCTGGCGATGATCGAGGACAAGTTCATCAACGTGGACCTGTCCCTGGAGACACCGGTCGCGGACCTGCGGTCCATCTCCCACGACGCGTCGCTGAAGCACCTGGTCACGCTGCGTGACGGACGGAAGATGACCGGTATCCAGCTGCAGGCCGAGTACCTGGAGCACGCCCGCAAGTACGTCGAGGACCGGTACGGCACGGACGCCGACCAGGCCACCCTGGACGTGCTGGCCCGCTGGGAGTCGGTGCTCAACCGGCTGGCCGACGACCCGATGCAGCTGTCCCGCGAGCTGGACTGGGTGGCCAAGCTGGAACTGCTTGAGGGCTACCGGAACCGGGACGGGCTGTCCTGGGACCACCCCAGGCTTCAGCTGGTGGACCTGCAGTACCACGATGTCCGGCCGGACCGTGGCCTGTACAACCACCTGGTGGCCAAGGACAGGTTCGAGCGGCTGACTAACGAGCGGACCGTCCTGTGGGCGGTCGACAACCCTCCGGAGGACACCCGCGCGTACTTCCGCGGCCGCTGCCTGCGGCAGTACTCCGATTCGGTCGCCGCGGCCTCCTGGGACTCGGTGATCTTCGACGTGCCCGGCCGCGAGTCACTGCAGCGGGTCCCCACCCTGGAGCCGCTGCGTGGCACCAAGGCCCACGTAGGGGCACTTCTGGACCGCTGCCGTACCGCCGCCGAGCTGGTAGCCGCCCTAACCGGCCAGGACTAACCGGTCGCGGCGGGCGAAGCCTGCCCGGGCGGCTAGTCCTTGGTGGGTGCAGCACCCGCCGGCATCAATCCCCTCGCCGCGGCCCCGCGACCCGCGAATTTCATACCAATATGGTTCCGCCAGGGTTGGACGGGACTCCAGCGGGCGACGATAACGTTGGAACCTGACGGGGGATGATCCCCGGATCACGGAGGTACGTCATGGCAACGAAGGACACCGGCGGACAGCGCCAGACCACACGGCGCTCCGACGAGACCGAGGAAACCCAGGCCGACTCAGCCGGCGAGGTGCGGGAGCGGCACGAGAAGCTGTCCGAGGACGTCGACTCCATTCTGGACGAGATCGACGACGTTCTTGAGGAGAACGCCGAGGAGTTCGTCAGGTCCTACGTCCAAAAGGGCGGCCAGTAGCCGTTTCGCGCAAGGCGGACGCAGGGCGCGCCGCGCGGGTACCCGTAATGCCCGCGCGGCACAGTAATGTCGTTAGCGACAGGCTTTTTGGAGCAGGGAGATCACTGGGGAGGGTCGTGTGGGCGGATTGTTCGAGGGTCGGCCATTCCTTGGCATGCAGACGTCTTCGTTCACGGATTATCTGGAGCTGTACGCGAAGGAACTGCTGCCAGGCTGGGCCGCACGGGCTATCGGCGGGGGTGAGGTGGTGAGCGACGTGATTCGCAGCTTGCCGCACGGGACCACCATCGTGGCCGCTACGTGTGACCGCGGCGTGGTGCTCGCGGGTGACCGTCGCGCGACCGCTGGCTCGATGATCGCTAAGCGGGATATTGAGAAGGTGTTCCGCAGCGACGAGTACTCGGCGATCGCATTCGCGGGCACGGGGAGCTTGGGCCTGGAGTTCGTGCGGCTGTTCGCGGTCGAGCTGGAGCACTACGAGAAGATGGAGGGCCGGTCGCTGTCGCTTGAGGGCAAGGCGAACCGGCTGGCCACGATGATCCGGGGCAACATCGCGGCCGCGATGCAGGGCCTCGTGGTGGTACCGCTGTTCGTCGGGTACGACGAGGACGCGGCCGCCGGGCGAATCTTCAGCTACGACGTGGCGGGTGGCCCTTACGAGGAGCACAGGTTCCACTCGATCGGTTCCGGGTCGGTGTTCGCCCGCGGCTCGCTGAAGAAGCTGTACCGCGACGACATGCCGGTGCGGGACGCGACGCTAGCCTGCGTGCAGGCGTTGTACGACGCCGCCGACGACGACTCGGCGACCGGTGGCCCCGACCTGACCAGGAAGATCTACCCGGTCGTCGCGACCGTGACGATCGAGGGCTACCGCCGCCTGCCCGACAGCGAGGCCGCCGAAATCGCCGAGCAGGTCGTCCAGGGCCGGATGAGCTCGCCCGACGGTCCCACCGCGCCGCTGAACGCAGGCTGACCAAACTCCCGCTGACCAACACTGACGAGACGTAAAGGAAGTTCCCGCGGTGTCCATGCCGTTCTATGTGTCGCCCGAGCAAATCATGCGGGACAAGGCCGACTATGCCCGCAAGGGCATCGGGCGCGGCCGTAGCTGTGTGACGCTGCAGTACGCGGGCGGGATCCTCATGGTGGCCCCCAACGCGTCCAGCGCGCTGCACAAGATCAGTGAGCTGTACGACCGGATCGCGTTCGCCGCGGTCGGCCGGTACAACGAGTACGAGGACTTGCGCAAGGCGGGCGTGACCTACGCCGACATCACTGGCTACCAGTTTGACCGTGGCGACGTGACCGCGCGGGCCATCGCCAACTGGTACGCCCAGACCCTCGGCCGGATCTTCACCGACAACAACAAGCCGTACGAGGTCGAGGTTGTCGTCGCCGAAGTGGGGGAGGAGCCCGACGGCGATCAGATCTACCGGATCACGTTCGACGGCTCGGTGACCGACGAGCCTGGTTTCGTCGCCTTCGGCGGCCAGGCCGACCAGGTGGCCGCCGCGCTGAAGGACCGCTTCTCGCCCGGCATGTCGCTGGCCGAGGCGATCGGCGCCGCGCTGGCGGCGCTGGCCGCGCCGGGTAACGGCGACTCGCAGCTGACGGCGAGCCAGCTTGAGGTGGCGATCCTGGACCGGGCCCGCGCCCACCGGACGTTCCGCCGTCTGCGCGGCGCGCGGCTCGAGGAACTCCTCGTAGACGCCCGTAGCGGCTCGTCGGCTGACACCGACGAGGACGAGGACTCCGCCGATGGTGACGCAGGCGCCTCCGGCAAGGACACCGGCTCCGGGCCGAGCGCGAACGGTGAGCCCCCGACCGGTCCCACCCCCGGCGGCACCGACGGCGCCCCGGCCCCGCGCCACCCCTCCGACGACGAGTAGACCTCACACGCTAGAGCGGGATGTTGGCGTGGGCGCCGCGGGTCGGCGGCGCGGCGGCGATAGCGCAGGCGATCGCCGCCGCGGTGTCGGCCGGCGAGATCACCTCGTCCACGACGCCGAGGTCAATCGCCCGGGACAGCCCGCCGACGGTAGCCTCGTGCTCGGCCGCCAGCACCCGCTCTTCCTCGGCCAGCTTCTCCGGCGCGATGCCGGCCAGATGCCGCTTCTTCAGGATGCGGATCGCGGCGAGGGAGCCCATCACCGCCACCTCGGCGTCCGGCCATGCGTACACGCGGGTAGCTCCTAGCGACCGTGAGTTCATCGCGACGTACGCGCCGCCGATCGCCTTGCGGGTCACCAGGGTCACCCGCGGCACCACGCACTCGGCGAACGCGTGCAGCAATTTAGCACCGCGCCGCACCACGCCATCCCATTCCTGGCCGACGCCCGGCAGGTAGCCGGGCACGTCGACCAGCACGATGAGCGGCACGCCGAAGGCGTCGCAGAACCGGACGAACCGAGCGGCCTTCTCCGCCGAGGCGGCGTCCAGGCAGCCGCCGAGCCGTATCGGGTTGTTGGCCACCACGCCCACCGTGCGGCCGGCGAACCGGCCGAGCGTGGTCGCTATGTTCGGCGCCCAGCGGGGATGCAGTTCGATGCCGGAATCCTCGTCCAGCAGACGGCTGACGATCCCGTGCACGTCGTAGGCGCGCTTCGCTGACTCGGGCAGTATGCCGGACAGATCGCGGGAAGCTACCGACTCAGGGGCGATCTTGCCCTGGTCCGACAGCAGCGAGACGAGCGCCCGCGCGTAGCCGAGCGCGTCGTCGTCGGACGACGCCACCAGATGCACCACGCCGGAACGCCGGGAGTGCGGCTCCGGGCCGCCGAGCCGCGCCATGTCGACGTCCTCGCCGGTCACCGAGCGCACCACGTCAGGTCCGGTCACGAAGATGCGGCCGCGGGCGGAAAGGATGACGACGTTGGTCAGCGCGGGCCCGTAGGCCGCGCCGCCGGCCGCGGGTCCGAGCACCACCGAGATCTGCGGTACCACGCCGGAGGCCATGGTCATCGCGGCGAACACCTGGCCCATGCCGTCGAGCGACGCGACGCCATCGGCGATCCGGGCGCCGCCGGAGTGCCACAGCCCGATGATCGGCACGCCACGCGCGACGGCCTCCTCGTACGCGGACACGATGACCGCGCAGCTAGCGGGACCGCTGGCGCCGCCCTGCACCCGTGGGTCGGACGCGAACGCGACCGCCGAGGACCCGTCGATCAAGCCGGTGCCGGCCACCGCGCCGCTGTCGTCCACCGCGGACAGCAGAGACAGCGAGCCGCCATCGAACAACGCTGCCAGCCGCGCGACCGGGTCACGGGGCAGGGCCACGGCCTGCGAGGCAGCAGCTACGTCGGCCGCCATCGGCAGGCCTCCTCGGGGGATTAAGCGCGGTATTCAGTAAACGCGAGCGACACGTTGTGACCGCCGAAACCGAAGGCGTTGTTCAGCACGGCCATCGGCCGGTCGTCGCGGGGCGTGAGTGAGCGCGGCGCGACGGCGATGTCTACCTTGACCTCGTTGTCAAGATCGTCAACGTTGATCGTCGGTGGAGCGGTCCGGTTCACCAGCGCCATGATCGCGGCGATGGACTCGACCGCGCCCGCCCCGCCGAGCAGGTGGCCGGTCATTGACTTCGTGGAGGTGACCACCGGGGTGGGGCCCACCGTGGACGCGATCGCCTGCGCCTCGAGAGCGTCGCCCTCCGGGGTTGAGGTGGCGTGCGCGTTGACGTGCACTACCTGGTCGGCGGTCACGCCGGAGCTGGCCAGTGCGTTCGCCATGGCGCGCGCGATGCCGGCTCCGTCGGGCGCCGGGTGCGCGATGTGGTACGCGTCGGAGGAGTACCCGGCCCCGGCCGCCACCGCGTACACGCGGGCGCCGCGAGCACGGGCGTGCGTCGCCGACTCGAGCACGACGACGCCGGCGCCCTCGCCGAGGACGAACCCGTCGCGTCCCTTGTCGAACGGCCGGGACGCGCGCTGTGGCTCGTCGTTGCGGGTCGACATCGCCCGCATGACCGCGAACGCGCCGATGTTCAGCGCCATGATCGCGGCCTCGGTCCCGCCGGCCAGCACGATGTCGCACCGCCCGGAACGGATCATGTCGATCCCGTAGCCGATGGCCTCGGATCCCGAAGCGCAGGCCGACACCATGGCCGACGCACCGCCGCGGGCACCGAACTCCATCGAGATCCAGCCCGCCGCGCCGTTCGGCATCAGCATCGGGACGGTGTAGGGCGAGATTCGGGCCCAGCCCTTGTCCCGCAGCGTGTCATAGGCGGTCAGCGTCGAACCGATGCCGCCGATGCCGCTGGTCACGGCGACACCGAACCGCCACGGGTCCACCGCGGGCGCCCCCGCGTCAGCCCACGCCTCCCGCGCGGCGACCAGCCCGAGTTGCTCGCACCGGTCCATCCGCCGTGCCTGGACCCGGCCGATGATCTCAGCCGGGTCCACGGCCGCGGGCGCCGCGATCTTGACGGGCAGGTTCTCGATCCAGTCATGGGTGAGTCGCTGCACGCCACTGGTACCGGCGAGCATCGCGGACCAGGTGGACGCGACATCACCGCCGAGCGGCGTGGTCGCGCCCAGCCCGGTTACGACGACGTTGGCCTGATCTGAGTTGCTCACGGTTACTCCTGGGATAGCTGCTGGGTGTGCTTTGCTACTTCAGACGTTCTTGCTGACGTAAGCGACGACGTTCCTGCACGGTCTTGAGGTCCTTGAGCTGGTCGTCGGGGATCTCGACGCCGAACTTGTCCTGCGCGGCCACCGCGATCTCCACCATCGACAGCGAGTCGATGTCGAGGTCGTCGACGAAGCTCTTGTCGGCGGACACCTCATCGGCGGGGACGCCGGCGATCTCCTCGATGATCTCCGCGAGGCCGCTGAGAATCTCCTGGTCAGTCACGTTGTTACTCCAGTTCTTTCGAATCGCTTGTTTGCTTTTTCGGTGGGAAGCGCGGCTAGGGTACCGTGACGACTTGCGCGGCGTAGCACAGGCCGGCGCCGAAGCCGAGCAGGAGCACCGGTGTCCCGGACACGAGCTTGCCGCGCTCCGCCATGTTGGCCAGCGCCAGCGGGATCGAGGCCGACGAGGTGTTGCCCGAGTGCACGATATCGTCGGCGACCTTCTCCCGCGGAATGCCGAGCCTGCGGGCGATCGCCTCGACGATCCGCAGGTTCGCCTGATGGGGGACGAACGCCGACAAGTCATCCACCTTCACGCCGGCCCGCTCGCAGGCGGCCAGCGCGGTCGGGGTCAGGGCCGTCGTCGCCCAGCGGAAGACGGCCTGCCCCTCCTGCTGGAGGAAGCCGTTCCGCGAGGGGATCGTGATCCGCTGGGCCAGATCCCCGGCCGAGCCCCACACGACCGGCCCGATCCCGGGCGTCTCGGAGGTGCCCACGACGGCCGCGCCGGCGCCGTCGGCGAAGATGATGCAGGTCGAGCGGTCGAGCGGATCAACCCAGGCGGTCATCTTCTCGGCGCCGATCACCAGCGCGTTGCGTGATGTCCCCGCCGTCACCGAGTCAGCACCGGCGGCCAGCCCGTAGCAGAAGCCCGCGCACGCCGCGTTCAGGTCGTAGGCGCCCGGCGCGACGATGCCGAGCCGGTACGCGACCGACGCGGACACGTTCGGCATGGCCGATTCGGCGGTGCAGGTGGCG
Organism: uncultured Actinomycetota bacterium; assembly: GCA_963743085.1. GTDB lineage: Bacteria > Actinomycetota > Actinomycetes > Streptosporangiales > Streptosporangiaceae > JBEKHI01. The sequence continues at coordinate 15,380 of CAVUOU010000016.1, forward strand.
ACGATCACCAGGTCGATGTCGGCCGGGTCGAGCCCGCTGGAGGCCAGCGCCTTGGCCCCGGCCGCGGTCGCCATGTCCGCGACGGTCTCATCGGGACCGGCGAAACGGCGCTCGACGATCCCGACCCGGCTGCGGATCCACTCGTCGTTGGTGTCGACGACCTTGGCCAGGTCGTCGTTGGTGACCACGTTCTCCGGCTGATAGCCGCCGAAAGCGAGAATCCGGGCGGCGGTCATTTGGCCGGCTCCAGACGGACCAGCGGCTGGCCCTGGCTCACCGGGTCGCCGTCCTCCGCCAGCCATTCGACCAGCACGCCGTCGCACGGAGCGCTGACCGTTGTGACCCCACCGCGCGCCTCAACCGCGCCAAGCTCCACCCCCGCGCTCACCGTTTCGTCTTTTATGGCAGAACGAAATGTCCCGCTCCCCGGGGAGACCACGATTCTCCAGGTCGGTGCCGGGCCCGGCGGCTCTTCGTCCGCGGACGAATGCTCAGCCAGCAGCGCCCGGGCGGCGACGAGCTGGTCCGGTGTCTTCATCGCCAGCAGCTGGACACCGGGCAGCGCCCGTTTGGCGATTCCGGTCAGCGTGCCACCGGGGGCCAGTTCGAGCAGGGCGGTGACCCTGAGGGCGGACATGGTCTCCGTGCAAAGGTCCCAGCGCACCGGCGTGGCCACCTGGGCGACGATCCGGTCCAGCCAGTCCTGGCCGGAGGTGACGATCCCGCCGTCCCGGTTGGACAGCAGCGTGATCGCCGGGTCCTTGACGACGGCCTCGGCGGCGTGCTTGGCCAGCGTCTTGACGGCGGGCGCCATGTGCCAGGTGTGGAATGCTCCGGCGACCCGCAACGGTCGCAGCCGGGCGCCAGCGGGCGGGTCAGCGGCGAACGCCGCGAGCTGTTCAAGCGTGCCGCCCGCCACGATCTGGCCCTTGGCGTTGATGTTCGCCGGGGTGAGCCCGTGGGCGGCGAGGGCGGCGAGTACCGCTTCCTCGTCGCCGCCGAGCACGGCGGTCATCCCGGTCGGCGTAACACCGGTGGCCTGGGCCATCGCCCGGCCGCGGACGGCGGTCAGCCGGATTGCCTCCTCGGGGGTCAGCACACTGGCGATCGCACCGGCGGCCAGCTCGCCCACGCTGTGCCCGGCCGCGATGTCCGGCCTGACGCCGCCGTCGGTGATCAGATCGGCTACCACCAGCGCGGCCGCGACCAGCAGCGGCTGCGCCACGGCGGTGTCGGTGATCTCGTCGGCATCCGCGGTGGTCCCCATCCGGATGAGGTCGACTCCGGCGACCTCGGACCAAGCACCTAGCCGGTCGGCGACACCGGGGAGTTCCAGCCACGGAGCCAGGAATCCGGGGGTCTGGGCGCCCTGGCCAGGCGCCGTCATGATCAGCACCCCTTAACACTGCCCTGTAGGAGTCCCCCACATGAGTGTCGGACGATACGAAGTTCATGCGGCAAACTTTGTACCTTTCCGACAATGACACGTTACCTGGAAGTCACCTTACCGTCACCCTGGGCCGTCACCCTGGGCCGTCAGGTGGTGCTGCCGCCCGCGAGCCGCCCCACCGCCAGCGCGACCCAGAGCGTGAAGGCGTCGCGGCCGACCGATGGCGTGAAGGCGGTGAGCTCGGTGACCCGCTTGAGCCGGTAGCGGACCGTGTTGGGATGAACGAACAGCAGCCGGGCGGTGGCCTCCAGCGAGGAGCCCTGCTCCAGGTAGGTGGTCAGCGTCTCCACCAGCGCCGAGCCGCCGGATAGCAGTGGTTCGTAGACGTCGGAGATCAGCACGGTCCTGGCGTCCCGGTCGCCGTCCAGCGCGCGTTCCGGCAGCAGTTCGTCGGCGCCGGCCGGGCGGGGCGCGTCCGGCCAGGCCGGGGCGGCCCGCAGCGCGGCCAGCGCGGAGCGGGCGGAGACCGACGCCGACCGCAGGTCCTTCACCAGCGGGCCGACGATGACCGGGCCCGGGCCGAAGCGCCCGGCGAACTTCTCCGCGGCCCCGATCGGGTCGTCGGAGCCGCCGAGCACCACGATCAGCCGCTTGCCCTGCACGCCGGCCAGCAGGTCCAGCCGGGTCCGGCGAGCGATCGCCCGCATCTCCTCGATGATCGGCTCGGCTTCCTCGCCGTCGATGGTGCCGACGATGACCGAGACGGGAGAGGACGACCAGTTCAGCGCGGAGGCCCACGAGTGCAGCGACTCGCCCGCGTCGCCCCGGACCAGCGAGTCAACCACGAGCGCCTCAAGCCGGGCGTCCCAGGCGCCGCGTGCCTCCGCTGACCTGGCGTACACCAGCGCGGCGCTGAACGCGATCTCCCGGGCGTAGGTGAGCACCGCCTCGCGCAGCTCGGCCTCGGCACCGGGCGCGGCGAGTTCGTCGACCTGGGCCTCCACCGCGTCGATGATCACCCGGACCATCTCGACCGCCTGCGGCAGCCGAACGGCCCGGGCCAGCTCCCGGGGCGCCGTGCCGAAGACCTCGGTCACCATCGGCCGGGCCCGCTCCGGATGCTTGATCCAGTCGATGAACGAGGCGATGCCAGCCTGGGCCACCAGCCCGAGCCACGAACGGTTCTCCGCGGACAGCTTCCTGAACCACGGCAGCCGCTCGTCCATCGCCGCGATAGCGGCGTTGCCCAGTGCTCCGGTGGCACGCTCGATCCGCCGCACCGTCTCCGGGTGCACCCGGCTAGCTTCCTCCACCCACCCAGCCTACGGTGCCGGTAAGCCCCAGCCACCCCGCGGTCGATGTGACATCGACCGGCCTAGAGCGCGGTCGATGTCACATCGACAACCCCCGCCCCCTACCCCAGCGCCTCGCTAACCGGCAGGTCCAGCTTGTACTTCTTGATCGCCTGGGCGGGCAGGTCGGCGGGGACCTGACCTGACCGGGCCAGTTCCCAGAGCACGGCTAGCGCGATCGACGGGCCGTCCACGTGGAAGAACCGCCTGGCCGCTGGCCGGGTGTCGGAGAACCCCCAGCCGTCGGTGCCGAGCGAGGTGTACTTGCCTGGCACCCAGCGGGCGATCTGGTCCGGGACCGCCTTAATCCAGTCGGAGACCGCCACAAACGGTCCCTCGGCGTCGGCCAGCGCCGTGGTCACGTACGGCGTCTTCGGCGCGTCTTCTGGGTGCAGCATGTTCCAGGACTCGCAGTTCAGCGCGTCGCGGCGCAGCTCGGTCCACGAGGTGGCCGACCACACGTCGGAGTCCACGCCCCAGTCCTCGGCCAGCAGCCGCTGCGCCTCGAGCGCCGACCTGACGGCGATGCCCGAGCCGAGGATCTGGGCCCGGGGACGGTCCGACGCTTGCGCCGCGGAGAATTTGTACAGGCCGCGAAGGATCGCCTCGTCCAGCACCGCGCCGCCGTCCGGGGCCGGCGGCTGCGTGTACGGCTCGTTATAGACGGTGAGGTAGAAGAAGATGTTCTCGCCGTCCGGGTGCTCGGGCGATGCCTCGTACATCCGGCGTAGCGCGTCCTTGAAGATCACCGAGATCTCGTAGGCCCACGCCGGGTCGTAGGACACGCAGGCGTCGCTGACGGACGCCAGCAGCTGCGAGTGACCGTCGTTGTGCTGCAGGCCCTCGCCGGTCAGCGTGGTGCGGCCGGCGGTGGCGCCGAGCAGGAACCCGCGGCCGAGCTGGTCGCCCAGCGCCCAGATCTGGTCGCCGGTCCGTTGCCAGCCGAACATCGAGTAAAAGATGTAGACCGGGATCATGTGGGTGCCGTGCGTGGCGTAGGAGCTCCCGGCGGCGATCATCGAGCCCATCGCGCCGGCCTCGCTGATGCCCTCGTGCAGGATCTGGCCGCTCTCCGACTCCTTGTAGGACAGCAGCAGGTTCCGGTCCACCGCCTCGTATGTCTGGCCGTGCGGCGAGTAGATCTTCGCTGTCGGGAACAGCGAGTCCATGCCGAAGGTCCGCGCCTCGTCCGGGATGATCGGCACGAACCGTTCGCCGATCTGGGAATCCTTCATCAGGTCCTTCAGCAGCCTGACGAACGCCATCGTGGTGGCGACCGACTGCTTGCCCGATCCCTTGCGCAGCTCGTCGTAGGCCGAGTCCGGCGGCAATGACAGCGGCTTGGCCCGTACTACCCGGCGGGGCAGCACTCCGCCGAGGGCGGCACGCCGCTCGTTCATGTACTCGATCTCGGGCGAGTCCTCGCCCGGGTGGAAGTACGGCGGCAGGTCCTTCTCCAGCTCGGAGTCGGGGATCGGCAGGTAGAGCCGGTCACGGAACTCCTTCAGCTCCGCCACGGTGAGCTTCTTCATCTGGTGCGTGGCGTTGCGGGCCTCGAAGTCGGGACCGAGCGTCCAGCCCTTGATCGTGTGGGTGAGGATGACCGTCGGCTGGCCGACGTGCTCCCGCGCCGCTTTGAACGCCGCGTACACCTTGCGGTAGTCGTGCCCGCCGCGGGACAGGCCGCGGATCTCGTCGTCGGACATGTGCTCGACCAGCTTGCGCAGCCGGGGGTCATCACCGAAGAAGTGCTCGCGGATGTAGGAACCGGACTCGACGCTGTAAGTCTGGAACTGGCCGTCCGGTGTGGTGTTCATCTTGTTGACCAGCACGCCGTCGGTGTCCTTGGCCAGCAGCGGGTCCCAGTCGCGGCCCCAGATGACCTTGATCACATTCCAGCCAGCGCCGCGGAAGAACGCCTCGAGCTCCTGGATGATCTTGCCGTTCCCGCGCACCGGGCCATCCAGCCGCTGCAGGTTGCAGTTAATCACGAACGTCAGGTTGTCGAGCTCCTCGCGGGCCGCGACCCCGATGGCGCCCAGCGCCTCCGGCTCGTCCATCTCGCCGTCGCCCAGGAAGGCCCAGACGTGGGACCGCGACGTGTCGTGGATCTCACGCGCCAGCAGGTACCGGTTGAACCGGGCCTGGTAGATCGCGTCCAGTGGGCCAAGTCCCATGGAGACGGTCGGGAATTCCCAGAAATCCGGCATTAGCCGCGGATGCGGGTAAGACGGCAGCCCGCCGCCCGGGTGGGACAACTCCTGGCGGAACCCGTCGAGCTGAGTCTCGCTCAGCCGTCCTTCCAGGTAGGCGCGAGCGTAGATGCCTGGCGCGGCATGGCCCTGGAAGAACACCTGGTCGCCGGACTCGCCGTGGTCCTTGCCATGGAAGAAATGGTTGAAGCCAACCTCGTACAGGCTCGCGGCGCTGGCGTAGGTCGCGATGTGACCGCCGACGCCGTGGCCGCCCGGGCGGTTCGCGCGGGACACCATGATCGCCGCGTTCCAACGGATGTAAGCGCGTATCCGGCGTTCGATGTACTCGTCCCCGGGGAACCACGGCTCAAGCTCCGGCGGGATCGAGTTGATGTAGTCCGTTGAGCGCAGGCCGGGCACGCCAACCTGCTGCTCGCGGGCGCGTTCCAGCAGCCGGAGCATGAGGTAGCGTGACCTGCTCCTGCCCCGGGTACGGGTCACCGTATCGAACGAATCGATCCACTCGCGGGTCTCATCCGGATCGATATCGGGAAGCTGCGTTGGGAGACCGTCGCTGATGATCGAGAAGCGCTGTCGTCCGGAAGCCACGGGGTAGCCTCGCCTTCCGAAGGTCGTGCGGCTGTGTGGGCCGCGGTTCCTGATAACTGTTGTCCAGGCCAATGGTCGCACGTTCGGCCGGATATGTATCTCTAGCAGACGGTAACAGCTGGCCATGAGTGAGCTGACCTGCAGTCCCTCCGGTACTGTCTGCCAGGTGCTCCGGAACGGCGCTCGGGCCGCCCCGGGGTGACAGAGTGCAAACCTACCCGTTACCGTACGTTGCATGTGGCCGGACGGGGTAACACTGGCGTTGGGCGGGGAAGATCAATATATGGCGGCGGTTTAGCGGGCTGGGGCAATTGCCACTTGCGCGCTGGGCCGACCCAGTGTGAACTGTCCCATCAAGAAGTACTGACGCGGACGGGTCAGCCAGACGGCGGATCCGGGCGCGGGGAAGGATTCAGGAGGCAAGTCAGTGAGCGCGACCGCGCGCCAGGCGCAAGATGATCGCGGCCAGGCCGAGAGGCTCGGTATCAAGCCGGGTCAGGTGGTGCAGGAAATCGGCTACGACGATGACAGCGATGACGGGCTCCGCGACGCCATCGTCGAAGTCGACGGAGTCGAGTTGGTCAGCGAGGACTACGAGGATGTGGTCGATGTCGTGCTGATGTGGTACCGGGATGGTGACGGGGATCTTGTCGACTCGCTAGTCGACGCCGTCGCACCGCTCGCCGATGGGGGATATGTCTGGCTCCTTACCCCCAAGTCGGGCCGCCCGGGACACGTCGAGCCAAGCGACATCGGGGAGGCAGCACCGACGGCTGGGCTATCCCAGACGTCGAGTGTTAGTGCGGCCAGGGACTGGTCGGGAACGAGGCTGGTGGCGCCTAAAGCTCGCCGCTGATCCTCTTCCTTTCGGTCCGCTACTGTGGGGCTCACGCCCACACAGTACGGAAAGGACCGCGAGGATGGCAGTTGAGGTTGGCGACGAGGCACCGGACTTCGAGCTGAAGGACCAGCACGGTACGCCCGTGCGCCTTTCGCAGTTCCGGGGTGCCAAGAACGTGGTGCTCGTGTTCTACCCGCTGGCATTCAGCGGTGTGTGCTCGGGTGAGCTGTGCGCCATGCGGGACGACTTCCCCGAAGTCGACAGTGACGATGTTCGAGCTGCTCACTGTCTCGGTGGACTCGGTGTTCACGCACCGGGCCTGGGCGGACTCCGAGCACTTCGACTTTGGCCTGCTGTCTGACTTCTGGCCGCACGGAGACGTCGCGGCCAAGTACGGGGTCTTCGACGCGGACAAGGGTCTCGCCGTGCGCGGCACCTTCGTCATCGACAAGGACGGGGTTGTCCGCTGGAAGGTGGTCAACCCGATCCCGCAGGCACGCGACATCGCCGACTACCAAAAGGCGCTCGCGTCCCTGTAGTTCGTTCCGCCCGCGTTAGCGCGGAGCTTTATCGGTAAATAACGCCGAAAGTGCTCCGCGTTAACGTGGGCGGCCGCCTTTGGAGCACGTTTGGGGTGGGCTGGGGCTGGTAGTGGCATAGACATGACACGCAAAGTCCGAGACGTGATGACTCCAGAGCCCATCGGGGTGTACTTCGACCAGACGATCGCCGACGCGGCCCGCGTCATGCGCGAGGCTGGGGTCGGCGCGGTGCTCGTCGTGCGCGATCAGGAACTCGCGGGCGTGGTGACCGACCGGGACATCGTGGTCCGCGGCGTCGCCGAGGGCAAGACCGCCACCGATCTCATCGGCCCGCTGTGCAGCGCGGACCTGGTGGGCGTGAACGCGGACGCGGACACCGATGAGGCGGAGATGGTGATCCGGGATAACGCGGTGCGCAGGCTCCCGGTCATCGGCGACGGCGAGGTACACGGCATGGTGTCGCTCGGTGACCTGGCCATCGCCCACACGCCGGAATCCGCGCTCGCCGACCTCAGCCGGGCCGCGCCCAACCTCTAGCCGGGCCCAACCTCTAGCCGGGCCCAACCTCTAGCCGGGGGAGGGACGAGACGATGAGCGAAGACGCCGTCACCGAGCCGCGGCAGGTCATGCTGGACACCGAGAACGGTTCCGGAGGCTGTCGCATGACTCGCGACGTTGCGGGTCGCTCAGGGCTTCATCAGCATCGATGTGGCGTTGTTGCTGTCCTGGCGGCATGAATCCGGCATCGATGTCGTTGGCTTGCGCTGCGGCGGGCGCCTGATCGCCGCGGACGCATCAGGCAGCATCCCGGACCAATGTCCGTGCCGTCGCGGCTGGCCGGTTTGACGGGGTATCACCCGGTTGCGCCGGCCGTTGCTGGCGCCCCGAAGTCCGGGAGATTGTGGTGGGTGCTGCACTGCCCGGCAAAGAGCCTTGGCAATGCAGCACCCACCATAATCGCCGGGCCGGGCGGTGGGGGGAAATGGTGCGTATGTTCGGTTTGCGGACCTCCGGGGAGTCCGCGAAGCAGGTGGCTGAGGGGTGGGTGGTGCTGGTAGTTCTGGTGAGTGCTGGTGGTGCTTATGAACGCGGTACGGGTGCCGGTTCGAGTGCGCTGTTTCTTGGTGGTGCTGCACTACCCGCACTCTTTTAGGGGCAGTGTGGCACTGACGAGAAACGAGCGGCGCGCGCGCGGGCGCCTGATGTGCCTTGGGGGTCAGCGTGGTTAGCCGGCCGCTAGGGCGTCGTCCAGGGTGGGGAAGACGGGGATCAGGGTGTCGACGCTGGTGAGGGACAGGACGCGCTGGACGGCCTGGGATTGGGTGACAATGCGTAGTCGCGCCTGGTTCGCGACGGCCTTCTGCCGGGCGTGGACCAGAGCCGCCACACCCGCTGAATCACAGAACGTCGTGGCCGACATATCCACTATGAGGACCTTCGCCCCATTGCCCAGCGCGGCGGTCAAATCCTCTAGTACCCGTTGAGCGTTGGTCACGTCGATCTCGGCGGGCAGCGGCAATGTCGCGATCTCGCCCGCCCTCAAGACGGGGTCGTGGTCTGGAGACATGCGCATCCTCGTCAAAAAGCCAGGAAAAACGGCGGGCCGCGTCTCCGGACCCCTGAACACGGCGACCAGCTGTTCACCGCAAGTGACATTATCGTGCGCGGCGAGCGTGCCGCGCAACCTCCGCGATGCTGCCCCAGGCCGGGATAGCTGGGCTCGCCGAGGGTAAATGCACGGCACCAGGGTAGCGGGTGTTCGTGTTTTGTGAGCAGGCATGGCCCTACCGGCGCCAGCTTTACACGGCGGCGCTGCAGATGACAGGAAACCCGGCCGACGCGGAGGATCTCGTCCAGGAGACCTACGCCAAGGCCTACGCCGCCTACCACCGATTCGAGCAGGGCACCAACCTGCGCGCGTGGCTGTTCCGTATCCAGTCCAACACCTACATCAGCGAGTACCGCGCCCGGCGTCGTCGCCCGGCGGAAGTCCCGGTGGATTCGGTGGAGGTCGCGGCCGCCGTGGCCGTGGCCGTCCATCGCAGCGCCGAGGAAGAAGCCTTGGACCGGCTGCCGGACAGCGACCTACGGCGAGCACTGCAGCGGCTGCCCGTCCAGATGCGGCTAGCGGTGTACCTCGCGGACGCGGAAGGCTATCGATACCGCGAGATCGCCGAGATCATGAGCGTGCCGGTCGGCACGGTCATGTCCCGGCTGCACCGTGGCCGGTCGCGGCTGCGTGAGCAGCTTGCTGGTTTGGCGCCTGGTGGCCCGGGTAGCCGGGTGCACCATGAAGATCCGTGATGTGATGACGCCGGCCCCGGTCACTGTGGCATCGACCGACATGGTGACTTCGGCGGCCAAGGCGATGAAGGAGTACGGGGTGGGAGCCGTCCCGGTGATCACCGACGGGATGCTCACCGGGATCCTCACCGACCGGGATATCACCATCCGGGTACTGGCCGAGGGGCACGACGCCGCGGCGGTCCGTGTCGGCGACGTGTGCACCATCGAGGTAGTAGCGGTGGGCATGGACGACGACGTGGACGAGGCGATCCGGTTGGTACGCGAGCGCGCGGTGCGCCGGGTGCCGGTCATCGACGACGGTGTGCCGGTGGGAATCATCTCGATCGGTGACCTGGCGTTGACCAGGGACGAGAATTCCGCGCTGGCCGAAGTGTCCTCGGCGCCGCCCAACATCTGATGAGCGAGATGTCGGAATATGCTAGGGACTATGCCGGCTGAAGATCTTGGCTACGAGGCCGCGGAGTTGCTGAGCCTGGCGACCGCTGGCGAGGCCCGGGCGCTGAACAAGCTCGCCCAGGTCGCGGTCAGCCAGGTCCCGGGCTGCTCAGCCGCGAACGCATCGGTCTGGCGCGACGGTGAGATGGTCGCCATGGCGGCCACGCACCCCGACCCGGCCGAGATGGCCGAGGCGCAGATCGCCCTCGGCGCCGGCCCGCTGCTCGATGCCGCCACCGGAATGGTCGGCGTGAACTGTCCTGACTTGCTCACCGAGATCCGCTGGCCGGAGTACGCCGAGGAAGCGCTGTGCCGTGGCGTGCGCTGCTCGGCTTACCTAGTGCGCGAGATGGCCGAGGCCACCCTGGTCATATCGCTGTTCGGCGTGCGCGCCGGGGCGCTGGACGCCGGGAGCGAGCCGATGGCGCGCATGCTCGCGGTCTTCGGCCAGGCGGCGCTCGCGAACACGATGGTGTACGGGCAGGCGCAGCGCGCCGCCTCTCAGCTCAAGGATTCTGTCGCCTCGCGCGCGGTCGTGGACCAGGCGAAGGGTGTCTTGATGCACGCGCTTAACTGCGACGCCGACCGCGCGCTGGCATATCTGCGCCGGGAATCCCAGCGCCGCCACGTGAAGGTCACCGAGGTGGCCGCTCAGGTGATCGCGGCGCATGCGACCCAAGAGGCATAGCCTGCTCAATCCAGGGTAGCTGGGCGCTTGTCGCGGGTGACCCCGCCCGCACCATTTACACAGTGTCATTTTCACAGCGCCCAAGTAGATCGAGCGCCCGACAATCATGGAGATCGATCATGGTTATCACTGGATCGCTCATCATAGGCTGGATCATCACCGGCCTCGTGATAGGCGGCCTCGCGCGGCTTCTCGTGCCAGGCAGACAGCACATCGGCATCCTCCTCACGCTACTCCTAGGCATCGCGGGAGCACTGATAGGCGGAATCATTACCGCCGTGGTCCTCGGCGCCGGCCACGTGATCGTGACCTTCATAGTGTCGCTGATCGTGGCCGCCCTGCTGGTCAGCGCGCTCAGCACCCGTGGCTACGCCCATTATCGCCGGGGTTACTCCCGGGGCAGCACTCGCCGCCGGAGCCGGCTCCGCTGGTAGCGGCTCCTGAGCCGCGGCGGGCGGGTATCGTGCGTGCGTGACTGGCTTGCGCCTTCGCCCGCTGCGGCCCGAGGACGAGTCTGCGGTGCTGGCGGGGCACCGGGCGATGCTGGCGGCCGACGACTTTGCCTTTGCTCTGGGATACGAGCCCAGGATGTCGTGGCACGCGTACCTGCGGGCTCTGGAGTTCAACCGGGTGGGGACGAACCTTCCGGCGGGATACGTGCCCGCCACGTTCCTCGTCGCGGTGGACGGCGACCGGATCGTCGGCCGAGCGTCGCTGCGGCACCGGCTGAACGAGTCTCTCGAGCGGCAGGGCGGCCACATCGGCTACGGCGTGCTGCCTGAGCACCGGCGGCGTGGCTACGCGACCGAGATCCTCGGGCAGAGCCTGATAGTCGCCCGGGCCCTCGGAGTCGACCGCGTGCTGGTGACCTGCGACGATGTTAATATCGCTTCCGCCATGGTCATTGAACGCTGCGGCGGGAAACTTGACTCGGTGATCGCTTCGGCCGACCAGCCGGGACAGCTGATTCGACGCTACTGGATTGACTTACTCCATGAACTTTCAGCTCACGATCGACTGCGCGGACCCGGTGCGGATGGCCCGGTTCTGGTCGGAGGCGCTTGGGTACGTGCTGGAGCCGCCGCCTGCCGGTTTCGCCACCTGGGATGACTACTATCGCGATCTCGGGCTGGACGAGTCGGATCTGGGCATCGAGGCGGATTCCATCGTGGACCCGCTGGGCTGCGGCCCGCGGATCTGGTTCCAGATCGTGCCGGAGCGCAAATCACTGAAGAACCGGCTGCATATCGATATCGGCGTCGGCGGCAGCCGGGCGGTGCCCATCGAGGTACGCCGCGAACGCGTCCAAGCCGAGGTGGCCCGGCTGGTCGCGCTAGGGGCGTCGATGACCGCCGTTATGGAAGATGAAGCAATTGATCACTACGGGGTCGCGATGCGTGATCCAGAGGGAAATGAGTTCGACGTGCACTGATGGCGGGTTAACGCTACGGTTCGGCTACCCCGCCAAAGATGGGCAAACGCCGCATCCGCCGTGTCGTATTGTTTGAGTCCAGATGCCCCTTCGGAAGTAGATAGCTGAGACGATGCCCCAGGAAGAGTGGCCTGCCGAACTGGCCGCGCGCCGCGACGCGCTCCGCCAGGCAGCCGCGACACCAGGCGCGGATCCCGGGACGTTGCTGGACGCCGCGCTGACCGAACTTGACGCCGCGATCGAGTCCGTCGCCGGGTTTCCCGACGGGTTCTCCGGCGCCGCCGAACCCGCTGGCGACTCGCTGCACGCCGAACGCAGGCTGCTGCGGGCCGCGTTCCAGAACGCGCCGGCCCCGCTGTTCCTGCTCGAGCGGGACGGCACCGTCCGGCGGGCCAACGACCTGGCCGGCGAGCTGACCGGCGCGTCCCCGGGCTACGCGACGGGCAAGTCGTTTACCGCGTTCGTCGACCTGCCCTCACGGGCGGCGGTGCAGACCCACTTCGCGGCCGTCTTGCGGACCGGGAAACCACGCCAGTCCGCCGCGAAGCTGCTGACGCCGGAGGGACCGGCCGATGTGACGCTGAGCAGCCGGGTCATCACGCTTCCCGGTGACCCGAAGCTGCTGATCGTGAGCGTCGCCACCGGGATCACCACTGGGATCGCCCCGGCGAGCGCCCCGGACACCAAGCCAGCCGGGCGCAAGCGTGTCCCCGTCCCGACCCGCGGCGTGCAGGGGATGGCCCGGCGGATGGACATGGTGACCGCGGTTACGCGCTTGCTGCTCGACAACAGCACGTTCAGCGAGGCCGTGACCTTGCAGCGCTGCGCGCGGCTGCTGGCGGGGGAGATGGCGAGCTGGGTGATCGTGGACATGGAGCGAGCCGGACGGCTGCGGCGCCAGTTCGCGATCGGCCCGCGGGACAGCGACGGCACCGACGCCATCGTGCGGACGGTGCGCGCCACCGACCCGGAACCCGCGACCGTCAGCTGGCAGGTGCACACGTCAGGAAAGGCCGCCCTGCTGGCGCACGCCGAGGACGCGAACCTGCTCGGTACCGACGAGGACGGCAAGCCGCTGCTCATGCAGCTCGGCGCGACGTCGCTGATCTGCGTGCCCATCCCCGACGGGGCGGCCAGCTACGGGACGCTCACCCTCGCCCGCCGGGCCGGTGAGGGCGCCTTCTCGATGGCCGACCTCGCGCTCGCGGAGGAACTGGGGGAGCACCTGGCTATCGCGATCCGGGTGGACAGGATGTTCCGGCGGCGCTCGGAGGTGGCGCAAGCGCTGCAGGCCAGCCTGCTGCCCGCCAGCCTGCCCGACGTTCCCGGGCTGGAATTCGCGGCCGCCTACATCGCGGCGACCGACTGGCAGGAGATCAGCGGCGACTTCTACGACGTGTTCCCGGTAGACGGGACCGAGCGCTACGGCATCGTCGTCGGCGACGTGAGCGGCAAGGGCGAGGAAGCCGCGACGATGACGGCGGCCGCCCGGCACTCCGCGCGCGCTCTCGCGTTCAACACCCCGGACCCCGCTGACGTGCTGCGCGATGTCAACGAGGTACTGCTGACCGGTGACTACCAGGACCGCTTCGTCACCGCGGTGCTGGCGTATCTGCGGCGCGAAGCCAGCGGAGAGTTCCAGGTGCGTATCTCGCACGCCGGGCATCCAGGACCGGCGGTGGTGCGCGCCGACGGCCGGGTGGAGGTGCTGGAAGGCGAGGGGCTCCCGCTCGGCCTGTTCCCCGGCATTGAGCCTCCGGTAACCGAGCTGAGGCTCGCGGTGGGGGACACGCTGTTTTTCTACACCGACGGCGTGACCGAGGCGCGCGGCGCGGACATGAGCTACTTCGAGGACCGGCTCGCCGACCAGCTCGCGGCGGTCGAGGGCGGGACGGCGGCGGAGATCGTGCGGGCAGTACAGGAGCTCGTCACCGAGTTCTCCGGTGACGAGCTCCGCGACGATATGACGATGCTGGCGGTCAAGGTGCTACCGACGTGACACAGGAGAGTTACTCCTCTTCGTAGACGTCCTCTTCCACGATCTCGTTGTCCTCCGGCACGGCCGTGAGCCCGGCCCGCACCCGCTGGCTTTCCGGCTCGTGCACGACATATGAGGGGTACCTGGTCTCCTCGATATGGGTCCGGCCCCCGCGCCGCTGGGTACGCCGGACCAGCCGGGTGCTGAGCCAGCCGTAGCTGCGCTTGGGCAGCACCAGGCCGGCCACTCCGACGATGATCAGGACCCAGCCCACCGTGTGCAGGTTGAGCACCGACGTGTTCGTGGTGACGGCAAAGGCGAAGATCGCGCCGATCGCGATAATTACCAGCCCTGCTGTGGTCTTCATTAGTTTCTTTCCTCCGAGCTGATGCTCGCTGCGGCGGCGACCGGCTGTCCCTCAGACTCGGTGAGCTTGCTGCGTAGGTGCGCGAGCGCGCGGGAGAGCAGCCGGGAGACGTGCATCTGCGAGATGCCCAGACGGTCGCCGATTTCAGACTGGGTGAGGTTGCCGTAGAACCTCATGATGAGGATGCGCTGCTCCCGCTCAGGTAGCTCATCCCAGTGCGTGCTGACCGATTCCATGTCGATGGCGAGTTCCACGCCCTGGTCGTCCTCGCCCAGCAGGTCGGCCAGCTGAGCAGGGTCCTCGCGGTCAGACAGCGGCGCGTCCAGCGAATAGGCACTGAACACCATGTCCGCCTGACGGGCCTCGAGAAGTTCGTCCTTGCCGACGCCGAGGCGGGTTGCCAGCTCGTCGTCGCCGGGATTGCGGCCCAGACGGTGGGTGAGTTCCTCGGTGGCCTTACGCAGTTCAAGCAGCAGTTCCTGCGCGGAACGCCGCACGTGCACCTGCCACCTCTTGTCGCGGAAGTGCCGCTTGATCTCGCCGCTCACGCAGGGCGTGGCGTACGCGGAGAGGCTGTCGCCAAGGTCGGGATCGTAGTTGTTGATCGCCTTGAGCAGGCCGAGATATCCCACCTGCATGAGATCCTCGACCGGTTCCGGGCTGCCGCGGTACTGCCGGACGCAGCCCCTCACCAGCTTGGAGTACCGCTCGACCAGAACCTCACAGATCGCCGATCGCCGCTCACTGTCCCTGGGGAGCTGCCGGATCTGCCTGAGTAGGTCGTTGTCGGCGAGATCGGCCAGCTTCTCGCGCTCGCCTGGGGTGAGTCCCGTCATCGTTGCCTCCGGCTTGTGGTCGGCGTGTCGATGTGGGTGTGCCCGCACGTAGCGCGATAAACATCGAAGTTTGTGGTCCTGGTCACACACTCCAGCTACCGCGGGGTGACCGGGGCAAACACAAGTCGGCTAGTCGCCTTGCGCCCCCAGCCAGCGCGTCATGCGGGCGAACAGCTGGTCGGTGTCCACCGGCTTGGTCACGTAGTCGGTCGCGCCGGCCGCCAGGGACTTGTCCCGGTCACCAGGCATGGCCCGGGCGGTCACCGCGATGATCGGCAGGTCCTCGAATTCCGGCATCCGCCGGATCGTGGCCATCGTCGTGTAGCCGTCCATCTCCGGCATCATCACGTCCATCAGCACCAGGTCGGGCCGCGGGCCGCGACGCAGCGCCTCGATGCCGGCCCGGCCATCGGGTGCCTGATCGACGATTATCCCGAACATCTCAAGCGTGCTGGTGATGGCGAACACGTTCCGCGGGTCGTCGTCCACGACGAGCACCCGCTTGTCGCGCAGGTCCTCGTGACCGGACGGGGCGTGGTCGGGAACGGCCGGTATCGTGTCCTCGCGCTCGCTGACCAGCGCGGGCATCAGCCCCGCGGACATGTGCAAGGTGATCCGCTCGCGCAGCTCATCCAGCGACGGAAGCAGCTCAAGCGACCCGGAACCGAACCGCAGCCGGGCCAGCCGGGTCTGGGCGCCGTCCGTCTTATCCCTGGTGTGCGCGAGCACCGGGACCGCGCGCAGCGCCGGTATCTCCTCGAGTCGCTCAAGGAACGCGAACGCGGAGGAATCCCGCAGCCCCAGGTCGAGGACCACGCACCGGCAGGGATGCGCGGACAGCTCAAGGATCGCCTCGTCGGCGCTGACCGCGGTCTCCACCCGAACCGGACCGCCGATGCCCGCCACATCGGATACCGCGCTGTGCACCAGCAGCGTCAGCAGGCCGCCGGAGGCGCCTTCGACCACGAGGACCCGGCGTTCGCCGTTCGGCAGCAGCTGTTCGTCGGCGGTCAGCTCTCCGTCGGAGAGTACCCGGGCCTCGGGAAGAATGGCCGGCAGCAGCAGCGTGAAGGTACTGCCGCGACCTGGCTCGCTATCGGCGGTGATCTCGCCGCCGAGCAGCGCGCTGACCTCGCGGGCGATCGACAGCCCGAGCCCGGTGCCGCCGTACCGGCGCGACAGCGTGCCGTCACCCTGCTGGAACGCGCCGAAGATCGCGTTCAGGTTCTCCTTGACGATGCCGATTCCGGTGTCGGCGACCGAGAACGCGACGGTCCCGTCACGGGCCGCGGTCACGCGGAGCATGACGCCGCCGCGTTCGGTGAACTTGACCGCGTTGGCCAGCAGGTTGCCGAGCACCTGGCGGAGCCGCTGCCGGTCGGTGATCAGCTCCGCGGGCCCGTCATCCACGATCGAGAAGTCCAGTCCCTTCTCCGCGGTCAGCGGCTGGAACGTGGCGCGGACCTCGTCCAGCAGCGACGACAGCGGGAACGGCTCGGTGTGCACGTCCAGCCGCCCGGCCTCGACCTTGGACAGGTCCAGGATGTCGTTGATCAGCCGGAGCAGGTCAGAGCCCGCCGAGTGGATGACGTTCGCGTACTCCACCTGCTTGGCGGTCAGGTTGCGGCCCGGGTTCTGCGCGAGCAGCCGGGCCAGGATGAGCAGGCTGTTCAGCGGCGTGCGCAGCTCGTGTGACATGTTGGCGAGGAACTGCGACTTGTACTTGGACGCCAGGGCGAGCTGGCGGGCGCGCTCCTCGATCTCCGTCTGCTGGGCCTGCAGCTCCGACATCAGCCGCTGCGACTCCTCGAGCAGCGCGTCGGTACGCGAGTTGGCGATGATCGAGTTCACGCTGACCCCGAGGGTCTCGGTCACCTGCTCCAGCAGCGTCCGCTGCACCGCGGTGAACTCGCTGAACGACGCCAGCTCGATCACCCCGAGCACCTTGTCCTCGAACAGGATCGGCAGGATCGCCAGGTGCGCCGGCGTCGCCTCGCCGAGTCCGGAGGAGATCTTCACGTAGTCGGCGGGGAGGTCGGAGACGAACACCGACCGCTTGGACTTGGCGGCCTGGCCGATGAGCGACTGGCCGAGCTGGTACTGCACGGGCGCGTCCTTGTCGGCCCGCAACCCGTACCCGGCGATGAGCCGCAGGCTGCCAGCGCCGCTGGTGAGGAAGAACGTCCCGTGCTGCGCCCCGGCCAGCGGCGCCAGCTCATCCATGATGACCTCGGCGACGATCTCCAGGTCTCGGTGGCCCTGCATCATGCTGGCGATCCGCGCCAGGTTCGTCTTCAGCCAGTCCTGCTGCTGGTTAGCCTGCGTGGTCTCGCGCAGCGAACCCACCATCGCGTTGATGTTGTCCTTGAGCTCGGCGACCTCGCCCTGGGCCTCCACCGAGATGGTCCTGGTCAGGTCACCGGCCGCCACGGCGCTGGTCACCTCGGCGATCGACCGCACCTGCAGGGTGAGGTTGAGCGCCAGTTCGTTCACGTTCTCGGTGAGCCGCTTCCAGGTGCCGGAGACGCCCTCCACCTCAGCCTGCCCGCCGAGGCGTCCCTCCCGGCCCACCTCGCGCGCCACCCGGGTGACCTCGGCGGCGAACGCGGAGAGCTGGTCCACCATGGTGTTGATCGTCGTCTTGAGCTCGAGGATCTCGCCGCGCGCCTCGACGTCGATCTTCTTGGAAAGGTCGCCCCTGGCCACCGCGGTCGTCACCTGCGCGATGTTGCGCACCTGGCTGGTGAGGTTGTCCGCCATCGAGTTGACGTTGTCGGTCAGGTCCTTCCAGGTGCCGGCCACGCCGTGCACCACCGCCTGGCCGCCCAGGTTGCCCTGGGTGCCCACCTCGCGGGCCACCCTGGTTACCTCGTCGGCGAACGCGGAGAGCTGGTCCACCATCGTGTTGATGGTCTCCTTCAGCTCCAGGATCTCGCCGCGGGCGTCCACCCGGATCTTCTGGCTGAGGTCACCCCGGGCCACGGCCGTGGTGACCTTCGCGATGCTGCGCACCTGAATGGTCAGGTTGTCGGCCATGGCGTTCACCGACTCGGTCAGGTCCTTCCAGGTACCGGACACACCCGGTACGTAGGCCTGGCCGCTGAGCTTGCCCTCGGTGCCCACCTCGCGGGCGACGCGGGTAACCTCGGAGGTGAAGATGTCGAGCTGGTCCACCATCCCGTTGAAGACGGTGGCGATCTCGTCCATCAGCGGGTCGCCGGTCTGCGGAAGCCTAGTGCTGAAGTCACCGCCGCGCACAGCGGTCAGTCCCGCCAGAAGCTGAGCCAGCGCCGGTTCGTCCAGCCGCGTCTTGTCGGATACGACGTCGGTCATGGAACCTCTCCATTTTGGCTGCGTAACCCTTATGGTAGCCGGGCCAACGGTACAGGTCGGGTGGTCTTGCTCACCCCGCCCATCTCCTAGCACCGCTTTCCCGGTCGTGCGGGCGGGCTAATGGTACGGTTCAGGCGTTACGAGCTGGGAGGCGGGTGGTCGTGCCGGGCGAGTATGCCCTCGTGGACGCGTTGGCAAGCCAGGTTCTCGAGCCGTTCGGCGCGGTGGCGCTATCAGTGTGGCTGCTGGAGTCCGATGGCGAGTTGCGCATGCTCGGGGAAACCGGTTTCGGGACGGATACGAGCGGCTGGACGCAGCTGGCCCCGTCGGCCGACAGCCCGGCGCAGCGCGTCGCCCGGGGCGGGCCCGACCTGTGGTGGCTGGACGGGCCGCCGGATGGCGCGGCCGTACTCGGGCCCAGGGGAGCGCGGGCGGTTCTCGGGCTGACTGGCCGCGACCGTGACCTGCGCGGTGTGCTCGAGGTCTGCTGGCCGGAGCCGCTGCGCGACGAGCCGCCAGGCCTGCGGGACCGGCTCACCGGGCTGGCGGCTGGCTGCGCGGACGTGCTCGATACCCAGCGTGAGCTATCGGAACCCGCTGTATTCCGGCTGCTCGACGCGCTGGCCGGCCCGGTGCTCGTGGTCCGCGCCGTCCGTCGCCAGGACGGCGCGGTCGCGGACTTCCGCGTCGGGTACGCCAGCGACGGCTACCCAGACCCGGATGGCCGTGGTCCCGCCGAGCTCACCGGCGTCACGCTGACCGCCGCCTACCCCGGCGGGACACCGTTGTCCGCCCTCGCGCACGATGCGCTGGGCGGCGCCCCGGTCATCGGGACCCCGTCCGTGGCCAGGTTCTTCGATGGCGCCGTGTTCTCCTGGCGGCACGCGGACGAGCCGGGGCGGCTGGCGGCGCTGCTGGAGAACGCCCAGCGGATCGGCCGGCTCGGCGGCTGGGAAGAGGACCTGCGGAGCGGGGCGGTGTACTGGACCGACTCGGTGTTCACCCTCTTCGGCCTGGTGCCCGGTCAGGTGCGCGCGATCGGTATCAGCGATCTGCACAACTACGTGGTCGCGGCGGACCGGCCAGGCATCGTGCGGTTCCGCGATGAGCTGCTGGGCACTGGCGGGGCCGCGAGCGCGTCGTTCCGCATCGTGCGGCCGGACGACGGGTCGGTGCGGCAGATGCTGGTGTCCGCCGAGGCGGCGGTCGACGCCGCGGGCATGGTGACCACACTGCGCGGCGCCTACCAGGACGTCTCGGCGCAGTACCACACGCAGGTGGCGCTGGCGGCGACCAGGGACCGGCTCGTCGACACCGAGCAGCGCGCCGCGCAGGAGCACAAGCTCGCGCTCCAGCTCCAGCGCGCGATCATGCCACCCGACTCCGAGCCCGCCCAGTTCCCCGGCATCGACGTGGCGGTCCGATACCGGCCCGCTGGCGCTGGCCACCTGGTCGGCGGTGACTTCTACGACACGCTGCTGCTGCCATCTGGCCAGGTGCTGCTGGTCGTCGGGGATGTGGCCGGGCACGGCATCGACGCCGTCACCGGCATGGTCGCGGTGCGCAATTCGCTGCGCGGCCTCGCGGTCACCGGCAAGGGACCCGCCGAGCTGGTGGCCCTGCTGAACACCCTGGTATGCCACCTGACCGACGGTGTCGTCGGGACCATGGTCTGCGGCCTTTACGACCCCTCGTCGCGGGTGCTGCGGTGGGCGCGGGCCGGGCACCTGCCACCGGTGCTGATCCGGGACGGCTCGGCGTCGGCGCTGCCGCTGCCATCGGGCCTGCTGCTCGGCATGGAGTCTGACACGGACTACGAAGAGGAGGACACGCCACTGTTGCCGGGCGATGTGCTCCTGCTGTTCACCGACGGCCTCATCGAGCGCCGCGAGCAGTCGATCACCGACGCGCTTGACGATTTCATCACCGCCGCCGGCGAGCCCGGGGAAGCGGTGGCTGACCGCGCGGGGACAGCGGCCGTGCACGCCGACCGGCTGCTCGCCGCGGTCGTCTCCGACACCGACGACGACGCCTGCCTGGTCGCGGTGCGGCTACGTGCCTGATCAAGGCGTTCCACCCCCATCGATGACCCATCGCTGGCGCTAGAGCGCTAGCGATGGCCCATAGCCGGGGTTGCCGAGCCGTACGCGAGCAGGGCCGCATCAGGCGGATGCGGCCCTGCTCGTAAAGCGTTCGTTACGCCGCGGCGGCGGACTCGTAGGCCGCGACGGTCTCCCGTGCGATCCGGTCCCAGGAGTAGCGGGACCGGGCGCGGTCGGCCGAGGCCACCCCGTAGGCCTCGAGCAGCATCGGGTGCGACAGGATCTGCCTGATGCGGTGGGCCAGCAGCGTCGGCCGGCCGGGCGGCACCAGGATGCCGGTGGTGCCGTCCACGACCGCGTCACCGGGCGCGCCCTCGGCCGAGGCGACGACCGGCGTCCCGCAGGCCATGGCGTCCAGCGAGATCATTCCGGTGGGCTCGTACTCGGTGGTGTTGACGTACAGGTCCGCCGACCGCAGCAGCGGCGGCAGGTCTTCCTCGTCGACCTGGCCGGTGAACAGCACCCGGTCCCCGATGCCCAGCGAGCCGGCCAGCGCGACCAGGTCCTTGTAGTTGGCGTCCCGCTTGAGTTCGGCGCGCGCCGGTCCGCCCGCCACGATCAGTTCCGTTTCTGGCACCCTGGTCAGCGCGTGCAGCAGGGTGTTGAGTGCCTGGGTCTTGCTGAGCTCGCCGACCGTCAGCAGCCGGGACCGGCCATTCCGCTTGGCCACCGGCCCCTCGGGCGCGAAACGGTCGGTGTCGACGCCGCACGGGATCACCTTGATGTGCCGGCGCGGCACGCCGAGCCGGGCGAGGTCGCTGGCGTCGCCGGAGTTGGCGGCCACCACGACGTTGGCGGTACGGCCGATCGCCGGCTCGAGCCGGATCCGCTCGGCCGAGGTGCCTGGGACGATCTTGTGCCGCTGCTCGGCCACGCCGAGCGAGGAGAAGGTCTGCACGACGGGCAGGCCCAGGTCACGGCTCGCGGTGAGCGCGGTCAGCCCTGAGGTCCAGCGCATCGCGTGCACCACGTCCGGGCGGTCCTTGATCCACTGCTGGCGCAGCTCGCCAGCTTGGGCAGTCACGCCGCTGAGCGCGTCGGACACCGGATACACCGTGACTTCGTGTCCCGCGGCCTTGAGCTTGCGGGCCAGTTCGCGGGTGCGGATCTGGTCGTTGGCCAGACCTGCGCCGGGACGAGGGGTAAGCGCCGCGTGTTCGGCAACCAGGGCGATCTTCATGTGATGCTCCTCACCAAGGGGGGTGCCCTGCACGATGGGTGGGGAGGAACGCAAGAAGCGGTGACACTACGGCCGCACGTTCACGCCACCCACACCGTGAAGGCGGGGGGGAACGTGCCTGCGTCGTAGGCACCGCTAGGACCACTATAGCCGGAATCGTCACCCGGCAAACCCAAAACTTTGGTTAGCCTGTCGCGGCCTCATCCACGCTGCCGTAAACCGGCACGATCCGGTCGGCCGCGGTGAGGCTGAGCATCCGCGCCACGGCCTCTTGCGGCGCGACGAGGGAGAGCACTCCGCCCTGCCGGTCGAGGGCCCGGTTGGCACGCAACAGGGCATGCAGCGCGGAAGAATCCATGAAGCTCACGCCCGCGAGGTCCACGATGAGATGATTCGGCTGCTTGGCCACCTCGGTGTCGAGGAGGTGACGTAGTTGATCGGTGTTGGTTACGTCGGCCTCACCGGATAGCGCCACTAGGGTGTAGGGCTCCCCGGCGGACTCGCGCGCTGTTACCGACGCGTTGAGCAGGTCCACATCCGTTTGTACCACAGCGCGAGGGCTGGATGGAGCGCTCAGCCAGGAGGCAGCGACATATGCATCCGGATTGTCGTACCGGAGTCGTCGGAGCGCATCTCGACCAGATCACAAACCTGGTGCACGAGCCACAACCCGTGCCCGTCAGAGGCGTCGGCGGCCGGGCGCCGCCTGCCCGCCAGCGGGTCGGTGATGGTGCCGCTGTCATGGATCGTGCACACGATTTCCCGCTCGTCCAGGCTGATGTCGAGCGTTCCGCGCGATCGCGCGTGCTTGATCGTGTTCGCCGCGATCTCACTGACCGCCAGCACGAGGTCCACGATCCGCATCTCGGACAGGCCCGTCTGGCGCGCCTGCTTCTCGACCTCGGCGCGGACGGCGGACAGATCTGTGGTGTACTCCAGGGACATGGCGTCAGCCGGTGGCGGCGCTAGCGGAGTCTGGGTGCTGAAAGGCATGTGTCCGATCCCCGCGAAAGTCTGGCTCGGCGCCGTCGCGCCGTCGACCACGAGCGCGGGATGGGTGCGCCGTGCGTCGGCGATGACGGCCGCCGCGAGCCGGGTCGTATCGTACGGGCAGAGGATATCCGCGTCCGTCGTGGCGAACGCGAGATTGATGAGCGCTTCATGCCGGATGGCCTCACGTTTCTCCGGCAGGGTGCGCGCGGGCCAGATAGGTTCGCCGACATAACGCACATGCTGCCCAGGGTGCGCGTCCACAAACTCCCGCACCTTTGGGATGATCCACGACGGGTTGCGGCCGACCTGGGTCATGTCCTCGAAACGGACGTCGTCCGCCTCCGCCCCGAGCACGTCCCGCAGCCAGCCGCAATGGGCGGGCGGGACCACCACGAGGGCGGGTTCTCCCGTGGTCAGGCCGTTGTGCAGGAACGCGGCCACCCGGGCCGCGTACTCGTTGGGGGTCTGATAAAACAGCGCGAGATGAGTGAACGAGCCGAGTGTAACCGCGGGCCCCGTCACCAGTTTCACCTCCTGGCGCCATATTCCCTGCACAGGGTACCCCGGCCAGTTCGGGTGCCGCGCGGTCGATGGCGCGGAAAAGCTCGCCGTGGCGTTCGTTGAGGAAGGCCACCACGGATGCCTCGTCCGGGCAGAGTGTCGCCAGTGGCATGGGGACGATGGGCTGCTGCTCCGCGATCTTCGCGATGACGGTCTGATGTCGCCGGGCGATCTCGGTCAGCCAGCCGGCGTCGTCAGCTCGCGTCGCGATCGCGTCCGGGCCGTATCCGTCCAGGCTGACGCCGCTCACCGCAGCGGCGAGCCCATCCGCCATTACCGGCCAGACGGGACGGGAATCCACCCCGTCACCCTCCCCGAACCACTCTCTGCGCACGACTGGCGCCACTGCGTAGACCCATATCGCCCGACCTTCCGCCATACCCACCTCCAGTTAAGCTCCCTGAGTCCCGCTGGCTACCCGGCCCGGTTTGCTCCAAACAACGCGGGGTGACGCTACAGTGCGGGAACGCGGAACGCGCGGCGATAGGACTGGGGGGTGGTGCGCAGTTCGCGGGCGAAATGCTTGCGCAGGTTGCCCGCCGTCTGCAAGCCGCATCGGTGGGCGATCGTGTCCACCGGCAGATCGCTGGTCTCGAGCAGCCGCCGGGCCAGCGCCAGCCGCTCACGCAGTAGCCACTGGTATGGCGTGGTCCCGGTGCTCGCCACGAACTTTCGCGCGAATGTCCGCGGACTCATCGCCGCCCGCGCGGCCAGCTCCCGTACGGTCACCGGCTCGTCCAGATGCTCGCGCAGCCAGCCGAGTGTCCCGGCGAACAGATCCGCGTCCTCCGCCTCGGGCATCGGCCTCTCGATGTACTGAGCCTGTCCGCCGTCGCGGTGCAGCGGTATGACCATGTCGCGCGCGATCCGCGTCGCGATCTCCGCGCCGTAGTCGTGTTGCACCACGTGCAGGCACAGGTCGATCCCGGCCGCGCTGCCGGCCGAGGTCATGATGGACCCTCCGTCGTCGACGTACAGCACCCCCGGGTCGACCGCCACCAACGGGTAGCGTCGCGCGAGCTCGGCACACTCCGACCAGTGAGTGGTCGCGCGCCGCCCGTCGAGCAAACCGGCCGCGGCGAGCACGAACGCGCCGGTGCACAGCGACAGCAGCCTGGCGCCCCGTGCGCCGGCCGCGCGGACGGCGTTGACAACGGCGGCCGGTACCGCGTCCTTCGGGGTGTAGGTCGGCGCCACCACGACGGTGTGCGCGGTCTGGGTTGCCTCCAGCCCGCAGTGCACCCCGATCGGGACCCCGGCGTCGGTGCGCACCGACTCGGCCGGCCCGCAGATAACCATGTCGTACAGCGGAGCGCCGGACGGTGCGGTGACATCGGCACCGAACACCTCACGTGCCACACCCAGCTCAAAAAGAGCCACCTGGTCGTACACCACGACGGCGACGGAAATCGGATTGGCAGCTTTGTCGTGCACTGTGTCAATGATGCCACTTACCGGCGCGGCCGTAAAGCGGCACGCTGGAGGTATGAGAACAACGAACCTCGCTGAGAGCCTCCGAGGGGGCATGCTCGTCGTGGATCAGCCCGGCGGAACGGACTCCCTCATCCTGCGCCCGTGCCGCGCGATCGACAGACTCACCGCCCAGGTGCTGGGCGCACGGCTGGACCGTGAACTCGCCGCTGGCCGCGCGCCCGAGTGGTCCCGACGGCACGCGGCGCGGGCCGAACGCATCGTCTCACTGCCATTCCGCCAGGCGCTCGCCGACGACTGGGAGCGGCTCACCCAGCCGAGGACGCGGAAAGCGCGGCTACCGCAGTGGCACCGGGTGGCCGCCGCCGAGCCCGCGATCCGGCTGCTCATCGATCGGTTGCGAGCCCCGCTCCCGGTGCCCGCCCGCGGCGTGGCGCTGGCCGGGCTGCTGCTGACCGATGGCGGCGGGCCGCTCTACAACCCGTTGAACACCGTCGCTCTGGACGACGCGGTGAACCGGGCCGCGACGCTGCTCGATCCGGCGGCGCTCCTGCTCCCGAGCTGAACGCGGCTACTCGCCCGGGGAGCTGGGCCGAGATTAGATAGGCAGCCGTTGCCCCAGGCAGCGCCCGTCCCCGGGGCAACGGCTGGCTTGCGCTCCGGGGCAGTCCGCAGACTTGAGAATGCCCGGAGATGTCAGGGCGTTCACGGTCGGCGTGCGACGTGCCCGGCCGCATCTGTCACCTGCTACCCACCCTGCGCGGTATACACATCCGGGCGATCCTCACGTCCATGGTGACAGTGGTGCCAACCGTCTCGGTGTCGATGCTGACGTTGTCCATCAGCGCTCGCATCAGCTGGATGCCCTTGCCCCGGTACAGGGTGGGCTCAGGGCCAGGCGGCAGCCAGTGTCCGCTGTCGGCGACGGTGAGCCGCAACCGGTCCGTCGTGATCGCGGCGGCCAGCCGGATCTCCTCGCCCGGCTGGTCCCGGTGGCCGTGCTCGATCGCGTTGGCCACCGCTTCTCCGGCCGCCACCAGGGCGTCCTGCGTCAGCGGCGTGCTGAGGCCGCAGTTGTCCAGCCAGTGACGCAGCTGGGCGCGGACGGGCGAGAGCTCCGCGGCGTCGGCGGGGAACGCCAGCTCTAGCGGTGCAGGATGCCGGTACAGTGCGACAGCCACGTCATCTCCGTCTCCTTCGGGCGGCGGGAGGCGCGCCCGCATTGCCGGGCAGCACCGTCCGAGTCCGCTACCCGGGGTACGGCGTAAACAAACCGCGCCGCCAAGGCCCGCTCTACTCCGGTCAGTCGGTGAATGCCGGCTTAGCGAGCGGGTCCCAGGGGTATCGACACTCACATGGCTGTTCCAGAGTGGGTGGAGCCGCAGCTCGCGACGCTGACTCAGGACCGGTTCTCCAACCCCTCCTGGGTCTACGAGCGCAAGCTCGACGGGGAACGGTGCCTGACGTTCCGCGACCGGGATGTCCGGCTGCTTACCAGGAACCAGAAGGACGTGACGTCCACATTCCCCGAGGTCGTGGCGGCGCTGACCGAGGGGACCGCGGCCGGCTGCGTGCTCGACGGGGAGATCGTCGCGTTCGACGGGGACGAGACCAGGTTCGAGCGGCTGCAGCAACGGCTCGGGGTCGCGGCGCCGAGTGACCAGCTGCTCAGCGACTACCCGGTGGTCTACTACGTATTCGACGTGATGTTCGCGGACGGGCGAGACACCCGGCCGCTACCGCAGCTTGAACGCAAGCGGGTGCTAAAGGAGCTGCTCAACACGGATGCCGCCGTCTGCTACACCGAGCACCGGTCAGGGGATGGCGTCGCGTTCTGGCACCAGGCGTGCGCCGACGGCTGGGAAGGCCTGATCGCGAAGAACTCGGACGCGCCATATCAGGCCGGCCGGACGCGCAATTGGCTGAAGTTCAAGTGCCTGGCCGGACAGGAGTTCGTGATCGGCGGCTTCACCGATCCGCAACGGTCGCGGCAGGGCTTCGGCGCGCTGCTGCTGGGCTACTACGACCCTGACGGCGCGCTCTGCTACGCGGGTAAGGTCGGCACCGGCTTCGACACGCGGACGCTGCTCACGCTGCGCGCGAAGCTGGACGAGCTGGAGCTGCGCACGTCGGCGTTCCAGCGCGGCAAGCCGCCGACGGCAAGCACGCACTGGGTGCGGCCCGAACTGGTCGGCCAGATCGAGTTCGCCGAGTGGACCCGCGACGGACTGCTCCGCCAGCCCCGCTTCCAGGGCCTGCGCGACGACAAATCAGCCGCCGAAGTGGTCCGCGAGCGCCCCGTCTAGGCCGCTGTACTGTTGGTGCATGAGTGACTCGTTGCCGGACCTGTCGGTTACCGAACGGACCCGGCACCGGCGGCTGCGGGACCAGGGCAGGACCGACCGGAGCGAGCTCGAGGCCGTCCTGCGGGCCGGGATCGTCTGCCACCTCGGGGTGATCGCCGACGGGCGCCCGATGGTCGTGCCCACCGTCTACGGCTTCACTCCCGAGGTCTTGTACGTGCACGGATCGGTGGCCAGTCAGAGCCTGCTGAACGCGCCCGGCCAGACGGTCTGCGTGACGGTGACCCACCTCGACGGGCTGGTGCTGGCCCGCTCGGTGTTCGAGCACGCGGTCAACTACCGGGCCGCGATGATCTACGGCGTCCCGCGGCTGATCACCGACCCGGACGAGAAGCTGACCGGCCTGCGGCACCTCACCGAGCACCTAACACCGGGGCAGTGGGACTACGTCCGGCAGCCAAGCCGCAAGGAACTCGCCGCGACGAGCCTGCTCGCGCTCTCGCTGGAGGAAGCCTCGGTCAAGATCCGCACCGGCCCGCCGGACGACGGTGACGGCCCGGACGCGGAGCTGGCGCTCTGGGCAGGTGTGCTGCCGATAGCCAGCGTGCGTGGCGCGCTCGAGCCGGACCCGGCGCTGCCGGAAGGTATCCAGCTGCCGCCACACATATCCAGGCTCGCGGGGGATCGGTCATAGTTCGATTCTAGCCGTGCCGACGCCACCGACGTTATGGTCTTCGAATAAAAAGTCTATTTCTTGGCATGGTGAACGGGGTCGGTGACATGCGTTATCCACAGAGACCCTGTGGACAACAAGAGTTCGGTAGCGTTCCAGCAGCTCAGGGACGTGCCAAAACTGTGTTCTAACAAAACGCTTCCCATGACTACCGTGCATGTGTTCTAATATTCCACATGGCTGCGGCGGGCGTGGCCGGATCGCCCTAGATTCAAGGCTCCGGGCCACCCGCGCGGCAAGGTGAGTATTCCGAAAGCAGCGAACGCATCGAGGTATCACGATGGGTACACGTATCGAAAAAACTAGCGATCAGATGTCTACTCGTCTCCGGTATATCGAGAACAGGACCAAGGAGCTCGAGAAGCTCCTGGCCGATAACGCGTTCGAACCGGAGGTCGAGGAGGACGAGGCTCCCGGCGACGGCCCCGGCAACGCGGCGGCCTCGGACGCCAGGACCGAACGGCTGATCCGGTACGGGCGCGGGGTCCGCAAGCGGCGGCTCTTGCGCCCGCGCAACGTCTCGATCGCGGGGGCGGCGCTGGCCGTGGTCATCGTCATCGTCGCGCTGACGGTGCTCGGCGGGGGAGCGTCCTGGCCGGCCAGCGTGACCACGGTCCGCGCGCAGATTCTCACCGCCTGCCAGAATCCGGAACGTAGTCTCCGAGCCGGGCCAGGTCAACTTCGCTTGCGCGAAGTCAAGCCAGCAGGTGCTGTGGGTGTTCTCCTTGCTGACCAGTAAGGACGACCCAAGCTTCAGTGACTCCACCACCGGACGCGAGGGGCTCGAGCCGATCACCGCGGCGCAGGGCGGCGAGGTGGCCTGGTCGCTGAACCTGCACCAGCCCTACAACCCGTACAGCCCGATCGACAGCCTGGAGGTCGCGGCCCGCGCGATCAACAACATCGTCGGCGGCGCGACCGTGACGAGTTCCGGCGGCAAAACCGAGGTCGAGGCGGGGCTGGAGAGCAGCCCCAGCAACTGCGCTAGGTACACCGGCTCGTCGTCGGTGATTGCGCGGGCGGGTTACCCGAGCCTGTGCGCGCTGCCGGTGACCTCCACGGCCGGTCAGGCGGCGCTGGTGTCCGACATCTACGCCCAGTGGGTGGTCGGTGCGTCCCAGGTCGCGGCGCAGGACGCCGGCGTGCTCTTCGAGAACGCCAGCAACCCCGGTAATTCCCAGGTCCAGGCCATCCTCAGCAACCCGCCCGCATCCGGCTTGTAAGTAACCCATGAAGACGGTGAGGAAGCCCTGGTGGCAGCAGGCAACCGCTCTGGTGAGCGTCACTGCGGGCGGAGCGGTCGCCGGATTCAACTTCGCGCCGGGTACTCCGGCGGACCTGTCCGCCCCGGCGGCGCTGCCAGTTCACCTGGCCGCGCTGGAGAAGTCCGCGCAAGCGGCTAGCACCACGGACGACGCGGCACTGCGCTCGGCCATCGTCAACGTCGCCCAGCACTACCTGCGCCTGGCGCAGAGCAGAACCCCGGCCGAGATGGAAGCGCTGATCTGGGGCCAGGACAGCACCGACGGCGCGGATCACGGCCCGTCGTGCGCGGCCTTCGCCAGCCTGACACTGGAACTAGCCGCGCAGGCCGTCGGCCAGCAGAGCTGGGTGGCCGGTGGTTCCACGTACCCGTGGCCGCTGCACGACTGGGCCGATGTGCGCGTCGATCCCAACTCGGCGTCGCCGGAGATCGTCTCCATTCTGCAGGACGCGCAGTCGCATGATCGCTGGCATCCGCTGGGCGACGATTATGTGCCGCTGCCTGGTGACTGGGTGCTGTTCGACGGCCATGTCGAGGTGGTCACGAGTTATGCCGACGGTGTGCTGCACACGATCGGCGGGGACTCGCTGCCGAATTACTCGGTCAACCCGCACACCTACAGCGGGTCACTCGCCAGCTACGGGATCACCGGTTTCGTGGACAACGGGAACCTGACGTCCGCGGCGGCGCCGCCGCACCAGTCCGCCGCCGCCAAGCCCGCGTCCACCACCGGTGAGACGGCGCCGGCCGCCGTCGGCGACCCGGTCAGCGGCGCGGACGCGACGAAGCCAACGACCGCCACCACCACGACGGCGGCCACGGCGAAGTCGGGACAGGCGACGATCCCTGGCGCGTCAGCCTCGGATAAGCCTTCGACAAAAACCTCTTCGACCAAAACGGCGGGTAGCGCGTCTTCCAGTTCAGCGAGCTACGGACGGAACAAATCGCAGTCGACATCGGCTCCCACGACGAGCGCCCAGGCGGCTTTCATCAACGAGGTCGCGTCCGGTGCGGTGGCGACTCAGCGGGAGTACGGGGTCCCCGCGGCCGTCACCATCGCGCAGGCCATCGATGAGTCCGGCTGGGGTAGCAGCGAGCTGGCCATCGAGGCGCACAACCTGTTCGGCATCAAGGGGACCGGGCAGGCGGGCAGCGTGACGATGCCGACCACCGAGTACGAAGACGGCAGCTGGGTGACGATTGACGCGGCGTTCCGCGCCTATCACGATTACGCGGAGAGCATCGCCGACCACGGGCAGCTGCTGGCGACCGACAGTGCCTACAGTCACGCGATGGCGGACCGGAATCTGCCGGACGCGTTCGCCGCCGACCTGGCCGGGGTCTACGCGACCGATCCCAGCTACGGCGGCGAGCTGGTCTCCCTGATGCGGCTATACGACCTGTACCGGTTCGACACGACCGCGCAGAGCCCAAGCACCGCTACGCACGCCACCTCGGCTCCGGCCGCCTCCAGCTCTCCGGCCTCCACCTCGGCCAGCAAGTCGGCCACCAGCAGCGGGGCGGCAGCGGTTCCCGCGACCGGCGCGAGCACGCCCGCCGCCCCCAGCACGCCCGCCGCCAGCAGCACCGCTACCGGAAGCGCGAGCACGGCGAGTGCTGGTACGGCGAGCGGGGCCACGGCGGCC
This sequence comes from uncultured Actinomycetota bacterium, assembly GCA_963743085.1. Taxonomy (GTDB): domain Bacteria; phylum Actinomycetota; class Actinomycetes; order Streptosporangiales; family Streptosporangiaceae; genus JBEKHI01. The sequence continues at coordinate 45,898 of CAVUOU010000016.1, forward strand.
GGGGGCACGGCGAGCGGGGCCACGGCGAGTGCTGGTACGGCGAGCGGGGCCACGGCGGCCGGGGGCACGGCGAGCGGGGCCACGGCGAGTGCTGGCAGCGCCATCCCCGGCGCCGCCTCCCCGGCGGCGACCCCAACCGCCACGAGAAGTTCCGCCCCGCGCAGTACCGCGCCTAAGCGGACGGCGACTAGGAGGGCGGCTACCAGGCGGCCGCGCGCGGGCTCGACGAGCGCGGCCATCCCCGGCGCCGCCACGATTACGACCGCCAAGTATCAGTCGCACATCCCGCTCGCGGTCGCCACCGCCTACGTGACGACGGCCAAGGTTCCGCTGACCCGGACAGAACCGCTGTACCGGGATGTCGCTGAGATGGCAGGCATCCCGTGGGAGCTGCTGGCCGCGTGTGACTGGCTGCAGTGCGCGGCGCGGCTCGGGCACTCACCGGTGCACGGCGAGAAGCTGGGCAAGACCAACCTGGACGGAACCGTCTACCGGACGAAGTCCGAAGCGCTGGCGCAGTGCGCGGTCGACCTCGCGGGGCTGGCGGTCGCGGTGTACGGCATCGACCTAACCGCACCGGGGCCGCTGTCGGTGCTGGACCTGGCGAAGGCGTTCGCCGCGTTCCGCTGGGGCGGGGTGCTGCGCCGTAACCGAGTCTCCGCCATGGAGTTCCCGTACTCGGTCGCGGGGCTGACCGCGCAGCACATGAAGATGTGCTGGCCGAGAATCGCCGAGCAAGACGTCCCCGACAAGCCTGGCGCGCGATATCGCGACGCGTTCGGGGCCGTTCCGCTTGTTCTGTGTCTCAAATATCCCGCGACCGTCTGATCTGGAGAGTGTTCACATGGCACGTCAGCTATTCCGCGGGACCCGCGACTGGCTCCCGCCCGCCTCCGAACCCCCGTCGATGACTCATCGACACCGCTCTATGGGTGTCGATGAGTCATCGACGGCAGGTGGTGTGCGGGCGGAGCCGCCCGAGTGGTCACCGCCGCGCGGCTGGCCGCCGCCCCCGGAGCCCGCGCCGCGCAGGCGGCTGTCGCGCCGGTTCAAGATCAAGCTGACGGTGGCGGTGGTGGTGCTGGCGCTGGTGTTCCGGCGGGCGCTGATATTCGGCGTGGTGTCCGGGCTGTCGGCGAGCCTGCATTTGGTGGGTGTGAACCTGCACCTGCCGCACGTGACGTTCGGCTGGCCGTGGACGTCGGTGACCACCGGGTCCACGACCAACGTCGATCTCGGTCCCTGGGTGCTGCAGAACATCGAGGGCATCTCCAAGCCCGCCCTCGGCACCGAGAACTTCGACTTCATGTTCACTCACACCGTCAGCAAGAACGTGGGTTTCTTGCCGTGCTGGTACTCCGCGACGTTTTACGCGGTCGGCCGCGCCTCGGCCACCGTCGACCTGAACCCCGGGTCGTCCTGGTGGGCGCCGTCGACGGGTCATTACCGGCTTCAGGTGCTGACCCGGCCGGCGGCGGGGCGTGCGGGCAGCGTGGCGGTGGACCTGACGTTGCCGCTGCCGCAGCTTCCGCAGTCGGTGCACGACGTGAGCATCGACACCAGCGTCTCCAAGCCGGTGAGCACCCAGCACAGCTGGACTTATCCGGGATTCGGCTGCGGAGTGCTGCTGCGTCCGCAGTTCGCCGAGTCCGTGCTGTACCAGCAGGCGCAGAGCATCGCCTTCGACCGCGTGGTCCATGACACGGCGATCTCGGATCCGCTGATCACCGCGGCTGAGCAGGAGGCGACGTCGATGATCAAGGACAACTTCATCCAGCCGACGGTGAACCAGTTCGGGTACACGCTCGACCGGTTCGCCATCACCTGGTCCAGCGGCTCGTGAATCGCGTCAGGGGTATCTCCGGCACTCGCCCGGAATAGGCGCTTGCGGACCGTTTCATGACAGATGTCCGGGGCATGGCGGTAATCAGATTCCCGGAGGCGGCCATGACTCATCCCGACACACCCATGCACGTCGAAGTCAAAGATGGCGACGAACAGGTCGCGGCTGCGGAGGTGACAACAAGTGCCGAGGCCCACGGCACTGCCCGGGCGTCGCTGCACGCGCGGGCCGGGCACATAACCCCCGGCAGCCGGGCAAGCCTGGTAAACGCCGTCATGGACCTACCCGAGGTGCAGGCCAGCGCACGCCTGGAGGCCACCATTCCGCTCGGCGACGGTGAATCACTCGACCGCCTGCAGCAACGGACCGAAGAAACCGAAACACGCCCGGCTGGATCTACCGCGCTGGTGGACGCGGACATACCGTCAGCCCCTAGCGAGGAACCGGGCCTATAGGATCCACGGATCAGTGAGCAATGCCCGGCGGACGCTGTCAAACCATCGTGCCAGAGGCAGCGATTCTTCCGATCGCGGTTGGCCTCGCGCGCTAGGGGCAGTGCCGCGTGTGGGGGAGTGCTGCAGGCTTGCATAGAGCGGCAGGCAGTTCGCGTCTTCGAGCATGAGCGGCGGGCTACTTTGACGGTCCCGCAAGGAACCTTGCTCTACGATCGCCGGGCCGACGGGAGCGTGTTCGAACTCCGAATTCCCTCACGAGCAGCGACGTGAAGGAGACCATGGTAGATGCCAGCGTCCGTGGCCAGCGGAAGGGCCATCTGAGACCGGGCGAGACCAGTCCTCAGCAGATCGCGGCAGGTCGTCAGACGGATTGTCAGGAGTGAGCGATGCCGCCGTTGCAAGGCGACATCACGGTGGCTTCACCGGCACATGATTCCCGGCTGCGATTTCATGCCCTTTCAATCGCGTGCCGTCACCGAGTCATGCCCGCGGGAATGTGCCGGTGGACTATCCGCCGCGTACGAGAATGTCCTGTTCTGGTTTACGCCGTCGAGGTGATGCCCTCATCGCGGCATGACCGGACGTTCAGCCTGAGGGGCAGCGATGCATAAACATACAGGTCGGCTGACCGTGCACTAATCCCGCATCACGGCTGCCAAGCGGCCGACGATGTGAAGTCCGCAAGATAACCGCGCACCGACCCGCCGATCTGCACTTCTCTGAGGAGGCGGTCGACTGACGGTTGTCGGGCGCAGATCGAGCCGTTCTGCTGGCGTCTTTGAGACCTGGGCAGGACTTCCCTGCAATGGAGGGCAGGCGCGACCGCGGCGGCGCCGTTGATGGACTGCCGTGGGCGCACTCGTCCTGCGGCACGGGCTGACAGGGCTATTCACCGCCCCTCTGTAATCATGGACGTATTCGCAAGCCTGCCTGACGTAAGTCATCGGGGCCCGCACCGCCGCCTCAAGCCTTCTTGATGGTCGGCGACCATCCCTGTACATATGGCTAGATTCGGACCGATAGCTGAATTTTCCTCTACGGAACTCCTCGCGATCATAGACTGGTTTCCATGGCAGCGAATCGAGATACTGTCGTTTCATTGTGCGGAATTCTGTGCACTAATGTGGTCACCTGGGCTGTGGTTGCCACTTCACACACGACGTCTGCCCTGTCTAAGTATGCCCTTTTTATTGTAGTTTCCGTCGTCTCTTTGATTGGCTCGATGATCGCCATTGCGGCTGGCGCTCCTGCTTTTTCTGCATGGATTCGAGGAGTAAGGGCGGGCCAAGATCATGCGAGCGCAGCAGAGGATCGCGTGGTCACTCCCGGGATTGTTCCGGTGGCTGCAGCACATCGGCCTGCGTCGATGTCCGTATCTGCGCCACGAGCCCGAGGAATCGTATCCACGAGTCTTGACGTAGGAACCAGCCGTCCAACCGCTGCCTTGACTGCGTTCACGGTTACGGCAGTCGTCGCCATAGCTGACATCGTGGTGATAAAAACCGCATCCCAGATTTCCCAAGCTCTCTTTGCCGATCTACTAGTCGGCAGTGTTTCGGGCTTTGGGGTGGGCCTGCCGCTTAGCCTGCTGGCTGAGCACACGACGAGGCACACGACGAACAGTAAGCGTAGCGTCGGTTCAGTTTCCGTCAGGCAGTAACATCTTACGCTGAGCAGCAAAGGATAACATCTGCGCGTATCGCCGCAAGGGATCGGGAGGCAATGGCGACGGCTGGGCGGCGGGCTTGCGCTAGGGAAAGAATCGTCTGGAAGGCACTCAGTAGTACGTCTAGTGCGGTCAGCACCTCGAATAGCAACGCGGTAGCTGGAGCTGTTCTGGGCAGCGCCCTCGCGATCGTGGTCGGCACTCTAGTAGACCACGTTCCGGGAGTCTGCATTAGCGTGTGCGAAGTAATCGGAATCGTCATCTGTTTGTTTGCCGGTGCCAGCTAGTTTATCCAGCGCTGTCGGCATGGTAGTCAGGAAAGTCCAGATCCGTTGATCACTATACCGGCCAAGTGTACATGTATCCCGGAAATTGGTGCCTGCCCACACCGGTTGTTATTGCGAATCGACCTAACCAGCCCGAAGCACCGATCTCTCACGCCGAAGCTAGCGCGCCAGGATGCACTTTTGGTTAAGAATTCGGTTACGGGCTTATTTATCAAGACCGAGATCCTGAATTGCGGCGACCGCTTCCTCGGATTATCTTATGGCTACACACGGACGTCCAGCTCTTTCTGATCCCGGCAACCGCACCCAGACGTACACAAGCGCCAACTTTCTCACCAGCATCACACTGGTGATGGTGGCGAGCGGGCCAGTCTCTGCAGGAGCCCCGGTAAGTCCGGCAGGCTAAATCGCAACCTACTCTTGCATTCCAGATAAGGATCATTCCGAAAAATGTCACAGGTACCCAACCTGCATTTTTGGTAAGTATCAGAAATGGTAAGCCGTTCAAGCGAGAATCTCCGCTGTATCACTACTGCGGTCGATTCATTATACTCGGGAGTTAACTATCGTTGGAATCTACAGGTTAACACCGAAAGCTGGGCAGTCAATATCAAGCTTGATGACCACCCCATCCGTCATAGTGATCTTAAGGGGGTGCGCATCCGAAGGGTGATCCATAACTGCCCATTCCGCGCTCATTTCTTCTGCTGAACTGATAGTCGACCAGGAGTGCGTATTCGGCGATCGGATTGTTCCTGCTCAAGATCGCGGTCACGGAGCGCATCGATCGGCGGACCTCCCAATACCAGCACTGCTTTATGACCTTCTCGCCCGGTTCAGATACTGCCAGATGCTTACGAGTGCCGCTGCACCGGCGATCCCGGGAAGAGCTTTCCTGATGAGCCGGTTTCGGTGTTTCGCTGTTTACTGGATCCCCGCCGACGATCTCCCCGCCCTGAACGCCGTGTGCCGACCTGGCGTTATGCGTGCTTTGATCGATAGGCCACGAATGAGAGGGGAGAACCTATCTCTCCGGTGTCTCGCCGAGCGCGGCTCGGTCGATAGCGAGGTTGCTTGCGGAGGCGAGTGTGCTGGGATGGTCGCTGCCGAGGACGCGTAGTTTCCGGGCGAGGGTGTCTTCGTCTAGTTCGCGGGCGGCCTCGTAGTCGCCGAGCGTGTACAGGTCGCGGGCCAGGTCACTGGCGGAGACAAGTGTATGGGGGTGGTCCGCGCGAGAACCAGGCGGCGGCGAGCGTCGGGGCGAGGACGCTGCGACGGCGGGCGAGGGTATTCTCATCCAGTTCGCGAGCCGCCTGGTAGTCGCCGAGCGCGTGCAAGTCGACCGCGAGGTTGTTGGCGGAATTGAGCGTATGAGGGTGGTCGCCACCGAGGACGCGTAGTTTCCGGATGAGGGTGTCTTCGTCCAGTTCGCGCGCCCTCTGCGGGTCTCCGACGTCGCGCAGATCGACGGCGAGGTTGTTGGCGGAAACGAGCGTCGCGGGATGGTCGCCGCCTAGGATGCGGCGGCGCCGGGTGAGGGTGTCGTCGTCCAGGTCTCTGGCCTCATGATGGCGGCCCAGGTGTCCCAGAGCCCGGGCGAGGGTGTTCGCCGCTTGGAGGGTCTGGCTGTCGTCGGGTCCGGGTCCGTCGCGCAGCTGCTGGTGCAGGCGGCTGGCAAGGGCGTGGGCGTTACGGGTGTCGCCCCGCCGGAGCAGGTACCAGGCGACCTCGTCTGCTAGATCGCGCAGTCCCGCGTTACTTGTGGCAACTGGTTCAAGGGCGAGCAGGTGCGGGCGCAGGCGCGCCCACCCTGGCCAGGTGGCGGGGTCCCGCGAGGTTCCGGGGCGGCTGGCGGCCAGGAGCGCTCCGGCTCGTGCGCGGGTATCGGCTGCCTGTCCCGGCGCGAGATGCCCGCGCAGGACAGCCTGGGTCAGCCGGTGCATCTGCAGACCCTTGTCATCAACACGGGCCAGAGCGTGCGCTCCGATCCGCGCCAGCACCTGCCGCCATGCCACCGGATCGCGGGCCCTTTCGGCCAGCAGGGCGGGCAGCTCCATCGGCGCGCCGGTGAACCAGTCCGAAGGGATGGGCTCAGGAGCCAGGAACGCGCATATCCCGGCGACTTCAGCAGCCACTGGATCATCGCTGCGTAGCGTGTCGAACGCGAGCTGAGTCGCTGCCGCAAGCGACCGAGGATACGACAGTGGCCGCCCCTGATCCAGGATTTCCGAGGCCCGGGCCGCCAGCAGCCCTAGGTAATCGTTGGCGGGCATGCCCGTGTCCGCCATGTACCCCGCTGCCTGGGCTATCGCCAACGGCAGGTCGCCGAGGCCTTCCGCCACCAGCTCGGCGTCAGCGGCACTCAGCCCCGGAACTCGGCTGCACAAAATCGTCACCGATTCCGGGCGCGAGAGCACATCGATCGCTACCGGGACCGCGACCTCCGCCCATCCACGTGCCCTGGAGGTGATCAGCACATGCCCGCTGCCGCCTGGCAGCCATCCCGCCACAGTTTCGGGATTCTCAGCGTTGTCGAACACCAGCAGCCACCGTTCCCGCTCCCGGAGCTCGCCCAGCACCGCGCGCCGCACCACCGCCAGGCTCGCACCGGACCCCGAGTAGCCCAGCGCGTCGGCCAGCAACGCGAACTGCTCCCCGATCAGCCCCGGCTGCTCCGCGGCGATCCACCACACCACGTCATATCCGGCCGCGAACCGGTGCGCGTATTCCACCGCCACCTGCGTCTTGCCGACCCCGCCTATGCCGTGCAGGGCCTGTACCACCGCCCGGTCACCGCCTAGGAGCGCCGCCCGCACCGCGGCCAGCAGACTGTCCCGCCCGGTGAATCCCGGGTTCCGCGCTGGAACATCACCCCACACCCGCCGCTGTGGTAAACCCGGTGCCTGCGACTGCCCCACGCCTGTGCCATACGTGTGGATAATCGTCAGGTCGCCGCCAGCGGTATAGGCATCCCGTCTGGCCTGCGCCTCCTGCCGCACCCGCGCGTCGCGACCGGACTGGTCACCACTCACGGCACGCCGTCCATCTCACTCGCCCGGGTACTGGTAAGCGACGATCGTCTGGCTGCGCCCGGCGGTATACGCGTCCCGGCCCGCACGGACCGCTGGGTCACGCCCGGCGCAGCCGCCAGCATCGACCGCACCTCGGCCACCAGGACCGGATCGGCGGCGCCCACCGCCGCAGAAATGTACGGCGTCATCTCCGCCGTCGGCGACATCGCATCCGCGCCCATACGCCCTCCCATTCCGCCGGGCCCACGCCACCTGACCCCAGTATCGCCCTGCTCGATGCACACCGCCGGGTAACAGCGTGCCCGGGAATCGGTGAACAAGTGCGACTGCGCTACAGTAGGTCTCAAATCGAGCAGTCTGTTCCCGCTTGGACTTCACTAAGACCATAGGGAACAGTCATCGCATTCCGTGATCACACCGGCCTTAAATCTCGCACCATAGCCGCCGCTCGGCGCGTATGGAGATCTGCCTTCAATGATGTTCGCGCCGGCGCATAATCGGTGTTCTGAGCTGAGGCGATAACCGATCGGGCCGCCGGTACACGAATCCTCGCCAGCGGTGGGCAACGTGAGCGGGTCAGGCTCCGCTAACGCTGGACACGATTGCCCGGCACGCGGACCAGATGGGCACCAGGCGTCAAGGCGCGCTCGTCGGACGGCAGGTGGGCGAGTGGCGGCCTCAGGCACGCCTTCGCGGTCATCGCCGGCCTCCGGATCCGAGCTCAGTATTGACCTTTGATCACGAAGAAGGAACCGCGGATCACGCCGGCCAGCTTGGACTTCTGGCGCGCGAACTTGAAGCGTGACGCCAGTTCCCCGGGAACTTCCATGCCTTCCGAGAGCTTGAACCCGACTGCGCGCTTCTCCCCGTCCTTGATGCCGTACATCACATTGACCGACAGGCCGGACTCGTAGAACACGTAAGCCATCCGAAAACCGTCCACCTCGAAGGAAGTCACCTCGAGCGGACGGGCGGAGATAACGATGTCGCGCTCGCGGGCAAGGATGCGGTTCACCCAGTCGAGCGCCTCCGGCGCGTCGGCTGCGGGGCTGACGATGAAGACGTGATCGTACTTGTTCTTGTAGTAGCGCGCCTCGTTGGCGCGCAGCCCAGCTAGTGCCTCCGCGACCGGGGACGATTCCAAGCCGATGGTGGACACGTTCTCAAAGTCGACGATATACATCATGCTCCCTTCCCCAGCGACGGTCTATCAAGGCAACGGTAGCGGATAGGCGAGCCCAGCCGGGCGAGCCTTAGGACACGATGTCTGGGGTTATGCCCATGCCCCAGCCGACGACCACCCTCCTTCAACCTCAAGGCATCCATGGTCATGCCATCCGAAGTGCTTAGCGGATCGGCCGCAACGCACCGAACTGGACGATCTGCGCGTAACGCTTGGCCACGGAACCCAGATCAGCTTAAGTCCAGAGTCGGCAGGCGTGCCTGTGAAGCAAATGAGGATGCCGGGCCACTTGGCGGGCGTGACCCCTGGCCGATCCCAGATGCGGAGTGAACGGGCGAATGACCATATGAGTATGCGCATCTGCAACGCCCGCTATTCGGTATGAGCGGTCGTGTCCGGCGTCCGAACAGGCGCCAGACCGGCCCTGATCTGTGCGGAGCCATCAGGCGAGGCCACAAATGGCGAGGCCGAGGAGAGGCGGACAGTTGCGCGTCCCGCCGTGGACAGCACTCACGCGAAGTAGTCGCAACGCCCGGCACCCGGGCATCACGATCTGGCCGTCACCGGCAATTTCGGCTGACCGTCTAGCTTCGTTCGCGGGTTGTGGCCGCGGTTGCTCGCCAGCTTTGTGTCCCATGATAGGAATCCCGGCCCGGCCTGGCGGACGTCGGGGAGAGGGCGGTGGTGATGACGTGCTCACCCAGCGACTTGCTGGGGGGTAATAGCGGGCAATGGCATGGAAAGCCTCTTTTGGTTCTCAGTCAACGTCGGGATATGTCGTGCCGTGCTGGCCGCGAGGGAGGGCGCGGACGATGCTGAGTGCCGCGGCGTCGAGGTCGTGGCTCGGGTCGTCGCCGTAGGGCGCGAGCGGGAAGCTGAAGCTCATGACGAACGCCCGGTCGACGTCGGCCTGGTCGAGCAGCTGGAGTTGGTCGATGAGGAGCCTGGCCTGGGCCTGTTCATCTCGGGGGTATACCGTCCGTGCCCGCGGCCGGATGAGCTGCTTCACGACCGGTATCTGCATTCCCAGCAGGGACAATGGTGCTGCGTTGAAGGTGCCGAGGAGTTTGGGGTCGTCGGCGTCCCGGCAGGCAGCGAAGCCGAGTTCAGTGACGGCGACGGGCTTCCCCGTCGCCTGGAGCTGGCTGATCTTGGTCAGGTACTGGTCGGTGGTCGGCGCTTGCTGACGGTAGTAGTTGACGCCGGCAACGTCGAAGTGGTCCCAGTCGACGCGCTCGAACTGCAGGGCGCTGTAGCTGACCGGGCCGCTGTAGACCCGGCGTACTGAGGCCGCGGCCTCTGTCAGGAATGCGCGCAGGGTGTCCTGCCCGGACAACGCGACCTCGCGGAGGCCGGGGGAGCGGCTGCGGTGCGCGTGGCTGCGGCCCGGCACGATGCCGCGCATGAGCAGGGTGAGCTCGTTGCCGACGCAGAAGGTCAGCCGGTCCGGCCAGCGCTGGAACAGCGGCGGGGGTCGCGGCCGCCCAGCCGGACGGCGTTGGCGTGCAGACCGGTCCGGATGATGTCTAGTTCCCGGCGCATTAGCGCAGGCGTGTAGTCGGGTCGCCAGTTCATGGACAGTGAGCCCATCGAACGGCCGACGTCGTAGACCACCCCTCGCTGTGGTATCAACGGCGCGGTCCGTCCTGGCTGGCCGCGACCATCTTCTGGATCGCCTGGCGGGTCACGCCTAGCTCCCTGGCCAGATCGGCTTGCGAGAAGCCCTCGGCTAGCAGCGCGTTGATCAGCCGGCGGCGCTGCCGGGACAGCTCCCGCGCCGCGCGAGCATGCTCGATCGCTGCCGCGCGGACCTGCTTCAGCTCTTCGAGGAGAGCGGCGTGAGCCGCCGATTCGATGAGCTTGACCATGAGATCATTATGACAACCCCCGGTTGTCGTGTCAACCGGGGGTTGTCATACGCTGTCGTGGCGAAGGTTCGAGGAGGTGCTGACCGTCGTTGCCGCCGAGCAGGCTACTGCGAGTGGGCTACGCGCAAGGGCGCGGCTTTGTTCAGTGTGCTACATTGCATGGCGATGACTACCGGGACGGCATTGCGCCACGCACGGATTGGTGACCCGGTGCTCTTCTGAGCGCCGCACGGGCCGGTATCGGCCCGCTGCCCGACCAGGGGTCTTGCGCTGCTGCGCGGGCTCCGCCTGTCGTGTTGACCCCAGGCTCAGCACATCAACCACGACAGGAGAAGCCATGCCCGCTAAGACTCTGCAGATTCCCACCGCCGACGGCCAGGCCGACGCCTTCGCCGCCTACCCCGACCACGGCGTGCGGCACCCGGGCGTGCTGCTGTACAGCGACGCCTTCGGCGTGCGGCCCGTACTGCGGGAAATCGCCCGCGAACTGGCCGGGCACGGGTACTACGTACTCGTCCCCAACATCTACTACCGGCACGGCCCGGCACCAGTGACCGAGCTTCCTGAGCACATCGGAGAAGAGATCCGGCCCGCGGTCATCGCCAGGCTGATGCCCTTGATCCAAGCGCACACCACCGAACGCATCCTGCGCGATGCCGACACCTACCTCAGATTCCTCACCGCCCAGCCCGAGGTCAGCGCCGGGCCGGCCGCCGTGATCGGCTACTGCATAGGCGCGGCCCTGGCAGTGCGCACCGCAGCGGCACACCCCGGCGAGGTGGCCGCCGTCGCCGGATTCCACCCCGGCTTCCTGGTCACCAGCGCGCCCGACAGCCCGCACCGCCTCGTCCCCAAGCTCACCGCCCAGGTCCACCTCGGCCTCTCCGGGAACGACATGAGGCCCGAGGCCATCAGCGAGCTCAACCAGGCCCTGGACGCCGCAGGCGTCGGCTACACCACCGAGGTCTACCCCGGCACCATCCACGGCTACACCATGTCCGACACCGACGCCTTCAACCCCTCCGCATTCCAGCGTCACTGGGAGCGTCTGCTCGCCCTCCTCGGCCGCACCCTGGCCAGCGGCTAAGGCCTTCAGCGGTTCTAGCTGATGTCCATCAGCGGCGGCGGGTAGTCCAGTTGGCGGCGGTGACCGGGCGGGAGTTTCCAGGGGGTGTGGATGTAGTGCTTGGACAGGCTGGCCAGCTCGGGAACGTAGCGGCGTACGTAGTCGCCGTCGGGGTCGAACCGCTGGGCTTGGCGCAGCGGGTTCAGCACCCGGCCGGGACGGGGGTTGTTGCCGGTGCCCGCGACCCACTGCCAGTTCCCCGCGTTGCAGGCCACGTCACCGTCGGCGAGCAGCGCGCCGAAGTGCCGGTACCCGAGGCGCCAGTCGATGCCGAGCGTACGGGTCAGGAACGACGCGGTGATCATCCGGGCCCGGTTGTGCATGAACCCCTCGGCTGCTAGCTGCCGCATCCCGGCGTCCACGACGGGGATGCCGGTGCGTCCGGACTGCCACGCTTCAAGCGCGCCGGGGTCGTCCTTCCACGACCGGCGGCCGGGGTAGTAGTCGTCCTCCGCTATCCGCGGGAAGGCCCAGGTCACCTGGTGGAAGAAGTCCCGCCAGGCGAGCTGGCGGACGAACTCCTCGCCGTTCGGTACGGCCAGCGCGGACCGCGCGAGCCGCACCGGCGAAAGGCAGCCGAACCGCAGGTAGGCGCTCAGCCGGGCGGTCGCGTCGGCGGCCAGATCGTCACGGATGGTGGCGTATTCGGCGACCGGACCGCCGAGCCAATGGCGGGCCCGCTCGCGGGCGGCTCGCTCGCCGCCAGCCGCGAGCCCGGGGGAGTAGCCATCGCCGCTGACCAGCGGAAGGTCTCCAGCCTCGTGGAAGTCGGGGACGGAGATCCGGGTCGGGGCGGGGTGTTCTTGTCGCCAGGTGGCGGCCGACCAGGCCCGCCAGTACGGGGTGAAGACCCGGTAGTTACCGCCGCCCGCCGGGGACACGGCCCCGGCGGGTACGACCGCGTGCTGCGGGGTCAACGTCAGCGAGAGCCGGTGCGTGGCGCACTCGTCCCGCAGCCGCCGTGCGCGGCGCGCGGCATAACGGGTGACGTCGTCGGCGACGAACACCGACTGCGCTCCGGTCTGCCGCGCCAGCCGCATGGTCTCGGCGACCGGGTCGCCGCGCCGGATCAGCAACTCGCCGCCGCGGGCGCGCAGCTCTTCCCGCAGATCAGCGAGCGACTGGGCGAGGAACCTGGCGCGGTTCGGCGGCACGGCCAGCGCTGGGTCCGCCACGAACACCGGCACGAGTTGGCGGGCTTGAGCGGACGCAGCGGCCAGCACAGGGTTATCGTCCACCCGCAGATCGCGGGTGAACAGTACGATCGCGACGTCCATCGTCCCCCAGCTACAGTTCGTGTCTCAGGCGACACAGTATGCCAGCTGGCCCATCCGTCGGCCGTGATGAGGCGGTCAGGGGTGTCGATCAGACATGCCAGTCCAGCCGCCTGGCTATCGTGCTTGCCGGGCAGCTGGACTGGCATGGTCTCGACGGAGGCGGCTAGGCCGCTAGTTGGTCTGGTGGTGCGTGGCTGCGGTAGACGGTGGTCCCGTCGGGTGATCTTGCTTCCCAGGTCCCGCCGGGGAGCAGCCTGACGGTCCAGCCCCAGGCGTGGATCGCGATGAGGTGGTGGAACTTGCAGAACAGGCCGCAATTTCCGAGGCTGGTTTCGCCGCCTTGGCTCTTGGGGATCAGGTGGTGCACCTCGCATCGCGCCGGGGGTTCGTCGCAGCCGCCGGGCCAGGCGCAGTGCCGGTCCCGCAGGATGACGGCCTTGCGGATGTGGGCGGGGATGGTCTCGGAGTAGCCGATATCCAGCGGCAGCGACGGGGCGGCGAACGGTCCGTCGAGCAGGCCCCGGCGCAGCATGCTGGCCGCACCGTCTGGGCCGGATACGAAGTCCAGGCACCGCTTCGCGATCTCCATCCGGAGGTCGTCGTCCTTGGTGTCGTGGGCAGCGAGGACGATCTCGATGATCTCCTCGACTACGGTCCAGTCCGGGCACCCGGTGACCACGGGGATCAGGGTCGCGTCGCAGGCGGCGCCCTGGGCGGCGGTGCCGGTCAGGAACACCGGAGCGCCCGGCGTGTGGCTGTGCAGCCAGGCCTCTTCGAGGGCTGACGCGCCGTCCATGTCGCGGAGCTGGGAGAAGAGCATGAGGACTTCGGCGTGGGTGGTGGTGCCGTGCCGCTGCGGGATGCCGCCGGCCGCCAGCAGGGTCTCCAGGGCGGTTTGGAGCGCGTCGTGGTTGCGCTGGCCCACGGTCCGGTCGTCTTCCGGGCCGCGGTTCTTGCCCAGGCTGTCCAGGATGGCGCGCAGTGCGGCGGTGGCTTGCGGGGTGAGGTCGGCGCGGAGTTTGCCGGCTCCGTCGATGGTCTCGTCCAGCTGCAGGTGCCGGTCGGTGAACGGGTCCTTCTCGTCCTGGTCCGGGCGGGTCTTCTTGTACTCCTCCAGCAGCTTCGCGCCCAGCACGTTCAGCTCATGTTCCCCGCAGCCGTGCACCGCGGCGGTGATCAGGATGCAGTCGGACTCGCGCTGCAGGTCCTCGGGCAGCTTGCTCGTCCAGCGGATGATCAGCGCGGCGAACGACTCGCTGATGTCGGCTTTCGCCAGCGCGTCGGCGATCGCCGGGTGTGCTGCCTGGGTCTTGGAGTCTTTCGATGCGCCGCGGGCGGCGGCCTTGGTCATCCCGCCCTGGTGGTGCAGCCAGGCGGTCGCGTTCTTGCATCCGTGTGCTTCGGGGCCGCCGGCGGCGTCGAACGCGGCGAGGGCCGCCGCGTGCACGGCGGATGTCCGGGCGGTCACGGTTCCCAGCCCGGCCAGGATCTCCTGCTGCCCGGAGATCCCGAGCTGGTGCAGGTCAGTGTCGGAAAGGAAGGCCAGGGCGGCGGTCATCATCCCTAGCGCGTCCGCTGTGGTCCGCGGCGCTACTTGCTCGGTCTGAGTGCACATTCCCTGGTCACCTCCTTTCGGTGTTCGCTAACTGATTCGAAGATAGCACGTAGCACAATCAATGTCTACAACGTTTGGCTGGATAACTCTTCGGTTCGGATCACCGAAACGGACCAGCATAGAAGCGCACCGCGTTGCCAATGGCAACACGGTGCGCGTAGCCCCGGACGTGGGCGCGGATCGGGGGTGCGGCCGTGGCACTGAAAACGGCGCGCGGTGGCGCGGTGCGGCACTGATAACGGCACGCGGCGGCAGCGCTGAAACGGCACGCGGTGGCGCGGTGCGGCGCTGAAACGGCATGCTGGTGGCGCGAGCGTTCGGGCTCGCGCCACCAGCATGCGCTCAGCCGTTAACCGTCAGGGTGACGGCGGCGGAGATACCTCCGCTCGTTACCGAGATGGTCGTCGTGCCGGCGTGATGCGCGGTTACGACTCCGGTGGTTGCATTGACCGACGCCACGCGCGGATCGCTCGAGCTCCACACATGCGAGGCCGGGTCGGCGATGGGCAGGGTGAGCGCGGGCTCGTTGTCGCCGCCCACGTTGGTCCCGGTCGCGGTGACCGTCTCGGTGGCCCCCGCCGCCAGCGTTGTCTCAGGTGCGGCCACGCTGATCGAGGACAGCACCGGCTCGACGCTGAACTGCACGTCACCGTTGCCGGTTACGTGGAGCAGCCCGAAGTTGTAGAAGCCACCCTCATCTGAGGGCGCGTCCGCAGTCACGCCGAGGTCGGCGACCGTCAGCTGCGGGATTCCCTGGCCCGGGCCGGCAGACTCGCCATCGGCATTGAGGACCTGCTCGGCGAAGCCCCGGGCGTCCCCGTAGAGGTCGAGCACGTGCGCCCACGGGTGAGTGCGCTGGTAGTTCTCCGCGAGCTGCACGTACATCTGCGCTTCCCACCGGTCGGCGAATTCGGTTTTCGCCGAGTCCTGCGGGTCGTACGCCGGTGTGTTGGTGGCAAGGAGTACCACCTTCGACGTGTTGGCGGTGAGCTGCTGCGCCAGCCAGGTCCATTGCTCTTCGTCGGGAGCCTGGTACGGGTCGGACTCGGTTAGCCCGCCGTTCGAGCTGTCGGTGACGATGACGTTGGCGGCACCCTCCGTGTAGTCGTAGTGCGTGTCGCCGAATGCCGCGGCGAAGTTCCCGTTCTCCGGGTTAGCTCCCTGAGTGATTTCATCGTTGCCCACAGCGTCGTGATAGGACACTCCCAGGCTGGCTAGCTCGCTCTTCGCGTAGTCCAGGTCGGGGAGCAACCCGTCGCCGGACATGTTTCCGAGCGCCTGCACCACGTCCGGCTGGGCTTGCGGGGCCAGCGCGGGAAGCCGCTTCCCGATCGCCGCGATCACGTTCGCGGCAGCCGAGCCGGGATCGGAGGCGAGCAGCTGCGCGTCGTCCCCGGTGAGGATGGTGGAACCGGCGGAGCTGAAGTCGTCGGAGCTCTCCTTGAACTGGAGCCAGGACGGGTTATCCGGGATGGCCACATACGGGGAAGTGGTGACCGGGCGGGGAGAGTACAGCGCCTCCAGGTCGGCCACCTTGATGGTGCCGGTGTACGCGGTTGAGTTGGAGATGGTGAGGAAGTCGAGGAAGTCGATCGACAGCGGGAAGTTCATTCCCGCGGGCAGTTCGCAGACGACGAGCTGCCAGCCGTTCCAGGTCACCGTGGTCGGGTAGATGGTCGTGTCGGTGCCGTCTACGTCGAGATAGGACTCGGCGAGTTCGGGACCGGTCCCGTCGCCCTTGACCCACAGGCCGATACCGGTCGGGTCCTGTCCGTCGGCGTTGGTGGTGATCTCGTCGCCGCTGTTCGGCCAGAACACGACCTGCTTGACGCCGGAGCCGGCCGGATAGTCGTAGTCGATCTGCATCGAGCTACCGGCCGTGTCGCCTTCCGGCTCGTCGCCCGCCGACTCGCTGAAGGTTCCGGTGGCGCCGCCGGACGTGCTCCACGACCAGTTACTCAAGCTGCTCATGTTGTCGACGATGGCGGGGGTACTCCCGACCGCGACGCTGGTGGACGCGCTGCTGCCCGCAACGGCCGCGGTGACGTTGGTCAGCCCGGCACCGCTCGCCGCGGCGGTGAACAGACCGCTGGCCGAGACCGTGCCGAGCGCCGTGTTGGCCACCGTCCAGCTAGCCGCCTGCGCCGGGATCTGCACCGTCGAGCCGTCCGCGCTGGTGCCGGACAGCGTGAGCTGCTGTGTCTCGCTGTTGTTCAGGTCGGGCTCGGCCGGGGAAACCGTCAATGACGAGAGCTTGCTGACCACGTCGATCTTCTGCACCGTCGACGCGAATCCGTCCTGGGCGTACAGCAATCCGGTGCCGGCCCGGTTCGCGGTGAACTGCCCATCGGACCAGGTGCCAAGGGACGAGGGAATTACTCGCGTCGTTATGGTCCCAGAGGCTGGGTTGTTTTGTGCGTCCGTGGCGTAGATGTTCACCGGGATGGTCGCCCCCGGGACCGTCTCCACGGTGCTGCCGCCGTTCGCGACGACCTTGGTGGCCGGACCTGAGCTGGTGGCGGTGCTGTAGACGAAGATGCCGTTGGCCACCGGGCGTTCGGAGCCATCGGACGGCGTGTTCAGCACGGACAGGCCGCTGGTGCCCGGGACCCGCGCGTCCATCTCGGTGGAACCGCCGCCGTCGAGCAGGACCGCGTTGTACGCGCCGTGCGCGAGCAGGTAGCCGGTCACCTGGGCGGGAGTCACGCCGACGGCGGTCGACTCACCGAGCCGGCCGTCCAGCGTCACGAAAATCGCGTGCTTGCCGTCCTTGCTGATGCCGACGGCGGTCTCCGGGTTGATACCGGACGGCGGCTGGCCGGTCGGGTCGTCGTACGCCGCCCCGTCCTTGATCAGCTGGGTCGCCGCGGTGACCAGTTGCGTGACGTCCGCGTCCGGGCTGAGGGCCTGGGCGATGCTGACGGTGTCGCCGACATGGACGTCGCCGGACAGCCAGCTGCCGCCCGCGCCGCTGGCAACGAGATCCTCGGTGCCGGCCTTCGGGATAGCCAGCGTCTTCACGCCGGTCTGGACGGCGGTGACGGTCAGCTGCTGGGCATCCTGCGGACCGGTTACGGTCCCGGTGACCACGGTCGCGGCGGCCGACAGCGTCTGAGCGGTGCTGGCGAGGGCGGAGGTGACCTCGGTGACCTTGCCTGCCGCGGCGTCGGACGGGATGTTGACCGAGGTCAGCGGCTCGCTCGCGGTGCCGTCGGTGATCGTCCCCGAGAAGTTCTGCTGACCGATCGTCATGGTGCCGTTGGCCAGCACGGACAGCTCGGCGTTGTATCCGGTCGGCGGGCTTTTGAGGATCTCGCCGTCGACGACCGAACCGCCGGTGGGCTGGCCGGTCGCGTTGATGTCGAAGTAGCCGCCGTTGATGCCGGCCACCGCTCCGGTGCGGGTGCCCATCGAGTCCACGGTCTCGTCGGCCGGGTCGATCACTTCGTTGCCGGCCTCGACGGCCTTGACCTGTACGTTCGGGTTGCCGAGGTCGACGTTCAGCACCTGGGTGGGCTGGCGGCCCGCCGCCGTGTCGATGGTCTGCGAATACTCGGTGACGCCGGATGTGATCGTCTGGGCCGGCGTGCTGCTTTCGTCGACCACCAGCGGCCAGTTAGCCGGCGTGGACGGCAGCCAGCTCTTCGCCGTCGCGCTCGGCGCTGTGCTCGCGGCCGCCGCGCCGGGCTGGAGCCCGGCCAGCCCGAGTGCCGCGAGCCCAGCCAGTACCGTGACCAAGGCCGCTCGGACCTGCTTCTTGCGCACTGATCCTCCGCTCGACGTAACTTTTTGCCCCTATGTCGCATAGTGCAGATAATTAGTTACGATCGGAGGGTGTTTGGGGCAACTGCTACCTACGCATAACCCAACAAAAGCTGAATTACCCCTATCGGCGCGGACCCCATGGATGGCCCACCGCTGGGGTTATGGCGCCAGCGGTGGGCCATCCATGGGTTGCCAGGGGCCGAAGATCAGCGGATTGAGGCCCAGATCTTGGTGGTGGCGTCGGTGAAACCGGCGCGCCGGTAGATCTGCTCTTCCTCGGGTTCGGCTTCCAGGAAGACCAGGCTGATGCCCTGGGCGTGGGCGGTCCTGGCGAGGTGGACACTGAGGGCAGCGGCGATGCCCCGCCGGCGGAACGCGGTCAGCACACCGACGGCGGCGAGCTCGCCCACGTCGCCGGTAACGTCGACCAGGCCGGCGCCGGTTACCGCGCCGGAGGCTTCGTCGATCGCGATGGCGACGATGCCGCCGCGTTGGGTGAGGCTGCTCAGCCGGCCGACGTCGTGGGCGCTGGGCGGATGGGGCACCTGGTAGGCGTGGTGCTGGACGGTCACGGCGGCCGTCAGGTCGGCGTCACTGGCGGCCGCGCGGATGGTGATACCGGCGGGTACGCGCGACGTCAGCCGGGTGGCCGGGGTGGCGATCATGACCGGGGTCCGGGCTTCGACGGCGAAGCCTGCCTCGGCCAGTGCGGGCCAGGTGCTGGGCGCGTCTTCCTCGATGTATTCCAGGCGGGGGATCCGATGGTTGTGGCGGAAGAAGGCGATCAGCGCGTCGATAGCGGTGGGATCGGGGTGGGCGCGGTGGTCGGGGACGGCGTAGTTCCGCATCGGATCGTCGCTGTGGGCGTCGAGGCCGATGGTGAACGGGCCGGTCCGGTCGCCGGAGCGCCTGCCGACGGCGGCGCGCATGTAGGCGGCGATCAGGGTAGGGGAGTGCGAGGGCACAGGTGTATCCATGTGCGGGTTGTCCTTTGCGTTCGACGTGACTGACTCGCGGGAGGGTGCGACTCAACGACAGGCTGGCGCTGCTGCGCGGCCTGATCTGCGGGGTGGCCTCAGTCCTTCCGGAACCGCCGAACGTGGAGACCGCCTATTTTGACGCCGCTGTCCGCCCGAGTGCAAGGTGTTTTTGACGAGGTATGCCAGGAGAACGGAACCACGCATCGACGTGGAGACACGGCCCTACCTGTTCCGCGGACGCGAGCTCGAGTCGGTCACCGGCCGGGTGGGTTAGTTCCTGATCGGCGGCCGTCAAGCCGCGCTCGGCTGGCGGATAACCGGCGCCGTCGTGGCTCGCCGTCGCTGTTGCGGCAACGCGACGCTCATCCCGATCAGCCAGGCCAGCCCCAGGAACCGGCCAGCCGGCAGGGTGAAGTCGAGGGCAGAGGTCAGCAGGGTGAACGCGGACAGCGCGGCGGCCGCGGCCACGACGAGCCCGGCCCACGCCACCGGCCGGGGGACGAGACGCACGATCAGCGATGGCACGGCGACGCCCGCCAGCAGCAGGCCGAGCGGTGCGACGAACCCAGCCGAGCCGGCCGCGAAAGTCAGGTCCGCGAGCGCCTTGGCCAGCCCGGGATCGGCCGCGGCCGCGGCCTGCGCGCTGGTCCAGGTCACCAAGCCGGACAGGCTGAGGGACGCGGCGGCGAGCAGCCCGCCGGCGAGCGCGATAACGGCGCCCGGCGCGGTGATCCCGAGGGTGCGAAGCCGGCGGTAGGCGGCGGCCGTCCACACGGCCAGCGGTACCGATGCGGCGAAGGCCAGGAAACCGGCGGCCAGCAGTTCGGCGTGATGCGCCCGGTCGTAGGCGAGCACGGTGACCGCGGGCGCCGACAGCCGCGGGACATTACGCGACACGATGACGGCGGCGACCATCAGCGCGCCGTACGCCAGAACCGGGATCAGCAGCGGCGGCCCGCCCTGGGCTCCGCGCCGGGGGAGTGTGGTGCTGGACATGAGGGCTCCTCAGCGTCGATGATGTACAGAGAATAATAATTACAAACTGTATATTATTGTCAAGTGTGTATGATGACCTGGTGAGTGCGGAAGAGGCGACCAGTCAGCGGCGACGCCAGTCAGGGAACGCCTTCCTGCTAGCTCAGCTTGGTGCGCACGCCGCGGCGCGATTCGCCGAGCGCATCTCCGGACTTGACCTGACGCCCGCTCAGGCCGGCCTGCTCCGTCTCATCGACCGGGGGCCCGGGCAAAGCCAGCAGGCCGTCGCCGCCGCGTTGCGCATCCCGCCCAGCCGGCTGGTGCCGCTTGTTGACGGGCTCGAAGCGCGCGGGCTGATCGAGCGCCGGCGCAACCCCGCTGACCGACGCAACCACGCCCTCTACCTGACCGAGGAGGGGGCGCGGTTTATGAAGGATGAGCTCCGGCGGGCGGGTACCGCCCACGAAGACGACATCTGCGCCGGCCTGAGCGATGCCGAGCGCAAGCAGCTAAACGAGTTGCTGACCCGGCTGGCTGACCGCCAGGGCCTGACCGCTGGAGTGCACCCCGGTTACCAGCGCCTCGGCGGCCGTTAGCAGAATTCGCCGCGTAACGGTCGCGGGAAAAACCACTCTGGTGGGGAATCGTCGTACGGTAAAGTTCCAGATATAACGCGTATCGCCCCAGATCAGGAGATATCGACTTGACATGAGCACACGCGCTTCTGCCCTTACCCCAGCAGAAACTCAGATCGCAGAACTAGTGGCGCGCGGTTACACCAACCCGCAGATCGCGAAGGAACTCCTGATCTCGCGGCGCACCGTGCAGGCTCATCTCGCTCACATATTCACCAAGCTAGGGCTACGCTCCAGGGTAGAGCTCGCGGTGCTGACCGTGAGCAATAGAAATAAGTCTGGCTGATCGCTTAGCAGGTCCGGTTGCTCGCGGACAATGTCTTGCCACAGGGTCTGGAAACTGACATAGCCCGCCATCTCACTTCCCACCTCACGGTAGGTGTGCCGCGCGCTATCGGGAGCGATGACCACCGGCTTGCCGGCCGCCTCGGCGGCGAGCTGGACCTGGCAGGATCTCTCCATGGCGATGAACCACCATACGGCGCTGTCGACCGAGTGGCCGACGGTGAGCAGGCCGTGGTTGCGGAGCACCAGAGCCTTACCGTTGCCCAGGGTCGTCGCTATGCGCCTGCCTTCCACCGGATCGAGCACGAGGCCCGCGTAGTCGTCGAACAGCGCATGATCCTCGTAGAACGCGCACGCATCCTGGGTGATCGGCAGCAGCAGCGCTCCCAGCGCGGCCATCGTTCTCCCGTAGATGCTGTGCGCATGAGCCGCTGAGACCACGTCGGGGCGCGCCTGGTGTATCGCGCTGTGAATAGCGAAGGCCGCTCCGTTCACCGCCCCGTTTCCCTTGATGACGGTGCCGTCGGAGTCGACGAGGATCAGGTCGGTTACCGATACGCTCGCGAACGAGAGACCGAACGGATTGACCCAGAACTGGTCGGGGAACTCGGGATCGCGGGCCGTGATATGCCCGGCGACACCCTCACCGAATCCGTACTTGGCAAACAGCCTGATGCTCGCGGTAAGCCGTTGTTTCCTATGACGCCGTTGTTCCTCGAGCGACGCGAATTCCGGGGGCGGAGCCAATTTACTCAAGTGAGGTGTACGCGATATGGGTGGCGCGTAGGTCATCGATTTTCTCCTCACGAGCGGAAGTTACCAGGAAACGTGAAGCTCGATCGGTCCGCGGAAGCCGATGCTGGCCGGGTAACGCAGCTCCTGCCCAGGGATAAGCCGAAGTCCTGGGGCGCGCTCCGCGAGCGTCTCAACCACAGTGGCCGCTTGCGTTCTGGCTAGCGCGGCTCCGACGCAAAAGTGAATTCCCTTCCCAAAGGACAGGTGGGACCGGGAATTTGCCCGATGCGGGTCAATCAGTTGCGGGCGCGGGAAGACGTCCGGGTCACGGCCGGCGGCACCAAGCACCAGCAGCAGTTGGGCACCGGCGGGGATCGGGACACCAGAGAGCGTGCACGCAACGGTGGTGACGCGGCGCCAGGCGAAGTTCGGGGCGTCGTAGCGGAGGATCTCCTCCACCACCCCGGGGATGAGTGACCGGTCGGCCCGCACCTGCTGCCACAGTCGCGGGGTCTCGAGCAAACCGCGCACGGTATTCGAGATCAGGTGCGTAGGGGCTTCGTGGCCAGCGAGGGACAGTGTGTAGACGAGTGACGCGATCTCCTCGACGTCCAGCCTGTCCGGGTGCTTATCGTGGAAGTCGAGCAGGTCGCTGGTGATGTCATCCGACCGGACCGTTCCTCGGCAGCTGACGAAATCACCGCAGTACTGCCGGTAGGCCACCGTGTTCCGGGCGATGCGGGCCTGGTCAACGGGCAGTGGCCTGCCCCAGGTGAGCAGCAGACGCTCTTCTCCCCACGAGTACAACTCGTCCGCGTCTTCGGCGGGGAAACCGATCAGCGCGTAGATCATCCGGGTGGTGAGTGGTCGCGCCACCGCCGCCACGATGTCCGCGTGGCTGTGGCCATCGAGCATGGCCGCGACGCATTCCTCGGCATACGCCCTGATCGTGTCCTGCATCGCGGCGATGCGACGAGCCGAGAAGGCCTTGGACAGCGGTGTTCTCAGCCGGCTGTGCTGCGGCTCGTCCATGCTGGAGATCGTCGGCCGCGGCTTGATCCCGCCGTCGGAGAGTATCCGCCGGGTTTCGGCGCTCAGCGGCTGGAGGGGCGCCTGAACATTAGCGGACGAGAACGTCGCGGGATCGGTTAGCGCGCGCTCAATGTCGCCGTGGCGGGTAATCACCCACATGCCAATGGCCGGGGCGAAGAAAACGGGGCAGCGCTCCTGCAGGTGCGCCAGCAGAGCATACGGGTCGTCGAGATACGCCGGATCCAGGGGATCGAATGGCTCTGTTGGCGGACTCGGGAGACGAGCCCCGGACACGTCAGCCCCCTGCTTCGGAGACGTGAGCGTTCATGCGCAGAGCAAAGCACCAGCGCGTGCGCGGGCGCATCGGCCAGATGGCCGATGCGCCGCCCGCGGCTCGAAGCCTAGCGTTGCGGGCCAGGCCAGCCCCAGCCCGCGCGCGCCGCGAACGCTCCGCAGGAAGGACACCAAATGGGACAAGACAGCGAGCCGCTCATGGTCTCGCGGACGCTGGACGGTCAGGGCGAGCTGGACATGTCCGGGCTGGCGGTGATTCTTTTCGGAGCCTCGGCGTTCCAGTACCTGGTCGCCGGGTGCGAACTTGGTCTCTTCGATCTGCTCGGCGCGGACGGGCTGACCAAGGCGCAGATCGGCAGTCGGCTCAACCTGGCCGAACGGGCCACCGACATCCTGCTGCTCGGCACGACCGCCCTTGGCCTGCTGACGCTGCGAGACGGGATCTACTCGAACGCCGCGGTGATACGGGAGCTGATGACCACCGAGAAGTGGGACCGGATGAAGGCGTTCGTCGGCTTCGAACAGCACATCGCGTACGCGGGGCAGGTCGATTTCACCGAGTCGCTGCGGGCGAACTACAACGTCGGCCTCCGGCACATATCCGGTGTGGGCGGCGACCTGTACCACCGGCTGCATGATGACCCGCTGCTCGAATCGACCTTCTACCTTCATATGAGGTCATGGTCGGAGTGGTCGAATCCGCACTTGGTAGGCGGGATCGACTACTCGGGCGTCTCCCGGGTGCTGGATGTCGGAGGGGGAGACGCGGTGAACGCGATCGCGCTGGCCCGGGCGCATCAGCACCTCAAGGTCACTGTCCTCGAGATTGAGGCCACACTCCCGATCGCCCAGAAGAAGATCGCCGAAGCCGGGCTGCAGGACCGGATCGACGTGGTGAGCGCCGACATTCTGGCCGATCCATTTCCTTCGGGGTATGACCTGATCATTTTCGTGCACCAGCTGGTCATCTGGACGCTCGAGGAAAACACCGGTCTATTGCGGAAGGCCTACGACGCCCTGCCCCAGGGCGGCCGGGTGGCCATCTTCAACTCGATGTCCAGCGACGCCGGTGATGGTCCGCTGATGGCGGCCCTGGACAGCGTGTATTTCGCGGCGTTGCCGGCCGAGGGCGGGATGATCTACTCCTGGGCGCAGCACGAAAAGACCCTGCGTGCCGCCGGATTCCGCACCATGGAACGGGTCGATTGCCCAGGCTGGACGCCGCATGGCCTGCTGGTCGCGACGAAGTGAATCCACCTCGGACCCGGGCGGGAGTCGCCATGACATCACCAGCAATCAGCCACATCAGCCTCGTTGCCGGACCGGAAATGCCAATCATCGAGAGCTACCTGCGCAGCTGGGACTTCACGGAGGTTCCTGGCGGCGAGGACGCCACCGCGACGCGGGCTACCGCGATGCGGCAGGGAAACGCGACACTGGTGGTCGAGCGAGCGCCGGAACTGTACCGCGTCCACGGGACGCACGTGCGGAGCATCACGCTGGCCGTTGACGATGTTTCCGCGTCGGCCGGACGCGCCGATCAAGCTGGCGCCCATTGCGCGGAGGACCAGCCCGGCGAGGTGGTATTCCGGGTACCCGCGCTCGGCGATGTGGAGCACCGCCTGGTGCCACGGCAGTCTCGCGATCCGCGGGACACGAACGCCGGAGACCCGCTCTTCCGCGCGATAGATCATTTCGTTCCGATCGTCGCGGCGGGGGATCTGGAGCGTCTCGCGGAGTTCTACATGGACGCCTTCGGCGTATTCCAGATCGAGGACTACTCCGATGGCCGGATCCGCCTTGAGGAACACGGCCTGCGGTCGCTTGTCGTCGGTGACGAGAGCACTGGGTTGCGAATCGTGATCGCCGAGCCGGTCGACAAAGGCGGGGTCAGTCACCTCACCGAGTTCCTCGAGCGCAACTCCGGACCGGGGATTCAGCACATCGCATTCGAGACGGCCGACGCTGGCTCGGCCGTCGATGTCCTGCGCCGCAACCAGGTGCAGTTCATCGACGTACCGCCGAGCTACTACCAGGCGCTGGCCAGCCGCATGCCGGAACTCGCCGGGCTTATCCCTAGCCTCCAGGAGAAGGTGCTGCTGGCGGACGGCGAACGGGCCGCGTTCCTGCTGCAGACGTTCGCCAAGCCGCTTTCGCCGCGGCGCACGCTGTTCTTCGAGGTACTCCAGCGACACAATTGGAGCGGACTGGGCGAAGGGAACTTCCAGGCGCTCTACGAGGCCTACCAGCAGGAAAACGAGGCCGCTGCCAGCCAAGATCAGTGAGTCCCTGGAGGGAGACAATCTTGCCGGAGAGCTTCCTCGTAGTCGGGGCGGGCACCGCGGGCTGCGTGGTGGCCAGCCGGCTGAGCGAGGATCCCGGACGAGCCGTGACGCTGATCGAGGCTGGGCCGGATTATGTGACGGCAGGCAACTGGCCAGCGGACGTGCTGGACAGCACCGTCAAGGCGGAGAGCCACGACTGGGGATATACCGGCCGCGCCGACGAGACCGGAACTGTCGTGGCCGTGCCACGCGGAAAGCTGACCGGCGGCTCGTCCTCGGTGAACTACTGCGTGGCGCTGCGCAGCCGCCCGTCCGATCACGCGGTGTGGCCAGCGGGCTGGTCATGGGACGACGTTCTTCCGTGCTACCGGGCGCTGGAGAACGATCCGGACGGGCTCGATCCGTGGCATGGCCGTACCGGTCCGGTGCCGGTGCGCCGTTATGACCGCGGACAGCTCAGCCCGTCGCAGGAGGCGTTCTTCCAGGCGTGCCGGGGCTGCGGGTTCGAGATGGTCGAAGACCATAACGCCCCCGATTCGATGGGCATTGGCATGACCCCGCTGACGCAGGCCAGCGGGCAGCGGCACAACACCGCTCAGGACTACCTCGCGCGAGCAGTTCGCCGTCCGAACCTGCGCTTGGTGGCGGATACCGAGGTCTCGTCGGTTGAGTTCAAAGACCAGCGGGGGATCGGCGTCAGGCTGTCCGACGGCCGGCTCATCGCGGCTGATCATGTCATCCTGTGCGCGGGAACGTACGGAACCCCGGCGATCCTGATGCGATCCGGCGTGGGGCCCGCCGCGCAGAGCCGCGAGCTTGGTATCCCGGTCGCGGCTGATCTGCCTGGGGTGGGGGAGAACCTAGGCGAGCACCCCGGCTTCTACGTGACCTACGCCGCCCGCCCCCAGCCGCACGCCGGTGTGCCGCGATTCCGTACCGCGCTCACGCTGCGGAGCTCGCCCGGCGAGCCGGACATCGACCTGCACATCCACGGGCGGACCATAGTGCCCGTCACCACACGTGTTCCGCATCCGACGGGATTCGACTTCGTGATGTTCGCCTGCCTGGTCCAGCCGACGTCGCGCGGCTCGATCCGGCTGCGGTCCCGTGAGCCGTCGGCCCCGCCGTTGATCGACTTGGGACTGTTGCGCACCCCTGAGGACGTGCGGCGGCTCAGCGCCGGCGTCCGGGTCGCGCGTCGCGTCGCCCGGTGCGCACCGCTTCGGGACCTGCTCGTCGCGGAGCTTAGCCCCGGTGAGCACGATCTCGAAACGGCAATCCGCGCGCGGCCCGCGATTTATCACCATCCCGTCGGCACCTGCCGGATGGGGCCGGGTGGCGATCCGGCGGCCGTCGTCGATCACCGCTGCCGGGTGCGCGGACTGGACCGCGTGTGGGTGATCGACGCTTCCGTCATGCCGGTACCGCCGCGGGCCACCACCGCGCTGCCGACCATCATGCTGGCCGAGCGCGCCATCGCGCTGAACTGGCCCGCCGGAAACCTCCTAACTACCGATGCGCTCGAGGATCAGCGGGCTGGCGGGCGGGGGTTCGTCGCCGATGTCGATCGCGCCGGCCAGTTCGGCTCGGGCGGCGTCTAGCCGGACCGGGTCGTCGCCGCGCAGTTCCAGGATGGGCTGGCCCTTGGTCACGGGCTCGCCTGGCTTGGCGCGACACATCACGCCCGGCTGCCGCCGACACCGATTCGCCGGGCCGCGACCGCCCGGCTCCCAGGCGCCAGGAGGCCATCCCGACCGCCTAGGGCGTCCAGCCGGCGGACGATCCCGTCTCGCCACGCGGTGACGGTGCCGAGCACCGGGCTGTCCGGCAGCGGCTGGTCGGGGTCGCCGCCCTGCGCCCGGATCATCTCGCGGAACTTGTCCAGGGCCCGGCCGTCGGCCAGGGCCTTGGCGGGGTCGCCGTCGAGCCCGGCGAGCCGCAGCATCGCCTCGGCCTCGGCGACCGACAGGTCCCGCACGTCGTCGGGGCCGCCGCCGCTCAGCACGTCGAGGGCCTCGGCGACCTCGATGGCGTTGCCGACCGCGCGGCCGAGCGGCGTGTCCATGGCCGTGAGCATCGCGGCGGTGCGGACGCCGTGGGCCTGGCCGATCCCGATCATGGTCTCGCCGAGCAGCCGGGCCTGGTCCAGATCGGTCATGAACGCGCCCGACGCCGACCTTGATGTCAAGCAGCAGGCTCTTGGTGCCCTCGGCCACCTTCTTGGACATGATCGAGCTGGCGATCAGCGGGATCGACTCGACGGTGGCGGTGATGTCGCGCAGCGCGTACAGCCGCCGGTCGGCCGGGTCCAGCTCGGGGCCGGCCGCGATGATGACGCCGCCGATCTGATCCGCAGCTGCCGGACCAGCGCGGCCGGATCCAGGTCCGCGTCGCCAGCCGTGGATCGACTCCAGCTTGTCCAGCGTCCCGCCGGTGTGGCCAAGCCCGCGCCCGGACATCTGCGGCACGGCGGCGCCGAAGACGGCGACCAGCGGCACGATGATCAGCGATAGCTTGTCGCCGACGCCCCCGGTGGAGTGCTTGTCCACGCTCGGCCGGCTCAGGCCCGACAGGTCGATCTCGTCGCCGGAGGCGATCATCGCACCCGTCCAGGGCGCCAGCTCGGCCGCCGTCATGCCCCGCCAGAAGATCGCCATGAGCAGCGCGGACATCTGCTCCTCGGCGAACTCGCCGGCTCAGGTAGGCCCGCATCAGGTCCTCGATCTGGCTCCGGGTCAGCTCGCCGCCGTCGCGCTTGGTCCGGATGACGCCGACCCCGTCGAAACGCCCGCTGTCGCTGCTGTCTGCGTTGGTCATGGCTGTCATCCTCTCTCAGTCGCTTCGGCGAGCGGGCGCAGCCCGTCCAGGATTTTCTCGGTGGCCGACGCGCCGATCCGGGTGGCACCGGCCGCGATCATCGCCAGCGCCGATCTCGGCGGTGTGGATGCCGCCCGGAGGCCTTCACCCCCAGGCGCCCGCCGACCACGGCGGCCATCGCCGCGCACCGCCTCCACGGTGGCGCCGCCGGCCGGGTGGAATCCGGTGGAGGTCTTGACGAAGTCGGCGCCGCCGGCCTCGGCGGCGTGGCAGGCGGGCTCGATCCGGGCCAGGACCGATGACCGCCGTCTCGAGGATGACCTTCAGCACCACCGCGGGGCCGATCGCGGCCCGCACGGCCGCTATCTCGGCCGTCACCGGCGCCCACCGGTCCTCCAGCGCGGCGCCGAGGTCGATGACCATGTCGATCTCGTTGGCCCCGGCGGCCACCGCGGCGGCGGCCTCGGCCGCCTTGACCGCCGCCAGGTGCGCGCCCGACGGGAAGCCGACCACCGCCGCCACCGCGATCCCGGGGGCCAGGAGCCCCGGGGCGAGCGGCAGCCGGGACGGCGAGATGCAGATCGCACCAGACGCCAAGCTGGCCGGCCTCCTTGGCCAGCCGGGTCACGTCGTCGTCGGTGGCCTCGGGTTCCAGCAGCGTGTGGTCGATCATGCGGGCCAGCTCGGCCCGGGTGATGGTGGCGGTTCATCGTCATGACCTGGGTCTCCCCTGGTACTGGGCGTCGAGCGCGGCCACGGCGGCCGCCATCAGTCTGCTCGACTTGTTCGGCGGCGCCCGCCCGGGCGGCTGCGAGCCCGGCCCGCGACCGCACCGGGCGAGACAGCCTCGGCGTAGATCTTGAGCTCGGGCTCGGTGCCGCTCGGCCTGATCATCACGCGGGCGTCGCTGCCGGCGTGCCAGATCAGCACGTCGGCCGGCGGGAGCGGCTGGCCGGGGGCGCGCTCGGCGTGGCCGCCGGCCAGGTCCACGACGCCGGGGGCGTCCTCGCTGCAGGTCGGTCACCGTGACCGGCTGCCCGGCCAGCAGCCGCGGCGGTTCCTTCCTGACCCGTTCGACCGCGTCGTTGAGCTGGGCCAGACCGGTCGCGCCGTCCGCCTTCAGCGTCCGCAGGCCGGTGACGTGCAGGCCGTGGGCCAGGGCGAGGTCGTCGAGCCGGTCGAGCAGGGTGCGGCCGTGCGCCGCTTCCTCGGTCGCCAGCTGGAGGACGAGCAGCGCCGCGCTGATCCCGTCCTTGTCGGCCACCAGGTCCGGCCGCACGGCGTAGCCGAGGGCCTGCTCGTAGCCGTAGATCAGGGCGTCGTCGTCCCCGCCCGCCCGCGCGATCCACTTGAACCCGGTCAGCGTGCGTGACGCACCGCACGCCCGCCGCCTCGGCGAGGCGGCGCAGCAGCGATCCGGACACCACCGTGGTGGCGACGACCGGGGGCCGCCCGCCAGGATCCGCGACCGGCTCGCCGCGGGCCAGCCGGGTCAGCACCGCGTCGCCCAGCAGCGCGCCCAGCTCGTCCCCGGTGAGCGCCCGCCAGCCGCCGGGACCGGGCACCATGACCGCCAGCCGGTCGGCGTCCGGGTCGTTGGCCAGGACCAGGTCGGCGCCGACCTGCTCGGCGGTGTCGCGGGCCAGGTCGAGCACGCCTGGCTCTTCGGGGTTGGGATAGTGCAGCGGTCGGGAAGGTGCGGGTCGGGCTGCTGCTGGGCGGTGACCGGTACCGGCGTCGGCCAGCCGGCCGTGGCCAGCACCGCCCGCAGCGTGCCGTCCCCGACGCCGTGCAGCGCGGTATGCACGACCTTGAGCGGCCGTGCTGCCCGGCACCGGGCGGCCGCGAGCGGCCACCGCCGTTACGTAGGCGTCGACGGCACTCGTCCGCCGATGCGAACTCGAACGACCCCTCGGCCCAGCCCGCGGGCAGGCGCAGCGGGTCCACCGCGTCGATGGCGGCGGCGATCTCCTCGTCGACCGGTGGCAGCAGCTGCCCGCCGTCGCGCACGTAGACCTTGATCCCGTTGTACTGGCGCGGGTTGTGGCTGGCGGTCACCATCAGGCCGTAGGCGGCGTGCACGTGGCGGACGGAGAAGGCCAGCACCGGGGTCGGCAGCGGCCCCGGCAGCATCGAGACGCTGACGCCGGCCCGGGACAGGATCCGGGCGGCGTCCGTGGCGAAGACCGCGGAATTGGTGCGGCCGTCGTAGCCGACGACGACGCCCGCGGTGGCCGCGGCCGGGTCGCTGGTCGTGATGTAGCGGGCCAGGCCGGCCGCGACGCGGCCGACCACCAGCCTGTTCATCCGCATCGGGCCCGGCGCCGATCTCGGCCCGGATGCCGGCCGTACCGAAGGCCAGCGAGCCGTCGAAACGCTCCGCCAGCGCGGCGGTGTCCCCGCTGGCCAGCAGCTGGTCAAGCTCGGCCCGGGTCTGCGGGTCCGGGTCGGCGTCCCGCCAGGCGGAGGCCCTGGCGGCGAGGCTGCTCTTCCGGTCTCGGTCATCACGCCGCTCCCTTGCCTGCGCCGGCGCGGCGGACGGCGACGGTGCCCCGGGACGGCTGCCTGCGGCGGGGGCCAGATGGCGGCGGCCAGCGCCGTACAGGATGGCCGCGATCAGGCCCGCCACCACCGGCAGCGGCAGCGTGTTGTAGAAGAAGCCGGGCAGGAACTCGTCCCCCCAGAAGCCGAGGACGAACCCGATGGCCACCGCGACGATCGCGCTGGGCACGACGCGGTCGGCCAGGCTGCGCGGCGGGTGAAGAACGCGCGCCGCCGGGGTGCGGCGCCGCTGCACGTACAGCCAGTCCACCAGCATGACGAACGTGAACGGGATGATGATGTCGCCGGCGTCGCTGATCAGCGTCTGGACGTGGTCCAGGATCCCGGCGATGGCCAGGACGGTGCCGAGCACGCCCAGGCCGATGGTGGCCAGCGGCTGCTCCCAGCGGGTCGGCTTGTGGACGTTGTTCAGCGCGACCAGCAGGTCGACGGTGGAGGGGTACAGGTTCATCGCGTTGGTGTGGATGACCGCCAGCGCGGCGCCGATGGCGGCCACGAAGCCCCACCCGCTGATGCTCGCGCCGAGCAGCGCGATGTTCCAGTTCCCGGTGGCCTGGTTGGAGTAGACGCCGAGGACGCCGAACACCAGCACGGCGAGCATGATCCCGACCGAGGGCGCCAGGAAGTACGACGCCCTGGTCCCGCCGGTCTTGGACGACGGGACGGCGAACCGCGAGGTGGTGGACAGCTTGTAGGTCCAGGCCAGGATCGAGAAGGTCAGCACCGTGGTGAGCGCCGAAGCCCCAGTTCATCTGCGCGGTCTGGTGCGGGTAGTGCAGGGTGAAGTGGGTGACCAGGTAGATGGTCAGGGCCAGGTAGGCGGCGATCAGCAGCAGCACGGTGTAGCGGTAGAACCGCTCCAGCCACTTCATGCCGAACAGCACCAGGATCGATCTGGATGGCCGCCGACGACCACGTCCCAGATGTAGACCGAGCGAGTGCGTGATCGCGGCCAGGATCTCGGCGCCGACCTCGGTGTTGAGCCCGAACCAGCCGAGGTTCACCAGCGAGAACAGGACCGAGAAGAGCAGCGAGCCGTCCCAGCCGAAGGTCTTCCTCGCGACCACGAGCGCCGCTCAGCGGCACCTCCCGGCCCATCTCGGAGAACAGGCCGGCCGGGATGAAGCCGATCAGCCACGACGCCACGATCGCGATGATCATGTCCGTCAGCCCGAACTTGAACAGCAGCAGCCCGATCAGCGGAGTGGTGGCCGAGGCGGACGCCATCAGCCACACGATGAACATCTGCGGTCGGCGTCTGTACCCGCTGGTTATCGGGTACCGGGGCCACGCCCACCGTCTCGATCTCGCCGCCCACTCTCCGGCCGATGGTCGAGGAGCCCTCCTGTTCATTCCGTTTGGCGTCTGATCTGCACCATGACGAGGACCTCACTGTCTCCCGAGCCGTGCATGCGCGGCCTGATTCTGTGCGGCCACAGCAGTTTCATTCCGTATAAAATTTCGGGATATAGCTGCCCCTGCGCGGTAAATTTTGTGATTACTGTCACCCAGCGGAAAGCTGTTACCGCGGCCGGCGATGAGGTACACGCACCAAGCATCGGGTGCTGCTGGGTGAGATGGCATCCCCTAGATCGGATGACTCCGTCATGCTGATGCGCGGGCGGGACTGGTGGCCACGCGGCACATGAAGTTCAGGATCCTGAGGTGTTTCTCCATCTCCAGCGCGGCCTCGTCAGCGTTCCCGGCGCGCAGCTGAGCGAGCATCCGCCTGCGGGAGTTGATGACGATGCCGTCGGTGGCGCGGCCCGCGGCGAGCATGAGGTCGTAGGCGAACCCGGCAGCGTGGTTAAGCACTGGTGTCACGCATAGGTCGCCAGCGGTGTCGGCCAGGGTGGTGAAGAACTCGGCGTGCGCGGTTGCCTTGCGCTCCCAGCAGAATCCCGCCGGGATGTCGCAGGCTTGATCTACGCAGGCTCGCAAGGCCTCTTGTTCCGGATTGGTGATCGTCGCGAAGGCGATCCGGGTAGCTATCGCCAGGGCCTGGATCATTTCCTCGTTCATCATGTCTCCATGGCTGGTAGCGCTCGTGCGAACGTCGGCTTGGTGCGCTCACGCTTACCGTCGAGTGTTTCGCCCCGCCGGAGCGCCCCGCATCCGTCAAATGGCTAGTCCAATAGCCGAGTTCGCTAGGCCAACCAGCTAGCCGACGCGTCCGCGCGGTACCCCTGTGACTCACGAGGCTGTTGTTCCCGTTTGCGGGCGCTCACCACCCCACCGATGGGCGCTCACCACCCCACCGATGGGCCATCGATAGCCGAATAACGCCAGCGATGGGACATCGCTGGCCCCCGGGGGCCGCCGCGCCCGCCGCGCGCCCGCGCCCGCGCCGCGCCCGCGCACCGCGCCCGCGCCCCGCGCCCGCGCCGCCCGCGCCCGCACCGCCCCGCGCCCGCGCGGCGCGCTACAGGAAGCCGTCTGGGTCTTGGCCGACCACCGTGGCGGGGCTGGGCGAGATATCCGTGCCTTCAAGCCGCATCAGGTCGTCCTTGGTGCGGGTTTGCTCGGGGTCCGCGGCGAGCCGGTAAGCGTGCTTGAGCCGGGCGCGGTCTAGCTCATTCCGGACGCTGCGCGCATTGGCGAAACGCGGCTGGTGCATGCGCAGCGACAGGTACTCCCGCAATGCCGCTCCCGCATCCTCCGATATGTAGTACGAGGTCTGGTTCAGCATCAGCTGCCCGATGGCCAGCAACTCGTCCAGGTTGTACTCGGGGAAGTCCAGATGATGGGCTATCCGCGAGCTCATACCCGGATTGGAATCGAAAAAGCGGTCCATCCGGTCCTGGTAGCCAGCCAGGATTACCACGAGCTTGTCGCGGTCGTTCTCCATCACCTGCAGCAGAATGTCGATGCACTCCTGGCCGTAGTCCTTGGAGTCTTCGGCGCGGAACAGCGTGTACGCCTCGTCGATGAACAGCACTCCGCCCATGGCACGCTCGAGGACCTGCTTGGTCTTCGGCGCGGTGTGGCCGATGTACTCGCCCACCAGGTCGTCGCGCATGGCGTGCACGAGGTGGCCCTTTTCCAGGTAGCCGAGCCGATGGAGCAAATCGGCCATCATCAGCGCGACCGTGGTCTTACCGGTCCCCGGCGCGCCCGTGAAGCACATGTGCAGGTTGGGCCGGGAGGCGGAGAGCCCGAACCGCTGCCTGGCCCGGTCGACGAGCAGCAGCGAGCCGATCTCCTCGACCTTCTTCTTCACCGGAACCAGCCCGACCAGTTCCTTGTCCAGGGTTATGAACAGGTCATCGATGCCCGCTGCCCGCCGTTCGGCGGCGAGGGTAATCGTGGCATCGGGCTGCAGCAGTTCGGTCCCGCGGCGACCTCGGGCTTGCTGGCGGTTCGGCATTGTGCGTGGGGTCCCTGTGCTTCGAGGCGGCGCTGAGGCCCGGGCTGGAGAGGCTAGCGGCGGTCGACGGCCGAATATCCGCTGAGTGGCAGAGCGGGGATACATAGAGGCTATATCCCGGACCAGTCCAGAGTCGATCGAATTCACCTCGCGGACAGACTCCGGCGTAATCCCGCGAGCCATCAGGTTCTTCGTGCTCGTCTGACGGATGCTGTCCCGGATGGCCAAAAGCAGCAGGGCCGTGAAGAACACGCAGCAGAAGAGGATCGTGAACACCAGATGATCGACGGCGAACCAGGCCACCGCCAAGCCGGCCGCCGCAAGCACAAGCACAAGCGCAAGCACAGCTATGCTCGACCATTTCCGCCAGTTACCCCGCATAATGCAAGCGAGGGTAACTGGCTGGAAGTCCGCCCGTCAATCGTCTGGCCCGTACCCACCAGGAGCGATGCGCTGCCACTGCGCGGTGGCGTCGGCGCTCCACCGGGCGTGCTGGCGGCGGAACAGCTGGGCGGCGCGGGCACCGTGCCAGTTCACCGGCAGCAGTTCCGCGGGCAGCGCCGGGTCGATCTGCGGGAACCGGCGCCAGGCGTGGACCAGCAGGACTACACGGGCCAGCGCGTCGCGGCTGGGCGCCGCGCCACAGCTCGGCGCCGCGTCGCGGCTGGGCGTCCCGGAGAACGCGGCCAGGAACTCGCGGTAGCTGGCTTCGATCGCGTCGAGGTCCCAGGCTTGCCGGACCAAGGCGGGCAGTGAGCCGCCCGCCTGGTGGGTGGCGAGGAAGACGTGGGCGTCGGGCACGCCAGCTTCGGTGAGCACGCGCTCGGCCTCGGCGGCGCGGTCGGCGTGGGTGCTGATCCAGATGCCGGGCGCGGGGCTGCCGAAACCGGCCCAGGACAGCCGGGTCCGCAGCAGGTGCCGGGCGGACCGATCGGTCTCCGGGACGCGGGCCAGCACGAGAAGCCACCGGCCGTCCCAGTCGGCCTGGGTGCCATCGAAGCCGTAGATGCGCTCGGCGCCCTCGGTGAGCTGACGCCGGGCGCTGTCGGTGAGCGCCCACTGCGTGCGGCGGCCGCGGCGGCGCGAGGTGAGCCAGCCGTCGGTCCCGGCCCGCATCAGCGCCTGGCGGGCGGCCTTCTCCTCGACGCCAAGCAACCCGAGCGCCTCGATGAACGCTGACGTCCAGGCGCTGCCACCGCCGGGGAGCACTAGCTCGCCGAGCACGGTGAGCAGCAGCCCGCGCGCGCTCTCCGCCCCGCCCGCGTGACGGCGGGACATCGCGAGCGGTGGCTCGTCAGCGGCGGGCGTGGACATCAAGCTCCTTTCGGGCGGCCTGCCGGGAAATTTATCACGGCAAAATTCTACGAACTATTGACGAATCATAACTCGGATGTAGTGTATTGAGCCATAAGCCAGGCCATCAGTCAGGGCACAGGCCGAGGCCAGCTACAGACCGAGGCCAGGCACAGACCAAGGCCAGGCACAGACCAAGGGCGGTGGCGATGACGAGCGTCCCCGAGGCGGTGACCGAGTTGCGGGTTGATTTCCGTACAAATCCGGAACGGTACCGGCACTGGCGGATGTCCGTGGACGGGCCGGTGGCGAGGCTGGAGATGGATGTAGCCGAGTCCGGCGGCCTGGTACCGGGTTATGAGCTGAAGCTGAACTCCTACGACCTCGGCGTGGACATCGAGCTCTACGACGCGGTGCAGCGGCTGCGGTTCGAGCATCCGGAAGTCAAAACGGTGGTGCTCACCAGCGCCAAGGACAAGGTGTTCTGCGCGGGCGCGAACATCCGCATGCTGGCGTCATCGGCGCACGGGTGGAAGGTGAACTTCTGCAAGTTCACCAACGAGACCCGCAACGGCATCGAGGACGCGACCGAGAACTCCGGGCAGACCTACCTGGCCGCGGTCAACGGCACGGCAGCGGGCGGCGGCTACGAGCTGGCGCTGGCGTGCGAGCACATCATGCTCGTCGACGATCGCTCGTCGACGGTCAGCCTGCCGGAGCTGCCGCTGCTCGGCGTGCTGCCGGGCACCGGCGGGCTGACCAGGGTGGTGGACAAGCGGAACGTGCGCCGCGACCTGGCCGACTACTTCGCCACCAAGACGGAGGGGCTGGGCGGCCGCAAGGCGGTCCAGTGGCGGCTGGTGGACGAGGTGGTACCGCGGCCGCGGTGGGACGAGACGGTCACGGCCCGCGCCGCCGAGTTCGCGGCGCGGTCGGCCAGCGAGCAAGCAACCGGGATAAAGCTCATCCCGCTGGACAAAACCCGGACCGATACGGAGATCGGCTACCAGCACGTCACCGCGACGCTCGACCAGAAAAGGCGGATCGCGGAGATCACCGTGCGGGGCCCGGAGACCGGCCCGTCAGACATGCACGCCCAGGGCGCCGGTTTCTGGTCCCTGGCCGTCGCCCGCGAGCTGGATGACCTGATCCTCGACCTGCGGACCAACGAGCCGGCGCTCGGTACCTGGGTGCTGCGCACCACCGGCGACGCGGAGAGAGTCCTGGCCTACGACCAGCTGCTCGCTGACTACCAGGACGACTGGCTGGCCAACGAGATCGTGCTGTACCTCAAGCGTACGTTCAAGCGGCTGGACGTGACCAGCAGGTCGCTGATCGCCCTGATCGAGCCCGGGTCGTGCTTCGCCGGGTCGCTGCTGGAGCTGGCCCTGGCCGCCGACCGCTCCTACCAACTGCTCGGGACGAGAGAGGCCGAGGATACAGAAGCCGATCCGGCCACGATCACGGTCGGCCCGCTGAACCTCGGTCCGCTTCCCATGGGCAACGGACTCACCCGGCTGCGGACCAGGTTCTACGGCCGCGACGACGAATACGAAGCCGCGAGCAAGCACGCGGGGCAGCCGCTCGAAGCCGGAGAAGCCGAACAACTCGGCCTGGTGACCTTCGCGCCGGACGACATCGACTGGGACGACGAGGTGCGGATCGCGGTGGAGGAACGGGCCAGCTTCAACCCCGACGCCTTGACCGGACTCGAGGCCAACTACCGGTTCGCCGGACCGGAGACGATGGAAACCAAGATCTTCGGCCGGCTCTCGGCCTGGCAGAACTGGATTTTCAACCGCCCCAACGCCTCCGGCCCCGAGGGCGCGCTGCGCCGGTTCGGCACCGGGCAGCGGGCCGACTTTGACGCCAAGCGAGTGTGAGCGATGACGACCACAGCGGATTACACGGAAAAGATCCCGAACAACGTCGACCTGCACGAGGACCGTCGCCTGCAGCGCGCGCTGGAGTCCTGGCAGCCCAACTTCCTGTCCTGGTGGGAATCCATGGGCCCCACCCTCCCGACCGAAGACGTCTACCTGCGCACCGCGATGAACGTGGGCCGCGAGGGCTGGGCGCACTTCGGGCACGTCGCGATGCGCGACTACCGGTGGGGCATCTTCCTCGCCGAGCGCAAGCCGGACCGGGCGATCGCGTTCGGCCAGCACAAGGGCGAGCCCGCCTGGCAGCAAGTGCCCGGCGAATACCGCTCCGACCTCAGACGGCTGATCGTCATCCAGGGTGATACCGAACCGGCCAGCGTGGAACAGCAGCGCAACCTCGGAGCGACCGCGCCGTCCCTCTATGACCTGCGAAACTTGTTCCAGGTGAACGTGGAAGAGGGCCGCCACCTGTGGGCGATGGTGTACCTGCTGCACGCCTACTTCGGCCGCGAGGGCCGGGAGGAAGCCGAGGAACTGCTGCATCGCAACTCCGGCAGCGAGGAATCGCCGCGGATCCTCGGCGCCTTCAACGAGGAAACCCCGGACTGGCTATCGTTTTTCATGTTCACCTACTTCACCGACCGGGACGGCAAATACCAGCTCGGGACGCTGAAGGAATCGGCCTTCGACCCGCTGTCCCGGACCTGTGAGTTCATGCTCAAGGAAGAGGCTCACCACATGTTCGTCGGCACTACCGGCGTGGACCGGGTAGTGGAACGAACGGCCCAGGTCATGGTGGAACAAGACACCGACGACGTCGCCGGTTACGGAGTCGTCCCGCTCAACGTCATCCAGAAGTACCTGAACTTCCACTACTCGGTGTCCCTGGACCTGTTCGGCTCCGAGACCTCTACCAACGTGGCCAACTACTTCACCGCCGGGCTGAAGGGCCGCTGGATGGAGGAACGCCGCCGCGACGACCACCGGCTCACCGACGATTCGATCCTGGTGGACACGGTCCTCGGCGGTCACGTCGCGCAGGCCGAGGTGTCGGCGCTGGTCGGCCTGAACACCGACCTGCGCCGCGAGTACATCTCCGACTGCCAGGCGGGCATCAACCGGTGGAACAAGATCCTGGCGCAAGCGGGCCTCGCCCACCGGCTGGCGCTGCCGTCGGTGGCGTTCAACCGGAAGGTCGGCGCGTTCGCGAGCATCGAAACCGATCCCGGTGGCCGCGTCATCAGCAGTGACGAGTGGCAGCGGCACCACGACGATTGGCTGCCCACCGTCGTGGACAAGACTCACGTCCGGTCCCTGATGCGGCCGGTGTACGAACGCGGGAAGATCGCGTCCTGGATCGCGCCGCCGCGCAACGGGATCAACGGCCAGCCGTTCGACTACGACTACGTTCACCTTTCCTGAGCGGACAGCGCCATGACCGAACTGTTCAACGCCAGCCGGTACCTGCTCGACCGGCACATTGAGGCAGGCAACGGGGCCCGCACGGCATTGACCGGGGTCCGCGGTGAGCTTAGTTACTCGCAGTTGCACGACCGGGTGTGCCGGGTGGCGTCGGGCCTGCGGGAGCGAGGCCTGCAACCCGAGCAGCGGCTGGTCATGTACATGGCCGACAGCCCCGAGTTCGTCATTGCCTACCTGGCGGCCCTGCGCATCGGCGCGGTGCCGGTCCCGGTGTCCACCATGCTGAAAGCGCCCGACCTGGGAGTCCTGCTGCGAGACTCCCGCGCCCGGCTGGTGGCGATCTCGCCGGACTACCAAGAGACCGCGACGCAGGCCGCAGCGCAGGCGCCGGAGCTGACCGGGATCCTGGACAGCCTGCCGGAAGGGGACCCGGACGAGTCCGTGTACGACACGACGGAGGACTCCCCGGCGTTCTGGCTGTATACCTCGGGTACCACCGGAAAGCCGAAGGGCGCGATGCACCGGCACGGCTCGGTCCGGGTGGTATACGAGACCTATGGAGCACAGGTACTCGGCATCCGGCCAGACGACCGCTGCCTGTCCGCGGCGAAGGCGTTCTTCGCCTACGGCCTGGGCAACTCGGTGCTGTTCCCGTTGGCCGTCGGCGCGACGTCCATCCTGGAGCCGTCACCGTCGAAACCGGACACCATAGTGGCCCGGGCCAACGAGTTCGGCGCGACGTTGTTCTTCGCCGGGCCGACGTTCTTCGCGAACATGCTGCACTCGCGGCTCCCCGCCGACGCCCTGGCCGGGGTCCGGCTGGCGACCTCGGCGGGGGAGCGGCTCCCGGCGCCGCTGCAGACGCGGTGGACCCAGCGCTTCGGGCCGGACATCCTCGACGGGCTCGGGATGACCGAGATGCTGCACATCTTCCTGTCCAACCGTCCCGGCCGGGTCCGTCCG
This sequence comes from uncultured Actinomycetota bacterium, assembly GCA_963743085.1. Taxonomy (GTDB): domain Bacteria; phylum Actinomycetota; class Actinomycetes; order Streptosporangiales; family Streptosporangiaceae; genus JBEKHI01. The sequence continues at coordinate 85,543 of CAVUOU010000016.1, forward strand.
GGAACCACCGGAGAAGCCGTTCCCGGCTATGAACTGCGCATCCTCAACGACGACGGCGAGGAGGTGCCGCCGTGCACTCCGGGCACGCTGTTCGTGCGCGGCGAGTCGGCGGCCATCGGATACTGGAGCCGTTACGCCGCCTCGCGCCAGGTGTTCCAGGGGGAGTGGCTGCGCACCGGCGACACCTACGTCCAGGAGGCCGACGGCAGCTACAGCTGCCTGGGCCGCACCGACGACATGCTCAAGGCCAGCGGCATCTGGGTATCGCCCGCCGAGGTGGAGGAGCGGCTGCTCGCCCACGAGGCGGTGACCGCGGCGGTGGTCGTCTCGGCCACCGACGCCGACGACCTCGAAAAACCGGTCGCCTTCGTGATATCGAGCACCGTCACCGAGCAGGAACTGATCGCGTTCTGCCGCGCCGAACTGCCGGCCTTCAAGTGCCCGCGCCGGATCATCTTCACCGACGCCTTCCCGGCCACCGCCACCGGCAAGATCCGCCGCGTCGAACTGCGCGCCCTGGCCGTCAGCGCGCTGACCGAGGTGCCAGCCTGATGCTCGACGGAATGCCCCTGGTGGACGTGCACCTGCACGCGGCGCGGCTGCCCACGCTCAAGCTCGCCTGGCAGCAGTGGGCGCAGGACTTCGGCGCCGACGGCGTGCTCGACCGCGTCTACACTCCCGACGGGACCGTCGACCCGCCCGCGTTCGACGGCTACCTCGCCGACGAGGGCGTGGACATCGCGTTGCTGCTGTGCGAGTACAGCCCGAAAACCACCGGCATCCAGCCCATCGAGGACCTGCTGCCGCTGGCCGCGCACAACCCCAGCCGGATCAAGATGATCGCCAACGTGAACCCGCACCTGCACTACCCGATCGACGAGGAACTGCGGCGGCAGCTCGATCTGGGGGCGGTCGCGTGCAAGATCCATCCGGTGCACGCCGGCGCCGCGGTGAACGACCGCGCGCTTTATCCGGCCTACGAGGTGTGCCAGTCGGCGGGCATCCCGGTCGTCGTGCACTGCGGCACCAGCACGTTCCCTGGGTCGGTCAACCGGTTCGCCGACCCGGTGCTGCTGGACGACGTGCTGCGGGACTTCCCGCGGCTGGCGTTCAGCCTCGCCCACGGCGGCCGAGGCTGGTGGTACGACGCGGCGGCGTTCCTGGCGCTGACCCACGAGCGGGTGTGGATCGAGTTGTCCGGCCTGCCGCCGTCCCGGCTGCGCGAGTACTACTCCCGGCACAACTGGAACCGCCTGGTACGCAAGATGATCTTCGGCACCGACTGGCCAGGAGTCCCCGGCATCGCGGCCAACGCGCGCGCCGTCGCCGCGCTGTGCCCGGACGAGGAAACCGCGCGCCTGGTGCTGGCCGGCAACGCCATGCGGGTCTACAACCTAAAGCAATAACGCATGACCATAACGTCGGGCCGCGCGTCTCCCGGTCCCTGTTGATCAGCCAGGTCGCCAGCTGCGTACGGGACGAGATGGAGAGCTTGGCGTACATGTGCTCCACGTGCGCGTCGACGGTCCGTTTCGAGATCACCAGCTGCACCCCGATCTCGCGGTTGGACATGCCGCTGGCGATCAGGGCGGCGATCTCGGTCTCGCGCTTGGTGAGTGTCCCAGCCGCGGACCGGCGGCCAGCCGACGGCGGCGCGGGCAACTCGTCGGCATCCGCCGTGGCCAGCAGCACGATGTCGTCGAGCGGATGCCGCGCGCCCCGGTTGTACAACGCGGCGTACCGCTCCGTGCCCATCGCACCGGTGGCCGCCTTGGCCGCCCGCTGATGAGACTGTTCCATGCTCGCCTGGTTGCTCAGCCGGGCGCCCGCCCGGTCCCAGAGCGGATCGGCCGCGCCCAGCAGCCAGCACGTCCGCTCGAACCGTCCCGCCTCGGCCGCCAGCCAGCCAAGCACCTCCAGCGCGTACGCGCTGCCGACCTGGTCACCGAGCTCGTGCTTGGTCCGCAACGCGTTGCCAACTGCCGCCGCGCACTCGTCGTGCCTGCTGGCCACCTGGAACAGCGCGAAACCCGTCACCAGGTGCAGATAACTCTGGATCCACCGCTCCGTCGAGTTCTCGCCGAGCCGGTCCAGGCCGCGCGCGCACCACTGGATGGCCAGTTCCACCTCACCGCGAAGCTGGTGCAGATGGCCCATATGAGGCGTCAGGGTGATCAGCCCGATGTAGTCGTCGAGCTGTTCAAAACGTCGTCCGGCCTCGGCACCAGCGGCTAGCGCCTCGTCGAACCGGCTAGAGAACGTCAGCGCGAGGTTCTGGTACAGCCAGCCACGGGCACAGACCAGCGCCGCACCGCACCGCTCGGCTAGCTCGGTGCCCGCGCGGGTGTCCTGCACCGCTTCGGCGTTCTCACCCTGGAACGTGCCCAGGTACCCGCGGACGATCAGTGCCTGCGCGCGTTCCGCGGACAGCTCGGGCAGCGGGTCCAGCACCTTGGTTAGCCAGTACCTGCCCTCGCGGAGAAAGCCGGAGATCTGCCAGTACCCGTACAGATGGCCGGCCAGCGCGGCGGCGTCGGCGCCGCGCCCGGGGAGGCCGATCGCGTATTCCAGTGCCGCCCGGATGTTGTCATGCTCCCGGCGCAGTTCATGGAACCGCGCCATCTGATCGCCGTCGAGGAGGTGGTCGCCGAAATAGCGCGCCATCCTGAGGTAGCGATCAACGTGCCTGCCGCGTACTCCCGGCTCGAGCCCGGTTTCCGCGAGCAGTTCGGCGCCGAACTCGCGGATCGTGTCGAGCAGCCGGAACCTGGTGATGTCCCCGTCGTCCCCCCGCAGCACGATGGACTTATTGACCAGGCCGATCAGCGTTTCCAGGATGTTCTCGCGCGCCAGGGCGCCGTCGGCGCACACGTCCTCCGCGGCGGCGATGTCGAAACCACCGGCGAAGACCGATAGCCGCGACCACAGCGCCTGCTCCGCGGGCGTGCACAGTTCATAACTCCACTCGATCGCGGTGTGCAGCGTCTGATGCCGGGGGATCGCGGTGCGGCGGCCGCCGGTCAGTACCTGGAACCGGTCCTCGAGCCGCGCGGCCAGTGAGTGCAACGGCAGCGCGCGCAGCCGCACGGCGGCCAGTTCGATGGCCAGCGGGATACCGTCAAGCCGGCGGCACAGCGCGATAACGTGCGGCAGGTCGGCGGGCCGGACAGAAAACCCCGGCACCGCCGCGATCGCCCGCTGGGTGAGCAGTTCGGCCGCGTCGCCGCCATCGGTATCGGAGACCGGCAGCGGCGGCACCAGGTAGGTGTGCTCACCTGACACATCGAGTGCCTGCCTGCTGGTGGCCAGGATCGTCACGCCAGACGTCTCGGCCAGCACGGTCTCCGCCAGCAGCGCGCACGCGTCCAGCAGGTGCTCGCAGGTGTCGAGGATCAGCAGCATGCACCGGTCGCGAAGGTAATCGATGACCACGCTGAGCTGCGACCGGGTGTCCTGTTCCGGCAGCCCGAGGCTGGTGGCCACGGTATGCGCGAGCAAGTCAGGATCGCGCAGCCCGGACAACTCGATCAGGCACATGCCGTCGGCGTACCGGCCCGCCGCGTCCGCCGCTGCCCGCAGCGAAAGCCGGGTCTTACCGACGCCGCCCGGTCCGGTTACCGTCACCAGCCGCGACTCATTCAGCAGCGCGCCAAGCTGGGCAAGCTCCGCTTGGCGGCCGACGAAGCCGGTAGCCTCGGCACGTTGCCAAGCTCCCGGTGGCACCATTAAAGGCGAAGACATCATGACCTCGCGTAGTCTCATTCGGACATTACGTTATCACCGCGCCCGCCTCCAAGCACAAGAATCATCCCAGCCCGACCACCCTCCGCCGCCACAAACCCCGCCAGCCCCTTCCCTCGGCCCCACCTATGTCCCATAGCTGGCGTTATCCCGCCACCGATGGGACATCGCCGGGCCCGCGACAGCAATCCGGCGACTCGTTGGACCAGCACCCGTGCCACCACAAAGGCGCGGCACCAAAATATTGTGTGCAATTTAATCGTGCGGTAGACTTCTGAGCGTGACAGGCTATCCGCAGCTCGAGCTCGACCGGCAGCTGTGTTTTGCCCTGTATTCGGCGAGCCGGGCGATCGTTCGTGCCTACGGGCCGCTGCTCGAAGGCACCGGGCTGACCTACCCGCAGTACATCACGATGCTCGCGTTGTGGGAGGACCCGCAGCGCGCCCAGGCGGTCGGTGAGCTTGGGGACAAACTCGGGCTCGACAGCGGCACGCTCACCCCGTTGCTGAAGCGGCTGGCCGCGATGGGGTATGTGACCCGGTCCCGCGACCCCGAAGACGAGCGCCGGGTCCTGGTGAGCCTCACCGCCGAAGGGCTCGCCCTGCGCGAACGCCTCGCCTCCGTACCGGAGGCACTGCTCGGCCGATGCCAGGGATTCGATCCGGCCGACGCGGCTTCGCTGCGCGACCAGCTGGCCGCGCTCACGGTTTCCCTTGAAGGATCCTAAAGAAAAGAAGAGGAAGGCGCGCTATGGCACGTGGCATCCAGGTCGGCGACAAGGCTCCCGACTTCACCCTCCCGTCACAAGCCGGCGAACCAGTACGGCTGAGTGACCGGCTCGGAGAGCGGGTCGTGGTGCTGTACTTCTATCCCAAGGACGAGACCAAAGGCTGCACCGCGGAGGCGTGCGCCTTCCGTGACAGCTACGAGGTGTTCACCGACGCCGGCGCCGACGTGATCGGGGTCAGCTCCGATTCCGTGGACAAGCACGCCAGCTTCGTCGGCCACCACGAACTGCCGTTCACGCTGCTCAGCGACAAGGGCGGAAAGGTCCGCAAGAGCTACGGAGTCCCGACGACGCTCGCCGTCATACCGGGCCGGGTCACCTACGTCATCGACCGCACCGGCACCGTCCGCAACGTGTTCAGCTCAATGATGAACATCGGCGGCCACATCCAAGAGGCCCTGGACGCCGTCAAGAAACTCCAAGCCGAACAAGCGGTCTAAGCCCTCGCTCCCCGAGGCCGCGTTCCTGGTCGGTGCGGCCCTGCCCACCCTCTTTGGCGGGTAACGCCGCACCGCCCAGGATTACAGGTAGCTCTCCAGGTCGGCTTTGATGTCGGCGGGCGGCACCGGTGGCTCGTAGCGCTTGATGACGGTGCCGTCCCGGCCGATCAGGAACTTGGTGAAGTTCCACTTGATCTCGTCGGTGCCGTCAGAGCCAGGCCGGATCTTGGAGATGGCCTGGTAGAAATCGCCGTACCGCGGGCCGAAGTCGCCTGGAGCCTGGGTACGCAGGTACTGATACAGCGGATCCGCGCCGGGCCCGTTGACGTCGATCTTCGCGAACACCGGAAAGGTGACGTCGTAGTTGGTCTTGCAGAACTCCTGGATCTCCTCGTTGGTACCCGGTTCCTGCTCCTTGAACTGGTTGCAGGGAAAACCGAGAATCTCCAGGCCACGGCCCTTGTCGTCGCGATAGAGCGCCTCAAGACCCTCGTACTGCGGTGTCAGCCCGCACTTGCTGGCCACATTTACGATGAGCAGCACCTGGCCCGAATAGCCGCTCAGCGGCACCTGGCCGCCATCGGCCGCGGTCACGGTGAAGTCGAGCGCACTCGCCATGATTCCTCCTAGGGTTCCGGCGTGCCCCGCCCGCCGAGCATACGGGACATATCGCCCGGCTGAATGACATCTACATGGCCGTCGATGGCCCATCGCAGGCGCCCCAGCCCCACCGATGGGTCACCGATGGCCCCGCGGGACCGCCGTCGGCTGAGGTATTTGTGGTGACTGAGGCGGCCGCTCGGGTAGCGCCAAGGGCGTCGATGTCACATTGCTGCCCTTGCCTGCGCGCTGTCGTCGTGCCTGGGGGTTGCCCTCTTGTCTGCGGGATTGGGTGTCGTTCCGCTGGGGTCACTGCTTCGGGGTTGGCACTCCTGTCTCCGGGGGGTACCCGCTGAACTGGGATTTCCTAGTTTTCCTATTCGTTTGATTTACAAATTATTCCGGTCGGTTTAGCTTACTTATGGCTGGATGTGCGGAAGCTTGGGAGAGCACTGGAGAGTGATGATGAAACATGTCCGGATCAGGCTTCGGTCGGGGGCCGCGTTCGGCCTGGCTGTCGCCGCGGTTCTCGGATTGAGTGCGGTGCGGGCGGCGGGCGCGTCGGCTGCTTCTGGCGTTAAGAGCGGCGGCGTGTCGGCGGAGCACAACCCGGGGTGGGTAGGGAGCTGGGAAGCGGCGCAGACGGTGGCCGCCACCAGCGGGCTGTCGGACACCGGCTTCGACGACCAGACGGTGCGCAACATCGTGCACACCAGCGTCGGCGGCAGTGCGATCAAGCTCCGGATCTCCAACGCCTTCGGCACCGGTCCGCTGACGGTGACCGCGGCGTACGTCGGGCTGCGCAGCACGGGTGCCGCCATCGAGGCCGGCACCGATACCGAGGTGACCTTCGGCGGGTCGGATAGCGTCACGATCGAGGCGGGGGACCGGGTGCTCAGCGATCCGGTGAAGCTCGCTGTCGGGTCCGAGACGGACCTCGCGATCAGCCTGTACTTCTCCGGCGCGACTGGTCCGGCTACCTGGCACCCCAGTGCGACCAGCACCAACTACTACGCGTCAGGGAACGACGCCGGTGACACCAGTGCGACGGACTACACCAAGACCGACACCTCCTGGTACTTCCTGGACGGCGTCGATGTCTACAACCCCCAGGTGCGCGGGGCCGTGGTGGCGTTCGGCGCGTCGACGACGGATGGCACCGCTTCCACCACCGACGCGAACGAGCGGTGGACGGATGACCTGGCCCGCCGGCTGCTTGACCTTCCGGCCGGCCAGCAGATGTCCGTGCTGGACGCCGGGATCTCGGGCGACCAGCTGCTCACTGACAGTGGTACCAGCGGAGCGGCCGGAGTGGCGCGCTTCTACCAGGACGCGATCGAGAACGCCGGGGTAAAGGACATCGTCATCTGGCTCGGCGAGAACGACATCGGTGACAACCCGACGATTACGGCGAGCCAGCTGACGAACGCCTACACGGAACTGATTGAGATCGCGCACGCGAACGGGATCAGGGTGATCGGCGCGACGCTGCAGCCAGACCAGGGGGCGAGTTACTACACCGTGACCGGCAACGTCACCCGCGAGCAGGTCAACCACTGGATTCTCACCAGCGGCGCCTTCGACGCTTCCCTTGACTTCTCCACCGTGCTGGAGAACCCGGCCGACCCGGCCGAGCTGCTGCCCGCCTACAACTCAGGTGACAGCTTGCACCCCAACGACACCGGGTACCTGGCGATCGCCGACTCGGTCAACCTGGATGATCTCATCACGCCGCTGGGTGCCCGTCCCGAGGTATTCTCCGGCTTCGGCGCCGCGAGCGAATCCTCGCTGACCCTTGGTGCCGGCGCTTCGGCGACAGAAACCGTGACGGTGCAATCGCTGTCCGGCAGGCCACACACGCTTCCGTGGGCTGTCAGCGCGGGCAGCGGCCTGAGGGTAACGCCGTCCAGAGGACGCGTGACGATCCCAGCCAACGGTACGGCGACAATCCAGCTGACAGTCACCGGACCGGCCACCGCCGGCAGCTATCCGGCCACGCTCAACCTGGAGGACACCGATGGCGTGTCCGCTAGCGCCGTTCCGTTCACCGTGGTCACCGACACGCCAGATGACCTGGCTCCGTTCTACAACAACACCGGGATCAGCGACGACGGCGCGGTGGACCAGGCCAACCTGGATGGTAACGGCTACAGCTACTCCGAGCAGCAGCTGACGGCGGCGGGCCTGGCGCCCGGCGCCACGGTGACCGTCGGGGACCTCCAGTTCACCTGGTCCGACGTCGCCGCTGGCCAACCAGACAACGTCGAGGCGGACGGCCAGACCGTCGTACCGGACGTGCCGGTGGGGCCAGCGAAGTCGGCTTTCTCGGAACCGGGACCAATTCCGGTACCGCGGGCTCGGAAGGAGAAGTAACTGTCAACTACACCGACGGCACCACGAGCACGGCCGAACTTGGCTTCGGTGGCTACGCGCTCGGCTTCGGCGGGCCGGTGCTCTTCGGCAACGACGTCGTCGCCACGCTGCCCTACATCAACTACGACAACGGCGCGACCAAGGCCGACGACATGTACGTGTTCGAGGCGACAGTGGCGGTAAATCTGGATAAGACGGTTGCGAGCATCACGCTCCCGACCACGATCAGCAACGGGCAACTGCACGTTTTCGCGTTGTCGAGGCCGGTCGCGTGATTGGTTAGGACGCACCGGCGGTAGAGTCTCGGCCGGTGAATACTTCCGATGAGCTGGCGGTGACCGCGGAGCGGTGCGCCGCGCAACTGCTCGGTGACCACCCGGCGGCCAGCGCCGAGGAGGTCACCGGGCGGCTGCTGGCTGTTCAGGCGCAGGATCCGCGCGGCGCCCGGCTCACGATCCGGGCGCGTTCGGCGGGACTGTCGGTCTCGGACGTCGATTCCGCTCTCGCCCGGCGCGCGATGATCGTCAGCTGGCTGAACCGCGGCACCTTGCACCTGGTCCGCACCGAGGACTACTGGTGGCTGCATCCGCTGACCACCCCGCAACTGCGGACCGGGAACTCCCGGCGGCTGGAGCAGGAGGGCGTATCGCCGGGCGACGCGGAGCGGGCGGTGGCCGTCGTGGCGGCGGCGCTGGCCGCCGACGGCCCGCTGACCCGGGCTCAGCTCCGCGAGCGGGTCGCCGCTGCCGGGATACGGACCGAAGGCCAGGCGATGGTGCACATCCTGATCCTGGCCAGCATCCAGGGCCTGATCGTGCGTGGGCCGGCCGCCGGACGGGAGCAGGCGTTCGTGCTGGTCCAGGACTGGCTAGGCGCACCGCCGACGGCGATGAGCCGGGAGGCGGCGCTGGCCGAACTGGCCCGGCGTTACCTGGCCGGCCATGCCCCAGCCGACGACCGCGACCTCGCCCGGTGGGCGGGCATCGGGCTCCGCGACGCCCGGCTCGGGCTGGCCGGGTGCGGGGCGACGCAGCGAGCCGACGGGCTGGCCGAGCTACCGGGAAAGCCGCCGGACCCGGCCGCGGCGCTGCCGCCGCCACTGCTGCTTGGTGCATTCGACCCGTTGCTGCTGGGCTGGGCTTCCCGTGATCCCATCGTCGGCCCGCACAAGCGGATCGTCACCGTCAACGGGCTGTTCCGGCCGTTCGCGCTGGCTGGCGGTCGGGCGGTGGCGACCTGGACCATCACGAACGGCGAGGTCGAACTCGCGCCGTTCGCTCCACTGGACACCGAGACCCAGGCGGCCCTGGACACCGACGCCGCCGACGTAACCCGGTTCCTGAGCAGCCCGGATGCAGCCGTGGTGGGGTTAACTCCACCATCGGATGGGGGACTTTCCGGAGGAAAGAATGGGGGATCTGCCGGATGGTCTGACACCATGTGCCGCTCGTAGCGTGGTGTTTGTGATGGTGATGATCGCGACCGCGCTGGCCGCCGCCGTGTGTTACGGAACCGGGGCAGCGGTGCAGCAGCGGCAGGCGGCCACGGCACCGCGGTCGTCGGCGGGACGGCCCCGGCTGCTGTTCTTGCTGGCGTCCCAGCCGCTATGGCTGGCGGGAATCGCGGTGCAGATCGCCGGGTTCGCGGCGCACGCGGTCGCGCTCAGGTCCGGACCGCTGGCGGCGGTACAGATGATGGTGTCCGCGGAGCTTGTCGTCGCGGTGATCATCGTGCGCGTCTGGTCGGGCCGTCCGCTCAGCCGGGCCTCCTGGGCCGCGGCGTTCACTGTCGTTTTGGCCATCGTGGCGTTCCTGGCGCTCACCTCGCCTGGTTACGGTCACGGGGCGGGGCAGCCGGGCGCGGCCAGGGTGGGCCTGGGCGCTGCCGTTACCGGCGGGGCCGCGCTGGTCACCGCCGCCGTCGGCCTGCGTGCCGCGGGACGCCGCCGCGGCGTGCTGCTCGCGGTGGCGGCCGGACTAGCGGATTCCTGCTCGGCGGTGGTCACCATGGCGTTCGCCCACGCGGTGAGCCACGACCCCGCCGCAATCGCCACCTCGTGGACCGTGTACGCACTGGTCGTGTGCGGGTTGGGTAACGTGCTGCTGACGCAGACGGCTTACCAGGCTGGCCAGCCCATGATCACCCTGCCGATCATCGCCGCGGTCACGCCGTTGGCCAGCGTGGCCGTCGGCACCGGGCTGCTCGGCGAAACGTCCAAGCTGGGCGCGGCGGGCTGGGTTGCCGTCGGCCTCGCCGTGCTGGTCACCATCCTCGCGCTGGGCTGCCTCGCCCGCTCCGCGCCCCGTCTTGAGTCCCGCCCGCCGTCGGCCGACAAGAGCGGGGAGCCGCCCGCGGCCCGGATAGTGCGTGAACGCGTGCTGGTTCCGGGAGGCCGGGCGCCGGTTTAAGGTAGCGCGCATGCGCTTTTGTGTCGTGGGTGCCGGAGCGATCGGCGGGTTCATAGCGTCCGGGCTGGCCGCCGCCGGGACGCAGACGTCGGTGCTGGCGCGCGGTGCGACCCTGGACGCGCTGCGCGCCCGTGGCCTGCGCGTCGAGTCCGCCGACGGAACCGTTACCACGCAGGTCAGCGTTTCTGATGACGCCGCTGAACTCGGCCCGCACGACGTCGTCGTGCTGGCGGTGAAGGCGCAGTCGGCTCCGGCGGCCGCGGCTGGCATCGGCCCGCTGCTGGGACCGGACACGATCGTGCTGCCAGCGATGAACGGCGTGCCCTGGTGGTTCTTCCTTGGCGACCAGGCCGGCGGACCATGCGCCGGGCTGCATCTGGACAGCGTCGACCCCGGCGGCCGGATCGCCGCCGCCATCGCGTTCCGCCGGGTGATCGGGACCGTCGTGCACATGAGCGCCAGCTCGCCCGAGCCGGGCGTGATCAGGCACCACAGCGGGAACGGCCTCATCATCGGTGAGCCCTCCGGCGCTGACACGCCGCGGCTGCGCGACCTGGCCGGCACGCTCGGCGCGGCAGGCCTGGCCGTCACCCTCTCCCCGCGCATCCGGCAGGACGTCTGGTACAAGCTGTGGGGCAACCTGACCGTCAACCCGGTCTCCGCGTTGACCGGGGCGACCGGCGACCAGATCCTCGATGATGACCTGGTCCGCGTGTTCTGCGAGTCGGCCATGCTGGAGGCGCGCGAGATCGGCGCGCGGATTGGCTGTCCGATCGATCAGCTGCCCGCCGACCGGAACCTGATCACCCGCAAGCTGGGTGCCTTCCGTACCTCGATGCTGCAGGATGCCGAGGCCGGACGCGAACTGGAGCTGGACGCGCTGGTCGGGGCGGTCCGTGAGATCGGTGCCCGGACCGGCGTGGCCACACCCAGCATTGACGCCCTCTACGGCCTGACCCGGCTCAGCGCGCGAGTCCGCGCCCAACGTCGCGCGAACTGCGATTGACCCGTAGCGCCCACCAGATCAGCGGGACCTGCAATGGCAGTCGCCCGTAAGCGACGGCTCGCTGCGCGGGGGAGCGGTGCCGCCAGTCCGCGGCCATCCGCACGTTGGCGGGGAAAACGGCGGCGAACAGCCCGGCGGCGGCGAGGCCGCCCGCCCGGCGGGTACGCGGGTAAGCGACCGCCGCGGCCACGGCCAGCTCAGCCGCGCCGCTGGCATACGTCCACCGGCGCGGGGAGCCGGGCAGCGACCGGGGCACGATCCCGTCATACGGCTCCGGCTTGGCCAGGTGGGTAACCCCGGCGGCGGCCAGCAGCGCGGCAAGAGCCAGCGCCCGACGTGTGTCTGCGTCGGCTGCCATCACAGCACCTGCCGGCCCGGTTTCGCGGATGCCTTTTCGATCGTCATCGCCGCCGCTCCCTGACCGGCGGGCAGCCCCAGCGCCAGCCGAGCGAATTCGGCGGCGATGTCGTGCCACAGGCGTGCCCGGCGGAGCATGGGGTGATCGCCGCCGAGCACCTCGAGCGCCGCCACCTGGCCGACGGAACTAGCACGGTCCGCGTAATCCCACGTCTGCGCGGGGCTCGTGATGTGGTCGGCGCTGCCGTGGGCAAGCAGGATCCGCCGCCCCGCCAGCTGGTCAACTGGTTCCCCTGATGGCAGCCAGGGCGCCAGGCCCGCGACCGCGGTCACCGCGGGATGTCCGGCCGCGCGTAGCGCGGCCCGTGCCCCCATCGAGTGGCCGACTAGCACGACGGGAACATCGCCGAACCGGCCCCGGATCTCATCCAGCACGTGGCCAAGATCATTCACCGGCGAGGCCTCGGCCCCGTTCCAGCCTTGGAGCCGGAACCGCGGGCGCACGACCACAGCTCCGCTTCCGCGCAGCGCCCGTCGGATGGCTCCCGCGACCGGGATCATCCGCAGCACAGCGGGCTGAATCGCGGTCACCGGCTCGGTGCTGACTTCCTTGCCACCGTGGGCCACTACTACAACCCCTCGGACGGACACGCGGCCATCCTCTCGGACAAGGATCGGGGCCTTCTTGGACCGGCCATATCACGCAGCAGCCTACCGGTGGCGCCATCTTGCCAGGTCGGCTTGGCCCGGCGCTGGCCGAGCGGTACCTCTAGCTTGCCGCTAGGTAACGATCTGATGTTTGTCCTTGCATTGTCTCTAGGTAACGCGTGAGCATAGTTCCACCCACCGGCCGCTCGCTGGCCGGCCGGCGAGTAGCCATCTCGGTAAGGATCGGAATGAACTCCGTCCGGACACACTCGGCGCACGGCGAAGGTAACGTCGGCCAGCCGCCCCAGGTCATGCTGGCGGCGGACGGTATCCATCGGACCTTTGGCAGCGGGCATACGGCCGTCCATGCGCTGCGCGGGGTCTCGTTCACGGTGGACCGTGGCCAGCTCGTCGCCTTGCGCGGACGATCAGGTTCCGGCAAGACCACACTGCTGAACATCATCGGCGGGCTGGACGACCCGACGGACGGCCGGGTGTGGGTAGACGGCCGCGAGGTGAACCGGATGACCGAGCGGGAGCGGCTGGCGCTGCGGCGGGACCGGATCGCCTTTATTTTCCAGTCCTTCGGGCTGGTGCCGATGCTGTCGGCGGCGGAGAACGTCGGCATTCCGCTGCGCATCGCGGGCGTGGCGTCCAGCGAGCGCCGGGAACGGGTCGCGGCCATGCTGGCGCTGACCGGGGTGGCCAGCCATGCCGCGCACCGCCCAGACGAGCTCTCCGGTGGCCAGCAGCAGCGGGTGGCCATCGCCCGCGCGCTAGCTGGTCGGCCGGGCCTGCTGATCGCGGACGAGCCGACCAGCCAGCTCGACCTGGAGACCGGTCGGCAGATCATGGAGCTGCTGCTCAGCGTGGTGCGTTCCGAGGGGATCACCGCGCTGGTCGCCACCCACGACGAGGCGCTGATCGACCTGGCCGACAAGGTTGTCTCGCTGGAGGATGGGGCCGTCGTCAGCGTCGAGGGCGGATAAATGCGATCGGGGCTTGGGGTGTCTTTCCTGGCGCGCCGGGCCAGATCCTCATGGTTGCTGCTGGCCTGCGTCGCGGTCACGGTCCTGCTCGCCACCGGGCTCGCGGCCGTACTGTGGACCTTCGCCGCGGCGGTCATCCCGTCCGGAGCGGAGAGCTTCCTCGCCGACCCGCAGAGCCGGGTGATCGGACTCAGCGGCCCGGCCAGTGTCGGCCGCGCCGCCGCCGACTCGCAGCTAATCCGCACCGCGCTGCGCCAGGCTTGGCCAGGGGTTGGTTTCCAGCTGGAAAGCGCGCTGTGGGCGGAGCCGATCGAGCTACCGCCGAGCGACCTTACGTCGACCGGCCCAAGCCTCCACGCGACCGCCACCATGTCCATCACACAGGTCCAGATCGCGTCGCTGGGAGATTTCAGCGCACAGGCGACGCTGACCGCGGGGCAATGGCCAGGACCGCCCCGCGGCGGTGGTCAGGTGCCGGTGGCACTGCCGGCCACCGTGGCCAGCCAGCTGCACCTGACGCTAGGTTCGGTGCTGACCGGTGACCCTCAGCCCACCGGGGCGCCGATCTCGTTGCGGGTCACCGGCCTGTACCGGCCCGACGACCCGGCGTCGCCGTACTGGGCGCTGGATCTGCTGCCGGTCTCGGGGAGCAGTGTCCAGAATTCCTCCGTCACCACCGCCGGGGGGACCCTCCGGACTTCCAGTGCCGTATATGGCCCCGCGGTGGTGAACCCCGCGGCGTTCGGCAGTAGCCTCACCGTGACCCAGGCCTCCTGGTTCGTGCTTCCGCAGGCGGAAGCCATGGCCAGCGGTAACATCGGCGCACTCGCCGCGAGCACCAACACGGCGCTTTCGCAGCTGGCCGTGATCCCCACGGAAGGGCTGACGGTCACCTCGAGCCTGCCGCAGCTGCTGGCCGGCCTGGCCAGCAACATCGTGCTGGCCCGGTCGCTGTTCACGATCGCCGCACTGCAGTTGCTGCTGGTGGCCGGGGCGGCGCTGGTGCTGGCCGCGCGGCTGCTGGCCAGTATGCGCGAGGAGGAGTCCGCGCTGCTGCGGGCGCGTGGCGCTACCCGGTGGCAGCTGACCCGGCCCGTGCTGGCCGAGGCAGTGCTGATCAGCGCCGTGGCCGGCCTAGCGGGCGTGCTGGGCGGCACCCGGCTCACCGGCGGGCTGGCCGACCTGGGCAACGTGCGCCTGGCTGGCTCTGCGGGCCGCGGCGTCACCCTGCTGGCCTGGCTGTCGGCCCTCGCCGTGCTGGTGGTGTGCACCGCGGTGATGGCCTGGCCGGCGCTGTCCGTCCTGACCCCCGATGAGGCCAGGCACCGCCGAGGCCGGCAGGCCTGGCTCGCGGGGATCGCCTGGGCGGGCGGAGATCTGGCCGTGGTGGCGCTCGCCGTTGTCGCGGTATGGGAGCTGCGCGGCTTCTCGGCCGTCGCGCATCCGGCCACCGGATCGCTCGGGATCGATCCAGTGGTCGCCATCGCCCCCGCGCTCGCGCTGGCCGGGGTGGCGCTCATCCCGCTCCGCGGGCTGCCGCTGCTGGCCAGGCTGGCCGACAAGGCGACCGACTACGAACGGCGGCTGGCCGCCGCCATGGTGAGCTGGCAGATCGCCAGGCGGCCGATCCGCCAGGCGGGCCCGGCCCTGCTCGTCGTCGTCGCGACGGCGACCATCACGCTGGCGCTGGCTGGGTATGCCAGCTGGCAGCAGTCGGCCGCGGACCAGGCCGCCTTCGCGGTTGGCTCGGATGTGCAGGTGAACGCTGCGGCCGCGCTGCCGCCGGGCGGGATCGAGGCGATCACCGGGGCACGGGGTGTCACCGCCGCGACGTCGGCCAGTGTCGCCGACATCGGCAACGGAGGCCAGCTGATCGCGCTGGACGCGAGCACGGCGGGTAAGACGATCCTGCTCCGCCCCGACCTGTCGCCGATTCCGCTGAGCACGCTGTGGCAGCGCATGATCCCGAAGCCGCCGATCGGGCTGGCGCTGCCCGGACGGCCGGATCGGCTGGAGCTCCTCGCGACCCTCGGGGCGGGCCCGAATACCAGCGCGGCCGAGCTGCAGAAGGGTGTCGGCTCGGTCATGGTCACGGCCTGGATCCAGGATGCCGTTGGCGACACCTACGGGATACCCGCCGGGCCGCTGCCCGCCGATGGCCGGCCGCACTCCCTGATCTTCACGATGCCGGGTCTAGGGCAGGCCGGCTCCGGGCTGAGGCTGCTTGGGCTCACGCTGACCTATAACCTGCCGCCGTACGACCTGGCGAACCCGTCGTTCGCCCCGACCGCCAACCTGAGCCTCGAGTCCCTCGCGGTGGCCGCTAGCGCCACCGGTCCGTTCGGCGGGCCGTTCGCACGCGGCGCTGCCCTGGCGGGGTGGCTGGATTCGGCATACTCGCAGCAGGTGCCGACGTCGGCGTCACCGGGCTCCACCGGGCCGCCGGCGTCATACGGAGAACCGCCAGCGACCGTGGGCTGGAAGGGCATCGCCGGAGGCGGGCAGCAACTCACGTTCAACGCCGGACACGATGCCTCGGCGAAGGCCCTGAGCGAGCTCAATCCCCCTCCAACGGCCGTCATCGGGAATGTCGCGATCATGGCACCGGCGCCTCAGGCCATCCCCGCCGTCGCCACCAGCGGTTACCTGGCGGCTAACAAGCTCAGCGTCGGATCAGACGTCACGGTTACGCTCAGCGGATTCCAGGTCACCTTCCAGATCGTGGCCTCGGTGGCCAGGTTCCCGACCGTCTTCGGGCAGAACCAGGCGCTGATCGCCGATCTCGCGGAGGTCAACGCCGTGCTCGTCGTCAATCAGCAGACGCCCTTGACGGTGACCCGCTGGTGGCTGCGTACCACCGACGGCCGCCTGCCGCGGTTGCCGGCGGGCCTTGGCCTGTCGGTCACCGACCGCGCCAGCCAGCAAGCGGCCTTGCTGGCCAACCCGCTGCTGAAGGCCCCTCGGCAAGCCATGCTGGCCACCGGGCTGGCGGCGGTGCTGCTCGGCGTGCTCGGGTTCTCGATCAGCGTCGCGGCCAGCATCCGCTCGCGGCGGACGCAGAGCGCGGTGTTCGCCGCGCTGGGAGTGGGGAAGAACGCCCAGGCCGGCCAGCTGTGCCTGGAACAGTGTGCACTCAGCGTTCCGGCCGCCGTGGTGGGTTTGCTGGCCGGGATCGGCCTGGCCGAGTTGATGGTGCCCGCGATCACCCTGACCACGGGTGCGACGGCGCCGATCCCGTGGGCCCTGACGGTAGTGCCGCTCGGCCCGGCCGTGGCCCTGGCCCTCATCACCGCGGCGGTACCGGTCGCCGCCGCCGCCCTGACGGTCGCGCGCCGACCCGACCCAGCGACGCAGTTGCGGGCGGAGGCCAGATGAGAACGCTGTGGCCGCGGCTGCGCACGGCCTGGGTGACGGTGACCGGTACGGGGTCCGCCGCCAGTGTCGCCTTCGGCTTGCTGGTGTTCGTCGCCATACTGGCCAGCCTGGCGATCCCGCGAGAGAGCGCGGGGTTGCGCACCGAGGCACTCCAGCAGGTGGTCACGGCTTCGCAGCCCAGCGACCGGACCGTCATCGGGACGGCGAGCGAGACGGCGATGATAGACGACTTCCGCCGGGTTATGCCCAGCGATATCGCGGCGGCCGGCGCCTCGTTGCGGGCGCAGCTGGTCGCGGGCGGGGTGCCGCTAACCAACGACCCGCCCGCCTGGGCGAGCCTGACCAGCGGCTACGTGCCAGTTACCGGGGCGCCCCAGGCAGCGGGGTACGGGCAGCCGCAGTTCGAGATGGCCTACCGCACGGCGCTGGCCAGCTACAGCCATCTCGTGGCCGGACGGCTCCCGGTCGGCGGGTCGGTCGTTGGGTCGCAGGGCGTGGCGGGGGAGCAGAGCCTGGTGCAAGCGGCGGTGACCACCACTACCGCGGCCAGGTTCGGGCTGCGGGTCGGCTCCCGGCTCGACGCGGGGGCGGTGCATCTAGTGGTCACCGGGATCATCCGGCCGACGAACGCGGCTACCGCCTTCTGGACTCAGCAACCCGTGGCGGCCACTCCCGGGCTGGCGCCAGCCGAGTCGTCTCAGCCGCCGTACTGGACCGGAATGGCCTTCATCGGACCCGGCGCGCTCCCGCTGATCGAATCCGGGCTCAACACCGCTCAAATGGAGGTGACCTGGGGGTATCCGGCCGGGCTCGGTCAGCTCACCGCGGGCCAGGCGGGCGGGGTGGAAGCGAGCGCCAGCAGCTTGGTCTCCTCCGGGGCGACGCTGGTCACCAACGGGATCATAAGCCCGGTTCCGGTGACGATCGTCTCCCAGATTCCCTTCATCCTGTCGCCGTTCATCACCGCGGAAAGCGCCGTCGCGCCCGTGCTCGAGCTGCTGTATGTCAGCCTGGCCGTCATGGGAGCGGTGGTGGTGCTGCTCGGCGCCCGGCTGGTGGCGCAGCGCCGTGCCGCGGAGTTCACGCTCATGCGAGCCCGGGGCGCGGCGCTGTATCAGCTCAGCTGGCTGGCGTTCCGAGCCAGCGTCGTCATCGCCGCGGTCGCCGGGGTGGCGGCCGCCGCGCTCGCCATCGGACTGACCCCCGGCGATGACGCCACGGTGAGCTGGTGGCTGGCTGCCATCACGATCGCCGTGACCCTGATCGGCCCGGTGCTGATCAGCGTGGTCCCGCAGCGCGTGGCGGCGCCTGTCACCGGCAGGACAGAGCGCCGGACCGGCCGTCATAGATCCGCCGTCCGGCGGATCGTCATCGAGACGGCGCTGCTCGTCCTGTCCATCGGCGGGCTTGTCGTGCTGCGGAACCAGGGCCTGAGCTCCGGGAGCAGCGGCCTGTACGCGAGCGCGGCTCCGGTGCTCGTCGCGATCCCGGTGGCCGTGGTCGTGCTGCGCTGCTACCCGCCCCTCGCCCGCCAACTGGCCCGGATCGCGGGCCTGTCGCGCGGGGTGGTCGCGTTTGTTGGCCTGGCGCGGGCCACCCGTACCCCGGCCGGCACCGTCTTGCCGTCGTTCGCCCTGGTACTGGTGCTGGCCATGGTGGCGTTCCCGGAGATGATCAGCACTTCGGTAACCGGTAGCCAGGTGGCCGCGTCGTGGCAGCAGGTGGGCGCCGACGCGATCATCCAGGCTCCGGCCAATCAGGTGATCAGTCCGGCGCTGCAAAGCCAGATCTCTTCGGTGCCAGGCGTCGTTTCCACCGCTACCGCGGTGGTCGACGCCGGATCGCTGCCCGCTGGGACCGAGCTGTCCGCGGTGTTCGTGGACCCGGCCCAGTATGCGGCGGCGGTCGATCAGGCGCCCGGTGCGCGATTCCCGCTGGCCGCGCTGTCGGAGAATGGCGCGGTGGTTCCCGCGGCGGCCACCGCGGCCGCGGCCCAGGCTATGGGCACGGCGCCGACCAGCCTCGTCGTGGGGGGCACGGCCATCACGATCCGGCTGGCCGGACAGATCGGCAGCGTCCCCGGCGAGGAGTCTTCGAACACCGCCGTGGTGCTGCCGCTGCGAGCGCTCGGGCCCAACCCGCCTGGGCCGGATCTCATGCTGGTCGCCGGGCCCCGGCTGGATGCGACGCGGCTGAGCGCGGTCGTCAGCCGCGCGCTGCCGGGGGCGTCGGTGACGTTGCGTTCGGCGGCTCTCACCGCGCTGACCACGGCGCCGGTGCCGCAAGCCGCGCGGACGGCTCTCACGCAGGGAATTGCGACCGCGGCCGGATTCGGCGCGCTGGTCCTGCTGCTGTCGCTGCTGCTCACCGCCAGGACCCGCGAGATGACGCTGGCGCGGCTGGCGACAATGGGGCTGCGGCGCTGGCAGGCCCAGCTGCTGCTGGCGACGGAGATGCTGCCCTCGGTCGTTGCCGCCGCCATCGGTGGCGTCGCGTGTGCCTGGCTGCTCGCGCCGCTGGTCGGGCCAGCGCTGAACCTGCCCGCGTTCGCCGGGACCGGGGCGGCTACCAAGGTGACTCCCGCCGTATTCCCGCTGCTCGTTTCCGCGGTCGGCCTGGTGCTGGCCGCGCTGCTCGTTTTGGCCGTTCAGGCCGTGCTCACCTACCAGCGTGGCAGCGCCCGGGCGCTGCGGATCGATGACTGAAGGAGGCCTGCGCGGATGACCTCACCTGTACAGGACCAGCCCCCCGCCGCCGCGGACGGGATGATCGTCTGTGACCGGCTGGTCCGGATCTACTCCGGCGCGGGCATCGAGGTGCAAGCTCTGCAAGGGCTGGATCTGCTGATCGCCGAGGGGGAACTGGTCGCGCTGATCGGTGCGGCGGGCACCGGCAAATCCACACTGATGAACATCCTCGCCGGGCTGGACACACCGACGGCCGGGACGGTGTGGGTCGCGGGCCACAACCTGGGCGCGATGACCTCCCGGGAACGGCTGGCCTACCGGCGGAGCGTCGCTGGCTTCATCTGGCAGCAGACGTCGCGGAACCTGCTGCCCTACATGACCGCCCGGCAGAACGTGCTGCTGCCGATGCGGCTGAGCTCGTTCGGCCGCCGGGAACGGCTGCGGCGCGCCGGGCTGCTGCTCGACACCCTCGGCATCACGCACTGCGCGGACCGGACTCCGGACCGGATGTCCGGCGGTGAGCAGCAGCGCGCTGCCATCGCCACGGCGCTCGCGAACCAGCCGAAGGTGCTGCTGGCCGACGAGCCCACCGGCGAGCTGGACTCCGCGACCGCCCAGGACGTGTTCTCCGCCCTGCAGACGGCCAACACCGAGCTTGGCGTCACGGTGCTGGTGGTTACCCACGACCCGGCCGTGTCGTCGCAGGTGCGCCGGACGATCGCCATCAGGGACGGCAAGACGAGCAGCGAGACGATACGGCACTCGGCCACCGACGAGCTGGGGGAGACCACGCTGCACGCGCGCGAGTACGCGACGCTGGACCGGGCGGGCCGGGTTCAGCTGCCGCGCGAGATGACCAGGCGCCTCCGGATGCGGAACCGGGTCGAACTGCAGGAGGAATCCGACCACATCGGCGTCTGGCCGGACGAATCCGGCGAAGAAGAGTTAGTTTGCGGGGGGTGCCGCTCGTGGCGCACCAGCGCCGCATTCTGGAGCAAAAGCCGCATACCGGTCCGTTCTCCGGGTGCGGTTCGCGGCCCCGGCCCCGGTTCGTAGCCCCCGGCCCCGGTTCGCAGCACCGGGCCCAGCGATGGGTCATCGATGGGCCTATTCCGCTATCGATGGGCCATCGCTGGGGTAGCTGGTCGGCCGGCCGGGCGATCCCCGGTCACCCGCACCGGCACCGGTGGCCCCCTGTGGCTGCTGATCAAGTTGGTGCGCTCCGGTGAGCGGCGCTCGGCACTTGGTATCTCGTCGGTACGCCTCCGCAGGTGAGAAAACGTTTTTCCTGCCGTGAAAATGTACCGGCGAGACCCCAAGCGCGAACGAGACCCATTGGAGCCACACCCATCGCTGGGGGTCGTTAAGCGCAGCGTGATAGGTTCCCCCGATGGCTTATCCGTATCCGGATCGTTTGATGCGCTGGCCAGACGGATCAGCGATTCCCGTCGAACTGCAAGGCCTGCTACGTGCGGGCCTGGAGTCAGGATTCGAGATCGAGCATGCCGAGTTCGCGTGGAATGCCGATAACTCGCTCGCCATGACGTTCCGGCTTTCTGTCACAAAAGACCGGCGAGGTTCGCAGATCTGGGAAATTGCCTTCTCTTACCCTGCCGGGGAAGCTACCGCTGTACTTCCCGAAGCGGCACCTGCCGAGCGCGAGTGGTTCGCGATGATGGTCAGGACCCACATCACCGAGTGGTGGGATGGCGGCCCTTCCGTTGTAACGTCCGCGCGCCGGGTGAAGTTACGGGCCCTGTCGTCGATCATGTTCTGTCCCAGGGAGCGTTCGTCGGCGACCGCTAGGACAGGGTAGCCGCGTCACCGGCGCACGCTCATTTTCGCAGCTCCCGCCGCCAGACCAGCCGAAGGCCCGACCAGTCGTCGTCGATGGCCGCGACCTTGATGTCGACCAGCCCGAGCGGCAGCGCGTGCTCCCGCACAATGTTGTCGGTGATGTCGCTGTGATGGCCGGCCGCCCGCCGTGGCCAGGCGGCCCAGATCGCGCCTGCGGGATACACGCGCCGCGACAGCGAAGGCAGCCTCGCGGGCAGGTCGCTCGCCTGGGTGAAGAACGCGATGATGACGTCGGTGCCTTCCTCTTGCACGACGTCTCGCGGCTCCTGGAGCGTCCATCCGGCGGGCGGCTCATCGAGCGCGACCCGGAGGTCAGCGCCCAGCCCGAGCTTGCGCGCCTGCGATGGTGTCATGGACGATAACGCTACAGGTGGAATACCGCCCTCAGGGCGTGCCGGATGCGGGCCAGCTAGCGGACCGTTTCTGGTCGGTGCGACACCGTCCTGATAAGAGTGCGGGTAGTGCAGCACCGACCAGAAACGGCGCGCTCGAGCCTGTAGCTTTAACCCGCTCATGGGCACCACTAGCATCAGCGGCAACGGCCCGGGGCCGACCCGGACGATCGTCCGCGCCGGTTCGCATCTTCGTGGCAATCGGCGGATGATGGGTGCGGGTGGGGCGCGCTCAAGCGGGAGGCAGGATGAATCAGGTCGGGCGTCGGGTAAGAGCAGCCGTCAATCCGCTGTCGACCGCGGCTACCAGGTGGTGGTGTCATTCGGCTATGCGTCACACGCTGACCGGCCACGGACCGACGGCCAGGCAGCGGCGACTCGTCCGCGACCGGACGCGAGTCGGCGGCTTCACCCCGTCCGCCGGCCAGATGAAGGCCCGCGCGGACGCGATCGACCAGATGCTTGGCCCGGACGAACGACCGTAAAGCCGTAAGGAGGTCGCGGCGGGCTTACGGGCGATAAACACCCATTCGCGGCCGGGACGGTCCGGAGCATCACGGACATCGGCCAGCTCGTAGCCAGCTGAGATGAGTGAATCCTTGATCACCGCCCGCGGCGCGAAACGCCGGGTGGAGTCCGAGGTCAGCGTGGCCCCGTCCGCCGCGAAGACGTAAGTCCGCCGGGTGCTCACCAGGTCGCCGTCTACCTGGGTCACGTCAAGCCAGCTCTCGAACACGCCCGCGCCTGGAGCCTCGCACCTGAGATAGGTGGTCTCGCGGTTCCAGTCCAGCCACGGCTGGCCGGCCGGGTTACGAGCCTCGAACACCAGGTGGCCGCCGGGGCGGAGCGCCGCATGTACACCGGCCAGCGTCGCGGACCACTCCTGCTCGGTCAGGAACACATTGCTCACGTTGCCGGTCATCGTCGCCAGGTCTACCGCGAGGGCCGGGAGGCTCGTCACGTCGCCATGGATCCATCGCACCCGCTGTGCGCCCGGCTTCGTCCGGGCTATGTCCAGCGACGCCGCGGCCGGGTCCAGCCCGGCGACCTCAAAGCCGCGTTCGGCCAGCAGACACGCGAAGGAACCCGTCCCGCATCCGACATCGAGCACGCTGCGCGCGCCGAACTCAGCCGCGATCGCCAGGTAGTGGGGGAGGTCGACGCGGTCCCCTTCCAGCAGGTCATAGACCTCGGCCAGCCGTGGCTCCGCAAAGATGGCATCCTGCACAGTTACTAGCGTAACGAAAGACGAGCCTTAGACGAGGCGCTTGCGGAGGAGACCGACGGCTTTGCCGAAGAACGGGTTGCTGACCGGCCGGGTAAGAAAATCAGCGAGAGCGAACAGGTCCAGGGCCTGGCTGAGTTCGCGCCAGTTGCCGGGTAGCACACCACCAGCGTCGCGGTACCCGGTGATGAGCCCGTCGGCGAAAGCTTCGGGCAGTTCGTCGCGGAACCGCAGCATGTTGCCGATGTCGCACAACGGGGACCCGCTAAACGCGAATTCCCAGTCCAGCACGGCCGTGATGGTCCAGGTCCCGTGCTGGCTGGCAGCGAGCAGGTTCTTCGGGTTGAAGTCGGAGTGCACCAGCTGACGGGAACCATCAACGGCGCGGAGTAGAGCAGCGGCCTGGGACGCGTGCTGCCGCAACGCTTCCTGCTCAGCCGGGGTGAAGACGCTATCGGCATTGCCAGTCCGCAAGCATCGATCGACGAAAGCGGCCAAGTCGGACGAGTCCTCGGAGCCACGAGGGATCAAATCCGGCCCGCCAAAGAACCCGGCGAGCGGGAAGGTGACCGTGCCGATCGCCGCGAGGACGGCGCCGGTAGCGCGGCCGAGTTCACCAGCCCCGGGTGAGCCGAGGACTGTACTGACCGGGTCGCCTGACACGAACCGGGAGAGCATGACCGGCTCGCCCGCGGCGGTCCCGTCAGGGTCGGCGGCGATGACCTCGGCCACCGGCACAATGCCGGCGAGACGCCCGGCCAGGGCGGCCTCGACAGCGCAGGTATTGCGCTGCAGGTAGCGCCGGAGCACATAGCGATCCCCGGCGTCGGTAACCAGCAGGATGTTGGCATTGCGATAGCCGCCGTCCAGGGCGCTCGCGTGCTGGATGCGCTGGCCGAGCAGCGCGTCGCGGGACAGCCACAGCCGGATGGGTTCCCCGAGTTCGCTATTCATCAGTGCCCTCCGACGAGCGGCGGGACCCGGCGGAAGTCGCGACGGGAACCGGTCTCCGCGTAGCCGCCGCGCGCGAACGCGGCCCGCATCGCGCGGTTCGCCGCGTCCGTGTGCGACCTGATCTGAGTCTCACCACGGTCGGCCAGCACACCGGTGC
This sequence comes from uncultured Actinomycetota bacterium, assembly GCA_963743085.1. Classification (GTDB taxonomy): domain Bacteria; phylum Actinomycetota; class Actinomycetes; order Streptosporangiales; family Streptosporangiaceae; genus JBEKHI01. Next base: position 109,539 of record CAVUOU010000016.1, read on the forward strand.
CATACGCGAGAAGCTCGTCGACATACCGGTGTCCGCGTTGTGACTCGACGACACCGATCTCGGCCAGGAAGCTATGAGCGTCGACATCGAGCGCGGACTGCACGTAGCCGACCGGCACTCCGGCGCCGTCCACCCCGATCACGAACCAGTCGTTCTCATGCTTGCGGCGCCGTGCCTGGCCGAGCCGGATCGCTGCCTCCTCGCGACGGCCGTGCCCGGCGCGGCCAGTGATCATCGAATGGTCGACCGACCCGTCGCTCACGGCGGCGAACACCTCGACGAGGTCGCCCTCGGGGAACGTGGTGGCCGGCCGGAAGGTCAGCCTGCGCGGCGTCGGCCTGGACGACGCCGACCAATCCAGCCGGACCCGGTCGACCTCCAGGGTGAATCCGGCCGCCTCCAGCACCCGCTGCTGTCCCTCGCGCATCGTGCGCAGTTCCGCGGAGGCGTCCACGTCTGACGTCAGGCGCACATCGACCGTCGCCGCGCCGAACGCACGCAGGTCGTGATCGAGCAACGAGACCGCGGCCGCCTCATCCACGTGCCCGAGCAGGTGCACGAACGTCGGCGTTTCGCCAGGGTCCCGGTCGAACGACCACGAGTCCATCGCGTGCGCGGCGAGCAACTCGCCATCGTCGGACAGCGCCAGGCGGCACCACTCCAACCGGGACTCACCGCGATCCAGAAGGCCAGCCACCCATCGGGCGCTGACCTCCCGCTTGGCATGGCGTGATACGAGGAGATCGATCCCGGACTGGTCGACGATGCTACGGAAGATCACGTGCCTCCTACGGAACCGGGTCAAGACGTCATCCCGCAATAGCCCACATACAAGACATACCGCAGGCGGGGAGCCAGTTCCGTAGCGCCAGCGATGGGCCATCGCTGGCAATATCACGCCAGCGATGGGCCATCGATGGCATCAAAAAGCACGGCCGTACGCGGCAAAGCCGCGCATAACGGATATTTCGCGACACCGCGACACCGCGACACCGCGACACCGCGGCACTGCGGCACTGCGGCACCGCGACCGGCATCGCATGTTTCTGGTGATCCAGACGCTCAGCCACAGATCACTTGAATTTGGCGATGCCAGCTCACTAAGCCGTGAGTGAGCCTTAGGGGATCACGCCAGTGAAAGGGGACGTTATGGGAAAGGAAGCACGAGTAGCGCTGGTGCTCGCTGCGGCAGCCTGCCTCGCCGCGGTCATGGTCGAGTGGGCCGCCGGGGAACTGTACGAGCACGAGCACGAGCGCCGGAGTTAACTCCGCATGCCCGGCCGCGGAGCGTACTGCCTGCCGGCGACTCCGCGGCCAGGCTCCGGCGCGGGAACTTCGGTGGTTACTGCCTGTCGCTCGCGCTCTCGCGCCGCCAGTGCTCGCCGAGTTCCTCGTCATGCAACCTGCGCAGCTGATGTGCGTAATGATCCAGCCGGTCCGCCGCCCGCTTCATCTCATCAAAGTCGCGGCCATGATCGCGGGCGGCCGTCTTTTCCTCGGCTCGTTTGCGCACGATGTGCAGTTCTTCGCTGCTGAGCTCCGCGACCTTCGCCAAGGTCTCTTCAAGATTCATCCAATTGTCTCCTTATCACTGGGCCGGCCGGGCGTCACTGGGCCGGCCGGGCGTCACTGGGCCGGCCGGGCGTCACTGGGCCGGCCGGGCGCCGGTGTGGGCTAGGTATTCGGCGGTCGCTCGCTCACTGACCGCTACGTGCTGGGCGGCCGGGCCGAGCCGCTCGTCTTCATAACGGCGCAGCGCCGCAGGCACATCGGTGAGTTCAGCCAGGATCCGGGTGAGCGCGCGCACGTCGTACAGTCCTTGCCGGAAGCCGCCGCCGACCATCGGGCTGGCGGCGTGCGCGGCGTCGCCCGCGAGTGCCGCCCGGCCGTGGGCCAGCCTCCTCGGCTCATAGTGCACAATCGGGGTGCCGAACACGGTTCCATCATCCAGCGCCACCGCCAGTGCCTCGCGCCACGGGCTCGGCCAGTTCGCGGCGGCGAAGCTCGCGAGACGCTCTCGGACCGCCTCCGGCAGCGCGCCCGGGGCCAGACTGCCGTGGACTGTCTCGCCGTCCAGCAAGCCCCGGTTCCGGAGCAGGTCACCCTGCTCAGGGTCATACCAGACCATGTTCAGGCGGCGATGCCCGACGCCGGTCTCGCCGGCCGCGCCGGGAACCAGATAGGTAACCAGTCGGTAGGGGCCCGCGTAAACCTCCCGCGATGGCTCATGGGCGTCCAGCAGCGGTACGCCGGCGGGCATGGCCCGCTCATCGACCAGGGTGCGCCACAACAGCACCCCCGCGTAGCGAGCGTCAGGGAACCCCGGGTCAACGGCGGCGCGCACCGTGCTCCGCGCCCCGTCAGCTCCGATCACCAGGTCCGCGCCGTACTCGCGGCCATCGGCTGCGACCACGACCGCGGGCTCCGGCTGAACGCTGGTCACTTGCGTCCCGCGATGCACCGTTACTCCAGGCCTGCGCACCGCGTGCGCCTCCAGCCATCCCTGGAGCAGATGCCACGCCGTGGTGTCGCGATCGCTGCCGTGCAGCACGGGAGGCTCATCGCGGATGCCGGTGACCTGGCGGAGCAGGGCAGTGTCCACGCCCAGGCCGCCGCCGCCCTCAATGGCGGGAGCCGGGCTGCGCTCGAGGACGGTCACCTCCATCCCCAGCCCAGACAGCGCGATCGCCGTGGACAACCCGGCCAGGCTGCCACCCACCACCACGCACCGCACGCCCGCTGCCCGGTTGTCGGTCATGATCGCTTCCTCCTGGTTAACATCCAGCCCGGATACTCATACCCAGCCCCGCCCAAGATCGAAGGCCCAAGATCGAAGGCCCAAGATCGAAGACACTGTGCCATAACGTCGCAGCCGATTCCGCTGGTCACCGTCCATCTCCGGAGCGCTGTTAGAGCGTGCGACGGACGCAGGCCTGCCGCCCACCATCGCGCCGGACTTGGTGAGTCCGGCATCACAAGCCCTTGCTGATTTGCCCCGGGCGCTCGGCCCGCGGGTAAACGCTCCCTGATCAGAGCCCACTAGCTCCCGCGCCCATAAGCCGACATTACCCAAAGTGATCGAGTACATCGTTTCAATGCTTATTAAGCTAGTGAAAGCGCATATAGATACTAATAATGAAACGATTCGTAGTGTACGATGTCGCCGTGGCGCGGATCGTCGGCATTAAGGATGTCGCTCGGCATGCCGACGTCTCGGTGGGCACCGTGTCGAACGTGATCAACCGGCCGGACCTGGTAGCGCCGGAGACCCGGGACCGGGTGCTGGCGGTGATCGAGCAGCTTGGGTACGTGCGCAGCGAGGCGGCCCGTCACCTGCGGGCCGGGCGGAGCCGTTTCCTCGCCATGCTGGTGCTGGACATGGCCAACCCCTTCTTCGTACAGGTGGCGTCGGGCGCCGAACGGGCCGCGCGTGACGCTGGACTGAGGGTGCTGTTGTGCGACAGCGCCAACGATCCCGTGCAGGAGGCGGATTACCTGTCGTTGTTCGCCGAACAGCGAGTGCGCGGAGTCCTGCTCACCCCGGCCGGCTCCGGTCCTGGCTTGGAGGTTCTGCGTCGGCAGAAGATCCCGTTCGTGCTGGTCGACAGGGTGGCCTCCGGTCCTGACGGCTGCTCGGTGTCGGTCGACGACGTGGCGGGCGGGCGCCTCGCCGCTGGGCATCTGGCGGAGGCTGGGCACACGCAGATCGGTTATGTCAGCGGACCGATGAGCCTGGCGCAGTGCCGGGACCGGCGGGCCGGGGCGCTCACCGAGCTGATCGCGCGAGGTCTTCCTGAGGACGCGCTCAGCCACATCGAGGTGGCCCGGATGGATGTGGCGGCCGGCCGGGACGCGGGCCACCGGCTGCTGAACCTGTCCCGCCGTCCGACCGCGGTGTTCTGCGCGAACGACCTGCTGGCGCTTGGCGTGCTGCAGGCGCTGTACGCGGCGGGGGTGTCCGTGCCGGGGGAGATGGCGATCATCGGCTACGACGACATCGAGTTCGCGGCCGCGGCCGCCGTCCCGCTGAGCTCAGTGCGGCAGCCGTCCACCGAGATGGGCCGGATCGCGACCGGGCTGCTGCTCGAAGAGGCGGCCGACGAGGGAGCCATGCATCAGCACCGGAACGTCGTGCTCGAGCCCGAACTCGTCGTCCGGGACTCGACCTGCGGGGTCGGCACCACCGCCCAGCCAGCCGGGCTGGACTAGGCGAAGGCGCGCAGACCGCCGGGGGCGGTCATCGCCACGGTCTGGCGCAGCCGGTCAAGCGGGTAGTCCGGTTCCAGCGCGGTCACGATGAGGCGGGCCGTGTGAGCGTGGTGCGCGGCTAGCTCGTCGGCGGCGTTGCCGGGGTCGGCGGCCCGCGCGGCGTCGAGGATCGCGCGGTGTCCAGAACGCCACGTCGGCCATTCCTCCCGCCAGGTCTGGGCGTAGCTGACCCGGTATCGCTGGGTGTGGGAAGCGAGCTGTCCCATCAGCTCGTCGACTCGATCGCCCGCTAGGTGGCACAGCGCTCCGTGAAAGGAGGCATGCGCCTGGTCGTACCGCGAGGAGCCGACAGAAACCAGATGATCCATCTGGGCCATCAGGCCTTCCAGCTCGGCGATGTCTTCGTCTTTGAGCTGCGGCACCGTGATCTTGATAGCGACCGTTTCCAGCGCCACCCGCGTCACGTACAGGTCCTCGGCGTCGGCCAGGGACAGCGGCGCGATCCGTACCCTTCGGTGGGGATCGAGCACCACCAGCCCTTCGCGCTCCAGCATCCGGAGCGCCTCGCGCAACGGTGTCCGGCTGACGTCGAGGTCATTGGCCAGCTCGAGCTGGGAGGTGACCCGCCCGGGGGCCATGTCCCCATCGAGGATCGCGTGCAGGAGCTTGCTGTAGACGACGGCCACGGTCTGCCCGTCACGCACGACCGACTCGGGTCGGCTGGGTCGCATCATGTATCCCATTCACATCGCCGTGCGGGGACCGCGGCCCGCGGCCCCGCACGGCAGTTGCTTCAGTAGCTGAAGGTCTCGCTGAACGTGTCGTAAGGCTCGGGTAGCCGGGGCAGGAGCTGCGGTACCTGCTGGTAGCTGTACTGATGGTAGGTGATCTCTTCGAGGTCCGGTTTCGGCATCTCGGCCCGGCGTTCTCCCTCTTCGTCCTGGCCGCCGACACCGAGTCCGGTCGGCGAGTTCTGCGACCCGCCGGGCCATCCGCCGCCGACCGGGAACATGAGATCGGTGTAGGTGTGCAGATGCCAGATCTTCCATTCGCCGTCTTCCCGGGCGAAGTCCACGCCGTAACGCTCCCAGATCCAGAAGCCGTCCACCTCCCCGCCCGGCCCGACCCCGCCGACCACCCCGGGCGTGTACCAGACGCCCTTCGCGGTCTGCCCGTCACCGGCGATCTCGATGATCTGGGTGGTGAGCGGGTGGACCTGGAACAGCCCGGCCCGCAGGTTGCCCTCGGTTACCGCCACATCGGGGTGGGCCTTGTGCAGCCACTCCAGCTGTTCCCGCTGCATCTTGAGGTTCAGCTCACCGTAGGTCTCGCGCAGCGACTGGATGTAATAGCCGTGGTTCTGCGCGAAGTGCGGATCCCAGTGCTCCTTGACCCAGAGGTCGTCGAGTTCCTCGTTGTGCAGCGACGCGGCGTGGTACCACACGTGCTTGGCCATCACGGTCTCGATCTGGTCCTTGTCGTAAAGTCGCTGGACCATCTGCTCGGTGGTCAGTGTCACGTGGTTCTCCTTCTCGGTGATTCAGGACCCGTACCACGCCTGGGCGGCGTCCGGTGAGAACGGGTCGACGACGATGAGCTGGGATCGGTTGGTCGAGGGGACGTTGTGGATGCCGGAGGCCACCGCGGCGTAGCTGGCGGTGACGGAGACCGGCACGATCCAGGCCAGATGGTCCAGCTGGCTGGTGACCGACTGCAGCGCGGTGTTCTGCGCGGCGACGGTGGATCCGGTGGCCGCCGCGGTCAGGTCGGCGTTCAGCGCGGAGTCGGTGGCGCCCCACAGGTTCTCGGTCTGTCCGGGGAGCATCGCGCTCTTCAGCGTGGTGTAGATGGACTGCGCGGGGGTGGTGAGCGCCAGGGCGGTGTAGTTCTTCGTCGCCGCCGCGGCGGCGAACTGCGGGAACCCTCCGGTGTTGTTGGTGATGGACGCGGTGATCCCGATCGCCTTGAGCGCGACGGCGATCGCCTCCGCGAAGGTGGGGGTGGTCCCGAGACCGGTGAGCACCGACAGGCTGAAGCCGCTGGCATACCCGGCCGACGCCATCAGCTGCTTCGCCTTGGCGATGTCGTACGGGTACAGCCCGACGTCGGCGGAGTCGTAACCGGCGAACCCGGCCTGGCTGTTGCTGCTGGTCGTGGTGCCCGCCCCGGCGAAGACCGCGGACAGTATCTCCGACCGTGGCATCGCGTACTCGATCGCCTGGCGGACCTTGGGGTTGGCCAGCGGCCCGCTGGTGGTCTTCTCCAGGATCAGGTCGTCCGCGTCACCGGCGGGCTGAGTGGCGATCTGCATCCCGGCCGAGCGGGCGGTGCTCATTTGCGACGCCGCCAGATTGACGTCGACCAGCACCTGACCCGACTGCGCGGCGGCCAGCTCCGAGGAGTTGCTGGTGATCGGCTCGATGACCACCTTGCTGTACCTGATAGCCGCCTGGTTGAAGTAGTACTTGTCCGGCACGTAGACCTGATTGCCGCCGGTGACCGACTCGGCCGAGTCGAACACATAAGGTCCAACGCCGTCGGTGTAGGTCGCCAGGGCTTTTGTACTGGCGAGACCGTGCGGCCCGACGATCATGCCGAACCCGACCGCGGGCGTCAGCGACCAGGCCGCGAACGCGTACGGCACCGACGATGAGTAGTGCAGCTCTACCTGGTCCGGTCCGGAGACCGTCACCGAGGAGACCGGTCCGGTGATGGGGCTGCCCTTATTGGCCGCCAGGTAGCGGTTCAGCGACGCCGCCACCGCGGCCGGGGTCATGGCCGACCCGTCGGAGAAACGCACGCCTTTGCGCAGGGTCAGCTGGAAGGTCTTGTTCCCGCTGCCGACATACCCCCAGGAGGTAGCCAGGTCGGGCTGGTACGCGCCATCCGGCGCCTGGTAGATGAGCGAGTCATACGCGGGGAAGTCATACAACGGGCTAGCCGAGGTGGCCGGGTCCTGCGTCTGCGTCGCGGAGCTGAACGCGATCGTCAGTGTCCCCGATCGCCCCGTTCCCGTCGAATCGGACGCGGCCCCGGACGAGCATCCGGCGGATAGCAACGCGATGACGAGCCCGGCGCCGATCAGGCGCCATCTTCGGTACGGACACATTTTCCCTCCCTGGGATAGAGATGACAGGCGACTCCGTCGGTGAGCACGGGCATCTCGGCCCGGCAGATGTCGGTGACGTGCGGACAGCGGTCCGCGAACGGGCACCCGGCGTCCGGCGGTGCGAACCGAGGCGCGGGCAAGGCAGCGGGCGGCGCGTGCTGACCGCTGAGCGCCGCCTCCACCGTGGGCGCGGACGCGACCAGGGCCTGGGTATACGGGTGCCGGGGCGCGGTAGCCACCGCGTTCGCCGGACCCTCCTCCAGCACCCGCCCGCGGTACAGCACCAGGATCCGGTCCGACATGAACCGGACCACGTCCAGGTCGTGGCCGATGAACAGGTAGCTCAGCGACTGCCGGTCGCGTAGCGAGCGGAGCAGGTTCAGCACCTGCGCCTGAACCGACACGTCCAGGGCGGAGACCGGCTCGTCGCAGATGACCAGCTTCGGCTTGGCCATCAGCGCGCGGGCGATCGCCAGCCGCTGCCGCTGACCGCCGGAAAAACGCCCCGGGTACTCCGCCGCCGCGGATTCGGGCAGGCCGACCTCCGCGAGCAACTCGGCCAGCCGCGCCCGCGCGACGGCCCGCGGCGTGCCGGGCGGAAGCGCCTCCAGCAGCGAGGCGCCGACCGTGACGGCGGGGTTCAGCGAGCCGTAAGGATCCTGGAAGACCACCTGGAGCCCGCGGCGAAGCTTCCGCGACGCCCGGGTGATGTCCCGGCCGCCGAACACGATGGTCCCGCTCCGCACCGGGGCCAGGCCCAGGATGGCGCGGCCGATCGTGGTCTTGCCCGACCCGGACTCACCGACCAGCCCGACCACTTCACCCGGTGCGATCGTGAACGACACCCCGGACACGGCGAAGTTTCCGCGATAGGAGACGCGCAGGTCATCGATGGCCAGCAACGGTTCAGTCGCGGACACGGCTGCCCCTTCCGGCCAGCACCTGAGCGCTGTGCAGGCAGCGGCTCTCCCGTCGGCCCTGGTGCGGCTCGAGCGGTATGGCGCTCGCGTCGCACTCGGCCGTCGCGTACGAGCAACGGGCGGCGAAACGGCAGCCGTCCGGCCAGTCCTCCGGGCTGGGGACGGTCCCCGGTATCACCGGCAGCAGATCGGCTTCATCGGGCACGGCGTCCGGCCGGCAGGCCAGCAGCGCCTCGGTGTACGGATGCGCGGGGGAGTGCACCAGGTCGATCAGCGGCGCCGTCTCGGCCACCTGGCCCGCGTACATCACGATGGTCCGCTCGCACACCTGCGCGACCACCGCCCAGTCGTGACTGACCAGCAGGATCGCCATACCGGTCCGTTCCCGCAGGTCGCGCAGCAGCGCGAGGATCCCGGCCTGCACGGTGACATCCAGCGCGGTGGTGGGCTCGTCGGCGATCAGCAGCCGAGGCCGCCCGGCCAGCGCCCGGGCGATGCACACCCGCTGCGCCATTCCGCCCGACAGCTCGTGCGGGTAGAGCCGGGCCACCCGGTCAGGATCGGGCAGCCCCACCATCTCCAGCAGCTCACGCACCCGGCCGTCGGTCAGCTTCGCGTGCGCCCGGACCGCCTCGGCCAGCTGCGCGCCGACCCGGAAGCTCGGATCGAGCGCGCTCATCGGCTCCTGCCCGATGTACCCGATGGCCGAGCCGCGGAACTGGCGCAGCGCCTCGCCGGAGAGCGCCAGCACGTCCTGCCCGTCGAAGGCGACCGACCCGGCGGTGACCGCGCCGCCGCTGGCCAGCAGCCGCAACAGCGCCCGGGCGATCGAGGTCTTGCCGCACCCCGATTCACCGACCAGCGCCACCGCCTCTCCCGCGGCGATGTCGAACGACACGTCGTCCACGACGACGGTACGAGCCGCCCCCCGCTGGAAGGCCACCGTCAGGCCGCGCACGGTGACCAGGGGACCGGCCGTACGCCGTTTTGATATCGGCGCATAACGACGGTTGCTTGGTCTCGCCGCGCCTGCGCGTCGGCGCGGTGGTGCGGCGACCTCGCCCGCCCATGCCTCGACCGTGGCGTCGCGCACCGCGTCGCCGAGCAGGCCGAGGCTGAGCACGGTAAGTCCGGTGACCACGCCCGCGGCGATCAGCGGCCACGGGGAACGGTCCAGCACATTCTGGGCGTCGGCGATCATGTTGCCCCAGGTCGGGTTCGGCGGCTGCGGGCCGTATCCCAGGTATCCCAGCCCGGCCAGCATCACCACGCCGCCGGCCGACAGCAGTGTCACTTGGACCAGTACCGTGCCGCGGATGCGGGGCAGGACGTGCCGGCGGATGATGTACCAGTGCGAGCGCCCGGCGACCAGCGCGGCGTCGATGAACGGCTCCCCGCGTACCGAGATCGTCGCCGACCTGATGAACCGGATCAGCGGCGGCGCGGTGAACAGCCCGAGGAAGATCAGCGCGACCCAGAACTCGCTGGTGAACACCGACAGCACGATCAGCAGCACGACCAGGGTGGGGACCGACAATCCGAGATCGGCCAGCCACATGACGACCCGGTCCGTCCAGCCGCCGCGGTACCCGGAGACCAGCCCGAGCGGGACCCCGACCGCGATGGTGACGGCGACCGATTCGAGCGTGTAGGCCAGCGTCGGGCGCGCACCCCAGATCAGCCGGGACAGGGTGTCACGGCCCAGCGCGTCCGTGCCGAGCCAGTGCTGCGCGGACGGGCCCGCGAGCGGACGCAGCAGGTCGGCCTGGTTCGGCCCATACGGCGCGACCCACGGGGCGAAGACCGCGGCCACGACCACCACGGTCAGCACGGCGAGCCCGGCGACCCCCAGCGGTTTACGGCGCAGCCGCCGCCAGAAGCTCACGAGATCCTCGCCTTCGGGTTCACCCAGCCGTAGGCGAGGTCGGTAAGCAGGTTGGCGGCCACCACGACCAGGCAGTAGACGAGGGCGACGCCCTGGATCACCGCCAGATCGTGGTCCTGGGTGGCGGACTGAGCGGCACTTCCGATCCCCGGCATCGAGAACACGCTCTCGACGAAGATCGTGCCGGACGTCAGGCCGATGAACAGCATCCCGACGAAGGTGAGCACCGGGATGGCGGCGTTACGCAACGCGTGAATCCAGATAATCCGCCACTCCTTGACGCCGGCCGCGCGGAGCATGATGACGTAGTCGCGGCTCATCGCGTCGCGGACGCCGTCCCTGGTCTGCTTCGCGATGCCCGTGAACGCCGGCACCGACAGCGCCACCACCGGCAGCACCAGTGACCGGGCCCAGCCGACGGGTGAGGCGGTGAAGCTCACGAATCCGACAGCGGGGAACCAGCGCAGCTTCACCGCGAAGATCTCGATGAGGATGAGCCCGAGCCAGAAGTTCGGGATGGCCAGCCCGGCCATCTGCAGGATCTCGGTGACGCGGCCAGCAGGCCCAGAACGTACCGCGCTGGTCACCCCCAAGGCGACGCCGCCGATCGTGCCGATCAGCGTCCCGCCGATCACCAGGGACAGCGTCACCGGCAGCCGGGCGGCGATGATCGAGGTCACCGGCTGGTAGCTCAGGAACGAGGTGCCGAGGTTGCCGTGCAGCGCGCCGTCCAGCCAGTGCCAGTACTGCACCCAGACCGGGAGGTCGAACCCCATCTGCTTGTCCAGCGCCGCCGCTGCCTGCGGCGTGGCACTGGTACCGAGGATGGTGTAGGCCGGGTCGCCGGGGATCAGCGCCGCGAGCACGAACGTGAGGGCGGAAACTCCGAAGACGAGCGGGACGGCCAGCAGCAGCCGCCGTACGATCACCCGCCGCATGTGCGGGTTCCTCGTGGTCGTGGTGCTCGTGGTGCTCGTGGTGCTGTGCCTGTGGATGCCACGTTGCCTCCCAAGCTGGGTAGTGCTTGTCGAGCACGGTACGCACACCGGCAAATTGGACGCAATACGCAAACTGCATCCAATAGCTGTCATGCGAGATAGCGATGCTCGCCAGCCCCCGTCCCCCCGCTCGCCCGTCCCCCCGCCCCGCGACGGTCGGCAACTCGCCCGATATGCCCTAGCCTGCGGGGCGACCCGACGGCCCGGACTGGTCTGCCGGCAAGACAGTGGTAACTAGCCGTCGGCACGCGACGGCTAGTTACCACTGTCTTGCCTCGTTGCTGGATGCCACGCTGGAGGCGCGGCCTTTGGGGGGCATGTCGGTTTTTAGTCGGCGGTCTCGGGCGTGTCGCGGGTTGCACTCCCGCAGGCGTAGTGCCCGCTTTGCGAGTTTCGGGGTGGGCGGTTTCATGATCGTGGGCAGTTCCGGCCGATATACGGTCCGAACTGCCCACGATCATGAACGAGCTGGTCATGTCGAGTCCGGTCATGGGCTGAGGGGGTATCCAGCCGTCCGGTTCGTACCTGTATATTCCTGTGTTTCGAACAAGAAGAATGATAGGTGCAGTTCCAGCTGCACCTATCATTCCCTTTATTCGGGATAGGGTGCGCGTGATCAGATCATCGCCGCGACAGCCGCACCACGGGTCTGGGTCGTGAATCTCCTGATGTCAGTTAAATGAACGACGCGCCCGGGGACTACGAAAACACTTCGGGTTATCCGTGGCCGAAGGATATATATGAAAAAACAGGCGACCAGCTGCGGAACGCCCGGGACGGTCGCAGGCGCGCGTCCCCAGCTGCACCGAGCCTTCCGCTTGTTCCAGTCGGCTCGGGCGGCGGGCAGGTTGGGCGGTCCCGTGCGCCGTTGCGACCTATAACGATTCAGTCTCGACGCTTAAGTGACAATTGACACCTTTTCCGACCAGGCTGAGACTACAGGGAGCTTGAAACGTTCCACGTGAACCCGGAACCAGCCGCACACGGAGGTGCACTCGGTGAATGCTCCCGGCAGCCAGCCTGGTCGGCAAGCTAACGCCGAGGCCGGCGAAGGGCAGGTCGTGCTCGAATTGCGGCACGCGGCGAAGTCGTTTGGCGCGGTCCAGGCCCTAATCGATGGCGAGATTCAGCTCCGCTCCGGCGAGGTGCACGCGCTGCTGGGGGAGAACGGGGCGGGGAAATCGACCCTGGTCAAGATCCTCGCCGGGGTGTACCAGCCGGATGCGGGCTCGCTGCTGCTGGACGGCCGTGAGGTCCACTTGCACAGCCCGGCCGCCGCCCGCGAGGCCGGGATCGCCATCATCTACCAGGAACCGACGCTGTTCCCCGACCTGAGCGTCGCGGAGAACATGTTCATCGGCCGCCAGCCGCTGCGTTCCGGACGGCGCATCGACACCCGCGCCATGCGGGAGGAGGCCGCGGAGATCTTCGCCCGGCTCGGCCTGCCACTGGACCCGGCGCGGATCGCGCGCGGGCTGTCCATCGCGGACCAGCAGGTCGTCGAGATCGGCAAGGCGCTGTCGCTGAAGGCCCGGGTCATCGTGATGGACGAGCCGACCGCGGCGCTGTCCGCGGCCGAGGTGGCACGGCTGTTCGATGTGGTGCGGACGTTGCGGGAGCAGGGCGCCGCGGTGCTGTTCATCTCACACCGGCTGGAGGAGATCTTCGAACTGTGCCAGCGGGTCACGGTGATGCGCGACGGCCGGCACGTACTCACTGGGGACCTCGCCGGGATGACCGCGGACGACCTGATCCGCGCCATGGTCGGCCGGGACCTGGAGAAGCGGGAGCGCGGGCCGCAAACCGAGCCCGGCGAGACCATCCTCGATGTCAGCCGGCTGACCAGGGAGGGCGTGTTCACCGACATCTCGCTGTCGGTCCGGGCCGGTGAGATCGTCGCGCTAGCCGGGCTGGTCGGCTCCGGGCGCAGCGAAGTGGCCCGCGCGATCTTCGGCATCGACCGGTACGACGCCGGCCAGGTCACCGTGCGCGGCCGCGGCCTGCACAAGGCCTCGCCGGTCAGCGCGATGGCGGCGGGGGTCGGTTTTGTCCCCGAGGACCGGCGCCAGCAGGGCCTGGTGATGGACATGTCCGTGCAGCAGAACGTGGCGCTCGCGTCGCTGGGCAGGCTCCGCCGTGGCGGCCTTATCCGGTCCTCGGCCGAGCGGTCTCTGGCGTCGGACTGGGCCGCCCGGCTGAAGATCAAGTACGGCCGCCTCGGAGATCCGGTCTCGCAGCTATCCGGCGGGAACCAGCAGAAGGTCGTGCTGGCCAAATGGCTCGGCCGTCAGCCCTCGGTGCTCATCGTGGACGAGCCGACCCGCGGTATCGACATCGCCACCAAGGCCGAGGTGCACCATCTCCTGGTCCAGCTGGCACGGGACGGGGTCGCCGTCTTGATGATCTCGTCGGAACTACCGGAGGTACTCCTGATAAGCGACCGCATACTCGTCATGCGGGAAAGGCCGGCTCGCGGCCGAATACCCGCGGGAAAAGGCGTCGGAAGAGCAGATCATCGCGGCGGCGACCGGTCAGCAGGCGGAGTCGTGACGACCGCGCTGCTGCGGCGCGAGCCGTCAGAGACGCCCGCCGAGACCGGTTCGACCCGGCTGGCCGAACGGGTCTTCCGGATCCGGGAGTCCGGGATAGTGCTGGTCCTCGTGCTGTTCGTCGCGGTGACCGCGGGCATCCAGCACCGGTTCCTGAGCGCCTCCAACGTCCAGTTCGTCCTGGTCAACACCACCATCTACGCGCTGCTCGCACTGGGCGAGACGATGGTCGTGGTGAGCAGGAACGTCGACCTGTCGGTCGGCTCGGTGCTCGGCATGTCCGCGTACCTGTCGGCCAACCTGTTCGGCAACCACTCGAGCATCCCGATTCCGGTGGTCTTCCTGGTCGGGATCGGTATCGGGCTGGGCTGGGGGATCGTGAACGGCCTGCTGGTGGCGGCCGGGCGGGTGCCCAGCCTGGTCGTCACGCTGGCCACCCTCTACATCATCCGCGGCGTGGACATCCTGATCGTGGGCGGCAACATGGTCACCGCCAACACGCTGCCGTCGGCGTTCACCAGCATTCCCAAGTCGACGGTGCTCGGCATCCCGTACGTCGCCATCGCGGTCGCGGTCATCGTCGCGATCGGCGCTTACTACCTGCGGTCCTTCCGGTCCGGCCGGGAGCTCTACGCGATCGGGTCGAACCCGGACGCGGCCAAGCTGGCCGGTATCCCGATCGGCCGGCGGACCTTCACCGCTTTCGCGGTCAGCGGCGCGATCGCGGGCCTGGCCGGGGTGCTGTGGGCCGCGCAGTACGGCACCGTCGACTCGACCGCGGGCACCAGCTACGAGCTGACCGTGGTGACCGCCGTGGTGGTTGGCGGCGTCGCGATCTTCGGCGGCAGCGGCAGCGCCGTCGGAGCGGCACTCGGCGCGCTCCTGCTGTCCACGATCAACTCGGCGCTGTACGTGCTCGGCATCTCATCCTTCTGGGATGAGGCGATCGCGGGCTTCCTGCTCATCCTGGCCATCACCCTGGACCGGATCATCTCGCTCCGGCTCACCGAGGCCCTGCGGATAAGGAGTAACCGACGTGCTTCGTGACAAGCTGCCGGCCTGGGTGTTCCGCTGGGAGACCGCCCTCGCGGTGATCGTGGTACTGATCGGCGTGATCGGCTCCGCGACTTCGCCCGAGTTCCTGACCAGCAACAACATCTTCAACCTGGGCCTGTCCAACGGCGAGATCGCGATCATGGCGCTGCCCATGGCGCTGATCGTCATCAGCGGAGAGATTGACCTGTCCGTCGCCTCGACCCTGGGCATGTCAAGCTGCCTGCTCGGCTACCTCTGGGAGCGCCACTGGCCGATGATCGCGATCTTCGTGGTGATCGCGCTGGTCGGGCTCGCGGCTGGCGCCATCAACGGCCTGCTCGTCACCCGGGTCGGCCTGCCCTCGCTCGCCGTCACCATCGGCACGCTCACCCTGTACGCGGGTATCGCGGAGATCCTGCTCGGCCCGACCACGGTGGCGAACTTCCCGTCCGCGTACACCAACCTCGGCGTTGATGCCGTCCCCGGCACCGGGAACGCCATGACGTACTCCACGCTCGTTTTCCTGGTACTGGCGGTGATCTTCGGCGTGGTGCTGCACTTCACGCCGGTCGGCCGGTCCATCTTCGCGATGGGCGCCAGCCCGGAGGCGGCGCTGTTCGCTGGCATCAGGGTCAAGCGGATCAAGACGATCCTGTTCATGATCTCCGGCCTGATCTGCGCGTTCGCCGGTGTCCTTTACACGTTCCGGCTGTCCACCGCGGTCGCCAACAACGGGGTCGGGCTCGAACTCGACGTGGTCGCGATCGTGCTGGTGGGCGGGATCTCCATCTTCGGCGGCAAGGGGTCGGTGCCGGGCGTGGTGCTCGGTGTCCTCGCCTTCGCCGGCATCCAGAACGCCCTGCTGCTCACCAACTTCAACCAGGAGGCGTCCGGCGTCGTCGCCGGTGGCCTGCTGCTGATCAGTGTGTTCCTGCCGAACACGATGCCGCTGTGGCGGCGGCTCGCCGCCCGCACCCGCGGTCGCGGCCAAGGCGCGGTCACGGGCTGATCGGGCCCACTGCTTTCCCGTGTACGCAAGCAATCAGGCATCACGCAATCCAAATTGAAAGGAATCAAAATATGAGACTCAGACGAGCAACGTGGCTCGCTGTTCCGCTGCTCCTGGCCGGCCCGGTCCTCGCGGCCTGCTCCTCCTCTTCCTCTCCTTCCGCGTCGAGCACCGCCAGCAGTACCTCAACCGCGTCGGCGTCTGGCAGTCTGAAGACCGGCCTCAAGGTTTTCGTGATCCCGAAGAACCTCGGCAACTCCTACTTCACCACCTCCGACAGCGTGAAGTCCGGTGGCGCGCTCGCCGCGCTGCAGACGCTGGGCGAGAGCGGAACGGAGAGCAGCGGCACGACGGACACGCCGTCGTCGCAGATCCCCGCCATCCAGGCCGCGATAAGCAAGGGCGCGAACGCGCTGGTCCTGTCCGCGACTGACCCCAACGCGCTGTGCCCGACCCTTAACGCCGCCATGAAACGTGGCATCACCGTCGTCACCTACGACTCGGACGCCCCGTCCTGCCGGAGCCTGTTCATCAACCAGGCGTCCTCGCAGGCCCTGGGGGCTAGCGAGGTGGACCTGCTCGCCCAGCAGATCAACGACAGCGGGCAGATCGCGATCGTGTCGGCGTCCGCTGACGACACGAACCAGAACACCTGGATCTCCTACATGAAGCAGGAGCTCAAGAAGTACCCGAAGATGTCGCTCGTCTCCACCGTCTACGGCAACGACGACACGGCGACCTCCACCCAGGTGACCCAGGGACTTCTGGAGCAGTACCCGAACCTCAAGGGCATCATCTCCCCGACCACCGTCGGCCTCCCGGCCGCCGCCGCGGTCCTCGACACGGCTAAGTACCGGGGCAAGATCGCGCTGACTGGCCTCGGTACCCCGGACGAGATGAAGCAGTACGTCGCGGATGGCACCGTCAAGTCGTTCGAGCTGTGGAACCCGGCCGACCTCGGCTACCTCGCCGCCTACGCGGCGGTGGAACTCGCGTCCGGGAAGATCACCGGGGCGGCGGGCCAGTCGTTCACCGCCGGCAAGCTCGGCAGCTTCACCGTCGGCGCTGACAACACGGTGCTGCTCGGAGCTCCCTACGTCTTCGACGCGGCCAACATCAGCAAGTTCAACTTCTAGCTCAAAACGGCCGCGCCCCATCTCCCGCTGCCTGCGACGAGCTTGTTCTGGCGGTGAGCCGCCGCAGGCAGCGGGTTCCCGAGGGTCACCTCCCGGGCTAACACCGCGGATCGCCGAGATTTTTCACCTGGATGAGGAGATGACCCGGAATGCGTGACCTCACCGCGGTCAAGAACACGCTCAGACAGCACCAGATCGAGCTGCCATCATGGGCGTTCGGGAACAGCGGAACCCGGTTCAAGGTGTTCGGCCAGCCCGGCGTGCCGCGTACCCCGTATGAGAAGGCCGACGACGCCGCCCAGGTGCACAAGTACACCGGGGTGGCACCCAGCATGGCGGTGCATATCCCGTGGGACAAAGTGGATGACTACGCCGACCTCGCCGCGTACGCCAAGGCCGACGGCATCCGGCTCGGCACGGTCAACGCGAACGTGTTCCAGGACGACGACTACAAGCTGGGCAGCGTCTGCAATCCGGACCCGAAGGTCCGGCAGAAGGCGCTGAATCACCTGCTCGAATGCGTCGACATCATGGACGCGATCGGCTCGAGGGACCTCAAGCTGTGGTTCGCCGACGGCACCAACTATCCCGGCCAGGACGACATCGGCGCCCGCCAGGACCGGCTGGCCGAGGGCCTGCAGGCCGTCTATGAGCGGCTGGCCGATGATCAGCGGATGCTGCTGGAGTACAAGCTGTTCGAGCCGTCGTTCTACACCACGGACGTGCCGGACTGGGGGACCAGCCTGCTGCATTGCCAGGCGCTTGGCCCCAAGGCCCAGGTCGTCGTGGACACCGGTCACCACGCGCCGGGGGTGAACATCGAGTTCATCGTCGCGCTGCTGCTCAAGGCCAGGCGGCTGGGCGGGTTCGACTTCAACAGCCGGTTCTACGCCGACGATGACCTGATGGTGGGGGCGGCGGATCCGTTCCAGTTGTTCCGGATCATGCATGAGGTCGTCAAGGCCGGCGCGCTGGCTCCGGCGGCGGGCGTGGCGTTCATGCTCGACCAGTGCCACAACATCGAGCCGAAGATCCCAGCGCAGATCCGCTCGGTGATGAACGTGCAAGAGGCGGTCGCCAAAGCGCTGCTCGTCGATGCCGAGGCGCTGCGGGCGGCGCAGCTATCCGGCGACGTGCTGGCGGCCAACGCCGCGCTGATGGACGCCTACGACACCGACGTCCGTCCGCTGCTGGCGGAGTTGCGGGCGGAGATGGGGCTGGCTCCCGATCCGGTCGCCGCCTACCTGGCCTCGGGCTATGCGGAAAAGATCGCCTCGCAGCGGAAGGGGGGTTCCCCCGCAGGCTGGGGGGCCTGACATGACCGACGTCATCAGGCAGTTGATCGCCCGCAGTAACAGGCTCGGCGCGGATCCGCGCAACACCAACTACGCCGGCGGCAACGCGTCCGCCAAAGGCACCGCGACCGACCCGGTCACCGGCACGCCGGCCGAACTGCTGTGGGTCAAGGGCTCCGGCGGCGACCTCGGCACGCTCACCGAGGCAGGCCTGGCGGTGCTGCGGCTGGACCGGCTGCGCGCTCTCGTCGATGTCTATCCAGGGGTCGAGCGCGAGGACGAGATGGTCGCCGCGTTCGACTTCTGCACGTTTAGAACAAGCACAGACGGCAAGGGCGGCGCCGCGCCGTCGATCGACACCGCCATGCATGGCCTGGTGGAGGCGCCGCACGTGGACCACCTGCATCCCGACGCGGGCATCGCGTTCGCCACTGCCGCCGACGGTGAGGCCCTGACCGCCGAGTGCTTCGGCGACCGGGTGGCCTGGGTGCCGTGGCGGCGGCCCGGCTTCCAGCTCGGCTTGGACATCGCCGCGATCAGGCGTGAGTACCCGCAGGCCATCGGGGTCATCCTCGGTGGCCATGGCATCACCGCCTGGGGCGCCACCAGTGATGAGTGCGAGGCCCATTCGCTGGAGATCATCGCGACCGCGCAGAAGTTCATCGACGGACGGGGGAGCGCGCGCCCGTTCGGGGAAATTCTCCATCAGCCGCTGCCCGAGCGGGAGCGGCGGGAGCGCGCCGCCGCCCTGATGCCGGTGATCAGGGGCCTGGCCTCGACCGACCGGGTACAGCTGGGGCACTTCAGCGACCATCCGGCCGTGCTGGAGTTCCTGGCGAGCGAGAAGCATCCGGCGCTGGCGGCACTCGGAACCTCCTGTCCGGATCACTTCCTGCGCACCAAGGTCCGGCCGATGGTGCTCGATCTGCCGCCGGATGTGCCGCTTGATGCCGTGATCGCCCGGCTGCGCGAGCTGCACGAGGCGTACCGGGCGGACTACCAGGCCTACTACGAGCGGTACGCGGACGCCGGCTCGCCGCCGATGCGCGGTGCGGACCCGGCGATCGTGCTGGTGCCCGGGGTCGGGATGTTCAGCTTCGGCGCGGACAAGCAGACCGCGCGGGTGGCGGGTGAGTTCTACCTGAACGCGATCAACGTGATGCGCGGCGCCGAGGCCATATCCGTCTACCAGCCGATACCGGAAAGCGAGAAGTTCCGGATCGAGTACTGGGAGCTGGAGGAGGCCAAGCTGCGGCGGCGCCCCCAACCTAAACCGCTGGCCGGCCGGATCGCGCTGGTCACTGGCGCCGGTTCTGGCATCGGCCGGGCCATCGCGCAGCGGCTCGCCGCCGAAGGCGCGTGCGTCGTGGTGGCCGACAAGGACGAGCCGACCGCGCAGGCGGTGGCCGATGGCATCGGGTCAGCCGACGCGGCCACCGCGGTGACCGCCGATGTGACCAGCGAGACGGACGTGGCATCCGCGTTCGCGGCCGCGGCGCTGGCCTTCGGCGGGGTGGACCTGGTGGTGAACAACGCCGGCCTGTCCATCTCCAAGCCGCTGGAAGAGACCACGGTGGCGGACTGGGATCTGCTGCACGATGTGCTGGCACGCGGATCGTTCCTGATCTCGCGGGAGGCGGCCAAGATCATGACCGCCCAGGGGATGGGCGGCGACATCGTCTACATCGCCAGCAAGAACGCGGTCTTCGCCGGACCGTCCAACGTCGGCTACGGCGCGGCCAAGGCCGACCAGGCGCACCAGGTGCGGCTGCTGGCGGCCGAGCTAGGCGATCGCGGCATCAGGGTCAACGGCATCAACCCCGATGGCGTGGTTCGCGGCTCGGGCATCTTCGCCGGCGGCTGGGGCGCCTCCCGGGCCGCTGTCTACGGCGTGCCCGAGTCCGAGCTGGGCGCGTTCTACGCACAACGCACGCTGCTGAAGAAAGAGGTACTGCCAGAGCACGTCGCGGCCGCGGTGTTCGCGCTGTGCGGTGGCGACCTAGCGCTCACCACTGGCCTGCTGATCCCGGTTGACGCCGGGGTAGCGGCGGCATTCCTGCGATGACGCGGAGGTATGAGTCGCGATGGCTGATCCGGGTTCGGTCACGCACTATCCGACGAAAGAGTTGAGCCAGCAAGACGTGGAGCTACTGGGATTGCTCGCCTGCGGCCTGCCGCTAGACGCGGTGGCCCGGCGGCTGAATACCTCCGAGCGGACCGTTCGCCGCCGGGTCAAGGCCATCTGCGACCGGCTCGGATTGCCGACATCCATCCAGGTCATCGTGTGGGCGGCGCGACGGGGACTGGTGTGAGCCAGGCTGTCGTGGCGGCCGTCGATCTGGGGGCGTCCGGCGGCCGGGTGATCGCGGCCCGGGTGTCCGGCTCCGGGGTGGAGCTGCACGAGGTGAGCCGGTTCGCGAACGAGCCGGTCCACGCCGGCGGCGTGCTGTACTGGGACATCCTGCGGCTGCATGCGTCGGTGGTATCTGGACTGCGGCTGGCCGCGTCGTCGTTTCCCCTGGCGAGCGCGGGAATTGATTCGTGGGCCGTGGACTACGGCCTGCTCGACGCGGCGGGCAGGCTGCTCGGCAACCCAGTGCACTACCGGGACGCCCGCACGGACGGGGTGACGGTGCCGGTTCCGGCTGCTGAGCTGTACGCGGTGACCGGCATCCAGCACCTGCCGTTCAACACCATCTATCAGCTGGCCGCCGCGGCGCGGACTCCCCAGCTGAGCGCGGCCGCGACCCTGCTGCTGATCCCCGACCTGCTCGCGTACTGGCTGACCGGCTCGGTGGGAGCCGAGCTGACGAACGCGTCGACGACCGCGCTGCTCGACGTGTCGACGCGCTCGTGGGCGGTTGACCTCATGAAGAGAGCGGGGATACCGGCGAAGCTGTTCCCGCCGTTGCGCCAGCCGGGGGCCATGATCGGGCCGATCACCGCCGATGTCCCCGGCGGGCTGCCGCTGATCGCGGTCGGCTCGCACGATACAGCGTCCGCGGTGGTCGCGGTGCCGGCCAGCGGACCGCACTTCGCCTACATCTCCTCCGGCACCTGGTCGCTGGTTGGCCTGGAGCTAACCGCACCGGTGCTCTCCGAAGCGAGCAGGCGGGCCAATTTCACCAACGAGGCGGGAATCGACGGGACCATCAGGTACCTGCGCAACGTGACCGGACTGTGGCTGCTGCAAGAATGCGTGCGCGAATGGGGTTCGCCGTCGCTGACGCCACTGCTCGCCTCGGCGGCCGCGGCGCCGCCGCTGCGGTTCGTCATTGACCCGGACGATCCGGTGTTCCTGCCGCCCGGCGAGATGCCGTCCCGCATCGCCTGGTGGCTGACCTCACGCGGGCTCCCCGCCCCGTCCGGCCCCGCGGAGACCGTCCGCTGCGTGCTGGACAGCCTGGCCCTGGCCTACCGGCGGGCGCTGCTGGCCGCCCAGTCGCTGGCCGGCCAGCACGCCGACGTGGTGCACATTGTGGGCGGCGGCTCGCGCAACGAGCTGCTCTGCCAGCTGACCGCGGACGCGCTGGGACTGCCGGTGATCGCCGGCCCGGCCGAGGCCACGGCGCTGGGCAACGCGCTCGTGCAAGCCCGCGGGCAGGGGACGGCGCCCGATTCCCTGGACGGCATGCGGGCGCTGCTGCGCCAAGGCGGTCTAGCGTTGCGTTCTTACTCGCCGTCCGGCGATACGCGCGGGTGGGAGGCCGCCGCCCGAAGGGCAGCTGTCGTCTAGGGTGCTGTCCCAAACTAACTAGAAAGATTCTTTACAGTAAGCCTTGACGGCCCGGCTCTCCAGGCATAGAAAGTGACCACATCACCGGTTTACCGGCTCATGCGAAACGCCGCGATCGCATCAGCCCCTCTCACCCCTGGAGGGTCCATGCAGGTCGGAAGACGGATTTTGCGCACAGCTCTCATCGCTGGCTCGGCGCTCGGGCTAACAGTCGGCGGCTCGGTCCTCGCGCTGGCCTCCGGGCCCGCCGCGCAGGCATCCACCACATGCGCCGCGGCGTGGAGTTCCACTACCGTCTACACCGCTGGCGATCAGGCCAGCGAGGACGGGATCAATTACACCGCCAACTGGTGGACCGAGGGCAACGACCCGGCGACCAACAACGGCGGCAGCGGCTCCGGAGAGCCGTGGACATCCGACGGCGCTTGCACCGGCGGGGGCGGCGGGGGTGGAGGTGGCGGCGGCGGGACCGGCACGGGCGGGGTAAGCGGCCTGCTCTTCAGCCCGTACAAGGACGTCACCATCAACATGAACTGGAACACCTACCAGATGCAGTCGGCCGTGGAAGGGTCCGACATCCCGGTGGTGGGCTCCGGCAGCCTGGTGTCGAATTACGTCCCCAAGCTGCCCGCGATCACGCTCGCGTTCGCTACCGGAGAGTGTGGCAGCGAGACCTGGGGTGGTGTCTCGGGTGCCGACTTGGCGGCCGAGAACGTTCCGCAACTCCAGTCCGCTGGCCTGGATTACGTTATCTCGACTGGCGGTGCGGACGGGACCTTCACCTGTGACTCGACGGCTGGCATGGAATCGTTCATCGCCACCTACGCCAGCCCGGAACTGGTCGGCATTGACTTCGACATCGAAGGCGGCCAGACCCAGGCGGACATCGATGATCTGGTGGCCGCGGCGGCGGGAGCCCAGGCGGAGTACCCGAAGCTGCAGTTCTCCTTCACGCTCGCCACGCTGGGAGCATCCGATGGCAGCTACGGCGGAGTGAACTCGCTCGGCAATGAGGTCGTCGAGGCAGTGCTCGGCTCCGGCCTGAGCAACTACGTCATCAACCTGATGACGATGGACTACGGCAGCGCGTCCAGCAGCGTTTGCGTCGTTGTCTCCGGTAGCTGCGAGATGGCGCAGTCGGCGATCCAGGCGGTGGAGAACCTCGAGCACACCTACGGAATCCCGGCCAGCAAGATCGCCGTCACCCCGATGATCGGCCTGAACGACAACACCAGCGAGACCTTCACGATCGCGGACGTTAACACGCTGACGACCTACGCGATCGACAACGGCCTGGCCGGCCTGCACTTCTGGTCACTGGACCGGGACACACCCTGCTCCGATGACTACGCGTCCCCCACCTGCAACTCGATTTCCAGCACCACACCACTGGAATACACCAACCAGTTCCTGAGCGACCTCGGGGACTGACGGAGATCCTGAGGCGGGCCGCGCACGGGCTACCGTGCGCGGCCCGTCTGCTCAACTCGCCGTTATGGTTATGGGGGAAAGGGGTGCTTGATGACTGATGACCTTTGGCACCGGCCGCTGACCCGGGTCCGCTCCGGTGAGCTGAGCGGCGATACCGGCCAGACCTCCGGAATGGCCAGGTGGGAGGCCATCTCCGGCAAGAGCGCCGGATCGGAGAAGATCTGGATGGGGCAGACCCACGTGGCGGCCGGAGCCAAGTCGGGTAACCACCATCACGGCGAAGCCGAAACGGCGATCTTCGTGGTGTCGGGCACCCCCGCGTTCGTCTTCGCCGAGAACGGCCAGGAGATCCGCCTGGACACGAAAGCCGGCGACTACATCTTCGTGCCGCCCTACGTCCCGCACCGGGAAGAGAACCCAGGCGACGACGAGGCCATCGTGGTGATCGCGCGCAGCAGCCAGGAAGGCATCGTCGTCAACCTCGAGAGCCTGTCGCCAGACCAGGATTAGCGCCTGCCCGCTTCTGGGCGGTGCGGCTCTGCCCATGAAAGAGTGCGAGCAGCGCCGCACCAACCAGAAACGGCGCACTGAGCCGACGGCTTCACCGGACGTCGGCGGCGGAGGTCACGCCTGGTGAATACGGCATGAAATACCCCTCATTATGATTCCTATTAAACCGATAGACTTAGTTGACTTTCTTTATCCTCGCATGTTTTCATCGGCCTTAGGACAGCCCGCTCGATCGAGTGCCTCGGGCTGGAGAGGGAGGATGGAAGTGCCGGTAGAGATCCTGGGCATGGCCGGGACCAAGGAGGTCTCCGAGTCGCTCGGCTCCTTCGACGGGCCGGTGATCGACACGGACCACCTGACCAGGTTCGCTCAGGCGCATGAGGCGGCCGGCTTCGACCGGGTGCTCATCGCGCACCGGCCGGGGTCCGTGGCGCCGACCGTCGTCGGCGGCACCGAGCGCGCGGCGTGGGAACGCGCGGAGGAGATCAGGGAACTGACCGCCAAGCGGGTGGCCGGGGTGAAGCAGACGCAAGCCGACGGCACCCGTGCGCCCGCGCGCGGCGCCTTCCGGTTCCGCGAGTCGTCCTCGATCGGCTCCGGGCGGCGGCAGCGGCAGGGCGCCGAGCGGGACGTTCACGACGAGCGGCTCTGGTACGGCATCACCAAGCCGACCGGGCCGGGCGGCAACTCGACGGCGCTGGCGGGAACGCCAGCCCAGGTCGCGGACGCCCTGGGTGAGTACCGCAAGGTGGGCGTCGACGGGGCAGCGAACTCATCCCGCTGCTCCAGGAGCCGGACAAACCTATTTACACCATAACGGCGGTCCCCAATCACCCGGTACCGCTGTCACCTCCCTGGCTGTCGGCGCTGACAGCGCGCATGAGACCCCCACCTCAACGGAGTTAGTTGATGTCAATAAGCCTGAGAAAGAAACGCCGCCTGCTGGCCGCCGTCACCGCCATCGCGGTGTCACTGCTGGCCGCCGCGTGCGGCAGCAGTGGCGCCGCCAGCACTAGTACAGCGTCCACGACCGGCGCCAGCGGCACGCTGAACTGGGAGTGGGAGCTGCCCAGCTCCTGGGACCCGGTCACGTCAACCGAGGGCTGGGACGTGCACGCCCTCGGCCTGGTGTACGCCTCCGTTACCACCCTCGATCCGGCCGGGGACGTCGAGCCGGGCCTGGCGGAGTCGTGGCAGTACGCCGCGAACGGCAAGAGCGTCACGTTCACCCTCCGGCCGGGCCTGAAGTTCACCGACGGCACACCGCTCAACGCGGAGGCGGTCAAGGAGAACATCGAGCGCGGCATCACCCAGGCGAACTCCAACATCGCCTCCGAGCTGGACGTCATCTCGAGTGTCACCGTGGACAGCGCGACCAGCTTCACGCTCGACCTCGATCAGGTCGACTACCAGGTACCCGACCTGCTCTCCGGCAAAGACGGGATGATGGTCAGCCCGACCGCGTTCAAGAAGAACGCCGCGGGCATCGCCACCCAGCCGGTGGGCGCGGGCCCGTTCGAGCTGACCAGCTACGTCCCCGACTCACACGCGGACCTGGCGCGCAACCCCAGCTACTGGGACGCCAGCCAGATCCATCTGCAGAACTTCACCGTCCAGGACATCACTCAGCCCGAGCAGATCCTCTCCGCGCTGGAATCCGGCCAGGTGAACGTCGCCTACATCGCCGGGAACCAGGTGGCCGCGGCGAAGGCGGCCGGGTTCAAGATCGACGTGATCCCGTCCGAGGTCGTGAACGAGCTGGACATTCAGACGACGACCAAACCGTTCAGCAACCCGCTGGTGGTGCAGGCGATCAACTACGCCATCAACCGGCAGGCGATCGTGCAGGTCCAGGCGGCCGGTTACGGGGAGCCCGCCTACCAGCCCTTCCCCGCGGGCTTCGTCGGCTACAGCAGCAAGCTCGCCAACCTTTACCCGTACAACCCGACGCTGGCGAAGAAGCTGCTCACCGAGGCTGGCTACCCGAACGGCATCAAGATCTCGCTGACCAGCGTCAGCACCGACGACTCGCTGGCCGAGCAGCTTCAGGGCCAGCTCGCCGAGGCGGGCATCACCGCGACGATCACCGACGTCCCGACTGATACCGAGACTCAGTACCTCTATCTCGACAAGACCATCCCGTTCGCCATCGACGGCACGGCCGGCCGCACCTCACCGGTCGAGATGCTCGACGTGCTCTACAGCCAGCAGGGACTGATGAACGTGGACGGTAAGACGTCCACCACCCTGCCCGCGGTGACCGCCGCCCTCGGCAAGGCGCTCACCGTCCCGCTGAACTCGCCGGAGTACCCGGCCGCCCTGCGCAGCGCCGTCGTGACGGCGGTCAAGAACGACCCGATCCACATCTGGCTCTACACCAACCCGCGGATCTTCGCCTACAGTCCGACCGTCACCGGTATCCCGCAGGACCTTGTCCAGCAGCGCTGGGAAGGCGTCCGGGTGGCGGGCTGATCGGATGGCAGTCGCGGAACTGACTAGCGCTGGCTCGGCCAACGGCGCCGTGGCGATCTCGCCCCGGCGCCGCCGGGGCCGGGTCGTGGCGGGGCGGCTCGGCGGCGGGCTCGCCGTCCTGCTGCCGATCGTGCTCTTCTCCACATTCATCACCTACGGCCTCGGCGCGCTGTCCAGCAGCGACCCGGCGGCCACCATCCTCGGCCAGAACGCCACGCCCGCCCAGGTGGCTAAGCTCAACAAGTCCCTGGGCCTGGACAAGCCGCTGGTCGTCCAGTACTGGGACTGGCTGACCGGCGCGCTGCACGGCAACCTCGGCGTCTCCTACTTCAGCGGTATCCCGGTCGCGACGAGCATCGGCCAGCGGCTCCCCGTCGACCTGTCGATCGCGATCCTGGCCATCATCCTCGCGGTCATCATCGGCGGCACGTCCGGAGTGGTCGCGGCCGTCCGGCGGGGCGGCTGGTTTGACCGCGGAGTGACGCTGGTGTGCTCGCTCGTGTCAACGCTGCCGGCGTTCGTGGTCGGCATCATCCTGGTGGTCATCTTCGCGGTCTCGGTGCACTGGCTGCCCGCGAACGGCTACGTCGGGCCGGCCCAGAGCGTCCCCGAATGGCTGAAGTACATCATCCTGCCCAGCCTCGCGCTCAGCTTCCAGGTCGCCGCGGACATCGCCCGCCAGCTGCGGACCTCGCTGGTCGGGGTCCTCGAGCAGAACTACATCACCGGCGCCAAGGTCCGCGGCTTGCCGTACCGCCGGGTGCTTTTCCGGCACGCGCTGCGCAACGCGGCCGGCCCGGCGCTCACCATCATCGGCTATGACTTCCCGCTGATGCTGGCGGGCGCGGTCGCGGCCGAAGCCGTGTTCTCGCTGCCCGGGCTCGGCCAGCTCCTGCTGGAAAGCGCGCAGACCAGGGACATCCCGGTCGTCCAGGGTGTGCTGCTGGTGGTCAGCGCCTTCGTGGTGGTGATGAACATCCTGGTCAACACCATCATGAACCTGCTGTACCAGCTGAGCGACGGGACGGGAACATGAGCGCCGGGCCAGATCTCCTTCCGCCTCTCCAGCGTCCGGCCGCCGGCCGCGGGCGGAAGCGCCGGAGGCCCAAAGCAAGCAGAGCCCGGCCGGTGCTGCGGATGCCGTCGGCGCAGATCGCCATCGTTGTCCTGCTCATCGTCTTGTTCTTCGCGCTGTTCGGCTCCGCCCTCGCGCCGCAGAACCCGCTGGCGATCGACGCCAACGCGCTGTACCAGGGACCGAGCCTGCATCACCTGCTCGGCACCGACTACCTCGGCCGGGACGTGCTCAGCCGGCTGATGGCCGGCACCAGGCTGTCGGTGCTCACCGCGCTCGAAGCGGCCGGGATCGGGCTGGTGATCGGGGCGCCGCTCGGCGTCGCCACGGTCTTCCTCGGCAAGGCATTCGACTTCTGGGCCAACCGGGTATCGGACGCCCTGATGACCCTGCCGTCGATCTTCTTCGCCGTCGCCGTCACGG
This sequence comes from uncultured Actinomycetota bacterium, assembly GCA_963743085.1. Classification (GTDB taxonomy): domain Bacteria; phylum Actinomycetota; class Actinomycetes; order Streptosporangiales; family Streptosporangiaceae; genus JBEKHI01. The sequence goes on from CAVUOU010000016.1 coordinate 137,331, forward strand.
CGGCACTCGGCAACGGCCTGGTGCAGGCCATGTTCCCGATTGGCATCCTGCTCATTCCCTTGTTCTTCCGTGTCACGCGGGCGGCCACCCTGGAATTCGCCCGCGCCCAGTACGTGGAGGCCGCGGAACTGCTCGGCGGATCGAAGCTGCACGTCATCCGCGTGCACGTGATCCGCAAGGTGCTGCCGACCATCGCCGTGACCACGGCGTCGGCGGTCGCCTACGCGCTGCTGAGCGTGTCCTTCCTGACCTTCCTGGGGATCGGCGTGCAGCCGCCCGCACCTACCTGGGGCGGCGTGCTGTCGTCGGATCTCGACTACCTGGCCCAGGCGCCGTGGGCGCCGTTCATCCCGGGCGCGCTGATCGCGATCACCGTCGGCGCGCTGAACGCCCTGGCCGACGCGTTCCGCGACCGGCTGGGGGCCGGTGTGCTGCCGGCCATCACCGCTGTTGACCCCCAGCTCACGATTCTGGAGGACGCCGATGACCCGGAACGCCCGCTCAGTGCCTGACATCGCGGATGTGCTGAACATCAAGAACGTGCTAGCCATCGATGGCCTGCATGTCACCGTGCACCATGGCGCCGCCACCGTGGTACAGGGCGTCTCGTTGACGGTGCGGGCCGGTGAGGTCGTGGGCCTCGTCGGTGAGTCAGGCAGCGGAAAGACGCTCACCTGCCGGGCCGCGCTCGGCGTGCTGCCACCTGGCTGCGACGTTAGCCAGGGAACGATCGAGTTCGGTGGCGGGGACGTGACGAAGCTGTCGCGCCGCGAGTGGGAAAGCGTGCACGGCAGCGACATCGGCGCGGTGTTCCAGGACCCCGCGTCCTACCTGAACCCATCGCTCACCGTTGGCAGCCAGGTCGCCGAGGTGCTCCGGGTGAAGCGCGGGCTCTCCCGGCGGGAGGCGCGCGAGCGGACCGCGGAGCTATTGTCGGCGGTGGGCCTGCACCAGCCCGAGCGCGTCTACCACCAGATCCCGTCGGAGCTGTCCGGCGGCATGCTGCAGCGGATCATGATCGCGATCGCCATCTCCTGCGATCCCCGGCTGCTCATCGCCGACGAGGCCACCACGGCGCTCGACGTCACGATCCAGGCCGAGATCATCGAGCTGATCCTGGACCTGCGCGACCGGCTGGACCTCGCGGTCCTGTTCGTGTCGCACGACCTCGCGGTGATCAGGGAACTGTGTGACCGGGTAGTGGTGTTCTACGCGGGCGAGGTAGTCGAGTCGGGGACGGTCGAAGAGATCAACGGCCATCCTGCCCATCCGTACACCCAGGCGCTGTTGCGGGTCGCCTCCGTCGGCGACTTCCGGCGCCGGGAACTGCAGGTGATCGGCGGGCAGCCGCCGCAGGCGGGGGAGTACGTCACCGGCTGCCAGTTCGCGCCGCGCTGCCTCGCCGCGATCGACGCGTGCCGCACCGCCGCCGTGCCGCTGCACGAGACCGGACGGGGACACCAGGTGCGCTGCGCCCGCGCCGACGACGAGAACCTGGCCGCCGAAATCGCGGCCAAGACCGCCAGCGAAGCGGCCGCGCTCGCGGCCGAGGTTGAGGCCGAAGTCGGCGGAGAGCTGGCCGCCCGATGACCGCGGTATCGCGCGACATCGCGACCGTGGCGCCGTTGCTCGACATCGAGTCCGCCGACGTCGTGCTGGGCCACGGGTGGCGGGCCGCCGCGATCCTGTCCGGCGTCAGCCTCCGGGTCTGGCCCGGCGAGATCGTCGGCCTCGTGGGTGAGACCGGATCGGGAAAGACCACCCTGGCCAGGACCGTGGTCGGGCTGATCACCCCGAAACGCGGCCGCGTCGTCTTCGGCGGCCAAGACCTCTCGGCGCTGCCCGGCCGCGGGCGTCGCGCGCAGCGGCGGTCAGGCGACGTCCAGTTCATCTTCCAGGATCCGCTCCGCTCGCTCGACCCGGACATGACCGTCGCCCAGATCGTGGGTGAAGGCCTGAAGATCCGGGGTGGCCTCAGCCAGGAGGAGATCCGGGACGGGGTAAACACCGCCCTGGAGAAGGTGGGCCTCGACATCAGGCTGCTTTCGCGCACGCCCGGCCAGATATCCGGCGGCCAGCGGCAGCGGGTATCGATCGCCCGGGCCCTGGCCACCGACCCCACGCTGCTGATCTGTGACGAGCCGGTCAGCGCCCTCGACGCGAGCAACCGGAACTACGTGCTCCGGCTGCTCGGGCAGCTCAGGGACTCACTCGGCCTGTCCATCCTGATTATCTCGCACGACCTCAGCTCGCTGGCCGGCATCGCCGACCGGGTAGCCGTGCTCTATCGCGGGCGGATCGTGGAAGAAGGGCCGATCGGCGAGGTGTTCGCCCGGCCCCGGCACCCGTATACCGCGTTGCTGATGGCGTCGGCGCCGAGCGTCCAGCACACCCGGGAGCTGACGGCGCCCCAGCTGCGGCGCACGGCCGCCGATCCGCCGCCGCCGGCCGGCCCCGCGGCCTGCGTGTTCGCCGCCCGGTGCCCGTTCGCCACCGACGTCTGCGCCACCCAGCCCGAGCTTGTGCCCCTCACCGACGACCGGCGAAGCGTGGCCTGCCACCGCCATGAAGAGTGGCCAGCCCTGGCTAGGGACCGCGCGTAATCACAAGGAAGGAACCAACCATGCCTGTCGAGTTCATCGGCATGATCGGCACCAGAGACGAGTCGGAGACCCGGCTCACCCCGGGACCGATCATCGACCGCGGCTACGTACGGCGCTTCGCCCGCGCGCACGAGGACGCCGGGTTCGACCGCGTCCTGATCGGTTACAGCTCGAGCCTGCCCGATGGCACGCAGGTAGCCGCCTACGCCGCCGCGCACACCGAGCGGCTCAGCTTCCTGGTGGCGCACCGGCCAGGCTTCGTGGCACCCACGCTCGCCGCGCGCACGTTCGCCACGCTGGACCAGTTCACCGGCGGACGGATCGCCGTGCACATTATCACCGGCGGCAGCGACGCGGAGCAGCGCCGGGACGGTGACTACCTGACCAAGGACGAGCGGTACGCCCGCACCGACGAGTACCTGGACATCGTGAAGCGGGCCTGGACCTCGGAGGGGCCGTTCAGCTACGAGGGCACGCACTACCAGGTCGAGGACTTCTATTCGGAGGTCCGCTCGCCCCAGCAGCCGCGGATCAGGCTGTACTTCGGCGGCTCGTCGGACGCGGCATACCGGGTCGGTGGCAAGCACGCCGATACCTACGCCCTGTGGGGCGAGCCCCTCGCGGAGACCAAGCAGCAGATCGACTCGGTCAACGCCGCCGCGAAGGCCGCGGGACGGGCGGACATCCCGGGGATCAGCGTGAGCTTCCGACCCATCCTCGGGCCCACCGAGGAACTGGCGTGGGAACGGGCACATCAGATCCTCGCGACCACGAAGGAGAACGTCGAGACGTTCCGCACGCGCCGTCGCCGCGGCACCGACATACTCGGCGGCGCGCAACCGGAGAACAGCGGCTCACAGCGGCTGCTCGCCGCGGCGGCCAAGGGTGAGCTGCACGACCGGGCGCTGTGGACCCCGCTGGCCGCCGCTACCGGTGCCGCGGGCAACTCGACCGCCCTGGTCGGAACGCCGGAGACGGTGGCGCAGGCACTGCTGGACTACGTCGACCTCGGAGTGACGACGATCTTGATCAGGGGTTACGACCCCTACGACGACGCGATCGACTACGGCCGCTACCTGCTGCCGCTGGTCCGCGAGGAAGTCGCCCGCCGCGACGCGGTATCGCCATGAGCTCCTCGGATGCGAGCGGGAAGCACAGCACACGCCAGCTCAAGCTCGGCGCCGTCACCATGGGCGCCGGTGGTCCCGGCCAGCACTACCTGTGGCTCGACCCGGAGATCCCTGGCAACGCGAGCGTCAACATCAACTGGTACATCGAGCAGGCGCGCCTCGCCGAGGAAGCCAAGTTCGACCTGATCTTCATCGTCGACAGCCAGTTCATCACCCCCGACTCGCCGCCGCATTACCTGAACCGGCTCGAGCCGATGACGTTGCTGTCGGCCCTCGCCGTCAGCACGACCAATCTCGGCTTGGTCGCCACCATGACGACGTTCCTACAACGACCCGTTCAACCTGGCTCGCCGCCTGGCCAGCCTGGAGCTGATCAGCGGCGGACGTTCCGGCTGGAACGTCGTGACCAGCGGCGACGCGGGCGCGGCGGCGAACTTCAGCCGCGAGGAGCACTTCGACTACGACACCCGCTATGGCCGCGGCCTTGAGTTCGTCCGGGTTGCCCAGGGCCTCTGGGATTCCTACGAGGAAGGCGCGTTCCCGCGCGACCGCGCGACGAAGACGTTCCTCGACCGGTCGCGGCAGCACGCGCTGGATCACCAGGGCGAGCACTTCCAGGTCGCCGGCCCACTGAACATCGAAAGGTCCCCGCAGGGCCAGCCGGTCATCTTCCAGGCCGGGGACTCCGAGCAGGGCCGCGACCTAGGGGCCACGATCGGCGAGGGTATCTTCACCCACGCGGCCACGATCGAGCAAGGCCAGGCGTTCTACCGCGACATCAAGGGCCGGGCCAAGGCGAAGGGGCGCGACGCCGATCACATCGTGGTCATGCCCGGCATGCGGGTGTTCGTGGGCGACACCGACGAAGAGGGCCGGGAGATCGAACACGACCTGCAACTGGCCGACCAGAGCTTCGAGCGGGCACTCGGCGAACTGGGCCGCCCGTTCGCCTGGCACGACTTCCGGCAATACGACCTCGACGCGCCATTCCCGCAGCAGGCGCTCAAGTACGCCGAACGCGGCTTCCGTACCAACGCGGAGAATATCGCCAGGCTGGCCAAGGACAGGAACTTCACCCTCCGCCAGACCGTGGAGTTCATCTCGGCACCGAAGCCGACGCCGTTCGCGGGCAGCCCGGAGACCGTCGCAACGCAGATCCAGCGCTGGTTCGACGCCCGCGCCTTCGACGGGCTCAACATCCACATCGGCCACCCGGCGCAGTGGCGCCGGTTTCTCAACGACGTGCTGCCGATCCTGCGGGACCGCGGCGTGGTGCGCAAGGAGTACGAATCCCGGACGCTGCGCGGCAACCTCGGCCTGCCGATCCCGGACAACCGCTACACGAAGGAGGAACGAACCGATGCCTAAGCAGATCCGCCTCGCCATCAATCTCCTGGCGTCGGGGCGGCACAACGCCTCGTGGTCGCACGGCACGTGTATGTCAACGCCGCCGGCTGCGGCCGATTGACTTCCAGGGCGACCACTACCGGGCCGCTGGCGTTCTCGGGATCACCGGCGGGTACGGCGCGGACGTGATCGCCCGGCCGCGGATCGACAAGGAGCACCCTCGGTACCCCTTCACGTTCAACCAGGTCTACCTGACCACGGTGGTGGCCGGGATCGCGAACCGGGCGTTCCGCGACGCCGTGGACCTCGTCCGCGCCCGGACGCGCAATTACTATCACGGGACTTCCGATCGGGTGCCGGAGGAGCCCGTGATCCAGGCGGCAATCGGCGTCGCGTCCGCGAAGGCGTTCACGGCAACGGCGGCCATCGGAGCCGCCGCCGCCCTGCTCGAGCGGTCCTGGGACACGCCGCGCGACTTCGAGCTGTCCCTGCGGGCGACGCTGGCCGCCGCCAAGGCGAAGATCACCGTGGAGTCGCTGGCCCTGGACGTGATTGACGGGCTGACTCAGGTGGCGAGCGGCAGCACGCTCAGCACTCAGCGCGCGCTCGACCGGCACTGGCGCAACGTGAAAGTGCTCGCCTCGCACAATCCGACGATCTATAAGCACCAGATTCTCGGTGCCTACGAATTGCAGGGCACTCCGCCGCCCCTGGACGTCTATTTCTGATCATCACGATCGGCAATGTTGATCATGAGGATTCGTAAACCGACGTTATGGTCATCTTGTTGACGCACTTGGTTCTTTTTCTTAAATTGATATTACCGGTCAATTTAATAGATTTTAGGAGCCGAAATGACCGCCGTAACCGAAGAGAACATCATCGTGCGCCCGCTCCAGCCCACGATCGGCGCCGAGATCAGCGGCGTGGATCTCCGCGACCCGCTCAGTGACGCGCAGCGGGACCAGATCAGGCGGACGATCCTGGAGTACAAGGTCGTCTTCTTCCGCGACCAGGATCTCGACCGCGATCAGCACGCCGCATTCGCTGGGCAGTTCGGCCCGCTCTACACCCACCCGAGCACGTCCAAGTCCTACGCCGGCAAGGTCCCGGCCATCCACGACATCAAGGCCCTCGACGAGGAGCGGTACGCGAAATACTTCGCTAAGCAGCGGGCTGAGGGCTGGGACGCCTACCACTCCGACACCAGCTGGCGGCTCGTTCCGACGTGGGGTGCCGTGCTGCGCGCGGTCAACCTGCCCGACGTCGGCGGCGACACCATCTGGGTCGACGCGGGTCTCGCTTACGAGGGGCTGCCGGGGGACGTCAAGCAGCAGCTTGAGGACCTGCACGTCACTCATGACTACCGGGACGCGCTGATCAGCGCTGGGCACGATTACCCGATCGTCGCCCACCCCATCGTGCGAACTCACCGCGAGACCGGAAAGAAGATCCTCTGGGTCAACTTCAGCCAGCACCCGTGGATCGTCGGTTTCGACCGGGCCGACAGCCGGGAGCTGCTTTCGATCGTGCACGACCAGTACCGCAAACCCGAATTCCAGGTCCGCTTCAGCTGGCGACCCGGCTCCATCGCCTTCTGGGATAACCGCGCGGCGGTCCATTACGCGGTCCGGAATTACGGCGAGTACCCACGCCTGCTGGAACGCATTCTGATCGCCGACGACCCCCAATACGCCGACCTGTAAGCGGAGTCGCAGCACCTCCCTGCTTGCCGTGTAACAGGATGGTGGTAACTAGCCGTCTTCCCGCGATAGCTGGTTTCCACTGTCTTGCCGGCAGGCCTGCCGGGGCCGTCGAGCGGCCCCGGCAGGCTCGGACATATCGGGCAAGTTGCCGGCCGGTCGTCGCGAGATTCCCGCAGGTTAACGGCAAGTACTGAGGTGCGGAGGATCCGTTATTTTGGCTGGCTCCGCATCAGGCGGCGGTTAGCATCTCGCGGATCGACTGCGTGGCGCTGTTGATGACGGACATGCTCAGCCCGCGCCGCGCCCAGACCGACAGCGGGATGGGGGCCGGGACCGGAAGGTCGGACCGCTTCACCAGGCCGTCCGGGTCCTGCCCCGCGTTGGCCATCAGGCCGACGCCCAGGCCAGCCCGCACCGCCGCCCGGAATCCGGCCAGGTGCGCGGCGTCACACACCACGTTGGCGGCGATCCGGTGCGCGGCCAGCGTGTCCAGCGCCCGGCGGCGCAGCGCGCAGGGCTCGTCGATCGCGACCAGCGGCAGCGTCTGACCATCGGGCGGCGACCACTGAGGTGCCGAGTACCAGGTGAGATTGAGCTCGCCGACATCGTGCGCCTGCTCGTCGGCGGCGGGACCGAGCAGCAGCGCCATGTCGATCGCGCCGCTGTCCAGCCCCGAGCGCAGCTGCGCGCTGCGGTCGAGCCGCAGGTGGATCCGCCGCCCAGGGAAGGACTCGTTCAGCATCGCGGTGAGCCCCGGCAGCAGCTGGTCGGCCGTATGCTCCGTCGAGCCGATCGTGAGCGTCTCGGGGGCATCGACCGCGAAGTCCTTCAGGATCTCATCATGGATGGCCAGCATCTGCCGCGCCTTGCCCAAGAGGGCCGCGCCGTCGCTGGTGAGCCGCACTCCGCGATGATCGCGCTCCATGAGCGGCGGCCGACCGCGGTCTCCAGGCGGCGCACGTGCTGGCTGACCGCGCCCTGACTGAGATGCAGCGCGCTCGCGGCACGTTGGAAGCCGCCGTAATCGACCACCGCCACCAGGCTCCGCAGGGGTACCACATCCAGAATCGCGCCCATACTGGCAAAATAACATATTTCCGATCTTTTAACTAGAGATAGGTCGCGGGGATAACTGTGTCTATTGCGGAACGGTCACGCTGGCCTTTAGCGTCATGGGGGTGGCATGTGATGATCACGCGTGGACGGTGCCCGGCCTGCTCCGGCAGCACGCCGCCATACGGGGGGACCAGACCGCCTTCTCAGACCGGCGGCGTGAGATCCGCTACGGGGAGCTCGAACGGCGCACGGCGCGGATCGCCGGGCACTTGGCCGGCCTCGGCATAGGACCCGGAGACCGGGTGGCGATCTTCCTCGGCAACCGCGTGGAGGCGGCGGAAGCCTGCCTGGCGATTACCCGGGCGGCGGCGACCGGGGTCCCGCTGGACCCGCGCTCGTCCCGCGCCGAACTGGGCCGCGCGCTGACGGACAGTGGCGCCCGCCTCGTCATCACCGATGACGCGGGCATGCGGCTGATGGACGGGGCCGGCATCCCCGCTGTGCGGGTCGGGGACGAGTACGAGCGGCTGGCGGAGCAGGACCCGCCGCGGCCCGCCGCCGACAGCCTCGGCCCGGATGACCCCGCCTGGCTGCTCTACACCTCCGGCACCACTGGCCACGCGATGGGAGTCCTGTCCAACCAGCGGGCCGCGCTGTGGTCCCCCGACGTCTGCTACGCGAAGATCTTCGGCCTGTCCCCGGCGGACCGGCTGCTGTGGCCGTTGCCGATGTTCCACAGCTTCGCGCACTCGCTCTGCGTACTCGGGGTGCTGTCCGCCGGCGCGAGTGCGCACATCCTCGGAGACGAGGACCTGCTCGCCGCGTTGCGCGACCGTGAGCCCACCATGCTGGCGGGGGTGCCCACGACCTACCACCGGCTCGCCGCCGTGGCCCGCGCGGACGCCAGGCCGGAGATCAGCAGGCGGCTGAGGGTGGCTGTCACCGCGGGCGCGCCCTGTCCGCCGGCGCTGCACGCCGAGATCACGGCGCTGCTCGGCGTGCCGCTGATCAACGCTTATGGCAGCACCGAGACCTGCGGGATGATCGCGGTTACCAGGCCCGGTGACCCGTACGTCCCCGGCTCCTGCGGGCCGCCACTGCCCGGCGTGGAGGTCCGCCTCGTCGACCCGCGCACTCTGGCCCCCGTGCCCGAAGACGGTGAGGGCGAGATCTGGGTCCGCGGCCCCAACCTCATGCTCGGCTACCACGATCCGGCCGCGCGCTCCTTCACCGACGGCTGGTACCGTACCGGGGACCTGGGCCGTTTTACCGGCTCCGGGCACCTCACGCTTACCGGGCGGGTCCGCGAGGTGATCGTCCGCGGCGGCGAGAACATCCACCCGGCCGAGGTCGAGCAGGTCCTGCTCGGCTGTCCCGGCGTCGCCGACGCCGTGGTCGCGGCACTGCCGCACGACGTGTTCGGCGAGGTGCCGGTGGCGTTCGTGGTACCAGACCCGGGACAGCACGACCCAGACCCGCGTGTGCTGCTGGCCGCCTGCCGTGCCGAGCTCGCCCACTTCAAGGTGCCCGACGCGATCCGCGTGGTCGCGTCGGTGCCGCGCACCTCGTCCGGCAAGGCCAAGCGGCACGAGGTCCTGGCAGGTGCTGCCCGGCCGCTCACCGCGCGCCTCGACGACGGCGCGCTGGACCGGCTGGTGCTCGCCGAGACGGCCGCGGTGTGCGGCCCCGCCGGGCAACCGGACCCGGACCGCCCGTTCACCGAGGCGGGCATGACGTCGCTCGGCGGCGTGGTGCTGCGCGACCGGCTCGCCGGGCTGACCGGCCTTGACCTGCCCGCCACCCTGGTCTTCGACTACCCGACACCTTCCGCCGTCCGCGACTACCTGCGTGGCCGGGTCGCTGGCCTGCTGAAAACGGAAGCCGCTCAAGCCCCGCATCGGCCGGGTTACGACGACGAGACGATCGCTATCGTCTCGATGGCCTGCCGGTACCCAGGCAGCATTGCCTCCCCTGAGGACCTCTGGCGGGTGGTGTCAGAAGGCACGGACGTCACCTCCGGCTTCCCCGCCGACCGCGGCTGGGACCTCGACGGCCTCTACGACCAGGACCCGGACGCGGTGGGCAAGTCCGTCACCCGGCGCGGCGGCTTCCTGCGCGACGTGGCGGATTTCGACGCGGGCCTTTTCGGCATCTCGCCGCGGGAGGCGCTCGCCACCGACCCGCAGCAGCGGCTGCTGCTGGAGCTCGCGTGGGAACTGGCCGAACGCGCGGGTATCAGCCCCATGTCGCTGCGCGGCACCGACACAGGAGTGTTCACCGGCCTGATGCACGGCGACTACGGCACCCGGTTCGCGACCCACGAGCTTGAGGCTTACCTGGGCCTGGGGTCGGCGGGCAGCGTCGCATCCGGCCGCGTCTCCTACACGCTCGGCCTGCGCGGCCCGTCGATCACCGTGGACACCGCGTGCTCCTCGTCCCTGGTGGCGCTGCACTGGGCGGTCCGGGCGCTGCGTACCGGGGAGTGCTCGCTGGCCATCGCGGGCGGGGTGACGGTGATGGCGACGCCGAAGGCGTTCATCGCCTTCAGCAGACTGCGCGGCCTATCGCCCGACGGCCGGTGCAAGTCCTTCTCGGCCGGCGCGGACGGCACGGGCTGGTCGGAAGGCGCCGGGCTGCTGCTGCTCGAACGGCTCAGCGACGCCCGCCGCAACGGCCACCGGGTGCTGGCGCTGGTCCGCGGGACCGCGGTGAACTCTGACGGCGCGTCCAACGGGCTCACCGCGCCGAACGGACCCGCGCAGCAGCGGGTCATCGGCAGCCGCGCTCGCCGACGCCGGACTCGCGCCTCGGGACGTGGATGTCGCGGAAGGGCACGGCACCGGTACCGCGCTGGGCGACCCGATCGAGGCGCGGGCGCTGCTGGCGGCCTACGGCCAGGACCGCGCGGAGCCACTGCTGCTGGGCTCGGTGAAGTCCAACATCGGACACACCCAGGCGGCGGCCGGGGTCGCCGGGATCATCAAGCTGGTGCAGGCCATGCGGCACGGCGTCGCGCCCCGGTCACTGTACGCCGGGCAGCCTTCCCCGCACGTGGACTGGTCGGCCGGCGCGGTGGAACTGCTCGCCGAGGCGAGGCCGTGGCCGGACACCGGCCGCCCGCGTCGCGGCGCGGTGTCCTCCTTCGGTATCGGCGGCACGAACGCTCACGTCATACTTGAGTCCGAACCCCACGCAGATACCAAACGGGCGGTGGGATCCCTGCTCACCGCCCCGTGGCTGCTGTCGGGGGCTGACCAGCCCGCCCTGCGCGCCCAGGCCAGGGTGCTGGCCACAGCTCTGGCCGCGGCGTGCGACGGTCCTGGCCTGGGCACGCAGCGGCCGGAAGACGTCGCGTTCTCGCTCGCCACCACCAGGTCCGCCCTCGCGCATCGCGCCGCGGTCCCGATGGGGAACCTGGCGGCGCTGGCCGCGCTCGGCCGCGGCGAACCGCATCCCGAGGTCGTCACCGGCACCGCCGCGCCGTCCCGGCTCGCGTTTCTGTTCACCGGGCAGGGCGCGCAGCGGGCACGGATGGGGGAGCGGCTCAGCGCCGCGTTCCCGGCGTTTGCCGATGCCTTCGGCGAAGCGTGCGGGCAACTGGACAAGCACCTACAGCGCCCGCTGCGCGAGGTGATCGCCGACGGCGGCACCCTGCTGGACCACACCGACTTCACTCAGGCCGCGATCTTCGCGTTCGAGGTCGCGATGTTCCGGCTGCTTGAGTCCTTCGGCGTCCTGCCGTCCTATCTGGTGGGCCATTCCGTCGGCGAGATCGCCGCCGCGCACGTCGCCGGGGTCTTCTCGCTGCCCGACGCGGCAGCGCTGGTCGCCGCGCGGGGCACGCTGATGAGCACGCTGCCCGTCGGCGGCGCCATGGTCGCGGTGCGGGCCACCGAGGAGGAGGCCGCCGCCGCGCTCGCTGGGCTCGCGGACCGCGCGGCGATCGCCGCGGTCAACGGGCCGCGCTCGGTGGTGATCTCCGGAGAGGAAGCGGCGGTCTCCTCGGCCATGGCTGGGCTCGCGGAGCGGGGGCGGCGGAGTACCCGGCTGCGGGTCAGCCACGCGTTCCACTCGCCGCTTATCGACTCGGTGCTTACCCACCTTCGTTCTGTAATAAATGATCTTTCACTTGGCGAGCCGGGGATACCGCTCGTCTCGACGGTGACCGGCCGTCTGGCCGGGCCGGGCGAGCTGCGGTCGGCAGAGTACTGGGTGCGGCAGGCGCGGGCGACGGTGCGGTTCGCGGACGCGGTGCGCGCACTGGACGCGGCGGGCGTTACCGGGTACGCCGAGGTGGGGCCGGCGGCCGTGCTCGCCCCGGCGGCGGAGGCGTCACTGGCGAGGGACCCGGTGGCCGTGGCGGTCAGCGGCGAGGTCGAGGTCGCGGCGCTGCTGGACGCGCTGGCCCGGCTGCACGTGCGCGGCGCCAGTGTCGGCTGGCCGGCGGTGTTCGCGGGCAGCGGCGCGCGCGTTGCCGGACTGCCTACCTACCCGTTCCAGCGGCGCAGGTACTGGCTAGACTCTCCACCCCCCGCCCGCCTCCCCAATCCCCCTACCTCTGCCCCCTTCCCTGCCTGCGGCCTTGGGCATCCACTGCTCGGCGACGCCGCGCCGGTTCCGGGGACCGGTCGGATCGCCTGCACGGGGCAGGTGTCGCTGGCTAGCCACCCGTGGCTCGCCGATCACGAAGTCGGCGGCACGGTGCTGTTGCCCGCCACCGCCTTCGTCGACATGGCGATACGCGTGGGCGCCGAAGTCGGCTGCGACACGATCGAGGACCTGGCCATCGTCGCGCCGCTGGCGCTGCCGCGGACCGGCGTGGTGCGGCTGCAGCTCTCGCTCGGTGAGTCAGGCGCGGACGGACGGCGGACCGCGGAGATCTACTCGCGGCCGGCGGACGCGGGCACGGCGGAGGACTGGACCAGGCACGCGACCGGGACGCTCGCGCCGTCGGGGCCGTCCGGCGGCCAGCCCATCGGTGAGTGGCCGCCGCCGGACGCGGTCGCCGTGGACATCAAGGGAGCTTACGACGCGCTGGCGTCCGCCGGGCTTGGCTACGGGCGGGCGTTCCGCCGGGTGCGTGCCGTATGGCGCGCGGACCAGGAGGTGTTCGCCGAGGTCAGCTTGGATGACGCCGCCGATGACGGGTTCGCGCTGCACCCGGCGCTGCTGGACGCCGCGCTGCACGCGTCGCTGCTCGCGGCCCCGGTGCCCGAAGCGGCGCGGCTGCCGTTTGGCTGGACGGGGGTGCGGGTCCGCGCTGCGGGCGCGCGGGACCTGCGGGTGCGGGTACGCGAACTCGCCAGCGGGAGCCTTGCGCTGACCCTGGCCGACCGGACGGGCACGGTGGTCGCGGAGGCGGCGTCGGTGACACTGCGGGCGATCCCGGACCGTCCGGCCGGGGAACTGTACCGGCTGGAGTGGGAGCCCTTCACGTCATCTGGCTCGGTCGCCGCTGGCACCGACACCGTCGTGCGGGTCGGCGGGCCGTCATCCGGCGTCGTCGTCGGCGTGCACGCGGCGGTCAGCTCGGCCCTGGAAGTGCTGAAGGACTGGAGTACGCGGCAGGCACATCTTGGTGGGCGGATCGTCTTGGTCACAGAGAACGCGACCGTGGACGATCCCGACCTGGCCGCCGCCGCCGTGTGGGGGCTCGGGCGGTCCGCGCAGGCGGAGCACCCTGGACGCGTGGTGCTGATCGACCTGGACGCCGCGGCGGAGTCTGAGGCGCAGCTGGCCTCGGCGATGGCGTGCGGGGAAACACAGGTGGCCGTGCGGGCGGGACGGCTGCTGGTGCCAAGGCTGGCTCCGGTGGCCGGCGGGGCGGCGGGCACCATCGATGTCAGTGGCACCGTGCTGGTGACGGGCGGCACCGGTGCGCTCGGTTCGTTGCTCGCCCGGCACCTCGTCACCGCGCACAGGGCGCGGCACCTGCTGCTGGCCAGCCGGACCGGCGGTCCTGGCGATCCTATTCCGGGTGCTTCGGTGCGGATCGAGTCGTGCGACGTCGCCGACCGTCAGGCCCTTGAGACACTGCTGGCCAGCGCCGACCCGCCGGTCAGCGCCGTGGTACATGCCGCGGGCGTCCTGGACGACGGCGTGCTGGAGTCCCTGACACCACAGCGGGTGGCGGACGTGCTGCGCCCCAAGGTAGACGCGGCCTGGCACCTGCATGAGCTCACAAGCTCGTCTTTTGTCATTTTCTCGTCGGTGGCGGGGCTGCTGGGCAATGCCGGGCAGGGCAGCTACGCGGCGGCCAACGCGTTCCTCGACGCGCTGGCACGGCACCGGGTGGCCCGCGGACTGCCTGCGATCTCGCTCGCGTGGGGACCGTGGGCGAACGACGCAGGGATGGCGGGCGGCGTCCAGGCCGGATCGCTGGTGCCGCTGAGCGACCGGCAGGGGCTTGGCCTGTTCGACGCGGCGCTGGGCGCGGGCGAGCCAGTGCTCGCACCGCTATCCGGGACGCTGCCGACCGAGCATGGGCGGCCGTCACGCCCGGCGGCCCGTGCCGAGACTCCGGTGGCGGTCGAGGCCGGCGCGTGGCGTACGCGGCTGGCCCCGCTACCTGCAGGCGAGCGCCGTGCCGCGCTCCTGGACCTGGTGCGCGGCGAGGTAGCCGCCGTGCTCGGTTACGACGGCCCCGGCGAGGTACCGAAGGACCGAGACTTCACCGACCTTGGCTTCGATTCGCTGGCCGGAGCGCTGCTGCGCAACCGGCTCAGCATATTCACCGGGCTTCGGCTGGCGATTGAGGTGGCATTCGACCTGCCGAACGCGGAGCGGCTCGCCGATCACCTGCTCGGCCAGCTCGCGGGCGTGCTCCCCGAGTCGGCTGTCTCCTTGGCGGCCGCTCCTGCTGCGGAGGTGCCCCCGTCCCCGGGCCGCCCGCCACAGCGCCTGGCCTCTCTTTACCGGCGCGTCTGCGAGGCCGGCGCAGCCCGTCGCGGCGATGCACCTGCTGACCACCGCGTCTTACGCGCTGCCGACCTTCGGCCCTGAGGATTCCGGGTCCTACGCGCTGCCCGCGCAGCGCCTGGCGAGCGGTCCCGGCGGCCCGGCGCTGGTGTGCTTCCCCACTTTCCTGCCCGGGACCGGGGCAAGAAGCTTCGCGTCCTGTTTCGACGGTGAGCGGGACGTCTTCGAGGTTGCGCACCCCGGAGTGGCCGGCTCCGGCGCCGTGCCCGAAGACTGGGCGACGCTTGCGCGCGTGCACGCCGAGACCGTGCGTCGGCAGTCCGGCGGCCGCCCGGTCGTGCTTGTCGGCTACTCCGTGGGTGGCTGCGTCGCGGCGGCCGTGGCTGGCGAGATGACCGCCTCGGGGCAGCCGCCGGCGGGCCTCGTCATGATAGACAGCCACCGCGTCACCTACCAGAACGACGACGCTGACTGGCTGCTGGCGCTGCCCGCCATGTGGGTGTCGCGGCTAGGCTCGCGGTTCGAGGACGTCGCCGACGATACCGCGATGGCGGCGATGGGCGCTTACCTGCGGATCATCCGGGACTGGCGGCCCCGCCCGTGGAACGCGCCGACGCTGTTCCTCCGGGCAAGCGATCCGCTGCCGGAGCAAGCCGCGCGGTCCGACGCGGGTTGGCATGAGTCCCGGCCGTACGACGTGGTGGACGTTCCGGGGAACCATCTGGAGCTGATCGACTCTCGCGCATGGACCACCGCGGAAGCCATCCGCGGCTGGCTCGCTTCCGAGGGCTAGGCGACGACCCACGAGAGGCCGTCGGCGGAGGAGATGAGCGCGTCTTTGGGGCCATCTGGGGGCGGGCCGTAGAGCGCCGCCTCCTGGATCGCGGCGCCCTCCTGGAAGACGTTCCTGATCGACTCCGACTCATAGATAGGGTTCTTGCGGTCGTCGCTGCCGGGGTGCCTGGCGACGACGGTCTCCAGGTCGGCCGATGCCGTCGCCAGCCGGCCGGTGACATCGCCGGCGCTGACCAGCGCGCTGTCACCGGAGCCAAGACCGCCGACGAGTTCGACGAAGGATTCCAGCTCGCCATCAGCCACGTTGGTAATCTTCTTGGCCTTCCAGAAGTACGACCGCTCGTCCTGGTGAATGTCGTAGAACGAGGCGAGGAACTCATAGAACAGGCCATATTCGTGGCGGTACCTGGTCTCGAATTCGGCGAACGCACGATCCTCGGGGACGTCGCCCGCGAGCGAACTGTTGATCGCCCGCGCCGCGAGCAGCGCGCTGTAGGTTGCCAGGTGCACCCCGGACGAGAGCACCGGGTCGACGAAGCAGGCCGCGTCGCCGGTCAGCACCATGCCCGGCGTCCAGAACCGCTGCTGCCAGTACGAGTAATCCTTGCGTACACGGACCTGGTCATACGGCGGCTCGGTGGCCCGGGGGACGCCCGCGAGCAGTTCGCTGATCTCGGGGGAGGAGGCGATAACGTCAAGCCACGCGGCTTCGGCGTTATCCTGCACGGCCCTCCTGCTGTCCGGGCTCATCACCGCGCCTACACTTGTCAGGTCATCGCGCAGCGGGATGTACCAGATCCAGCCCTCGTCGACCGTCACGCAGAAAATGTTGCCGTCGTTGGGCGCGGGCAGTCGCGCGCCGCCCGCCCAGTAGCCGAACACGGCGAGGTTGCGAAAGAAGTCTGAGTAGACCCGCTTGCCGCCCGCCTGGCCTCGGATCCGGCTCGTGCTGCCTGACGCGTCGACGACGTAGCGGGCAAGGATGGTGCGACTCTGCCCGGCGGGATCGGTGCAGCGCAGGCCTCGCACCCGTGCGTCCTCGCGGATCACACCGTCCGCCTGCCACCCGTGCCTGACTTCCGCGCCTGCGCTCCGCGCCGCATCCAGCAGGATCGCGTCGAACCGTGACCGTTCGACCTGATAAGCGAAGGACGTCGGGTCGGGCAGCCGGGGAGACAAAGCGAACGAGAACTGCCAGGGCTCCGGGTTACGACCCCACTTGAAGGTCCCGCCACGCTTGAGCTTGAATCCGGCGGCTGCGAGGTCCTCGGAGACGCCCAGCATGCGGCATATGCCGTGGACCGTGGACGGCAGCAGCGACTCTCCGATCTGATACCGGGGAAATTGCTGCTTCTCCAGCACCAGCACCTGGTGCCCCCGCCTCGCGATGAGCGCCGCGGTCGTGGCGCCGGCCGGACCGCCACCCACGACGACGACGGGAAATTCCTCAGCGGGACCCATGCAGCCTCCGGTCTTCATGAGACTCCCAAGGTTAATCGACCACGCCCACCAGGCTCCGCCGGGGCATCACCTCCCGGATCGCGCCCATACCAGTAAAATAATATATTTCCGATCTTTTAACTTGAAATCATTGTGATAGTTAATCGTCGGCCATCACGAAATCTCCTTGGACAGCTGCCTGGCCTGGCCGCATCCTCGTATTCGTGACTAGTCCGGCATAACAGGTCCAGGAGAACGCCATGCCCGCACGATTCCGGCTCGGGTTCCTCACCCACGTCGAGGGGCGAGGCGACGCCGCCAGCACCTACCGCAATGCGCAGGAGCTATTCGTCGTGGCCGACGAACTCGGCTTCGACGTCGGCTGGGTGGCCCAGCACCACATATCCTTACCGGCGGCGGGCTCTCCTCGCCTTGGACATTCCTCGGGGCTCGCCGTGCTCACCCGCGCACTGGCCGGCGAAGAGGTCGGCACGCCGGGATTCAGGATCCAGCCGCCGGCGAAGGACTTATGCGACCGGATCTGGCAGGGCGTGTTCAGCGCCCAAGGCGCCATGTACGCCGCGCGCAGCGGGTCCAACCTGCTGCTCAACCGCGCGACTTATGGTTACGAAGAGCCGACTGACGTCGTGCAGCGGCCATGGGCGGACGGCTACCTCCAGGACTGGACGGCGCCGCGCGAGCCGCGCATCGGGCTGTCCCGGATGGTCTTCCCCGCCAAGGACAAGGACGCGGCGCTCGCTCAGATCGGGCCAGGCGTGCTGGCCGGCGCGGCGAAGTTCGTCGAGCGCGGGCAGTTCCCGGCCGGACTGACCCTGGAGGAGTACCTGACGCGGTTCCATTCCTTCTACGTACTGCCCGGCCGACGCGCTCTATGTCGGCCCTGACTGCGAGCACCCGGAAGCTGTCGACGAGCAGCATGTCCTCGGCACCGACTGGCCGCAGCAGTACCGCCGGGACTCGGGCTGGGGGAGGAACCGGGACCGGCATCCCAACCAGGTCTGGTACATGCACGAGATGGCGCGCGAAGCCCTCGGCATCCGCGCCGGGACACCATCGTGGCATTGTCGAACGGCAACCTGTCGATGCTGACGGACCTGTTCGCCGCCGCCGGGCTGACCTGGCACGGCGTGCTGTCGGGAGAGCTGGTGCGCGCCTACAAGCCGGACCCCGCCGTATACCAGCTAGCGCTTGCCCGGTTAGCGCTCGACCCGCGCCGGACGCTCATGGTCGCCGCCCACCCGTGGGATCTGCGCGCTGCCGCCGCCCTTGGGCTACGCACCGCGTACATCGAACGCGAAGGTGAAGGCGCGCCGGAACCATCAGACGTGTTCGATCTCACGGCCCCGGACCTGGCTGGCCTCGCCGCGCGCCTGCTGATATGAAACGCGCAGCGGGGTGCGCGATCCTGGCCGCTCAGTGAGCGGACGGGAAGATAGCGGATTCTCAGCACCTTCCGCCGGTGCTGAGAATCCGCTATGAGGCACCAGCCCTAGTTGCCCTTGCCGGGCAGGAACTCCTGGACTTTGGTTTTGACGCCTTCCACTGCCCCCACTCTTCGCTGGCCGCTGGTATTACTGAGCAGGCAGGGGGCGGAGTGGTGAGGCGGATAGCCTCGTCGAGGCGCCCGAGCCGAGCTAGCCCGTAGATCATGAGGTGCATGGCTGTGTGCGGTACTGACTCCGGGCGTTGGATCAAGGCTGATGCCGCCTCTATCGCAGACCGCGGTCCCTGGCTGGCGGCCAGGACGTTAAGGCGTCCAGCCAACAGTTCGTCCAGCCAGAACGGATCGGTAATGGCAGCGGTCGCCTCGTCGAGTACCCCGAAGTCAGCACGGCCCTGGAGGAAGAAGGCATTGTCGAAACGCAGCAGGGCGACGCGGGCGCGGTCGGCGTCACTGGCGGCGTCTGCGGCCAGTACGGCCAGCTCATGCTCGGCCTGGGTCGAGCAGGCCCTGCAAGTGAGCGGCTTCGGCTGCCACAAAACGGGCCTCGAAGCCGGCCCCCTCGTGGATCGCGGCCCGGGCGAGCTGCTCGGTGAGGGAACTGTCGTGGCGGGCCCGGGCGGCGATCGCCCCGGATATCAGGAGTTCGGCGCTGCCACGTCCGTCTATCAGTCGCAACGACGCCACCCGCAATGTGTCGTCGCGGCGGCGGCCGCCAGTTGCCTCGATCACGTCGGCCAGCGAGCGGGCGATGACGCGCTCTCGGTGCGCGCTGATGCCGGTTCGCACCACGTCTCCGAAGATGTGATGGGCGAACCGCAGCTCAACCCGGCGGCCGTCTCTGTGGCTGGCGACCAGGCCTCTGCGCTCGAGAATCTCCACCGACGCCGGGTCGGCCAGGGCCGCTAGCTCGGCCTGCCCGAGCGGCTCGCCCAGGGTGAGCAGCTCCAGCACCGCTAGTTGCGGGCCGGTCAGGTTCCCCAGCCGGAGGGCCACCAGCTCGACCAAGCGGGTGGTGGGTCGCATGCCGCCAGAAAGGTGCCAGATGCCGCCCTCGACGGCTAGTGCCCCAGTCTCCAGCGCCCCGGTCACGAGTTCTCGCAGGAACAGCGGGTTGCCCTGGCAGCGATCGGAGAGCTGCCGTACGGATCGCGCATCCACCGGCCCCCCCAGCACCAAGGCCAGCAGTTCTCCGATCGTCGGCTCGTCTAGGGCACGTACCTCGATGCGTTCTGCGGAACCGTCCTTCCACAGCCCCTCCACCGGGTCCGGCACTGCCTCACCTGATCGCACCGTGGCCAGCACAGTGGCCGCCCTGGTCAGGGCCAGCTGATGTACCAGGGTGGCGGATCCGTTGTCCAGGAGGTGGGCGTCGTCGACGAAGACCAGCAGCGGGCGGTCCCGGGCCCCGTCAACCATCGCCCGGACGTAACGGCGCAGCAACTCGCCATGGTGCTCCCGGCCAAGGCGACTGCCGCAGGATCAGATGGCAGAATCGGCGCTAGCGCCCCGAATGGCAGCCCCTGGGACGCATGGGTGGCGGTCGCCCGGGCTACTAGCATTCCCCGGTCCTGGGCCAGGTTGAGGCAGGTCATGGCCAGGGTCGTCTTGCCCATCCCGGCCGCGCCGGTGATCACTGCCCCGCGCCGGGTGGTCACCGCGCCAGCCAGTTGAGACAGCTCCTCACGGCGGCCTACCAGCGGCCACTTAGCCATGCTCCTATCTTGCGACGTGAATTATGGATTGTGTTGTGCGGGGTGGCGTCAAAGGATGAGTTGAGCGGTACGGCGGGGATGGGGGTGGTCCCGGAGCGAATCGGGTAGCTCGTGCCTCCCGGACACCCCGAGTTTCTCGTACGCTGCCGCCCAAGCTGATCGCGGGCAGCGGGAAGATCGCCTGCGGCGGCTGCGGTCCATGCCCGGGCCTGGAGAAGATTGGTCTCGTTCAACAGCGCCGCTGGCAGGCCGAGGGCATCGTGCGCCGCGAGCATCTTGGCCGCCTGGCGGGCTTGTCCAGCCAGCGCCAGCGCTTGCGCGGCGACAACACATGGCCATCGCGCAATCGGGGAGTTGCCGAGCACACTCACCCTCCTGACTTGGTCTTCATACCGTTGGCCCGCTTGTGGCGTGCCTAGAGTCCAGGCGGAGGCGGAGCTCGCGGCTCCATCTGGACGCCAGGCAGCGCTATCAGCGGCGAACGGCTCAGGCCTTGAGGAAGTTCATGAGGTCGTCGGTGAAGTCGGTCTCGGAAAAGGCCTTGATGCAGTCGTAAGCGCCCTTCATGCCGACTTGCGTGCCCAGCTCCCAGAACCAGTCGCGCAGTCCCTGAGAGATCGTGGAGCCAGATCGGTTGGCACCGAAGAACGGCGCGCTGAGGTCCTGGTAGAACTGAGACCGGTCCTTCTTCAGACCGTCCCGGAGCGCGTCGAAGGTCTCGATCGGCAGGCCGTTGGGGTTAGCGGCGGTCTTGACCATCTGCGGCGGGACCGAGGCCAGCAGAACGGCCTTGGTGACGCGGGCGGTGCCGTGGCGGCCGATGTAGCGGGCGACCTCGCCACCGCCGGTGGAGTACCCGACCAGGATCGCGTCGTGCAGGTCGAGGGTCTCGATGAGCTCGGCGAGGTCGTCGGCATAGGTGTCCATGTCGTTGCCGGCCCAGGTCTGGCTGGAGCGCCCGTGGCCGCGCCGGTCGTGGGCGATGGCGCGGTAGCCGCTGGAGGCGACCAAGAACGTCTGGTCGTCCCAGATGTCAGAGTTGAGCGGCCAGCCGTGACTGAACACGACCGGCTGCCCGGAGCCCCAGTCCTTGTAGAAAATGCTGGTGCCGTCTTTCGTAGTGATCATTCCCATCGGGCTTTCTCCTTCAGCGTGAGGATGTGCTGAGGCCCATACGGCCTTTATGGGAACAGCCGACCGCAACTGAGGTGGTCGGTCCTCAGTAGTTGCTACTGGTTTTGGAGAGGAGCTACTGAGCATGATGCGCCCACCGTCGTTATGAAGGAATGTGTATTTTCTCGCGTGGAGCACCGATGCCAGCGCTCGCTCCAGTGCGATTCGAGAGTCCGCCGCGCTGGTCTTGCCATGATTACCGGCTGACCTGGGCGGGGCCTCGCCGCGTGCCTGCGCGCGTTATGTCCGGAAGGTGGCTTCTGGGTGCTGGTCGCGTTGGCATCGATGTGGCGTCGGTGTCGTCAGAGCGACACCGACGCCACATCGGTGTCATTGGCATTCCGCTGCCTGTTGGTGTCTGACCAGCCCGGCAGCGTGACGTTCTTGGATATTCACGGTTGATTATCATCAAGTCATGTCAGGGCTCTCCGCACAGGAAGTTGCCGCCAGGCTCGGGGTAAAGCTCAACACCGTCTACGCCTACGTGAGCCGTGGAGTTCTCAGCGCCCGCCGAGAGCCCGGTTCCCGGCGCAGCGTGTTCGACGCGGCAGAAGTCGAGACACTGGCGCGGCGGGGACGCCCACGCCGGAGCAGCAGGCCCTCCGCACTCGATATCGTCGTTGAGACCGGCCTGACCACGATCGCCGACCATCGGATCCGCTACCGCGGACGCGATGCCTGCGAAATGGCTCAGACTCATCCCTTCGAGCAGGTCGCCAACTGGCTCTGGACCGGACTTGACGAGCCTCCCGACATCCCGTGGGAGGCGTATCAGACGTCCCTCCCGGAGTTGTCATACCCGCGGGACAGGATCCGCGCCGCGGTGGTCATCGGCTCAGCCAGCGAGCCGCTCCGTTCCGACCTCAGCACCCCGGCGGTAACCGCCAGCGCTCAGGCGCTGATCGCGAGCATGGTCTGCGCTGTCCCGGCTGCTCCCGACGCTCGCGCGGCACGACTGGTGCTCGGCAACGACCAGCCCCCGATCCGCGGCAGCATCGCCGGGCGTCTATGGGGTCGCCTGACCGCCGGCCGCTCGGCGCCGGGACTCGTCGCCGCCCTGAATGCGGCCCTGGTGCTGCTAGCAGATCACGAACTCGCGTCCTCCACGGTGGCCGCGAGGGCCGCCGCATCCGTCCGGGCCGATCCGTTCTCGGTCGTCCTCGCGGGCCTTGGCCCGATGGCGGGACCTCTGCATGGCAGCGCCAGCGCACTGGCCCACCAGATGCTGGCCGACGCGATCGCCCGGAGCCCGGAGGCGGCGCTCGCCGCGGCGCTTGAGACCTACCGGCACCTGCCGGGCTTCGGGCACCGGCTCTACCCAGACGGAGATCCCCGAGCCAAGCTCCTGCTCGGCATGATCCACGCCGCCACACCGGCGATGCCCGGACTCCGCACGGCCGACGCGCTGATCGACGCGGCCAGACGTCACTCCCGTACCGAGCCGAACGTCGACTTCGCCCTCGGGTGCCTCGCAACCGTCGCACGCATGCCGGCGACCGCGGGAGAGACCATCTTCACGATCGCCCGCACCGTCGGCTGGATCGCCCACGCCATCGAGGAGTACGCAGAGCCGCCGCTACGCTTTCGCGCCCGAGCCATCCCGAGGGTTGACGATAATCAACGTTGATTTTCCTGAACTGGTTGATCAAGAATCGATGCTGTGGACGACGACTTCAGCGATGTGATCTCTCGCTTGTGGGACGCGACCGGCACCGGAGACGACCGGGCCGAGGGCCTGGCCGACAAGCTGGAAACGACCGGGCCCCGGGCCGTCTTGCCGGCCGCGTTCGACGTGACCGGGCTGGCTACCGGCTCGGTAGCGGTCGCCACGCTGGCCGCCGCCCGGCTGCTCGCCGCGCGCCGGGAAGCGCCCCTGCCGGTGATGACGGTTGACAGCAGGGCAGCATGCGCCGCGTTCGCGGCCGAGGGACTGTTCACCCCGATCGGCTGGACCCAGCCGCCGCTGTGGGACCCGATCGCCGGTAACTATCGCGCGGCCGACGGGTGGATCAGGCTGCACACCAATTACGCCCGTCACCGTGCCGCTGTTGAGCGGGTGCTCGGTGCCCATGATCACGACACGGTAGAGACGGCCGTCGCCGAACTGCGTGCCGAGGAGGTTGAGAGCGCGGTCGTGGCGGCCGGCGGGGCCGCCGCCGTCATGCACGACCGCGGCGAGTGGCTGTCGTCGGCTCCCGGGGCCGCCACCGTGGACGCGCCGCCGCTATCGGTCACGGAGCGCCCGCCGTCCGGGGCTGGCCGGCTGGTCAGCGGTGGTGAGCGGCCGTTCGAGGGGGTGCGTGTGCTGGACCTGACCCGGGTGATCGCCGGACCGGTCTGCACCAAGTTCCTCGCCGGCTACGGCGCAGACGTGCTCCGGATCGACCCGCCGGGATTTGAGGAGGTACCGTCACTGCTGCCCGAGACGACACTCGGGAAGCGTACGGCGGCCCTGGACCTGACCGCCCCAGGCGACCGCGTCACGTTCGAGAGTCTTCTCGCGGGCGCCGACGTGCTCGTGACCGGGCTACGAGCCGATGCGCTGGCCGGCCTGGGCTACGACGACAAGGTCCTGATCGCCGCGAACCCCGGCCTGGTCATGGCCAGCCTCGATGCGTACGGGTGGCACGGTCCCTGGCGCGATCGCCGCGGGTTCGACAGCCTGGTCCAGATGAGCTGCGGTATCGCTGCCGATGGAGCCGCCGCGACCGGGCGAGACGAACCGGTTCCGCTGCCCGTTCAAGCTCTCGACCATGCGACCGGCTGGCTGCTCGCCGCGGCCATCGCCCGGGCCCTGACTCGGAGGCTGACCGGCTCGGCCACCGCACGGATCCATGCCTCCCTGATCGGCACCGCCAGCCTCCTGTACTCGCTGACGCCGCCCGCCGAGCAGCCGCCCAGACTCAGCCCCAGGGACTTCGTGCTCGAAGACACCAGCACCGCTTGGGGGCCAGCGCGGCGCGTACCGTGGCCAGGGCACATCGACGGCGTCGCCGTGCACTGGCCCCAGCCAGCCGGACCACTCGGCCGGCATGCTGCCTCATGGAACTAGTTGCCTGGTTACGTTCAGGCCGGCTGGAAGAATGCGAGCATCTTCTGGGCGGCGTCCGGCGATGACAGCAATTCCTGCATGTCCGCGGACATCCGGGCGGCGGCGCCGGTGCGTTCGAACATCTCGCGTTCGTACTCTTTGACGGCGACGAGAAAGTCGTCTGGGTGGGCGGCCAGCGCGAGACCGAGCAGGGCGCCGTCGAGCAGCGCCATGTTGGCGCCCTGCCCCACCGGCGGCATCAGGTGCGCGGCATCGCCGAGCAGCGTGACGCCTGGCGTCGGCGGCCAGGTCAGGCCGACCGGGAGAGTGGTGAGCGACCGCGGCACGACCGTGTCGTCGCAGGCCGCGATCAGCGCGGTGATCCGTGAGTCCCAGCCGGGGAGCAGGTCGATCAGCCGCGCCCGGGCGGCGGCCGGATCCTCGAACGGGATCCCGCTGGTGGCGAACCAGTCCTCGGCGGTGTTGTAGAAGCTCAGGCCGATGCGAACGCGGCCGTCGCCGTTGCGCTGCGCCGCCAGGGATATTCCGTCACCGAGCACCCAGTAGTTGCCGCGCCCGACCATCGCCGCGAGATGGGGGTGCGTGCGGTCGATGTCGGGAATGCCGAGCTCGACGGCGTTCTGGCCGATATGCGCCGGGCGGGCATCGGTGAGCAGCGCACGGACCCGGGACTGCGCGCCGTCCGCGCCGACCAGCAAGTCATACGTCGCAGTGCCGCCGTCGGCGAGATGCAGCAGGCCGTTGCCGGCGGATTCGAACGCGTGCCCCCAGCGCACCAGGCCTTCGGGGAGGGAATCCAGCAGCAGGTTGCGCAGATCGGCGCGGTCGACCTCGGGTCGCTTAAGCGGGGCGTCGTCGGGCGTGTCCTCCTGGAGCAGCAAGGTGCCATCCGGGGTGAGAAGACGCATGTCCTGGCCTTCGCCACGGGCAATCGCGTAGAACCGGTCGATCAGGCCGGCCTCGCGCAGCGCCCGCTGGCCGGAGTGGATGTCGAGCATGCCGCCCTGACCGCGCGCACCGCGCGACGATTCACGTTCGTAAACGACGGCGCCGATGCCGTTGACGTGCAGCACGCGGGCAAGGGCCAGGCCGCCCAAGCCGGCCCCGACGATGCAGATGGTCATGGATATCCCTCGATTCGCCGTATCGATCGATACACTGTATTGAGTGATGTCACTGTAGCACTCGAACGGGGTATTGTCGGCGCATGTTGGTGTGGGAGAGGCCAGAACCGCCGGATCGGCCGGTGCTGGCCCCGCTGAGCCGTGAGCGGATCGTACGGGCGGCGATCCGGCTGGCCGACTCCGACGGCCTGGCGGCGGTGTCGCTGCGCAAGGTCGCTGCCGCACTCGACGTCGGCCCGATGCGGCTGTACGGCTACATCGCCACCAAGGAGGAACTGCTCGAGCTGATGCTCGACGAGGTCCACGCCGAGATCCGGCCAGCCGGAGACGGTTGGCGGCAGGTGCTGCGCTCCCTGGCGAACGCCACCCGACAGGCCGCTCACCAGCACGAATGGTTCGCCGACCTGATCGGCGGCCGACCCCAGCTCGGGCCGAACACGCTGGCCAGCGGGGACGCCGTGGTGGCCGCGATGGGCGGCGTCGACCTCGACACCATCGTGCCGGCGGTCGCCGCGGTCAACGCGTACGTGGTCGGCGCGGTGCGCCGGGAGATCGCCGAGCGACGCGCCGAACGGGCCAGCGGGATGGACATCAAGCAGTTCCAGGCCGCCTTCGGACCGTACCTGTCGCGGACCTTCGCAACGGGCCGGTACCCCGCGCTGGCCACGGTCATACGCGACGGCCCCCACCTGACCGCCGACCAGACCTTCCAGGCTGGCCTCGACTTCCTCCTCGACGGCATCCAAGCCCGCATCTCAAGCTGATGGCTGAGCCAACGTCGTCGGATTCTGCCCCCTATCCTCGGGATATGACGATTCAGCGCATGGACAACGTTGGCATCGTCGTCGACGACCTCGACGCCGCCGTCGCTTTCTTCACCGAACTCGGCATGGAGCTGGAAGGCAGGACGCTGGTCGAAGGGAGCTGGGCGGAAAGCGTCGTCGCGCTCGACGACATGCGAAGCGAGATCGCGATGATGCGGATCCCTGACGCCCCGGGCCGGCTCGAACTGTCGACGTATCACAGCCCGAAGGCGATCACTCCCGAGCCGGAGATCACCCCGTCGAACACGCTGGGCCTGCACCGCGTCATGTTCGCCGTCGACGACATCGAGGACACCCTCGCCCGCCTCCGCCCGCACGGCGCTGAACTCGTCGGCGAAGTGGCGCGCTACGAGGACAGCTACCTGCTCTGCTATCTCCGCGGGCCGAGCGGAATTATTCTCGCGCTGGCCGAGCAGCTCAGCTGAGAAAAAGGAAACTTCTCACGGTGGTGAGCCGGCCGCCGGAGGGAAGGTTATTTGCTTGGCGCGCTCTTGATGCCGATTTCCAGAGTGTGGCTGACTTGCCCGTGGAGTTCGCCGTTGAAGCCGACCGTGATGGAGCCGTCGCGAGTAACCGCAAAATTCAGTTCCACCGTGGCGGACTTGAGTCCGAACGGGTCATCTCCGGTGGCGGCCCGGGCTATCACCGCGCGGAGAGTGCTGATTGACTCGGCCAGCATGGCGGCGACGTCGTCGTCGCGCACCTCGGGTCGCCGGCGGCCATCGGGTGGCACGAGCGTGATGTCAAGGGTGTGCGTGTCCTGGGTGGTGACCGACCCGCCGATCTTGAGGGCCATGCCGAGGAAGGGGACGCGAAAGTCTGCGACACCGCCCGCGGTCCTGGTCGCGATGGTGTGAAGCGTCAGCCGGATCGAGGTGATGTGAAGGTCCCGGTCAGCATCGGTCGTTGAGATGCCCGCGGTCTTGATCGCGTCCTGGACCGCTTCGATGATGTCGTCGATCGGGGCCCCGTCGTCGGTTACCTTCATCGGGCTAGACCCTGTTCTACGGGGGCGCTGACGCCCGGGACAGTCGCGGAGGGGCTGCCGTAGACGGTGTAGGCGAGCCACGTGGGGTCTTCACTGTCCTGTGCCACCGATTTCCGCGCGTACAGGGACGCCTCGCCCAGATTGGCTTCCTTCCGGACGAGGGCGTCGTAAAACGAGGTGGCGAACACCCGGGCCGTTTGTGAGCGGACCGGCCAGAGCGTGCCGATGAAGGCGCCCGCCCCGGCCGCCATGAACTGGCTGGCCCACCCGGACATCTCGGTAAAGCCATAGATCTCCCCGGCGGTCCGGCAGGCGTTGAAGAAGACAAGCGGGTTCGCTGACGCCATCGCCATCCGGCGTTTTGCTTCCTCGAGATCGTCGGGACGCACCGGGCCGCCGTCCATCCGGACGACAGACCCGGTGTCCCGCGAGAACGTGTTGTGGCAGGCGAAATGAAGCAGCCCCGGGGGAGCGCTGAAGAGCGCCTGCAGTTCGTCCAGCCGAGTGACGACGCCCAGATCGCGGACCCGGCTGCCCATGACCGCGCGGATGCCGTCGATCTCCTCGAGCGCATTGTCCGGCGACCGGGGCGGCACCACGTACGCGGAAGTGGGGAGCGGGAGGCTGTAGGCGGGCGTGCGCTCGTAGACCCGGCGGGTGACCGGCACGTACTCGGCCAGGAACCCCAGTTCTGGACAGCCTTGATCGACGGGATGGAGCAGTTCCCAGGGGACCATGTCCAGGTTGCTCATCACCACGAACGACTTGATGTTGCCGACCTGGTCCCAGAACTGCCGCCGGACCGCGTCCGGCACGATATCGGACCACAGTTTGGTCCCGAGGTTCCTGATGCGCCTGCGAACGGCCTGCGGATCGGTGAAGCCGGAATCTCCATTGGCCATCGCCCGAAGCTCGGCCAGGATCCGCTCAACGACGTCGGTGGGGTCCGCGGCCAGGCTCTGGGTTAGCACCCGCGGGTACCACGATGTTCCGGTCAGCTGGAAACTGTAGACCCCGTTCTCCTTGTTGACCTGCAAGGTCACCTCGCCGGGCTGGGCACTGATGCTGGGTAGTCCGACCTGCCGGGGGATTCCTTCGGAAAGCGCCGCACCGATCTCTACCGATACCTGCAGCTCCACCTGGCCCAGAAATGTCCCGGACGCGAATGCGGTGACCCGCACGCGGTGCAAGCCCGGCGTCACCGCGCGCAAGCCGAACCGGATCGGCTCGGAGTCACCCGATGAGGGAACATACAGTTCCTGATCGGAATCGTCGGTGAGCTCGAAGCCCGGCGCGTACACGGCCACCTCGATCTTGCGGCCGTCGCGGGGTACGGGAAAGGGCTTGAGCGGCGCGGAGATCCCTGCCTCGCTCGTCGTCAAGACCCGGACTAGCAGGGGGATACGTTGCGTTACGCCGACCCGTTCTGGTAGCTGCGCCCACAGGCGTCGCTGGGGCTCGGTCAGCCTAGGTGATTCCGGTGCGGTCGGCCTGGCCGTGGCGGTGAATAGAGGAACGCGCGGCTGGGCCGCCCCGGCCCGGCCGGGGACGTACAGAACCGGGGCCGGGCGTTTCGTGTCGTTATCTCGCCTGACGGGCGTTGCGTCGTAGTGGCCCGCGCTGGACGGAAATTCGTCCCGTACGGTCCCGCCGTATCCGGTATCCCGTTCGTCGTAGCGGCTGTCATGGCCAGCGGATGCGTAACCACTGCCGTACCTATCCGGGGTGCCGTGTTCCGGCGCGAAGTAGTCGTAGCCGGCATCCCCTCCGAAGTCAGGTTCGTACCCGAACATGCCAGGATCTGGCGGATGGCTGCTCTCATACCCGGCGGTGTTTGCCGCACCGAGGGCCATCGGTTGCGAGGGCCACCCCGCCGTCACCGGCCAAGATGGCCCGGTAGCGTCTGGAGCCGCGACTTCAATGGTCTCGAGGAACGCGTGCGGTGTCAGGGACAATCGCGCGTCAGCCTGCGACGGGAGATCGACCCTCCGCGTTCCCAGCGCGGCCAGCACCAGGTCGGCCGCCTCCGCCAGCACGGCCTGGTCAGCCCCGCGTCCGGCAATACCCCGCACCATCAGGGCCGCATCCATCAGGAAACTCGACCGTTCCGCCGGGGGCCGAGGTTGGGCGTCAATGAAGGAACGGACGGCGGCATCGAAGATGGGGAGCCGCCCAGAGTCCTCCTGTTGCCGAGCGGACCGGGCAGTGGCCGTTACCCGTCGGCTGGCGAATGAATTAGCCTCCGCCTGCAGATACCAACGCTGCAAAGGTCCCGGCACGGCATATGGATTACGGTCGAATACCGATTTGAGCAAGCCGATAGCTGAGGACAATTCATGGTCGGCGTCTTTCTCGGGCGCAACCAGGTACCGGAGCCAGCGGAACCAGCCCAGCACGTGGGCAGCGCGAATGTCGCTAGCAAGGTCGGTGACCGCGGCCAGCCGCCGGGCTTCGGCGAACGCGCTGTCATCGAAAAGCTCGCTCGGACTACGCGTCAGAGCAGCGCGGTATGTGCGATCCCATAGGGATGCCAGCGCGGAATCACGCTCGTTCATCGTCCCCTCTTGGGCACTGCCTGCTCTCTCCTCCGCAAGTGCCGATCCCAAGGATGGAAACGCGCATCTTAACCCCACCTAGGCGTGCCCGGGTAAAACCATAGCCGGTGGCGGTCAGAAGTTTCTGTGCTTTACCGAAAGCTCAGTCTTCTCACGACGGCGTAAATTCCCGGACCGTTTCGAGCCGCTGGCGATCCGCTGCGCGGGAAGCTCACACGGGGTGACCCCCCGGGCCTTCGCCGCCCGGCTGCACGAGATCCTCGTCAGCTGCTAGTGAGCCACGTTCAGGATGGCTACCCCGAACGGCTCCGTGGTGACGCTATCGGTGGCGTCCGTCCCGTCCAGCGCGGTGAGCCGGCCACCGGCCGGCAGCACCGGCTTGACGGTCAGCGGCTCGTCGGCGTGACTGACGATGACGGCGAACCGGGCGCCGTCATCCCTGACCAGGGTGTCGCACGCCACCCGGCGATCGTCCACCGTGATGGCCCGGCGCACCCCCGCGTGGACGGCGAGCGCGTCATAGAGCGTGACGGTGTCGTCGGGATTGACCCCGGGAGTGAGCGCGGCCATGTGCTCGACCGGGTAGGTGCACAGCACGATCGAGCCCTGGCCGACGCGACGGAGCAGGAGCGCGGGCCGGCCGCGCGAGTCGGCCGCGAGGACCTCGGCGGTCGTCGGCTCGACCGGCAGGAAGGACCGGCTGTGCACGTTGCCCGCGACGGCGAACCGAAGCGTCGTCCCGCTCGGCAGGTTCGCCGAAATCCTGGCCCAGGGTGAGTTCCGCGACCGTCGTCCTCGATCGGGATCGGCGCGGCCAACGTCGAGCAGGTGGCGCACGCCGAACAGCTCGTTCAGCCGCCCGTAGGAGGGTCCGCGGTGCCAGGGCCGTGCTGCCCGCCGAGTAGGACACGTAGACGCAGGCGCCGCCGGCCGCGAGTCCTCCAGGACGGCCGGGGTCGGCGCCAGGATCTGCTTCACCGACGGCGCGAGGTACAGCCGCGCGCCCTCGCCGATCCCTTCGCTTTCCCGTGCCACCGCGACCGGCAGGTCGGCCAGCCTGGCGGAGACGTAGGCCTGCGCCAGGCGTCACGGCGATGTGCGCCCGGTCGTCCGGGTCAGCGAACGGGTACCGGGTGTCCAGGTAGGCCGGCACGATCAGGGCGGTGTCGGTGTCCGGCCGCTGGCAGCGGCCGACGTCGATCGCTCGCAACGTGGCGGCGAACGCCCGCCATCTCCTTCAGCGTCGCCTTGGGCACGCCGCTGGCGTCGGTGAGGCCGAAGCCGCAGCTCGAAGGCGTGATGCCGGTACGGGTCCTGCCCGGACAGGTCGAAGTCGGTGTTGTTCCACGCGATCCAGCCGGTCGCCCCGGCCAGCAGGCTGTTGTGCAGCACGTGCCGGTAGTAGTGCGCCGCGTTGTCGTCGGTCGCGAAGTCGGAGCTGACCCCGAATTCTTCGAGCACCACCGGCTTGCCGAACGTCCCAGCGAGTTCGCAGGCCCACGCGGCGACGTAGTGCTGCCGGATCTGGTCATCGCCGATCGGGATACACATGCGGGCCGATGAAGTCGCATAGCCGTGCGGTATCCGCGAGCCGGAACCCGTTCTCGATGCCACGCATCTCGATACCCCACGCGCCGTCGCCGAGCGAGAACGGCTGATGGCCTCCGGCGGCCCGTACCGCGTCCCTGATGATCTGAGACCAGGCGGCCACCGTCTCCGGCGCGGTGCTGCCACCACCGTAGATCGGCATCTCGTTGGACACCAGCCAGCCCGCCACCGCGGGGTGCGCCGCGAACCGGCGCACCATCTCGCTGGCGAACCAGGCCTGCCGCCCGACCAGCCACACGTCCGAGTAAAGATCGCGGCCGTCCCGCCACGCCGGATCCCAGTTCTCGCCCGACATGTGCCCGACGATGAAGGTGGGGACGGTGCGTATCTGGTGCTCGGTGTGCCGGTCGAGGAAGTCGCCGAACCTGGCCATCATCTGCTCGTCGATCCGGTCCGGAGCCGGCATGAAGTCGGGCCAGAAGAAGAACGACCGCGTCATGGTGAGCCCGTGCTCGCGGAGCACCCGAAGCTCCTGGCTGACCACGGCGGGGTCGTAGGACCGCCACATCAGCGGGCCACCGGTTCTCGACCAGAAATTGGCCCCCAGCCAGTTCACCGGCTGGCCGTCCGTCATTATCCTGGCGGCGTTCCTGCGCATGCGGCGAGCCCTCCTTCGCGAATCCGCCGACCCTCCAGCCGGGTCAGCCCGCGTTTGATTCGCTCCGGTGATCGAAGCACTATACCGGTTAAGTGTCAACCGGATAACAAGCCACTCGGTAGAATTCCAGACCACCAAGGGGGGTGCTCATGAAGCGTCCGACGATTGCCGATATCGCCCAGCGGGCTGGCGTGACCAAGGCCGCCGTCTCCTTCGCGCTGAACGGGCAGCCGGGCGTCTCGGCCGCGACCAGAGAGCGCATCGTCGCGATCGCGGATGAGATGGGGTTCAAGCCCAGCAGCGCCGCCCGCGCCTTGTCCGATGGCAAGGCGGGCGCGTTCGGGCTGGTCATCGACAGGCCGGCCAGGACCCTGGGCATTGAGCCGTTCTTCATGCAGCTGATCTCCGGTATCCAGTCCGAGCTTTCCGCCCGCCACGTCACGCTGCTGTTCACGATGGCCGAGGACCAGGCCGCGGAGATCGAGATGTACCGGACCTGGTGGGCGCAGCGCAAGGTGGACGGGGTGATCCTGGTGGACCTTCAGGTGGGCGACCGCCGGGTGCGGGTGCTCAGGGAACTCGGCATCCCGGCCGTCGTCGTCGGCACCCCGCGCGGCACCGGCGGGCTGCCCGCGGTCTGGAAGGACGACCAGGCCGTGACCGCCACCGTGGTGTCCTACCTCGCCGGACTCGGTCACCGGCGGATCGCCCGGGTCGGCGGGTTTCCCCGGTACTGGCACTCCCGGCTGCGCGCCGAGGCGTTCGCGGCCCAAGCGGCCGCGGCCGGTCTCGAGACGGTGACGATAGCCGCCGACTACACGGCCGAGCACGGGGCCGAGGCAACGCGCGCGCTGCTGGATAGCCCGCGGCCGCCGACGGCGATCCTCTACGACAGCGACGTGATGGCGGTCGCCGGGCTTGGCGCCGCGCTGCGCGCCGGGCTCGACGTGCCCGGCGACCTTTCCGTCGTGGCGTGGGACGATTCGGTGCTCTGCGAGCTCATGCACCCCGCGCTCACCGCGCTGCGCTGGGACACCGTCGGCGCGGGTGCCGAGGCGGCTCGCCGGCTGAGCCTGGCGGCCGACGGCACCGAGGTGAGCAACTTCCAGGAGGCCGAGCCTCAGCTCATGGTGCGTGAGTCGACCGGCTCCCCGTTATCACCGCTGCATTCCGGACGGCTAAGCGATGTTACGGAGCAGGTAAATGCCAGTTAACACCTGACCGGCATCTCGTCGCGGCCGGAAAATGCCGTTTCCCGGCTTTCAGGTGTCTTGACACTTAACCGGTATAGTGCTTCGATCGCGGGACATCAGATTCTCGGAAGAGAGGTGTCTTCGATGACGAGGCACTGGCTTTCTGCGAGGACAGGCCGCAGCAGAGCACGTTTGACCGTCTTGGCCACGGCCGTCGTCGTCGCCGGCGTACTCGCCGCCTGTAGCAGCTCTCCCAGTGCGGGCGGCGGCGCCTCCAGTGGCCCGAGCGGGACGGTGACCGGGTCGTTCGGATCGGGCGCTAACTTCGTGGCTGACTTCAACCCGTTCTCCCCGGGTGCCCAGGACCCGACCTACGGGATGATCTACGAGCCGCTGATGTTCTTCGACACGGCGAAGGCCGGGATCGGTGCAGCCCGTGGCTGGCGACCAGCTACTCGTGGTCGAAGCGGCGGCAAGTCCGTCACGTTCCAGCTCCGCCACGGCGTGAAGTGGAACGACGGCCAGCCGTTCACCAGCGCCGACGTCGCCTACACGTTCAACCTGAGGAAGTCGAACCCGGCGCTCAACGGCTACGGCCTGCCGATCGCCGGCGCCACGACCAGCGGCCCTGTACACGGTGACGATCAACTTCACCTCGTCGGTGTACACCGACCTGTACTACATCGCCGGCAAGATCTACATGGTGCCCGAGCACATCTGGAAGAAGATCAGCGACCCGACGACCTGGACCGACCCGAACCCGGTCGGCACCGGCGCCTACGACGGTCGAGCAAGGTGACCCCGCAGGTGCTCGAGCTCGACCGCGAACCCGCACTACTACCTGCCCGGCCTGCCGAAGGTCAAGACCTACGAGTTCCTGACCTACAGCGGCAACGACGACCATGGACACCGCGATCCAGGACGGCGACCCTCGGCTGGTCCGGCGCGTTCATCCCCAACATCAACAAGACCTACCTGGCGCGTGACCCCAAGTACGCGCTGGTGGACCTCCCGCTGGCCGTCGACGTCCTGATCCCCAACATGGTGAAGGGCCCGACGACCACCCTGGCGGTCCGCCAGGCGATCAGCGACGCGATCGACCGCAACTACATCAGCCAGAGCGTCTACAACGGCTACGCGCCGGCCGACCGAACCCCGAGGCGCTGCTGGTACCGAACTTCAACAGACGTCGCCAGCCCGGCGACCGCCAGCGATTCCTTCGGCGGCGCCGACCCGGCGGCGGCGAAGAAGGTCCTGGAGGCCGCTGGGTACAAGCTGCGGCTCCGACGGCATCTTCAACACCCCGTCCGGCACAGCCGCTGACCGTCGACGTCAAGGTGGTCACCGGCTACACCGACTACATCACCATCCTGCAGATCTGACCCCGGAGCTGAAGGCGGCGGGCATCAACCTGACCGTCACCCCGAGGCGTACTCGGTGTGGGCATCCGACCAGGACACCGGCAACTTCCAGCTGCTGATGACCAGCGCCGGCTACACGCCGAGCCCCGTACTCCTACTACTACAACATGCTGGACAGCGCGGTCACCAAGCCGCTCGGCACCAGCGAGGCGACTCGGCGACTTCGGCCGCTACACCAACGCGCACGGTGAACGGCCTGCTCGCCACCATCGCCGGGCACCACCGACACCTCCGCGCAGAACGCTGCGTTCTACCAGATCGAGCGCATCGTCAAGTCGCAGCTGCCGGACATCCCGCTGATGGAGGCGCAGGACGAGATCGAGTTCAACGGCAACATGGTCAGCGGCTGGCCGACCACGTCCAACCCGTACGCGGCGCCCGGCGATCTGGCTGCAGCCCGATGACGGCTGGGTCGCTGACCGCCTGACCCCGGCGAGCTGACCGGGCGGAGCGGCCATGACGGCTACCGCCGCATCGCCCGGCGCGCGCGTGTCCGCGGCGGGCACGGCCGCGCACCAGGAGGACCGGTCGGGCTCGCGCTATCTCGCGCGCAAGCTCGGCTTCTACCTGGTCGCGGCCTGGGTCGCGATCACGCTGAACTTCTTCCTGCCGCGGCTCATCCCCGGCAACCCGGTCGAGGTCATCATGGCGCACCAGGCCCACTTCGGGACCGTGCCGCCCGGCGAGGCCGCGGCGCTGACCAGGCTGCTCGGCCTGGGCAGCGGCTCGATCTTCGCCAAGTACTGGCAGTACCTGGACAGCCTGGCCCACCTGCGGCTGGGCCTGTCGGTGTACGAGTTCCCGGTGCCGGTGGCCACGGTGATCAGGCAGTCCATCCTGTGGACGATCGTGCTGGTCGGCACCGCGACCGTGATCAGCTTCGTGGTCGGCATCGGGCTCGGCGTGCTGGCCGGCTGGAAGCGCGGCACCTGGCTGGACAACCTGGTGCCCGCCACCACGTTCCTGACCGCGATGCCGTACTTCTGGCTCGCGCTGCTGCTGGTGTACCTGCTCACCCAGGTGGTGCGGCTGTTCCCGCCCTCGGGCGGGTACAACCCGCTCGACAACGTCGGCTTCAACTGGCCGTTCATCGCCTCCGCCGTCCAGCACTCGGTGCTGCCCGCGCTTACGATCGTGCTCAGCTCGATCGGCGGCTGGCTGCTCGGCATGCGGAACATGATGGTGGCCACCCTGTCCGACGACTACGTGGTCGCCGCCGAGGCCAAGGGCCTCAAGCCACGCCAGGTGATGCTCGGCTACGCGGCGCGCAACGCGGTGCTGCCCGAGCGTGTCCGGCTTCGCGATCTCCCTCGGCTTCGTGGTCAGCGGGTCGATCGTGATGGAGCAGGTGTTCAACTACCCGGGCATCGGCAACGTGCTCTACCAGGCCGTCAGCAACGACGATTACCCGCTCATGCAGGGCATCTTCCTGGTGATCACCCTGACCGTGCTGGGCGCGAACCTGCTCGTGGACCTGCTGTACGGGCTCATCGACCCGCGGACGAGGATCGCCTGATGGCCGCGGTCGTACCGCGCCGCTGCGCCGCCGAGGCCACGGTCCGGCTGCCCGGCTGCGGGCGCGCTGCGGTCGCGGCTGCTGCTCGGCCGGCCATCGTCGTCTTCTTCGTGCTGGTCGCCATCATCGGCCCGTTCCTGGTCGGCAACCCCGGACACGTTCAGCCGCCGCGGAGTGGAAGCCGCCGTCGGCGGCGCACTGGCTCGGCACCACGTCGCTCGGCCAGGACGTGCTCGCACAGGTCGTGGTCGGCGCCAGGGCGACGCTGGAGATCGGAGCGGGAGCCGGGCTGATCGCGACGGTCATCTCCATCGCGATCGGCATCGGCGGCGGATACGTGGGCGGCGTCGCCGACGAGGCACTGTCGCTGCTGTCCAACGTGGTGCTCGTGATCCCGGCGCTGCCGCTGATCATCGTCATCGCGTCGTTCGTGGGTGCCAGCAGCAGCGTCCTGCCGATGGTACTGGTGATCGCGTTCGTCAGCTGGGCGGCGTCCGCGCGAGTGCTGCGCGCGCAGACCCTGTCCGTGCGCAACCGCGAGTACGTGCTGGCCGCGCGGGCGTCGGGCGAGCGGGCCTGGCGGATCATCCTCGTCGAGATCCTGCCGAACGAGCTGCCGATCATCGCGAGTCAGTTCATCTTCGCGATGATCTTCGCGATCTTGACCGACGCGGGCCTGGCCTTCCTCGGCCTGGCCAGCACCAGCCAGCTCACCTGGGGGAGCATCCTGTTCTATCGCGCAGAACGACGAGGCCATCTCTAGCGGGGCCTGGTGGTGGATCGCGGCGCCCGGCGTGTGCATCGCGCTGCTCGGCATGGGACTCGCGCTGATCAACTTCAGCCTGGACGAGATCCTCAACCCCAGGCTGCGAGTATACAAACCGTCCAGGCGGGCCAAGGCGGCTGACACCGTGACCGGCGTGATCCTGCGCGCCGACCATGTCAGCGTCGAGTACGCGGCCCTCCGCCCGGTGCGGGCGGTCCGCGACGTGAGCTTCGAGCTGCGCCGCGGCGAGGTGCTCGGCATCGCGGGGGAGAGCGGCTGCGGCAAGACGACCCTTGCCTACGCGCTGGCCAGGCTGCTCCGGCCGCCGGCCACGCTGACCGGCGGCTCGGTGCGGTTCGCCGCGGCGGACGGCCAGGAGCTGGACCTGCTGGAACTCGAGGGCGAGGCGCTGCGGCAGTTCCGCTGGCGCGAAGATCTCCATGGTCTTCCAGAGCGCGATGAACGCGCTCAACCCGGTCACCAGCATCGGCAGGCAGTTCAGCGACATCTTCACCGCGCACGCGCCGGAGCATGGACGCGGCCGCGCGCGAGGCGCGCACCCGTGAACTGCTGGCGATGGTCGGCATCGATCCAGAACGAGCGCGCGGTTTCCCGCACGAGCTGTCCGGCGGCATGCGGCAGCGTGTCGTCATCGCGATGGCGCTCGCGCTGGATCCCGAACTCGTGATCATGGACGAGCCGACGACGGCGCTGGACATCGTGGTGCAGCGCGAGATCCTCGACGAGATTGAGCGACTGCGTGCGGAACTCGGCTTCAGCGTCATCTTCATCACCCACGACCTGTCGCTGCTGCTGGAAATCAGCGACCGGCTGGCCGTCATGTACGCCGGCCAGATCGTGGAGTACGCCCCGTCCACGGAGGTCGCCGCGGCGCCCGCGCACCCCTACACGCTCGGGCTGCTCGGCTCGTTTCCCGACCTGCGCGGGCAGCGGCGCGAGCTGCGCGGCATCCCGGGCACCCCGCCGGACCTGCGCGACGACTTCGCCGGATGCCCCTACCAGCCCCGCTGCCCGTTCGCCTTCGAACCCTGCTCCACCGTGACGCCCAGGCTCCGCGAGGTAGCCGGTCACCCCGGCTGGCTAACCGCCTGCCATCTGCATGATCCGGCCTACGAAGCGCCAGACCTGCCCGGTGCCGTCGTCCCGATTTCCGGAGGTGAACCGTGAACGTCCTCCAGGTGCGGGACCTGACCGTGGACTTCCGGCTGCGCGGCGGGACCCGGCTGCGGGCAGTTGACCACTGCTCGTTCGAGCTCAAGAAGGGGGAGACCCTGGCCCTGGTCGGTGAGAGCGGCAGCGGCAAGTCCACGGTCGTGCGCGCGGTTGGCCAGCTGGTCCGTCCCGCCTCGGGGACGGTGCTGCTCGACGATGCGCCCGCCGGGCGCCACGGCCGGGCGCTGCGCGCTTACCGGAAGCGGGTGCAGCTCGTCTTCCAGGATCCGTTCGCATCGCTGAACCCGATGCACACCGCGGGTTACCACCTGGCCAGGCCAATCCGGATGCTGCACCAGGGTCATACGGGTGCGCGGCTGGACGACGAGATCAACAGCCTGCTCCGGTCGGTCAACCTCACACCACCGGAAGAGATCGCGCGCAAGCACCCGCATGAGCTGTCCGGCGGGCAGCGGCAGCGGGTGGCGATCGCGCGGGCGCTGGCGTCGGGGCCGGACGTTCTGCTGGCGGATGAGCCGGTCTCGATGCTCGACGTGTCGATCCGGCTCGAGATCCTTAACCTGCTGGACCGGCTGAAGCGGGAACGCGACCTGGCGTTGCTGTACGTCACGCATGACCTGGCGACCGCGCGGTACTTCTCATCCGAGATCATGGTCATGTACCGGGGCGAGATCGTGGAGAGCGGCCCGGCCGATGACGTCATCCTGCGGCCGTCGCATCCGTACACGCAGCTGCTCGCCGCCGCCGCGCCCCATCCTGGCGCGTCCCGTGAGCAGCTCGCCGCTGAGCGCCAGGCCAGGCAGACCGGGCGCGTCGACGCCGCCGAGCGCCGCGAGATAACCGTCGGCGAAGGCTGCCGGTTCCGGCCGCGGTGCCCGCACGCCATGGACATCTGCTCGACTCGGCCACCTGTCGCCGAGGTCGCCCCCGGGCACCGCGCGCTGTGCTGGCTGCACGCCCCCGCCGTCGCGGGCGACTCCATACTCACAAAGGAGTGATCATGGCCAAACGTCACGTCGCCTGGGCCGTCGCGGCCGCGGTACTGCTGGTGATGCCCGCGTCGGCATCCGCGTCCGCTTCTCCCGCTGGCTCCGGGAACGTCCTGTCGCCGCTCGCCCTCGGGCTCAACACCGCGCCGTGGGACTCCATCTACGCGGCCGATACCTCGGCCGGCGGTGGCGTCAACGTGATCCAGCCGCTGCTGCGGGCCGCCCACATCGGCCTGATGCGGTACGGCGGCGGTTCGTACGCCGACTACTACGACTGGCAGACCAATTCCAACATCGGGAACTGCCTCCCGTATGACACGACCGCGTCCTACGTCGTGACACCCGCCGGCTGCGCGACGTCGGACGCGCTCGACTTCGACCAGTTCTCCGCCCAGGCCAAGGCCGTCGGCGCGCAGAGCTTCGTGACCGTGAACTACGGCTCGGGCACGCCGTCCGAAGCGGCGGCCTGGGTCACCCACTCGCTCACCACACCGGGCGACAAAGTCGCCCTCTGGGAGGTTGGCAACGAGAACTACGGTTGCTGGGAGGTCAACAACTGGCTCGCCCAGCCCCCGGAGAACTACCAGGGCTACGCCCCCAACGTGTCTTCGACCTGTCCCCAGGTGACGCAGGGCAACGCCGCCGGAACCCAGACGCTCGCGACCTCCTACGCGGTCCACGCGCTGCCGTACCTGACCGCCATGAAAGACGCCGATCCCGCCGCGCGGATCGGTGTGCCGTGGGCCTTCGGGTCGGCCGTGCAGGGCGCCGCCGTGCCCGACAACGCGGAGTGGAACGACACGGTGCTCGGGCACGACGCCCGCGACGTCGGCTTCGTCGACGCGCACTACTACCCGTTCGACTTCAGCGGCGCCACCGGCGGCAGCAACCCGACCGATCAGCAGGTCCTGCAGGCTCTCATGCTGGTGCCCTCGCTGTACGGGCAGATCAGGGACGAGCTCAACCGGTACGATCCGCGGGCCGGCGTGGTCGTGGGGGAGACCGGGGTCTCCAACGGCGAGACGACAACGGTCTGCACTCCCGTCGGCGCTCTCTTCGCCGCCGGTGACGTCCTGTCCTGGCTAGCCGCCGGGGCGGAAACGGTGGACTGGTGGGACATGAACAACTACGGCAACACCGGCGTGACCTGCGTGAACCCGGACTACGGAATGTTCACCTCGGCTTCTCCTCCGGCACCGGAGACGCCCTACTACGGCTATCTGCTGGCGTCCGTGCTAGCCCAGCCGCACGCGCGGCTCGCCACGATGAGCACCTCGGATCCGGCGGACATCCTCGGCTACCAGTCCCAGCTGCCCGGCGGCCAGGAAGCCGTCGCGTTCATCAACGCCAACACCACCTCATCGGAAACGGTGACATTCCACCCCAGCAAGCCCCTGCCCGGCAACCTCCGGACCTGGTCCTACACCGAGGCCAACCCATCCATCGTCCAGACCACAACCACCGCCCCGACGCGAGCCATCACCCTCCCCCCAGAGTCCATAGTCATCCTCGAAACCCGCTAGCCGCATCCCGCTGGGCGGTCCTGCGCGCGTTATGCCCTGCCGTCCCTGGGTCCGGGGGATGGTGGTGGGTGCTGCACCCCCCAGCGAAGAGGGCTCGTCGTTTATTTAGTTGGTGTTTTCGCCGTCGCGAGAGCTGTGGAGGCGCCGCTGAGCGTCCAGCGTTCTCCCGGCCCGGGCACCTGGGGCTGCTGCGGTGCAAGGTGCATCTGAGGCTGATGCTGTCCGCTCCGGGGCCGGCGGCTGCTAGCGATGGCCCATCGATGGTGCTATCGCGCTATCGATGGGCCATCGATAGCAGCCGGTACCGCGAACCGGGTTCGCGCGACTGCCCGGCATGACGGCTTTTGCCTGGTATGCGCTTCGTGGATCCGGCACTCAGGTTCGGCGGCACACCCGAAACCGCAACTAAATCGCCGACGCGCCCGGAGTCTCGGTAATGCAGCACCCACCACAATCGCCGGGCAAGGCGACGGGAAGAAATGGCACGTATGCACGGTTCGTGACCCTCCGGACGACCGTCTCGGAGCGTCAGCTGCTGACGGCGATCGCTGTCACCAGGGCGGACCCGGGTCAGGCCTTGATGAATTCGAGCAGGTCAGGGTTGATCGTCTCGGCCTGGGTGGTGATCATCCCATGCGGGAAGCCGTGGTAGGTCTTGAGCGTCCCGTTCTGCACGAGCTTGGCGGACAGTGGCCCGGCGTCGGCGTAGGGCACAACCTGGTCGTCGTCGCCGTGCATGACCAGGACCGGTACCGTGATCTTCTTGAGATCCTCGGTGAAATCGGTCTGGGAGAACGCGACGATGCCGTCGTAGTGGGCCTTCGCCCCGCCCGTCATGCCCTGCCGCCACCAGTTGTCAATGATGCCTTCCACGGGTTGCACCCCCGGACGGTTGAAGCCGTAGAACGGGCCCGACGGCAGGTCGCGGTAGAACTGGGCGCGGTGTTTTGCGATCTGGTCCTGGAATCCGTCGAAGACGCTCTTCGGCAGACCGCCGGGGTTGGCCTCGGTCTGCACCATCAGTGGCGGCACCGAGCTGATCAGCACGGCCTTCGCCACCCGGCTCTCGCCGTGCCTAGCGATGTAGCGTGTGACCTCGCCGCCTCCGGTCGAGTGCCCGACGTGAACCGCGTCGTGCAGGTCAAGATGGGCGGTTACGGCGGCCATATCATCGGCGTAGTGGTCCATGTCGTGGCCGTCGGAGACCTGGGCGGAGCGCCCGTGGCCGCGCCGGTCATGGGCGATGACACGGTAGCCGTGCAGCAGGAAGAACATCATCTGGGGGTCCCAGTCATCGCTGGACAGCGGCCAGCCGTGACTGAAGACGATCGGCTGGCCCGATCCCCAGTCCTTGTAGAAGATTTCCGTGCCGTCGGCGGTAGTGATCGTAGGCATGCTGAGCCTCCCATGAATCGGGTCGTGCGTCGTTCTCAGAAAAAGTGGCCGGTTTCATGCGACGAAGTAGAGCACCGTCCCCCGTTACGTGCCAGGAGCCACTGCCTATTGGGCTATTGGTAGCTCCTATTGCACGATCTTAGTTTCCACGTCGAGAGCGGGAAAATTACCACTCACGACCATAACGGCGGAACTATTGTTTGTGAAGCCGTGCTTCATGCCCGGCGGAGAAAGCACGGTCGCGGGAGCTTTCACTTGCGTGCAACGGCACGAGGGGATCATTGTCGACGTAGACCTTGTAAGTGCGATTGTTGCATAGCCTCGCGAAGTTGCACGCGTCGTTCGACGACCCGCATCTCGTGTCGCACGCGGGCCTGGTCCCGGTGATGACCCTGGCCCAGCGCGCCGGGCTGGCGGATCTGACGGCGGAACATGTCCGCCCAGGCGGCGAGTGCCAGGAACCCCGGGCACGCCGCAGAACAGGTCAGCGGCAGGAAACCCACGCCCAGATAAGGCCCGGAAACACGAAAGTCGGCCAGCGCGCCATCAGACAACGGTCGGTGGATCGAGGCTAAAGAGGACGCGAAGCGATTGAGCGCAACGGAGCCGGCGCAGTGGCCTGGAATTCTCGAGGATTCGTTAGTGGTGCTAACGATCGGATAGGGGGGCTCGTAGGATTTGGGATTACCGGGATTCGGGGGCAGTGCCTATGTGCTGAACGTCGCGCGTCATTGCGCCGTCAAGGCAGGGACGTGCGGGATGCCGAGCAGGTCCAGCGCTTGCTCCAGCAGGCCATCGACAGGCAGGCTGGCCACCACCTAGCCGCGCACGCTCTCCCATTCGCTCGCGGTGAGCCTACCTTCGCCTCGCCGGTTCCCGGCCGCCCGCAGGTGTCAGGGCGTCGGGCTGGGCGCGACGGGCGTGTCCGCCTGGACCTCGGGCACGTCCGCCTGGACCACCTCGGGCGCGGGCGCCGCGTGGCCACCCGCACGTGCAACTATCTTGAGTAGCCAGGTGAGGAGTGCCAGGTACCACAGGGCGAATTCCCGCAGAGTCGGGGTCCTGCTATCGGTGAACGCGAAGCGTGCCTGCGGCAGGAACACGGCGGCCACCAGAAACACGGTGACTTGCGCCGAGTCCACCCCCGGGTGACCCGCTGTCTTGTGGTCCGCGACGGCGTAGTACATATTCCAGAAGAAGAAGATCACCGCGAGGGCGAGCGCGAGGAATCCGCCGAACCGCTCTTTGCCCCGGGCCGCCTTGAAGCGGGCGAACCTGCCCTTGTAGTTGTCGATCGCGCATTCGCCGAGCGCCGCGACTATCGCGCCGCACATGAACGCCGATGCTGCCCCGGTCTGGAATGCCGGGCTGAACCCGCCCCACAGGCCAAGGATGACGAATGGTATCCCGATCACGGGATACAGCCAGTAGGCGAAGATCGCGGTCTCTCGAACGCCGACGGTTCCGGTGCTCGCTGAATCAGTCATTTGGTCCCCCCGGACGCTAATAGACACCGCTGAAAGCAGGTCTAAAGGCACCATACATGCAGGCGGTCGGCTTAGCCTCAATCCACCGGTCAATATCGGGTAACAGGCGGCGCGTCAACACGAAAGGTGCTCCTTGACCAGGAACGATGGGAGTTGTCGAAGCTTCCATCGCCTGGTTTGAAGGAGCACCTGTCAGACGAGATTGTTGCATGTCGTGGCGAGGACGCACGCATCGTTTGATGACCCGAATCTCGTGTCGCAGGCCGGGCTGGTCCCGGTCATGGCCCTGGCGCAGCGCGCCGGACTGGCCGCCCTGGTCGCGGAGCACGTCCGGCCGGGCGGGGAGTGCGGCGTCAACGCGCACCTGAAGATCCCGTGCCTGGTCGCCGGCATGGCGGCCGGCGCGGACAGCATTGATGACATGGGCCTGCTGCGGCACGGCGCGCTGCCGGGGCTGTTCGGCGGGATCCGGGCACCGTCCACGCTCGGGTCGCACCTGCGGTCGTTCACCTGGGGGAACGTGCGCCAGCTGGAGATGGTGAACGGGCAGTTCCT
Source organism: uncultured Actinomycetota bacterium (assembly GCA_963743085.1). Lineage (GTDB taxonomy): Bacteria > Actinomycetota > Actinomycetes > Streptosporangiales > Streptosporangiaceae > JBEKHI01. Next base: position 181,464 of record CAVUOU010000016.1, read on the forward strand.
CAGCGACCTGGCGCGGCGGGCGCCGCTGCTGCCCGGCAAGGAGACGCTGGCGTTTATCGATATTGAGGCGATGCAGAAACGGGTCTACGGGCACCAGAAACAGGGCGCCGGGTTCGGGCACACCAAGATCCAGGGCAAGCCGCTGCTTGTCCGCGGGCTGAACGCGCTCGCTGCGACGGTCTGCACGCCGCTGGGCGCGCCGGTGGTCGCAGCGACCAGGCTGCGCGGCGGGACCGCGAACTCCGTCCGCGGCGCGGCTCGTTCGCGGCGGAGGCCATCGGCGCCGCCCGCGCGATCGGGTGCACCGGGCTGATCGTGGTGCGGGCGGACTCGGCATACTACTCGGCCGCGTTCCGCGGCGCGGTCCGCCGGGGCGGCACCCGGTTCTCGGTCACGGTGAACATGGACACCAAGATCGCCGCGGCCATCGCGGCCATCCCGGAAGGGCCCGTCTGGTATCAAGTTGACCTTCCGGCGTGTCGCGCGATCGCGTCTGTTCTATCCGGGATGGCACCAGTTATGGGCATTCGAGGTACTCGCGCCCAGCGCCGTCGCCGGCCGATTGCTCGAACTGTCCGTAGAATCTGCTGCTATGGCAGCAGATTCTACGGACAGTTGTTCGACTTGATCAGTCATTCCGGGACATAGCGGTCATTACCCGGTTCGTAGCGGCGTCGTCCTGAGGAATCTGGCGCATTGCAGCTATCTCGGGCCTGCGACATGCCACAGAGGCATCTTGTTTCCAGACGCGCCCAACAAGCCTGGACGGCGGTCAAGTACCCGCGGGCGATCTGGGATGACCAGCTCCGCTGCTGGGTCTCTGACGCCCAGGTCGCCGAGACCGGGTACACGGCGTTCACCTCGAAGAAGGGGCAGGCGATCACTGCCTGGCTGACCTGCGCCGCGATCGCCCATAACCTGCTGCGCGCCGCCGGGTCCCTGGCCAGCCTGGCCTACGGCAAGGCCGCGGCGCCACCATCCGCCGCGACCTGATCGACGTCGCCGCCCGCACTGCCCGGCACGGCCGCGGCCACATCACCCTCCACCTGCCCGAAGGCTGGCATCGCGAGCACGAATGGCTGACCCTGTTCGCCGCCGCCTGCGGCCCGCCAGCCGCTGCGGCCTGACCCGCCCCGACCAGGTCACCGCACCAGCACCGGCCAGACGGCCACCAGAACCCAGCCCGGCAGACCAAGGACATAGGACAAGCCGCAGAACCGGTGAGCGGCGAGCCGGTCACGCCCGATTTCACGGTCATAAACACCAAGCGGCATCAGCGCTGGCCCGTGCTTTAGGGCGGTGGATCGAGGCTAAGGCCTGGTTTGTCGGCGGGGGCGTACGAGCAAGGACCAAGTCCCGGCCTTCGACAGTCCTGCGGCCTTACCCGGGCGGTTAACTCACGTGCTCGTAACGCGAGTGGTCTCGTCCCAGTCGATATGGTGGGCGAGCAGCCAGTCCGCTGCGTTCGCTGATCGCGGGCCAGGCGGCTGGGGAACGGGGTTCTCGCCGCTCATGCCGTTGCTGACCACCCGTTCGGTGCGTTCCCGGCGCAGGTGCTCGAACGCCGTCAGGGCCTCCGGCACGGCGGGCAGATCACGCAGGCGCTGGGCTAGGACGACGGCGTCTTCGATGGCCATGGAGGCACCCTGTGCGGTGGACGGTGATGCGGCGTGCGCGGCGTCGCCGATGACGACCATCGTGTCGTTGTGCCAGGCGGGAACCGAGGGGATGGCGTACGCGCTGGCGACGGTGACTTGGTCGGTTGCGGCAATAATCTCGGCGGCTGGCGTGGCGTCTTCCTTGAAGATGCTGGCGTAATCCCACCGGTGCCTGCCGGCTCAGCTGAGTTGGCTTCACGAGTCTGGTAGGCAGCGGACCGAGGGGCCGGATCGACAGATGCTCGCATCACAGAATCAAGTGGTTTTGTCCGAGAAGTTAACACGCGCAACTGGCTTTACGTGTCGTGGTTACCGGACGTTATATGCAGCGGCTGAACAACGCGTCACTGCCTCTAAATTCGGATCAGCTAGACCGATCGCGGGGAAGGCCCCGCCTTGAACCGGGTAGCCGATTGCAACGTAGTAAGCAGTGAGGTCATTTTTACGGCCGCCCGGGGTCATTGGCAGGTGGCGGCTCATCCGCACAGGCTGGAGCGGGCCGGTGAGGTTCTTGGTGCTAGGGTCCGTCGAAGCCCGTGCGGGCAGCGGTGAATCGGTGCCAGTTCCGCCCAAGCCGCGCGCGCTGCTGGCGGTGCTGTTGCTCAATACCGGCCGGAGAGTGGCGCAGGGGCGGCTGGAGAGCGCGCTGTGGCCGGAACGGCCCCCGCCATCGGCGCCGCGGGTCATCCGCACCTACGCGTCGGCGCTGCGGCAATCGCTGCACCTGTCGCGCCGCGATCAGTTGCCGCGGCTGGCGGCACTGGGCAACGGCTACCGGTTGGAGGTGGCGCCCGGCGACCTGGACCTGCTGGTGTTCGACGACCTAGCCAAGCGCGGCAGGCAGGCGCTGCGCGACGGAGACGAGGCGTCCGCTGTCCGGCTGCTGGACCAGGCACTAGGGTTGTGGCGCGGCGACCCAGCAGAGGACGTCACCGTCGACGACGAGACCGACGCGGTGCTGGCGGGGCTGGCCGAGCGCCGGCTGCTGGCCGAGGAGGACCGGGTAGCGGCCGAGCTCGTCTTGGGGCACGAGTCGGCGCTGATTGGGAGGCTGCGGCTGCTGGTGGCCACGCATCCGCTGAGGGAGCGGCCATGGGGCCAGCTGATGACCGCGCTGTACCTGGCCGGGCAGCAGGCCGCGGCGCTTGCCGCCTATCAACAGCTGCGCGCGCAGTTGGTCGCCCAGCTGGGCGTCGATCCGAATCCTCAGCTACAGGAACTGCACCAGCAAATCCTGTCCGGTGCCCCGCTATCGGCAGCGCGGTCCGGCCTGGTGGTTGCCGTGGTGCCGCCCGTCCCCCGGCAGCTTCCGTCCGATGTCCGCCATTTCACTGGTCGGACCGCCGAGCTGGAGAGGCTGGACGCGCTGCTTGGCGGGGCTGCTCCGGATCTTCCCCCGGAGATCGTGCTCACCGCGGTCAATGGCACCGCCGGGGTTGGCAAGACCGCTCTGGCCGTCCACTGGGCACACCGGATTGCCGGCCGCTTCCCTGACGGTCAGCTGTATGCCAGCCTGCGCGGATACGGTCCGGCCGCCCCAGCAGATGCGCTCGAGGTGGTGGCCAGGTTCCTGCGCGCCCTGGGTACTCCTCCGGAACGGGTGCCCGCCGACCTCGACGAGGCCGCGGCCGTGTACCGGTCACTGCTGAACGGCAAGCGGATCCTCATCGTGCTTGACAACGCCGCTTCCTCGGAACAGGTTCGGCCGTTCCTGCCGGGAACACCAAGCTGCGCGGTGATCGTGACCAGCCGCCGCAGCCTGGTAGGGCTGGGAGCGCGCGACGGCGCGGCCACTGTCACCCTCGCCCCGCTCCTCCCGGCAGAGGCCGCGGAACTGCTGGGCAAGATCCTGGGCCTTGACCGTACCCGGGCGCGCTCGTCGGCGCTTGTAGCCATCGCCCGCCAGTGCGCGTTCCTGCCGCTGGCGCTGCGGATCGCGGCCGAGCGGGCCACCGTCCGGCCGCACCAGGACCTGGCGGCCCTGGCGGCCCAGATGGAAGCCGCGCGCAACCGGCTCGACCTGCTCATCGCGGATGATGACCCGAGCACGTCAATGCGCGCCGTGCTCTCCTGGTCCTATCAGGACCTGACCGCCGATACGGCCCGCATGTTCCGCCTGCTCGGGCTGTATCCAGGAGCAGATATCAGCGTCCCGGCGGCCGCCGCGCTGACCGGCTGCGACGTGCGCGGCGCCGGCCGGCTCTTGGACCTGCTCGCCGGGGCGTACATGATCGAAGTACTGGCCGAGGGCCGGTACCGGTTCCACGACCTGCTGCGAACCTACGCCACCGAGCGCGCTCACGCGGAGGAAACCGCGACAGGCCGCATCGCCGCGATCCGGCGGGTACTGGCCTGGTACCTAGGCATGGCCGACGCCGCCGACCGGTTGCTGGCGCCCGCCAGGCGCCATGTTCTCCTGGATTCCCTGCCGCCGGCTGCCGGATCGCCGCTCCTGGCCGATTACGACCAGGCCTTGGGGTGGTTCGATGCCGAGCACCCGAACCTCGTCGCCGCCCTCAGGACCGCCGCGAGCCTTGGCGAGACGCAGTTCACCTGGAAGCTCGTGGTCGCCATGGCGAGCTTTCTCCATCTTGGCAACCACTGGGCCGAGTGGATCGAGTTCGGGCGCCCCGCCCTGACGGCTGCCCAGCGCGACGGGAATGCCCTGGGTGAGGCTTGGGTGCTGAATGGCCTGGCTGTCGCCCATCGCCGTCTGTCCCAGCCCAGTGATGCGCTCGATTGCCTCCAGCGCTCGCTGCGGATCCGCAAGGATGCCGGGGACGTGCGGGGCGAGGGCTCCACCCTAAATAACATCGGCATCGTCTACAGCGATCTGGGCCGTGTCGATGACGCCGTACGATGCTTCCGGCAGGCGCTGGGCGCGGCCACCGGGATCGGTGATCTGCACGGCGAAACCATAGCCCTGGATAACCTCGCCGATTCACACCTGCGGCTCCGCTGCCCTGACCGGACAGTGGAGTACGCGCGGCAGGCGCTGACGATTTCCCGGCAGATCGGCCACCCTACGCTTGAGGCGAACGCGCTGGAACATCTCGGCGACGCCTGCCTTGCCCTGGGGCAGCCGACCGATGCCCAGGAATTTAACCTGCAAGCCCTCGTGGTATGGCAGCGGGCGGGTGACCGCCGTGCCCAGGCCACCGCCCACCGTCGGATCGGCGACCTGCACCGCGACAGCGGGAATCTCGGGCAAGCACGCGACCACTGGCGCCAAGCGCTGGTGATCTACGAAGAACTCGGCGATACGCGGGGCAATGAAATCCGCGGCCGCCTGTGCTCGCAGCCCGGATAGCGGCTCCTTCCAGCCCCTGGATCAGTTCTGGACCTCGTCAGGATGCGGGCCTGGGACCGTTACGGCATGCGGGATCTGGAATACCTCACGGCACACAAGGACTACTACCTGCCCATGCACCGCGCAGCCGATCTCGGTATCCGCTATCTGCCGGCGGCGATTCCACCCGGCTGGACTCGTGCCTCGGAGACGGTATGGACGATATGGATTCCGCCGGGTGAGAAGGTCGCCGCCCAGGGCTGGAAGGTTCACGTGTCGGCCCGGCTGGAACGCGCGCAGGCCGTCCTGGACACCGTCGCCGGGATCTGCTGCGCGGAGCGCATCCCGTTCAAGCACCTGTCGTCATCGCAGTTCTTCATGACGCTGCACCACAAGCACGCCTCCCGGATACAGGCGGGCAAATTCTGCGCGGCGTACCCGCCGGACGTGCCGGCAGCGCGGCGGCTGATGGAACGGCTGGCCGAGGCGCTGCACGACGAGGACGGACCGTACATCCTCACCGACCGCCGGTTCGGCGAATCGCGGACCGTGCATTACCGGTACGGCGCGTTTGCCGACCGCCGGGCGCTGCGCCCGGACGGTACCCGGATGCCGCTTATCGAGGACGGACATGGCCGTTTGGTGGAGGACCGGCGTATTCCCGCGTTCGTCTTGCCTGAGGGTATTGGCGATCCCTTCTGCGCGCGAGAGGTGCCGGCCGCCGACGTCGCGGACCACATCACGCTGAAGGGCTACGTGATCGACAAGCCGATCCGGCACAGCAATGCCGGCGGTAGCTACCAGGGCAAGGTGCAGGCGACCGGCCGCCCGGTCTTCCTCAAGGAGGCGCGTGCTCACCACGGCCTGTTCTGGGACGGCAGCACGGCGCCCGCCCGGCTGCGGCAGGAGCGTGACACGCTGCTGGCCATCCACCGCGCCGCGCCGGGGCTGTGTCCGGCGCCGCTGGACTATTTCAGCGAATGGGAACACGAATTCCTCGTCACCGAGTTCATCGCGGGCACTTCACTGCCCGCCTGGCTCGCTACGCACAATCCGTTCATCCAGGCTGCGGCCGGACCCGACACGTACCACCACTACTACCGCCAGTGCCTGCGCATCCTTGACGAACTCGCGACGGCGTTTGAGCGACTGCACCAAGCGGGATACGTCTTCGTCGATGTTTCCCCCGGCAACGTGCTGCTGGACGAGTCCGGTCACCCCAGGCTGGTGGACTTCGAAGCCGCATCGCGCCTGGAAGGCCCGCTCCACCGGATGGCCACGCCGTGGTTCTCGCCGCCTGCTCGCCAACCGATACGGGACCCGGCGGTGCTTGACGCCTACGGCCTGTCAGCGCTGGCCCTGCAGATGCTGGTCCCGTTGCACGAGCCCGCTGAGCGGTGTCCCGCCGTCCTCCGGCACCTGCGGTACGAGCTCGACGAGTGCGCGCCGGTCCCTGAGCGGCTGTGGCAGCTGGTGACGCGGTTCTACTCTGGCCCGGGTAGCTTCTTCCCTGAAGAATCCGCGGGTACGGTGCTGCCCACGCCGGACCAGGTGGCCGAGGAGCCCCGGGCCTGCCTAGGCATGCTGCGGGACGCCGTGGCCGCCGGCCTGTCGGCGATGGCCGATCACGACGACCCCGACGCGCTATACCCCACGGTCCCGCTGGGGTACATGACCAACACGCTCTGCCTCGCGTACGGGACCGCCGGTGTCATCCATGCGCTGCACACCGTCGGCCAAGAGGTGCCCCACGCCGTCGTCGCGCGGTTCCGCCGGGATTCCGTGAGCCACCAGACGAGGCTGCCCCCGGGCCTGCATGTCGGCCAGGCCGGCGTGGCGTGGGTGCTGGCCGAGCTCGGGTTCACCGAGGAGGCCGCGGCGCTGCTGGGGCAGGCGGCGGCAAGCCCGCTGCTCCAGCAACGGGCGACGCTCGGGGAAGGGACGGCGGGAGTCGGGATGGCGTACCTCGCCCTGTATCACCGGACTGGGGACGCGGCGCACCTCCAGCGGGCGGCCGATCTGGCCGACTCGATACCGCGCGGGCCGGACCTGGTGACCTGCCTGGGACCCGATGACTCGATAGGCCTCCTCCATGGCCGGGCCGGCATCGCGCTTTACCTCTACTACCTTGCCCGGGCGGCCGGGGTGGACGACTACCTCGTCCGAGGCAGGCGGCTGCTGCACGAGGAACTGGCGCGGGCGATCCCGCTGCCAGACGGAGCGCTGTCCTTCCCGGACTCCGCCGTGCGGCGGCGTTCCATGCCGTACCTGTTCACCGGTTCGGCCGGGATCCTGTTCGCGGCGGCCCGCTACGCGGCCTGTGCCGACGATCCACGGCTGCGCCTGGTGCTCCCGCGGATAATGCGCGATGTCTATAAGAACCACGCGGTACAGGCCGGCCTGTACTGCGGACTGTCCGGGCTGGGGCTGGCGCTTTCCGAATACGCCGAACTGACCGGGTGCGGGCAGGCGGCGGACGAGGCGCTGCGGATCGGGCGGGCCCTGTTCAAGTACGCCGTACCCGGTCCGGCCGGGGTTCGGTTCCCCGGGCACCGGATGGTCCGCTTCAGCGCCGACCTGTGGAGCGGATCCGCCGGAATCCTGCTGTTCCTGGACCGCCTGCTCACCGGGTGCCGGGACTTGTTCTTCACCTTCGATGCCGTTGCCGCGCCGACGCTCGCCCGCGGCACGAGATAGATGTCCCCGGAAGAGGATCCGGGGCGAGATGGCGCGAAAGGAGGTGTCCCATGTCCGAGATTCTTTCGCTTCAGCTCCTCACCGGTGAGGAGGAAGACGTGACTGACCTGCCGATTAGCACGCTCAGTCTGTTCAACTGCGGCAACCGTGGCGGGTGATTGACGCTCCCCGTGCCGGGGGCGGCCCGCGTCGCCCCCGGCACACCGAAACACATCAGCTAGGAGAGCCCATGCAACGCGATTTCCGCCTGTTCTGGCTGGGGCAGACCAGCTCGGTGTTCGGCTCGCTGTTCACCACCACCGCCACTGGCCTGGTCGCCGTCCGCTTCCTGCGCGCTACCCCCACCCAGACCGGTATCCTCGTCGCGGCCGCCAGCCTGCTGCCTCTGCTGCTCGGTCTGCCGGTCGGCGCACTCGCCGACAGGATCAGCCGGCCCAGGAGGGTGCTGATCGGCTGTGACCTGACCGGCATGACGGCTGTCGGCCTGCTGGCCTGCGCCTTGTGGATGCACTGGGCGACGATCTGGTGGCTGATCGCGCTGAACGTGCTGCTCGGCGGGCTCACCATCGTGGTCGAGACGATCTACTTCCTGCACCTGCGCGGCCTAGTCGCGGCCGACCGCTTGGTCATCGCGCGGGCGCGGCTGCAAAGCGGCGAATACAGCGCCGGCGTACTGGCACGCGCGCTGGCAGGACCGGTCGTAGCCGTGGGCGGTGTCGCCGCCGCATTCGTGGTGGACGCGGTCAGCTACCTGGTGAGCGCCTCGTCGCTGGCCGGGCTGCGAACACCCGACACGCGCTCTACCGGCGGCGGAGCGGGTACCCGAGCCGTCGATCTCCTGGCTGGCCTGCGGCTGGTGACGGCGGACCGGTTCCTGCGGCCCCTGCTGGCCTACCTGGCGGTGCAGGGTCTCGCGGGCGCAGCGGCCGGCGCACTCACCGCCCAGTTCCTGATCCGTGTCCTCCGGCTGCCGACCGCCATCTACGGCCTGCCGTTCGTGTTCGTCGGCGTCTGCGGGATCGCCGGGTCACTTGCCGCGACGCGGCTCATCCAACGTGGCCTGCCCGCGCGCCGACTGGCGGTCGGCGGATTCGTCGCGGGGGCAGCCAGCGCCGCGCTGCTGCCGCTGGCCCAGGGACCGGTCGCCACCGCCGTGGTCGTGGCTGGGCTGGGCATCGCGCTGCCGGTCTTCTTTGGCGCGATCGCGAACGTCGGTATCACCGGCGTGCTCACCGTCGAGGTACCGGAGCACGTCCTCGGCCGCGCGATCGGCAGCATCCAGAGCTTGATGATGCTCGTCCAGGTGGCCGGGGCCGTCGGTGGCGGAGTCCTCGGCAGCCAGGTGGGAGTCCACCCGGCGCTCTGGCTGGCTACCGGGGTATCGATCGCGGGGCTCGTGCTGGCCGTGCCGCTGGCCCGAGCCAGCCGGTTGAATCCCGGCCAGTCCGCGGAACCCCCGGCGCAGGAGCATGCCGAGGCGCAGGCATGACATCACGGCGATACCCCGGTGCCCGCCGTGAGGACCTGACCGAAGTGCTGCACGGCAGGCAGGTCGCCGATCCGTACCGCTGGCTCGAATCCCGGCGCAGCGAGGCTACCCGGGCCTGGGAGCGGGCCCAGCACGCGCTCGCCGACACGGAGCTGGCGGCCATGCCGGAGACGACCGTGTTCTGCGATCTCCTGACCAGGCAGCTACCCGAGCTCGCCAGGCCAGGGCTCCCCATGTGGGTCGGCGGCCGAGCTTTCCACCTCGAGCGCCGAGAGGGCTCGGTGCACTTCGCTCTGCTGGTCACCGAGCCTGGCGGGGCGGTCCGCGTGGTGGCGGACCCGGCCGCGCTCGACCCTACGGGCACCACGACGTTGGACGCGTTCACGCCGTCGCCGGATGGGCGACTGGTGGCCTGTCAAGCATCCCGTGGCGGCACCGAGGACGCGACGCTGACCGTGCTGGACGTGGACACTGGGCGGCTCCTGCTCGGGCCGCTCCATGGCGTCCGGCACTCTCCGGTGGCCTGGCTGGGGACACTCGGATTCTTCTACGTCGGCTACGACAAGGGGATCGCCTCGGTCCGCTGGCTTGAGCCGCCGAGCGGGCGGGAAGCCACCGTGCTCCGCGCAGCCGACCGGACCGTCCGGTTCGGTCTTGCCATGTGGGACAGGCAGTGGCTGGTGGTGTCGGCGCGCCGCGGCGCCGGCTCGCCAGCGCGGCACTGGCTGGCCGACCTGACCGATGCCAGCCCGGTCCGCCCCGACTTCCGGGAGGTGCGGCTCGGCGACGGGGCAGCCGCGCTCAGCGTCGGCCGGGACGGCCGGCTGTATGCGCGGTCCAACCGGGACGCCCCGCGAGGTGAGTTGCTGACCGCCACGGGCGCCGAGGCGACGGACTGCCACGTGGTACTGCCCGAACGCCCAGATGCGATCCTGGTCGGCGTCGCCGTCTTCGACCGTGAGTCACCTCCCCAGATCCTGGCCGTCTACTCCCGCGAGGGCAGCTGCGAGCTTTCGGTGCACCACGCACTTACCGGCAAGCTGATGCGGCAGGTGCCGCTGCCCAGCGGCGGCTCCGTCGCCGCCCTGGCTGCGCGCGACGACGGCCACTCGCGGTGCTGGCTGTCCTACAGCGATCCGTTCACGCCGCCGCGGATACTCCGGCTGGACATTAGGACCGGCACCCTGACCAGCGATGATAAGGAAAGACATCGGAACGGCACTTTGCTGCGCGTGTCGTATCCGTCGGTGGACGGCACGAATGTCACTATGTCGCTGCTGGTCCCCGGCACCGGCGCTCCGCAGGCCGGGCCGCTGCCCGCGCTGCTGACCGCGTACGGTGGCTTCGGCTATGCGGCGGAATCCCGGTTCCATCCCGAAGCGGCCGCCTGGGTCGCGGCCGGCGGGATCTGGGCCACGGCTTGCGTCCGGGGCGGGGGCGAGCGCGGCCGGGACTGGCACGAGGCGGGCCGGGGGGCGAACAAGCCCAACGCGGTCGCGGACCTGCATGCCGCGGCGGACTGGCTGGTCGAGCATGGGTGGACGGCTCGCGACCGGCTCGCGTTGCTGGGAGTGAGTAACGGCGGACTGCTAACTGGTGCCGCGCTGGTCGAGCGGCCGGAAGCGTACGCGGCCGTGGCGTGCGTCTCGCCATTGCTGGACATGGTGCGCTACGAGCACTTCGGGCTCGGCAGCCAGTGGCGCGCCGAGTACGGTAGCACGGCCGTGCGCGAGCAACTCGGCTGGCTGCTGTCCTATTCCCCGTATCACCGGGTGGAATGCGGCCGCCGCTACCCGCCCACCCTCCTTGTCACAATGAGCGGAGACACGCGGGTGGACGCCATGCACGCGCGAAAAATGTGCGCCGCACTCCAGCACGCCAACGCCGACGGCGGGCCGGTACTGTTGCACGAAGTGGGCGGAGCGGGCCATGGCGCCAAGCCCGCCTCCATCGGTGCCCGACTGGCTGCCGCCGTCCTGGGATTCCTGGCCCATCACACCGGTCTCCGGCTGACGCCCGCCTCGGTGCCCCCAGAATGACGACCCTTCAGCGACGTTCCTAATCACAGCCGGGTGAAGCGGAACACCGTCTCGTAGTGTCGTTCCTCGTCGTGCGACAGCCAGATCATCGACCCGTCCTCGCGCGCCGCGGCGTCCCCGGCCACGTGGTGGGTTGACGGCTCGAGCCCGACCGCGTACGAGCCCTCCCGCAGGTTGAGCCACTGGAAGAAGGCCGGAAAGGCGACCGGATCGTAGTCAAGCTCGAACGCCCGCCCCAGCCGGTCGTTGACCACCCGCGCCCGCGCCCGGCCGTCGGAATCCGGGACGAGCACGTGCTCGTAGACCTGCTCGAACGAAGTCCGGCTGCGGCTCGGGCATGACAGTACGTGAGGCGCCCTGCAAAGCAACGCTGTCACTGCACCACGGAGTCTCAGACACCGCGGCCTCGAACCGCGCGCCCGGCTCGAGCAGCGGCCAGCCCACGTTGACGTGGTACAGGAACATGTGCGGCGTGCGGTCGAAGCCCGCGTTCACCACGGTGTCGTACAGCCGGATCGAAGTCCCGCCCAGGTCCGCCTCGATCCGGCGGCGCAGCACCAGGTGCTCGGCGAAGATCGCGGCCTGCCGCACCTCACCCTCGGCGGATACGAGTATGACGAGCCATCCACCACCACCGCCGCCAGTTCCTCCGGTGTCCCGCGCCGCTTGAGGGCTTGATGGTCGAGCACGAACTGGTTATACCGTTCCGGGTTTTCGTGGATCTCCTCGGCCGCGGTCGGGAACGCGCCGGGGGAGACGGCGTTGACCCTGATCCCCGACGGCCCGAGTTCGCGGGCCAGCGCGCGGGTCAGCGCGACGGCCGCGCCCTTCGTCGCCGCGTAGGAGGCGAGGTCGGACCAGCCGCCGTGCGCCACGATCGACGCGATGTTTATGATGGCGCCGCCGGAACGCGTCATCTGGCGCGCGGCCGCCTGCGCGCAGAGCCAGTATCCCCGCTGGTTGACGGCCTGCACGTCGTCGTATTCGGCGATCGGGATGTCGAGGAACGCCCGGGCCGGATAGATCGCGGCGTTGTTGACGAGAACCGCCGTGTCCCCGACCTCGTCGAAAAACGCGCCGACCGCATTCGCGTCGCGCAGGTCGAGAGTCCACGCCCGGGCCGCGTCGATCTCCCGGCGGGTGGCCTCGACCGAGACCGCGTCGATGTCGGCGACCACGACCGTGTGCCCGTCGGCCGCCAGCCGCCGCGCGATCGCCCGGCCGAGCGCGCCCCCAGCGCCGGTCACCACCGCAGTGCTCACGACTGCCCCTCTCTTTCCCGGGCGAATGCCCGCTCCACCTCGGCAAGTATCGCCTCGACCCGGTCGCCGCAACGCAGTCCGTCGCGCAGCACCGCCGACGCCGCGGCCTGGAACTCTACGTAGCCCGCGAACCGCGGCCGCACCCAGGCCGCCTCGATGGTGGCGCGGGTCGCCGCGGTAGAACGCCGCCCGCGGCGTCGGCCCACGGGTGCTCCCGCCGGCCGGGCCGAGCTCTGCCCGCCCAGCTCGGCGTACAGACCGACCTGGACCTCGTCGGACAGCAGGTCCGGAGCAGGGCCGCGATCGCGCGGCGAGCTCGGATCCGGCGGACCGGGTGATCGCCATGCCGGTGCCGCCGAGCACGCTGCCGATCCCGCCCGGACCCGCGGGCGCGTCGAACGCGGCAAGCCGCGAGCCGGCTGCCGCAGGGGCCTGGTAGGTACGTACCCGTAGACCAGCGGGCAGTAGACGGGCCCGTCGCCGGTGGCCATCGCGTCCAGCACGCCAATCGGGTTGCGCTGGGACAGCTCGCGGTCCGCGCTGAGCCAGCAGGTTGACCATAACGTCGATGGCGTCGGCCCCCGCGCCCGGATCAGCGAACCTGTTCGGATACGACCCTGGTGGCGCGCCGAGCGACACGCAGATCGCGCTGAACATCAGCAGCGCGTGCGGGCCGCCCAGGCACACCGTGGTCGGGTACCGGCGCGCGGCCGCCGGCACGCGTCGCGCCCAGCTGGCCGGGCGTTCGTCGAGCAGGTCCGGGCGGGCGCACCGACGACCTGGGCGGCCGCGTCCAGCGGCAGCGCCCACGGCTGGCCGTCCAGGACGTAGCTGTCGTAGGACGCGCCGACCGAGACCGTCCGCGCAGGCGGCCAGTTCCGGCACCGCGAAGCAGCTCGTCGAGCGGGCGGAGGGCGCCGTCGCGGATGGCCTCGCCCAGGCCGGGATGGTCGATGACGAGCAGGTCGTAGTCGTCGGCCAGGGTCCGCAGCGGCCGGGACTCGAACCCCTCCAGCGGCTGCCGCTGCCAGCGCACCGACACGTCCGGTTCCAGCGCCCGGCCAGCGCGTCCAGCACCAGGTAGCCGCGCGGGTGGTCCCAGGTCAGCCCGGTCAGCCGGACCGTCATGAGAGGTCCCGCGCGCGGCGACCACGTCTTCCGCTCGGCCAGCCGGTCCACCGATCGCCGTCGTAGCCCAGCTCGGCCAGGATCTCCCGGGTCTGCTCGCCGGTCAGCGGCGCGCCCCGGTACACCTCCGGCGGGGTCGCGCTGAACCGGTACGGGAAGCCGGGCGTGGTCACCCGGCCCTCGGTCGGGTGGTCGTAGCTGACCAGTGAGCCGTTGTGCCGCGACCTGCGGGTCGTCCAGCACGTCGGCGTAGTCGTAGACCGGGCCGGCCCAGATGCCGCGCGCGTCGAACACGGCCAGCCACTCGGCCGTGGTGCGCTCCGGCAGCCGGGCCCGCACCAGGGCGGTGATCTCGTCCCGCCGGGTGTGCCCGTCCACGTTCGTCGTCCATGCGCGGCGAACTCGGGCCGATGCCGAGCACCTCGCCGAGCTGCGCAGGCGGCGGCAAGGCCAGCGCGAGGTAGCCGTCGGCGGTCGCGAACGTCCCGTACGGCGCCCGGATGTAGGTGTGCCCGTGCACCTGTTCACCCCGGTGCTGCGGCACCCCGCCGACCGTGAAGATCGACATCTCCTGCATCTGCACGGCGATCGCGGAGTCCAGCATGTTGACGGTGACCAGCTGGCCCTCCCCGGTGCGTTCCCGGTGCAGCAGCCCGGCGAGCGCGCCCTCGAAGGCGCTGTACGCGGTGATCGCGTCGACGGCGTAGGTGCCCGCGGGCGCGGGCGGATCCGCGGCTCGGCCCGGTGCTGAACATCGCGCCGCTCATCGCCTGGAGCAGCATGTCCTGCCCGGGCCGGTTCGCGTACGGGCCGCGTCTCGCCGTAGCCGGAGATCGACACGTACACGATGTCCGGGCGCACGGCGCGGATGGACTCGTAGTCCACGCCGAGCCGCTCGGCCACCCCGATCCGGTAGTTCTGCAGGAAGACGTCGCTGCGACCGCGCCAGTTCGAGCACGATCTCGCGGCCCTCGGCCGACTTGAGGTCGACGGCGAGGCTCCGCTTGTTCCGGTTCAGCGACAGGAACGAGGCGTTGACCTGGTGGCCCGCTGCGCCGCCCGCCGGGGCGTGCCGCTGCCATTCGCCGCTGGTCGGCTCGACCTTGACCACGTCGGCGCCGAGGTCGCCCAGGCGCATCGCGGCCAGCGGTCCGGCCATCGCGATCGACAGGTCGACCACCCGGTAACCGGTGAGGATGCCCATTGTCTCTACTCCGGCCGCGGAACGGCCGGCGGCCGGCGCGCGACGAACGCGGCCCGGCCTTCCGCCGCGTCCGTGTCGCGAAACAGATGGTCTGCAGGTGCCGCTCGTAGTCGATGGCCCGGTCAGCGGCATCTCGATAGGCGGCGCGCAGGTTCAGCTTCGCGGTCTGCGCCGCTATCGGGGCGCGGCTGGCGATGATGGCCGCCAGCTCACGCGGCCCGGCCGAGCAGCGTCCTCCGCGGTCACGACCTCGCTGACCAGCCCCCAGCGCAGCGCGGTCGCCGCGTCGACGGGGTCGCCGGTCAGCAGCATCAGCGCGGCGTTGGACGGGCCGACGCAGTGCGCGAGCAGCGCTGACTGGCCGCTCGCCGCCGATCCAGCCGAGCTTGATCTCCGGTGCCGCGAAGGTCGCGGTCTCGGCGGCGATGCGGATGTCACAGGCCAGGGCGAGCTCGAGGCCGCCGCCGAGGGCGTGCCCGTTGACCGCGGCGATCACCGGCTTGCGCAGCGTCCGCAGCAGCGTCGCCGTAGTCCTGCCGGAGCCCGAACTCCCACGGCGTCGCATAGCTGTCCAGCTCGGAGATGTCGCTGCCGGCGCAGAACGCCCGGCCGGTCCCGGTGAGCACGACGGCCCGGACATCCGGGTTCTCGTTGACCGCGCCCACGTGGCCGGCGAGCCGAGCCGTCATCTCGCTGGTGAGCGCGTTGAGCTTGTCCGGCCGGTCCAGGGTGAGCGACAGCGACGTGCTCGTGGATTTCCAATCGGGACCAGACGGTCGGTCATCCGGACCTCCCGTTGTGCGTCGTCCCTGGCTACCTCGACGATCTCCCGCATCGCGGCTTCGGCCTTGAGATGGTGGCCCCGCTTGATGGCCTGGGTCACCCGCTCGTGGTTGGGCAGCGTCTCGCGGTTGTGGCCCGCCGAGTGCGTGTGCAGCGGCCTGATCGCGCTGAACGCGACGCTGATCACGTCGTGGATGTACAGCAGCAGGTCGTTGTTGGCGGCGACGAAGATCGCGCGGTGGAACGCGAGATCGGCCTCGATGAACGCCTCCGGGTCGTCGACGGTGGCCCACAGCCGCGCCATCTCCACCCCGATCGCGCTGCGCTGCCGCGGGCTCGCGGACTCCGCGGCCAGCCGGGCCGCGCCGGGTTCGAGCGCCACCCGCAACCCGGCGAGCACCCGGATGTCGGTCGGGCTGGGGTCGGGGGAGAACCGCCAGGTGAGCACGTCGGGATCGAGCAGGTTCCACGACTCCCTCGAGCGCACCCGGGTTCCGGCGCTGGTGCGGCTTTCCAGCAGCCCCTTGCCGGCCAGCACCTTGACGCCCTCGCGCAGCGCCGACCGGCCGACCTGGAACTCGGTGACCAGTTCCTCTTCGGTCGGCACGGCGTCGCCGGGCGCCAGGCCGCCGCGGACGATCTGGGCGCCGAGCCCGTGAACAACCTGAGCGTGCCGGGCACCCTCGGGATAAGCAGCGGGCATCGGCATTCCCCCTCCTAGCGCTGACTGGCTCGACGGTAACACTTCATCTGATGAAGTTCAATCTTGATCTGATGAAGTGCTGACGTTATCCTCGGGATGCGAGAACGGGAGGCATGCGATGCGGCTTGTCAGGTTCAGATCCGGCGGCGACGAGCCCCGCGCCGGGGTGCTCGACGGCGGAGGCATTACCCCGCTGGCGCCAGGGCTGGGTGACCTGCTCGCCCTGTCGCTGGCGGAGATCCGCGAGCTCTGCGCGGCGCCGGGCGGCGAGACCGTCCCGCTCGAGGGGAGCAGACTGCTCGCGCCGGTCGACGGCCGCACCGAGGTGTGGGCGGCCGGGGTCACGTACGAGCGGTCCCGCACCGCACGGATGGCCGAGAGCGAGCACGAAGCCGACATCTACGACCGGGTCTATGGCGCGGAGCGGCCCGAGCTGTTCTTCAAGTCGGCGGCGTGGCGGGTATCCGGCTCGGGTGATCCCATCTCGGCGCGGGCGGACTCGGAGATCGACGTCCCCGAACCCGAACTCGCCGTCGTGCTGAACAGCGCCGGCGAGGTGGTCGGCTACACGATCTGCAACGACATGAGCTCGCGCTCGATCGAGGGCGAGAACCCGCTCTACCTGCCGCAGGCCAAGGTCTACCTGGGCGGCTGCGCGGTGGGCCCGTGGATCAGGCCCGCCTGGGAGATCCCCGACCCGTACGCGCTGACCATCGAGATGACGATCCGCCGCGACGGATCGGACGTGTTCCACGGCACCGAGAGCACGTCGCGACTGCACCGGCGGATCGACGAGCTGGCGGCCTACCTGTTCCGCGAGGACGACTTCCCGGAGGGTGTGGTGCTGTCCACCGGCACCAGCCTGGTGCCCGACCTGCCGTTCACGCTGCGGTCGGGAGACGAGATCAGGATCGCCGTCACCGAGCTAGGCGAGCTAGTCAACCCGGTGGTCCGCGGCAAGGCCGCGCTAGCAGGCCGTCGGCCGTCACCCTGACTGGTGGGTGCGGCATTACCCGGCGAAGAGGCTTGGTAATGCAGCACCCACCACAATCGCCAGGCCTGGCGACGGGAAGAAATGGCATGTATGTTCGGCTTGTGAACGCTAGGAGGGCGTTATGAAACTCGTCCGAATCGGTGAGCCGGGGCGGGAACGTCCCGCCGTTATGGACAATGAAGGAATCGCGCGCGACGTGTCGGGGATCGTGGCGGACTTCGGGCCGGAATTCTTCGCTAGCGGGGGAGTAGCGGCGCTCCGCGCGGACAACGGCCTGCCCGCGGTGACCGGGCGGATAGGCGCGCCGATCGCCCGGCCGGGCAAGGTGGTGTGCATCGGGCTGAACTACTCCGACCACGCCGCCGAGACCGGTGCGACGCCGCCGGAACGGCCCGTGGTGTTCATGAAGGACCCGGCCACGGTGGTCGGACCCTACGACGACGTGCTGATTCCCCGCGGCTCGGTCAAGACCGACTGGGAGGTTGAGCTCGGCGTCGTCATCGGCTCGACCGCCCGCTACCTGGACTCACCGGATGACGCGGCGCGGGTGGTGGCCGGCTACACGGTCAGCCACGACGTGTCGGAGCGGGAGTTCCAGCTGGAGCTGTCACCGCAGTGGGACCTGGGCAAGTCCTGCGAGACGTTCAACCCGGTCGGGCCGTGGCTGGTCACCGCCGGCGAGGTGGCCGACCCGCAGCGGCTGGGGCTGCGGCTGTCCGTCAACGGGGAGTCGCGGCAGGACGGGAACACCGCCAACATGATCTTCGGTGTCGGGTACCTGATCTGGTACCTGAGCCAGTACATGGTGCTGGAACCAGGGGACCTGATCAACACCGGCACCCCGGCCGGGGTGGCGCTCGGCCGGCCGGACCATCCCTACCTGCGGGCTGGTGA
This sequence comes from uncultured Actinomycetota bacterium, assembly GCA_963743085.1. Classification (GTDB taxonomy): domain Bacteria; phylum Actinomycetota; class Actinomycetes; order Streptosporangiales; family Streptosporangiaceae; genus JBEKHI01. Next base: position 199,604 of record CAVUOU010000016.1, read on the forward strand.
CGTGGTACGGCTGGAGATCGACGGACTCGGCCACGCGCAGCAGCGGTTCGTGCCGGCCGGTTAGGAGGAGGAGTCACATGGCGGAACTTGACGGGCTCGCGGCGGTGGTGACTGGCGGTGGGTCGGGTATCGGCCTGGCCGCCACGCGGCTGCTGGCCGCCCGCGGCGCGAAGGTGGCGGTGCTCGACCTCAATCCGGGGGAGGAGTTCACTGGTTTCGCGGCGGACGTGACGGACGACGCGTCGGTGCGCGCGGCGGTCGACGCGGCGGCGGCGCGGCTGGGCGGGCTCGACATCCTGGTCAACAACGCGGGCATCGGCGCGGCCGGGACCGTGGCCGACAACGCCGATGATGAGTGGCACCGGGTGTTCGACGTCAACGTCGTCGGCATGGTCCGGGTGACCCGGGCGGCGCTGCCCTACCTGCGGGCCTCCGAGCACGCCGCGATCGTCAACACCTGTTCGGTCGCGGCGATCGCGGGCCTGCCGCAACGGGCGCTGTACTCGGCGACCAAGGGAGCGGTGCTGTCGCTGACCCTGGCCATGGCGGCCGACCATATCGGCGAGGGCATCCGGGTCAACTGCGTGAACCCCGGCACCGCGGACACGCCGTGGGTAGGGCGGCTGCTCGACGCGGCCGAAGATCCGGTGGCCGAGCGGGCCGCGCTGGAAGCCCGGCAGCCGATGGGCCGCCTGGTGACCGCCGACGAGGTGGCCGCCGCGATCGCCTACCTCGCCAGCCCGGCCGCGGCCTCGGTCACCGGCACCGCCCTCGCCGTCGACGGCGGGATGTCAGGACTGCGCCTGCGGTCACCTCGGTGATCGACGCGCACCACCACGTCTGGGACCTGGCGGTCAGGGACCAGCCGTGGCTCGACGGCCTGGAGAAGACGGCCATCCGGCGAAGCTTCAGCCTCGACGACCTGCGGCCGCTGGCCGACGCGGCGGGGGTGACGGCGACGGTCCTGGTGCAGACGGTGGCCGATCCCGGGGAGACAACGGAGATGCTGGCGCTGGCGGCCAGTGACCCGCTGGTCGGCGCGGTGGTCGGCTGGACCGATGTCACCAGCCCGGCGGTGGCTGATGAACTCGCGCCGCTGGATGGCGGTTCTCTCGCGGGGATCCGGTGCCATCCGCCGGACCCGGACTGGCTGCGGCGCACCGATGTGCTGCGCGGGCTGCGCGCGGTCGCCGCCGCCGGGTTGTGCTGTGATCTGCTGATCCGGCCGCGGTTGCTCCCGGCGGCCACCGAGGCGGCGGCCGCGGTGCCCGGGCTCACGCTGGTGCTCGATCATGCCGGGGTGCCCGGGACCGACCTGGAATCGTGGAGCACGTCGCTGCGGGCGTTCGCCGCGCGGGCGAACACGGTGTGCAAGCTGTCAGGGTCGGTGAGCCTGGCGGCGCCCGTTGCCGACAGGGTGCTGGCGGCGTTCGGGGCGGACCGGGTCATGTTCGGGTCGGACTGGCCGGTGTGTTTGCTCGCGTTGGAGTACGCGCGGGTCGTATCACTCGCCCGCACGCTGACGGCGGGGTTGTCGGATGGCGAACGCGCCGCTGTGTTTGGCGGGACGGCCGCGCGCGTGTACGGGATAGAGGTGTGTCCGTAGGCGACTCACCTTGCTAGGCGGTTGGATCGTGGCCAGGGGGACGGAGCAGCCGGAGGATCATCTCGACGGTCCGCTCAATTGGGGGGTGCCGGTTCATGGCGGCGGACAGCAGGATGCGGGTCAGGACGGTGCCGAGGAGCATGTCGAAGACGTCGTCCGGGTCCACGGCGGGGTCGATGCTCCCGGGTGGCGCGGCGCGCAGAATGTCCGAGAACTGGGGCCGCACGGATACCCGCAGGTACATTTCCGGCGAGCGGGGGCGGCTTGCCGTCTGGTGGTGGGCGAGCAGGCCGGCGGCGGCCGCGCGGGCCGCGGGCGCGCTGAAGGCCGCCAGGTAGGCCTGAATGAACCGGCGCAGGTCGCTGCGGAGGTCTCCGGTCGGCTGGGTGCTCAGCGGGCTGAGGCCGGGGAAGGCGGCTTCCTCGATCAGCTCGATCCGGGAGGCCCAGCGCCGGTAGATGGCGGAGGCGTGCACGCCGGAATGCTCGGCGACGGCCTGGATCGTCGTCCCGTCGAAGCCGCGCTGGACTAGCAGCTCGCGGGTTGCCGCCAGGGCCCGTTCGCTGATGATCGTGTCACGCGGGCGTCCCGGGCGGCGGGGCGGCTCGGTCATGGCAGAAATAGTAGTGACCAGGCTGTCTCCCGACGGCGGCAGCGCCGGTCCGCTATTTCTAGGAGAGTGTCTTCTGTAATTGCCGGGGTCGCGTTACAGTCAGCTAGGTGAGATTGTTTGCCGTGCTGCGGAAAGAGAGCTGATGCGTGCTGCTGTGCTCCGCGGCGGTTCGGTCGAGGCCCGGGTCATCGACGACCCGGTTCCCGGGCCGGGGCAGCTTCTGGTCCGGTCGCTTGCCTGCGGGATCTGCGCGTCGGATCTGCACTTCATGGATCATCCGGAGGCGGCACCACCGCACCGCTGGGAAGGGGGCATCGCAGATGAGCGAGGTTGACGAGATCCGAGCGACGGTCGAGCGGCTCGCCGATCGGGTCCGCGCCCTTGAGGACCACATCGAGATCACGCAGCTTGCCGCCCAGTACGGGCAGGCCGTCGACAGCGGCTCCGGTGAGGCCGCGGCGGCGCTGTGGACCGAGAACGGCGTCTTCGACGCGGTTCCGCACCGGCGGATGCGGGGCAGGGACGACATCATCGCCATGGTCAGCGGAGACGGTCATCAGGGCCTGCTGGGCGGCGGGTGCGGCCACGTCCTGACGGTGCCGCACATCGTTGTCGACGGTGATGAGGCGACCGGCCGGAGCTACGCGCTGCAGATCCGGTGGGACGCCGACGCTGGCCGGTTCTGGGTGTTCCGGGTCTCGGCGAACACCTGGCGCTGGGTGCGTACCCCGCAGGGCTGGCGCATCGCTGAGCGGATCAACGCCCTTCTCGACGGAACCCCCGGACACCGCGAGATGCTGGCTCCGCCCGCTGTTTCCTCCCGGGCGGAGGACGAGTGAAGATCGGATTCATCGGGCCGGGTCGCATGGGCCGGCCGATGCTCGGCCGTCTGGTGGCAGCGGGCCATGACGTGACTGTCCTGGAGCGCCGTCCACAGGCGCGTGCCGATGCGGAGGCCGCCGGACTTCCCTGGGCCGGCACGGTGGCCTGGGCCGGCACGGTGGCGGCGACGGTGCGTGACGCCGACGCGGTTTTCGTCGTGGTGCTGACGGATGAGCAAGTGCGCTCGGTGTGCCTCGGCCCAGGCGGCGCCATCGCGGCCATGAAACCGGGGGCGACGCTCATCCAGCACACCACCTCCGATCCCGGGACCGCGGAACTGCTTGCCGGGGCCGGCGCGGAGCGCGGGATCAGGGTGCTGGATGCCGCGCTTTCTGGTGGCCCGCACGACATCGCCGCGGGCACGCTCACGCTATGGGTGGGCGGTGATGAAGCCGTTCTGGAGGAGATGCGTCCGGTGCTCGATTCGTACGCGTCGCCGGTCATGTTCGTCGGGCCGGTCGGCAACGGGCAGCGGGTCAAGCTCGTGAACAACGCGCTGTTCGTCGCGCAGGTGGGTCTGACGATGGACGCGGTGCGCCTGGCGGGCTCGCTCGGGGTCGAGGAGAAGACGATCCTGGCCGCCGTGCAGCATGGCAGCGGCGCCAGCCGCGCCCTGAGCATCGTCGCCGGGGGCGGATCGGTCAACGCCGTCGCCGAGCGCCTGGCGGACCTGATGCTCAAGGACGTCACCGTGGTCCGCGAGGTCGCCCAGAGCGCGGGGGCGGACCTCGGGATTATCGGGACGGTGCTGTCCTCGGAACGTGGTCGGCAGGAAGGTACTCAACCGAGCCAGCGGGCCCGAACGGACGTCATGACCGTGCACCCGCTCGGCATAGAGCACCAGACCGTGTTCGGGCTTCGGCCAGTCGAGTTCGTGACCCTGGCGGCGGACTCTGTCAGCCGTAGCCTGACGGCAGCAGAGCCGGCGTCCGGGCCGCCAGCCGGGACAGTGACCGAAAGGCGACGATAGCTGTGAAGAGCAAGTACGGGCCGTGGGGCATCGTGGCCGGCGGGTCGGATGGAGTGGGCGCCGCGTTCGCCCGGGCGATGGCCTCCCGGGGCATGAACGTCGTGCTGGTAGCGCGGCGGGTGCCCGTGCTCGAGGCGTCCGCGGACGACATCCGGGCCCGGCACGGCGTCGAGGTCCGCACGGTGCCGCTCGACCTCAGCGCTCCGGGCGCCCTGTCTGAGCTGGCGAGGGTGACTTCCGACCTGGAGGTCGGGCTTTTCGTGTACAACGCCGGCGGCGACGATCGCAGCGCCGCGTTCCTCGATAAGGACCTGGGCACCCACCTGGAGCTGGTCCACCGTAACTGCTCGAGCGTGCTCGAGGCGGCCTACCGATTCGGCGCTCCGATGGTGGCCCGGGGACGTGGGGCCGTGGTGCTGGTGACATCGGGCGCGGCCTGGGCCGGCGGCGCGTCGCTCGCCGCCTACGGAGCCACGAAGGCGTTCGACCTCATCTTGGCGGAAAGCCTGTGGGCCGAGTGGCGTACCAGCGGGGTCGACGTCCTGGGACTCGTGCTCGGCCCGACCGACACCCCGTCGCTGCGCCGGGTGCTCGACGCCAAGGGCGGATCATACGGTGAGCTCGCCCATCCCGGCGACGTCGCGGAAGAGGCGCTCGACCACCTAGCCGACGGGCCCACCTGGATCTGCGGCAGCCCCAACCCGGCCGGCGGCTCACCGCTGGGCGCGCTGAGTCGCCGTGAGGCCGTGCTCGCGATGAGCCGTGGCGCATCCGCGAGCAGCGAAAAGAGCGTCAAGGCCTAAAGCTCGGTGGGTCTCCCTGGCTGAGGTCGCGCACAGACGCGGCCTGAATAGGGGCAGCGGTCTGGCACAGCGGCGAGCCGAGGAGGATTGCGGCGCACTACATTCCCGCCACCGTCCCGATCGTCACCAGGCCGGCCAGCGCGGCGATGTTCCCGGCGATGATCAGCCACGCGGCCGGGTTGCCAAGGTTGAGCGTCCAGCCGGGGCCGATGTGGCTGCCGACCACGAGGGCGGGGTCGTCGCGGTTGACGTAGAGCAGGCCAGCCTTCCAGAACCGGTCGTCGTCCCGGTCGGTCCCGATGGCCCGGGCCAGGCCACGCACGTTGCCGTTCAGCCGCCACCCGCCCTGGCCCGCTCGTCGGGCGACCGTCGCCAGCAGGATCAGGCCGGCCACGAAGGGCAGCGCGGGCAGGGCCCGGCCGATGCCCGAGAGCTGGTAGACCTGCCAGGAGCGCAAGGCGATCAGCAGCAGGCTGGTGTCTACCAGCGCGAGCAGCGTCAGCAGGGCCCGGGTGATGGCGGCGAGGAAGCGGCGGTAGCGCAGCGTCGACACCGCCGGGTCGGCCGCCTCGATGTCCGGCCGGGAACGGTAGACGATCAGCATGAGCCCGGTCCACAGAACCGTGATGTACAGCTGGAAGGCCACCACCAAGACGATGACGGCGGATTTGGGCGCCCGGTGACCAGACCCGGTGACGATATGGGCAGGCAGGCCGGGATAGCGGAGCGCGCCGACGGCGGCGGTCGCCGCTATCACGGCCAGGGCGGGTATCAGCCAGCGCACCGGGAAGCGCGGCGGGTCGGTACGCCAGCTGGTATCGGTGGCGACCGTCTGCCGCAGGCCCGTGAACCACCCGTCCGCTTGCTTGACCGCAGCGACCTGGCGCCGCGCGACCCAGAAGCAGCCGAAGTCCGCGGCCAGCTCCAGCAGCAGGATAATCCGGGGAAGCCACCATGACCCGTGGCCCTGCAGCGGCAGTGCGGCGACGGTGCAGCAGGCGCCGATGGCCGCGGTCCGCCAGAGGTAGGCGCGCCGTTCCCGCCGGATGACCGGTGCCCCCGCCTGCCCGGGGGGAACGCGGACTCCGAACTGCAGGGTTGGCCGGCTCGCCATGGGCGCCACGCACGCCAGTGCCCCGACGACTAGAACGGAGAGGTCCCCGGACAGGGCCCCGGCGGTCATGGCGGGCTTCCCCTCCGGTTCCCCGCCTCCGCCGTCGCGGCGGGGAAGTCGAAATCCGTCATGGCCGCCTGGCATTCCCCGACGATGCCGGCAGCCGGCATCCCCTGGGCGGCGGCCTCGGCCAGCAGCGTCCGCAGCCGGCCGTCCAGTCCTGGGCCCAGCCGGGATCCGGCGGGCCGCTGCCCGCGTCGCGGCAGACCACCGCGCCCGACTTCCGGCCGAGCCGCAGCAGGCCCTCCTGCCGCAGCAGGTCGTACGCCTTGTTCACGGTGTGGAAGTTGACGCCCAGGTCGACCGCCAGCTGCCGGGTGGACGGCAGCGCGGAGCCGGCCGGCAGGCGGCCGTCGGCGATCGCCTCTACGATCCGGTCCCTGATCTGCTGGTAGATGGGTACGGGACCGTCTGGTTCGATGCTGAGCAGCATGACGCCTCCAGGATCTCACGGACGCCAGGCTGCGACCGGCACCCGGCGTCCGCCCTGTGCCGCCCCACCCTCGGGTGCGCGCGCCGCTCGGGTTCGCTCCCGCCTCACGCTGACCCAGCGGTCGGGTGACGGAACGCGGTCGCAGCGCCAAGAGGCAGGTGGCCTTTCCCGTCGGCGACTTCGAAGGACCAGCCAGGCTGCGCGTGCGGCCTGACGGCTCGAACTCCCGGCAGGCAGCGCCCGACCCGACGGCGTTTATATGTCAGTAGTTATAGAACAATCGCGCGTTGCTGTCAATCGTTTCGTCGCTGCACCCGGGCGCTCATGCCGGGCTGCTGGCCGCCCGCCCGCGGCAAGGTCGCGCCTTGACAGTTTGACTATTTGTTCTATGAGTTGTAGAACAAATGGTCAAAGCAAACTACACCGTGCCGCTGATCCCGGCGGGCAGGGAGGCGTCAATGGTGGCCAGCATCGAGTCAGTCGGAAAGGCAACAGCCAGGCCACGGTCGCGTAGCTGCCGGGGGCAGCGCCGGCCCGGCCTGGTCGCTGGCGTCTTCGGGGTCGCGGTTGCCCTCGCGCTGGCGCTGTCCGCGTGTACGTCGGCGCAGCGATCCGGCTCCGCTGCCGCGGGGGGCGGCCAGCCGGCTGCCGCGCCCGGGATATCCTGCGCATGGCCGACGGAGCTCAACGTGCAGTCGGACAACTCGGCGGTGCCTAACTCGGTGTCGGTTGATTCGGCCGAGGCAGTCTGGTTCCAGCCGATCATGGCGGCTGCGGGCACCCGGATCGTCTTGTCGGGCCGGTTCCCGGATGCCCGCTACGCCTCCTTCAGCGTCTACACGCCTAGCGGCGGCTTCGCCACCAGCCAAGCCGGCACGTCCCTGCCCGACTACCGGATCGCCCCGCAGCCCGGCAGTGTGAATCCCTGGCAGCGGGAGGGCGCGCCCAGCGGCCGGTTCACGCTAACCATCCGCTCTGATCCTTCACCGGGCCAGGCCAACACGCTGCCGCTGCCAGCCGGCACTACGAGGCGATACCCGGGTTACCTCGTCTACCGTGTCTACCTGCCGGCCGGTGGGAGCTTCTCGGATGTGCCGATTCCGGTGGTGACGGTGGAGCAAGGAGGCGCGGCGCGTACGATTCCGGCCTGCCCGCAGCACAACAGCAACCTGCCCGTCCTGAAAGGGGCTGCTGGCGTGACCGGCACGCCTGCCACCACAGCGCGGTCCGCAGCCGTGCCGCCCCAGCTGGAGTTCTACGCGCTTCCAGAGAGCAAGATGAGCAGCGAGGGTGTGGGCAACGCCGACACCGCCTACGCCGTGGCCTACCTGATCCGCCCGCCGGAACGGGACGTGGTCGTGGTGACCGCCAAGGCGCCGACCTTCGCGCCCGGCAGCCATCCGTCGCCCTGGCCGGCCCCAGCCGATGACGTCCGCTACTGGTCGATGTGCATCCTGGCGGGTACGGCCAAACTTCCGACCGTCGCCAACAAGCTGCCCGGGGGAGGCGCCGACTACGGATGCCGCGCCGACGAGGCCACCAAGCTGAACCCGGCCGGGGATTACACCTACGTGATCGGCAGCGAATCGCAGCGAGCTGCCATCAGCCGCGTTCCCGGCGTCACCTTCCTGCCCTTCGCCACCGATCAGTCGACCCCCCTCTACCTCCTGATGCTGCGGAACATGCTGGTCAGCACGTCATTCGCGCACTCGACCGCGGGCGTCACCCGGCCCGACGACCCAGCGGCGGCCGCGGCAATCATGGGCCCCTACTATCCGCATTCAGCGGTCTGCCCGCTGGCGACCCTCGTGGCCAAGGGCCCGCAGGCGTGCCAGTGAAGAGACCCGCAGGCCTGCACGTGCAAGGAGGGGCAGTGGTCATTTAGTATATTATTTCTATATAAGATAGAACAGATACAACTGGAGGTACGATGGTCCGGGCAAGCAAGGTGAGCGGGAGGCCCCGGTGGGCGCAGGAGGCGGGCGGAAGTGAGCGGTGACTCGGCGCTGCGCGCAGGCCGGGAGGAGACGGGAACCGCCCGCACCGGGCGGGTCGTCCGGAGGCCGCCGCCGGGTCCGGCGGCACCCGCGGCCATCGAGGTAAGCCACCTGACCAAGGTTTTCGGCGGGCGCACGGCCGTGTCCGACGTGTCGTTCAGTGTCGCGGGCGGGGAAGTGTTCGGGTTCCTGGGGCCGAACGGGGCGGGCAAGACCACGACGGTGCGGATCCTGGGCACGCTGATCTCGCCGACGTCTGGCTCGGCCACAGTGGCGGGCATCCCCGTCGGCCCGGCCAGCGCGGCGGAGATCCGGCAGCGGATCTCGGTCATGCCGGAGTCCCCGGGGCTGTACCAGCGGCTGACCGTGACCGAGAACCTGGAGTACTTCGCGCGCCTGTACGGGCTGCCGCGGCGGCAGGCGCGCATCAACGAGGCGCTGGTCGCCGTCGGCCTCAGCGACCGCGCGCACGACCTGGCCGGAAGCCTGTCCAAGGGCCTGCGGCAGCGGACGGCGCTGGCCCGGTCCCTGCTCAACGAGCCGGCCGTCATGTTCCTGGACGAGCCAACCTCGGGGCTGGACCCGGTGGCGGCGCACGAGGTGCTCGGCCTGATCGACGCACTGCGGGACCGCGGGGTCACGGTTTTCCTCACCACCCACCGGCTGGATGAGGCGGAGCGGCTGTGTGACCGGGTGGCGATCATGAGCACCAGCCTGCGGATCATCGGCCGGCCCGACGACCTGCGGCAGGAGCTGTTCTCCACGTCGCTGGACGTCACGGTCGCCGTCGCGCTGCCCGAGCCCGGCCGGGTCTTCGGCGGGCTCCCGGCGGTGCAGGGGTGGAAAGCGGTCGGCCCGCGGGACGGCGGCCCGGTCGGCTATGTGCTGACCGTGTCCGACGCGGCGCAGGCGGCGGCGGTGACCCGGGCGCTGGTCGCGGCCGGGGCCGACGTGCTGTCGATCGCTCCGTCACGGCACACGCTGGAGGACGTCTACCTCGAGCTGGTCGGTGACGCCGGGGAGCGGTCCCGGTGAGCGCGGGCAGCGCCCGCGTCGGCGCCGTCATCCGCAAGGAGCTCGCGGAGTTCCGGCGCAACAGGCTCATCGTCACCACGGCAGCCGTGCTGCCCGTGCTGTTCCTGATTGGCCCCACCGCCTCGATGCTTACGATCAAGGCGTCGGCGCTGAGCACGGCACTGGACAAGCGGGTCGATTACGCACTGTTTCTCCCGTTGCTGGTCCCGGTGCTCGTGCCCACGCTCATGAGCGCTTACTCGGTGGTCGGGGAGCGCGAGCAGGGAACCCTCGAGCCGGTGCTGACCACGCCGGTCAGCGGGGCGGAACTGGTCATTGGCAAGGCCGCGGCGATCTTCATGCCCGCGGTCGCCCTCGGCTACCTGATCTTCGGCGTCTTCGTGGCGATCACGCAGCTCGCCGCCAGCTCGCCGGTGGCCGCCGCCGTGCGGCAGGCGCCGCAGCTGCCCGCCGCGCTGGTCTTCATCCCGCTGCTGGCCGCCTGGTCGATCTGGGTCGGCCTGGCGATCTCGACGAGGGTCAGCGACACCCGCGTCGCGCAGCAGTTGTCCGTGCTGGGCAGCCTGCCCCCGGCCGCGCTGGCCGCGCTGATGTCGTTCCAGGTGATCAGCCCGACGTTCGGCCTGGCGGCTGCCCTGGCCGGCGGCCTGCTGGCCATCGACTGCGCCGCCTGCCTGGTGGTGGCCCGGCTGTTCGACCGGGAGCGCCTCATCACCGGCGTCAGGCCCGGTCGCCGCAGTACCGCGCCGGGCGCATCGCGGGGGATCCGGTCCCCAAGCGAAACGAACTCTCATCCGTAACCCGATACCTGGCACGGGAGGAAGCACCATGACACAGAGAGGACAGAACATGGCGGCAACACTGCAACTGGTCAGAAAAACAGGCAGCCTTATGGAACTCCGACGTGGCACGTTCCAGGTCCTGCTCGACGGCAACGACGTCGGATCGATCGACCGGCACCAGACGATCGAGGTGCCGGTCGACCCAGGACATCACACGCTGCAAGTCAAGACGGGCCGTTACACCAGCGGACGACGCCCCTTTGACACGGCCGACGGAGAGATCGTCAACTTCCGCTGCAACGGCGCCGTGATCTGGCCCGTCTACCTCGCGTCCATCGTCAAGCCCGACCTGGCACTCACGCTCAAGCACGAGTAATCACCGGTGCGAGTTCGCTGCCTTCTTCTAGTCGGTCGGCTCGGCTACGCGTGAGGTTGAGGATCGGGCGGGTTTCACGCTGGCGTGGCCGACGGCACATGGGGGAGGCTCATATGGTGCTGGCCGCATCGCCATTGCCAAGTTCCCAAGTGCGAGCTCAGACACCTGGAATGTCGTGGCGTGGGAAAAAGTGGCGCTCGACCTGGCACGTGACGCCGGGATTAGGGTTCCCGATTCCCAGCTGATCCACATCGGGGACCGCAACGTGCTCGTCGTGGACCGTTTTGACCGCCAGGGGACCACCCGTATCGGGTACGCCAGCGCGATGACAATGCTTGAGGCCACCGACGGCGACCAGCGTAGCTACCTGGAGGTCGCAGGCGTGATGGTGCGACGGCGACCTCGCCAGCTCTGGCGACGGATAGCCTTCTCGATCCTGTCCGATGACCACCTCCAGAATCACGGGTTCTTGCATGAGCGGAGTGACTCCTGGGCCCTATCACCAGCATTTGACCTGAACCCCAACCCGGAACCCGGCCCGAAGGAACTCAGTACCGCGATCGACTTCTCCGACACTCGTGCGAGCATCGATACCCTGATGGACGTCGCCGAGTATTTTCGGCTGAATGCCGCGGAGGCCACCGACGCGCTAGCGCAGACCACGAGGGCGGTGGGATGCTGGCGGGCCGTAGCAGCCTCTCACGGACTGCAGCAGGCAGACATTAATGCCATGGAGCCCGCGTTTGAACATGCTGAGCGCAGGCGCGCACAGGTTCTGACAGGGAACGACCCAGATTAGTCGTGAACGCGACCGGCCGCGCGGCGTCGGGTAGGCTGCGTGTCAGGCGCTGGAGGGTGCCGCCGGGCTCGCGGGCAGGACTGAGTCCACCTCCATCATCGGTGTGGCATCGTGCTTTTCCTGGCAGGATCGTCTTCTTACCGCGCCTGAATGCGAGCCCGGGCGCCGAGGAGACATTATGTCCGGGCTTCCCGAACGACCTGATCTTGACCAGCTTCGCCGCCGGGCGCGAGAGCTGCTCCGCGCCGCCGCCGATGGTGATCCGCGCGCCGTTGACCGGCTCCGCGCGGTCTCACCGCACGTAGCGCTTTCGGCGGCGCAGCTGGCGCTGGCTCGCGAGTACGGCTTCCAGAGCTGGACCGCGCTGAAAACCGAGGTGGCGCGCCGCCGTTCGCCGGCGGAGCCGGCGGAGCGGTGGTCCTTCGGCGGGGCCGCAGCCCTCCAGACCCCGGCCGGTGTGCTGGTGCCCGAGATACTGATCGCCGGTGCCGGGCAGGCCGTCCTGTACGGGTCCTTGACGCTGTCCGGGAACGGCCAGCTCACGGCACCGGTCGCGCGCAGGCGGGTGGCAGTGCCCGGCGCGCTGCTCGCCCGGCTGATCCCCCGCAGGAACGCCGCGGCAATCCGCCAATACATCGCCGAGCATGAGGTGGCCTCGGCAAGGATGCGAGGGCTGCTGGGCAGTACGACGATCGTTGATGACCGCGGGGCACAGTATGCGCTCAGGGGAGGGGGCTCATCTGGCAAGCGCGGGGCGCCGGACAGGAGCGTGCACCTGAGGGTGGACCCGGTCCCGGGGCGGGAGGCCGGGTGGATCGAGCTGCGGGGCCAGGACGGCACAACCGCGCGCCTGCTGCCCTCGCCTCGCGTGGCCGCGCGGATCGGCCAGCCCGGGCCCGTCCGGGTAGCCGCGGCCAGGCGGGCCGTCATGCCCGGCGCGGTGCCGCGGGCCGGCGGACCGCAGTTTTACCGTGACATCGGAGTCGCGCTGCCGGCGGTCGACGGCGTGAGCATCCGCCTTGACACCCTGATCTCACTGCCCGGCAGCTGGCTGCTGTACCTGTGCGCTCGGCCGCAGTGGTGGAACTCCGGTCCGGCCGGCCGTCTTGCGGAGGACCCGTTCTCGGTGCGCGGCGAAGACGACCGTGGCGGCAGCTACGTGGGCAGCTACGCCAGGAACACCCTTGTCCTCACCCCCGAGGAGACCGCCCGGGAAAGCGGCGGGGAGCGAGTTGAGTTTGCACTGGAGTTCCTGCCCAGTCTGGACCCGCTTGCCCGTGCCATCAAGCTGACGTTCCAGGGAGCAGACGAGGAGATAACGGCAGACCTTGAGATCGGGACAACCTGACCAGGACAGGCCATCGCGGCGCAGAGGCGTGCGACGCCGCCGATGTTGAGCATCTTCGCGTACGCGTCGGCCTCGGTGGTGTGTCGGCCAGCCGGTGGTCGCGGGGCACCAGTAGCACCCTTGGCTCAGGTCGCGGGGCTCAGCCTGTCGTGAGCGACTTGGGGCCCGCGGACCCGTGCCAGCCGCAGATCTCGGGCCCTAGCATCCAGAAATCCCTCGCCACTACAGCACCCTTGGCACCTTTAGCACCAGAAGCACCTCCAACACCTACCCGCCACCCCATGGATGGCCCATCGCTGGGGCTACAGCGCCAGCGATGGGCCATCGCGGGGGTCCGATACGGGCCATCGGGGTCGCGCGGGCTAGCGATATGGGTCTTTTGCCCCTCGCGAGCGGGCGGGTCGCGGACTCAGCGCTCGCCGGGGAGCGGAACATCCTTCGCCAGCAAGCCCTCGGAACGGAGTTGCTCCCAGCACGCGGCCGGGATAGGAAGCTCCGCGTACTGGAGGTTGGCTTCCAGCTGCGCCTGGCTTCTCGGCCCGTTGAGCACGGAAACGACCGCGGGATGGCCCCAGCCGAACTGCAGGGCGGCGGCCGGAAGCGGCACCCCGTGCCGCTCGCAGGCGGCGGCGAGCTTGCGGGCACGCTCAATCAGCGGGGGAGGTGCGGCCCGGTAGTCATACCGCGCGGTGTCCGTCGGCGTGGTCAGTATGCCGCTGTTGAACGCGCCGCCGATGACGACCCCGACGCCCCGCTCATGGCAGAGGTCGAGCAGCCGCAAGCCGCTGGTGTCGAGCAAGGTGTACCGCCCGGCCAGCAAGATAATGTCCAAGCCGATCCGCGGATTGGCCACGAAGCGTTCCAGCATCGGCGCCTGGTTCATCCCCGCGCCGATCGCCGTGACGGCGCCGTCGGCGCGCAGCTCGCGCAGCGCGGGGAGCGCTTCCGCGACCGCCTGTTCCTCGGCGTGGTCAGGATCGTGCAGGAAGAGGATGTCAGGCCTATCTATCCCGAGGCGGCGCAGGCTTGCCTCCAGGCTTGCCCGCACACCGGACGCGGAGAAATCGAAGGCCTCGGTGCGGGCGCGCTCGTCGATCACGCGGCCGACCTTGGTCGACAGGACGAGCGGATGGCCGGGCGTCCTGGAACGCAGCACCTCGCCGGTCCGCCGCTCGGAACGGCCGATCCCGTAGTGGGGAGCGGTGTCGAGGTAGGAGATTCCCCGGTCCAGCGCCGACACGATCGTCGCCACCGCCGGGGCGTCGTCGTCTAGGTCGCCGATCGAGGCTGTCCCCAGCCCGAGCGGGGAAAGAGCGAGCCCGCACCCGGGAAGCGGTCTCGTCGCGAACAAGCCCCAACCTCCTTCATCCGATGAAAGACAATCTTAATCTGATGAACCTGAGGTGTCACGCGGTCGAGCGAATGCGGGCTGGTGCCGTACCAGGGCGGATCAGCGTCCGCCGAGCCTGGTTTTCCCGTCGAGCAGTTCGCGTGCGATCTCCAGGTGGCCGGAGTGCGTGGCGGTCTCCTCGATCACGTGAAGGACGATCCAGCGGATGTTCGTGATCTGTTTGGTGTACTCCGGGTCATAGTGAAAATCGAGCCCGCGCGGGGCCGCGGACAACGGGGTCACGGCGAGGACCTCGTCGGATCGCCTGCACTCGTCGCGGTAGCTGGCGACGAGGTCGGCGCTGGGCCAGTCGCAGGTGAAGGCGGCCTCGGGATCGTACGCGCCTTCTTTCTCGTCCGCCGCTTCCTCGTCCGCCGATGGTTCCTCCATGACACCCGTGGTCACGTGCTGGAGCCAGTGGAGCTCGACGCCGCCGAGATGCCAGAGCATGCCGGCCACGGTCCAGCCGGACGGCACGACCGGCGTCTGCCAGGCATCCTCGGGCAGCCCCTCGACGATCTTCAGCACCGAGTCGCGCTGGTTCCGCAGGAAGCCCAGGAGCATGCGCGACTCATCGTCTTGGTTCGCACCGCCCACCGCTGGTGACGCCGTCAGGGTCGTGGTCTCAGAATCCGTCATTGTGCCCGCCTTACAAGTTGGCCCGTCGCTCTTACGACGGCGCAGGCACCCGGAACTCATCGCGGTAACAGGGCCGGCGGGACGGGGAGTGCTCGTAACATCTGGCGTTGTCCGGTGAGGATGGAGGAGACGAATTCGGCATTGGGGTGGCGCCGACGGTGAAGGTCGGTGACAACGGCCTCGGCGTCAAACGGCACCGCGCGGGGCGTGACGAGCAGATCATCGCCGCTGTCTTCGAGGAGGAGCCAGGTCGTAGTCCCGCAGGTACGGGGCAGCCCTGTGCTACCGGGATTGAGGGCGCGGATACCGTCGATGAGACGATCGGCGGTGAAATGAGTATGGCCGCCGATCACGACGTCTGTGTCGGCTCCGGCGAGCAGTTGCCGGAGTTGATCATCAGGGATGCTCGGTGCGATCCCTGGGCCATCGTCGGCGCCGGGTGACGCGTGGACGCCGAGGACGGTAGTTCCGCTCGAGAACGTCATGCGCAGTTGCGCCGGGAGATCGGTCAGGACATCGAGTAGGCCGGCTTGGTCCAGGACGCCACGAGTCCAGGCGATCCCCGCTGCCATCGCTGCGTAGCGTTGCACCAGGTCGACGCTCTTGGCCGCGTCGGCGACGGTGGCATGCGGGGCGGGCTGCTGGCCGGTCAGGACGTAGCGATCGGTGTTCCCGCTCAGCATGGCGATGTCAGGCAGTCCCTGCAGAAGCTCCAGTACCTCGGCCGGGCGCGGGCCGAAGAGCACAAGGTCACCGAGAGCCCACCACCGGTCCACCCCGAGGTGATCCGCGTCCTCCAGGACCGCGCGTAGCGCCACGTCATTACCGTGGATGTCAGCGACGACTCCCAGCTTCACGAGCACAATCCTAGGCGTGGTGGCCGATGAGGTTGCCGACGCCGAATGTGATCGCGACCGCGGTGGCGCCGAGGACAAGCTGGCGCAGGCCCGAGCGCAGGACTGGCCGCCCGGTGAGCCGTCCGACGGTCATCCCGCCGCTGATAAGCGTCACGGCCGTAATGCCTAGGCTGGCGGCCAGCACCGGCCAGCCAGCCAGGTAGGGCAGCAGGGGCACCAGGGCCCCGAGGGAGAACGCGAACAATGACGCCACCCCGGCCACGACCGGGGATGGCAGTTCGCTGGGATCAACGCCCAGTTCCTCGCGGGTGTGCAGGCGCAGTGCAGTGCCAGGGTCTTTGGAGACAGCCGCGGCCATCCGGGCGGAGGTGTCGGGATCAGCGCCGTAATTGCGGAAATACTGGGCCAGCTCGGCTTCCTCCGCGGCCGGGAAGCGGGCCAGCATGCTGCGCTCCAGCGAGACCTCCGAATGCACCAGCTCGTTCTGGTTCGTGACCGAGATGTATTCGCCGGTCCCCATCGAGAACGCGCCGGCCACCAGGGCCGCGACCCCGGTCAGGATGATCGCGTGGGCGGACACCCCGCCGCCGCCGACACCCGCGATCAGCGAGGCGTTGGTTACCAGGCCATCGACCGCTCCGAACACGGTCGGCCGAAGCGAACCGCCAGAAACGTCGCGGTGCCGGTGCGACCAGCCCGCTCCCGCGGCGGCGGCACCGGTCGCCCTGGACGGCTCCACTTCCTGCTCATCGGTCATCTAGCCCCCTCATCCATTGGGGCTGATACTTAACCAGAGCCGCCGCGCGCGGTGATACGCGGGTCCGCCGCGTCGCGGAATTTGAACCCGGAAATCCGGGTGACGATGTGCCGCCGCATGACATTGCGGGTGATGAGCTTGCCGGTGGGGATGGCGCAGCCTGCCGGGTCGAACTGTCTCGCGGAGATGACCGCGCTTGCCCAGACCAGCTGGGTGGACCTGGGATCGGTGAGCCGCCGGTGACGGCGGAGGGAACGGTGTAGGGCGCGTGGGCGATATCCCGCTATGAGCCTGCTCCTTCCCGATGTGCGTCCGGTGCTCAGACCTGCGGCCCGGTGGCCGGACGGCGGTGACCTGTGGTTGCTGCGCCAACGGTATTCTGCGATGTCCAGGGCTGGGTGAGCGTTACCAGCGAGGCAAGAAGCTGGTAAGCGGGTGGAGTCCTGCCGTGCGGGTCTCTGCGAGGCTGCGGTGTGCCTGCTGTGAGAATCATGAGAGGTTTCTGCGCTGGTCGTTACCGGCCGGTGACATACCGCCCGCGCGTCCGGCTGGAACGTAAGCACCGGGTGTCTTGGCATTCAGGTGACCTGACCATTTATTCATCAAGTAAACACAGCCGAGCCGGCGTCTTGCCCTCGGGGTTGCTTGTCGACGCTAAGCGGGGCGTGGTAAGGCTAGGAAGTGACTCTCCTGGACATCACCGTGGATACCGGCGAGTTCGGCCCAGTGGTAAGCCTGTCCGGGGAATGCGACCTGCTGACCGCCGGGCAGCTCAGGGATGCCTTGGCCGCTCAGATCTCTGGTGGTGCCCTGCACCTTACGGTCGACCTGTCCCGGCTGACGTTTGCCGACTCCGTATCCATCAGGGTCCTCATCCAGGCGGACCGCGCACTAAAGGAAGCGGGCGGGGCTCTTGAACTCGCGAATCCGCACGCCAACGTGGCCAGGTCGCTGGATCTTCTGGGAGTAGCCCAGATTCTCACCGTACGGACCAAGACGCCTTCAGGCCCGCAGCCGACCATCCAGTGACAGGATTCTTACCTCCCGACGCGCGGTAGTTCAGGCCGCCGGATTCCGGGTATCGGCTATGCGGTGGGCGGACACCAACTGCCGCACATCAGCGCCCCGACAACAGAACGGTTCCCCGGCGACTAGAGGGTCCGCTGGGGAACCCTTAGGCCAGGCGATGGCGTAGAGGCGCGGGCGATGCTGACACAGGAATTCACCATGGACACCCTCCAAATCCTGCGTGAGACGGTGCTCGCTCACGCGCGGGCAGCGGGGATGCCGGAAAGCCGCGCCACCGACGTCATGCTCGTAGTGCACGAACTCGCCGCCAACGCGGTCTGCCACGGCGGCGGAACCGGGCAGCTTAGCCTCCACATCGCATCCGGAACGCTGTACTGCCAGGTCAGCGACCCGGGGATGGCCCACGCCGACGGCCAGCACTCATCGGCCGCCACTTCCGGACCACCAGACCCATGGCCGTATCAGCCCGGACATGGTCTATGGCTGGTCAGGCAGGCCGCCGACCACTTCACCGCCATAACCGGCCCGCACAAATCACAGGTGACGGTCACCTTTGGCTTGCCTAGCGCATCGTAGGGAAGCCCCGGCTTGAAGTTCGCGGCCTATATTGACGACGTGAACTCGGCATCTGGTGGTTGGGAGTCCTGGAGCTGGGATGAGTCCCTTTTCGCCGGGGCCGCCGAATATTACGAGCAGGGCCGGTTGCCCTACGCTCCCGGGCTGGCTGATGCCTTCGCCCGCAACCTAGCCCTCGATGGGCGGGGACGGCTGCTCGATGTCGGGTGCGGGCCGGGAAAGGTGACCCTGGATCTGGCGGGGCTGTTCGAGGCGGTCGTCGGCCTCGATCCTGATCCGGAGATGCTGGCCTGTGCGTCCAAGGCGGCGGCCAGGCGGGGCGTCGGCAATGCCACCTGGGTATGTCAGCGGGCTGAGGCGCTGCCGGCTGTCCTGGGCAGCTTCCGGGTGGTGACCTTCGCCGCGTCATTTCACTGGATGGACCGGCCCCGGGTGGCCTCGATCGTCGCGACGATGCTCGATCCGGGCGGCGCGGTGGTGCAGGTAGACGCGCCTGGCTACCAGGTCGACGAGTTGTCGGGGGAGACCTGGCGGGGCTCCCTGCCGTTCCCGCTCCCGCCTGATGAGGCTCTCGACCAGTTGCGGCGTCAGTACCTGGGCAGCGATCGCCGGGCGGGCAACGGTATCCGCAACACCTCGCCCGGCGATGAGGACGGGGTGTTCCGGCAGGCTGGCTTCCTTCCCGCCGAGACGGTAACCGTGCCCGATCAGCGCATCATCGAGCGAACCATCGATGACGTCGTGGCCAACGTCTTCTCCCTCTCCTCGACCGCGCCGCACCTGTTCGGTGATCGCCGGGAGGACTTTGAAACAGACCTGCGAGAGGTCCTGGCGCAAGCCTCTCCCTCGGGGCGGTTCGCTGTTCGCCTCCCCGACAACATCCTGCGTATCTGGCGGTTGCCAGCCTGATCCGGCGGCCCCTTTCGATCCGGCCCGGGCTTGCGGAATGTTAATACGATATCGTAATATCCGAAATCGTGATGACGGAATCCGTGCCACCGCCCGGGTCGGCGCTGCTGGGCTTGCAGCGCGCGACTCACGCCACCTTGCACCTGATCGCCACCGAACTCGTCGATCTCGACCTGACCGCTTCCGAGATCAACGCTTTGGCCAACCTCGCCGACGGCCAGGCCCGTACCGTCTCCCAGCTCGGCGCCGCCGTCGGAGCTCGCCCCACCACGCTCACCAGCGTGCTGGACCGGCTCGAACGCCGCGGTCACATCACCCGAGGTATGCGCGCTGGTGACCGCCGCTCCGTGCTGATCGAACTGACCGACTCCGGCCGGGAGGCCGCTGCGGTCATCGTCCAGACCCTGGACAGCCTCGAGCATCGCGCGCTGAAGGATCTGCCTGCCGAGGCAATCGCCGGCTTCTATACCGTGCTGAGCGCGCTGACCAAGGAGGGATCGTGACCGCCCACAGCGACCATGGCGCGGCGCCGCAGTTCTCGGAGCTGATGGAGCAGGTGATGCGGGGCGCCGAACGGTTCGGGCATCGTCAGCACGTCCACCTGACCTGGCTCGCCGTACGCCGCTGCGGTACCACTGGGGCAATACAGCTGGTCAGCGATGGCATCCAGGGTGTTGCTCGCTACGCGGGCGCCCCGCAGAAGTACAACGCCACTGTCAGCCGCGCCTGGGTCGAACTGGTGGGCCACCATGCCGGCCAGTCGAACGCCGTCGATTTCGGAACCTTCACCGACCAGCACCCCGCACTGCTCGACAAGAAGCTCCTCGGCCGCTTCTACCGGTCATCGACGCTGGCGAGCATCGCCGCGAGGACGAGCTGGGTCGAACCCGACCTCGCGCCCTTTCCCTGGCGGGGTTAGCGTGCGCCGCCGGTGATCGCCTTGCGCCAGGCGCTGGCGCGCAGCAGTCGCAGGCCGTTGAGGCCGACGATGACGGTGGAGCCTTCGTGGCCGAGCACGCCGAGCGGCAGCGGCAGGTGCCCGGCGAGGTCCCAGGTGGCCAGGGTGGTGATGATGGTGGCGGCGATGAGCAGGTTGGCGGTGATGACGCGGCGGGCGCGGCGGGACAGGGTGATGACGGCGGGGATGGTGGCCAGGTCGTCGCGCATGATGACGGCGTCGGCGGTGTCCAGGGCGAGGTCGGATCCGGCGCGGCCCATTGCCGCCCCGGTGGTCGCGGCGGCGAGCGCGGGGGCGTCGTTGATCCCGTCGCCGACCAGCAGGACCCGGGCTCCGCCGGTCTGGAGGTCGTTGACGGCAGTGACCTTGTCTTGCGGGAGCAGGCCCGCGCGGATGTCGCTGATGCCGACCTGGCGGGCCAGCCGCGTGGCAGCGCGCTGGTTGTCCCCGGTCAGCAGGATAGGGGCGGCGCCGGTCACCTGGGTGATCCGGGCGACGGCCGGCCCGGCGGCGGGGCGGGTGCGGTCCGCGATGGCCAGCGCCGCGACCACCGTCCCGTCCACCCGGACCACGGCGGCGGTCTGCCCGCTGTCCTCCATCTCCGCGACGACGGCGGCGGCCGGATCCGCGGGCGTACCGCGCAGTAGCTGGGCGGGGCTGCCGACCTCCACGCGGTGGCCGGAGACCAGGGCGCTGACGCCGCGGCCCGGAGCGGCGGTGAACTCGTGCGCCGGGGCGAGCGTTAGCCCGTCGTCGCGGGCGGCGGCGGTCACCGCGCGGCCGAGCGGGTGCTCCGATGGTGCCTCGGCCGCCGCGGCCAGGGCGAGGGCCTCCTGCTCGCGGAGTCCGGCACCGGGCAGGACCGTGATCCCGGTCAGTCGCGGGGTGCCTTCGGTCAGGGTGCCGGTCTTGTCGAACGCGACCCGGGTCGTGGTGCCCAGCTGCTCCATCACGACGGCGGACTTGACCAGGACGCCGTGCCGGCCCGCGTTGGCCATCGCCGCCAGCAGCGGGGGCATCGTTGCGAGCACGACCGCGCAGGGTGAGGCGACGATCATGAAGGTCATCGCGCGCAGCAGGGTGGGCTGGAACGCGGATCCGGCCAGCAGCGGGATGGCGAACAGCAGCAGGGTGGCGGTGACCATGGCGAGCGAGTAGCGCTGTTCGGCCTTCTCGATGAACAGCTGCGTCTTGGCCTTGGTCGCCGAGGCCTGTTCGACCATGGCGACGATCCGGGCGACCACGGTGTCGGACGCGGCCCGGCCCACCCGCACTCGCAGCGCGCCGGTGCCGTTGAGGGTCCCGGCGAACACTTCGTCACCGGGATTCTTGGCGGCGGGCAGGGGCTCGCCGGTGATCGTGGCCTGGTCGACGTCGCTGGAGCCGGATAGCACTTGCCCGTCGGCGGCGATGCGTTCGCCCGGCCGCACCAGGATCACGTCGCCGATGAGCAGGCCGGCCGCGTCCACGGCCTGTTCGCCGCCCGCCTCGTCGAGCCGGGTTGCCTGCTCGGGGGCCAGGTCGAGCAGGCCGCGGACGGCCTGGGCGGTGCGGTGGGTGGCCACTGCTTCCAGGGCGCCGGAGGTGGCGAAGATGACGATCAGCAGGCCGCCGTCAAGGATCTGCCCGACCGCTGCCGCGCCGATCGCCGCGAGGACCATCAGCAGGTCCACGTCGAGGGTCTTCTGGCGCAACGCCCACAGCCCGGCCAGCCCGGGCTCCCAGCCGCCGGCCGCGTAGCAGGCCAGGAAAAATGCCCAGGCCACGGCGGACGGGCCGGCGGCGAGGTGGATGACGAGCCCAGCCGCGAACAGCGCGGTGGCCAGCGCCGCCCACCGCACCTCGGGCAGCGCCCGCAGTCCGGCCCGGCGCGCGGCGGGTGCGATGGGCGCGGCCGCCACGGGCGCGGTGTTGGTTTCCAGCAGGCTCGCGGGCACTGGGCTCTCCTCCGGACGAACGATGTGACTTGGCGACAATGCAAGACTACATGAAGATATGTTCATGTATTCCTAGGTGTTATGCTCTGGGTATGGGTCACAAGGCCATGGGGGAAGAAAACGCGGCGCCGCCAGCGCGCCTGGATGCCGCGTCTGCCGCGAAGATCGCTACTACCCTCCAGGCCCTGGCCACCCCCAGTCGGCTGATGATCCTCACCCAGCTGCGCGAGGCCCCCTGCACGGTCACCGACCTGGCCGAGGCCGCCGGGATGGAGCAGTCCGCCGTCTCCCACCAGCTGCGCCTGCTCCGCAACCTGGGTCTGGTCACCGGCACTCGCTCCGGCCGGACCATCGTCTACGACCTTTACGACAACCATGTCGCCGCGCTGCTAGACCAGGCCGTCTACCACATCGAGCACCTGCGCCTCGGCATTACCGACACCGCGGCGGAAGCCGCCGTCACAGCGACTGTGACCGGCTGACTGCGGGATCGCGGCGGCGGGCCGAGAGCCGCGCTAGTCTGCCGTCTTGTGGATGATGCCTGGGATGACGTGCAAGCGGAACTGCGCGACGTCATGTTCACTGCCATGGTCGTGCTCACCACGCTTACCCCCGACGCCCGCGAAGTCTTCGACACTCACCTGCGCCGGGTCGCCGACCGCTCACTCCAGACACCACGCTGAACGAGCCTGTCTTTCAGCCGGCGGTCTCGGGCGTGTCTTGACGGCAGCCGGCCGAGTGGTTTATCCCGCGCCGGGTCCTGGATCTGGTTCACTCCGCGCTCGCAGGCCCGCCGGAGGTCCACAAACCGAACATATCTGCCATTTCTTCCCGTCACCATGCTCGTCAATTGTGGTCGGTGCTGCACTACCGAGGCTCTTTGCCGGGTAGCGCAGCACCCACCACAATCCCCCTGACCCAGGGGCGGCAGCGACGGCCGGCGCAACCGGGCGATACCCCGCCAAACCGGTCAGCCGCGGCGACCCGGGCGTTGTTCCGGAACGCCGCCTGATGCGCCTGCTGCGGTCAGGCAGCTGCCCGTAGTGCGAGCCAACGACACCGATGTCCCGTCTATGCCGTCAGGACGGCAGCAACGCCACATCGATGCTGTTGAAGCCGGCCCCCCAGAAGACGCCTACCGGGCAAAACGCGCACCCGTCGGCGTCGGCGCCGCTGCGTGAGCTAACGGAGGACCGCCCCGATCTAGCATTCCTTGACTCTGACCCGGCAGCAGTCGCGCGCCCAGTCCTCAGCCGGTCTTGATCAGCGGTGCGTCCCGCGAGAGTTCCCGGAACCCGAGGCCGTAGTACAGCCCGCGCGCCGCGGGATGCCCCGGCGCACCCATGCAGACGACCGTGGCGTGAGTGGCGCCGGTCGCCCGCGCCAACTGCATCCCGTGCAGCATCATCGCCTCGGCCAGCCCGAGCCGCCGGTAGTGCGGATGCGTCCCGACCGGCTCGAACTCCACGGTCTTGTTCGCTTCGTCGAGCCACATGATCGTCGAGGACGCTATTGTCCCGTCCGGCGCCTCCACCAGGACGTGCAGGTCGCCGCGATAGGCCGCCGTTTGCCGGACATCCTCATAACTTTGGGCCGTATAGGCCGAGCGAACCCAGGCGTCCACATGGGCCCGGACCGCGGCCTCCGGTCCGGCCTGATCGGCAGTGCGGAACCGGAATCCGGCCGGCAGCACCGGCTGCTCTACATCGGTGAGGTCCCGCTCGTTGAGCTGGGTCCAGTCGCCGGTGTCGCCGAGCGCCTCCAAATCGGTCTCATAGCCGTGCGCCACCCATCGCTTCAGGGCGAACTCCTCGGCCGTCGTCGGCAGCACCGTACGCTCGAGGCCGGCCGCCACACCGTCGTACCAGTCGATCACTTCGTCGATCAGCTCGGTGTGACCGGGATGGACCTGATAGCTCAGAGAGGCACCGGTGACGTCCGTGACCGACCCGTCATTGCGCCTGACCTGGCGCGGAAGAAAGGCCCAGCCCCACGCCACTAGCTCGTTACCAGAGAACCACAGCCGACGCGGCCAGGTCGCACCGTAGCGGGCGCACCCCTGGCCCCAGACCCAGGCCAGCTCTCCGTACGAGGCGTCGGCGCTGATCAGGTCCGGACGGATGGCGGTGACCCGCTGGGCCAGACCCTGCATGAGCGGTATGTCCGCGGCGGTCAAGAGCTCGAAGTCCGTCATGCTGTGCACTGTGCCAGGACTCCGCAGAGCCGTCGAACCGTTTTCAGCCGGTGACTTCCGCTGGGCTCGGCCGTGTGTGTGGAGGTACCGGATGGACACAGGCAGGGTGCGGCCTGGCCGGGAGCCGTTCGTCCGGGCCGAAGTCATGCACTCCAGCGAGCGCACCCGCATCACCAGGCTGTTCCTGCCTGGGCACACGGTCATCCGCATGGAGCCGCTGGGACCGGACGGGGAGCGCCTCCGCCAGCTGCGCCACCCCGCGACACCCAGCAGGCGTTTGGCACCGGCGGCGGTGCGCTGGAACTCCTGGAGAAATCCAAGATCCCGGAGGGGCACGGCTACGCCGGGTTCCCGGTCAGCGGCATCTGGCTACGCTGCGACGTGGATGATGTAGGCGCGCGTCATCACGCCAAGGTCTACGGAAAAGCCGCCGAGGGCTCGGCACGGTCAGAGAGGCGGGACGCCTACCTAGTCAGTCGGCGGAAGAGGCGCGGCGGACCAGGCGGACCTGGGCGTTCGGGTGCCCTCGCCAAGTAGTGGCGACTACGTGCGTTCCGGCGACGGCCACGCCCGCCACCACCACGGCGCCGATCCCGATCAGGGTCCCGCCGCCCATGAGCGGGCCGGATCTTACCTGGGCCAGTCCGCGGTCGGCGCCGCCGAGCAGGTCTGCGGTGCCTTCTCCTACGGGCGATCGCGCGAGGCAGCGGCCGGCGCTGTTCCCTGCTCACCCCCGCCGAGCATGTGGCGGCTCTGCAAGGCGAACAGCAGGGCGAAGGATGGGACGACGAGGATGACGGCGGCGATGGCCACCACGCCCTTTCGAACCCAGGATCACGGCGGCTCGGTTGCCTGTCATTGCGGCGAGCACCCAGGTTGGCTACCTACTAGCGGGAACCCAGCGCTCAGGGTCTCCGCGCAATCTCTGACGTCCATCCGCCTGACCCGCGACTCCTCGGCCAGCCAGTACTGAAGTGGGCCGTCTGCGGGAAAGACACATCCCCGTTCATATGTGACCCGACTAGAATGAGGCGCTCGCCCAACCCCCACCACCAGGTTGCAACACGGTTCCCTTGAGCGCTCGGCGATGTCAGTCGCGTGGCACGATGGAAGACAGATCAATGAGGCTGCTCCCACGCCTGCTCGAGCCTAGGGCGGTCGCTTATCCGCACTGCGGCGTGGGCACCCGCGAGCGGGACGACCTGGCGGCCAGGAGCCAGCAGCGGGCGTCACAGCTCGGCCAGCTCGCTGCCTTCGGCGAGGACCTGCGGCAGGTGACGTGGTGTCCTGGAGGGAATCTGCGAGGTCTCATAGGCCGGCACGGTCACTGCACCCGCGGTCCAGAGGGCGTAATCGATCAGCGTCCACTCATAGCGGGTCCGCGACATCAGCGCGACCCGGTCACCCGGCTCGATGCCCGCGGCCATCAGCCCCCCGGCCAGTGCGGCAACCTCGGCGCGGAACCGGGCCGCCGTCACGTCCTGCCAGCTGCCCGCGTCGTCCCGTCTGCGCAGCATGACCGCGTCCGGCTCCGCCTCAGCCCGGCGGAAGACCACGTCGGCGAGGTTATCCGATGCCGGGATCTCCGCAAGCGCACGGATACCGAATTCATCCATATTCGCAATTATCCTCACCGTGATAACCGGCCTAGGACGCGCGCTCGCGCCATCAACCGTGTGGGGCAGATCCTCCAGGACGCGGGCATCGACCCGGCACCACGGCGGTCCCGGCAGTCCTGCGGGCGTTCCTGGAAGCCCAGGCCAAGACAATCCTGGCGGTGGATTTCTTCCACGCCTGTATGTGGGCTAAAGGTTTTGCTGCGGTCGTGCGACTCATTAGACGTGATGCACATGACGACGCCGACGGGGGTGTTGCATGAATGACGCCGGCGAGACCGCGATTCCGCGACACCATGTGAACGAGCTGGCCGACTTCTTCGCGGCTCATGACCGGTGGCTCTTCGGGCACGCGTGCGTGCGCACCCAGGGCGACCGGGACCTTGCCGCGGATCTGGTTCAGGACACCTTCGAGGCGGCGGCGATAGCGTGGGCGGCACTGCGGGAGCATCCCAGTGGCCGTCAGCGGGCGTGGCTGCTGGGCACGTTGGCGCACAAGGACATCAGCGACCTGCGCCGCCGGGCGGCGTTCCGCCGCAAGGAGTCTGAGATCCACGCGAGGTATCAGGGTGCCGCGGCCGACACTGAGGCCGAGGCGCTGAACGCGATCGCGCTGGCCCGCGCACGGGAGATCATCGACGGCATGCCGCCGCGGCAGAAGGAGATCGCCCTGATGCGGTGGCGGGACCGGATGCGGGCGGTCGAGATCGCCGCCACGCTGGGCCTCGCGGAGGGAACCGTGCACGCCCAGTTGCACGGCGCGCGGCGCAAACTGGTCGCGGGGCTGGAACGGTACTACCCGTTCGGCCAGGACAGCGGGGAAGGGGCCATGTCATGACCACCGTTTCGAACGCGGGCGACGACCGTGCGGAGTTGTTCGTGGCCGACTTCTACCCGAAGCTCGGCGAGTACCTCGCGGAGCGGCACACCAGCGGCTACGACGCCGTGGCCGGGCGCGCTCGCTTCCTGATCTGGCTCGGCCAACACGCCGACAACAGCACGGCACGGCCCCCTCGCGCGGATCCGCGTGGTCTGCCGGCCGCCCCCGTCGCGCTGGGCGGCGTTATGGCACACAACGCATTGATGGACTACGTCGCGGAGGCCGGCGAGGTGCCGGAGCCCGGTAGCGGGGAAATAGCCGAGCTGGGAACGCGTATCGCGGCCGGGCGGGATGCGGAGGAGGTGCTCGCCGCCAGGGGCGCGCTAACCACGGACGAGCGGGTCGGCCTTGAGCGGGTCGCCGATCGGGGACGACAGGCGAAGGACCAGCTACTCGAGGCGCACCTGCGGCTTGTCGCCGGCATCGCCGGGCGCTACGCCGGGCGGGGCGTGCCGTTCCTGGACCTGGTCCAGGGGGGCAGCCTCGGCCTGATCCGGGCGGCGGAGAAGTTCGATGACGGCAAGGGGCAGTACACCTTCTCCACCTACGCCACCTGGTGGATCCGCCAGGCCATCACTCGAGTCCTGGCCGGGCACGCCCAGACCACCCGAACTCCGGTTCACATGGCCGGGGGCATCGGAGAGATCGCCGTGGTAGAACGCCGGCTCTTCCGGGAGCTGGGCCGCGAGCCCAGCCCCGAGGAACTAGCCGCCGAACTTGGCATGAGCTCAGACTGACCTGGTGGCGCTGCGGTCATCGCCCCCCAGCTGATGCCAGAGGAGGCCTGCGATGCTCGCCGCGGTAGCGACCGCCTCGGCGACGGCAGCGGTGGTCTTCTCGGGGTACCAGGCCGGCTCGTACATGTTCGGGAAGGGGCCGAGGCTGCCGATGTCTACGTAGCGGTAGACCAGGATGGCGGCCAGGGCGCTGGCGCCTACGATGGCGGCCAGGGCGAACCCGGCTCGTCCCGCTATTACCAAAACGATGAGGGCGGCGGCTGACGCGACTCCCGCCTCGATGCGGAACAGGGCGGCCTGGCTGATCGCGGTGCCGGTGCTTTGGTAGGCGGACGCCAGGTCGGCGTGCACGTAGGCGTCCACGGCCAGCCCTGCCGCGGTGATCAGCGACAGGACCAGCAGTCCGGCCCGCCGGAACGGGCCGGACTGCTTGTAGCGGTGCCGGTGGATGAGGCGGCTGGCCAGCCCGGTGTTACGGGTGGCGGTACGGGGCTGGTCGTGGCCAGCCGCAGTGGGCATGATGCGCCTCAGGAGGTGGAGTAGTCGCTCGGCGGCCGGGCCAGGCTGACCCCGGTGAACGCGGTGGGTACCGGGTACTTGCCCAGGACGAAGGACAAGATCGCGGCGTGCTGGAACTCGACCGGCTCGATGGATGCGGCGGTCTTGATCCCGGCGGCGCTCTTGATGACCGACAGGCCGTTCTGGTAGGTCTCGCCGGCGATGTTCTCCACCATCAGCGCCAGCTCGGCGAGCCCGGTGACGGTGGTCACCTTGGCGAAAGCGGTGTTGATGGTGGGCTGGATGACCGGGTCGACCGCGGTGACGGGCTTCTTGCCCGCGGCGGTGAGCACCGCGTTCCATGCCTTCTGGTGGTCCTCGTGCTGGCTCATCGCGGTCTCGGCGAAGGTGACCACTGCGGGAGGGACCGTGCCGAGCTTGCCGGCGGTCGCCGCCTTGATCCCGGCCATGTAGGTGGCGATGCCGGAGTTTTCCAGGCTCGCCGCCATAGCGACGACCTGCAGGTCACCGGTGAGCTTCTGTCCTTCCCCGCCCGCTGCCGCCGACGCCGGCGCTGTGGCGGAGCTCTTAGCGGCAGGGGCAGAGGATGAGGAGCCGCAGGCGGCGAGCAGTGATACGCCGGCCACCCCACCCGCGACGCCGGCTGCCCGGGTCAGGAACCGGCGGCGGTCCAGGCGAGATGGCTGCGCCGGTTCATCGTCGATGCCGTCGGCGGTCCGGGTCCGGATGTCGTCGGCCCATTCGCTCAGGCTGGACTTCAGCGCGGGCAGGGTGAGGTCGTGGTGCATGGCGTCCAGGTCCGCGGTCATGGCGCGGAGCTCGTTTTCTGACAGGTGCGAGACAGGCTCGTTACCGCTATTCACTAGAGGGCTCCCTGACTGGCTGGTGCGGCGTTGCTCACGGGGTAGAAGGCGTTCGGGAAGCCGACCGAGCCTGCGGCGGCCGGGAGCTTGGCGGCTGGCGGCGGCAGCGTGATGTCGGCGCTGGCGCCGGCCTTCAGCAGTGCCTGGACCGCGTTCAGGATGGCGACGTGCTGGGCTTCGACGCCCATGATGCTCGCCGTGACCTTCTTGGCGTTCGCGTTGGCCAGCAGGCTCATGTTGTTGACGTACGTTTCCGCCGCGATGTTTTCCAGCTCCAGAGCCAGGCCCACGACCAGCAGCGCGCCGGCGGAGTCCGATGCCTTGGTGATCGACGTGACTGCCTTCTGCACGACCGGCACGAACGCGGGGTCGGGCTTGGCCTGCTTCGTGCCGCCCAGGGCGGTCGTCGCGGCCTGAAAGGCAGCCAGGTGGTCAGCGTGCTGGCCCATCGTCGTGGTCGCGAACGCCTTGATCACCGGGTTAGCCGCGCTGCCGCCGATGTAGGGCAAGGTGAGCGCGGTCTTGTAGGTGCTGACGGCAAGGACTTCGATGGAGGAAGCCGTCTGCAGTACCTGAACGTCGGTGCCAGAACTGGCGAAGGCGGGGCCGCCGATGAAGTCGGCGATGGCGGCGATCACGCCGGTGGCGGCGAGCACCCCGCCGGCCCGCTTGGCCGTCGTGGTCAGCCGCCGCCGGTTCTCGCGCGCGAAGGCGCGGTTCTCCTCGGGGTCGATGCTGGCCTCGGCGCGGGCCTGATGACCCAGGTCGACCATGTTTTCCAGCGGTTCGCGTGCCGCGCGCACGCTGTCGGCGTGGGTGTCCTGCGACTCTTCGATC
Organism: uncultured Actinomycetota bacterium; assembly: GCA_963743085.1. Classification (GTDB taxonomy): domain Bacteria; phylum Actinomycetota; class Actinomycetes; order Streptosporangiales; family Streptosporangiaceae; genus JBEKHI01. Next base: position 229,120 of record CAVUOU010000016.1, read on the forward strand.
AGCCCGCGAAGGGCGGTCTCGTCGATCTCCACATGCTCTCCTCTTCGAGCCATGCCAGACGGCATGGCTACCGCACCACGATGGCGCCGGTCATGTACTGGTGGATCGTGCAGAAAAACGGGTAGCTTCCTGCCTTGCTCGGTGCCTTGAAGGTCTTGACCTGGCCAGGACCGACGTCCCCGGTGCTGAACAGCTTCGGGTCAGCCTCATCAGTCAGCGTGTGTGTCACCGAATCCTCGTTGCGGACCGTCACCACCGCTCCCGGCGACACCGACAGGGTCATCGGGCTGAACATGAAGTTCTTGATCACGATCGTGCCGGCGGTGCCGCTTCCGGCCGAGCTGCTACTGGCGGTGCCGGTTGCCGTGGGCGCGCTGGAACTGCCTCCGGCGCAAGCGGTCACCGCCACGATGAGAGCTAGCCCGAGGAATGCTGCCCATACTCTGAAGACACCCTTAGCAAACATAAAGTGACCCAAGGTGGTCACCGTTGGTGCGCAGCTGACATTCCTGCCGCCGAACTGCCGGATTCACCACGTTCCGGTCGACCAGGTAACGCACGTAGGTCTTACCGAACATCTAAGCCCTCCCTGTTCGGACTACCGCTATGCACGTAGTTCGCATCAGCGTTGTGCAAGTAGTTCGCAACGAGAGAGCTCCTGGATCGGTGGCTCGGGCGATTTCTTTTCGCCGGGCTCCTGGTCACGCGGGGGAGCGGCAAGCGGAAGGGCAGAGCGCCCGGGTGTGAGCTGAGCAGCGACGGGTAGCAGAGCGATGTCCGAAATTGAGGACAGCCGACAGGGAGGCGCCGATGACTGACCGGGTGCCGCCTGGCGCGCAGAGGGCAGCTCATACCGCGCTGCCCTACGCCACCACGGAGGAATTCCTAGCCGGGGCGCTCTCGTTTGTCATCGCAGGTCTGGAGCACGGCGAGCCGGTGCTGGCCGCTGTCCCGGCAACCCGGATTGCCCTGATCCGCGAGCGCCTCGACGGCCGTGATGACCGGGTGAGCTGGGCTGACATGGCCCGGCTGGGCGCCAACCCGGCATGGATCATCCCGCGGATGCTCGACTTCGTCAGTGCCCATCCGGGGCGCCCGACTCGCTGCCTGCAGGAACCGCTATGGGCGCAGCGCACCGCCGCGGAACGGCGCGAGACCCTCCGGCACGAGGCCCTGATCAATGTGGCGTTCGTCGGCACCCCGGTCACGATCCTGTGCCCATACGACACCGAGCAGCTAGGGCAGGCCGTGATCACATCCGCTGGTCGCGCTCATCCGGCGCTCATGCGGGAAGGCCGCACCGAGCCCAGCCCCGGCTACGACACCGCCGCCGTCTTCCCCGCCGAATGCGACGGGCCGCTGCCCCCGCCCCCGGACACGGCTGCCGTCCTGGGTTACCGGGCCGACCTGTCCGCCGTCCGGGAGTTCATCGCCCGGCACGCTCGCAACGCGGGCCTTGCCCCGCGCCGGGCCCGTGATCTGATACTGGCGGCCAGCGAGCTTGCCGCCAACACCTTCCGGCACACCCGCTCCGGCGGCCGCGTCACTATCTGGGCCGCCGCCGGCGAACTTATCTGTCAGATCACCGACACCGGTCACATCAGCGACGCCCTGGCCGGCCTGCGCCCTCCCACAGGCGCAGCCGGAGGCCAGGGGATGTGGCTCGTGCATCAGCTCTGCGACCTGACCGAGCTGCGCACCGGCGACGGCGGGACGGTTATCCGCCTGCACTTCCGTCTGATCCCTGATGCAGCGATTCCGTGACCGCACGCATCCGCTCTGGGATGCCCCGGGACCCGGTAAGTCCGTTATCGGGCCGGGTGTCTCCGCGGTCGCCGACGCATTCGCAGTGCGGCCAAGGTGAGGGCGCACAGGAATACGACGATTCCGATGATCAGCAGAAACAGCAGGCCTTTGGCGACCACGCCAACAATACCCAGCACAATCGCTGCGATCACCAGCAGCAAGAACAGGGCAATCATCGATCCTCCGTTTCGTGCGGCCGCTTAGCGGCGGGCCAGCTGCCGCTCGCCGCCTGCGCCTGCCTGGTAGGTCATGCCGTAGTGCTGGAAGATCGCCTCTTCGTCACCGGCCGGCAGCTCGCCGTCGGTCCCGATCGAGGGGGCATCCTTGACCTGTTTCCTGTCGTAGCTGACCTTGACGTACCCGGGACCGGCGATCGCCTGGTTCAAGGGCACGAAGGCGAGCCGGCGCCGGGTCGGCAGACCGACCGTAACTGTCGCGAACGCTGGCTGATCGGTACTGGTGTCGACATACACGGCCTCCAGTTCGCCGATCTTGTGGCCCTCAGCGTCCACCACGTCATGACCGCGCCACTCCCGGATATCCGCTGCCTCAACCACGCTAGCCTTCCTTCTTTCCTCACGTCTGCCGTCGGCCTCTTCTTCGTCCAGGGCTGGTTCCCCAGAAGGGCCAAAGCTCGGCGCCGCGGTCCCGGAGTTCTTCAGAGGCTGGTCCCTGGTGGGAACTCCGGGTGGGTCTGCGTCGCCGCTCCATTTCGAATGACGGTCGCTCCGCCTCGTACCCGATCGGCGATGAATCTCAGTTCTTCGGGTGAGCTGCTCATCTACCCGCTAGGGCCACGCCTAACCATCGCGGATCAGCAGGGACGCGTCTGCCATTTACCTGGCACTGCGCGACTCCGCGGGCTATCTGGGATAACCCGAAGGCATTTTTGCACCTGGGGAGGTTGTCGCATGACTCGCGACGCAGGACTGTCGGTTCCGGGTCGCTCAGGGCTTCAACAGCATCGGTGTGGCGTTGGTGCTGTCCCGGCGGCATGAATGCGGCATCGATGTCGTTGGCTCGCGCTGCGGGCAGGCGGCTGACCGCCGCAGACGTGTCCGGCAGCGTCCCGGGCCAACGTCCGTGCCGCCGCTGCTGGCCGGTTTGCCGGGGTATCGCCCGGTTGGGCCTGCCGTTGCTGGCGGCACGGAGTCCGCGGGATGGCGGTGGGTGCTGCACTGCCCGGCAAAGAGCCTTGGCAGTGCAGCACTCACCACAATTGTCGGGCCTGGCGGTGAGGGGAAATGGCATATATGTTCGGTTTGTGAACCTCCGGAGAGTCTATGGCGGCGCTTCCTGCGGGCGCTTGCCGCGAACGCGGGAATTCCTGGCCATGCGGGGGTGGCGAGATGTGAGATATACGGAGAATCACCCTGATTGAGCAGCCTTGACGCTGACACGGCAGCAGTCGCACGACAGCCTCCAGGGGTGCGAAAACTCTTCGGGTTGTCCGCAGCCGAGGGATATATGCGAAAAAACCGGCGACCGGCTGCCGCTATGATTCGCCCGGGACGGTCAAGTTAAAGCGGGGCCTGCCGCCGCCGGACGTGGCTCGCCAGTGAGCTCGCAGGACGTTCCGCGCGATCCCGTACAGCCAAGGGAGCGCGGTGAACTGGCGAGTGCCGAACGTCGTTATGGAAGAAAAGGCGCGTAGCCATACCTCGGCCAGCAGGTCGTCCGCTGCCTGACGTCCACTGCGGCGAGTGAGGTAGGCGTGCACCGCCGTCTCGTGGCGGCGGACGATCTCCACGAAGGCGTCCGGCCGGCCGCGCAGCGAGTGCTGGATCAGCATCATCGTCCTGTCCGGCGAGAGCGCGCGCCGACAACGGTGCTGGCGAGCGCGGCGCCGCTGGGGTTGGCGGCCGGTTGGGCGGGCTCGATGGCCAGGCGGGGCAGGATGCGGTCCAGCCAGCCGGGGAGGGTCCAGTTGGCCGGGCCAGTGAGGTGCATGAGGGCGGGTACCAGCAGGCTGCGGATGAGCAGGGCGTCGACGAGCACCGAGAAGGCGAGCCCGAAGCCGAACTCGGCCAGTTCCCGGGCGCCGCCGAACATGAACGATCCGAAAACCAGGATCATGATGCTGGCCGCGGCCGCGATGACCGGGCCGCTCTTGGCCTGGCCGGTGGTGACCGCCAGGTGGTTGCGCCCGGCGGCCGGAGTACCACTGTCGTGGTGCCATTCCTCCTGGATGCGGCTGATCAGGTAGACCTCGTAGTCCATGGACAGGCCGAAGAGCACGGAGAAGATCAGCACCGGGAGGAAGGCGTCGACCGGCCCCGTTCCTGACAGGTGGAGGAGTGAGCTGCCCCAGCCCCAGCTGAAGACCGCGTTCATCGCGCCGAGGGCGGCGGCAACCGACAGCAGGTTCATGACCGAGGCCACCAGCGGAATGAGCAGGCTGCGGAATACGGCCGCCAGGAGCAGGAACGCGAGGAGCACCACGATGACGATGAACACTGGCAGCTTGTCGGTGAGCACGTGGGCGAAGTCGATGTTGGTCGCTGTCACCCCGCCGACGTGGACGGCCAGGCTGGTGCCGGACGCAGCCCGGGGGATGAGGTGATCACGCAGGCTATTCACCAGGCTGACGGTCTGCTCGGCCTGCGGACTCGTGGTCGGATAGACGCTGGCCAGCAGCACCTTCCCGTTAGGTGAGATCACCGCGGGTGTCACCGACGCGACCCCTGACGTGTGGCCCACAGCGCCAAGGAGATGGTCGAAGGCGGTGCGGTCACGTGCCGAGTCGGCCTGGGCGACCAGTTCGAGTGGCCCGTTGAAGCCGGGCCCGAACCCCTTGGCCAGGGCGGTATACGCCTGGTAAGTGGTCGACGCGGCCGGATCGGTGCTGGCATCCGAAGTACCAAGGCGCAGGCCGAAGATTGGCAACGCGACCGCGGCCACCATGGCGAGGGAGCCCAGCGCGACCAAGACCTTGCGGGTTTCGACAAACCGGGCCCAGCGGAGCCAGAAGCCGCCCACCGCCGGGACCGCGTGCCGTCCGGTGGCGCGGGCTGCTCGTTCCCGCCGGGACAGGACCCGGGGGCCGAGGAACCCGAGCATGGCGGGCAGGAGCGTGAGGGCGGTGGCCATGGTCAGCGCCACTGCGACTGCCGCTGAGACGGACACGCCGTAGAGGAAGCTGACGCCGAGCAGGAACTGGCCAAGCAGCGCGATGCAGACGGTCAGGCCGGCCAGCAGCACCGTCCGGCCGGACGTCGCTACGGCCAGTGCGGCGGCATCGGCGTAGGACAAACCCTGCTTGACCGCGCTGCGGTATCTGCTGATGATGAACAGGCCGTAATCCACGCCGACGCCTAGGCCGATCAGGACGGCCAGTTCGGTGGACACGCTTGAGATGCTCATCGCGTGGCTGAGCAGGCCGATGAGCGAGGTACCGAGGATCAGCGCCACGGCTGCGCCCAGTAGCGGCAGCAGCGAGGCGAGCACCGCCCCGCCGAAGATGACCAGCAGCACGACCAGCGCCGCGATCACGCCGACGGCGACAGTAAACCCGGGGCTTGGCCGTTCGGAGTTGGTGATGGATTGTCCACTGAGGGAGACATGCACGGTCGCGCTGTCAGCGGATTGCGCGGCCTTGATCAGATTATCGGCGTCAGCCGTGGTCACCTGGGCCGCCTGCTTATCCCAGGTCACCATGGCAAAGGCGATGGTGTCGTCCCGGCTGATCTGGGCCGAGTCCGCCTTCGCATAGGGACTGGCGACGGCCTCCACGCCGGGCACCGCGGCGACCTTGGCCAGCGCCGCCGTCACCGAGGTCCATACCAGGGCCGACCGGATCGTGGCACCGTGGGTGGCCTGGATCACGATCTGGTCGCCCTCACCCGACGCGGACGGGAAGTTCTGCGTCAGCAAGGTGACCGCCGCCTGCGAATCGGTGTTCGGCAGGCTGAAGCTTGAACTGAAATCGGTGCCAGCCGCCTTGCCGACCCCGACCACGGCGACCATGGCAAGCAGCCAGGCGGCCGCCACCCACCTACGATGCTGGAAACACCAGCGAGCCAATCCAGACATGGGAAAACCTCCGTGCTGTGACCTGCGGGGGCGTCTTTCGCACCCAAGATCAACACTGCTGGCGGCCGCCCGGCGCCACGAGGGAGCGCAATCCCGGACCGGGGGTGTAGCGGGCTACACCATCGCAGGGGAGCCCGGCCTCCCGCACGCGCGCCCGTGGCGCGTTTAGCCTGGTGGCATGCGGGAGACGGTGCGGCAGGCGGCGCGGGCCACGAGAGGGCTGGCCTTGGCTGTCGGGCTGACCGTGTTCTGCTGCGTGTTCATCACCGTCTTGCTGATCACGGCCATCGGCACGCTCGCGCTGGTGGGTGCCTGGCTGCTGCCCGAGACCGTCCTGCTGATACGCCGGATCGCGGGGGCGAAGCGGAGCATGGCGTCCGGGTGGACGGGTCAGGAGATCCCCGAGGCATACGAGCCGATCACAGGCTCGCTCCGTGACCGGCTGCGCACGGCGGTCCGCGACCCGGGCACGTTCGCGGATCTGCGCTGGATGACGGCCAACTACGCCTACGGAGCGCTCGGGTTGCTCGCGCTGCCGCTATGGCTGGCCGGGCTGCCCATCGATGGAGTATGGAGCGGGCTGCTTCGCCGCAAGCCGCTGGTCCTGCCGCTGATCAGCCGGCTCGCGGACTGGGACGCCGCCTGGTCGGCCGCGCTCCTGAAGCCCTCGCCGAAGGCGCGGCTGACCGAGCGCGTCGAGCAGCTGACCCAGACGCGGGCGGGTGCCATCGCCGCCCACAGCGCCGAACTGCGCCGCATCGAGAGGGACCTGCACGACGGCGCCCAGGCGCGGCTGGTATCGCTGTCCATGCGGATCGGGCTGGCGAAACGCGCTTACGACCACGACCCGCAGGCCGCGTGGCGGCTCCTCGGCGAAGCCCAGGAGCACGTCGAGGAGGCACTGGCTGAGCTGCGGCACGTAGTGCGCGGTATCCATCCGCCGATCCTCAGCGATCGCGGGCTGGCGGGCGCGGTCCGTGCGCTCGCCGCCAGCAGCGGCCTTGAGGTCACCGTGCGGGCGGACGATCTGGATTCCGAGCCCCGCGCCCCGGCGGCGGTCGAGGCGGCCGCGTACTTCGTCGTGGCCGAGGCACTGACCAACGCGGCCAGGCACAGCGGATCCAGCCGTGCCGAGGTCAGCCTCACTCGCACCGGAACCGGTGTGCGGGTGGTCGTGCGTGACGAGGGCCACGGCGGGGCCAAGAGCACCGGGAACGACATAGGCGGTACCGGACTGCCGGGCATGCACCGCCGGGTCGCCGCACTCGACGGCACCTTCACCGTGACCAGCCCCGCCGGGGGCCCGACCGTGATCGAAGCGGAGCTGCCATGCGTGTGGTAATCGCCGAGGACAACGCCCTGCTGCGAGAGGGGCTCGTCATGCTGCTCACCTCGTCTGGCCACGAGGTCGTGGCCGTGGCCGGCGCCGAGCCCGAGATCCTCCCGGCGCTGCTCACGCACCGCCCGGACATCGCCGTGCTTGATGTCCGGATGCCGCCCAGTTTCCGTGACGAGGGCCTGCGCGCGGCGCTCGCGGCCCGCGAGAAGATCCCCGGGCTGCCAGTGCTCGTGCTCTCCCAGTACGTCGAGGAATCCTACGCCGCGGAGTTGCTGGGCGGCGGCGCGAGCGGGGTCGGTTATCTGCTCAAGGACCGGGTTGGCCGGGTAGAGGAGTTCCTGGACGCGCTCGACCGGGTCGCGGCCGGCGGCACCGCGCTCGACCCTGAGGTGGTGACCGAACTCCTCAGCCGCCGTCGCCGCACGCCGCTCGACTCGTTGACCCCACGCGAGCGGGAGGTCCTCAAGCTCATGGCCGAGGGCCACGACAACACGACCATCGCCAGGACCCTGGTCATCACCGAACGAGCGGTCAGCAAGCACATCGGCAATGTGTTCCTGAAGCTCGAGCTACCCGCGGACGACACCGGGCATCGCCGGGTCCTAGCGGTCCTGGCCTACCTGAACAGTCCTTAATCGTCGGCAACGCTGGTCGTCCACTAGGCGGTCACGTCGTTGCGGAGGAAGACGGTCATCGCCGCCGCGATCGCGACGACGACGTAGACCGCGCCGAGGATCATCCCGTGCGCGTAGCCCACGCCCTCGGCGCCGCCGGATGCCACCGCCGTGATCGACGCGCCGGGCAGCCACTGCTCGGTGCTCGGCACGATGCGGGTGATGATGTTCTCGACGGCGACCAGCCAGGCGAAGCCGACGATGACGGCGAACACCGCTGACCGGACGAACTGGCCGAGCGCCATCCCGAGGATGCTGTAGCCGATCGTGGCGAGCGCGAGATCGCCCAGCTCGCGGAACAGGTCACCGAGCCCGGTCCCGGTGAACCACGCGCTGGTCGGGACGTGACGGCTCTGGGCGGCGACGACCGCCACGATCAGGGCGACGACCGCGGCGAAGCACAGCGCGAGCACCAGGAACGTGATGGTGCCGAGCATCTTGCCGGCCAGCAGCACGGCGCGGCGCGGCTGGCGGACGAGGAGCTGGCGCAGCGTGCCGAGGCTGTACTCGCTGGCGACCTGCGAGGCCGCGATGCCGAACGCCACGACTCCGAGCAGCATCGAGGCCCGGGCGACGCCGATGACGAGGCCGTTCGGCTGGGCGAGCTGGTGCAGCGTCACGAGCCCGCCGTTCGCCGTGGCCTGGGAGAACATCAGGATCACGAAGAGCGAGGCCGCGAAGGCCAGGCCGAGGAAGGTGGAAAGGAACAGCGTCGGCCGCCGCAGCTTGGTCCACTCGCTGGTGAAGGCTGCCCAGATCATCTGATCGCTCCCATCTCCTGGCCGGCCGGCACGTCGGCCGAGGCGGTGCCCGTCAGTGCGAAGAACGCCCGCTCGAGGCTGCGGGTGCTCTCGGTGAGCTGGCGGAGGGTGATCCCGCCCCTGGCGGCGAGCCGGTTCAGGTCCGCGGCGCCGAGCCCGGGCGCCTCGACGAGCACCGCGGCCTCGGCCGGGCGCTCGGTCACCGTGCAGCCGGCCTCCTGGAGCAGCCCGGCGAGCAGGGGAAGATCGGCGTCGTGTTCGGGAGCGACGATGAACTCCGGCTGCTGGGCGGCGCGCAGTTCGCCGACGCTGCCCTGGTGGACGAGCCGGCCCGCCCTGATCATGACCACGTAGTCGCAGATCTGCTCGATCTCCGAGATCAGGTGGCTGGAGACCAGGACCGTGATCCCGTCCCCGGCGAACGACCTGATGAGTCCGCGCATCTCGACGATGCCCGCCGGGTCGAGGCCGTTCGTCGGCTCGTCCAGGATCAGCAGCCTGGGGCCGGCCAGCATGGCCGCCGCGATGCCGAGCCGCTGCTTCATGCCCAGCGAGTACGAACGGTACTTGTCTCCCGCCCTGGCCAGCAGGCCGGAGCGCTCGAGGACCGGGTCGACCGCCGAGAGGGGAAGCTGCCCGAGGCGGGCAAGGGCCTTGAGGTTCTCGCGCCCGCTCAGCTGCGGGTAGAACGCTGGCGACTCGATCAGGGCCCCGACCTTGTTCAGGTAGGTGGCGGGTTCGGTGATGCTGCCGCCGAGGATCGTCCCGCTCCCGGATGTCGGGCGGACGAGGCCGAGCAGCATCCGGATCGTCGTGGTCTTGCCGGCCCCGTTCGGGCCGACGAAACCGCAGACCGACCCCGAGGGGATGGCCAGCGCCAGATCGTCCACGACGGTACGGTCGCCGAAGCGTTTCGTGAGCCCGGCCGTCGAGACGGCGAGCTGTCCGCGCGACCGTTCGTCTGTTGATCACGCTCGATCATGCTTGATCAAGGTTGCCGGGAGTGAGATGCCGGAGCCGGGCCTTAAGTCGGCGTCCTGATTCGCTCCAGTACCTCGTCGGTGGTCCTGGCCCCACGGAAAACCTGGCCAGTGCTCTACTCCTGCTCACGCCAGTCACCCGAGCTCGTCCGCTTCACCAACTCAGGCAGCGAGGCGGCCGTACTCGCGGCCCGGCTAGCGCGGCACGTCACCGGCCGTCGGCGCATCGTAATTTTCGAGGGCGGATACCACGGCACGGGCGAGCGGTTCGCGGACCCGTCGGACGAGGTGACCCGGCTGCCGTACAACGACGCCGCGGCACTCCGGCGCGCCATCGACGACAGCGTTGGCGCGATCTTCGTCGAGCCATTCCTTGGCAGCGGCGGCGTGGTCGTGGCCCAAGACGAATTCTTGCGGGCCATCCAGGAGTCGGCGCGTGCGGTCGGCGCGGTGGGGGGGCCGACGGGACCTGCTCGATCTGCTATCCAGCTCATCCGCGCGACAGCTGGCGCATTCCGGCACGTTCAACGGCTACGTGCTCTCAATGGTGGCGGGTGCGGTGAGCATGGACCTGCTCACCGCCGGGGCCATTGCCCGGATGGACCGGATGGCGGCCGTGCTGGCGGCGGACATCACCCGCGCCGGGAAGCTGGCGGGCCTGGACGTCACCGTCACCCGGGCCGGCTCGATCCTGCACGTCCATTTCCTCAGCGCGGCGCCGGTCGACTACCGGGAGGCGGAACGGGCCGACCGGTCAGCATCCGCGCTGCTTCATCTAGCCCTGCTCAACAACGGCGTCTACACGGCTCCCGGAGGCATGTTGAACCTGTCGACGGTGCTCAGCGATGACGCCGTCGGTATCGCGGCCGAGGCATACGCAAGGTCATTCGCGGCGGTAGCTCGCGAAGGGGGGACCTCACGATGACAGCGCAGCTCAGCCACCGGGTCGTGCTGGTGACCGGTGCCGCTTCCGGCATCGGCCTGGCCACCGCGGAGGCCTTCGCGAACGAGGGCGCGGAACTCGCTCTCGCCGATATCAACAGGGAGAAGCTGGAAGCGGAGGCGGCCAGGCTAACCAAGGCCCATGGCCAACCGGTTCGCGCCCTATGTCAGCACCTTTTCCTGCTTCGCGGTCGCCCGAGCGCTCGACTCCATCCGGGTTCTCATTTCCCAGCCGCGGCTGAACGTGAAGATCATGGGAGGCTACGCGGGGCTGTTGACCGGGATGACCGGCAAGACGCACCAGATGTTCGACGATGTCGCCATCATGCGGACTCTTCCGCACATGCTGGTGCTCGCGCCGGCGGACGAGACCGAGACGCGCCAAGCGATCCGCACCATCGCCAGTCTCGACGGCCCCGCGTACATGCAGATCACCAGGGAGCGTTCCCCCGTCTTGTTCGGCGCCGACTACCAGTTCCGGCTGGGCCGGGCGGTTGTCGTACACGAGGGAGGCGACGCCACGGTCATCTCTGGAAGAAATCATCACGTCCCACCGGCGGCGGCGCGCGGGGTTCGCGCAGAAGGGATAATGGCTGCCGTGACCAAACCGTCCTCGGGCCGGGGACCCACGATCGTGGACGTCGCGCGGGCCGCAAGAGTCTCCGTCTCCACGGTTTCCCGCGTGGTTCGCGACCATGCGGACGTGAACGCGGACACCAGGGCCCGTGGCGCTGGCTGGCTTCGACGGTGTCCAGCTGGCGGCCTTGCGGATCGCCGACCTGACCACCGTCGACCAGCACATCGAGCAGATGGGGCGCCTCGCGGTGCGGATCCTGCTGGATCAGCTCGCCGATGTCGCCAGCGCGCCTACTCGCAAGCTGCTGCCGACCAGGCTGCTGCTGCGCAGCAGCACCGAAGGCTCTCCCGCAGCGGCCGGCGCCGTCTTCCAGACCTCTTGACCTGACGGAGGCGGAAACTCATCGCAGGACCTGTTCAGGTTGCCGGGGCCTCGGACATGCCGGTCCAGCCGCTTGGCTGTCGTGCTGGCCGGGCGGCTGGACCGGTGCGGTTTCGATGGGGGCGGCTAGGCCGCTAGCTGGTCTGGTGGTGCGTGACTGCGGTAGACGGTGGTCCCGTCGGGTGATCTTGCTTCCCAGGTCCCGCCGGGGAGCAGCCTGACGGTCCAGCCCCAGGCGTGGATCGCGATCAGGTGGTGGAACTTGCAGAACAGGCCGCAATTTCCGAGGCTGGTTTCGCCACCCTGGCTCTTGGGGATCAGGTGGTGCACCTCGCATCGCTGCGGGGGTTCATCGCAGCCGCCGGGCCAGGCGCAGTGCCGGTCGCGCAGGATGACGGCCTTGCGGATGTGGGCCGGGATGGTCTCGGAGTAGCCGATGTCCAGCGGCAGGCTAGGGGCGGCGAACGGTCCGTCGAGCAGGCCCCGGCGCAGCATGCTCGCCGCACCCTGCGGACCGGATACGAAGTCCAGGCACCGCTTGGCGATCTCCACCCGGAGCTCGTCGTCGCTCGCGGTGTTGTGGGCGGCGAGGACGATCTCGATGATCTCCTCGACTACGGTCCAGTCCGAGCACCCGGTCACGACCGGGATCAGCGTCGCGTCGCAGGCGGCGCCCTGAGCGGCGGTGCCGGTCAGGAACACCGGCGCGCCGGGGGTGTGGGAGTGCAGCCAGGCTTCCTCCAGCGCCGACGCGCCGTCCATGTCGCGGAGCTGGGAGAAGAGCATCAGGACTTCGGCGTGGGTGGCGGTGCCGTGCCGCTGCGGCAGGCCCCCGGCCGCCAGCAGCATCTCCAGCGCGGTCTGCAGCGCGTCGTGGTTACGCTGCCCGGCGGTCCGGTCGTCTTCGGGGCCCTTGTTCTTGCCCAGGCTGTCCAGGATGGCGCGCAGTGCGGCGGTCGCCTGCGGGGTGAGGTCGGCGCGGAGCTTGCCGGCTCCGTCGATGGTCTCATCCAGCTGCAGGTGCCGGTCGGTGAACGGGTCGTGCTCGTCCGCATCCGGCTGGGTCTTCTTGTGCTCTTCCCACATCGTCGCCGCGATGACGGCCAGTTCGTGCTCGCCGCAGCCGTGCACCGCGGCGGTGATCAAGATCGCGTCCGCCTCACGCTGCATATCTTCGGGCAGCTTGCCGGTCCACCCGGTGATCAGCTTGGCGAACGACTCGCTGATATCGGCCTTCGCGAGCGCGTCGGCGATCAGCGGGTGGGCCTGCTGGGTCCGGGTCCACTGCGACTCCTGCCGCGCCGACCCTTTGGAGACCTGGCCGCGGTACCGCAGCCACGCGGTCAGGTTCTTGCACCCGTCGGCTTCGGGGCCGCCGGCCGCGTCGAACGCGGCCAGCGCCGCCGCGCGGAACACGCTGCTCTTGGCCTCGATCCGGCCCAGCGCCTCGACCGCCACCCGCTGCCCCTCGACCCCCAGCCCGGCCACATCCGCGGAGTTCAGGTAGTCCAGGGCGGTGTCCAGCATGCTCAGCGCATCCGCCGCCGTCTCCGGCGCTACCTGCGTGGTCTGAGTGCACATCCCTGGTCACCTCCCCTCCGGAGCCGGTATTCGCTGACTGATTCGAAGATAGCATGTAGCACTCACAGTGTCTACAACATTCGGTCAGGTAAATGCCCGGTTCGCAGACCACCGGAAACGGACCGACATGAACGCGCACCGCGTTGGCAATGGCAACCCGGTGCGCAGTAGCCCCGCAGAAATCCCCTGGCGCTCGCGCGGATAGGCCATCGATCACGGTCGCCTATCCGCGCGGTCGTCCCATCGGTACAAGGTTCATGCCGAGCCCGGCGTTTTGAAAAATGCTTGGTTCGGGTTACTTGTGGCCTAGGTAGCTGGCGAACGCGATCGTGCGGTCTAGGTACAGGTGCGTCTGGGTGTCGAAATCGCCGCCGCAGGTGACGAGTCGCAACTGCGGGTCGGTGCTGTATCCGTAGACCCGCTGGCTGGGGAAGCTCCACTGCGGGAACAGCGCCACCGAGTTCACCCGGAACACGGCGGTCTGCCCGTCGGCGCGCGTCACGTAGATCAGGTCACCGGGCCGCAGGTCGCCGAGACGGTAAAATACGGCCGGACCGGTCACCGCGGTATCCACGTGCCCGAACAGCACCGCGGAACCGCGCTGTCCCGGGGTGGCGCCCTGGTCGAACCAGCTGGCCAGCATCGGCGTGCCCAGTGACGGAACCCGCACCATGCGACCTGGGCCGAGTCCCAGCGGGATGACCCGCGCGTCAACACCGATCGACGGGACACGCACGCGGACCGGCAGCGACCGGGACAGCGGCGCCGCGCCTCGCCCGGTCGGAACGCCGTGGGCGGCTGCGGCCGGAGGCGCGGGCGGCGGTGCCCACCGGAGCGTGTGCTGGCTGGTATAGATCATCGCCAGTCCGGCGACGGCCACCAGCACAGACACCGATGTCGCCAGTGTCCGCAGCACACGGTACTCGCGTGCCCGGGACAGCTCGCTGACCGACTGGCCGTCGTGCATGTGATCTCCCGGGTTACGGAACGTCTGGTCAGGTAGCGGTCTGTCCGCCGCCCGCCGGGCCATCCGTGTCAGTTGCCGGAGTGTGCCTTGCGGCGGCGGACCGCGACCACGGCGCCCAGGCCGCCCAGGCCCAGCAGGCCGATACCCACCGTGGTGAGCGGACCGCCCATGGCGGTCGAGGTGCTGCCGCCGCCGGTGAGCGGCGCGCCGCCAGGCACCGCGGCAGGCGTCGTCGGCTGGCCGGGAAGCGCGTTCACCTGCAGCGCGCCCGTACCGGACACGCCGTTCGAGCAGTCCAGCGACGGTGCGTAGCTGCCCGGGCTGATGCTCGACGGCAGGATTACGGTTGTCACGAACACACCCTGATGGGTGGACACCTGCATCGGGATCTGCTCCGACAGCCCCAGAGTGGTGCCGAACAGGGTCGCAGAGCCGGCTCCGCGCCGCACACGATGGAAAACGTGACCTGCGTGCCCGGCGCGGCGATAGACGGAGTGACGTCGATCTGCGGGCCAGACGCAAGGGCAGGCGTCGCTGTCCCGGCGAATGTCGCGATGCCGGCCAGCGCGAGGGCTGCCCCGACAGAACGAATGGCAAGCATGAATTTCCTTCCCCGTCCACGGGAGGCGATCTCCGCGTGCTTTTCCTCAGTGCAACGGCCGAGACCCGCGACCCCACTGCCCCGGCTCGGCAAGGGGAAATTACCCTGTGTAATAAATGAGAAACAATACGTATTCGGTCGGGAACCGACAACCGTGCCGTCGGCAGCACCCTCATCACCAGCCCTCGAACTCCTCGCACAGCTGCAGCCCGTACTTCGGCCCTCCGACAGCAGCGCCAGCAGCGCGTGCGGGACGCTCACGACAGCAGCATGCCCAGCATCGCGCTGGTGTCACAGCTGTACGCACCGCTGAACACCATGTCGGGCCTGCCGCTGGAGATCCTTACCGCATTGGTCAGCTTTGACCGCGTCTTCGAGATCCTCGACCTGGAGCCGCTGATCACCGAACGGCCCACCGCATATCCGCTGACCCAGACGCGGGAAGCGGCGGGTGTGGAGGTGGAGGGAGTGTGGTTCCGGTATCCGGAGGCGGACCAGGTGTCGCTGGCTTCGCTGGAGTCGGTCACGCTGCCCGCGCCGGAACGTCCCGGTGATGCGTGGGTGCTGCGGGACGTCACCTTCCAGGTGCCTGCCGGGAAGCTGACCGCGCTGGTCGGTCTGTCGGGGGGCGGGCAAGACGACGATCACGCACCTGGTGCCGCGGCTGTACGACCCGGCGCGCGGGACCGTGCGGATCGGCGGCCACGACGTCCGCGACCTGACACTGGAGTCGCTGCGGTCGGTGATCGGCGTCGTACCGCAGGACGCGCACCTGTTCCACGATACGATCCGGGCCAACCTCGCGTACGCGCGGCCAGCGGCGACCGAAAAGGAGCTGACCGAGGCGTGCCAGGCGGCCAGGATCTGGGAGCTGATCTCGTCGCTGCCGGACGGGCTGGACACGATCGCGGGGGACCGGGGCTACCGCTTCTCCGGCGGGGAGAAACAGCGCCTGGCCCTAGCCCGGCTGCTGCTCAAGGCCCCATCGGTGGTGGTCCTGGACGAGGCCACCGCGCACCTGGACTCCGAATCCGAAGCGGCGATCCAGTTAGGTTAGGCGTCGCGGCGGTGGAGTAGCCACCCGCCCACGATGAGGGCGACCGCTGCCCAGCCGGCGAACGACCGCGAACTCCCCCCACGCCCCGAAGAGGTACGGCTGGTGGATCGGCCCGGTCTCGATGATGGGGTGGAGTGCCTCGCCGCCGGGCAGCCACCGGGCGATGTCCTGGTACCAGCTGTTCGGCAACGCCTGGGCGAGCAGCGGGAGCAGGAAGATCAGGCCGAGCAGTGAGGTGATCGCGCCGGCGGTGTGCCGGACGATCGCGCCTAGGCCCGAGGGCGAGCAGGCCGAACAGCGGTACCACCAGAGCCCGCGAGCAGGACGGCCCGGAGCACGTTCGGGTCCGACAGCGTCGAGTTGGCGTGCTTGGTGGCGAAGATGGCCTGGCCGGCGAAGTACGCCGCGAAGCTGGTCGGCAGCGAGACCGCGAGCATGACCGCGGTGAACACGATGGCCTTGGCCGCGTACAGCACGAGGCGGCGCGGCATGACGGTCAGCGAGGTGCTGATCATGCCGGTGCCGTACTCGGAGGTGATCGTGAGCGCGCCGAGTACCACGATGATCAGCTCGCCCAGCATCTCGACGCCGATCAGGGTCGGCGTGGTGGCGTTGAAGCCGATCTCGGACTGGTTGCTTCCCCAGTGCGACACCTGGCCCGCCGCGAACAGGACGGAGAAGCCGATGCCGGCCAGGATGAACGCGATCAGCGTGAAATAGGTGGAGCGAACCGAGCGGATCTTGATGAACTCCGAGCCGATGACGTCGACCAGGCCCGGCCGTCTCGCGGGCGCCGGGACGGCCCGTGAGGCCGGCCGCCCGGGTGTGATGAGGGTTGCCATGGTCATGCCTCCGTTGTGGCGTGGAATTCGACGCTGTCCGCGGTCAGCTCCATGAACGCTTCCTCCAGGGAGGCGCGGGCGGGTGCGAGCAGTTGCAGCAGAACGCCGTTGTGGTGAGCGATCTCCCCGACCTGCGCGACGTCGAGGCCGCGGACCTCCAGCTCACCGTCGCCGCCCGGCTGGACGGTGCCGCCCGCCGCGATGACGGCGAGTTCGAGCTCGTCGCCGCTGCGGGGTGCGGACCTGGACGCAGCTCAGCGTGCTGCCGGCGATGAAGTCGGCGACCGCGGTCTCGGCGATGAGCTTGCCGCGGCCGATGACGACGAGGTGATCGGCGGTGTTCTCCATCTCCGACATCAGGTGGCTGGAGACGAACACCGTGCGGCCCTCCGCGGCCAGCGACCGCATCAGCGTGCGGATCCAGCGGATCCCTTCGGGGTCGAGCCCGTTGACCGGCTCGTCGAACATCAGGATCTCCGGGTCGCCGAGCAGCGCCGCGGCGATGCCGAGCCGCTGCCCCATGCCCAGCGAGAAGCCCTTGGCCCGCTTCTTCTTGACCTCCTCCAGGCCGACCAGCCCGATCACCTCGTCGACCCGGCGCCGCGGAATCCCGTTCGTCCGCGCCAGGCAGTGCAGATGGCTGTAGGCGCTGCGGCCGCCATGCATGGCCTTGGCGTCAAGCAGGGCGCCGACCTCGCGCATCGGGCTGTACAGCCCGGCGAACGGCTTCCCGTTCACGGTAACGGTCCCGGCCGAGGGACGATCCAGGCCGAGGATCATCCGCATCGTGGTTGTCTTGCCCGCTCCGTTGGGCCCGAGGAACCCTGTTACCTGGCCCGACTTGACGCTGAACGACAGGTCATCGACGGCGACCTTGTCCCCGTACCTCTTGGTGAGGCCCCGTGCCTCGATCATGGCTGGTTATCTCCCTGCTGGACCGGAAGGGGAGCGGAACTGCTCCCGCGACTCCAGACAATCAGCAAACGAGACATTACGCGTCGGCCGTGAGGCTGATCTCCACGTGCTACCTGACGGTGGTCGGGGTCACTCTGGAGAGGGACAGGAAGTCCCGTCGGCGCCAAATTTGGGTCAGCTGGGCCGGAGGGGCAGGGTGAGGGTGAATGCAGCGCCGGCGCCGGGTCCCGCCGATGCCGCGGTGACCTCGCCGCCGTGCGCCCGGGCGATGTTGCGCGCGATGGTGAGCCCGATGCCCGACCCCGGTGCGCGCCGCTGTTGCCCGGGCGCCCGGTAGAAGCGCTCGAAGACACGCTCCAGGTCCGCGGTGGCCAGCCCGACGCCGGTGTCGGTGACCACGACCTGCGCCTGCCGCGTGTTCGCACGGGTCCGGATGGTGACCGCGCCGCCCGCGGGGGTTGCGGTGAGCGCGTTGCCGATGATGTTGGTCAGCACTTGGGTGATCCGGTCCGGGTCGGCACTGACCGGCAACGGCGGGATCGCCTCGACCGTGAGCGTGATGCCGGCGCCGCTGAACTGTGGTGCCAGCCGGCTGGCGGCCTTGCCCGCGAGGTCGGCGAGGTCGGTGTCCGACAGCTTGAGGTCGAGCCGTTGCTCTTCCGCACGCGACAGGGCCGACAGGTCGTCGGCAAGCCGTCGTAGCCTGCGAAGCTCGTCGCTCGCGGCGCCGAGGATCTCAGGTTCCGGTGCGAAAACGCCGTCGATCAGGCCTTCCATGTATCCGTCAAGCGCCGTCAGCGGGGTGCGCATCTCGTGCGCGACCTCGCCGAGCAGCCTGCTGCGGCGCGCTTCGGTATCCGCGAGCCTGGTCGCCAGCGTGTTTACGTCGGTCGCGATCCCGGCGAGTTCGGGATCACGCGGCACCGGCACGCGTGCCTCGTAACGGCCCGCCGCGATGAGCCGCGTCGCGGACCGCACCGCGCTGAGCGGCTGGACCAGCCGCCGCGTCATGATCGCGGCGGCGATCACGGCGGCGACGACACTGGCGAGGGCACCGAGCAGCAGCGCGGTCGTCAGCGCGGACTCGAACGCCGACCGCGCCCTGACCCGCAGCAGGCGCCGCGCCCGGTCGGACGAGGCGGTGATCGGCACGAAGTGGTTGAATACCGCGTTGATCTGGAGCGCGAAGAACCGCGGCGCGAGCAGCCGGACGGTCACGAAGGCGAAGACCGTGCCCACCACGATCACCAGGATGTAGGTGACGAACAGCCGTCCGGGAAGGCGCATGGTCATGTCGGCCGCCCAGCGAACTTGTAGCCGACGCCCCGGACGGTCGCGATCAGCCGGGGGCTGGCGGCATCGTCGTTAAGCCGGGCCCGGAGGCTGCGGATGTGCACGTCTACCACCCGCTCGTCGCCGTAGAAATCGTAGCCCCACACACCTTCAAGGAGCTGGCGGCGCGAGAAGACGCGGCCGGGCGTTTCGGCGAGCGCGGTGAGCACGTCGAACTCAAGGGCGGACAAATTCACCACCTCGCCGTCTACCCGCACCTCCCTGGCGTCCTTGTCGATGCTCAGGCCCTCGAACCGCAGGACGACCGCGGGCGCCTCGCGCGTTGCCCGGTCCCGGCGCAGGACCGCCTTGACCCGGGCCGCCACCTCGCGCGGGCTGAACGGCTTGGTGATGTAGTCGTCCGCGCCCACGCCCAGTCCCACCAGCTTGTCGACCTCTTCGGTGCGGGCTGTGACCAGAATGACGTAAACGTCGGTAAAGGTGCGCAGCTGATGGAGCACCTCGAGCCCGTCGATGCCGGGCAGCATGACGTCAAGCAGCACCAGGTCGGGTGGCTGGCGGCGCACCTCCTGAACAGCTGTCTCACCGTCACCGGCCTCGGAGACGGCGAACCCGGCCGCTTCCAGGTATCCGCGCAGGACGGTGCGGATATGTGGTTCGTCATCGACAACGAGCACTTGGCGCATCGCTCACCCCTGACACAGGGTAGGCGGCTGCGCGAGATTCGGCGCGGACCGGGCGATGATCTTCACGGGAGCTTCACGCGGGCACCCATCATTGCCTCACAGTGGCCCGGCAGGCTCTTTGATGCCGGACGGAACTGGCATCGGGACAACAATGAAGGAGCCACCCAGATGGAACGCAAGAGTCGGCGGATGCTGACCGGACTGGCCGCGACCGGGGTAATCGCAGGCGCGCTCGCGGTGGGCGGGACGGCCCTCGCCACCACGGGCAGCGCCGCCCAGCCGACCACGGCTGCCGCGATCGCGCCCGCCGCCTCGACGCCCAGCACCGCGACCGGCCCCAAGGGCGGCGTCCGGTTCCTGCGCCGGCATCATGGCGCGCGGCTGGTGTTGAGGACGGCCGCCGCTTACCTGGGTCTTACCCCGGCGCAGTTGCGCGTCCAGCTGCACGCGGGGAAATCGCTCGCCGCGGTGGCCACGGCCAGGGGCAAGTCGGTAAGCGGGCTGGAGAACGCGATCCTGGCGGCCGTCGTCAAGCGGGTCGACGCCAGTAAGCTGACCACCGCGCGTAAGGCGGACGTGATCAGCGGCGTGCAGCGGAATCTGAACGCGTTCGTGGCCGCGACGCACCCGTTCGAGAGGGCCGACCACCGGCTCGGCCAGGCCATCGGGACGGGAACAGGCTCCACGGCGACCGGCTCTGCGGCGCAGACCGCGTAGCGCACGGCAGGTCAGGGGATTACGACGATCTTCTTGCCGGGTGAGGACGCCTGCGCCTCCCACGCCTGCGCAGCTTCCTCCAGCGGATAGGTAGCTGTCGGCAGCACGAGCGATCCGGTCGCGGCGAGGGCCGCGATGTGCTGATAGCTGGCGATGATGTCGTCCGGCTCCGCGCGTGTCGCGCTGAAGCCTATGAGCGTCAGCTGCGCGGCGCGGAGCCATTCGACGTGGAATGCCGTCCCGTCGCCTGCCGCCGCACCGACGTTCAGGTAGCGGCCTCCTGGCGTGAGGCATGCCAGTGCCTGCGCTGCCCATGGACCCCACACCGGATCCACGACCAGATCTACGGGGCCTCCGAGGGCTGCCAGCTGCCGGGATAGCGGCTCATCGCCAAGTACGGCCACGCCGTCCGCCGCGGGGACCTGCGCGAGGCGTCCGGGATCGCGGCCGGCCGCGATGACACGCTTAGCACCGGCCAGCCTCGCGAGCTGGAGGAAGGCTGTGCCCAGGGGACCGGTGGCTCCCAGCACCAGGACGCTTTCACCAGGCTGGATTCCTGCCTTGCGCAGCGACAGGTCCGCGCTCGTGCCGACGACGCCGATCGCCGCGGCGGCGACGCTGTCGAGGCCGTCGGGGACCGGAATGCACGTCGCGCGGTCGGTAAGCAGGAGCTCGGCCAGCCCGCCGCTGGCGCCTGGCACCAGGCCGGCGGGGGTGACGGCGCGCACTCGCAAGCCCTGGTCGGGTCCGGCCACGATGGTGCCGACCGTCTCGATGCCGGGAACATACGGGAGTTGCGGTGGCCCAGCGCGGTGGTGCCCGGAGGCGATGTGCGGGTCGACCGCGTTCAGAGCGGCTGCTTCGACCTTGACCAGCACGTGGTTGCCGGTGGCTGGCGATGGGTCTGGATGGGTGACCGCCTGCGGTGCGGCGCCCAGCGTGTCGATCAGTGCGGCCTTCATTGATGCTGCTCCTTCGGTGTGGGCATGTCCTGAGATTACCACTATGACCGACTGGTCGGTCATAAGGTCCATCGGTAAGAGCGGGCATACACTCCGAGGCGATGACAGAGAACGCCCGGATGGCCGGGGCATTGCAGACACGCGAGGCGCTGCTCGACGCCGGGGCCGCGCTGGCGGAGGAGCACGGACTTGGCGGCCTGAGCGTGAACATGGTGGTCGCGCGAGCGGGGGTGGCCAAGGGGACCTTCTACGTTCACTTCAAGGACCGCGCGGCGTTCGTCGATGCCATGCACGCGCGCTTCCACGCCCGGGCGGAGGCCGCTATCGGCCAGGCGATCGCGGGACTGCCGCTCGGTGCCGCGCGTCTGTTCCGCGCTTCCGAGGCTTACCTTGACGTCTCGCTCGCGAACAGGGGCGTCAAGGCGCTGTCGCTCGAGGCCCGTTCCGATCCGACCTTGCAGGACTCGATGGCAGCGCGGCGCGAGCGTCTGGCCGCGGCGGGAGTGGCTGACCTGGAGGGCATGGGCTGGGACGACGCCGAAGCCGCCGCACAACTGCTGGGAGCGATGACCCGGGAGATTTCGGCGCTTGAATTCGATGCCGGCCGTCGGCTGCCGGCG
The DNA here is from genome assembly GCA_963743085.1 of uncultured Actinomycetota bacterium. Lineage (GTDB taxonomy): Bacteria > Actinomycetota > Actinomycetes > Streptosporangiales > Streptosporangiaceae > JBEKHI01. The sequence continues at coordinate 250,853 of CAVUOU010000016.1, forward strand.
TCACGGCGGGCGCTCAAGCGGTTCCTCGGTATCTGAACGTCCCCCGGGCCGGTCGGTGAGCTCTACCGGGACCCCAGGCCGTCGCGCAGTAGATCAAACGCATGATCGATCGCTCGGACCGCTTCCGGGTAACGGTCCGCGGCGGACTCGCCATTGACAAGGCATTCGTGATTCATGAAGGCGAGTTCACGCTCTACCACGATCACCTGGGCGGCCGTGAGACGCGCGGTGAGCGGATCGAAACCGCTCTCGCCCAGCGCTTCGGCCAGGGCGTCTATGCCACGTGCGGTGTAGCGCGTCAGCCTGCGCCGCCAGGCTCTCGGTGCCGCTGATCAGCTGCAGGAAGGCGATGATCTCGGGATCGTCATTCAGGCCGGTGCTCGGATCACGCTGCCGCAACCTGTCCAGCAGCGCCTCCCGCAACGCGTCTAGCGGCGGCTGATCGGGCCGCCGTGCCCGGACGATCCTGGCCGCTTCGTCCTCGTGGTCGGCGAACCGTTGCAGGACAAGGTCTTCCTTCGTCGGGAAATACGCGAACAGGGTCCGCCGGGAGACGTCCGCCTCCCGCGCGATATCGGTGATCGAGACCTGGTCGAACCCTGACTCGAGGAACATGCGGATCGCCGTTGCCGCGATCGTCTCGCGGACGCGCGCCTTCTTGCGTTCCCGCAGTCCCACCGGTTCGGTCATGCGGCTCAGCATATCGCACGAGTAGACTTGATGTATATTTGCACTCAGTCTACTTAGGAGGAGATCATGCAGACCGAGGTGATCGTGGTCGGAGCCGGCCCGACCGGCCTGATGCTGGCCAACGAGCTCACGCTGGCCGGGATACCGGCCGTAGTGCTGGAAAAGCAGCGCACGCGCAGTACACAGTCCAGGGCGGGAGCGCTGCAACCGCGCACCGCGGAGGTGCTCGACCTGCGTGGCCTGCTGGATCCGTTGCTCGACCGCGCGCTGCCCCGCGGCGAATTCGGCGGGCATTTCGCCGGGCTTCCGGTCGAGCTGGACTGCCGGCCGTGGCGGACCCGCCACCCCTACCCGGTCGCCATCCCGCAGGCCCGGCTCGAAGCCTTCCTGGAACAGCGCCTCGTCGGCCAAGGCGTACCGGTGCTTCGCGGACACGAGGTGACGGCGGTCGAGCAGGACGCCGACGGCGTCACGGCCGGAGACATCCGCGGCAGTTACCTCGTCGCGTGCGATGGCGGGCACAGCGCGGTCCGCAAGCTGCTGGGCGTCCCGTTCCCGGGCACCGCGGGCAGGATGTCCGGCGTGGTCGCCGACATCACCCTCGCGTCCCGGTCCGCCGCGGTGTCCACCACGTCCGGACATTTCAGCCAGTACATCAAGACCACCGGCGGATTCTTCAGCGTCCTGCACCCGATCGAGGGCGATCTATACCGGTTGATGTTCGGCAAGCTCTCCGGCGCGGGCCCAGCCCGCAACGAGCCTGTCACCGCCGACGAGGTCGGCGAAGTCCTGCGGACGGTGTACGGGCCCGAGACGGAATTGGGCGAGCTCCGCGAGGCATCCCGGTTCAGCGACGCCAGCCGGCAGGTCGAGCGTTACCGCGAGGGGCGGGTGTTCTTCGCCGGGGACGCGGCCCACATTCACCTGCCGATCGGCGGCCAGGGCGTGAATCTCGGCATTCAGGACGCGGTCAATCTGGGCTGGAAACTCGCCGCGACGGTGCGCGGGTGGGCGCCGGAGGGGCTGCTCGACAGCTATCACACCGAGCGGCACCCCGTCGCCGCCCGGGTGCTGCGCAACACCCGCGCGCAGGGCGTGCTCAATAACCCGACCCAGGACAAGGACCTCGCCGCGGTCCGCGACATGTTCACCGACCTGCTCCGGCTGCCCGACGCCAACCGCTTCATCTCGGGCATGATGTCCGGCCTCGACGTCCAGTATCCCGGGCTCGGCCCGCGCATGATCGACCTGGACCTGACCACCCAGGACGGCCCGACCCGGGTCAGCCGGCTGATGCACTCCGGCCGGGGCCTGCTGCTTTCGCTCGACGACACACCGAGGTCGATCGACCGCTGGGCCGACAGGGTCGACCACGTCACCGCCAAGACCGCTGAGGACATCGACGCCGTCCTGATCCGGCCCGACGGCTACATCGCCTGGTCCGGCACCGACGAGCAACCGCTCGAAACCGCCCTGGCCCGATGGTTCGGCTGAGCAGGCAATGGAAGCCTCGCCTGACCTCCCAATAAAGGATTACTGAACATCCGCCAATGCGCGGCGATGCAGCCTGGTCAAGAAGTGCCCCGATGCACGCGAAGCCCATTAGGACTAGCCCGGACGGGTTCAGCGACGGTGGCTAGGACAGGGCTGGCGGCATTGTTCGGGTGCAAACACGGCACTGCCAGAGAGCTCGTATCTCTGGTTCGGTCACTAGGGAGGACCACGTGAGAATGAAATTCAGGATGCCACCACCTCGGCAATTCCGACGAGCGGGAACCGTCGTTGCCACAGCCATCCTGGCCATTGTCTGCATCGCCGCCACCGGGACCGGAGCATCGGCCGCATCATCACCCGCGCTTGCCAGCCCGGGTGTGAAGGTCACCACCAACGCGCAAGGCAGCCGGTGCTCCTACGCCGCGGCCACGCCGACCAGGCAGTTCTGCATCCATAGCGCACCGGTGAAGCATGCGGCGCCCAGCGCCAAGCAAGTCAAGCAGCGCGCCGCGAGTATGGTTACCGCGGCGGCCGCGGCCAGCAACACCGGCACCGGGCCGACATCCTGCAACTTCGGGGGAGCCAGCACCTATAACCCCCAGCCAGACCGATTCACCTCATGTAACCAGGAGAACTTCGAACTCTCCGCCATCTTGTACGTAGACGGCGAGCCTGAGGTGACCGGAACGCTCCTCTTCACGGATGAGCAGTGGGTCAATTACAGCGGTTCCTCGCTGACCTGGACCCACGGCATAAACATCGTCATCGGCGCAGGCTGGGGAACCCTCGACGGCGGAACGCTGACCGCCGTCTACTCCTCGTGTGACGTCATTCCCGGGTCATGCGCCGAACAGTCCTCGACGACCCCTGACGGCACCTTGATCAATCTGACGCCCGCTACCACCTGGACGAATACGTGGACGGAGTTCTGACATCGGCAACGTCGCCACCACCGCCAGTTCCATGGACTCCCTCGACGCTGACCTTGGCGTGTGGTTCTCGGGCCTCGGCCGGCCGGGTACCCCGCATGGTCCGGTGGCGATTATGGCGACGGTCTTTACGGCCGCTGTGACAGCATCGCCCGCACAACCGCTGGATGCGTGGATGAGGACTTCATACCGACCGTGGTGTACGACGCGACCGAGTACCCCCTCGTGCAGCCGGTGGCGCAGCACATTTACGACGCAGAGCAGATAGTTGGCGGTCTGGACCCGACATGGGGAACGCCCCTCTTCCCGCTCACGAGAGATATGAACGCGGCAGATAAGCTGGCGAACTACCAAGCCGCGTGCGGCGGAGTCACCGTCCCGTCGGGTGATAGCTGCGATGAATATCCCATGGCGAGCACGTACCAGGGCGCCTCTTTCCAGAGCGCCTACTCGATCGCGATCGTCCCGATCTCGGCCAACAAATCGCAAGGCGGGATAACCAACCGCTACTACCGGCATTACCGCCTGCTAGATAGCGATCCCTTCTATGTGCTCGCCATCCTGAGTAACGGCACCCAGTCGTGGTGAGCTGATATCCATGATCGCGGACACTAACGGATCTTGCGGCAGTTAGTGTCCGCGATCACCCGCGTCACCGGTGAGGGCTTGGAGCTCGGCTTTGATTCCGATGGCTTCGGCTGCGCCGGTCCGGTGGAAGATCCGCTGCGCCTGTTCCAGGTATGCTCGCGCATCGGCGATGTGGCCAGTGGCCAGAGCGCAGCGGCCGAGGCCAGCCAACGCGCAGGCCTCATCCCAGGGACTGTCGATCGCGAGGGCTAGGTCAAGCGCCTGCCGATGGCAGGTCGCGGCCCGGTCCAGCTCGTCACAGGCGCGGTAGAGGGCGCCTTCCTCGTTGAGCCCTTCGGCTTCCCCTCCGCGGTCACCGAGCTCGCGACAGATGGCTATTGCCTCCTCGATAGCTTCAGCCGCCTCAGGATGATCTCCTGTCCGGCATCGCACGGCTCCAAGATGGGTGAGGGCGTTACCCTGACCGAGGCGGTTGCCGAGGTCACGGTAAATGCCCAGCGCCTCCGCCAATGCCTCGATCGCTCCCGGGTAATCCCCGGTCTGACGCCTCACGATCCCGATCTGCGTGAAGGTGTTAGCCCGAACTCCCTGGTTATCTAGGTCGCGGCTGACGGCCAGTGCCCGCTCGAGAGCCTCGGTTGCACGAGGGTAATCTCCGGTCAGCCGCAGCACGCCGCCGAGGTAGTAGAGGACGGTGGCCAGCCCCAGGCGGTTACCGAGGTCACTATGGATTCCCAGTGCCTCCTCTAGCGCCTCGACCGCACCCCGGTAATCCCCGGTGAGCTGCAGCGCCTCTCCCATGTCGTTGAGGACGTTGGCCTGGCCCAGCCGGTTTCCGAGGTCGCGGTAAATGTCCAGTGACTCCTCCAGCGCTTTAAGGGCGCCCGGGTAATCCCCGGTCTGATACCGCGCGATCCCCAGGTCATGCAGGGCGTTGGCCAGCCCTAGCCGGTCTCCGAGCGCCAGCGCGCTGCCCACAGCGGTACCGTGCCGTTTGACTGATTCGGTCCAGGGGCCGTCCTGGCGGAGGAGATCGGCAATGGCGGCGGTGAATGCGACGACCCTGGAATGGTCATTGGCCCGAGTGGCGTGGTCGAGGCAAGCAATCAGGTTGGTGCGCTCGGATCGCTCCCAAGACAGCGCCTGCTCACGGTCGGACAGGTCGGGAAACGTGGTCGGTGCGGGGGTGACAGTGGCGTTACTCCTGGGGCGGGACTGGCGGGCTATGCGAGCCTGGGCTGTAGTAGCGGTGCCTTGGTAATAGTCAAGCAGCCGGCCCAGCGCCTGGTCGCGGTCGTCGGCGGGGGCGGCGGTGGCGAGATCCTGGGCGTAGCGCCGGATGAGGTCGTGCATGCTGTACCGGCGGTAGCCGACCTCGGCCAGCAGGCCTTCGTGGTGCAGGGCATCCAGGCAGCGGATTGCCTCCGGCAGGGAGACGCCGCCGATGGCGGCGCCGGCGTAAGTATCGATGGTGGTGCCGGGGTGCGAGCCGAGGCGGCGGAAGAATTGCCGCTCGCCGGGGGAGAGGGTTCGGTAGGACACCTCGAACGCGGCGGCGACGCTGTCTTTCTCGGCAGCCATGGTGAGCATGCCCGCCTGGGTCTCGCGGGTGAGGTCGGACAGGTTCCAGGACACATGCTTGGCGTAAACCCTGGCCAGCAGGGATATCGCCAGCGGCAGGCCCCCGGCCAGCCGCACGAGCTCTTGCACCCCGCCTTCTTGCACCCCGCCTTCTTGCATCCGGGCGGCGGGTGTGTCAGCGGCACGGGGAGCGAGCTGCCGGAACATCGCCACCGCTTCGCCGGAGGACAGAGCCTCCAACTGGATCGGAACGATCGCGCCGGGCAGGTCGCCGAGATAGCGGCGGCTGGTGACCAGCACAAGGCACGTGTTGCCCCCAGGGAGCAGCGGGGTGACTTGGGCGCTACTGGCGGCGTTGTCCAGGACGAGCAGGGCGCGCTGGCCGGCCACCCGGTCTCGCCACAGCCCGGCTCGCCCCTCCAGATCCTCTGGCAGGTAACGGGCGTCCACTCCGATGGCCGACAGCAGCCCGGCGAGCGCCGCCTTCGCGGACACTGGTTCCTGGCCAGGGGTGTGAGCATGCAGATCGATGAATAGCTGCCGGTCAGGGAATCTGTCCCGCAGCCGGTGAGCGACATGTACGGCCAACGCGGTCTTTCCTATCCCCGGTATCCCGCTGATCGCGTGGATCGCTACCACGCCTCCTGCCCCGGCGGCGTCGGATGCCTTAGCGGCGATGTCGGCCAGTTCTCTGGCCCGACCGGTGAACGCCACCGAATCTTGCGGCAGCGAATGCCGCACGGCTAGCGTGGGTGCCGGTCTGCGCGGCTCGAGAGACGTCGGCTGCGGGCTGGCGGCGGGAGCAGCGATCGCCGGATCGGCAGTCAGAATCTGCTGGTGCAACCGCCGGAGTGCCGAGCTGGTGTCGGCACCGAGCTCATCGGCCAGCATCCTCCGGATACCTTCGTAATGCGCGACCGCGTCGGCCTGCCGACCGCTCCGGTACAGGGCGAGCATCATCTGGCCAGCGATGCGTTCATCCAGCGGATGTTGAGTAGCCGACCAAGACAGCCGAGCGAGCACCGTGCCGTGCTGGCCGCGCCGCAACTGGACATCCGTCAGATCACGCCCGGCCTCCTGTCGCTCCTTGTCCAGGACACCCCGGGCGTCGCTAAGCCACGGAGTATCCAGGATTCCGAACGCTTCTCCGCGCCATAGCGCGAGAGCCCGCTCAAACAGCGCCACCGCATCTTCGTCACTGGCAGTGGCACGGGCTAGTTCGATCAGCTTACGGAAATCATGCATATCCACTAGCTGCTCATCAACCCTGGCCACATACCCATCCGCTCGCCGCAAGATCGTGAGCTCCCCGATCGCGGTCAGTGCCCGGCGCAGCATCGACACATACATTTGCACCGCGTTACGCGGACGGCGAGGAAGACGATCATTCCCCCAGACCCGCTCTATCAGCTGATCGGCTGATACGACCCGGTTAGCATCTACCAGCAGGACCGCCAGCACAGACCGCTGACGAGCTGGGCCGATATCAACGACTTGACCGTCGGCGAGCACCTCGACCGGCCCGAGCAGACGAAATTGCGCCGTACCAGCACTCATGCCAACCACCTCTCAGGTGGACGCCTATCTCATCGAGCCGGATGGCGTCAGTGGCCTGGTCGGATATCTCCAACATTCTACGGTCAATGTTGAATTTTTCGTAATGATGTTGGCTCGGTGAAACCTCCAATCAGCCGACCAGTGATCCGATCTTCTGGTCGATGGCTGTTCCGCGCTCGTTGGTTTACGTCGAGGTAATAGCGTCGGTCGAAGTCGTCGGTGACAACGCGCTCTGGAGGAAGGTTGTCCATTCAGCTATCGCGGCCCGTTAACCATGCCGTGCGCTTGTTTCGTGTGGACTTCGCCCCGGCAAGCTGCTCATTACCGCGTGTGGCAAGGCCACCCCCCGATTACCTCGTGCTCGGCAGCCACGTCTTGGGAGGCGCCGGACTTCCCGCTTCTGGGCCTGTTCTCTCGCGAGCAGCCGCGTTACGATGCGCTGACCATGACCGAGCAGAAGCCCAGCCCGCGTGGCGTGCGGAGCGTGGTCGGGCTGCTCGAGCATGGCCAGGACTATCTGTCCGCTGCGGTCGGTGTCGTGCTGCTGGTCATGGCCGTGGCCGTGCTGGCCGGGGCGATTGCCGATTTCTGCCGGTCGTTGCTGCACGCCGACGTGGAGGCCGCGGTCAACGCGCTGCTGGACCGGGTGCTGCTGACGCTGATACTCGTCGAGATCGTGCACACCGTCGTTTTGTCGCTGCGGGCGCACCATCTGGTTGCCCAGCCCCTCATCGTGGTCGGCTTGGTGGCGACTATAAGGAAGGTGCTGTTCGTGCTCAGCGGGCCGTCGTCGGTCAGTACCGCCACGCTTGCTCTGCTGCTGGCCATGGTTGTCGTTTTCGTGGCCGCGTTCTTCCTGGTCAGCCGTATCGACACGGGTGATTCCTTACCTAGTGAGGAGTGGGATTACTCCGCCGCTGGGGTCGGCTGAGCAGCCGTTCCGTTTCCAACGCGATCTGGATGTCCGCACTAGCCGGGATCAGGAAGGCCTGCGAAGACGTGTCCGCCGCGCCGATCTCGCGCCGCTGGACTCGCGCGGCCTGCCTGACACCCAGTTCACGCTCCAGGCGTACGCCGAGGACTGCACGGGGTGCGGGTTTCCGGCTCGCCGCCGACCAGCACGCCAAGCTCACCCGCACGCGACTGACCGAACTGCGGGACGAGGTCGGAGCCGAACTCGCCGACGCCATCCTTACCGCCGTACAGCGCCCCGAATCTGGTTATTTAGCAGAACGGCGCCGGGTCAATCTCCTGCGAGACCGCCTACGCCCGCTGACTGCCCGGATAGGTGCGGCGGAGGAGCTGCGTAAGGGCGGGCGAGCTGGTGATCCGGGCTGCCATGTCATCGCCAATGGCCCGCATTTCGGCTTCGGCGTGCCGGGAGTGCGCGGCGAAGCACAGTTCCCCCATCGGGGACGCGCCGCTGCGCATCCAGCGCTCTGGCGGCCCGGACACCTCGGGGCTCCTGCGGTGCAGGGTTTACCTGAGACTGACGTTGTCCGCTCCGGGTGCCGGCGACCGCTATCGATGGCCCATCGATAGCGCGATAGCACCATCGATGGGCCATCGATAGGAGCTGGTGCCGCGAACCGGGTTCGCGCGGCTGGCCGGCATGCGCCTTTTGCCTGGTATGTGCGTCAGGGGTCCGGCACGCTGCCCGCTCACAGCGACTGGAACGCTTGCCGGATGCGCCAGCCACGTCTCTGCCGCCACCGGTGCTCAGGTCCGGGCACCACACGCCAAAACCACAACTAAATCCTCGACGCGTCCCCTATCTGGTTGGTGCAGCACCCACCAGGAACGGTCGGCCGCCTAGCGGAGTCGGCGGAGGAACGGGTCCTGCGGCTCGCACGGGGTGACCTTGATGCGTGCGTCCACGATGAACGTACCGTCGGGCCGTGCGATCACCGGATTGAGGTCAAGCTCGGTGATCTCTGGCAGGTCCTCGGCGAGCCGCGAGATCCGCAGCAGCAGGTCGCGTAGCGCGTCCAGGTCGGCGGCCGGGGCGCCGCGGTAGCCGAGCAGCAGGGGAGCGGCCCACACCGAGTGGATCAGCGCGTCGGCGTCGGTCGTGGTCAGCGGGGCCAGCCGCGCGGCGTGGTCGGCGAGCACGTTGGTGGCGACCCCGCCGAGGCCGAACACGACCAGCGGGCCGAACACGTGGTCGTCGGCCACCCTGACCAGCACTTCGGTGCCGCCGGTGATCATCGGCTGGATCGCGATGTCCCTATGTACCGGGCCGAGCCCGTAGCTGGTGAGCAGTTCAGCGACCGTCCCGGGGGAGAGCCAGCCGGCCGGCTCCGAGCAAAGGAACTCGCGCACCATCGCGCGGGCGTGACTGGTCATGACGTCAGGGAACGCGGGGATCTCGCCGCGCGGGGTGGCACGCCATGCTCCGTAGGCGGCGGCGCGGGCCATCGCCGCTACCGCGGCCTCCGGGTATGACCGGGCCGCTGACCGCCGCGCCGTCCGGTGTTAGCGCCCCCAGCCGCCGCTTCAGGGTCCCGTGCGGCTGGTGGACGGTAAGGCCGCGTTCCACGCACGCATCGGCGGCCAGTACCCCGGCGCCGCCCACGTTGGAGATCAACGCGACGGTCCGCCCGGCCAGGACCGGCTGGGTCGCGAGCAGCGCGGCGACCTCGGTGAGTTCGCCGACTCCGGGTGTCGCGATGATTCCCGCCTGCTCGAACAAAGCTTGGCGGCTGGCCAGCGGAGTCGCGATCGCCCCGGTGTGCGACGCTGCTGCCGCCCGCTGCCCGATCGCCGAGCGGCCGGCGTGGACGGTCAGCACCGGCATTGTCGCGCCGACCCGGCGCGCGGTGCGCCCGAACTTGCGCGGGTTGCCAAACGACTCGATGTACATGATGGCGAGCTTGGTGACCCCGTCGTGCTCCCACCACATCAGCAGGTCGTTGCTTGAGACGTCCAGCTTGTTTCCCACCGAGGCGAACGACGATATCCCGATCCCCAGCCGTGACAGCTGGTCCACCAGCGCGAAGCCGATCCCGCCCGACTGCACGACGAGACCTGCCTTGCCCGCGGCCGGATGGGATGCGGCGAACGTCGCGTTCAGTCCGATGGAGGGAACCGCGACGCCGAAGCAGTTCGGTCCGATCAGGCGAATTCCGTGGCGGCGGCAGATCGCGAGCAGGTCGGCGCAGGCCCCGGTGTCCAGGCCGGCGGTGATCACCACGAGTGCCTTGACCCCGCGGGCACCGCACGCCTCGACGACCTGGGTGACCCGGGGCGGCGGTACGGCGATGACCGCGAGTTCGGGCGTTTCGGGGAGTTCGGCGACCGACGGGACGCACTTCACCCCGCCGAGGTAGCGCGCGTGCGGGTTCACGGCGCACAGGGGACCTTGGAAACCGTCGTTATGGATATTGTCCAAGATCGCGCGGCCGGCAGTGCCCTTACGGCGGCTGGCGCCGATGACCGCGACAGACGCCGGTGCGAAGATGTGCCGCAGAGAGGGCAGGCTGGCGATGTCCGCCGAGCCCTCACGCCGTTCGACCGCTGACAGGAACTCGTCCGGGCCCTCGCTGGGCACCGGAACCGTGACCTCGAACACGCCGTCCTCCAGCCGTCGTTGCACGGGCAGCCCAACGTGGGCGAATACGTGCAGCATCTCGGTGTTCTCCGCGAGTGTGGTCGCCACGAAGGCCGGGATGCCGTCGTGGCGGGCCTGGGCCACCAGGTGCTCAAGGAGCAGGGTCGCGATGCCCCTGTGGTGCATGCGGTCCGCGACTGCGAAGGCGACCTCGGCCGCCTTGCGGCCCTTAAGGCTCTCGTAGCTGGCGCATCCCACGATCTGCTCGTCGTACACCGCGAGCAGATCGGCGTGCCCGTTCCCGTGCTCCCGGCAGACCCGGTGGGCCTCGCGTCCGGCGCACAGCGGGCTGGCGTTGAAGAAGCGCAGGTAGATGTTGTCCGGCGACATCGCCTCGTGCATCGCCTTGACCGCTTCGTAGTCGCCTGGTTCCGCCGTCCTGATCTGGACGGTGGAGCCGTCAGTCAGCAGCGCGTAGGCCGGTACCGGTGTCATCGTGGCTGCCCTTAGCACAGCGAGCTCGTGCGTGGTCATCACGTCCTTCACGGTGGCGTTCATCGCGCTCGCCCTTTCTGGGGTACTTGTCGTTACCCCTAGCCCATCGCTTACGGGTCCAGGCGAACAGTGGTGAACGGCCCGGCGGCCGGTGACTAAGGTCCCGGCCGCTGGACGCTCGCGCCGTGGGCAGGGCAGTTGGTCCCGCGCGGCGTCAGGGGGGCTGTCGATGTCACGTTGACCGTCCTCTATACCGGTCGATGTGACATCGACCGGTTCGGTGACCTGACGGCGACGAGTTCAGGTTCATGACGTCCACCATGGGCCGTAGACCGGCGCACAGCAGTGCGAAGAGTCCCCTCGCTATGGGAGTTTCGACCCAGCATGCATACGATGAGGCGTGGATGAGCGCCAGATCCTGCCCGGACTTCGGCTGGATGAGCTGCTAGCCGAGCTCCAATCCCGGCTCCAGGCGGTCCTGGACACCAGGGACCGGATGCGCGGCCTGCTCGAAGCCGTGGTCGCCATCGGATCCGGCCTCGAACTGCAGGCCATGTTGCGCCGCGTCGTCGAAGCGGCGGTCGAGCTGGTTGACGCCAAGTACGGCGCGCTCGGGGTCATCGGGGATGATCAGCGGCTCGCGCAGTTCATCCCCGTCGGGCTCACCGACGAGGAGATCAAGCAGATTCACCACTGGCCCGAGGGCCGCGGGCTGCTTGGCCTGCTGGTCAGGGACCCGCAGGCGTTGCGCCTGGCTGAGATCTCCAGCCATCCCGAGTCGTCTGGGTTCCCGGACGGGCACCCGGTCATGCGGTCCTTCGTCGGGGTCCCGGTCCGAGTCCGGGACCACGTCTTCGGGAACCTTTACCTGTCCGAGAAGCGGAACGGCGGTCAGTTCACCGAGGACGACGAGGCGGTGCTGACCGCTCTCGGCTCGGCGGCCGGCGTCGCGCTCGAGAACGCCCGGCTGTATGACGAGGCCCGCAGTCAGCAGCGCTGGCTGCGGGCCAGCGCGGACGTGGCGACCCAGCTGCTGTCCGGCCAGAGCCCGGACGCTGTCCTGGCCACGATTACCAGGCAGACACTTGAGCTGTCCGGCGCCGACCTGGTCACGCTCGAGCTTCCCGACGAGGACGGTCAGCACCTCAACGTCACCAACGCCGAGGGCAAGGGCGCGGACGCGATCCGCGGTATGGTGATCCCGTCACAGAAGTCGCTCGCCCGGCAGGTACTCGACAGCGGCAGAACCGCTGATTATTGCGGACCTGGCCACCGAACAGCGCGCGACGCAGGGAATCCGCGAGGCGATGGCCAGCATCGGCCCCGCCCTGGTGTTCCCTCTCGGCGCGCCCGGCAACGTCCGCGGCGTGCTTATCGTGGGCCGCGAGTCAGGCGGCCAGCCGTTCGACCCGGGGACGACCGCGCTGGTCGGGGCGTTCGCCGCGCAGGCGGGGGTCGCGGTCGAGCTTGCGGCACGCCGCGCCGACGCCGAACGGCTGTCGGTTTTCGAGGACCGGGACCGGATCGCCCGCGACCTGCACGACCTGGTGATCCAGCGGCTGTATGCGACCGGCATGTCGCTGGAGGGCACGATGCCGCTGGTGACCCGGCAGGAGGTGCGGGACCGGATAGGGAATGCCGTCGACGCGATGGACGACACGATCAAGGACATCCGGGGGACGATCTTCGCGCTGCAAGCCCGGGGTGCCAAGGAGCCCGCGTTCCGCGCGGACATCCTGGCGCTGACCGATGAGATGACCGAGATGCTGGGGTTCGCGCCCGCGCTCCGGCTCGGCAGCGGCCTGGACGCCCGGCTCGCCCCTGAGCTAGCCGAGCAGGCCCTCGCCGTGCTGCGCGAGGCGCTGTCCAACGCGGCCAGGCACGCCGCCGCGACCAAGGTCGACGTCACCATCGACACCGTCGATGGCTTCCTGACTATCACCATTGCGGACAATGGCCGTGGAATCCAGCCAGGTACTCGTCGCAGTGGGCTTTCCAACATGGCAGAACGAGCGCGCTCACTCCACGGGGATCTCGCGATATCCCCGGGAGCGAGTGGCGGCACGGAGCTGATCTGGCGGGTACCCGTCGTCACCGAGCAATCGGAGGAACCACTGCGTCCGGCCCCGCAGGGGCGTTATCCGCTGAGGTGAGCCACCGCCCGTTTAGCATCCCTGGGGTGATCCTGACGAAGTACGGCAGCTCGTCGGGCACCCACGGACGCGGTCCGGTGGTGCGCAGCTTGTCAATGTCCGCTGGATCGGTGACCTGCCGGGCGTGACCGACGGCGGTCACGGACCAGCCGGAGCCGACGTCGTCGGCCTCGAACGCCAACGTGAAACAGGCGGTGGTGACCATGGTCACCGCCGCCTTTGCTGGGCTGCTGGCTGGATCATGCGGCTGGGGTTATGCGGTCTCGACGGGGGTGATGGTCTCGTGGGTGATGGTGGGCCGGGTCTGGGGCTTGCGGGTGACGGCGAGGCCGAAGATGGCGCCGAGGGCGGTGACGGTGCCGAGGCCGAAGGCGGCCAGGGCAGCGATGTAGGTGATCTGGGAGACCTTCCACCAGCCGTAGGCGCTCAGCAGCATGGAGCGCAGGGTCTCGCCCTTGAAGACGGTGTTGACGGTGTCGGCGAGCTTGGTGTTGTTCGGCTGGGCGAGGGATTCGGCGGATAGCTGAGAGTAGGTCTTGCCGCCGCCCATGTCAGCGATGTGCACGGCGATGAAGTGGTCGGCGTAGGCTTCGGCCTGCTGACCCGTCAGCAGTTGCTCACCCGCGTACTGGGAGACGCTGGGGATCATGGACGGGGTAATCTCGGTGCCCGCCTTGGGGTGGGCGAACGCGGCCTTGGACGGGAAAGTGACCTGCTGGGCCGCGAGCTGGCCCTGGACGGTGTTGTGGATGTAGGCCGATCCCCACAGCAGCAGGCCGCCGGCGGCGAGCAGCAGGACGCTGAGGGCGGTGGTGGCGATGGAGATGTAGAACCGGGGTGTGGTGCGGCGCATGGTCTTGCCTCCTGGTAGGTCCGGATCTCGGTGAGTCCCGGTGTGCCGTTGTCGGACAGGACCTAGCCTCGCCTAGGGGACCGTGCCGTCATCATGGCTGAAGGTCCGCATTCCCGCGGGACCTTCGTCACCACCAGCACGGACCATGCGCCATGACGGGGCGGCTGCGTGGTCCCGCTATTCCTGCACGCGGTGTGTCTGAGCAAGCACTAGTCGCCGCACCACACCCCGGCGGAACGCGAGCAGCAGCACAGCGGCGGCGGCCCAGGACGGCGAACTGCCAGGGCTGGGACAGCGCCCGGGCCAGCAGCACGCGAGCACCCACGACAGCCCCGAACGTCTCGACCGGGCCTAGGCCTGGTGAATCATCTCACCTCGCCGATCCGGGCGAGCAGAAACCCTTGGCGTGGCTGCCCGCGCTGGCGGCCGTGACTCCCGCCTCCGGCGAGCTGCTCCAGAATTGCCTGCGCCATCTGCGAGCGCCTTCACCTCGCGTACCGACAGAAGATATCCGCTCCCAGTTCCCCGGGGCATTCCAGCAGGAGCGGGGCGTCATCGAGGCCCGAGGCTGCCGCTCAGCAGCAGCATTGTCGTCGGCGGCTCGTCGGACAGGGCCGAAGGTCCCGGTTACTTGTATCCGAAGATCTTCGTGGCGTAGGCCGCGGCCTGGGTGCGGCGTTGCATGCCGAGCTTGTCGAACAGCGTTGACACGTAGTTCTTCACGGTCTTCTCCGCCAGGAACACGCGCTCACCGATCTGCCGGTTGGTCAGCCCCTCGCCGATGAGCTCCAGGATCTTCTTCTCCTGCTCGGTCAGGCCCGCCAGCGGATCCTTCTTCACGGCCTGGTCCCGCAACCGGGCCATGAGCCGGCTGGCCGCGCGCGGGTCCAGCATCGACTGCCCGGCGGCGACGGTATGGACCGCGCCGACCAGGTCGGTGCCGCGGATCTGCTTCAGCACGTAACCGGCCGCGCCAGCCATGATCGCGTCGAACAACGCCTCGTCGTCACCGAAGGACGTAAGCATCAGGCACGCGACCTCCGGCAACCTGGACCGGATCTCACGGCACACGGTCACTCCATCGCCGTCCGGCAGTCGCACGTCGAGCACCGCCACGTCGGGACGCAGCGCCGGGATACGGGCCAGCGCCGACTCCGCGGTACCGGCCTCGCCGACGACTTCGATGTCGCTCTCGGCCTCGAGCAGATCCCTTACCCCGCGGCGGACCACCTCGTGGTCATCGAGCAGGAACACCTTGATCGTCATGCGTCCACGCTAGGCACCCGGGGTCGTACGGACAAGGACTAAGGTCCCGAGATTGGAAAGCCTTCCGGCCTTACCTACGCGGTTTGGACGCGGTATCGCAGTGGCCGGGAGCCGTTCAGCCGAATACACGAGCCGTAAAGTCATCTCGCTGCCCTGCCACCCTAGCCTGACCTGTGGCCTGGCAGACCGGTGGTGCCGGCCGACCGCCAGGCTAGGAGGGACCAGCGGGACAGCGCGGACAAGATCGAGTTGGCACTCGCGACCGAGCCGATCGAGAAGACGGAAGCAGCTGAGGCAACTTCCAGGTGGGCGGGACCGCCCAGATGGTCTGGGCAAGCGCGGTCATCTGCGCGAGGAAGTTCGACGCGGCAAGCGTCGCTGCCCCCGGCGGCAACCTCACCCGCCATGTCAGGCGGCGCATTCTGACCCGGGTGCCCGGGTCAGGCTAGGCAACCAGGGCTCGGGAGCCGCGTTCCGCAGTGAGCGTGCCGGGCCAGCCGGTCTCCGCGTGGTCTGGGCGGAGGCCGGCTGATACCCGTAGCCGCGGTAGCGGTTACGGGGTGTACAGTTCTGCGCTGGACAGCGCGGTGAACTTGTGGCTGACGAAGTTCGCGCCGCCCGCTGCCAGCACTTGCCCGCTGGTGAGCAGGTCGGAGGTCTGGTCCTCCCTGGCAGTGGTCAAGCTGCCGGTAAGGGTCCAGGAGTTCGTCGCCGGGTTGTAGAGGATGGCGCTGGCGGTGCTGGACGGGTTCGTGTCGAGGCCATACAGCCCGCCCGCGACCAGTACCTGTCCGTTGCCCAGCAGGGTTGCGCTGCTGCCGATGCGGCAGTCGAAGTTGGCCACGCAGGCGTTCAGCCCGCCGGTGGCTGCCGACCAAGTGCCGGCTGTTGGGTTGTACAGCTCGGCGAACGAACCCGCGGCGGCCTCGATGCCGGCGCTGACCAGCACGTTGCCGTCGGGCAGCAGGGTGGCCTGCTGACCTTCGCGGGGTGAGGCCATGCTGCCAGTCGACGACCAGGTGCCGGTCGCCGGGTTGTACAGTTCCGCGCTGGTCGGCGAGGTACTGCCGCCGAGGACGAGCACCTCGCCGTCGGGCAGGACGGCGCTGTCGTCCTGGAACCGGGCGGTGTTCATGCTGCCGGTCACGGTCCAGGTCCCGGACGTTGCCGCCGAGGCGGCCAGAGCGGGGGCGCCGACTGCCAGTGACAGCACGGCTAGCGGTAGGAGGAATCGGAAAGGGGATCGAGCCATCATGCTCTCCTTTGGGTACGGCCCATGCGATGGCATGGCGGGGTAGGCATGATGGCGGCCCGCGCACACGCGGGCACAGACGCCGCTGACGTCCTGATCCTGGGAGGTGGTCACCGCTGGCCAAGGCCGGCCACCGCACTCTCAGACGAAAGCGCGGCGAACGCAACGACTGCGGGCGAGGCTAAGGTCAGTGCCCGGAGCGGGACAACCGGGACCGCCCGGCCGCATCCTGCCCGCCGAAGCGATACAGCGCGCGACGAAACTGCGGACATGGCGCCTCCCCAGGTCGCACGAACGTCCATTAGCTGGAACGGCAGCGGCACCGGCCTGGTTCACCCTTTACAGGTGAATATATGGTGACTTTTCCTGATGAATCTCGCCCGGCATCAGGCGGCACGGCGGACCCGTGTATCACAGTGCGCGATGGCACCCGGACGGCGTCGTAACCGAAGCCGTCACCCTTGATTCCCAGACGGTCACCTCGGCTAGGTGATGGACGACTGGGCGGGGAGCGGCGCGTTGTCCGACGCGGGCCGGGCGGTGACTGTGACTCAGCGAACAACTGTCACAGTCACCGTCCTGCGTTTCGCGACAACACGACGAGCCGAAGACGGGAACCTGCGGCCGACCACAACCGGTGGCCTCAACCTTGCCACCTGCGGATACTTTCACGTCGTTATGGACGTAGCTTTGTCTCTCGCGGTCCGGCTCGATGCATGCTGTCACCTCCCGCACGGCCCGGACTCAGCTGTTCGGGGTGTTCAGGTAGGTGGTCTCGATCTTGTCGAGCTTGTGGATCTCAACGATCTCCGCCTCGGGAGTCTCCTCCGGCTTGAGAGATTCGATCGTCGGCATGCTGTCACCTCCTCTCGGCTGTCTGCCTGCGCAGGGTGTGCAGGAGGTTCTTAGCCTGCCGGCTGTGACGGCGCCACCAGGTCCGGAGCCAGAGGACCTGAAAGCTGCCGGTCACGGCGAGAGCGGCAGCGCCGTCTGCCCGGTCAATCGCGGTCGGGCCTGCCAGTTCGCCGGCCGCGTGAGCCAGGAGTGTCACGGTCGCCGGCACCGTGATGACGGCGGCGGCTGCGAGAGTGGCTGCCGTCCCGGACAGCAATAGCCAGCTATAGGCGCGCACGGCGCGGCGTTGGCGTGGCCGCAGGCCGCGCGACGGGTCTTGCGGCATGGTGCCGCCAGGCCGCCGGATCAGGCGGCGCCAGAGATAACGGATGTGGGCGGCACCGTCGGCGTAGAGGTTGGTACAGCCGGCCAGGTCCTGGACGATGAAGTACACGTCGGTGCGCATGAAGATGAGCAGTTGCAACGGCAGGAACAGCAGCGATTCCAGCTCTCCTACGATAAGGAGCCGCCGGATCAGGCCACCTGGATCAGCGAATCCCAGGATCAGCACGCAGCACGAGGCGGCGACTAGGTTGACAGCGATCCCGGCGCTGTAGACAGTCAGCCGCGTGCGGCGCGGTGCCGCCCACACGCCGCTGACATCAGTTTGGGCAGCCAGGAATTGCAGCCGGGTGCCCAGCCCGATCCGTGCCGGTACACCGGCCGCGCGGGCAGTACCCAGATGACCGAGTTCATGCAGCCAGGCCAGCGTCCACCCGATCGCGGCATTGACCGCGAGGACGATTCCCGAATAACGGTTCCAGACCAGGCCGTGGTAATCCGGTACCAGTCTGGGATCGCTGATCATCTCCGCCGCTGCCGCGAGGAAGACCGCCAGGACTGTCCAGGCTGTAGCGGGATGCAGCAGCCAGCGCAGTGCCTGCGGGTGCAGCCACGGCAGGCTCGCCCGCGCCGGGGCCGGTTCTTCGCGGGCCTCGCCGTTGAGCGCGGCGACAAAACCCAGGTCGTCCAGTGAGGTCACGAGGCTGGCGACGCTGATTACTTTTCCCGTCTCTTCGCGTAGCGTCCGCGTTACCTCGGCGACGCTGTGACCGTCGGCGAGCAAGATCACGGCCCGGTGCGCCACCGGCGGGACAGCGACGAAATCGCCGGTCTCCATCCGGCCGAGTATCCATGAGTCGCCCTCGCGCCGCATGCTGAGCCGGCGCAGCTCGACCCTGGTCTCCTCGGCTGTCACAAGCGCGGCCCGCAACCCGGGCAGCCAGGCCTGGGCGGTTCCTCGAAAGTGAAGGGTGCGTCAAGGGCAGCAAGGTTGATGGCCTGAATTAGCCCTGACTTGACCGGCGGGACACCGGTCAGGAGGCCGATCACGTGATGGGCGGCAAGATAGCCGGAGATGCCGGCGGGTACCGCGCCGACCGCGCTGGCGACCGCCAGGCTCCGCTGCCAGTCATCGCCGGTCACCGCTCCGAGCACCGTCCGGAGCCCCTCCCGGGAAGCCTCGTGTACGCATTCCCAGCAACCACCGCTGCCAGGCACGTAAACGCCAACCTGGACCTGAGGCCCGTGGTAGCCCGCATCCACCCACGGCCTGGACGCTGCTATGCAGGCGCGGTTTGTCCATACCCGTACGTCCGGCGGCTGATCAGCGGTCAGCAGCAGAACGTCGCACTCCCTCGCCAGCGGGAGGACATCATCTACCGAGCAGATGCGCCGCTGTTCCCCGGAAATCACAATGTCTGAATTAAGCGCCCGCAGCCGTGCCGTAGCGGTACTGACCTTCGGGGTGCCTATGTCAGCCTCGGCATAGATGATCTGGCGGCTGAGATTAGAGAGCTCTACGACATCCGGATCAACGCAGTGCAGGCGGCCTACCCCGGCTGCCGCGAGCGCCAGCGCCGCCACGCCCCCGGTGCCGCCAACCCCCACCACTGTGACCGCGGCGGCTCTCAGCCTGGCCTGCGGCTCCCATGTACTGGCCCGCACATTCAGGTCCAGCCAGCGGTAATAGCCGCGAGCGCGATCGTAGCGCTCCTTGTCACGCTCGCTTAGCCCCGGCGGATCAGCGGCGGCGGCGTCCTCCACGTACCCTGACCCCAGAAGCTGGTCCACCGCTGTACGCAGGATGGCAGGCGCCGCGTCGGGATGCACCCTGACCGTATGCTCGACGACTTCAGCGATGCCGCGGGTGCCATCCATGCTCTGCAGCAGAGTCCACACGAACCCATCCGGGTCCTTTATCTCGGCAGCGATCCCGTACGCCGCGCCGCCGATCCGGATACGATTCCCCGAAATCCGGAACGGCGCATGCTCAGGCTTCACCCGTGGCCGATCCATCATCCACCTGGCCTTCCGTGCCCCATCAGAACTCGCCTTTCATCCCCTACGCAGACGCAGACCCATTCCGAGTAGTTTCCTGCCATGCGTATAGCAGTACCGCTGTCCGCTGGCGGAACGCTGGCAAAACGCTGGCGCCCTCTCCGTTCCAGGCCGATTATTGTTCCGGCACGAACAGGACTACCTGCGGCGGATCAGTTCCTGGGAAGAGGCTTCCTGCGGCACGTTAGGATGACTCACTGCAACAATCCGTGTTTCCTGGAGGAAAGACCCAGTGCCCAGCGCGCATTCGCTCCGCCCGTCAGTCGCGGTGTTCTCCTTGGGGGGCACGATCGCGATGGCTCGCGATCCTGGCAATCGAGGTGGCGCGGTTCCCGCGCTGAGCGGGCAGCAGCTTCTGGCCGCCGTCCCTGGGCTGGCCGCGGCAGGGATAGACACAGAGGTTCACGACGTACGTCAGGTGCCGGGCGCGTCATTGACTCTCCAGGACATCGGCGAACTCGCTGCGCTGATCACGGGCCAGGTCCCTGAGGGGATATGCGGAGCGGTGGTGACGCAGGGCACTGACACGATTGAGGAGACCGCGTTCCTGCTGGACCTGCTGTGCGGGACTGACATACCGGTCGTGGTCACCGGCGCGATGCGTAACGCCGCCCTGGCCGGCGCGGACGGCCCCGCCAACATCCTCGCCGCGGTGCAGGCAGCAGCGAGCCCGTTGCTCCGCGGCCTGGGCTGCGTAGTCGTGTTCGCGGAGGAGATCCACGCCGCCCGCTGGGTCCGCAAGATGCATGCCAGCAGCGTGACCGCTTTCGCCTCGCCCTCGACCGGGCCGATCGGTCAGGTCGTCGAAGGCCGGGTACGGCTGCTGACCCGTCCTGCTCCGCTCCCGAAGCTGCCGCATGCTGGGTTGCCCGGCCCGGTACGGGTCGGTCTTGTCACGCTCGCCCTTGGCGATGACGGGGAAATGATCCGGGCCTGCGCCGGACGGTTCGACGGTCTGGTGGTCGCCGCGTTCGGTGCCGGGCACGTGCCCGCTGCCACCGTGCCTGACCTGGCTGATCTCGCGAAGCAGATTCCGGTGATCCTCGCCTCCCGCACCGGAGCAGGATCGGTGCTATCGGACACCTACGGCTTCACCGGGTCCGAACAGGACCTGCTCGGCCGGGGGCTGATCAGCGCCGGTTTCCTCGACCCGCTCAAGGCCCGGCTGCTCCTGCACGTCCTGCTCGCAAACGGTACGGGACACGCCGAGACCCGCAGGGTGTTCGCCGCCTGCAACGGATACGAGACCAGCTAGCAGCCGGACCGGGAAAGGAACGACGCTCATGGACAGCCACGTGCTCACAGTCGGCCGGACAAGCGGACATCGTGGTGCCTGCGACAAGCTCGACGACCCGCCGCCCCTGTCTGGTCGAAAGTCCACGTCACCAACGCCGCCTGGGACGAGCAGAACCAGCGGATCCTCCCGCACGTACACAGCACGCTCGGCCTGAAGGAACGCGCCGCAGACGCGCATACCAGCCACCTGCTCCGCCGGGAACGTGCATGAGATCGCGGAGCAGGTCGCCCCTGGTGCGCGCACCATATATGCAGACCGTGACCCGGCCGCGGTGGCTGAGGGGCGCAAAATTCTCGAGGGGACAAAACGAGCGGTGGTCATTCACGCTGACCTCCGCGATCCCGCAGCGATACTGGCCGATCCGGACTCGCGCGCTGTACTGGACTTGACCGAGCCGGTGGCGATCATCCTGGTCGCGGTCTTGCTTTTCCTGACCGATGCCGATGACCCGTACCGGATCGCGGCGGCGCTGCGAGACGCCGCCGCGCCCGGAAGCTACCTGGTCGTCTCCCACGTCACCGGGACGAACGTGGCGCTGACCGGCGCGGCGACCCGCCTGTACAACGACAAGACGGCCGACGGGAAAGCTCGGTCGCGGTACGAGATCGCCTGGCTCTTCGGCGACTGGGAGCTAGCGGCGCCCGGCCTGGTATACGCGCCGTTATCTGCGGGTGCCCCGGTCGCCGCCAGTGGCCCCTCATGTGGAAACCATCCATCGTTCTGGACAAAGAAAGAAATTGTCAGCGGGCAGTTTTGATGCGTGCGGTGAACGCTGTCCAGGCCTCCAGTGCGAACGTCAGTGCCGGGTCGGCCGGGTTCTTGCTATCGCGGACCAGCGCGGTTCCGGAAAGCCTCTAGGCAAGCGTCCTAGCACCGAGATGCTCGACAAGGAGCCACGTCCGAAGGCGCGTGCCGCGTACCCCTGAGCTGCCAGGAGCCGGTACCCTAGCAGGGATTCCGTCCTCACCGGCCTAGCCGGGAGGCCCGGGCGCATAGCTCAGTGGTAGAGCACTCGCCTTACAAGCGAGGGGTCACAAGTTCGAACCTTGTTGCGCCCACCAGCAGCCTAGCAAGCGTCTAAACACCGTCTCACCTGGGAAAACTAGCGTGGGGCGGCGTTCTTCGGTTTCCGGCTGGTTGCGGCTGACGGCGGCGACCCGGTGCCCCCTACGCGCTGAACGTCATCTCGACGATCCTCGTCTTCATCACCGCCCTCACCCTGTTCCTGCGTCCCAGTGGCCGCCCAGGGCAGGCGCCGCAGTTCGGACCGCGATGAGCGGACCTGCGTCGCCAGCCAGTCGCCGCTGATATCTCGCCAGCGCTCGCCGCGATCACGGACGATCCGCAGCTAGTCGACCAGTCCTCGGGAATATCTTCTGTATTGGCATCGCGCATTGACGGCGAACGGGGCGCCTGCGATGATCGCGGGTGGATGCGACTGCATATTAGTAGTCGTCTTGCCGACATATTTCGCGAAGCGAGGTACACATGGGCCGATTGACTATAGCCGGAGCAGTTCTATCCGTTGCGCTGGGATCAGCGCTCGCGCTTCCCGTGGCAGCTCAGGCCGCTACTCCTGCCCGCACCGCAAGCATTTCCGCAGGTCGGCAGATGGCGTCGCCTGCCATTGAGCCCGGTAGCGAATGGGAATTCTCCGGTCTCACTTACCCGGACACTACCGCGGGCCTGACGGCCTGCCATGCGGAGGGCGTGTACTTCCACGAGTCGGTGCCCAGCCAGAACCTTGCCTATGAGTGCCTGCTTAACGATCCGGATTCAGGCGTCTACAACCTGTGGATCCTCTTCGAGAGCGCGTAGCCGCCGCCAGCACCATCGAGCTGCGCGGCATCGGCCGACGTTGACGTACTTGCGGTTCCTGGTATCAGGGACAAATGCAATAGGTTGTTCGGATACCGTGATTGCCTTACAAGCCAGGGGTCACAGGTTCAAACCTTGTTGCGCCCACCAGTACGAATAGGGCGGCTCGGCACCTCGCTGAGCCGCCCTGACCGGCTACGGACCGGCACGTCGCAAATTTGTACTCAGCCATTTCAGCGTGGTTGCACGTGCGGGCCTCCCGCAGCGTCAGCTGCCCTTCTACGGCACGGCGTGATTCCTTTGTCCTTGGTCGCCAGCGGCCCGCACTGATCGCACCAGGACTACGTCCGGCGGAATGGTGTCGAGGTGGCCGATCAAGTCAACATTTCTTCGGTGCGCCCGCCAGTCAGCGGAGGCGACGGCGTACGGATGGTCAGCGTGGCGGGATGATTTTGCGTGATCGCATGTCGTCGAAGACGCGGGTGAACATCTCGGCGGTGTCGACATACTCGTGGAAGCCGTGGCGCCTGGCCTTGGAGCCGTCGGCGATTAGGTCGTAGTCCCAGGAAAAGACGCCGTCGCCGAACGCCCAGGAGGAGACATCCTGGTATGCGGTGGGGGCGAGACCGTGCCTGGCGACGATCTCGTCCCAGACCGGCTGCTTGTCACCCATCACAGTGGCGAGGCTCATGAGAAGGCCGGGCGCGATGGGCAGGCCGAAGTAGTCGGCGAGCATGGGCCACATTTCCTCCCAGCGGAACATGTCGCCGTTGTTGATGTTGTACGCCTGGTTCGCGGCCCTGGGGTCGGTGGCGGCCCACACCATGGCGCGGGCGAGCAGGCCGGCGTCGGTCATCTCGATCAGCGAGCGGTAGGCGCCGGGCTTGCCGGGGAAGCGCAGCGGTACGCCGAGGTGCTTGGAGATCGTGGCGTAGACGGCGATGACCATGGCCAGGTTCATCGGGATCCCGAGGGCGAAGCCGCACACCACCGACGGGCGCAGCGCCGACCAGGTCCAGGCCTTGCCCTGCTGCGCCGCCATGAGGAACGTCTGCTGCCCGACGTTGAACTCCGGTGGCATGTGCGGCGGGTCATCCTCGCGGGCCGGAGTCTTGAACGGCCCGAGGTGGGCGCCGTAGACCTTGTAGCCCTGCATCAGCTGCACGTGCCGCAGGCCCTGGGCAGCAGGCTCGATCGCGCGCAGCACGTTGACGAGCATCCGCTGGTTGGGCTCGACCAGCTCCGCGAAGCTCGGCCGGTCCTGGTAGGCGGCGTAGAACACGTGTGTGACGTCCTTGAGGTCGGCAAGCGTCGCGCCGGGCGTCAGCGGCGTCGAGCAGGTCGACGGTCAGGTGACGGACCGTTCCTGCTGATTCGCCGCCGCGGCGCGAGAGGCCGATGATCTCCCAGCCGTCCTGGTCCCGGAGATGCCTGACCAGGTTGCCGCCGATCACGCCGCGGGCTCCGACGACCAGTGCCACGTTGTCCGACACGGTTAGCCTCCCATTCATTTGAATATCGCGATATTTCGATCCTTGGTGAACCGTAGCACGGCCTGGAGTATCGAGAAATTCCGATCTCCCGATATACTGGAGGACATGACCCAGCCGCAAGTGGACGATCTGCTAGAAGTGTGCAAGGCGCTGGCGAACCCTACGAGACTCCAGATCATGACCTGGCTGCGCGACCCGACTGAGTACTTCGCGCCCCAAGCCGACCCGATCGAGCAGGTAGGAGTGTGCGTGAAGCAGATCCAGGAGAAGGCCGGCATCTCCCAGTCGACCGCGTCCCAGTTCATGGCCGTGCTGCAGCGCGCCGGGCTCGTCGAGAGCACCCGGATCGGCCAGTGGACCTACTACCGCCGCAATGACGCGCGGATCGCCCGGCTTCCCGAACTACTCGGCCAGAGCCTATGAGCAGCTTGCTGGCGTCGCACCGCCTTCACTATCGCCGCTTATCGCCGGTACAGCACCGGGTTCAGGTCCGTGTCGGGCGCCTGGCCGGCGGGGGTGCTTCTCAGGTAGTTGGCCAGGTCGGCGCGCTGGAAGTCGTTGACGGGCTCGGCGACGGTCACGTCCGCGTCGATGTAGATGATGGTCATCACGCGCCGCGGCGTCGCGGTCGGGTTCGCCTCGGCCCGGTGGAACGTCCATCCGAGGTGGTAGCTCACATCGCCGAGCGCGAACGGCTCCTGGACCAGCGGGAACCGGCGCCCGGCGAGTGCCTGCTGCAAGGCGGCTTCCGATTCGTCGCTGATCGGCAGGTTCCGGCCGAAGGAGAGCCGCTGGCTGCCGCGGGCGAACGACAGTGGCCCCATCGCCAAGGGCGTCTCCTGCAGCGGCACCCATGCGGTGACTGACCGGTCGGTGGCCAGCGGCCAGTAGTACTGGTCGGCGTGCCACGGGGTTACGTCCCCGCCGGCCTCCTTGTACAGCGCCTGGTCATGGTAGAGCCGCACCCCGTCCACGCCGAGCAGTTCGGCGGCGATCCGGGCCAGCCGTTCGGCGAAGACGAACTCCCGCACCTGGCCGTCATGCCGCCACAGGTTCTCTATCTGCAGGAACGCCTTCTGGTACGTGGAGCGCTCGGCCATGGGCAGGTGCATTGTGTTCAGCTCGGTCACCTTGCCGGTGATGGCGGGCTCGAAGGCGGCGATGGCCTGCGGGCTGAGCACGCCGGCCAGGTGAATGAAGCCGTCCGCGTCAAAGTCGCGGCGCGCGGAGAATGGCAGGACGTACGGCTCGTTCAGCTCAGTGACGCCGCTGGTCACGGAACCTCCCTATCTCGGGATACGTCCAGCTTCCCGCAGTCAGGCGAGTCCATCACGACTTCGCACCCGCTGCGGGTCGCCGTCGACGGATTATTCGGGTCGGCTCGGCGGTATGGGCGTGGTCCAGGAGCGCACCTGCCCGACCAGCGCGGTGACGTGCTCCGGGGGCGTGGTCTTGACGATGCCGTGCCCCAAGTTGAACACGAACGGCCCTGCGCTCAGGGCGCGCAGGATGCGGTCTGTCTCGGCGTGAAGCGCGGGGCCGCCTGCGACCAGGAGCTGGGGATCGAGGTTGCCCTGCACGCAGCGGCCCAGGTCGCGCTGTACTTTCTGCGCGGCCCATTTGAGGGGGACCGTCGCGTCCAGGCCGATGCAGTCCGCGCCCGTCGCCTCGGCGAAGCCGTCGTAGCCGAGCCCGGCGCCCCGGGGGAAGGCGATGACGGGGACGTCCGGGTGCGTCGCCTTCAGCGTCGCGATGATGGCGGCGACCGGCCTGACGCACCAGCGCTCGAAGAGGGCGTCCGGGAGTATCCCGGCCCAGCTCTCGAACAGCTGGACCGCTTCCGCGCCCGCCTCGATCTGGCGCTCAAGGAACTGGGTGACGGCGGTCGTGAGCATGTCGATCAGGGGCTGGAACCCGTCGGGATCGCTCAGCGCCCACTGCTTGACGGCGGCGTGTTCCGACGGGCCGCCGCCGAGCGGACGGGGGGCGTCAGGACCGGTCCGTCGCCGGCCCGGTACTCCAGCGTCTGGCCCAGCGCGGCGGCGACCTGCGGAAGATCGGCGAAGAGAATGGCGGCGTCGAGCGGGAAGCGGCGGATCGGCTGCAGGGTGACCTCGACAGCGTGCTCGGGCGAATTGCACAGCCCCACCATGCCCCCGGCTGCCTCACGGACCTGGTGGTATTCGGGTAGATACCGTCCAGCCTGCCGCATCAGCCATACTGGCGGCCGCTCCGTACGCTCTCCCGCGAGCGCGCGCAGCAGCAGCTTCCTCGGCCGGACGCTGCCGGGCACCCGCCTCAGGACGGTTTCTCCCCGTGTATCGATGTCCACGCTGTTCCGTCCTGTCGCATTGCCCCGGGCTTGGAGGGGCTCGGTTTGGCGGGCTCCGATCCCCGGCACGGGGACATCTTCAGCGTAGCGGTGCCCAGTGTGAGCAACCCACGGGACATCTATGCCGATTTTTGCGGTACGGAGTAAATATTTCTCATACTTAGATCTGGATATTGCGTCCTTATGTCGATGAGATTACAGTCACTTTTACCTCCATCTCCCAACGACGACCCCCACAGCGAATCACTCGCAGGCCCGATCCAGAGAGCCGGCGAGCCTTCTACCGCACCCCGTAACGCGGCAAGCCGTCGTGGCTCCGCCTCCTCCGCCCTCGCCTGTCCGCAGTGCCGCGGGCCCGCCTGTGAAGCACCCCATCCCGCCGGCGAAAGCACCTGGAACGCCGGCGAAGTCCGGCGCTCTCGCCGAAAGGAGCAAAGGTGTTCCAGTCCATCCAGCTCAGACGCGTCATCGCATTGGCGGGCACCGCCGCGGTGTTGACGTACGGCGCCCTAGCGGCCCAGCCGGCCTCGGCCGCCGTCAGTGCAGCCACGACCGCTACCGGCGCCGCTAGAATCACCCCAACCGCCACAGCCGCCGCTACTGCTACCGGTGGCAGCGGGGCGAGCCTGCCCTACGTCGAAGTACTGGCACAGAACTCACCAACCAACGGGACAGTCATCGGCCCGAGCTA
>CAVUOU010000017.1:0-312054 GCA_963743085.1 uncultured Actinomycetota bacterium
ATTTATTCCTACCGCGCTGAATATTGTGTCGAAGATCCTGGCTTTCGTCACCGCCCTCACCCTGTTCCTGCCCCAGCGGTCCGCACCCGAGCAGGTGCCCCAGCCGGATGGCAACGAGCAGGCCATCATGGACTCGACGGCTAACTCGCGGCCCAGCTAGTTGTCTCCCCGTCATCTTCCCGCCATATCGGCGGAAGACGCTTTACATCGACTGGGACTGGCCACACGAGGGTGCTGCTGCGGAACCAGTGGATCTTGATATCCCCGGAATCGGCAATGGTCGCGATGAGCAGCAGGAGCGTGGCGGGTCCGGTAACCCGGAATGGGCAGCCTACCCGTGTGGCGAAGTTAGCGGCCATGGCCAGCCCAGTGACACCGGAATGGTCGCAGGTCGCCTTCCGTAGCCGTACGGTAACCGGGCGGCCTCCCGAAAGGATTTCCTCGAGGTACGCGTAGATTCGTCCCGCGTTCGCCTGCCCGAGGTGGCCGCTGATCACCACCTCGTCCTTACCCGCCGACGTGCCCCGGTGCCGTAGTTCGATCGGGCCGTGAAGCGAGTGCCGTTTCCGGGCAGCGTTCTTCCGGGTGCCGGCGACGCTCGCGTCTGGAGTCATGATGCCTCCCCTTTAGGTGGGGTTCCCGCAAAAACAAAGCTCAACCCTCCAGCCCCGCTCGATGAAGTCCGAGCACTTCCGAAATGGAGCGTTATTTCCCATATGAGGCATAAGATTGTTTAGGGTGTTTTGCCCTGGCCCCACTCGATCCGATTCGGTGCCGTCGTAACAGCGCCCTGGATGAGTTTAGGGGCCAACGCTGCTCGGTGAGACATCCTCTTTCTCGTCCCGGGCCTCCTGCGATGAAGTCACCTCACTGACACCGACAAGGCCAAGGCGTACCTCCGCTTCGCATAACCGAACGACTAGCGACCTAAGGACATATGTAGCGGAAGCGTTCGGTGTGTCTCGGCAACTTATTCCCACATGAATAGTTCACGCAAACGGGCAAACTCGACAGGTCATGAGGGCGGCAGCCACAGGAACGGCGGCGGTCGCTGGGATCAACCGTCGGCGGGAATGAGCGGTGCCCAACCTGGCCGCGGGATGAGGCAGAACGGGTGACCGGCCGGGTCAGCGTAGACGTTGTCGCCGTCGAGTTTCCTGGCCCCGAGGGCCAGTATGCGGGGCTCCGCTGAGGCGACATCTTCGACCATGATGTCAAGGTGGGCCTGCTGAGGCACGGCGGGATCAGGCCATGTAGGCGGGCGGTGATCGTGGGCGAGCTGGAAGGCCAGGCCTGACGAGGTGTCATTGGCGGCGACGACCACCCAGTCGTTGCTCTGGTAGGTGACTGGCTGCCCGAGCAGACGGGAGTAGAACGCCGCCAGTGCGGTCGGGTCGGGGCAGTCGAGCACCACATGGTGCAAGCGTCCGAGCATCCCGTAAGCATGACAGACGCGGCGCCGTAGCCGCGCCTCCATCCGATGTTCGTGGGGGCCCAGCAATCTCGTTCATCAATTACGCGTGTTGCGGCAAGCACTAGAACCCAAAGAACCCCTCGACCTTTCCCGACTGGGAAGGCTCCCTCACCAGCCTCGTCAACTCCGGCGGCACCCAGGTCAGCACCACCAACTACAGCGCTTACGGCACTGCTAGCACCACCGGCACCGTCATCAGCAACATCGGCTACACCGGCTCGGAAACAATCGCCGTAATAAACAAGATCTTTGACGGCGAAGGATACTCGCTGTGGCTGCCGGCGGGCTTGGTAAGTGAAATCGGTGGAAATCTGGCCTAGCGTGCGCTCGGCTGGCTTCCTCTGGTAGCTGGGGCGCAACCCGTGGGTGCCGAAAACCTGTACCGCCTGGCCGAATGCTCCGCTGACCGCTGGATGCTCGGCCTCGCGTCCGACACGTGCCATGCCGGTATTAGATCATCCTGTGGGGCTCGATTAATGGATCTGGCCTGGTTAGACTTCCCGGCTGGGCTCATCGCTGAGCGATCATTTCTGTCCTCTACCTGCTTGTACGCTGCCTGCTCGTCTGCCTGATGATGCTGGCACGGCACCGGGCGTCCAAGGATGCCGAGCTGCTGGTGCTCCGGCATGAGAACCCCGTCTTGCGCCGCCAGGTCGGCCGGGCTCCCTACGAGCCGAGCGACCGACTGTGGCTCGCGGCGCTGTCGCGATTGGTCCCCGGCCGCGCGCTTATTTCTCATAGATAGCCAGAACGTTTAGCGCCGGCTGCGACTTCAGGCTGCCCACAATCCTCAGGCCGTGTCGCCCGCCGCGCCGGATGACGTTATATGCGAATATGCCAGTGTCGTAGTCGCCGCGAGCGGTCACATCGAGGTGCAGCGTCTTGTCGCCGAAGGTCATGCGATAGGCAATCCAGCGGGGCCGCCCGCCGGTGCCGATTACATCCTCCACGACCTGGACCGCCTTGTCGGCGTTCCAGTGGTCCGCGAACCACCTCCAGTGCCCATCGCGCTGCTGTCTGCCGGCGTCCGTCGCTGTGTTCTCCGGATAGGCCACGGGGAGGGTCCCGCCGTCCCGCTTGAGCTTCTCGATCAGCGGGCTGAAGAACGTGACCACCCGGCCGTCATCAAGTTCCGCCGCCGACGGCAAGAACCTGGTACCCTGCGGAACATCAACGAAAGCGATCATCCTTGGGCTCGCAGCGATGGCCTCGGCGCTTGGAAGCGGGGTGTCCCGGGTCGCCAAGCAGATGCGATCCGGCTGGTTCACCAGGTAGTGCAACGAGAGCTGCACCAGTTGCCGGCCGGCACTGTCGATTGGCTGCAGCATAATCGTCTTACCGTCTTGCCTGCCTCGTGCCTTCGTCCTCCGAGCCTCTGTGCCAGCATCGAGCTTCAGCCAGGGAAACAGGGCAGACAACCCAGCATTCAGGTGCCCGCCGGCAGACTTCTCGAGCTGCTCAGTCTGGCCAGCCGAGATTTGCAGCTCAACGGTTCTGAATGCGGGCCCGACGACCGCGTCGTAGAAGGCTCCTATCTGCTGACTGTCGATAAACACAGGTGAGTCCGCAAGCCAGGAGAGATCTGGCACGCTGTCAGTGTCCGGCACGTCGGTGATCCCCCTTGCTCGCTAGGCGGATATCCACCAACCGTAGGTGCCGGGCATGTGGAGCGTCCATAACAACTATTCATGGGAAATCCGTGCCGTGGGCCACTGCGGCATCGCAACCGCGCATATCGGTGGATCTCGCGCCATAGACCTGGCGGCAACGGTAACGCTGCGCGGGACCGCGCCGGGTCCTCCGACCTGGAACCTGGCCGAGCAAGGTCGCCTCGATGCCGTTTGGGTTATGGCGCGTTCTCCATGACGCGGTCGTAGCTGCGGAGGGCTCTGGCGCCCGTATCGGGTAGGCATCTGCGGGGAGGTCCAGCCGTTGAGCTCCATCAGCTCGCCTTCGGCACCGCTGCGAGGGTCTGCTCCGGGGAATGGGCCTGCTGCCACCGCTCCACGGCCATCGGCGGCGGCTCGGCGGTGATCACGGACACCGGCATCGCCGCGACCCGCAGCGCGTTCTTGCGCGGGCCGCCGGATGGCGTCCGTGTCCTGGCGGCTGTCATGTCAGTCTCCTCCGATCCGGGGAGCTAGGCACACTTTCAAGCCGCGAAGCTATGTGCCTAGCACCGAGATGCTTGACAACAGCACCTCGGCCGGAGAAGCCGAACGAAGAATTTCACCTGATCAGAAAGCGAAAATGTGCCCCCGGTAGGATTCGAACCTACGCTACCGGCTCCGGAGGCCGGTGCTCTATCCCCTGAGCTACGGGGGCTCCCAAGTGCTGGGAGCACTGCCTCAAGAAAGATACCAGGAACGGACACGTGCCGTGCACTCGTGCCACGGACAGCAAAACAAGGTAGCCTCGCCCGCGTGACGCAGGGACTGGGACGCGTGCTGGTCGTCGATGACGACGAGGTAATCCGGCAGTTGATCGCTGTCAACCTCACCCTTGAAGGGTTCGAGGTGCTGACCGCGGTCGACGGGCAGGATTGCCTGGACAAAGTATCCGAAATCAACCCAGACGTCATCACGCTGGACGTGATGATGCCTCGGCTGGACGGCTGGGAAACAACGGTGCGGCTTCGCCAGACCCCGGCGACGAAGCACATCAAGGTGGTGCTGATCACTGCGCGAGCCCAAGAGGACGACCGCAGCCACGGAAACCAGGTTGGCGCCCACGCCTACCTCACCAAGCCGTTCGATCCGGGCGAGATGATCCGGGTGGTGCGCGAACTGGCCGGAGTCCACGCCTGACCGTGCTCACCGCGGACCTGCGCCAGGCGATCGGGCGCGCGGCGGGCACCTCCGTAGACCCAGGACTACGTCCGACCATAACGGCGGGCCTCTACGCCTCCACGGCACCCTTCCATCTGCCCGGCACCGGAACAGAACTGGCCGCCAAGCTAACGGAAGAGCCGTGGATAGCCTCAGCGGAACTCACCGGTCCCGGTTACCTAACGATTAGGGTGACCCGCCAGGCCCTAGAGTCCGTCCCGGCCCGCATCGTCGAGGCGGCCGACGCCTGCGTCCGAAGCCAGGCCCTAACTGGCACGACCGCGCCCGCGCCCGGCCCGCTCACCGTCGACACCTGGCCCCACGCCCGAGACTCCCTAGCCACCCGCCTAACCACCCGCCTAGCCGTCGCCGCCGGCGCGGCCCCGCCCGTCCAGCCAAGCCGGTCGATGTGGCATCGACCGCCCTCTATGCCGGTCGATGCCACATCGACCGCCTTCGGGCTCGCGGGTGCGGGCGTGGGTGTCGGGCTCGCGGGCGCGGGCGCGCCGGGGGGCCCGGTGGGGGAGGCTGTCGGGTGGGCGGGGGAGGATGCGGTGCGGTTCGCGCTGGCTCGGATCCCGCCGCATCGGACGCCGCGTGTCGACGCGGCGAAAATCGCTAGCCATCTGCTGGATAACCCCGCCTATGCTGTTCGGTACGCGCATTCCCGGGCGGCGTCGGTGCCGAGGTGGGCGGCCGCGATCCGGCCTCGCCAGGTGGCCGGGCTGGACCGGGAGGAACTCGCGCTGGCGTACCAGCTCTCCTGGCTGCCAGAACGCGTCGCCATCGCCGCCCGGCGCGGCAGGCCCGACGAGTTCGCCAGGTACCTGGAAGAGCTCGCCTACGGCATCATCGTGCGCATAGGCCCCGCCAGTAACCTGGAACTAGCTGCCGCGGCGCGGACCGGACTCGCCGCGGGCCTAGGTCTGCTCGGGATAACCGCGCCTGACCGGCTGTTAGGCGCACTAGAAGGGATCCACCCCATGAGCCGTGTCGCTCACCCGGCGGGGCCGCGTTATGCGGACGTGCTTCCGGCGGACCATCCGCCGGCGCCACCCGCGGACCTGAACGCGTTGCACCCGGCCATCTGGCCCCGCGGCGCGTATCGCCGTGACGGTGTGCTCACGATTGGTGACGTGGACGTGCGTGATCTCGCTACCGAGTTCGGCACTCCGGTGTACGTCATGGACGAGGCGGATGTGCGCAGCCGCTGCCGGGATTACGTAGAGGCCTTCGGCGATGGCGTGTTCTACGCGTCCAAGGCCTTCTGTTCGCGCGCGCTGCTTCGCTGGGTCTCCCAGGAGGGCCTCGGCGTCGACGTGTGCACCGGCGGCGAGCTTGAGGTCGCGCTGTCGGCCGGCGTGGCACCCGAGATGATCACGCTGCATGGCAACAACAAGCTGCTGTCCGAGATCACCAGCGCCGTCGAGGCCGGGGTCGGGCACGTGGTGGCCGACTCCTTCGAGGAGATCGCCCGGTTGGCCTATGTGGCTGCCGAGCAAAAGACCCGGATCCGGGTCCTCGTCCGGGTCACCACCGGCGTCGAGGCGCACACCCACGAGTTCATGGCCACGGCGCACGATGACCAGAAGTTCGGGTTCTCGCTCGGCTCGGGCGACGCGGACGAGGCGGTGCGCCGGGTACTCGCCTGTCCGGACCTGACGTTCGCCGGCTTGCACTCGCACATCGGATCGCAGATCTTCGACACGGCGGGTTTCGAGGTCGCGGCGCACCGGGTGCTTGAGCTCGCCAAGCGCATCCAGGCCGAGCATGGCGTCGCGATCGAGGAGCTTGACCTGGGCGGCGGCTTCGGCATCGCCTACACGCCGGAGGACGACGCTCCCGATGTGCAATCGCTGGCCAAGTCGCTGCGGTCGATCGTGACGCGGCAGTGCGCCGAGGCGGGTCTTCCCGAGCCGAGGCTGACGATCGAGCCGGGCCGCGCCATCGTCGGCGCGTCGACCGTGACCTTGTACGAGGTCGGCACGATCAAGGACGTCGACGGGCTGCGCACCTACGTGAGCGTGGACGGCGGCATGTCCGACAACATCAGGACCGCGCTGTACGACGCCGCCTACACCTGCGTGCTCGCGTCGCGTACCTCGGACGCGCCGCCGGTGTTGTCCCGGGTGGTCGGGCGGCACTGCGAGAGCGGCGACATCGTGGTCAAGGACTGCTACCTGCCGTCAGACCTGGCCACTGGCGACCTGCTCGCTGTCGCGGGCACCGGCGCTTACTGCTGGTCGCTCGCCTCCAACTACAACCACCTGCCACGCCCAGGCGTCGTCGCCGTGCGCGATGGCGCCGCCCGCGAGATCGTTCGCCGCGAGTCGCTGGACGACCTGCTGAAACTGGATGTGGGATGAGCGAGGAAGCTAAACCGCTCAAGGTAGCCCTGCTTGGCTGCGGTTCGGTCGGGTCGGAGGTGGCGCGGCTGCTGCTCTATCAAGCCGACGATCTCGCCATCCGGGTAGGCGCGCGCGTCGAACTGGCCGGGATCGCGGTGCGTCGGCTCAACCACCGCCGTTCGGGGGATTTGGACCCCGCGCTGTTCACCGCGGACGCGATGGGACTGGCCACCAGGCCGGACATCGACATGGTGGTCGAGGTGATCGGGGGGATCGAGCCCGCTCGTTCTGTCATATTGGCAGCGATGAAGGCTGGCAAACCGGTCATTACGGCGAACAAGGCGCTGCTCGCGGAGAACGGCGTGGAGGTGCACGGCGCGTCAGCGGAGTACGGCGTGGACCTGTACTACGAGGCGGCGGTGGCGGGCGGGATACCGCTGCTGCGGCCGCTGCGCGAGTCGCTGGCCGGAGACCGGGTACGGCGGGTGCTCGGGATTGTCAACGGGACCACCAACTTCATCCTGGACCGGATGGACTCCGCGGCCGCTGACTTCACCGAGACGCTCGAGGAGGCGCAGTCACTCGGCTACGCCGAGGCCGACCCCACCGCCGACGTCGAGGGGTTCGACGCCGCCGCCAAGGCGGCGATACTCGCGAGGCTGGCCTTCCACACCGAGGTGACCGCGGCTGATGTGTACCGCGAGGGCATCACCGAGGTCAGCGCCGCGGACATCGCGTCCGCCCGCGGGCTGGGACGCGTCGTCAAGCTGCTGGCGATCTGCGAGCGGTCCGACCGTGGGGTCTCGGTGCGGGTGCACCCGGCGATGATCCCGCGGACGCATCCGCTCGCATCTGTCGGCGGGGCCTATAACGCGGTGTTCGTCGAGGCCGACTCCGCTGGGTCACTGATGTTCTACGGAGCGGGGCCGGCGGGACACCGACGGCCTCGGCGGTGCTGGGTGACATAGTCGCCGTCGCGCGAAACCGCCTTGCCGGGTCGCTCGGACCGGGGCTTTCTACCTACGCCGGGCTGCCGGTGCTGCCCATGGGCGATACTCTGACCAGGTATCACGTCTCGCTGGACGTGGCCGACAAACCCGGTGTCCTGGCGACCGTGGCCGACGCGTTCGCGCGGCACGGCGTCTCGATCCGGGCGGTGCGCCAGGAAGGTCGCGGCGACGAGGCTCAGCTCGTGCTCGTGACCCATGAGGCGCGGGATGCCGCGTTGTCCGCGACCGTGCGTGAGCTGGAGTCGCTGCCGTCGGTCCGGGCCGTGGTCAGCGTCATGCGGGTTGAAGGGGAGGAGGCCTCGTGATGACAGCGTCGATCGCCACACGTGCGTGGCGAGGCGTCATCGAGGAGTACAGGTCGCGGCTGCCGGTAACCACGGAGACTCCCGTGATCACGCTGCGCGAGGGCGGGACGCCGTTGCTGCCCGCCCCGGTGCTGTCCGCGCGAACCGACTGTGATGTGTATCTCAAAGTCGAGGGGCTGAACCCGACCGGGTCGTTCAAGGACCGCGGCATGACCGTCGCGCTGTCCATGGCGGCTGGCGCGGGCGCCAAGGCCGTCATCTGCGCCTCCACCGGTAACACGTCGGCGTCAGCCGCGGCGTACGCCGCGCGGGCCGGGCTGACCTGCGCCGTTCTTGTGCCACGGGGCAAGATCGCGATCGGCAAGCTGGCCCAGGCGCTGGTGCACGGCGCCCGGCTGCTGCAGGTGGAAGGGTCGTTCGACGACTGCCTGGAATTGGCGCGCAAGCTGTCCGCGTCGTTCCCGGTGGCGCTGGTGAACTCGGTGAACCCCAACCGGCTGCAGGGGCAGAAGACCGCGGCGTTCGAGGTCGTCGACGCGCTCGGCGACGCGCCGGACATCCACTGCCTGCCAGTTGGCAACGCCGGCAATATCACCGCGTACTGGATGGGCTACCAGGAGTACTTCGACGCTGGCGCGTCGATGCGGCTGCCTCGGATGTGCGGCTTCCAGGCGTCCGGCGCCGCCCCCATCGTGCGCGGCGAGCCGGTGACGCATCCGCAGACGATCGCCACCGCGATCCGGATCGGTAACCCGGCCTCGTGGTCCCTGGCCGAGCAGGCGCGGGACGCTTCCGGCGGGCTTATCGCCGCCGTGACGGACCGGGAGATCCTGGCGGCGTACCGACTGCTGGCCCGGGAGGAGGCCGTGTTCGGCGAACTCGGGTCGTCGGCGTCAGTCGCGGGGCTGCTCGCGTCGCGGGAATCCGGCGCGATCCCGGCCGGTTCGCGCGTTGTGTGCACCATCACGGGCAACGGGCTCAAAGACCCCGACTGGGCGCTGTCCGGCGCCCCCGCCCCGAAGACCATCCCGGTCGAGGTGGGCGCCGCCGCCGAGGAGCTAGGCCTAGCCTGAGGCGGAGCGCTATGACCACACCCCATGAATGTCCCACCCATGGGCCTATAACCCCATCGATGGGCCATCCATGGGCCGCGCCCGTCCGGATACGGGTGCCAGCGACGAGCGCGAACCTGGGACCTGGCTTCGACGCGCTCGGGCTGGCGCTGAGCCTTTACGACGAGGTCGAGGCGCGGGTTACCGGGGGCGGGCTGACCATCGAGGTGGCCGGCGAGAGCGCGGACCTGGCGGACGCGGGGGAGAGCCACCTAGTGGTGCAGGCCATGCGCGCGGCCTTCGATGAACTCGGAGCGCAGCCGCCTGGCCTCGCGCTGCGCTGCGTGAACCGGATCCCGCACGGCCGCGGTCTCGGCTCATCCGCGGCGGCGATAGTCGCGGGCATCCTGGCCGCCAGGGCGCTGGCCGCCGAGACGACCAGCCCTGAGGCCGCGTTGCCGCTAGCGACCCGCCTGGAGGGCCACCCAGACAACGTGGCGGCCGCGCTGCTCGGCGGCCTTACGATCGCCTGGGATACCCGTGCCGTGCGGCTACAGCCCCTTGAGGCGATCCGGCCGGTCGCGATCATCGCCCAGAACCGGGTGGGTACCGAAGTCGCGCGCGGGCTGCTGCCTGACCAGGTGCCGCATCAGGACGCCGCGTTCAACAGCGGCCGGAGCGCCCTGCTTGTCGCGGCCCTCACCAGCAGTCCGGAAGCGCTGCTCGACGCGACCGCGGACCGGTTGCACCAGGACTACCGGGCCAAGGCCATGCCGGGGACTTACGATCTGGTGACCCGGTTGCGAGCGGCCGGCGTCCCGGCCGTAGTCTCGGGTGCTGGTCCTTCCGTCCTGGCCTTTACTGGCGCGGTGGACCAGGTCACCACGATCGTGGATTCAACCGGAGAAGAAACGGGTACCGCATGGAGCATAAGCCCGCTTGATGTCGCGAGACACGGCGCTAGCATCATGTCCGCGTCCCCCACGCGAGGATCCGACCGTGATGCGCCTGCGTCCTCATCGGGCCGTTAATTTCACCGTGCGACACGGATGGCAGCGAAGGAATGCTGTGGGTTCAACCGGTGTTAGGCTTGGTACAGCATCCGATGCCCCGATTCGGGGCGGGTGCTGGTGCGGTGCGTCCCTGTTGGGCGGTAACGTATACCAACCCAGACAGTGGCTTCTCGGTATCATGCACCGGCAGCTTTCCGTATCTGGTCCGTGCGTTATGCACGGTGGCAGGCGGGGGTCCGGACATCAGGCAGGCAAATATTGCGGTCTGAGGCTACCCGGGGCACGCTTGACGCGCAGTGCGCGGCGATGCGTGGTCGGTCGTGGCGGTGTTGGCCGAGTGATAGCAGGTCATGGAAATCATGCGGATATCGCAGGCAACACCGAACCAGGCAGCGTCCGAGTGGACCGCTGTCCTGGTTCGCAGACCTCACCCAAGCGGCCGAGGATCGTAATGGAAGGACCATTAGTGAGCGATACCACCGAACTCCTCAGTGGCGCGTCCCCCGCGCTAGATGAGGGAACCCCCATCGGTAACCCTGCGTCCGATGGCGCTTCTTCCCGGCCGCGAGGCCGAGCCGGCGAAGCCGGCGGTGGCCTTTCCTCCCTCCCCGTAACCCAGCTCCGGCAGATTGCCCAGCAGCTGGGCATCACTGGGTCAGGACGGATGAAGAAGGCTGACCTGGTAGCGGCGATCGGGCAGCGTCAGAGCGGGGGCAGCGGTCAGCCGGATCGCTCCCGGTCCGCGAACGAACAATCAGTCACGCGGGAAACGTCTGCGGGAGCCGGCGCGACCCGCCCCCTGAAGCAGGATGCCATGGAAACAGATAGTTCGCTCAAGGCGGGCATCGGCGACTCTACGCGCGCAGCTGGCATCGGCGATGGCGCGCATGCCGACGGTGTCGGCGCGGCCCCAGCCTCGGTGGGCACTGCCTCGGCGGGGACCGCCGTGGCGCAGGCAGCACCGGCGCAGGCAAGCCACCCGCAGCAGGCCGGCTCGGCACCCGCCGAGCAGCAGGCCAGCGACGACACCCGGCAGCGCGACACCCGGCGGCGTAACAACAACCGGGACGACCGGCGCAGCCGCGACACCAGCGGCAACCGCGACACGAACAACAATCGCGACAGCAGCGGCAACCGCGACGGTGGTAGCCGTGACAGCGGAGGCCGTGACAGCGGCAACCGCAGCAACGGAAACCGCAACTCGGACCAGCGCAGCAACGGCCCGTCGCAGTCCGGCGGCGACTATGACGACGACGGCTCGGGCCGTCGCCGCTCCCGTGACCGGTTCCGCAACCGTAACCGGCGCCGGGACCGCCCGGACGGCGGCAACGAGAACGAGCCGGTCATCTCCGACGACGACGTGCTCATTCCGATCGCCGGAATCCTCGATGTCCTGGACAACTACGCGTTCGTCCGCACCACCGGGTACCTCCCCGGCCCGAACGACGTGTACGTCTCGCTCAGCCAGGTCAAGCGGCACGGGCTGCGCAAGGGCGACGTGATCGAGGGCGCGGTGCGCCAGCCCCGTGACGGCGAGCGCCGCGAGAAGTTCAACGCCCTGGTCCGGCTGGACAAGGTGAACGGCCTCGACCCCGAGCGATCGGTGACGCGTCCCGACTTCTCCAAGCTGGTCCCGCTGTACCCGCAGGACCGGCTGCGTCTTGAGACAGACCCGACGAACATAACGACGCGCATTATCGACCTGGTATCCCCGATCGGCAAGGGGCAGCGCGGGCTGATCGTCTCCCCGTCCAAGGCGGGCAAGACCATGATCATGCAGGCGATCGCCAAGGCGATCGCCCAGAACAACCCGGAAGTCCACCTGATGGTCGTGCTGGTGGACGAGCGGCCTGAAGAGGTCACCGACATGCAGCGCGCGGTCAAGGGCGAGGTGATCTCCTCGACCTTCGACCGGCCCGCCGACGACCACACCACGGTGGCGGAACTGGCCATCGAGCGAGCTAAGCGGCTCGTGGAGATGGGACACGACGTTGTGGTCCTGCTAGATGGCATCACTCGTCTTGGCCGCGCCTACAACCTCGCCGCTCCGGCGAGCGGGCGCATCCTGTCCGGCGGTGTCGACTCCGCGGCGCTGTACCCGCCGAAGAAGTTCTTCGGCGCGGCGCGCAACATCGAGAATGGCGGCTCGCTGACCATCCTCGCTACCGCCCTGGTGGAGACCGGCTCGCGGATGGACGAGGTCATCTTCGAGGAGTTCAAGGGCACCGGCAACATGGAGCTTCGGCTCCGCCGTGACCTGGCCGAGAAGCGGCTGTTCCCCGCGGTTGACGTGGATGCCTCCAGCACCCGCAAGGAAGACATCCTGCTGGGTCCCGATGAGCTCAAGATCATCTGGCAGCTCCGCCGGGTGCTGCACGCGCTGGACTCCCAGCAGGCGCTGGAACTGCTCATGGAGCAGATGCGCAAGACCAAGTCGAACGCGGAGTTCCTGCTGCAGGTGCAGAAGACCACCCTCGGTAACGACCGCTAGCGACCGGAACTGTCGATGTGACATCGACCGCGCTCTATGCCGGTCGATGTCACATCGACAGCCGACGCCCGGCTGCCCGGGGGAATTCGCGGGCGCCCGAGCACGTTGACGCGTCTGGCACACTTGATAGGCCGTAACCATGCGGTACCGGTTCACGCCAGCTGGCGACCCGGCGACCGCTCGAAGGCAGGAGCCACATTCATGAAGCCTGAAATTCACCCGGAATACCACGTCACCACGGTGACCTGTGGTTGCGGGCACTCATTTGTGACCCGGTCGACCGCGCCGAACGGCGTGATCCACACCGACGTCTGCTCGAACTGCCACCCGTTCTACACGGGCAAGCAGAAGATCCTCGACACTGGCGGCCGCGTCGCCCGGTTCGAGAAGCGGTTCGGCAAGTCGGGCGTTGGCCAGGGCAAGAAGTAGCTCAAGCGTCCAGCGGCGCCCGCGGTACTGACCCGGGCGCCGCTTCGTGCGTTATCGTTAAGAGGAGAAACTGTGTTCGACCGGCTCGGTGAGCTGGCGGGTGAGCACGCTGAGCTTGAGCGCGCCCTCGCCGATCCCGGCGTGCACGCTGATCCTGGTCAGGCGCGCAAGCTCGCTAAGCGCTACTCCGAGCTGACGCCTATCGTCGCTACCTGGCACGAGTTGCGGCAGGCGGCCGACGACGAGCAGGCGGCCCGCGAACTGGCGCCGGAAGACGAGACGTTCGCGGCCGAGGCCGAGGCGCTCCTCCGCAAGCAAGGGGAACTGGAGGACCGGCTCCGCAAGCTGCTGGTCCCCAAGGACCCCAACGACGACAAGGACACCATCCTCGAGGTCAAGGCCGGAGAGGGCGGGGACGAGTCCGCGCTCTTCGCCTCCGACCTGCTGCGCATGTACCTGCGCTACGCGGAACGGCACGGCTGGAAGACCGAGATCCTGGACCGTACCGACACCGGTCTCGGCGGGATCAAGGATGCGACCGTCGCGTTCCACGGCGACAAGCCGTGGTCCCGCCTCAAGTGGGAGGGCGGCGTGCACCGCGTGCAGCGGGTGCCGGTCACCGAGTCGCAGGGCCGCATCCATACCTCCGCCGCCGGCGTACTAGTGCTGCCTGAGGCCGATCAGGTGGATGTGCACGTCAACGACAACGACCTCAAGATCGACGTTTTCCGGTCCTCGGGGCCTGGCGGCCAGTCCGTCAACACCACGGACAGCGCCGTACGGATCACTCACCTGCCCACCGGCATTGTTGTCTCGTGCCAGAACGAGAAGTCCCAGCTCCAGAACAAGGAGCAGGCCCTGCGGGTTCTTCGTGCCCGGCTGCAGGCTCAGGCCGAGGCAGAAGCAGACGCTGCTGCCTCGGCGGAACGTAAGGCGCAGGTCCGCACGGTTGACAGGTCCGAGCGTGTCCGCACCTACAACTTCCCGGAAAACCGCATCTCCGATCACCGGGTCGGATACAAGGCGTACAACCTTGACCAGGTGATTGACGGCGATCTCAACGGGGTCATCGACGCACTCGCCGCCGCGGACCTGGAAGAGAGGCTGGCGCAAGCTCAGTGAGTCTCCTGCTGGACGAGATCGCGCTGGCGACCGCCCGGCTAGCCGAAGCCGGGGTGGAGTCCCCGCGCGCGGATGCAGAGCTCATAGCGGCAAATATCCACCATGTCCGGCGGCCCGAGCTGCACTCGGTGCCGGACAACGCGTTCGACGCCCGGTTCTGGGTGGACATCTCCCGGCGTGAGGCGCGGGAGCCCCTGCAGCACATCATCGGCAAGGCGTACTTCCGCTACCTGGAGCTCGAGGTCGGCCCGGGCGTCTTCGTGCCGCGTCCGGAGACCGAGGTGATGACCGGCTGGGCGATCGACCGGCTTCGGGACATGGACGTCGCCGAGCCTGTCGTGGTCGATTTCGGCACTGGTTCTGGCGCCATCGCGCTCGCCATCGCCCAGGAAGTGCCGCGGGCTAGGGTGCACGCCGTCGAGGCGGACCCGATGGCGTTCGCCTGGGCGGACCGGAACATCACCCGTTACGTAGACAACTACACCGCGGGCCGCGTGCTGCTGCACGAGGGCGACTTCATGAAGCCGGAGACGCTCGACATCGCGGGTCCGGTCGACCTGGTGATCAGCAACCCGCCGTACATCCCCATCGGCTCGATCGTGCCGCCTGAGGTCGCCGAATACGACCCGCCGCGTGCCCTCTGGAGCGGCGACGATGGCCTGGACGCCATCCGCGCGCTGGAGGGTCTGGCCCGCAACCTGCTCCGCCCCGGCGGTTACGTGGTCGTCGAGCACGCTGACGTGCAGGGCGCCCCTGTCTACTGGGTGTTCGCCGAGGAGACCGGCTGGCGGGACACCCGCAACCATAAGGATCTGACCCGTCGCGACCGGTTCGTGACCGCGATGTGGCCCGGACTGGATAGCCCCCCACCCACCTCCCCTTCCCCCTTCACTGGCAGATGGCAGGATGAGACACATGAGCACGCGTTATGACTGCAACGACCCGGCCGAGCGCGAGGCCGGGATCGCGGCGGCTGTTGAAACGGTGCGCGGCGGCGGCCTCGTCGTGCTGCCCACCGACACCGTCTACGGGATCGGCGCGGACGCCTTCACCCCGCGCGCGGTGGGGATGCTGCTGGCCGCCAAGGGCCGCGGCCGCAACATGCCGCCCCCGGTGCTGGTCGGAACCGTGCGAGCCGCGGCGGCCCTAGTGGATGGCCTAGGGTCTTTCGGGCAGGATCTGATCGACGAGTTCTGGCCGGGGCCGCTCACCCTGGTGTTCCGCGCCGCCACGACGCTGAAGTGGGACCTTGGCGACACCAAGGGCACCGTGGCGGTGCGCATGCCGCTGCACCCGGTCACGCTTGAGGTGCTCAAGCAGGCAGGCCCGATGGCCGTCTCCAGCGCGAACCTGACCGGTAGTCCCTCGGCGACCACCGCCGCCGAGGCCGAGCGACAGCTCGGCGCGTCCGTGTCGGTGTACCTGGATGGCGGGCCGTGTCATTCCGACGTTCCGTCGACCATTCTGGACCTCACCGGCACGATCCCCAAGCTGCTGCGCGCCGGGGCGATCCCGGTGGACCGGCTGCGTAAGGTCTCGGCGATCATCGACGAGCCTGGCTATGTGGAGCCAGAGACGGATTCCGGTGCTGCTGAGGCGGCTGGGGCCACTGCGGCTGCCGAGGGCGGCGAAGTCAATGGCAGCGGGGTCAACGGCACCGATCTTGACGCTGCTGGCCAACCAGAAAACAGCGAACCCACCGAGGACAACGGCTAACAGCCTCCCGCTGTCGTAGAGTGGCACTGATGTCCGCGTCTGTTCCCCGGCTACGGTGGTACCGGTATGCGTGAGTATCTTCTCGTGATGCTGGTCGCCGCCGCGGTGACCTATCTCCTCACACCGCTGGTGCGGCGTTTCGCGGTGGCCGTGGGTGCGCAGAACATGCCGCGTAGTCGCGACGTGCACACCACGCCGATCCCGCGGCTCGGCGGGATCGCCATGTACGGCGGGCTGGCCGCCGGGCTGCTGGTCACCCAGCGGCTCAGCTACCTCCAGCAGGCCTTCCCCGACGCTCGTTACGTCGAGGGCCTGCTACTGGCCGGACTGGTGCTCGCCATCGTCGGTTTCATCGATGACAAGTGGGAGATGGGCGCCATCACCAAGCTGGCCGGCCAGGTGGCCGCCGGGGGAGTGGTGGTCTGGAGCGGCGTCGAGCTTCCGTGGATACCGCTGCCCAGCGGCGGAGACTTCCTCTTCACCCCGCAGGAGTCCGTCGCGATCACGCTCGTGCTGATCGTCGTCACGATCAACGCGGTGAACTTCATCGACGGCCTCGATGGCCTCGCCGCCGGTGTTGTCGCGGTGGCCGCGCTGTCATTCCTGTTCTACTCCTACACGCTGGACAATTCGCTCGGGCTGCCGTCGCAGTCGCTGGCCGCGGTCTCCTCGGCACTGCTCGGCGGGATGTGCCTCGGTTTCCTGCCGCACAACTTCCATCCAGCGAAGATCTTCATGGGCGACACCGGCTCGATGCTGCTCGGCCTGCTGCTCGCCTACGGGCCGATCGCGTCGCTGCAGAACCTCGACCCGTCGCTGCTGAGCGGTAACAACGGCTATCTGCATCACCCGTTGAACCGCTTCCCCTTCTTGCTGCCGCTGATCCTGCCGGTCGCCGTCCTGATCATCCCGTACATGGACATGATGCTCGCGGTCGTGCGGCGCACCCGGGCGGGCAAGTCGCCGTGGACCGCGGACAAGGAGCACCTGCACCACCGGCTGATGAACATCGGTCACTCGCAGCGGCAGAGC
Organism: uncultured Actinomycetota bacterium; assembly: GCA_963743085.1. Taxonomy (GTDB): domain Bacteria; phylum Actinomycetota; class Actinomycetes; order Streptosporangiales; family Streptosporangiaceae; genus JBEKHI01. The sequence goes on from CAVUOU010000017.1 coordinate 16,821, forward strand.
GTGCTCATCATTTACCTGTGGGCAGCGCTGTTCGCCGGCACGGTCGTGGCGCTGTCGGTGATGCGTACCGGCCTGATCTGGATCGCGGTCGCCACCGTGATCGCGATGCTCGCCCTGTTGCCCGCGACGATGCCGCGAATGCGACCCGGCTTCAAGCGCGAAGCCCTCGAACGAGAGGCCCGCGCCGTACGCAACGAGCGTGCCGAGCGGGTGGCCCGCGCCCATCGCCCGCCGTCCGGGTCGTCCGGCCCGCGCGTGCCGTCCGGGTCGTCCGGCCCTCGCGTCCCACAGGTCCCGTCTGGCCCGCAGATTCCGTCTGGTCAGCAGGTCCGGTCCGGCCAGCAGGTCCCGTTTCCGTCGTTTGAGCCATTCCCCGGTGAGGACCTGTTGCCTCCCGCTGGCCCGTACCCCCCGGCGGAACTGTTCCCGACGGCCGGCGCCCCCAACGGCAACGGCCGCAATCAGCCGTCGCCGCAACAGCAGTCACTCCGGCCACAGGGGACCCGATCGCGAGCTCCCTGGGAGCACGACTCCGCGGAGTTAGCTTTAACCTGCACCCCAGCGATGGCCCATAGCAGGCGTCATAACCCCAGCGGTGGGCCATCCATGGTTCCGCAGAAGATCTCGTAAGTCCCGTGAGTCACACGGGTAACTCACGACACGTACTCCGTGCGTTCCGCCGCCTCCAAGCCCCGTCACGTAACCAAACCGCCCCGCCGCCCGCAAGCCCCGCGACCAAACCGTCCCGCACCAAACCGCGCCAAACCGCCCCACGTCCGCGACCCCGCAACTCACGCCTCGTCCGCACATCGCTCACCAACCCCGCACACATCGCCAACACCCCGCAAACGCGCCTCACACGCGCCCGAACTTACCCAGGGGCCGGCCAGTGCATTGCGGCCAAAGGTCATGTAAAGTGAGCTCTAAGGTAAAGGCAGGGTCAAGAAGTTTGTGATACGCTTCACAAGCATCCCCTCTATGGCGAGTGAGAGGCACATGGTACGTTTCGTGGATCAACCGGGTCACACCGTCGCGGTGGACCAATGTGGCTGGTCTGCGATCGTGAACCAGCCAGCTCGGTCCGCGACGCCGGACCGGCGAGAAGCATTCGCCGACTGGAGGACCAGCCCCATCACCGTTGCCGGGGGAGCATGATGGCCGGATACGCCAGTGTCATAAAGCGCTCAGCCGTGATCACTCTCGCGGTCGCGATCGCCATGGTTGCGATCAGCGCCGGAGTCAGCGGAGTAAAGGGCCTGATCGGCTCGTTGATCGGCATCGGCGTGGTCGCCGTGTTCTTCGGGATCAGCGTGGTCGTCGTCGGCCGGGCCGCGCGGGTCAACCCGCAGGTGATGATGATCGCCGCGCTAGGCAGCTACATCGTCAAGTTCATCGCGCTCGCGGCGCTGATGATCTGGCTCAGCAAGTCGACCGCGTTCAGCGGCCGTTTGCTTGGGCTGACCGCGATCGTGTGCATCCTCACCTGGAGCGCGGCGCAGGTGATCACCTCCATGAAGCTCAAGGTTCCCTATGTTGAGCCCGAGCTGGAGCGCTGAGTTCACCATGCGCCTGCCCACTCCGAACGATCGTCAGCGAGCGCTGGCGGCCCACAATACGTCCGCTGCGGGCGGAGCCGCGGGTCTGGAAACCGGGCTCAGCGTAGCCAGCTACCCGATCGGCGGCATTGTCGCCTATGGCTTCATCGGCTGGCTGGTCGGCAAGGCGATCCACGCCGGCTGGCCGCTGCCAGCCGGGATGATCCTGGGCCTGGCGATCGGCACCGCCTACATCATCTACCGCCACGGCACCAAGACCGGAAGCGAGCGCGCCAGCGCCGCCACCGCGAGAGCCACGGCGAAAGCCACGGCGAGAGCCACCGCCAAGGCCGAAGCAAAGGCCACCGCCAAGGCCGAAGCAAAGGCCGAAACGAAGACCAGGGCCAAGGCAAAGGCCACAGCTAAGGCAAAAGCCATGGCAAAGTCCGGGCAAAGGCCAGTAGCGAACTACACAACAGCATCAGCAACCCCCCGAAAGGAGACTTACCGGTGACCCGTGCCATCGCGGCCGCCGCGGGAGGCTGTCATCTGTTCAGCGGGTGCGGATACCCTGCCCCCGGGCTGAACAGCTTCGACTTCAAGCCGCTGTTCAGCATCGGCTCGTTCAACTTCACCAAGCCCGAGCTGATCGCCATCCTGTGCATGCTCGCGGTGATCGCATTCTTCTGGGCGGCGTTCGCTAAGCCGAAGCTAATACCCGGCAGGATGCAGAACATCGGTGAGATGGGCCTGCTCCAGGTACGCGATCAGATCCTGCGGCCGAGCCTGGGTAGCAAGGGTGACAAGTACCTCGGCCTGCTCGCGAGCCTGTTCTTCTACATCTTCCTGATGAACCTGATGGAGCTCATCCCGGTCTTCCAGTTCCCGGCGATGTCCCGTATCGGGTTTGTCTGGCCGTTGGTCGCCATCGTCTACATCCTGTACCTGTACCTCGGGTTCAAGCAGCAGGGCTTCCTCGGCTACTTCAAGAACATGGCGCCAGCGGGCGTTCCGTGGTGGATTCTCCCGCTGCTGTGGCCGCTCGAGCTGGCGAAGTTCTTCATCATCCAGCCGTTCACCCTGGGCATCCGGCTCTTCGGCAACATGTTCGCCGGTCACCTGCTGCTGACCATCTTCATGCTCGCCACCTGGTACCTGATGAGCTTCTGGACCATCGGGCTGCTCTTCTCGGCGAGCTCCTTCGTGATGACGGTCGCGGTCTTCCTGCTGGAGCTCCTAATCGACCTGCTGCAGGCCTTCATCTTCACCACGCTGACCGCCACCTACATCGCCGCGTCCCTGGACCCGGCGCACTAAGACCAACCGAAATGCCAGCCCGGCGGGGACAGGAACCCCGCTGGACCGACCGAAAAGGAAGATAGAAATGTCTGCACTCGCCGCCGTCGCCTCTCAGACGCTGAACATCAACATCGGCGCTGTCGGATACGGTCTCGCGGCCATTGGCCCCGGCATCGGCATTGGCCTGATCTTCGGTCACGCGATCGAGGCCATGGCCCGCCAGCCCGAGGCCAGCGGTCGTATCTCCACCAACATGTGGATCGGCTTCGCGCTGACCGAGGCGCTCGCGCTGATCGGTCTTGTCGCGCCGTTCATCTTCAAGTACTCCTGATCGAGGAATGCCAATGTTGCACTACCTGGCAGACTCATCGCAGCAAGACCCGCTGATCCCGACGATGGCCGAGCTGATCATCGGGCTCATCTGCTTCATCGGTGTCTTCGGCGTGCTCGGCAAGATGCTGATCCCGCGCATCACCAAGACGCTGGAAGAGCGGACTGACAAGATCGAGGGCGGCCTCGCCCGCGCCGAAGAGGCGCAGGAAGAGGCCAACAAGACCCTCAAGCAGTACCAGGACCAGCTCGCCAACGCCCGGCACGAAGCCGCGCGGCTGCGCGAGGAAGCCAAGGAGCAGGGCGCGCAGATCATCGCCGAGATGCGCGACCAGGCTCAGGCCGAGGCGCGCCGCATCACCGAGGCAGCCCAGTCGCAGATCGAGGCCGAGCGCCAGCAGGCGCTGATCTCCCTGCGGCAAGAAGTCGGCTCGCTCGCTACCGAGCTGGCCAGCCGCGTCGTGGGCGAGTCGCTTACCGACGAGGCCCGGCAGGGCCGGATGATCGACCGGTTCCTCGATGACCTTGAGAGGACCGATGCGCGGCGTTAGCAGGGCGTCCCAGGCCACGCTTCGCGAGAGCCTGGACGCCAAGACGCAGGGCCGCGTATCGGCGACGCGGCTCGGCGACGAGCTGTTCGCCGTCGTTCGGCTGCTGGATGAGGAGCACGGGCTACGGCGCGCGCTCGCCGATCCAGCCAAGCCGGCTGCGGAGAAGGAAGCCATCACCAGGCAGCTGCTGCACGGCAAGCTGAGCCGGGGTGCCGAGGACCTGGCGGCCGAGGCCGCCGCCGGTAAGTGGGCGAGCCCGAGTGACTTCACCGACGCGGTGGAAGAGCTGGCGATCGAGTCATACGTCATCGCGGCGCAGAACGACGGCAGCCTCGACAACCTCGAGGACGACCTGTTCCGCTTCTCACGGGTGATCGGCGGCCAGCCGGACCTGCGTGCCGCCCTGGCGGGCACGGTGCCGGAGTCGGGCAAGCAGGAGCTAGTGCATAACCTGCTAAGAAACAAGGTCACCGAAGACGCGTCGTCGCTGATCACCCAGGTGGCCACGCACCCGCGCGGCCGCACACCGCAGGACGCCCTGGACGTGGCCGCCCAGGTCGCGGCCCGCCGACGCCAGGAGTTCCTCGCCACCGTACGTGTCGCCACCCCGCTGAGCACGCAGCAAAGCCGGCGGCTCAAAACGGCGCTGCAGACGGCCTACGGGAACGCTGTTCACCTGAACGTAGTCCTCGACCCATCGGTCATCGGTGGCATGTCGGTGCAAATCGGGGATGAGCTAATCGACGGAACCGCCGCCAGCCGCCTGGCTGACGTCAGGCGCGGGCTGACAAGCTGAGGACAAGGAAGAAGAGATGGCGGAGCTGACAATCCGACCGGATGAGATCCGCGACGCGCTGGCGCGGTTCGTGGATGAATACGAGCCCGAAGGCGCCGCGCGGGAAGAGGTCGGTACGGTCACCGAGTGTGGCGACGGCATCGCACGGGTCGAGGGCCTTCCGAGCGCGATGGCGAATGAACTCCTTGAGTTCGAGGACGGGACCCGTGGCATCGCGCTGAACCTCGATGTTCGCGAGATCGGTGTCGTGATCCTCGGCGAGTTCAGCGGCATCGAGGAAGGCCAGCAGGTCCGCCGGACCGGCGAGGTGCTGTCCGTGCCGGTCGGGGACAACTTCCTCGGCCGCGTGGTCGACCCGCTCGGCCGGCCGCTTGACGGTCTCGGCGAGATTACCGACACCGAACAGCGCGCCCTGGAGCTGCAGGCTCCCACGGTCGTGCAGCGGCAGCCGGTGAAGGAGCCGCTGCAGACCGGTATCAAGGCGATCGACGCGATGACCCCGATCGGCCGTGGTCAGCGGCAGCTGATCATCGGTGACCGGCAGACCGGCAAGACCGCGATCTGCATCGACGCGATCATCAACCAGAAGCAGAACTGGGACTCCGGCGACCCCAAGCAGCAGGTGCGCTGCGTATACGTGGCGGTCGGCCAGAAGGGCTCCACGATCGCGTCCGTGCGGCAGTCCCTTGAGGAGGCCGGCGCGCTGCAGTACACCACGATCGTGGCGTCACCGGCGTCCGACCCCGCGGGCTACAAGTACATCGCTCCGTACACCGGCAGCTCGATCGGCCAGCACTGGATGTACGCGGGCAAGCACGTGCTCATCGTCTTCGACGACCTGTCCAAGCAGGCCGAGGCGTACCGCGCGATCTCGCTGCTGCTGCGCCGCCCGCCGGGCCGCGAGGCTTACCCCGGTGACGTCTTCTACCTGCACTCAAGGCTCCTCGAGCGCTGCGCGAAGCTGAACGATGAGCTGGGCGCCGGGTCGATGACCGGGCTGCCGATCGTCGAGACCAAGGGGAACGACATCTCCGCCTTCATCCCGACCAACGTGATCTCGATCACCGACGGGCAGTGCTTCCTGCAGACCGACCTGTTCAACTCGGGCGTCCGGCCGGCCATCAACGTCGGCCAGTCGGTCTCCCGAGTCGGTGGTAACGCACAGATCAAGGCCATGAAGAAGGTAGCGGGCCAGCTCCGGCTGAGCCTGGCCCAGTTCCGTGACCTTGAGGCATTCGCCGCGTTCTCGTCCGACCTGGACGCCGCGTCACGCGCCCAGCTTGACCGCGGCGCCCGGCTGGTCGAGCTGCTCAAGCAGCGCCAGTACACGCCGTTCCCCGTCGAGGAAGAGGTCGTGTCCATCTGGGCCGGTACCACTGGCCAGCTGGATGATGTGCCGGTCGAGGACATCCGGCGGTTCGAGAGCGAGTTCCTCGACTACCTCAAGCGGGCGCACGAGGGCATCCTGAACGCGATCAGGGAGACCAAGGACCTGCCGGACGAGACCGTCGACGCGCTCAAGGAAGCGATCGGCGAGTTCCGCCGCGGTTTCGAGACCTCAAGCGGCGAACTGCTGGTCTCCGAGGAGCCCACGGACGCGCTCGCCGAGGGCGAAACCCGGCAGGAGACCGTGACCACGTATAAGCCGAAGACAGAGGCTAAGTAGCGCCATGGCAGCAACGCTTCGAGCGGTACGGGCGCGGATCAGGGCGGTCCAGTCGATCTCCAAGATCACCCGCGCCCAGGAGCTCATCGCCTCGTCCCGGATCGTCCGGGCGCAGCAGCAGATGCGCGCCGCTGAGCCGTATTCGCGCGGGCTCACGGACGCGGTCAGCGCGCTGCTGAGCCGGACGACGGCGGTGAACCACCCGATGGTGACCCGGCCGGCGACGGTACGCAAGGCGGCGGTGATCATCCTGACCAGCGACAGTGGTTTCGCCGGCGCGTATAACGCCAGCGTGCTGCGCGAGTCGGCCCGGTTGCGACAGCGGCTGTCGGAGGAGAACATCCCGACTGACCTGTACGTGGTGGGCCGCAAGGGCATCGGCTGGCACCGGTTCCGCGACATCGCGGTCACCGATGAGTGGAGCGGATTCTCGGCCCGCCCGCACTACCCAGACGCGCAGAAGGTCACCGAGAGGGTGCTGCAGACCTTCGGCCCCGAAGGTGACACGGACGAGATCTACCTGGTCGCGACCGAGTTCGTCAGCATGCTGACCCAACGGCCGGTGGTTCGCCGCCTGCTGCCGCTGGAGGTCGAGGAGTCTTCCGAGCAGCCTCCGCAAGGACCGCTACCGCAGTACGAGTTCGAGCCGTCGCCGGACATCGTGTTCGACGCGCTGCTGCCGCAGTACGTGGCCAGCCGCGTTTACTTCGCGATGCTGGAGGCGGCGGCGTCCGAACTCGCCGCGCGCCGCCGTGCGATGAAGGCGGCGACCGACAACGCGAACGACCTGCTGGGCCGCCTCACTCGCGAGGCGAACAATGCCCGGCAGGCAGAGATCACCCAGGAAATCAGCGAAATCGTCGGCGGCGCGAACGCGCTGGCTGAGACGAACGCAGGGAGTGAAGGATAATGGCGCAGGCCACCGAACCACGAGCCGCGACCGCGGCGGCGACCGGGCGTGTCGCGCGGGTCATCGGGCCCGTCGTTGACGTCGAGTTCCCGGCCGACCAGATGCCCGAGATCTACTACGCGCTCAAGGTAGACATCGCGCCCACGGAGGACACCGAGGCCCGCACGCTCACCCTCGAGGTCGAGCAGCACATCGGCGACAACATCGTCCGCGCGATCTCCATGGAGCCCACTGACGGCCTGACCCGCGGCGCGGCTGTCACCGACACCGGTGCCCCGATCGAGGTCCCGGTCGGCGACGTGACCAAGGGCCATGTGTTCAACGCCCTCGGCGAGACGCTCGACGTGCCGACGAGCAGCCTGAAGATCGAGGAGCGGTGGCCGATCCACCGGCTGGCCCCGCCGCTTGACCAGCTTGAGCCGAAGACCGAGATGTTCGTCACCGGCATCAAGGTCATCGACCTGCTCACCCCGTACGTCCGAGGCGGCAAGATCGGCCTGTTCGGCGGCGCGGGTGTCGGCAAGACGGTCCTCATCCAGGAGATGATCCGCCGCGTCGCGAAGAACTTCGGCGGTGTCTCCGTCTTCGCCGGCGTCGGCGAGCGGACCCGCGAGGGTAACGACCTGTTCCTCGAGATGACCGACACCGGCGTCATCGACGACACGGCGCTCGTGTTCGGCCAGATGGACGAGCCGCCGGGCACCCGTCTTCGCGTCGCGCTTTCGGCGCTGACCATGGCCGAGTACTTCCGCGACGTGCAGAACCAGGACGTGCTGCTGTTCATCGACAACATCTTCCGGTTCACCCAGGCCGGTTCCGAGGTGTCCACGCTGCTCGGCCGGATGCCGTCGGCCGTGGGTTACCAGCCGACCCTGGCCGACGAGATGGGCCAGCTCCAGGAGCGGATCACCTCGACCCGAGGCCACTCGATCACCTCCATGCAGGCGATCTACGTTCCCGCCGACGACATCACCGACCCGGCGCCGCACACGGTGTTCGCTCACCTGGACGCGACCACCACGCTGTCCCGTGCGATCACCGAGAAGGGCATCTACCCGGCGGTCGACCCGCTGGACTCGACGTCCCGGATCATGGACCCGCGTTACATCGGCCAGGAGCACTACGATGTAGCGCAGACGGTGAAGCAGATCCTGCAGCGCTATCAGGAACTGCAGGACATCATCGCGATCCTCGGTATCGATGAGCTGTCCGAAGAGGACAAGGTCACCGTGCAGCGCGCGCGCCGCATTGAGCGGTTCCTGTCGCACCCGATGTACGTGGCTGAGCAGTTCACCGGGCAGCCCGGTGAGTTCGTCAGCCTGGAGGACACGATCTCCTCGTTCAAGGCGATCGCGGAAGGCAAGTACGACAACGTTCCTGAGCAGGCCTTCTACATGGTCGGCGGCATCGAGGACGTTGAGAAGAAGGCCAAGGAACTGGAGCGCTCGTGACAGTGCGGGTGGAGGTGCTAGTGCCGGACCGCTCGCTGTGGTCCGGCACGGCCGACCAGGTGATCGCCAAGACCCTGGACGGTGACATCGGCGTGCTCGGTGAGCACGCGCCGGTTTTTGGTGTGCTCGTCGAGGGCAGCCTGGTGCGTATCCTCGGGCCCGATCATGGCGACGCGGAGGTCCGCGCCGCCGTCACTGGCGGATTTCTGTCGGTCACCGAGGAGAAGGTGACGGTGCTGGCCGCGGACGCTTTGCTCGGCGCCGAGGTCGACACCACGGCGGCGAAACAAGAGGAGGACACCGCGACGGCGCAGGAGGGCCCAGACTCACCGGAGGCTCGGTACGCCAGGGCACGGTTGAGTGCCGCAGGCGAGCAGGCCTGAGGTAGGGGGTTGGGGAGGTGGGCGGGTGCACGGTGAGGGGCTGACGCTTGACGCCGCCTGGCTCTTCGCCGTCCTTCTCATCCTGATCCTGCTCGCCGCCGCGGTGCTCGCCTCTCGCCGTTACCTGCTGGAAAGAGGCGGCGGCACGGTCGAATGCGGCCTGCGGCTGCCTGCCGGGCGCGGAGCCTGGCGGCTCGGTGTCGCGTCGTACCAGCGGGATGACCTCTACTGGTACGACGCGCTCGGCGTCCGGATGCGGCCGGAGCAGGTGTTCGGCCGCCGCACCCTCACGGTGGATTCCAGACGCGACCCAAGCCCGGGGGAGGAGGCCACCCTCGGCCCCGACCGGGTGGTGCTAGAGGTCTCGTCCGCGGGCGACCCGGTCGAACTCGCGCTCCCGGCCGACGCTCTCACCGGCTTCCTCGCCTGGCTGGAAGCCGTGCCGCCCGCCTCCTACTTATCGTTGCCCGCCGGGCACCCAGAGCACATCACCCGCGCCGTTGCTGGCGCGCCGCGCCAGGATGAACAGCAGGTCCGAGAGCCGGTTCAAGTACATGGCGGCCATAACGGAGGTGCTCACTCGATCGCTCTCCACCGCCTCCCACGCGGATCGTTCCGCCCGGCGGGTGATCGTCCTGGACACATGCAGCAGCGCCGCGCCCTTGGTCCCGCCAGGCAGCACGAAGCTGCGCAGCGTCTCAAGCGGCGCGTTCCACTCGTCGCAGTCCTCTTCGAGCCGGTCGATGTACTCCTGGGTGATCCGGAGCGCGGGCGTGTCGTCCAGCGGCTTGGCCAGGTCCGCGCCCGCGTCGAATAGCTCGTTCTGCACTCGGGTGAGCAGCTTGCGCATGCCTTCGTCGAGCTCGCCCAGGGCGATCGCCACCCCGATCGAGGCATTGGCCTCATCCACATCCGCGTACGCGACGATCCGCGGGTCGTTCTTGCTGGCCCGGCTCCCGTCCGCCAGCGCGGTCATCCCGTCGTCACCGGTGCGGGTGTAAATCCGCGAGAGCACCACCGGCTTCTCACGATCCGTGTTTCCCATAGCCTCACCCTAGGCCCGCCCACCAACCCGCGCCGATCCGCGCCGATCCGCGCCGAGCCCCGTCGGCAGCAAGTCCCCATTCGCCTCACCCGTCACATTCGTCTAAGCTCGCCTAACGCTGGTGGTTAGTTGCTCTGAGTCACCTCTCACAAAAAAACATGTATGAAAAAGTGATCAACGCGCTGACCTGGGGTATTCCTTTTAGTCCAGCGGTGTGGCATGGTAGGTGACTACACAGAGTGACCACCAAGCCTAGTCAAAAGCTCCGGGGTCCGGCGGTTCTCGGGGGCCCGCCGGACCCCGGTATCTTGCTCCCCCGCCGCCGTACCTCCCGGCCCACCCACCCCATCCGGCTCTATCGGCCGGGTCAGCCAGCCCGGCACCAGCAGCCCGGTCAGCCAGCCCGGCACCAGCAGCCCGGTCAGCCAGCCCGGCACCAGCAGCCTCGGTCGGCAATCCAACCCCGGTAGTCCCGACCGCTCCACTCGACCCCAGCAGCCCCCAACCGGTCCCAACCGCCCCTGGCAGGCCCGGGACGGGCTCAAATCACCCCAAGCCGATCCGTGCGGTCACAAGCGCCAACCCGGTCCCCCAAATCCCCTCAAATCGGGCCAAGCGCCGCTAACCGGGCCCCAGCGATGGCCCATCGAGGGGGCTAGAACGCCAGCGATGGGCCATCCATGGCCCGCCATCCGCCCTAGCCCCCGCCCCCGCCCCCGCCCCCCGCACCCGGATTGCGCTCGTCTCGCCCGCGCCTCGAAGGGCGTCGATGACTCATCGTTGCCCTTGGCGTGCGCACTGACATGCACCACATGTACCGTTTGGGAAGATGTGCTGGGTGGACGGACCTTGGGAGGCGGGTATGGCGGACACGTTTGACTATGTCATTGTTGGTGGCGGCAGCGCCGGGTGCGTGCTCGCCGCGCGGCTGAGCCAGCAGTCCCGCGTCTTGCTGCTTGAGGCCGGATCCGACCCGAAGGGTGAGGACATGGTCACGATCCCGGCGGCCATGACCCGGCTGTTCAAGACCCGGTTTGACTGGAACTACACGACCGTGCCGCAGTCCAACGCGGGCGACCGGCGGGTGTACTGGCCGCGCGGCCGGGCGCTAGGCGGTTCCTCGGCGATCAACGCGATGATCTACATCCGGGGCAATCGTTTCGACTTTGACGGGTGGCGCGACATCTACGGGTGTGCTGGATGGGGCTACCGGGATCTGCTCCCGTACTTTCGCCGCGCCGAGGACAACGAACGCGGCGCCAGCGCCTATCACGGCACCGGGGGACCGCTACCGGTGGCCGACGTCCGGCACCAGAGCGCGCAGACGCGCGCGTTCGTCGCGGCCGCCCGGCACCATGGCATCCCGGAGAACCCCGATTTCAACGGCGCGAGGCAAGACGGGACCGGGTTCTACCAGGTCACCCAGCGCGGCGGCCGACGTGCCTCGGCGGCGGACGCCTACCTGCGAGAGCGGGGGACCAACCTCGTGATCGTCACCGAGGCCTTCGCGACCAGGCTGATCATCGAGGCCGGACGCGTCGTCGGGGTCAGCTATATGCGTAACGGTGAGGAGCGCACCGCGCGGGCCGAGGCCGAGGTGATCCTCGCGGCCGGAGCGATCAATACGCCTCAGTTGCTGATGCTGTCCGGCATCGGTCCTGCGGACGAACTGCGTGATATCGGCGTTGAGCCAGTCGTGGACAACGCGGCCGTCGGCGCGAACCTGATCGATCACCCCGCCGTGCCGTTGGTCTGGTCGACCCCCGGCGTGGGCGGCCTATGGGAGCACGGCGGTACCGCGGGGATCATTCGCTGGCAGCTCACCCACCGCGGCCCGCTGACCTCCAACGTCGCCGAGGCGGGCGGCTTCATCCGCTCGGACTCGTCGCTGCTGGCTCCTGACCTGCAATGGCACGTGATCCCCGGACCGTACATGAACGAGGGTCTCGCCGATCCGGTCCGCCCGGCCGTGTCGGTACTGGTCACCCTGGTCGATGTCCGAAGCAAGGGCCTGCTGCGCCTGACGTCCCTTGATCCGCGACGCCACCCGGCGATCGATCCGGCCTACCTGAGCGATCCACGCGACGCGGCCGCTCTGGCCGAGGGGGTCAGGATCACCCGCGAGATCGTCGCGGCCCCGCCGCTGGCCACCATCTGCACGGGCGAGATCGGCGTTCCCGTCACGGATGTGCGGCAGAACATCGTGACCCTCTACCACCCAGTCGGCACCTGCGCCATGGGCGGCGGCAAACGCGGGGCCGGTCGCAGCGTCGTGGATACGGAGCTGCGGGTCCACGGCGTGGACGGACTTCGGATCGTCGACGCGTCCGTGATGCCCTCGGTGCCGCGCGGCAACACGAACGCGCCGGTCATCGCGATCGCCGAACGCGCGGCAGATCTCATCGCGGGCCGCGCGCCCCTTGCCCCGGCGGACCCAGCCGACCCCGCGGACCACCTAGCGCTGGCCGGCGGTCACAACTAACCGGCGCCGACGGTACTGCCTCCCGTGCAGCAGGGTGATGAGCCGGACAAGGCGGGTCATGTCCGAGGGAGACCGGGAGAACGACATGGTGGTGATCAGCGGCCGCATCCGCTGCCGCGTCACCGACTTGGGCCGCGCGAACGCACGCAACCCGTCCGCACCGTGAATTCGCCCGAACCCGGACTCTCCGACCCCCCCGAACGGCAACGACGGCACTGCCGCGAAGGCCAGCGCCGCGTTTATGGAGGTCATGCCAGCCCGCAATGACCGTGCCGCGGCCAGCCCGGCGGCCCGGGACCGGGTGAATACCGACGAGCCAAGCGCGTATCCGGACTCGTTGGCCAGCCGCACGCCCTCGGACAGCGAGGACACCGGCGTTACGGTCAGAACCGGCCCGAACGTCTCCTCACGGACCGCCGCCGACGTCTCTGGGGTGTCGAGCAGGATCACCGGGTCGACATACGGCGCCCGCACCGACGATGGCCCGCCCACCTCGGCCCGGCCGCCAGAGTCGATCGCGTCCGAGATATGCCGCGAGATCACAGATGCCTGCGAGGCCAGCGTCATCGGGCCGTAAGACGCGCCGGGGTCGTCGCCCGGTCGCAAGCCAGCGACTTTATCGCGAAGTTTTTCGACAAAGCTATTATAAACTGAAGAGTGGACGTAGACACGCTCGATTCCGATGCAAGTCTGGCCGGCGTTGGACATCCCGCCCCACGCGGCCGCGTCAGCGGCGGCATCCAGGTCGGCGTCAGAGTCGACGATGAGGGCGTCCTTGCCGCCGCATTCGGCGAGCACGGGGGTGAGGTTGGCCGCGGCGGCCGCCAAGACCTTGCGCGCGGTTCCCGGCGATCCGGTGAACGCGATCTTGTCGACGTCCGAGCGAGCTAGCGCGTCTCCCGTCGCCCCGTCCCCGGTGACAAGCTGCAGAACGGCGCCGGCCTTGTCCACCGGGTCGCCGAACGCCTCGCTCAGTACCTCGGTAAACGACGAGACCACCCACGAGCCGACCGCCGGAGTGAGCTCGCTTGGCTTGAAAACCACCGCGTTCCCGGCCGCGAGAGCGTACGCGACCGATCCCATCGGGGTAAACAGCGGGTAGTTCCACGGCCCGATCACGCCGATCACGCCCAGTGGCTCGTACGACAAGCTGCTGGCCTGGTTGATCATCGCGATACCGCTCGGCACCCGCCGGGACTCCAGCACTCGCTGCGCGTGCCTGGCCGCCCAGTCCAGGTGCAGCACGGTCAGCACGACCTCGAGCGTGGCGTCCTCGAGTGGCTTGCCGCCCTCGTCGTGCATGAGCTGAGCGAGTCGCTCCATGTATCGTGTGATGTGCGACTTCCAGGCAAGCAGACGCAGTCGGCGCTCCCGCCAGGGCAGCCCCGCCCACCAGGCGGCACCCTCACGGGCCCGCGCCACCGCCTCGTTGACCTCTTTCTCGCGCTGTACTGGGAAAGTGGCCACGATCGCGCCGGTCGCGGGATTGACCGATTCGAAGGTTAGAGCTCCATCAGTCGTTGATGGCACTGTCATGCGCCCAGTAAATCACCTAAAGCTACCGATGGGTAAGGGATGTCCACCCCTAGACTGAAGCCTGTGCCCGCACCGTACACGCTGGTAAGTTGCGCCATCTCTGCCGATGGCTGCCTCGACGACAGCTCTCCGCAACGTCTGATCCTGTCCGGCCCCGAGGACCTGGACGCGGTGGACGAGCTGCGCTCTACCGTCGACGCCATCCTCGTCGGCGCTGGCACGGTCCGGGCCGACAATCCCCACCTGCTGATCCGTGACCCGAGCCGCCAGAAGGCCCGCACCGACCGCGGGCTCTCCCCGCATCCGCGCCGGGTTACCCTCACCGTGACCGAGGACCTGGACCCGGGCGCGCACATCTTCACCGGTCCCGGCGGCCCGGCGCTGGTCTACTGCCCGCCATCTGTCGCACCCCGGCTGCGGGCCAAGTACGGGGATCGCGCCGAGGTGGCCGGGCTCGGCCATCCGCTGACCCTCCGCACCATCCTTCACGATCTAGCAGAACGAGGCGTGGCCCGGCTGCTGATCGAAGGCGGTGCCCAGGTGCTCGCCGAGACGCTGCAGGCCGATCTGGCCGATGAGATGCGTCTCGCGGTGGCGCCGTTCTTCGTGGGTGACCCGGGAGCGCCCAGGTTCGCCCCGCCGGCCAGCTACCGGCAGGGGCCGGACAACCCGATGACCCTGGCGGACGCCCGGCGTCTCGGCAGCGTGACTGTCTCCACGTACCTGCTCGGCCCTGGCGGCACTGACCGGAGGTTCCTCGCCTGGGCGGTGGAGCTGTCTAGGCTCTGCCCGCCATCGGAGACCGCGTTCTCGGTCGGCGCGGTCATCGTCTCCGCCGACGGCGAGGTCTTGTCCACCGGTTACTCCAGGGAGCAGCAGCCGCACGACCACGCGGAGGAGGTCGCGCTCCGTAAGCTCGGCGTAGATCGTGATCCCCGGCTGCGCAGCGCCACCATGTACAGCTCGCTGATCCCGTGCGGTATCCGCAGGTCCCGCCCGGTCAGCTGCGTGGAGCACATCCTGGCGGCGGGCATCCCGCGCGTCGTCTACGCCTGGGATGAGCCGCCGCTGTTCGCCCCGGGCGACGGCGCCGACAAGCTCCGCGCCGCAGGCGTCGAGGTCATCCAGATCCCGGACCTAGCCCCCCGCGCCGAAGCCATCAACTCCCGCCTGCTCGGCTGACCCGCCTACCTGTCGATGTGACATCGACCGGGCTAGAACCCGGACGATGTCACATCGACAGGGCTGGAAGACAGGGCTGGAAGACAGGGCTAGAACAGGACGTCGGTCCGCTCGATGCCGCGCATGGTGTCGTAGTCGAGCACCAGACAGCGGATGCCGCGGTCTTCGGCTAGCACGCGGGCCTGCGGCTTGATCTCCTGCGCGGCGAATATTCCCTGCACCGGTGCGAGCAGCGGGTCGCGGTTCAGCAGGTCCAGGTACCTGGTGAGCTGCTCGACTCCATCGATCTCGCCGCGGCGTTTTATCTCGATGGCCACCGACGACCCATCGGAGTCGCGGCACATGATGTCGACCGGGCCGATCGGAGTCGGGAACTCGCGCCGCACCAGCCGCCAGCCCTCGCCGAGCAGGTGAAGCTGCGCCGCGAGCAGTTCCTGCAAGTGTGACTCGACGCCGTCCTTGATCAGGCCGGGATCGACACCCAACGCGACCGAGGTGTCGCTGACGATCTCCTCGAGGGTGATCGCGAGCGTCTCACCGGCCTTGTTGGTGACGGTCCAGAGGTCCTCGGCCTCGGTGAGCCGACAAGGCGGTGACATCCAGTTCAGCGGCTTGTAAGAGCCGCCGTCTGAGTGGACGAGCACCGAGCCGTCAGCCTTGACGATGAGCAGCCGGAGGGCGCTGGGAAGGTGAGCGGTGAGCCTGCCAACGTAGTCGACGGTGCACCGGGCGATGACGAGCCGCACGGGAAGTAACACTATCGTGAAGAGTTGTGAGCCCGCGAAAGGTACGCAGGGACCGCCCCGCCGGTCCGCGTGCCCCGCTGGGCCCGGAACGTATCGAAGAGTGGCCAGACGATGACTGGGTGGTGCGCCCGGTGCCTGGTGCCGCGGCGACGAAGATGTACCGTTGCCCCGGCTGTGACCAGGAGATAATGCCAGGTACCGCGCATGTCGTCGTGTGGCCGACGCGGCCGTCCGGAGTGGCGGAGCGGCGGCACTGGCACACCGCCTGCTGGCGTAACCGGCTGCGCCGTCGCCCCCGATAGCGTCGCTGACAGGGAGAATCGTGACCGAAATCAAGGCCTCTACCGTGCTGCCCGCCCGCCGCAGCGATATCGAACTGCACACGCAAGACGGGCTGACTCTCGTCGGTGAGCTGGCGCTGCCGGCCGAGCGCGAGCCGGACGCGACGCTGATCTGCCTGCATCCGCTGCCGATCCAGGGCGGGATGATGGACAGCCACGTGATACGCAAGGCGTCCTACCGGCTGCCCGCGCTGGCGAACATCGCCGTGCTCCGGTTCAACACCCGGGGCACCACCTCGGACCGTGGCACCAGCGAGGGCACCTACGACGAGGGAGAGGCGGAGCGGTTCGACCTAGCCGCCGCGGTGGACTTCGCCGCCGGCCGAGGGCTGCCGGCCCTATGGCTGCTTGGCTGGTCGTTCGGTACCGAGGTGACGCTGAAGTGGGGCTCGGCGGATCCGCGGATCGCCGGCGCGGTGCTGCTGTCGCCGCCGCTGAAGCGCGCCGGTGACGCCGAACTTGACCAGTGGGCCGCCTCGGGCAAGCCGCTGACCGCCCTGGTTCCAGAACTGGACGACTACCTGCGGCCTGACGAGGCCAGCCAGCGCTTCGCCCGGGTGCCCAAGGCCACGGTGATCGGCGTGCCCAAGGCCAAGCATCTATGGGTCGGCGAGCCGTATGTCCGGATCGTGCTGAACGAGATCGTCAGCGTCGTCAACCCGAGGGTCCCGCTGCCATTGCCGGTTGAGTTCTAATAGACGACCTATTAGAGTGACGACATGAGCGGCTCAGGAGGCAACCCGGACATCATGTGGTCTGTTGGCGAGGGCCCGACAATCACGGTCAGTGTCTCGCTGCACCGAGGGACTGTCGACTGGATTCGCGAGCGCACCGGCAAACGCGAGTTTTCCGCCTATGTGGAGGAAGCTTTGGAACGCAAAATCGCGTTCGAAAAACTGGACGAACTCATCGACGATCATGTGAGCAGGCACGGGGAGTTCACAGAGGAAGAGCTTGCCGAGGCGCACGCCGCGCTGTTCGGAACCGAGGACCCGGCATCGGAGAGCGTCGCATGAGTCGGACGATTCGCACGAAGGGAACGCTGATTCTCGACAGTGAGGGATTGTCGAAGATCGTCTGCGACGACCATCGCTTCCTTGCACGAGTTGCGGAAGCCAGGAAAGCGAACATGCTCACGGTCGTGAACGCCGCCACGCTGGTGGAAGCCCGCGACCCGAAGGTGAGCCAGGAACGTTTTGACTGGGCGGTTTCGCGGCTGACGATCAAGCCGGTTACCGAGGATGTCGCCCGTTCCGCGTCCCAGCTCCTCGCCGAGCACGGAATGCACGGGCATCAGCACGCGATCGATGCCATGGTGGCGGCAACCGCGCTCGGGGTGCCCGGACGAAGGATCATGCTCACTTCCGATCCCAAGGACATGAACAAGCTTTGCGGGAAGAGCGTACGGGTGGTGGGGATCTGATGTTTTCACTCGACGGCAAGAAGGCCCTGGTCACCGGGGCATCGCGAGGGATTGGACGGGTGATCGCCACCGCGTACGCCCAGGCGGGCGCCGACGTGGCGCTGGTGGCGCGATCCGCGGACGGGCTGGAGGAGACCGCCAGCGCGATCCGGGAGGCCGGCCAGCGCGCCGTGGTGATTCCCGCCGACCTGCTGTCCCCTGAGGCCGCGCCGACGGCGGTCAGCGAAGCGGTGACCCAGCTTGGCGGCCTCGACATCGTGGTGAATAACGCCGGCGGCTCGAACTTCATGGTTCCCGTAAGCGACCTGCGGCTGTCCGGCTGGGACAAGGTGCTGCGGCTGAACCTCGACGCCACCCTGCTGGTGTGCCAGGCGGCGGGCAAGCACCTGACCGCGCAGGGCTCGGGCTCCGTGATCAACATCGCCTCGGTTGCCGGGCTGGCGGCCGCGCCGTTTCTCGGCGCGTACGGAGTGGCCAAGGCCGGGGTGATCTCGCTCACGAAGACCCTCGCGGTGGAGTGGGCCGCGTCCGGCGTTCGGGTGAACGCGCTTTGCCCGGGCTGGACGGCCACCGACCTGAACAGCAACCTCTGGGGCGCACCCGATGGCGGCCAGGCGACCATCGCGGGAGTACCGATGGCGCGCTGGGGTCGGGCCGAGGAGATGGGCGGCCCCGCGATCTTCCTCGCCAGCGACGCCGCGTCCTACATGACCGGCCAGGTCCTAGTAATCGACGGTGGCCTGACCGCCACCGCCTAACCCGTCCAGGATAACGCGAAGGATCGATGTACCCAGAGGTACATCGATCCTTCGCGTTATCTCAAGCCGACCGATTTACTCGGTCCACCAGTCTTCGGCGTCCTTATCGTCTTTTCCAGCCGGCGCCTGGCGCGTGTTGGCCTGGGCCGGACGGGCCGACGCCTGGGCGGGTGCCGACTGCGCGGGAGCCTGGGCGGCGGCTGGCGGGACAGCCCCACCCTGACCGCCCTGACCCGAGCCGTTGGACTTCGGCGGTGCCGACTGAGCGGATCCGCCATTCGAGCCGCTTGGCTCGCTGATGGCGGGCTTGCTCGGGGGCGCCGGGGCGGCAGCCACCGAGGCCGCCGCGGCCGCGAGCGAGGATTCCGTCGGGAGCGCGCCGCCGCCGAGGAGCTGGCGGACCTGTGCCAGGTGGCTCGCGATCGATTCCTTCTGCCTGGTGAGCTCTTCGACCTCGCGCTGAGCCGTGACCCGGCGCCGTTCGGCATCGGTCTTGGCCTCGTTGAGCAGCTGGTCGGACTGAGCCTTGGCCTGCGCGACGATCTGGTCGGCGTTCTTCTTCGCGTTGCCGACAAGCTGCCGGGAGTGCGTGTCCGCGTCGCGGCGGGTCTGGTCGGCCTGCGCCGACGCCTTCGCGGCCCGCTGCTCGGCGGTGGCCGCCCGCTGCTCGGCCTCGGACACCAGCTTCTGCGTGGCGGCCTGCGCGGCGGTCAGCCGCTCGGCCTCCTGGCGCTCGGCCTCCTCGCGACGGGAAGCGAGCTGGATCTCGAACTCCGCCTCGGCCTGCGCGCGCTGCGCCTCGGACTCTTCGAGCAGACGCTGCGCCTGGCTGCGCATCTCGTCGGCCTGGCGCTTGGACGTGGTGAGGATCTCGTCGCGCTCGCGCTTGGAGTTCGCCTTGAGGGTCGCGACCTCGCGCTCCGCCGTGGTGCGCAGCTTGGCGATGTCGCGTTCCGCCGCGGCGCGCTTCTCGGCGACCTCGTGGTCGGCGGTGGCGCGGAGCTTGGCGACCTCACGCTCGGTGGTGGAGGTCAGCTCGTCCGACTCACGCCGGGCGGTCGTCCGGATGGAATCGGCTTCGCGCTCGGCCGCCCCGCGCATGTCATCGGTTTCCCGCTTGGCATTCGCGCGAAGCTCCGCAGCCTCGTTTTCAGCGCTGGCCCGCAGTTCAGCGGCATCAACCTTCGCGGCTGCCTTGATCTCGTTCGCCTCGGCGCGCGCGGCCTGTACCAGCTCGGTCGCCTGTTCCTCGGCGAGCCGCAGCAATTGCTCGATGCGGGCGCCGAGACCGGAGTAGGTGGGCCGTTCCTGCTCCTGGATCTGACGCTGCGCGTCGGTGAGCTCGCGACGGGAGGTTACGGCGTCTTCCTGATGCCGCCTGACCTCGGTCGCGAGCTGACGGATGTATTCATCGACCTGTGCTCGGTCGTAGCCACGCATGACCGTGGCGAAATCGCGCGGTGGGGCCTCTTCGAAGAAGTTCGTTAGCTGAGCGTCAATGTCCGATTGCATGGGGCCTAATCCTGGATAGACGGGGTCGGCAGGCAAGGTGCGGGATGGGCGGGCATCGCTGACCGTGGCGAGCGTCGCCCAGTGGTTGGAACACTACTCCGCCTCCGCCCTGTACGGGTGTCCTTCCGAGTTCTCTATCCTATGGACCCTGATAAGTCTGTTTCATCCAGGAGGCTATGTCCGCGCTGCTCCAGGCCGTCGGCTCACGTCGGCCGAACGCGGCTGACGGCCGCAATCGCCTTGCTGCTACCGGACGCCGCACGCCGCTCATAGATCTCGATGGATTTCCCCACGACGGCCGATGCGGGTGAGCCGGGCCACGTGGGTATCCTCCCAAACAAGGGCGTAAATGAGGAGGCCGGCATGGGCAGCGACGGTGTTAGCAACCACGGGGACCCGGTGATCATCGGTGGCGCGCGGACCCCGATCGGCCGCTTGCTCGGGTCACTGTCCGGATTCAGCGGCGCCGAGCTCGGCGGGTTCGCCATCGCGGGCGCGCTGGCCGACGCTGGGCTCGCGCCGGACCAGGTCCAGTACGTCATCATGGGGCAGGTCCTGCAGGCAGGCACCGGGCAGATACCGCCCCGCCAGGCCGCGGTCAAGGCGGGCATCCCGATGACCACTCCCGCCATCAGCCTGAACAAGGTCTGCCTGTCTGGCCTGGACGCGATCGCCTACGCCGGGCAGCTGATCCGGCTCGGCGAATACGACATCGTGGTGGCGGGCGGCATGGAGTCGATGTCCCAGGCGCCGCATCTGCTGAAGGGCTCACGCAAGGGGTTCAAGTACGGCGCGGCGGAGCTGCAGGACTCGATGGCGCTCGACGGGCTGACCGACCCGTTCGACGACGTGCTGATGGGCGAGTCAACCGAGCGGTTCACTGCGAAACTGGACATCAGCCGGACCGAGCAGGACGAGTTCGCCGCCCGGTCGCAGCAGCGTGCGGCCGCGGCCACCAAGGACGGCAAGCTGGCCGAGGAGATCGTCCCGGTGCGGTTCCGCGACGCGGAGATCACCGAGGACGAGGGCATCAGGTCGGACACCACGGCGGAGTCGCTGGCCCGGCTGCGCCCGGCGTTCGCCAAAGCCGGGAGGTCGGACGGGGCTGGTTGGTCGGGGAAAGAGGGCACGATCACCGCGGGCAACTCGTCGCAGATCTCCGACGGGGCGGCGGCGGTCGTGGTGACCTCGCGCGCCAAGGCGGCCGAGCTCGGTGCCACAATCCTCGCCGAGCCGGGCGCCTGGGGGACGGTCGCCGGACCCGACAACTCGCTGCACTCGCAGCCGTCCAACGCGATACGGGCCGCGCTCGCCAAGGTCGGCCGGTCGCCCGCCGACCTGGACCTGATCGAGATCAACGAGGCGTTCGCCGCGGTCGCGATCCAGTCCATGCGCGAGCTAGGCGTCGGCCTGGACAAGATCAACGTCAACGGCGGCGCGATCGCCCTCGGCCACCCGCTCGGTGCGTCCGGTGCCCGCATCGTGCTCACGCTCGCACATGAACTCAGCCGTCGCGGCGGCGGATTCGGCGCGGCTGGGCTCTGCGGCGGCGGCGGGCAGGGTTCCGCGCTGCTGCTCACGGTGCCCAGTGCCTGAGGTCCGCAGTGCCTGAGCTGCACGACCAGCGGGCGCTCGCTCGAGTGCTATCGGTTATCGAGAACGGCGAGCCCAGCCTGCGTTCGGTCATGAAGGAACTCAACTCGATGACACGGGCACCGCTGGCTGGCAACGCCCGCGTCATCGGCCTGACCGGCGCCCCCGGCGCGGGGAAGTCGACGCTCACCAACGCGCTGACCGGCGCCTTCCGCGCGCGCGGTGACCGGGTGGCCGTGCTCGCGGTGGACCCGACCTCGCCGTTCTCCGGCGGCGCGCTGCTCGGGGACCGGATCAGGATGCAGCAGCACGCCACAGATCCGGACGTGTTCATCCGCTCGATGGCCAGCCGTGGCCACCTGGGCGGGCTGTCCGCCGCCGCCCCGCAGGCGATCCGGGCGCTGGACGCCGCTGGATTCGGCGTGATCTTGGTTGAAACCGTCGGCGTCGGCCAGGCGGAGGTCGAGGTGGCCGGGATGGCCGACAGTACCGTCGTTATGGTCGTGCCTGGAATGGGTGATTCGGTGCAAGCCGCTAAGGCGGGCCTGCTGGAGGTCGGCGATGTGTTTGTCGTCAACAAGGCCGACCGCCCGGACGCGCAGCACACCGTGCGTGACCTGCGCAACATGATCGCGATGGCCCCGGTGGAGGGGGAAGGGGAGGCGGGTAGGTGGAAGCCCCCGGTCGAGACCACCGTCGCCACCGCGGGCGAGGGGGTGGACGAACTGGTCCGCCAGCTCGACCGGCACTGGGCCTGGCTCGGCGACTCGGGCGAACGCGACCGCCGCCGCACCGCGCGGGCGCGCGACGAGGTGCTGGCCATGGCCTCCGGCGCCGCGGCCGGACGGCTGGCCGCCGCACCGCTGCTGCCCGACCTCGCGGCCCGGGTCGCCGACGGCACGCTCGGACCCTACGAGGCCGCCGACGAACTGCTCGCCGCACAAGGACTGCCACCCCTTTGAGGCCATAACGACGGGGCCATATCCGCTGGGCCTAGGCTGGTGGTGTGCGCAAGCCGCTTGAGCTTCCGTTTGACCCGATTGACCGGGCCGCGCGAATCTGGGAGAACCGGTTCGGGGCCTCTTCAGCGATGGCCGCCGTCACCTCGATCATGCGTGCGCAGCAGATCCTGATCGCCGAGCTGGACGGGATCCTGCGCCCCTATGGACTGACTTTCGCCCGTTATGAGGCACTTGTCCTGTTGTCCTTCAGCCGGGCCGGGGCGCTGCCGCTGAGCGTGATGGGCGAGCGGCTGATGGTGCACCCCACCAGCGTGACAAACACGGTGGACCGTCTCGAGGCGCAAGGCTTGGTCGTCCGGCGGCCGAATCCGGAGGATGGCCGGGGCAGGCTCGCCGAGATCACCGAGCATGGGCGGGACGCGGTCCGCGCCTCCACCCGCGACCTGATGGCCGCCGAGTTCGGCTTCGCCGGCTACAGCGAAGCCGAACTCTCCGAGCTGTTCACGCTGCTACGCGGCCTGCGGATATCGGCAGGCGACTTCAGCTAGCGACGGGATAGGGCCGCCAGGTCGTCCCGCCATCGAACGTCATCCAGATCTCGTGCAGGCTGGTGTCCGCCGGCAGCGCGACCCCCTGATCGTCGGTGGTCATGCCCACGTAGCTGAAGCCGCCGTCCGGCGTCGTGCCGCTGAACGTGGCCTGCTGCCAGCTTGTCCCGTTATAGACGAGGATCCCGTCGGTGGTCGCGAGTACGAACGCGCCAGCCGGGGAGATCGCGATCGAGTTGACGGTCGCCGACGTGCTGTAGGTCGCCGCGACGTGCCAGCTTCCTCCGCTATTGGTGGATTCGTACACCTCGTCCTGGCTGGGGCACGCGATGGCCAGGGTGCTGGAGTTCTCGGCGCCGAACAGCTGAGTCGTCGGAGCACACGGCGTGGTGCCGACCTGCTTCCAGGTCCCGCTGAGCGTACCGGACCATACCGTGCCGCCCGGCCCGAGCAGGTACCCGTCCGCCCCGGTCAGGGCGAGCTGGACAGCGCTTGCCGTGCTGGCCGCCATGTTCGTCGTGGCTGACCCGACATCGGTCCAGTCCTCGGAGGTCGCCTGGGTGCGCTGCAGCGTGTAGCTGGTGCAGTCGCTCGCGTAGTTCGAACCGCTGCCCGTGCAAGTGCCCAGGATGGCGAACGCGCTTGTCCCGGCCGTCTCCAGGTCGATGACTCGCTGTCCGTTGGTGGGTACCTGGGTCCAGGTCTTCCCGCCGTTTTGCGTCGCCCACAGCTGCGGGCCGAACGCCCAGCCATCCTCGTCGGTGAGGAACCGGATCTGGCTCACGCCGGTCGAACCCGATGCCGCACCGGTCATCGGCGCCGGGACGCCGTACCAGCTCTGGCCCCCGTTGTCGGTGCGCGCGATCGAGGTGCAGTACTGCGTCGCGCAGTCGCCGGGAGTGCCTGCCTGGCCGATGACCCAACCGGTGTTCAGCCCGATGTAAGTGACCGAGGCTGGCTCGAAGTTCGCCGGGACCGGCGGCAGAGCGATGCTAGCGGACGGGCTCGCCGCTGCCGACGGGGCCTTGGTGCCGTTCCCATCCGGCTGGCCGCTCGCGTTCGCGCTCGGGCGGCCGGTGTTGCCGACGGCTATGCCATGGTCACCAGGCCCGCTGACCTGCAGAAACGTCGCGCGCGGTATGACCACCGCCGCGGCCACCACCGCGGCGGCGGCCGCGACCGTCACCGTGAGCTTGCGCAGCTTGCGGCTTCTGGCACGGCGTTTGATCAGGTCGAAGGTCCCGTCGGGCGGCGGGAGCGGCGTGATCTGCTGGTCGAGCCACTGGTCCAGATCGTCGTTACTGGCCATCGGGTGCTCCTAGTGCCTCCCGGAGTCGCGACCTCGCATGATACAGATCGGCCTTGATAGTTCCCTCAGGGCGCTTGAGCAGGATCGCGATCTCTTTCAGCCCGAACCCCCCGTAATAGTGAAGCAGAAACGGGCTGCGCAGCTTTTCCGGCAGGCCGGCGATGAGCTGCTTAACGTCCACGTCCTGGCTAGGGTTCACGGACGGGTTGGGGTCAATGCTGGCTGTCACCGTGCGCATCGCACGGCGCTCCCGCTCTAGCTTGCGCCAGTGGTCGCGAACCAGGTTGGTCGCGATCATGTACAAGTAGCTTTGTGGATTGTCCAACTTAGTCCACCGCGACAACAAACGGACAAAAGCCTCAGACGCAATCTCGTGCGCCGTATCGTCGTCATCGACGAGACGCCGCACCCATCCCGCCAGCTTCGGATACGTCGCCGCGAATAGTTCTTCCGATGACGCATAAGCCGTCACCCCCGTGTCCACTGGCCCTCCAGTGCGTTGCGTCCGGACTGCCGCGAATCCGCTCCGCGGCGTCGGCGGGGCGACCATCTCCCGGCCCCCCGGAGCGCTCATCAGGCTTGTCACCTTTGTCTACCACACATTCGAAGACGACTGGTTACTGACCAATTCGGCAGTGCTGGCGTTTCTATGGGGCGTGAACCGGGCGTACCCCCGTAACGCCCGGTTCGTCACTTAAGACGCCGCCCCCCGAAGTTCGGTTGGAAAATTTTTTGCCGCCCGCCCAACCGCCCCGAAGTGCCCGCCCGCCCGTGGCGAAGTGCCCGTCCGCCCGCCCCCGAACTGCCCGCCCGCCCGTGCCTGCAGGCCCACCCGCCCATGCCCACCGCGCGGCTGCCGGGGCCTCCGCTGCCTGCCGCCCCGCCCCGCCCCGCCGCGCCGCGCCTGCTCCCCGGCTCCGACCGCCGCCATCGATGGCCCACCGCTGGGCCTAGAGCGCCATCGATGGCCCATCGCTGGGGTCGGCGGCGGGGGAGGCGCGCCGGGAATGGCGCGAGTTGTGTGGGTTGGTGCCGCGAGGGCTTCGCGTTGACATGGCGCGGTATCGTGGAGGGAGATAGTAGGACGTCCTACTATCTGCGGCTCAGGGGCTCAGCGCACAGAGGGGGCTCGGCATGGATGACAGCGACCGGATCACAGCCCGGGAGCGGTGGCACCAGGCATATGAGGCGGCACCCAAGCGGGATGCGGACTTCAGCACGCTGTCCGGTCTTGAGGTGGAGCCCGCCTACGGCGAGGACGAGTCCGAATGGCCGGGGGAGTTCCCCTTCACTCGCGGGCTCTATTCGACGGGCTACCGCGGCAAGCCGTGGACGATGCGCCAGTTCTCCGGGTTCGGCAACGCGCAGCAGACCAACGAGCGGTACAAGATGCTGCTCGACGCGGGCGGCAACGGCCTGTCCGTCGCCTTCGACATGCCCACCCTGATGGGCCGTGACTCCGACGATCCACATTCGCTCGGCGAGGTCGGCCACTGCGGCGTGGCGATCGATTCCGCCGCCGACATGGAGGTCCTCTTCGACGGCATTCCGCTGGACAAGGTCACGACGTCGATGACCATCTCGGGTCCAGCCGTCCCGCTGTTCTGCATGTACCTGGTGGCGGCCGAACGGCAGGGCTGCGCGATAGCCGATCTGGACGGGACCCTCCAGACGGACATCTTCAAGGAGTACATCGCGCAGAAGGAGTGGCTGTTCCCGCCCGAGCCGCATCTGCAGCTCATCGGCGATCTCATGGAGTACTGCGGCCAGAACGTCCCGCGGTACAAGCCGCTATCGGTGTCGGGGTACCACATCAGGGAGGCCGGATCCACGGCCGCGCAGGAGCTGGCGTTCACGCTGGCCGACGGGTTCGGCTACGTGGAGCTCGGGCTGTCCAGGGGGCTCGACGTGGATGCGTTCGCGCCCGGGCTGTCGTTTTTCTTCGACGCGCACATCGACTTCTTCGAGGAGATCGCGAAGTTCCGCGCCGCCCGCCGGATCTGGGCCCGCTGGCTGCGGGATGTCTACGGGGCGCGTACTCCGCGGGCTCAGTGGCTGCGGTTCCACACGCAGACCGCCGGCGTGTCGCTCACCGCGCAGCAGCCATCCAACAACATCGTGCGCACTGCGGTCGAGGCGCTCGCCGCCGTGCTTGGCGGCACCAACTCGCTGCACACCAACGCGCTTGATGAGGTGCTCGCGTTGCCGAGCGCCGCCGCCGCCGAGACCGCCCTCCGTACCCAGCAGGTCCTGCTCGACGAAACGTCGGTAGCCAACGTCGCCGACCCGCTAGGCGGCTCCTGGTACGTGGAGGCGCTCACCGACCGGCTCGAATCGGAGGCGGAAGCGATCTTCGAGCGGCTGCGGTCCATGTCGCCCGATGAATCGATGACCGGCGGGATCCTGCGCGGGATCGAGACCGGGTGGTTCCTGTCGGAGATCGCGGAGGCCGCCTTCGACTACCAGCGGAAGGTAGAAAAGGGCGACAAGAAGGTCGTCGGGGTCAACTCCCACACGTCGACCGTGGCCGCGCCCGTCGAGATCTTGCGGGTGAGCCCGGACGTCGAGCGAGAGCAGGTGGCTTCGCTGGCGGCCCGTCGCGAGTCCCGCCCGCGGGCCGAGGTGGACGTCGCGCTGAAGGCGATGGCCGTCTCGGCCAGGTCCGGCTCGAACGTGATACCCACCATGCTCGATGCCGTCCGGGCCGAAGCGACTCTCGGGGAGATCTGCGACGCGCTACGCGACGAATGGGGCACTTACACCGAGCCCGCTGCGTTCTGATCCTCGGCCGCGTCGGTCCTGTCGGTCCTGTCGGTCCTGTCGGTCCTGTCGGTCCTGTCGGTCCTGTCGGTCCTGTCGGTCCTGTCGGTCCTGTCGGTCCTGTCGGTCCTGTCGGTCCTGTCGATCCTAAGGTGGGCCACGTCGGCCCTGAGCGCGCCGATCTCCCGTTCGACTCCCTTGAATCTGCGGTCGGTGTTCCTCCGGAACTGAAGCAGGTTCTTATCCAGCGAACCCACCCGGAGCTGGAGGTCGTTGACCGCGAGCACCATGCTCCCGAGCGCTAGGCCCTGCTGGCCAAGGACTGCGGCGTGGTGTTTCAGGGTGTCGTTCAGCTCGTTCTGAGTCTCGTGCAGCGCGATCATGAGCTGCATCTGGCTCTTGAGCAGATTGCGGGCACTGATCTCATCCGAGTCCGACATGGTGAGCAGTTCCCGGAGGGTGTCAACCTCACTTTTGAGGTCCTCGATTGTGAGCATGAACCCACCATAGCGGCGCCTGCCGACATTTATCTGCGAGCCGCGCCATTGTTCGTTATAAGCGAATCAAAGTGGCAATGCCTTGCCATTTCCGCGAATTCGCTGGCCCTGGCCCGTCGTTGGGGTTTCCCCTTTGCTTGTCGGTGCTGCATTACCCAGCAAAGAGTCTGGCTAGTGCAGCACCCACCATGAATGAGCCCGTCGGGGAGCGAGCGGCGCATCCGTAAATAAGGTGATTTTGCGGCGTGTTACGGCTGTTGGCCGCGGCGTGTTACGGCCCTAACTGCTGCGCGTTCCGGCCCCCGGCTGCTGCACGTTACAGCCCGGCTGTGCCGCGCCTTTCTGTGGGCCGGGCCGCGTGGCCCGAATGTCGGCTTTGCCGGGTGAAATCGCCCCCGGTGCTCCTTCCGTGATCCCGCCGATGGCCCATCGATAGCGCAATAGCCCCTCGATGGGCCATCGACGGTTCCGCAATCAGCCCTTTGCGTGGCGATATGCCCCACATGTGGCTATTGCCCCGTGGGGGCGCAGTCGGCCGCTGACAGGGAATCCTGTGTCGACTGAGCGCGCCCACGTTAGGCCGGAGCGCTGTCAGCGATATACGCCGATGACGCTCCACAGCAACGTGGGCTGGGGCCGCGCGGGTCAGGCGGGGGTCAGGACGGGGAGGCCGGCTTCTTTGGCGGCGGCCAGCAGGCGCGGGTCGTAGGAGACGAACGCGGTTAGGTCGCGCTTGATCGTCATCGCCGAGGCTAGGTGGATGGCATCGAGCGAACTCAGGCCGGGCGGGCGGACGCCTGCTGCGCGGGAGAGCACTCCGGGGCTCATCCAGATTTCGCGGACCCGGCGCACGAGGGAGTACGCCTGCGGCAGGGCTCCTGGGTCGGCCCGCCAGATGGCTCGTGGAACCTCGACGCGGATGATCGAACTGGCGACGCGTACCAGGTTGGGGCTGCCTGCCAGCAAGTCGCTGAGTGCCTGGGTTTCCGGCTCGGTGATGGCGAGCTTCACCAGCGCGGATGAGTCAAGGTAAATCACAGCAACTCCCCGTTGCGCATGTCGAGCAGTGCCTGAGAGGCGGTGGGCTGCCCAGACGGGACCGGGGGAGCGGGCTCGATCTCCAGGATGTCGCCGTCCTCCTCCGCCTCGCGGACGATTCCTGCGGCCAGCCACCGCTCAAGCGGGCTATCGGGAACCTTGGCTGGGATCAGGTGCGCGACCAGGCGCCCGCGATTAGTAATGTCGACGGTGTAGCCCCGTTCAGCCATGTCTACGTATACGCTCGCGTGCTGGCGGAGTTCCCGGATTCCGATCCGATGGACATTTCCGCCAGGCTGGCTTATCGCTGTCTCGCGTGGCTCACCCATGCTCGGACTGTAGCACGAACGATGCTACACATCAGGGTAGGCTGGTGTTGTTGACTGGCCATCCCGGATATGGGGCAGGATAGAAGCTATGACGCAGCCGCGGGATTTTTCCCTTTACGGTGCAGTTGACCTTGGCGCGCGGCAGGCTGCCGCGCAGCGGCGCGAGCAGGCGGCGCAGGCCGCCTCGTCGGGCGATGACACGCCCGGTGTCGCCGGGGCCGTGATCGACGTGACCGATGAGACGGTCAACACGGACGTGGTAATCCGGTCAAGGACCACGCCCGTCATCATGGATCTGTGGGCGGAGTGGTGCGGGCCATGCAAGCAGCTCGGCCCGGTACTCGAGAAGCTCGCCGCCGAGGCGAACGGCGCGTGGGTACTCGCCAGGGTCGATGTCGACGCTAACCCGCAGATAGCGCAGGCCCTGCGGGTCCAGTCGATTCCGATGGTCGTGGCGTGGGTCGGCGGCCAGCCGGTGGACGCCTTCCTCGGGGCAGTCCCTGAGGCACAGGTGACTCAGTGGATCGACCAGGTGCTGACGATCGCCCAGCAGATGGGCGTTGCCGCGGACGGCGAGCAGCCGGCATCCGCGGAGGCCGATGGACAGGTACCTGACGAGGCTGACCCCATGCCGGGGGAGCAGTTGCCCGAGGGTTACGCCGAGGTCCGCGAGGCGCTGGAGGGCGGCGACTACGACGGTGCGGCAGCCGCGCTGGAGAAGCTGCTCGCGGCCACCCCGTCGGACGAGGCGGCCAAGAGCCTGCTAGCCCAGGTGAACCTGCAGCGCCGGGTGAACGGCTACGACGAGCCAGCGGCGCGAGCGGCGGCGGCGGCGAACCCTGGTGACGTGGACGCGCAGATCCAGGTCGCGGATCTCGATATCGCGGGCGGGCGCGCGGATGAGGCGTTCGACCGGCTGCTCGGCGTCGTCCGCCGCACCAGCGGGGAAGACCGGGACAAGGCGCGGATTCACCTGGTGTCGCTCTTCGAGATCTTCCCGCCGCGGGACTCCCGGGTAGCCAAGGCCCGCGGAACCCTGTCCAGCCTGCTCTTCTAAAGAGCGCCGAGGCTCCGACGCGTCCGCCTCGGCAAGCTGTTCGAGTACCGGAAGTGCGGCCGCCAGGGTGGCGCGCTGGTCGTCGGTAAGCGTCATCAGGCTCCGGGTGAGCAGGGCGGTGGTCTCGGCGCGCAGCCGGTCCAGCGCCTCGCGGCCCTTAGCCGTGATCGCCAGGGTGGACGCACGCGCGTCCGACGGGTCGGTGCAGCGCTTGACGTAGCCGCTGTCCTCCAGGGCCGTCACTAGCCGGGTAAGCGTGGAGGGAGCGATGCCCTCCATGCCCGCGAGGTCGCCGAGGCGGATCGGCCCGACCTTCTCCACGGTGGCTAGCGCCGCGAGCTGAGTTGGAGTCAATCCGGCTACTGCACGGCGCAGCCGGCGGGACATCCTCGCGAGGGCCACCCGCAGCCGCGTGACATCGATCACGCCCGTGTCGTCCGCCGGGGCGCTTATCGTTGATTCACGCGCCATGCTTGCAGATTACGCGGTGCACGACGCACCTCAATACCCTGAGCAAGATAAAGACGTGGGCCGGAGAGGCGGAGCAGACGTGACTATGGCACCCAGCGTTTCGTATTCCATCACCGTGCGGCTGGAGGTTGCCTCGCACGGGCGCGCGGTAAGCGAGATTACCCGCGCGGTCGAGCACGCTGGTGGCGTCGTATCCGCTCTCGACGTCACGCCGTCGGGTCACGACCGGCTGAAGATTGACGTTACCTGCGCCGCCGCCGATAGCGCGCACGCGGAGGCGATCGTGGCCGCGCTGTCGGAGATCAACGGCGTGGCTGTGCACAAGGTGAGCGACCGTACCTTTCTGTTGCACCTCGGCGGGAAGATCGAGATGCGCTCCAAGGTCCCGTTGCGCAACCGCGACGACCTGTCCATGGCCTACACGCCGGGTGTGGCACGGGTGTCGCTTGCCCTGGCGAAAAACCCCGGCGACGCGCGCCGTCTCACCATTAAGCGCAACAGCGTGGCCGTCGTCACCGATGGCTCCGCGGTGCTCGGCCTGGGCAACGTCGGCCCGTACGCCGCACTGCCGGTGATGGAGGGCAAGGCCGCGTTGTTCAAGCGCTTCGCGGGCATCGACGCCTGGCCGATCTGCCTCGACACCCAGGACACCGATGAGATCGTGCGGACCGTCCAGGTCCTGGCGCCCGCCTTCGGAGGCATCAACCTCGAAGATATAAGCGCGCCGCGCTGCTTCGAGGTCGAGCGCCGGCTGCGGGAACTGCTCGACATCCCGGTCTTCCACGACGACCAGCACGGCACCGCCGTGGTCGTGCTCGCGGCGCTGACCAACGCGCTGCGCGTGGTCGATAAACAGATGAACGAGGTGAAGATCGCGATGGCAGGCGCGGGCGCGGCCGGCACCGCCGTGCTGAAGCTGCTGCTCGCCTCCGGCGCGAACAACGTGATCGTGGTCGATGACAAGGGCGCTGTCTACCGAGGCCGCCCCGGGCTCAACGAGAATCTCGCCTGGATCGCCGAGCACACCAACAGCGAGGGCTACGAGGGCAACCTGGCCGGGGCGGTTCGGGACGCCGATGTGTTCATAGGGGTCTCCGCGCCGAACATCCTGAACGGCGAGGACGTCAAGTCCATGAAGGACGGCGCCATCGTCTTCGCGCTGGCTAACCCGGACCCGGAGGTCGACCCCGACGTGGCCAGGGAGTATGCGGCTGTCGTGGCCACTGGCCGCAGCGACTACCCGAACCAGATCAACAACGTGCTGGTGTTCCCGGGGATCTTCCGCGGGCTGCTCGACGCGCAGTCCCGCACCGTCACCGACGACATGATGCTGGCCGCCGCGCGGGCACTGGCCGACGTGGTGCTGCCTGACGAACTCGGCCCGAACTACATCATTCCCTCGGTGTTCCATGCCGACGTCGCCTCTAGCGTTGCCGCAGCTGTAAGAGAAGTCGCGGTCGAAACCGAATCCTGAACCCCGCATCATGGGTATATGCGCTCAATGGGATCGGGTGAACTGGCCGGGCGGCTACTGGTCGCCACGCCGCTGCTAGGTGATCCGAACTTCCGACGTACCGTTGTCCTCGTCGTTGATCACGAAGAGGACGAGGGCACCTTGGGCGTGGTACTGAACCGGCCGACGCAGATCCCTGTCGGTCAGGTGCTCGCACCGTGGACCGATCTCGTCACCGGCCCCGATGTTGTGTTCAAGGGCGGCCCAGTGGCACCTAATTCCGCGCTCGCCATCGCCATGGTCCCCGGCAAAGACGAACCGGTCGGCTGGCGCGCGCTTGAGGGTGCTCCCGCGGTGTCCAGGCTCGGCCTGGTGGACCTGGACGCGCCGCCCGACCTGCTGGCCGCCGCAATCAAGGGATTCAGGGTGTATGCGGGCTACGCCGGGTGGGGGCCGGGGCAACTTCAGGGCGAGATCGATGAGGGCGCCTGGTACGTGCTGCCCGCCGAACCGGGCGACGTGTTCATCGACGATCCCGAACGGCTGTGGCGCGTGGTGCTGCACCGGCAGGGCGGTGACATGGCATTTCTCGCCACCTACCCGGACGATCCCAGTCTCAACTGAACCGGCATGGGAGGTCGGTCGGGGCCGGTTGGTTGGGGCTGGCGCTGTACACTCTGTGGGTGAGCACCACCGAGGTTTTGCCCGACAGCGGCACGAAGGTCCATGAGGACATCAGGCCGGATACGTCGCATGGCGACCATGAGCGGTTCGCCCACTATGTCGATAAAAACGAGATGATGGAAAGCGCCGTGAACGGCACGCCGATACGCGCGCTCTGCGGCAAGGTCTGGGTACCCAGTCGCGATCCCAAGCGCTTTCCGGTCTGTCCCGAGTGCAAGGAAATCTACGAGTCACTGCCGCCGGGGGACGACGGCGACGCAAAGTAGTGGCGGCCCTTCCGACTCTTCGTGGCTGGCAGACAGAGGCTTACGAAGAGTATTTCCGTGCGGCGAAGCGTGACTTCCTGCTCGTCGCGACCCCTGGCGCTGGTAAGACGACCTACGCGCTGAGTGTTGCCAGGGAACTGCTCGACCGACGTGAGGTCATGTCGGTCACGATCGTCACGCCCACCGAGCACCTGAAGCACCAGTGGTCGGAGTCGGCGCAGCGTTTCGGCATCGCGATTGACTCCTCTTACCGGAACTCGCAGGGGCGCGCGGGCGCGGACTTCACCGGTGTCGCGGTCACCTACGCCCAAGTCGCCGCGCACCCGGCGCTGCACAGGCAGCGTACGGAGAACCGGCGGACCTTGGTGATCTTCGACGAGGTGCACCACGCCGGTGACGCGCTGTCCTGGGGAGACGCGGTCAGGGAGGCCTTCGACCCGGCGCGGCGGCGGCTCGCGCTGACAGGAACTCCCTTTCGTTCTGACGCCAATCCCATTCCGTTTGTGACGTACATCCCCGAAACGGATGGTTCCAAGCGATCGGCGTCGGACTACGTTTACGGCTACGGTCCGGCACTATCCGATGGCGTAGTGCGACCGGTTATCTTCCTTGCCTACACCGGGGAGATGCACTGGCGAACCCGTGCCGGTGACGAGATCACCGCCACGCTGGGCACGCCGATGACCAAGGACCAGATCGCGCACGCGTGGCGGACCGCGCTGAATCCGGCCGGCGAGTGGATCTCCCGGGTCCTGGAGGCCGCCGACAAGCGGCTCGGCGAGGTGCGCCGTGGCATGCCGGACGCGGGTGGCCTGGTCATCGCGGGTGACCATGAGGACGCACGCGCCTACGCGGGCATCCTGAAGCGGGTGACCGGGAAGAGCCCGGTGGTCGTCTTGTCCGACGATCCCACCGCGTCACGGAAGATCGCGGCTTTCCGCGATTCTCCCGACCGCTGGATGGTCGCGGTGCGCATGGTGTCGGAGGGAGTGGACATCCCCCGGCTGGCGGTGGGTGTCTACGCGACGAGTGTGTCGACGCCGCTGTTCTTCGCCCAGGCGGTGGGCCGGTTCGTCCGTGCCAGGCGGCGCGGCGAGACCGCGTTGGTGTTCGTGCCGTCGGTGCCGGTGCTGCTCGGTTTCGCTGCCGAGCTGGAGGCGGAGCGCGACCACATTGTGCACTTCGCCCAGCGTGACGCGGAAGACGAGCTGGCCGAGGCCCAGCGTCGCCGGGACAACGCCGACAGCGACCTCGAGGGCCCGGCCTTCGAGGCGCTCAAGGCCTCGGCCCAGTTCGACCGGGTGCTGTTCGATGGCGGCGAGTTCGGCACCGCGACCGACGCCGGATCTCCGGAGGAAGACGACTACCTGGGCCTGCCCGGCCTGCTTGAGCCCGACCAGGTGGCCACACTGCTCCGCAAGCGGCAGGCCGCACAGCTAGCCGCCCGCTCATCCGTGGCGTCGGAGCCCGGCCCGGCAGCCTCCGGCCCTGGGCCTACGTCCGCCACACCGCTCACCACGACCGCGATGACCCCGGACAAAGCGTCGGCCCCAGCTACCACAACCGTCACACGCGAGTCACTGGCGGGGCTGCGCAAGGAGCTGAACGGTCTGGTGGGCGCTTGGAGCCACCGCACCGGCCAGCCACACGGCGTGATCCACGCCGAGCTCCGCCGGGTCTGCGGCGGCCCAGGGTTGCCGCAGGCGAGCGCCGACCAGATTCAGGCCCGGATAGACACCGTGCGCCGCTGGGCCATCTCCCGCCGCTAAACCACCACGTCGGCCCCCTCCCGCGACCCCATCGATGGCCCATCGATGGCGGAATAGCCCCAGCGATGGCCCATCCATGGGCCTGCGGGAAGCCCGCAGTCTGGTGAGATGCCCCATGTGCGCGCTATGTTCCAGGGTGCGGCGCGGGAGGCGGCGGCGTCGGGGCGGGGAGCGGCGGCCGAGCATGCGGCGGGCGGCGGGCAGCGGCGACGGGGCGGAGAGCGGGTGGCCGTGGGCGCTACGCGGGTTCCGTTATCTGTACGCCGGCGGCGCGCATCTCGGTTAGGGCTTGGGTGGTGGAGGCGGGGGCTACTCCGGCCGTTAGGTCTAGCAGGACCCGGGTGGTCAGGCCCTCGGCGGCCGCGTCTAGAGCGGTGGCCCGGACGCAGTAGTCCGTCGCGATGCCCACGAGGTCGACCTCGTCGACGCCACGGTCGTGGAGCCAGTCGGCTAGCGCAACACCGTTGCCGGAGGCGCCCTGGAAGCCGCTGTAGGCCGCCTCGTACGCTCCCTTACGGAAGACCGCCTCGATGTTGCTGGTGTCGAGGTTCGGGTGGAATTCCGCACCGGCCATCCCGGCGACGCAGTGCGGCGGCCAGGTCGCCGCGAAGTCGGGATGCGAGGAGAAATGCGAGCCCGGGTCGATGTGGTAATCCTGGGTCGCGATGACGTGATCGTAGGAGGCGGTGGCGGCCAGCAAACTGATGCCGCTCGCAGCGGATGCCCCACCGGAGACGGCCAGGGAGCCGCCCTCACAGAAGTCGTTCTGCACATCGATGATGATCAGTGCGCGCACCATCCCACCGTATCGTGTCCGATATGGCCGACTGCTGGAATCATAACGTCCACTACCAGCGGCTCATCCTGAACGCCGTTCCGCCCGGCTGCGGACCGGCGCTCGATGTGGGCTGCGGCGACGGGACACTGGTCCGCGAACTGGCTAAACGCTGCCAGGAGGTCTCCGGGATCGACGCCGACGAGACCATGATCGACCTCGCCCGCCGAACCGCCCCCGACCAGCCATTCATTCACGCCGATTTCATGAAATATCCGTTCAAGCCGGAAAGCTGCGACTTCGTCGCCGCGAACACGAGCCTGCATCACATGGACTTCGCGGCAGCGCTCCACAAACTCGCCGGAATCCTCCGTCCCGGCGGCAGGCTCGCCGTCGTCGGACTCGGCCAGGATGCCAAGCCAGCCGACTGGATAATCGCCGCCGCGGCGATCCCGGTCAACAAGCTCTACCAGCTCCGCTACGACGAAAGCCAGCACCCAAGAATGCCGGTACGGCAGGCCGATCTGACCTGGACGCAAACCCGCGACACCGCTAAAGAGCTCCTGCCGGGTGCCCGGTACCGCCGCCTGCTGCTGTGGCGTTACTTGCTGCTGTGGGAAAAGCCGGGATAAGCCGGGATAAGCCGACCTCGGCCGGCGATCCAGCGGTGATGCGCAGCAGTTCCTCGTAGGTCGTCGGGAACACGGTATTCGGAGAGCCGGCCGCGGCCCACAGCACGTCGTGCCGCGCGAGCCAGATGTCCACCAAAGTCGGCAGCGACTCCGGATGGCCTACCGGCGCCACCCCGCCGATCGGCTGACCGGTCCACTCCCGCACCTGCTCAGCCGAGGCCCGCGTCACGGACGAGACCCCGGCCACCGCAGCCACCAGGTTCGTGTCCACCCGGTGCGCCCCGCTGGTCATCACCAGCAACGGCGAATCATCCGCGGCGAACACGAGGCTGTTGGCGATCGCCCCCACCTCGCAGCCAAGCTGCTCCGCCGCGAGCACCGCGGTCCGCGCCGAAGACGGCAGCGTCCGCACCGCGCCCGCCACACCAAGAGATTCCAGAATCGCTGTAACGTCAGCCATGCGAAATGACGGTACTCAGCCTCTGACCTGCCCTCAACCCCATTTCCCGAGGTAACGTGAGCGGGGTGATCCGGACAGCGGTCCGCGTTGAGGGCACCGTGCAGGGTGTCGGCTTCCGCCCGTTCGTGTACTCGCTGGCGACCGGCCTTGGTCTGAAGGGGTTCGTCGGCAACGACTCCGACGGCGTGTTCGCCGAGGTCGAGGGCCAGTCACAGGCGGTCAGGGAGTTCCTGCAACGGCTGGAGCGCGACGCCCCGCCGCTGGCCAGGATCGAGCGGGTCACAACAAAACCCATGGCACCGAACGGGGCGGCCACCTTCGCGATCGTCGCCAGTGACCCGAACGGCCCAACCAGGACGCTCGTGTCCGCGGACACCGCGACCTGCGACGACTGCCTCCGCGAACTAGAAGACCCGGAAGACCGGCGTTTCGGATACCCGTTCATCAACTGCACCAACTGTGGCCCCAGGTTCACCATCATCAAAGACGTTCCCTATGACCGGCCGCTGACGACGATGGCGGACTTCGCGATGTGCGAGCGGTGCGCGGCGGAATATCACGACCCAAGGGACCGGAGATTCCACGCCCAGCCCACCTGCTGCCCGGACTGCGGACCGCGGCTGAAGCTGATCGGAGCCGAAAGCGACGACCCGCTGATAACAGCAACACAACTGCTGGAACGCGGCCACATCCTGGCGGTTAAGGGCCTGGGCGGTTACCATCTCGCGGCCGACGGGACCAACGAGCGCGCGGTCGCCGCCCTGCGCCAGCGCAAGCACCGCGAGGACAAGCCGTTCGCGGTGCTCGTCGCCGACCTGGAGACGGCCCGCCGCCTCTGCGAGGTCACCGACGCGGCGGCCGAGTTGCTAAAGAGCCCCGCCCGCCCAATCGTCCTGCTGCCACGCAAACCCGCCGACGGCCTGGCCGCCGCCACGGCCCCGGGTAACCGGCAACTCGGCGTTATGGTCCCCTACACAGCGCTGCACCACTTGCTGACCCGCGCGGTCGCGCGCCCGCTGGTCTTGACCAGCGGGAACGTCTCCGATGAGCCGATCGCTTATCGCGACGAGGACGCGCTAGATCGTCTCGGCGGCATCGCCGACGCGTTCCTCGTCCATGACCGGGCGATCCACATCAGGACCGACGACTCGGTGGCCCGGGTGTTCCGCGGCCGAGCGATGCTGCAGAGACGGTCGCGCGGTTATGTTCCGCAGCCCCTGACGGCGAAGTTCAACCGGCCGGTGCTGGCCTGCGGTGCCGAGCTGAAAAACACGTTCTGCCTGGCCAAGAGGCATCACGCGTTCGTCTCGCACCACATCGGGGACCTGGAGAACGCCGAGACGCTGCGCTCGTTCACCGAGGGTATCGAGCACTTCAAGCGGCTGTTCGACATCGAGCCGCGGGTCGTCGCCCACGACCTGCACCCCGAGTACCTGTCCACCAAATACGCCCTGGACCTGGACGACGTACAGCTAACCGGGGTGCAGCACCACCACGCGCACATCGCGTCGTGCCTGGCCGACAACGGCGCCGACGGCCCGGTCATCGGCGTCGCGTTCGACGGAACCGGCTACGGCACCGACGGTACGATCTGGGGCGGCGAGTTCCTGATCGCCGGCCTGGAACGAGCTTCGAGCGCGTCGGCCACCTCGCGCCGGTGCCGATGCCGGGCGGTGCCGCCGCCATCAGGGAGCCATGGCGGATGGCCGCCGCCTACCTCAACGAGACGCCCGACGAAGCCGTCGTGCGGCGCAACGCCGAGCGCTGGCCAGCCGTCCTGGCGATGGCTCGCAACAACATCAACTCCCCGCTCACGTCAAGCGCGGGCCGCCTGTTCGACGCGGCCGCGGCGCTGCTCGGCGTGCGGGACACGATCAACTACGAAGGCCAGGCCGCCGTCGAGCTTGAGCAATGTGCCGATCTGACCGAGTTCGGGATGGTACGAAGCCAGTGTCCATAACGGCGGTGAGTTCCTCATCTCGGGACAAGACCTCGTGCGCGCGGTAGCGGCCGATCAGCGGGCCGGAGTGCGCCGCAGCGCGATCGCCGCCCGGTTCCACAACGCGGTGGCCGCCGCCATCGAGACCGGCTGCGCGCTGGCGCGCGACCGATCCGGGCTAGACACGGTGGCGCTGTCCGGCGGGGTGTTCCAGAACCTGCTGCTGCTGCGCGAGACCGTGCGGCGGCTCGAAGCGCGCGGGTTCACCGTGCTGACGCACTCCAGGGTCCCGTGCAACGACGGCGGGATCAGCCTGGGCCAGGCCGCCATCGCCGCCGCGCGGGACTCAGCAGATGCGGGGGAGCGGGTCGCCGACTAGCAGGTCGACGATGCGGGTGCCGCCGAACGCCGTTTTGAGCTGGACGAGGCCGGGCTGCTGCGAGGTGACATGCCCGATGACCGCCGCCTGCTCGCCGAGCGGGTTCCCGCGCAGCGCCGCGATTGCGCGGTCGGCGTCCTCGCCCGGTACGACGGCGACCAGGCGGCCCTCGCAGGCCACGTACATCGGGTCGATGCCGAGCAGTTCGGCGGCGCCGCGGACCTCGGCGCGGACCGGCACGGCGTCCTCGCGGACCATGACTCCGACGTCGGCCGCCTTGGCGATCTCGTTGAGTATCGTCGCCACGCCGCCGCGGGTCGCGTCGCGCAGCGCCCTGGTCCGGGGGACGGCGTCGAGCAGGCCGGCCACCAGCGTGTTGAGCGGGGCGGTGTCGGACTGCAGGTCGGCCTCGATGTCGAGTTCGCCGCGGGCCAGCATGATCGTGACCCCGTGGTCGCCGATCGGGCCGGAGACGATGACGGCGTCGCCTGGCTGGGCGGTCGCGACCCCGAGCGCCACGTCCCGCTCGAGGAGGCCGACCCCGGCGGTGTTGATGTAGCAGCCGTCGGCCTTGCCCTTCTGCACCACCTTTGTGTCACCGGTGACGATCTGCACCCCGGCGGCCGCGGCCGCGTCCCGCATGGACTCCACCACGCGGGTCAGGTCGGCGACCGGGAAGCCCTCCTCCAGAATGAAGCCCGCCGACAGGTACAGCGGCGTCGCGCCCGCCACCGACAGGTCGTTCACCGTGCCGTTGACGGCCAGGTCGCCGATGTCACCGCCGGGGAAGAACAGCGGGGACACCACGTAGGAGTCGGTGGTCAGCGCGATCCTGGCCCCGCCGACCAGCAGTTGCGCGGAGTCCTCGAGCGGTTCGAGCAGCGGGTTGCGGAACGCGTCGAGGAAGATCGCCTCGATCAGCGTGTGGGTCGCCTTGCCACCCGACCCGTGCGACATCGTGATGCGTTCTTCCCGGACCTTGGGGCGGCGCCGGCGGGCCCGGTCGATGCGGTCGAGCACCTGCTGCTCGCGGTCGCCTGCCGCGTGCGGTTCGGCCTGGTCGTGCTCGCGCAGCGCTTCCTCGACCCAGTTTCGCTGGGTCATGGCCGGCTCGCCTGGATCGTGACCGGCACCCGTCGGCGGCTCATCCGGCCGTAGTTGTAGTACGCCGCGCAGGCGCCCTCCGGTGACACCATGCAGGTGCCGATGGGGGTCTCCGGCGTGCACGCGGTGCCGAACACCTTGCACTCCCACGGCTTGAGCACGCCCTTGAGCACCTCACCGCACTGGCAGGCTTTCGGGTCGGCGACCCGCACGCCCGGCACGTCGAATAGCAGCTCCGCGTCGAATTGCGCGTATTGCTCGCGCACCTTCAGCGCCGAGTGCGAGATGAACCCGAGGCCGCGCCATTCGAAGTAGGGCCGCAGTTCCATGGTCTGCCCGATGGCCTTGAGCGCGACCAGGTTCCCGTCCCACGGCACCACCCGGCCGTACTGGTTCTCCACCTCGGATCGGCCCTCAGAGAGTTGCAGCATGAGCATGTAGATGGACTGCAGGATGTCCAGCGGCTCGAAGCCCGCCACCACGACCGGCTTGCCGTAGTCGCGCGCGATGAACTCATACGGGCGGCAGCCGATCACGGTCGACACGTGCCCAGGCCCGATGAACCCATCGAGCCGCAGGTCGGGCGAATCCAGGATCGCCTTGATCGCCGGGATGATCGTGACGTGGTTGCAGAACACCGAGAAATTCGTCAGCCCCAAGGCGGCGGCGCGCAACACCGTCATCGCCGTGGACGGCGCGGTGGTCTCGAAGCCGATGGCCATGAAGACGACGCGTTTATCCGGGTTCTGCTTGGCGATTTTCAGCGAGTCGAGCGGGGAGTACACCATGCGGATATCGGTGCCACGCGCTTTGGCGTCGAAGAACGATCCGTTGCCGCCCGGCACCCGCATCATGTCGCCGAACGAGGTCATGATCACGTCTGGCTGGGAAGCCAGGTGCATGGCGTCATCCACCCGGCCCATCGGGATCACGCATACCGGGCAGCCGGGGCCGTGCACCAGCGTGATGGACTCGGGCAGGTAGTCCTCGAGGCCGTGCTTGTAGATCGTGTGGGTGTGCCCGCCGCACACCTCCATCAGCTTGTACTGGCGCCCCGGCTCGCACAGCCCCGCGATCTTCGCGGCGAGCGCGCGCGCCTTGTCGGCGTCGCGGAATTCATCAACGAAGCGCATCAGTTCTCCTATTCGATCAGGGACTCCCGCAGTGCCTGGATCTCGTCTTCGTAGGCCTGGCCGATGCCTTCGAGGAACGCCATGGCCGCCGCCGCCTCGTCCTCGTCGATCTTCGACAGGGCGAACCCGACATGAATGAGCACCCATTCGCCTGGCACCGGCCGGTCGTCGGCGAGCAGGCCGATATTGATCAGCCGCCGGACACCGCTCACGTCCACCTTGGCCAGATCGGGCTGGTCAGCGAGGATCTCGATCACCTCACCGGGTATGCCTAGACACATCTGCCATCCCCTCCTGGGCGAGTTCGCACAGCACCTGGTAGATCGTGGTCTGCGCTTCCTGGATCCGGTGAATCGACGTGGACGGTGCCACGAACAGGTAGTCGATGCTGTCTAGCTCGGCCATCTTGCCGCCGTCGTAGCCCGCCAGCCCGATGGTGAGCATGCCGAGTTGGCTGGCCTCGTCGAAGGCGCGCAGCAGGTTGGGTGAGTTGCCGCTGGTGGACAGGCCGACCGCGATGTCGTTGCGGCCGCCGAAGGCGGCTAGCTGCCGGGCGAAAACCACCTCGACGCCGATGTCGTTGCCGAGCGCGGTCACCACCGCTGTGTCGTTAGCCAGCCCGAACGCCGGGCAGCGGCCGCTGGCCGCCATCGGGGCCGCCTGGCCCAGGGTTCAGGAACAGCGTGGCGAGTTGCTGCGCGTCGGTGGCGCTGCCGCCGTTACCGAAGGCGAACAGCTTGCCGCCCGCGGCGAACCTGGCGGCCGCGTCGCGTGCGCACCGTTCCAGCCGCGCGCCGTCCCGTGCGGCGATGACGCGGCGCAGTTCGGCGATCTCCTCGGCCTTGGCCACCGTCGACGCCTGGACCTGCTCGAGCACGGTGGTCAGGTCGGTCTCTTCCGAGTACAGGAACGGGTAGAGCGATTCCATCGGGTCGGGATCTGGCATCGCGCCTCACCCCGCCACGACGGCGATGGCTTCCCTGGCGTGTACCAGGATCGTGTCGCCCGCCTTTGCCGTCACCAGCGCGACGCTGACCGTCTCCTCGCTGGCGCCAGCGTCGACCACGGCCATTTCGTCGTCCAGCAGCCGCAGCACCGTGACCTCGACCGCGGTGTCCGAACAGGTGACGCAAACATCGTCGCTGCATTCCCAGTTCACGAGATCACCGCCGGCTGCTCGAAGAACACGTGA
This sequence comes from uncultured Actinomycetota bacterium, assembly GCA_963743085.1. Taxonomy (GTDB): domain Bacteria; phylum Actinomycetota; class Actinomycetes; order Streptosporangiales; family Streptosporangiaceae; genus JBEKHI01. The sequence continues at coordinate 59,117 of CAVUOU010000017.1, forward strand.
ACCAGCTCCCACAGGATGTGGTAAGTCGTCACGTGCACCTCCTTGACGATCCGCGGATCGTCGCTGGCCGCGACCAGCACATGGTCGGCCGCTATCGGGTCGCCGCTGACTAGGGCGACCGTGAGCAGGCCCATCTCGGTGGCGGTCTTGAGGCCGGCGATGACGCTGGGGGTGTTTCCGATGCCGAGCGCGATGTCGGCCGGGTCGGCCACGTAGCGGATCTGGTGCGCGAATATCGCGTCCACGCCGTCCCGTTCGGCGATCCCGGTGACCGTGGCCACGTCGGTGGTCAGGGCTATAGCGGGCAGCGCGCGCTTGCCAACGATCACCGGGTGGACGAACTCCACCGCGACGTGCTGGGCGTCCGCGCTCGCCCCGCCGGTGCCGAAGGTGATGAGCTTTCCGCCCTGGTGGAAGCGGACGGCCATGGCATGGCAAGCCGCCGCGACCGCGCCCGCTTGCCCAGCCAGGTGCCGCGTCGCCTCCTCGCGTAGCGCGAAACGCCGGGCCACCTCAGCGCCCTCCTCAGGCGCGTACCTGACCGATTCAAGTACCAGCTCAGTGCCGCCGTGCAGTTCCACGTTGACGCTGGCACAAGCGTGACACGCGGCGACCAGGTCGGTGCTCTGACCAGTGGCGCCGCAGTCGCGGCAGGTGATGGTGGCGGGCACGATGACGACTTCCACGGCGGCGTCCGCCGCCTCGGTGCCGGCCGCGATCATGTTGAATGCCTGCGCCATCGATGGCGGGTCGACCGCGTGGCGTATCCCGCAGCGCACCCGGATCCCGGCGACCCGGCGGCCCGCGGCGCGCTTGAGCACGGCGTCTAGAACGCCTTCGCACAGTCCGAATTCGTGCATGCGCCGCTACATCTCCCTGATCTCCAGATACCGCTTTATGTCCGGCAGCGAATTGATCACCACGACGATGACCGCCGCGATGACCGCCGCCTTGATCAGCCTGCTGAGCATCTCCCGCCTTCTCCCTGTTGCTGGCCTTCTTGCTGGCCTCCCTCTTGCTGGTCGAGGATCTCCTCCACCGCGCGGACCGCGTCCGGCAACGCCGCCTGCACCTGCTCCGACAGCCCCATGCCCGGGCTCACGTCGGCAGGCTCGCAGGCCACCACCAGGCTGCGTCCGGGGCGGCCGCCCATCGAGGCGATCATCGCGAAGATCTCGTCCGGCGCCAGGCCGTGCGCGTCCATCACCCCCAGCGCGGGGTCGGCTGGCAGTTCGACCTCGAGGACGGTGACGGTGCCAGGCTCGTGACCTCCGGGCGCGGCGTCGATGAGCACGAACAGATCGCAGCCGTTGAGCAGTTCGTAGACGAGGTGGACGCCGCGGATGCCGAAGTCCTTGATCTCCACGCCTGGCTGGCTCGGGCGGTCGGCCAGCAGCCGGGCTACCTCGACGCCGAACGCGTCGTCGCGCTGGAAGATGTTGCCCACCCCGGCCACCAGCGTCCGGCCGGTGCCGCTGGTCATGGCGCTAGTCATCGGGCTCGACCTCGTCCGGCATGAAGTACAGGAAGCGGCCGTGCGCGGAGCGCAGTTCGGGGTCCGGGTCGTCGGCCAGCATGACGGCCAGGTATGGGTGGTCCTCGACGTCGTAAAGGACCGCCTCGACAACGGCTGGCCGGCCCGCCAGGAACATGTCCTGGGCGTCGGCCCGCCGGACGCCCGGCCGCAGCGTGACCCGGCTGCCGCGAGCGATCTGGCAGCCGTTCACCGTGACGGCGTCGGTGCTGGGCGATACCGAGGCGTCCGCCTCCGGATCCCACCACGGGGCGGCCGGAGAGCGGAGCGTTCCGTGCAGCCGGCTCAGGGCCTCGCCGTCCATCGACTCCACCCGGTCGATGAGCGCGGCGGCGCGCGGGTCGGTGGCACGGGCCTGCTGTTTCTCCGCGTCGGACAGGGCCAGCGTGCGCAGCGTGAGGATCTCGTCGATCTCGGTGCCGTCGTATAGCTCGCCGGGGCTTTCCGGCGCTAGCTCGGGGTGGTCGGGCAGGATGATCGGGGATGCCAGCATCACCTCGTGCCCGTCGCCGGAGTCGGCCAGCACCGGCCAGCAGCCGACGTTCTCGCAGGTCTTGACGGCAGCGGCGGCCCACTCGGGCGGATCGGTCATCGATATGAACCGGCCGTCGGACACGGTGATGATCATGTGCACCGCGACCAGCGCGGTCGGCAGCGCGTCGTCGCGGCTGGTCGGCTGGCTGGCTGACGTGTTCTGCACCCGCACGCTCAGCCGGGCGGCCTGCCAGGGTCCGGGCAGCGGGGTGGCCTGTAGAGACAGGGTCCCGGTCAGCGGTTCGCGGCGGCGGATGACTGGCGCGCCCGCGTGCTCGGCGTGTTCCTCGATGCCGGGCACGCGGAAGTCGGTGGCAGAGCCCTCGCCTAGCAGCCGTCGGCTGTCGACGTGGACCTGGATCTCTTGCTCTACCGCCTCGTCCCAGGCCGGTTCCCGCGCCGAGGTCCGGCGCTGCACCTGGAGGAAACGGACGATCACTTCGATGGCGGTGGGGCCGGTCCGCTCGAAGACGCACTCGGCCTGGGCGCTGGTCGTCTCCGACGGGTCGGTCTCGGCGTATCCCGGTGGCATCAGCACGCCGAACTGCCAGCGGCTGTGATTCTTGGTGGACGACGCCCGGTAGGGGTACAAGATGTAGCCCTCGTACAGCACCGCGTCCGCGACGCGCCGCACGCTGTCGAGGTTCATGGCGTCTCCGCTCCCGCCGCCGGTGCGTTGGCGGCTGTCGGCGCGTTGGCGGCTGTCGGCGCGTCGGCTTCTGTCGGTGCGTCGGCTTCTGTGGGTGCGTCGGCGGCGGCGAGCAGCGCCGTCAGGGTGGCGTCCCAGGTGGGCAGCGCGTTGCTCGCCTTGAACGCGGACAGCGCGTCCAGGGTCTGGCGGCTGCAGCGCAGCCACGCGCTGCCGGGAAAATGCTGGTCGACCAGCTCGCGCCAGACGCTCACCGGCAGCCGGAACTGGACTTCGGAGCTCCACGGGATGAGCTCCACTGTGAATCCCTCGTCGGCCGCCAGGAATACCGTGCCGCTGAACAGCAGCAGCAACGGGATCGCGCCGTCGTCCAGGCCTTGCAGGTAGCGGGCCGACGCGACCTCCAGGTCGTAGGTGCAGGCCACCGGCAGGTCGATCTCGGTCAGCGAACTGAAGCCGGGCACCATGGCGGTGACCGTGGTCAGCTGGATCGGCTTGACCGTGTCCGCCCAGCGCGCGGTGTCGCCGAACAGGTCGTGCAGCCGTTCCGCTTCGGCCGGGCTGTACCGGCGCAGGTGCGGTTCGATGCGGATCTGGCAGCGCAGCGCGATGGCGTGCACCGCCGCGCCGGTGCTCTCCGCGATCGTCAGGTGGAAGGAGAGCGTGGGGGTGGCGGTGTACCGCTCGGCGCGCGCCACCGTGCAGCCGAAGGTCAGTTCTGCCATTTGACCTCCCGTGACCGCTGTCTTAGATCGGCGAGAAACGCTGAGAGGGTCTGCCGGACTTCGGAACCGCCGTCGAAGCCGTGCCAGTTCAGCCGCAGCGCGCCCGCCAGCGCGTAGCACCTGTCGACCGGGATCAGGTAGGTCTCGATGCCGTGGTCGTCGCTGGTGCCTGGCTGGCCGCGGATGACCAGGATCGCCTCGGTGTCCGGCGCCAGCTCCCGCAGCAGCGGGTGCTCGGCGGCGACCTGATCCCACGCGCTCAGGTCGAGTTCGCATTCGGTGACACCGGCCGGGCTCGGGTAGCTGGCGACGATCTGGCCGAGGTCGGAGTTGAGGAAGAAGAATGCGATCGCGACCGGGATCCGCAGGCTGGCCCATTCGGCCTCGGTCAGCGGGGCCGACGGGTCGCGCAGCAGCCGGTCGGGGACCGTGCGGTAGTGGCCGCCGGCCGCGCCATCGCGGGTAAACAGCAGCGCGCACGCGGTGCACGCGCAGACGAGCGAGCGGTTCCGCACGTCCACCAGGTGACCGTGCCGGTCCGGCATGAGCGTCTCACCGCACAGGCCGCAGCGTTCCGGCTCCGGCTCCTTAGGCGCTGGGCTTTGTGCTGGGACCGCGAACCTGCGCAGGCCGCGTGCCCCGGTCATCTAGCTTCCGCCAGCCGCCGGCCGATCTGCAGCAGCGGTGGATCGCGTGGCGCCAGCTCGACTCCGGTCGTTTCCGGCGCGGCGTCGGCAACCGCCTGCTGGACGGCCGCCACGGTAGAACCGCAGCCGCTGGCCAGCTTGACGTGCACCTTGCCGTCGTCGTCCACACCGAGGAATTCCGCTCCCGGCCCAAGCCGGCCAAGCGCGCGCTTGACCCGGGCCTCGGTGTCGAGCGGGTGCAGGTCGTGCACCAGCAGCAGGCCCTCGACTAGCGGGTCGCCGATGAGCAACGCCTGCAGCCGGGTGTCGTCGCCGATCGTCGCCATGATGGCCGCCAGCCCGGCTCCGTAGAGCCGGACCAGGCAGCTGACCAGTTCCTCGGCCAGGCCGGCCAGCTGCGGATCCGTGCGGGTCCGCAGCTCCGCGAGCAGGGTTTCGACGCGGTCGCCCGCGGCCTGGACGTCGTTGTCGCTAGCGGTCATGTCACATTGCCAGCGTGACGCCGGTGGGGGAGTGCGCGGTCTTCAGCGTCCGGCCGCCGCCCAGGTACATGTGCACGCCGCAGGGCAGGCAGGGGTCGAAGCTGCGGACCGCGCGCATGATGTCGATGCCCTTGAAGTTCTCCGGCGAGTTCTCCTCGAAGATGGGCGTGTTCTGCACCGCGTCCTCATACGGGCCCGGGGTGCCATAGGTGTCCCGCACGCTGCCGTTCCACGGGGTCGGCGGGTACGGGTGGTAGTTGGCGATCTTGCCGCCCTTGATCACCATGTGGTGCGAGAGCACGCCCCGGACCGCTTCGGTGAATCCGCAGCTGAACGCCTCGTCCGGCACCTTGAACGACTCCCAGGTCTTGGTGTGCCCGGCGCGGATCTCGGCGAGCGCCTGCTCGACGAAGTGCAGCGCGCACGCGGCGGCGTAGGCCTGGAAGTAGGTCCGCGCCCGGTCCCGTTCGATCGCGTTGGACAGCGGCTTACCCTCTTTGTCGACCGGTATCTTCCACTCGAAGGTGACCTCGGGCCTGGAGACCGTCTTGGGCAGGTTGATCAGCACGCTCTGCCCGGTGGACTTCACGTACCCGAAGTCGACCAGGCCGGCCAGCGCGGTCGCCCACAGCCGGGCGATCGGGCCGCCGCCGGTGTCCAGCGGGAGGTAGTCCTTGCCGTCGAACCAGCGCGGCGACATGGTCCAGCTGTACTTGTCGTCGAAGTCGCGCTTGGCGGGCCGGGGGATGGTGTGCTGGTTCCAGGGATGCCTGCGGTCGATCGGGTTACCCAGCTCATCGTGGGTCACGAACATCTCCTGGTCCTCCCAGTCCTCGTAGTACGAGTGACCAAGCAGGATGCGGATGCCCAGGTTGATGTCGACCAGGCTGGTGGTGACCAGTTTGCCGTCGACCACGACACCTGGCGTGACGAACATCTTGCGGCCCCAGTCGGCCATGTTCCGGTAGGTGAAGTCGCAGTACTCGGGGTTGTTCAGGCTGCCCCAGCAGCCGAGCAGCACCCTTCTCCGGCCCACCTCTTCGTAGCCAGGCAGCGCCTCGTAGAAGAAGTCGAACAGGTCGTCGTGCATCGGCACGACGCGTTTCATGAACTCCACGTAGCGCATCAGCCGGGTCAGGTAGTCGGTGAACAGCTGCACGGTGGCGACTGTGCCCACCCCACCGGGGTACAGCGTGGAGGGGTGCACATGGCGCCCTTCCATCAGGCAGAACATCTCCCGGGTGGACCGGCTGACTTGCAGCGCCTCGCGGTAGAACTCGCCTTCCAGCGGGTTCAGCGAACGCATGATGTCACCGATGGTCCGGTACCCGTGCTCGGCCGCGTGCGGCGCCTCGGTGGAGTTGGCGCGCTCGAGCACGCCCGGGTTGGTCTCGCCGACCATCCGCTCGCAGAAGTCCACGCCGACCAGGTTCTCCTGGAAGATGTTGTGGTCGAACATGTACTCTGCGGCCTCGCCCAGGTTGATGATCCACTCGCCCAGGTGCGGTGGCCGGACGCCGTAGGCCATGTTCTGGTTGTAGACCGAGCAGGTCGCGTGGTTGTCACCGCATATCCCGCAGATCCGGCTGGTGATGAAGTGCGCGTCGCGCGGATCCTTGCCCTTCATGAAGATGCTGTAGCCGCGGAAGATCGAGCTCGTGCTATGGCATTCGGCGACCCGCTTGGCCGCGAAGTCGATCTTGGTGTAGATGCCCAGGCTGCCTACGATCCTCGTGATCGGGTCCCAGGCCATCTCGGTGAGCTGGCCGTCGGTAGTCATTGTCGATCACCACGTCTTCTGGTAGCCGGTGTGTAGCTCGTCGCCCTTCACACGCCACTTGGGCTCCTTGTCCGCGGTGCGTGCCGTGAACCCGCGCAGGGTCCTGATTACCGTGCCGTACATCCCGCTGGCCGCGGCCGACACCCGGGCGCCAGGCGGCTCGTCCATGAATGGCATGAACTTGTCGGGGAATCCCGGCATCGTGCAGGCGATGCAGATGCCCCCTACGTTCGGGCAGCCGCCCACGCCGTTGATCCAGCCCCGCTTGGGCACATTGCACTTGACCACCGGACCCCAGCAGCCGAGCTTGACCAGGCACTGGGGCGAGCCATACTCGCCGGCGAACTGCCCCTGCTCGTAGTAGCCCGCCCGGTCGCAGCCCTCATGCACGGTGGCCTCGAACAGCCAGCGCGGCCGCAGCGCCTCATCCAGCGGGATCATCGGTGCCTGCCCGGCCACCTGGTACAGCAGGTACAGGATCGTCTCTGAGAGGTTGTCCGGGTGGATCGGGCAGCCGGGTACGCACACGATCGGCAGCCCAGCCTTCGACTTCCACTCCCAGCCGAGGTAGTCGGGCACGCCCATCGCGCCGGTCGGGTTCCCGGCCATCGCGTGGATGCCGCCGTAGGTGGCGCAGGTGCCCACCGCCAAGATGGCGGTGGCCTTCGGCGCGAGCCGGTCCAGCCACTCGCTGGTCGTCATCGGCTGGCCGGTCGCCGGGTTGTTGCCGAACCCGCACCAGTAGCCCTCGGACTTAATCGCCTCATTCGGGATCGACCCCTCGACGACCAGGACGAACGGCTCGAGTTCCCCGCGATCAGCCTTGTGCCACCACTCGATGAAGTTGTCCGCCCCTTGCTCGGGGCCGCACTCGAAATCGATCAGCGGCCAGTGCACCGCGATCTTCGGCAGTCCGGGCAGGGCGCCGAGCACGATTTCCTCGATACTGGGTTGCGTCGCGGCGGTCAGCGCCACCGAGTCCCCGTCGCAACCAAGCCCTCCGTTCATCCAGAGGATGTGGACGACGGGTTCTTCGTTGACTTGCGCCATGGCAGCCACCCTTCGGTTGGCGTTGCCCGCGCTCCTCTGCCGGGCAACGGTGCCCATGCCGGTCAGACCAACGTAAGCCCGGACCGAGGAGATTACAAGACACAACAGTCGACCGAACGGACATATGTGTCCGCCGCGCGCCAAGCTCGCTTACGCCTGCCATCCGCACGTAACATGAGCCCGGAGGATGATGGATGGACAATTCGGACGAAGTCATTAGCGACGGCATCGAGGTCGTGCCCGTCGTCGTTATATCGCAGACTTTTCCGGCCCGGCCGTCTTCGATCCCCGATATCCGTGACTTCGTTCGCCGTTGCCTGGCGCAGTCGCCGTTGTCCGAGGAGGACAATCGCGAGGTCGGGGCGACGGTCTCGGCGGCGTTGCTCGAGGCGGCCGGACCGACCGGCGCCATCAACGTCTCGTTCCGCATCTTCCCCGACCACGTCGAGGTCGATGTGCTCAGGTCGAGCACGACGCTGGGGTCGACGGCCGGACTCGACGCGCTGTCCTCCCTGCTGAGCAAACCGGCGGGCCCGCCTCTTGCCGCGCAGGCGCCCGTCGTGCAGGTTCCCGGCCCGGTCGCGGTCGGGACGGCCGATGAGTCGGCGTCGTCCTTCGCGGACTGGATGTCCGAGGTGCTGCGGCGTGAGGGCATGACAATGGAGGCCGCCGCGCGCCAGCTCGGCGTCTCGGTCAAGACGGTCAGCCGCTGGGTGGGCGGCGCCACCGAACCTCGGCTGCGGGACCTGCGCCGGATCCGCGAGCTCTTCGGCGACATGCCGTTCCCCTGATCACTCCTCCGCCCTTGAGGCAGATCGTCCCTGGTGGGTGCTGCACTACCCGTACTCTTTTCGCGGTAATGCAGCACCCACCAGAAACGGCGCGAGGGCCGGGCCGAGATGATGGAGTCCTAGCACCGGCCTGAGGCGCTAGGACTCCGCTGTCTCGGGAAGGCGTCCGGCCCGGGGCACCTGGGGTTCTTGTTGTGCAGGGGTTACCTGGTGCTGACGTTGCCTGCCCGGGGTGTCTGATGACCCCAGCGATGGCCCATCGCTAGCGTGATAGCACCAGCGGTGGGCCACCGCTGGGGCCGGTGCCGCCATCCGGTCTCGCGCCGCCGCGGCTACCTTTCGGGAAGAGGCGGGCTTCCTCTGACGACGGACACTTGTGGCGGGCCGGGGTGGACAGTTATGTCCCGGTCGTTTAGCGTAGGCGGATGACCGTCGGCCCCGGTACGTACGAGCTCGGCCCGGCCCAAGGCCGGGCCGAGATCAGGACGAGCCGGGTCGGGATCGCGGCGCGAGCCGGCCACGACCTGCGGCTCGAGGTAACCAAGTGGCAAGCGCGGGCCGAGGTACCTGAGACTGGCTTGGCCTCGGCCACCATCACCGCCGAGCTGGATCTCGGCTCGCTGGTGGTCCGCGAAGGAACCGGCGGCGCCCGCCCACTGACCGCCTCCGACCGCGCGGACATCGCGAAGGCGATGCACAAGATCGTGGGCGACGGAACGGCTACCTTCAGCTCCAGCCGCGTCGTGCCATCGAACATTGGCGGCGCCATCGAGGGCACAGTCACCTTCCGCGGTAAGACCCAGCCCGCGCGGTTGCAGGTAAGCGAGCCGTCACCCGGCCACTTCCGCGGCACCGCCAGCGTGTCGCAGACCGGATTCGGGATCACCCCCTACACCGGCTTCTTCGGCGCGCTCAAGGTCCGCGACGAGGTAACCGTCGAGTTCGACCTCCGCCTGCCGTAACCGCCGCGCGGCCCCGCCCGCCCCGGCTGCCCCGACCTCCGCCTGCCGTAGCGATCCTGGGCAGTGTGGCGTTACTCGGCAAAGAGCCTGGGCAGGGCCCCACCGCCCAGGATCGCTTACTCGCTTTCGGCGCCGTTTGGCGTGAAGACCGTCGGGATCGCGGGGTAGCCGCGGGACAACTGCAGCGCGTAGCCCGGCAACTCGGCGATCGCGGAACGGTGCTGCGCCCGCACGGTCTCCACATCCGAGCGCTCGACAACCGAACCTGAACTGATCAGCGGCACGAGCAGCCCCCGGTCGTTCGGCGGGATCTCCGGCGGTACGGTGCTGACGATTTCCGCCTGCGCGACACCGCTATCGGATCGGCGGCGCACCGCCCACTTCCGGCCGCCGCGACCTGGCTTGCCCACCGAGCGCTTGGCCACCGGCGACATGCCGCCGGACGGGTTGGACCTGGCGACCAGCTTGTAGACCAGCGCGGCGGTCGGCGCGCCGGAACCGGTGACGAGCGACGTGCCGACCCCGTACCCGTCAACCGGGGCCGCGGCCAGTGCGGCGATCGAGTACTCGTCCAGGTCCCCGGTGACGATGATCCGGGTCGAGGTGGCACCCAGCGAGTCAAGCTCGGCGCGCACCGACCGGGCCAGCGCGGGCAGGTCCCCGCTGTCAATACGGACCGCGCCGAGTGATGGCCCGGCGACCGATACCGCGGTGCGCACCGCGCGAGGCACGTCGTAAGTATCGACGAGCAGTGTCGTGCTCGCGCCGAGCGAGCTGACCTGCGCGTCGAACGCGTCGCGTTCGCTGTCGTGCGCGAGGGTGAACGCATGCGCGCTTGTTCCGGTGGACGGCACGCCGTACAGCCGGCGGGCCGCCAGGTTCGAGGTGGCGGTGAAACCGGCCACATACGCGGCCCGGGCGGCGGCGACCGCGGCCCCCTCGTGGGTGCGGCGCGAGCCCATCTCGATCAGCGGACGACCGCCCGCGGCGGTGACCATGCGGGATGCCGCGGACGCGATGGCGCAATCGTGGTTGAGTATCGAAAGGATCACCGTTTCCAGGACAACGGCCTCGGCGAACGTGCCTTCCACCACCATGATGGGGGATCCGGGGAAGTAGCAGTCGCCCTCGGCGTATCCCCATACATCTCCTGTGAAACTGTATTCTGAAAGGTAACGGAGCGTGGTCTCGTCGACGATGCCGCCATCGGAGAGGAAGGTGAGGTCCGATGGGCCGAACCGGAAACGCTCGATGGCATCGAGTACCCGCCCGGTGCCGGCGACCACCCCGTACCGCCTGCCGTGCGGCAGGTGGCGGGCGAACACCTCGAATACCGCCCTGCGGTCCGCCGCGCCGCTATGCAAAGCAGCTTGCAGCATCGTCAGCTCGTAGTGGTCAGTCAGCAGTGCCGTGCCGCCAGATTCGCCGCTGGGGGCAGTGTTCAGGGGATGGGTCACAGGTGACACAGTATTACCCCAGGGGAACGTCCCCCCTGGTAGCGCAGCGGTGAGGGAGGTACTGGTCAATGAGCGCGGCACCCGCTGAGGTCGAGGCGCCCCGGTCGGAGGACGAGGCAGTACCTGACAAGCCGTGGGTGACTATCGTATGGAACGACCCGATTAACCTGATGGATTACGTTACATACGTTTTTCAGCATGTTTTCGGGTACGCCAAGCCCAAGGCCGAGCGGCTCATGCTCGACGTCCACCAAAAGGGCAAGGCGGTCGTCGCCTCCGGTACCCGCGAGTCGATGGAGCACAACGTCGAGGTACTACATGGTTACGGTTTGTGGGCAACCGTAGCTCAGGATTAATCAATGGAGATCTTCCGTTCAACTCGGGACGGCGGCGCCACCGCCCGGATCGACGCTGCCGAGGCGGTACTGCTGCGCGACCTGATCAGCCAGGTGATGGGCATGATCGCCGGCGCTCTGCCGCCGCGTCCCAAGCGGGAGAGCGCCGAGGATGCGCTGGCGGACATCTTCGACCTGGATGTTTCGGTCGAGATACCGGAGGACCCGGTGCTGGCCCGGCTGCTTCCTGACGCGTACCCCGATGATCCTGACGCCGCCAAGGAGTTCCGCCGGTACACCGAATCCTCACTCCGGGACACCAAGCGAGAGTCCGCGCAGATCCTGCTGGACACGCTCCCGGTCCGCGGCGGGAAGATCAAGCTGTCAGGCGAACAGGCCCGGGCGTGGCTGCGTGCGCTCAACGACGTGCGGCTGACCTTCGGTACCCGGCTGAACGTCACCGAGGACTATGAGGACCAGATCGCCGGGCTCAACCCCGAGGACCCCGCGGCCGCCGCCTTCGAGGTCTATGGCTGGCTCGGCGCCGTCCAGTCCTCGCTGGTCCAGGCCCTGATGTAATCTCACCGATCATGCTGACGATCTCCCGCGAGCTTTACGAGAAAATCGTCGCCCACGCCCGCGCTGACCATCCGGACGAGGCCTGCGGCGTGGTGGCGGCCCTAATTGGCTCAGATCGCCCGGAGCGGTTCATCCCGATGATCAACGCGGAGCGCTCGCCGACGTTCTACCGCTTCGACTCGGCCGAGCAACTGCGAGTATGGCGTGGCATGGACGACCGCGACGAAGAGCCGATAGTGATCTACCACTCACACACCGCGACCGAGGCGTATCCGTCCCGCACCGATATCTCGTACGCGAGCGAGCCGAACGCCCATTACGTGCTGGTGTCCACCAGGGACGAGCAGAACGCCGAGTTCCGCTCGTACCGGATCCTCGATGGCCAGGTCACAGAGGAACCCGTCGAGATCCTCGCAGCGCAGTAGTCCCCCGGGGGACGACCCCCGTACCCCCGGAATAGATACGGAAAGCCCTATCGTTGCCACCATCGGCACGAGGTAATCACGACAGGAGCGTTGTTCATGGCCATTGAGGTTCGCATTCCGACGATCTTGCGCACGCACACGTCTGGCGAGAAGGTTGTCGAGGGCGACGGATCGACCCTAGGCGAGCTGATCGTGGACCTGGAGACCAGGCACAGCGGCCTGCAGTCGCGGCTGATCGACGACGGTAAGCTGCGCCGTTTTGTCAACGTGTACCTGAACGACGAGGATGTCCGCTTCCTGTCCGGGCTGGACACGCCGGTCAAGGACGGCGACACGGTCACCATCCTTCCGGCCGTCGCCGGCGGCTGACCCACACGCCAATGCGCTACGACTCGCTCCTCGACTCCCTCGGCGGTACGCCCGTTGTCGGACTGCCCAGGTTGTCGCCCTCACCCCAGGTACGGCTGTGGGCGAAGCTCGAGGACAGGAACCCGACCGGGTCGGTCAAGGACCGCGCCGCGTTCTACATGGTCGCCCAGGCCGAGAAGGACGGGCTGCTTACCCCTGGATCGGTGATCCTCGAGCCGACGTCGGGTAACACCGGCATCTCGCTCGCGATGGTGGCGAAACTCCGCGGCTACCACCTCATCGTGGTCATGCCGGAGAACACCAGCACAGAACGCCGTGAGCTGCTCCAGATGTACGGGGCGGAGATCATTTACTCTCCGGCGGCCGGCGGGTCGAACGAAGCGGTGCGGGTAGCGAAGCGGATCGCGGCTGAACACCCCGACTGGGTGATGCTCTACCAGTACGGCAACGAGGCGAACGCCCGGGCGCATTACGAGACCACCGGCCCGGAGATCCTGACCGACCTGCCTGAGATCACCCACTTCGTGGCGGGCCTCGGCACGACGGGGACGCTGATGGGGACCGGCCGGTACCTGCGCGAGCACAACCCAGACGTGAAGATCGTCGCGGCGGAACCGAGATACGGCGAACTCGTGTACGGGCTGCGCAACGTCGACGAGGGCTTTGTCCCGGAGCTCTACGACGAGTCCGTGCTCACCACCAGGTTCTCGGTTTCCTCGGCGGACGCGCTGCGCCGGACCCGTGAGCTGCTCAACGCGGAGGGCATCTTCGCAGGCATCTCGGCGGGGTGCGCGCTGCACGCGGGCATCTCCATCGCCGAGAAGGCCGTCAGCTCGGGGGAGCGAGCCGAGATCGTGGTCTTGGTCGCGGACGGCGGCTGGAAATACCTCTCGACTGGCGCCTACGCCGGCACTCTTGACGAGGCCGAGTCACGGCTGGACGGCCAGCTCTGGGCATAGTCGTCCCTACGTTCCGGCACAATGGGGACATGCGGCTGACGGTGGTGGGGTGTGCGGGGAGCTTTCCTGGGCCGACGAGCCCGGCGTCGAGCTATCTGTTCGAGGCAGAGGGCTTCCGGCTGGTTATCGATATGGGGAACGGCGCTCTTGGCGCTCTGCAGAAATATGCCGGGCTGTTCGACATCGACGCGATCTGCCTGAGCCATCTGCACGCGGACCATTGCAGCGACCTGTACTCGTATCAGGTCGCTCGGCAGATCGCCCCGGAGGGGCCGAGACCGCCGATCCCGGTATACGGCCCGGAGGGCACCAGGGAAAGGATCGCGATGATCCATGGACCTGGCGACGGCGAGCCGACCGGGAGGTTCACGTTCGAGACCCTGACAGCGGGCACCCGCGAGATCGGCCCATTCAAAGTCACGACGGATTACGTGAATCATCCGGTCACGACGTTTGGCTTCAGGATTGAACAAGGGGGACAGACGGTCGCCTATTCCGCGGACACCGGCCCGTGCGACGAACTGGTCCGGCTGGCCCGCGAGGCGAACGTGCTGTTGTCCGAGGCGTCATTCCTTGACGGGCCTGAGCTGCCGAAGAACTTGCACCTGACCGCCACGCAAGCGGGCGAGCACGCGGCACGGGCCGGGGTGGGGGAACTCGTGCTCACCCACCTGGTCGCGTGGAATGATCCGCAGCGTTCGGTCGGCGACGCGATCGGCGTCTACGACGGGACGGTGACCGCTGCTGAGGCGGGCATGGTGATCGAGGTAGGCTAGCCCGCATGCCACGACCTGACGGACGATCCTCCGACGCACTGCGACCGGTACGTTTCACCCGCAACTGGCTCTCCCACGCTGAGGGGTCGGTGCTCGTCGAGTTCGGCCAGACCCGCGTGCTGTGCGCGGCGAGTGTCAGCGAGGACGTGCCGCGCTGGCGACGAGGGAGCGGCCTCGGCTGGGTGACCGCGGAGTACGCGATGCTGCCCCGCGCGACGAATACCCGCGGGGACCGGGAATCGGTCAAGGGCCGCCTGGGTGGCCGTACCCAGGAGATCTCCCGGCTCGTAGGCCGGTCGCTGCGGGCCTGCGTCGACTACAAGGCGCTCGGCGAGAACACGATCATCATCGACTGCGACGTGCTGCAGGCGGACGGCGGGACGCGGACGGCCGCGATCACCGGCGGCTACGTCGCGCTGGCCGACGCCATCGCCTGGCTGCGCGGCCGCGGGTCGCTCAAGGGCCAGCCGCTGGTGAGTTCGGTGTCCGCGGTGAGCGTCGGCATCGTGAACGGCGAGCCCAAGCTGGACCTGTGCTACGAAGAAGACGTGGCGGCCGAGACCGACATGAACGTGGTCTGCACCGGCACCGGCGACTTCGTGGAGATCCAGGGCACGGCCGAGCGGGAGCCGTTCAGCCGCGACCTGCTCAACGGGCTGCTCGACCTCGCGGTTGACGGCTGCGCCACGCTGACGGGGATGCAGAAAGATGTCCTCGCCTAGCCTCGTCCTGGCCACCAGGAACGCGCACAAGGTCAGCGAGGTGTCCCGGATCCTCGGCGTGGAGCTCGCCGGGTCCGATGAGGACGTACCGGAGACAGGGCTCACGTTCGCGGACAACGCCCTGCTCAAGGCGCGCGCCGTGGCCGCCGTCACCGGGCTGGCCGCCGTCGCCGACGACTCCGGGCTCTGCGTGAACGCGCTGAACGGGATGCCAGGAATCTTGTCCGCCCGCTGGTCAGGCGTGCACGGCGCTGACGCGGCGAACCTGGATCTGGTGCTCGCGCAGACCGCCGACATCCCGGACGACGCGCGGGGCGCGCAGTTCGTGTGTGTCGCGGCCCTGGCGCTGCCCAGTGGCGAGGCCTGGACGTGCACCGGCGTCGTGCACGGCTCGCTGATCCGCGAGCGACGGGGGAGCGGCGGGTTCGGTTACGACCCGATCTTCGTGCCCTCCGGGGAAACCCGCACGACAGCCGAGATGACGCCGGCGGAGAAGGACGCGATCAGCCACCGCGGCCGCGCCTTCCGCGCGCTGGCCTCGGTGATCGCCGCCCACCTGCCCTAAACCCCCGAGCCCAGACGCCCCGGAGCCAGCCCCCGCGCCGCGCCCGCGCCCCGCGGCCCCAGCGATGGCCCATCGCTGGGGTCAGAGCACCAGCGATGGGCCATCGAGGGGCTTGGCCCTCACCGGCATAAACCCGCAAATCACCCAAATTGGAACCGGGTGAACGAGCGGCTCCGGCCGTACCTGGCCGCTGGCTCGGCTGATCGCTGATAACGTGAAACCGTGAGGCTCGAACCAGGAGATGTTGCGCCCGATTTCACCTTGACGGACGCGGACGGGGAGCAGGTAACCCTGTCTTCCTACCGGGGCCAGCAGGTGATCGTGTACTTCTACCCGGCGGCGATGACCCCGGGCTGCACCAAGCAGGCCTGCGATTTCACCGCCAGCTTGCCGGCGCTTAGCGCCAAGGGCTACGTGGTGCTCGGGATCTCACCGGACCCGCCGGCGAAGCTGGCGAAGTTCAGGGAGAAGGAGAGCCTGGGCTTCCCGCTGCTGTCCGACCCGGAGCGCAAGGTGCTCGAGGCGTACGGGGCTTACGGAGAGAAGAAGCTGTACGGCAAGACCACCGTGGGCGTCATCCGTTCCACCTTCGTGATCGGCCCGGACGGGAAGATCGAGAAGGCGCAGTACGGCGTGAAGGCGACCGGCCACGTGGCCCGGCTGACCACCGACCTAGGCGTTTAGCACACCTGCGGACGTGGCGAAATTGGCATACGCGACAGGTTTAGGTCCTGTTGGTGGAAACATCGTGGGGGTTCGAGTCCCCCCGTCCGCACCGAAACATCGAGAAGCGCACGGCACGCTTTACGCGTACCGCGCGCCCCTCCTCGAAGCACGGCCGCCGCTAGCTCATCGGCCGTCTGCCCGGCGCGCCCTGGCACGAGACGCGCCGGGAGCTTAACTCCCCGGGTTGGAGATCATCGGGCTGACGTTGAACGTCGGGAATCCGATGAACTCCTGCATCACGTTGGCGACGCGTTGCAACCGGACCTGGTTCACCGTGCCGACGGGGTAGGTGTCCAGCGACATCATCGCGGCGATGACCTGCGAGACACCCAGCGGCGTCGGCTTCATTGGCAGGCTCTCCATCGCGGACTCCACGGCCTCCCGGTTGGTGTCGGCGATCTCCTGGCCCTGCTGCAAGGCGGTGTTGAACGCGGCGAGCGTCCGCGGGTATTTCTCCGCCCAAGCGCGGGTCACGACGTACCCCTGGACCGGGAAGTTCGTCGTCGCGCCCTGATCCAGGTCGGCGAGTTCGGTGACACCGTAGGCGGCCATCGCCTCGCTGCCGAACGGCTCGGGCAGCACGGCCGCGTTGATCTTGCCGGCTTTCAGCTCGGCGGCCAGCGTCGGCAGCGGGTAGTCCGCGAAGTGCACGTTGTTCACCGAGATGCCGTTGTCCGCCAGCACCGAGGCCGCCAGCAGGTACAAGATGTTCTTCGGCGCGTTGATGCCGATCGTCTTGCCCATCAGATCCCGTAGTGAGGAGATGTGCGAGCTGGGCATCACATACAGCGCCTGGGCGCCTGGCTCCATCACCGAGCCCTCGGCGAAAATCTCCAGGTTGGCGGTCTTCTCCTGCTGTGCCTGCAGGTAGGAGACGTAGTTGCCACCGGAGATATCGATCTTGCCCTCGACCTGCTGAGCAATCACCGTCTCGCTGCTGACCGCGGGAACGAATGTCACATTAAGCCCTTGGGCTTTGAACAGTCCCTGGTGCAACGCGATGAAGAAGCCCGCCGAATCGACGGCGGGCACGACGGCGACCGTCAGGTTGGACTTCTCCACGCCGGTGGTCGCGGCCCCGGACGAGCTCAGGCAACCAGTGGCCGCGAGGCAGATCGCGGCGGTGGCGAGGAACGCGGTGAATCGTCGCATGATCGGAACGTAATCCCGACTTAGCGCGTAATTATGGCGATTCCCCGTATATAACCTCAAAGAGCTATTAGGCCCCGCACGGCGTGATCACCGACAAGGTGCGCGAAGAGTTATGTTCTGCTCATTCGCCCGCACTAACCGACAACCACCCTTCGGGGTGCGGGTACCACCCACCCGCGCGCACCGGGACCACCCGTCCGTGTCCTCTCCGTCACCCATCCGTGCGCAACCAGGGCGGTCAAGTGCGAGAAGGAATGCCAGCGGCCGTTCTAGCGCTCATACACTTAGCAGGGGACCATCTGCCACGGCGGCCGGGGGCCGCATCTAACCGTTATCTAGTGATCGAGACTTCCGCATGCCTGAGGCTCTACATCCGAACACTGGCACTGCCACTCGCGACGATCTGCGTAACATCGCCATCGTCGCTCACGTCGACCACGGTAAGACCACCTTGGTCGATGCCATGCTGTGGCAATCCGGTGCATTCGGGGCGCACGCCCACGTCAACGAACGAGTCATGGACTCCAATGACCTGGAGCGCGAGAAGGGGATCACGATCCTCGCCAAGAACACCGCGGTGCGGCACGGCGGGCTGACGATCAACATCATCGACACGCCTGGCCACGCGGACTTCGGCGGCGAGGTAGAGCGCGGACTGTCGATGGTCGACGCCGTGGTCCTGCTGGTGGACGCCAGTGAGGGGCCGTTGCCGCAGACCAGGTTCGTGCTGCGCAAGACTCTCGAGGCCAAGCTGCCGGTCATCCTGGTGATCAACAAGGTGGACCGGCCGGACGCCAGGATCGCCGAGGTCCTCGACGCGTGCTACGAGCTGTTCATCGACCTGGACGCCAGTGAGGACCAGATCGAGTTCCCGATTGTCTACGCCTCCGCCCGGGCGGGCCGCGCGTCCCTGGACCGCCCGGCCGACGGCCAGCTTCCGGACAGTGAGAACCTGGAGCCGCTGTTCGAGACGATCAAGAGCACCGTCCCGGCGCCCCGGTATGACCCGGAAGCGTCGCTTCAGGCGCATGTGACGAACCTCGACGCCTCGTCGTATCTCGGTCGTATCGCGCTATGCCGGATCCGTAACGGAATCATCACCCGGGGCCAGCAGGCTGCCTGGTGCCGCCGCGACGGATCGGTGGAAAAGGTCAAGATCGCCGAACTGTTCCGCACCGAGGCGCTAGAGCGGGTGCCCGCCGACCAGGCCGGTCCTGGCGACATCGTCGCGATCGCTGGCATCCCGGACATCATGATCGGCGAGACGCTGACCGACCCCGACGACCCGCGCCCGCTGCCGTTGATCACCGTCGACGAGCCGGCCATCTCCATGACGATGGGGACCAACACCTCCCTGCTGGCGGGCAAGGGCTCGGGCACTAAGGTCACCGCCCGGCTGGTCAAGGACCGGCTGGACCGCGAACTGATCGGTAACGTCTCCCTGCAAGTGCTGCCCACCGAGCGCCCTGACACCTGGGAGGTACGGGGACGAGGGGAACTAGCCCTCGCCGTTTTGGTGGAAACGATGCGACGGGAAGGGTATGAGCTCACCGTCGGACGTCCCTCGGCCGTGACCAAGGAGGTCGACGGGAAGATCCTCGAGCCGGTGGAGCGGCTGTCGGTGGACGTGCCCGAGGAGTACCTCGGGGCCGTCACCCAGATCGCCGCCACCCGGCGGGGCCGGATGGAGTCGATGAACAACCATGGCACCGGCTGGGTCCGCCTTCAGTTCCTGGTGCCGTCCCGCGGGCTGATCGGGTTCCGTACCCAGTTCCTGACCGAGACCCGCGGCACCGGGATCGCGCACCACGTCTTCGAGGGCTACGAGCCGTGGGCGGGGACGATCCGCGGCCGGGCCAGCGGGTCCCTGGTCGCGGACCGTACCGGTGTCGCCGCCGCCTACGCGATGTTCAACCTCCAGGAGCGTGGCTCGCTGATGGTCGAGCCGGGAACCACCGTCTACGAGGGCATGATCGTGGGGGAGAACTCCCGCCCCGACGACATGGACGTCAACATCTGCCGCGAGCGGAAAGTGACGAATGTCCGTCAGTCCACCGGTGAGGAACTCGAGCGGCTGGTGCCGCCGCGAGTGCTCAGCCTGGAGCAGGCGCTGGAGTTCTGTGCCGACGACGAGTGCGTCGAAGTGACGCCGACCGCCATCCGGTTGCGCAAGACCGTCCTCGACGCCAAGGAGCGTGGCCGGGCTCGCGGCCGTGCCAGTCGTGCATAAAAGCGCTGCCTCCGGGTATGCACTCGATCACATTAAGTGATCGCCGTGCAGCATTAGGGGGCAGTGCGGCGAGCTGGCAAGGGGGAAAAATGACGCAGCCACTGGCTTCAGTCAATGTCAGCCAGAGCTTCCAGAACCTGCTCAACACGGTCTTCAACAGCCTGCCGAAGATCCTGGTGTTCCTGGTTGTGCTGGTGGTTGGCTGGATTATCGCCAAGGTAATCCAGAAGGCCATCGTGATGGTCCTGCACCGGGTCCACTTCGACAAATTCGCCGAGCGCGGCGCCGTGGGCGACGCGCTTAAGCGGACCAAGTACGACGCGTCCACGCTGCTCGGCATGATCGTGTACTACACGATCCTGCTGATAACGCTGCAGATGGCCTTCGGGGTATTCGGCACCAACCCGATATCCACGATGCTGAACGCGATCGTCGGCTGGATTCCGAAGCTGATCGTCGCGATCGTGCTGATCGTGGTCGCCTCGGCCATCGCCAAGGTGGTCAAGGACCTGCTCACCGGGATGCTCGGCGGCCTGTCCTACGGCCGGGTCATCGCCAACGCGGCGTCGCTGCTGATCATCGTGCTCGGCGTGTTCGCGGCACTGGACCAGGTAGGCATCGCCAACAGCATCACCAACCCGGTGCTGTACGCCGGGCTAGCCACCATCGGCGCGATCCTCGCGATCGGTGTCGGTGGCGGCGCGATCAAGCCGATGCAGGACCGCTGGGAGCGCATCCTGACCAGTGCGGAGCACGAGACAACCCGTCAGGTCAGCGCGTACCAGCAGGGCCGCCAGGACGCGATGAACGCGCCGACGCAGCAGCCCACCGCGCACGACGAATACGGCTCGAACCCGTAAGCGTTTTATCGCGCCATCGATGGCCCATCGCCGGGGCTACAGCCCCAGCGATGGGCCATCGCTCGTTTAGCGACACGCCGTGAAACGCGGCAAAAGTGTGGGCTTCCTGGGACATGGTCCGAGGAAGCCCACACTTTTTGCGCTAAATCCTTCATAAGGGTTTTCGATTTCCGGTTATTTTTGTCGGCGTGGCGGCCCGCTTGACCTGGCGCTTCTCAGGTAAAGTCCGCTCGGTGGTGGCCATTGTCCTGATAACGGGGACGGGGCTGCCCCGAACATATCGGTCGTAATGGCCGCACCCGTTCTAAATACGCCATGAAATCCCGTTTGGAAGCGAGAGGAACGAGATGGCGGGGAGATTCTCCGGCCGGAACGAGAAGCGCGACAGTGGCGGGACCCAGATTACTGCCGAGGTCCCCAGCGGCGAGGTGGCCAAGCGCGCGCCGACCATCTGCCTGTGCATGATCGTGAAGAACGAGGCCGCGGTCATCCAGCGCTGCCTGGAATCGGTGCGCGGCCTCGTCGACTACTGGGTCATATCCGACACCGGATCTGATGATGACACTAAAGACCTAATCCGCACCGAGCTAAAAGATGTACCCGGAGAGCTGCATGAAGATCCGTGGGTCAATTTCGGTCACAACCGTACGCTGAACATCGAGCGCGCCTACGACAAGGCCGATTACCTCCTGCTCATCGACGCCGACATGGTCGTCCGCCAGACGGGGGACCTGCCTCCTTTGGGCGCCGACTCTTACCTGCTCCGGCACTCCGGGAACATCGAATACCGGATCAAGCGCCTGGTGCGGGGCAACATCAAATGGCGCTACGAAGGCGTCACTCACGAGTACCTGACGTCCGCCCGGCCGGATAATGAGGCACACCTCGATACCCTCGTCATCGATCATTTCGGCGACGGCGGTTCCCGCGCCGACAAATTCGAGCGCGATGAGCGGATGCTCAGCGCCGAACTCGAACGCGATCCGGAAAACACGCGGACTCTCTTCTACCTTGCCCAGACCTGCCGCGACCTCGCCGAGGTACACCACGATCCCGAGCGTGCGAAACGCGCGATCGAGCTATATGAACGGCGCGCGCGCGTGGGCGGGTGGAGGGAAGAGGTCTATTACTCGCTCCTGCAGACGGGCGTCTTGCACGCGGATTTCGGAAACTGGCCATTGGCGATGGACGCATTCGTGCGTGCCTGGGAAGCTCGTCCGGAGCGTCTCGAGGCCTGTTACGAACTCGCTTCGCGGCTGCGGGTTGCTGGCAAATACCACGCGGCGCACGCGTTTGCCCGCGCGGGCCTCGGTAAGCCGGTACCGGCAGACCTGCTCTTCGTGCATCCGTGGGTGTACGAGTGGGGGCTGCTATTCGAGTACTCGATCAGCGCGTACTGGATCGGCGACGCGCGCGCATCGCTCGAGGCCTGCGACCAGCTCCTGGCACTACGTGATCTACCCAAGAATTACCGGGATCAGACCGTAGCGAACCGTTCCTTCGCTGCGCAAGCGGCAGTGCATAACAATCAATCATTTCAAAACGGCGATGACTAATCCCATGAGCCTGCAGACTCCTATCGCTCCGGGCCGCACCACGGCGCGTATTCGCGCGGCGTACACGAATTCGCCGCGGTCGCACGTCGTGGCGGTCATCCTCGCCGGGCTGTTGTCGGCCGGGCTGGCCGGTTACCAATTCGCCCAGCCAAACGCGCTCGAGGGCGTCCACGGTTATGACGATGGCGTCTATCTCGGAGCCGCGGTACGCCTCATCCACGGTGTGCTGCCGTACCGGGATTTCGCCTACCTGCACCCGCCGGGCATGCCACTGCTGCTGGCACCCGTCGCCGCGGTCGGTGAGCTGACCGGATCGCCCGTCGCCATGCTCGTCGCTCGCCTGCTCACCGGGCTGGCGGCGGTGGCGGTCGCCGCGCTGGGCGCGTGGCTGCTGCGCTATCGGGGGCTGGTAGCCATGCTCACCGGTGGCTCGGCGATCGCGATGCTTCCGACAGCGATGTACGCGGACCAGAGTCTCAGCCTCGACCCGTTCTTTCTGTTGTTCTGCCTCGTCGGTGCCGCCGCGGTCTTCGATCGCTCGGGATCGTTCGCCCCAGGCAAGAGACGCACGATACTTGGTGGCGCCGCGTTTGGCTTCGCTTGCGCGATCAAGGTCTGGGCGCTGATGCCACTCGTGGCACTGCTGGTCGTGTGTTGCGCCGTGCGACGGGAGCGACGGGAGGTTCGCTGGCTGGCCGCCGGTATCGGTGCGGGGGCGGTGATACCGGCCCTGCCGTTCCTGTGCCTGGCGCCCGCCCAGTTCCTGCACGACGTCGTGATCACCCAGGTGGTGCGCCAGAGCCCAGTGGGGGAGGCCGCTTCGGTCCTGGCGAGGTTCCGGCTCATGATCGGGGTTGCCGGACCGCCGGGTCTGGACGCACCGGGTGTGGTGGCCGCCATTCTGCTCGCGATCCTCGCGGTGCTGGCTACGGCGGCGTACGTTATGAGTCCGCTGGTCGCGCTCGACTGGTTCATCGCGCTGGCCGCGGTCGTGATCGTAACTGGCATGTGCCTGAGCAGGCAGTTCTACGCCTTCTACGGGTACTTTCCCGGCGTCTTTCTCGCGCTGCTGCTTGGCGTGACCATCGGACTGACGGGGCGAGCCGCGAGCCGCTGGCCGCGACTCGGGTCGCGGGAGATCCGGCGGATGAGATTCGCCGTTATGGCCATATTGCTGGTGGCTGTGGTCGTGACGGCGCCGCAGTACGCGGCGGTGGCGCGCGGCTACCTGGCTCTCGGCTACGACCCCGGTCCCGCGCTCGCCGCCCGCATTCCCGCGGGCTCGTGCGTGGTCACCGATGAGGCGTCGCTGCTCGTCAGCGCGGGGCGGTTGAGTACCTCACGAGGCTGTCCGCTGATCCTCGATCCTTTCGGCCAGTGGATCGCCGACGATCCGTCCCACCCGCCGCCGGAAACCGTGCATTACGCACCTGAACTCGTCCGAGCCTGGCAGGGCGCGCTGAGCGCGGCGAACTACATGGTGGAGGTCGCGCCGGAGAGCGACTTCGTGCCGTGGACACACGGTTTGTGGGCGTACTTTAACTCGCGCTACGTGCTCGTATCCCGGCAGAATGGCGCATATCTGTACCAGCACCTGCCGTCCGTCGACGACGCGATCAAGCGAGTGGCGGACGCAGGCTTCGCACCGGCTACCGCGGCGGCCCGGCTCGTCACGATCGGGATTGCGGCGCAGGACTCCGGCGAGACCGGCGCGGCGGCATTCGCATATATGACCGCGGCCCGTGAGGATCCTCGCGATACGTACGCCTATTTCGACTTGGGGACGGTTGCTCAGCAACTCCGGAATTACTCCGCGGCGGCTGCTGCCTATCGGGTGGCCCTTCGGATCGACCCGGGCTTCGCGCCTGCCGTGAACAACATGCGGCTCTTCGGACCACATGGAATCCGAGGCGGCGGTTAGCTGTCTCGCACTGAGGAAAGCCTTGCGGATGCGTCCGTAGAGCTTTTCGATTTTTCCATTCATCTTGGCATGTCGTTGGGTTTGACGTAACGGGTTCGTTGGTAGAGTTCGCGTGGCGGTGGGCCATTACTACCATCGACCTAATAACGGGGCGGGGAACATGTCTAGAAGTAAGCGTGTCGCGGGGCGCCGGGTGCGTGGCCGGGCACGGGTGCGCATGGCCGCAGGGGTGGCGTTCGCGGGGCTCGGCGTTCTATCACCGAGTGCTGCGGCCGCGAGCGGCCCGGTGCATGCCAGGGATTATGCGCGGCCGTATCAGTTCATCCGGGTGGCGCCGGCGAAGGTGTATCCGGCGATCGGGACGGTCCGGTACGGATCTGGGATATGGCTACGGTGCTATACCAGCGGTCAGAACATCTACGGGAACCGGCGGTGGTACAAGCTGGCGTACCGCAGCGGGTGGATGAGCG
Source organism: uncultured Actinomycetota bacterium (assembly GCA_963743085.1). GTDB lineage: Bacteria > Actinomycetota > Actinomycetes > Streptosporangiales > Streptosporangiaceae > JBEKHI01. The sequence continues at coordinate 83,373 of CAVUOU010000017.1, forward strand.
CGGCGTATATTCATCCGGCGGGCGCGGTCCCGTACTGCCCGAGCAGCTGGGGCGGCGGCGAGCGCGGCCCGGCGGGTCCGCGCGGTCCCCGTGGGTACCGTGGCCCGGCCGGCCAGAAGGGTGACATCGGCCCGCGCGGCCTGAAGGGCGACACCGGCGCGACGGGTCCGGGCGCAGGCGCGACCGGCGCGACCGGTGCCACGGGTCCTGCCGGCGCGACCGGCGCGACAGGTCCTGCCGGGGTTGCCGGAGACACTGGTCCCACTGGTGTGGCTGGTCCAATGGGCGTGACCGGGCCAACCGGTGCTACCGGAGACACTGGCGCGACCGGTGCTAGCGGCATCACTGGTGCGACGGGTCCGACCGGCGCGACCGGGGCCGATGGCGGCTGGGGTGCGACTGGTCCGACCGGCGCGACGGGTCCGATGGGTGCTACGGGTGCGACGGGTGACACTGGCCCGACCGGTGCCACCGGTGCTGACGGAGCCACGGGTGCGACGGGGGCTACCGGCGCCGACGGTGCTACCGGTTTGACCGGAGCCACCGGAGCCACCGGAGCCACCGGAGCCACCGGAGCCACCGGAGCCACCGGTACTGACGGCGCGACTGGTCCGACGGGTGCGACAGGCCCGACCGGAGCGACGGGAGCCAGCGGTACTAACGGCTCGACGGGCGCGACTGGGCCCACTGGCGCTACCGGTCCGACGGGAACGACAGGTGCTTCCGGTGCCAGCGGTACTAACGGAGCGACTGGGGCTACCGGTCCGGCCGGGGCTACTGGTCCGACGGGTGCGACCGGTGCGACCGGCGCTGGCGCTACCGGTCCGACGGGTGCGACCGGTCACACGGGTGCGACTGGGGCTACCGGACCGTCGGGAGCTACCGGACCCACGGGTGCTACCGGCCCGACCGGCCCGCAATCGGTCACGTGGAGTGTGGTTCAATCGAGCCCGCAAACGATTCCAGCCGGCGGCTCTACGGGTATCAACTCGGGCAACTGCCCAGCTGGAACTAATCCGATATCGGGTGGCTGGAATGTAAATAGTAGCAGTCTGCCCGTATCGGCGATTCAGAGCAAAGTCAACGGCTACGGCTGGTACGTTGCGTTCTTCAACAATGGGACCACGTCGACCACGGCATCGGTGTTTGCCTACTGTCTGCCAGGTAGTCCAAGTTCTTAAATAGCGGACGGCGGTCCCGGACACTCCGGGAGTATCACGAAACCGCCATACAGGATAGTAGGAGAGCGGCGGCTCCCGCGTGATGATCAGGGAATTTCATCCAGGAATTCACGGTATCCCGCGGGAGCCGCCGCGTTTTATCGCCCATGGCAGCGTTCCAGAACAGCGTTAGTGTTGGGCGTACCGCTGCGACCGACCGGTATGCGGTGATTTCACCCGGTTATGCCGGTCTTTAACGTCGCCTCTGAGGTTGAGTGATTGTGGGCGGTGCTGCATTACCCGCATAAGAGTGCGGGTAATGCAGCACTCACCAGCAACTCCACTTTTTCGTAGTTTCAGGCGTTTATGAGGTGGGCGAAGATGATGATGTTGTCGAGGTAGTGCCGGGTAACGGTATTGAATCCGCCGCCGCAGGTGATCAGGCGCAGGCCAGGGTAAGAGACGGCGCCGTAGACGCTCGCGGTCGGGAAATGGGCCTTGGGGACTTCCTCGGCTCCGTCGACAGCGAAGATCGCTTCATGACCGTCCGCCAGGGCCACGTAGACCTTCTCACCGGGGCGTAGGTACTTGAGCTTGAAAAAGACGGAGAGCCCGCTATAGGCATCTACGTGACCGAGGATCACCGCGGCGCCTCGCTGACCGGGCGCGGGGCCGTATTTGTACCAGGCGGCGAGATCATGATCGGTTAGCGGAGGGACCTGGATGGTCCCGTCCGCGTTCCTTCCGACCTGTGCGACCGGGGCGTTCACGCTGATGGCCGGGATTACCACGCGCACCGGGACAGATCTGGCCAGCGGGACGACTGGCCCAATGACACTTGTTTTGGGTGGCTGGGTGGCCACGGTCGCGGGAACGAACGTCCCTTCGTCGGCGGGTACGCTGCTGCGCAGCCCAGCCGCCGTGACGCAGACCCCGGCGGCTGTCAGCAACGCGGCCGCGACGAGCTGAGATCCGCGTCCCAGACGCACCCGCCGCCATGGATATCCAGGCATCTCGCCTACTGCCTTTCTGCTGTAGCGCCGGGTCCGGGGCCACGCCCGGACCCGGCGCGGTCAGGGTCCGCGTCAGACGGAGCCCGCCCGGGCCCCGCGACGCCGGTACGCCAGCACGCCTAGCAAGGCGCCCGCGATCGCGATCGCCGCACCACCAGCGGCTAGCGGTACGTTCGCCGCGTGCCCGGTCAGGCTGCCGCCGCCCCCGGTGTTGGCACCTCCTACCGGAAAGGACTGGCCCGGGCGCCGCGAGCTGCTCGGGGTCGTCGTCACGGTCGTGGTAGCCGGCTTAGACGGTGACGGTGACGGGGAACTGGAGGGGGTCCTCGACGGTGATGGGGTGCTCGACGTTGACGGCGATGGAGTAGCGGAGCGGGTGCCCGACGGTGAGGGTGACGGGGAAGTGGACGGAGTCCAGGAGGACATTGGGCTGGGTGAACTGCTCGGCGATGACATCGAGCGGCAACGGCAGTCCCCGTTCCCGCCCGCGCTGCGGATGTCGCTGGTGAGCCGGCCGACGGTGGTCGACGCGGCGGTGTGTGAGACAGAAAGTGCTGAGCCGTGAGCGGCTGTCCCAGGCAGCGTCCATCCCGCGCTGACGGCGAGGAAGGAGATGCCTGCGATCATGGGCGCCGATCGGGTACGGCGAATTCGGGTGGGTTTCACTGTGACCCCTATTTAACTGATAGTCAGATTGAACTTACGGAGGGTGACCAGATGGGAGACGCTACAGCACTCGCTGGGAGGTCTTCCAGGCAGTTAGCAAAAAATCCGGGGGGCACTCGCCGTACTTCGTATCCTCCGCACACATGGTCGCCCTGCGGCTAACTGCGGCAGTCCACTGGCCGCGCTTGGGGAGGCGGGAGATCCGGGGGATTGAGATCCGTCGTTATGGCCATATTGGTATTGGCTGTGGCTGCCTGGCTCTCGGCTACGCCGCATTCCTTCGACGTTAGGAACTGGCCGTCCGGCGGGTGGCTCTGGCGCGGCCAAGAAATAGCATTGATCGGCGCCCGCCATGGGCACTTACAGGGCCAGGCCCTGGGCCTCGATCATCAGGTGGCAGACGGCAGCCAGCCGCAGCGACTCCCAGTCGAGCTCATCAGCGCCGAGTTGGTATCTGTCCAGGTGCCGGGCCCGGTGGGGCGGCCACCAGCCGCGCCCCACTGCCGCCTCGATGAACCCGCGCGCGTAAGACACCAGCGTCTCCGGGGTGATGGATCCCAGCAGGGAACGTATCTCGGCCGCGTGCTGATCCACGTAGGCCCGGGCGCCCGCCGACTCCGCCGAACGCGCCAGGCTGGTCTGCCCGGCCTCGCCGGCCAGCCACACCGCCATCCCGGACATATCGTCGGATATACGGTCGAACGGGGGCATATCGCCAGAGTACCTGACGCTCAGCGGATGAGGCTAGCTCTTCAGCTCATTTTAGCCCCGTCGCGTCCCGCGTTTGTGCAGTTCAGACTGCTACGCTGCTACCCGTGGTCGGGGGGCTACGTTACGGGGTGGGGGCTGCCGTACTCGCAAGCGCGCTATGCGCGTCAGCGGTACCGGCACAGGGCTTGACGTTGCCCGGCGTCTGGGGCATCGACGTGTCCGCGTACCAGCACGATGGGCACGCGGTGATCAACTGGCAGCGGGCGGCGGAGTCCGGCATCCGGTTCGCCGCGATTAAGCTGACAGAGGGCACCTACTACGTGAACCCGTACTACGCGTCCGACGCGCGGGCCGCGCTCCGCGTCGGGCTGTACGTGGCGCCGTATGTGTTCGCGAACCCGTACGTCTCGGGTGGCGCGCGTCAGGCGCGCTACGCGCTGGCGCGGACCGGGTACCCGTTGCGTGGCCGAATGCTGCCGCTCATGCTTGACCTCGAATCTGACCCGTACACCCGGCAGGAACGGGTCAACGCGTGTTATGGGCTCAATAGGCGACGCATGACCGGGTGGGTCGCCGCGTTCGCCGCGCAGACCCGCGAGATGAGCGGCAAGCCGCCGCTCATTTACACCACCGCCTCCTGGTGGCGTCAGTGCACCGGGAACAGCGGCGCGCTTCGTTCTGATCCCTTGTGGGTGGCGGCCTACGACACGAGGCGTCCGGAGATGCCCGCGGGCTGGCGAAGCTGGACGTTCTGGCAGTACCGGAAGGGGGCGCACGTCAATGGCATCTCCTACCGCGGTGGTGCCGATCTCAGCTACGCCTCGAACCTCTTCGCCGCGCTGACGCATCACGACCGGCGGCACCATAGGCGGCGCTGGTAGCCGGGCCGCGCCCGCGCCAGACAGGGACGTCTCTAGAGGTCGTCGCCCTGGGCCGCGGCGGCGACCTGCTGCCATTGCGCCCAGGTGGCCAGCCGGGATCCGTAGTCCTCGACCGCGATGCGCAGCGGGGACTCACCGAGGAACAGCCGCAGCGGCGGGTCGTCGCTGTCCACGAGCGCCAGGACGGCGTCGCGGGTGGCCACTGGATTGCCCGGCGCAGTGAACCGCTGTGCCCGTGCCTTCGCCGCCGCGTCCCGGATGTGGTCGTAGACGGGTAGCGCTGTCGCGTGCTGGGCGGACGACCCGGACCAGTCAGTGGAGTAGCCTGCCGGCTCGATCAGCGTGACCTTGATGCCCAAGCCGGCGACTTCCTGCGACAGGCTCTGGCTGAAGCCCTCAAGCGCCCACTTCGAGGCGTGGTAGGCACCGGTGTTCATGAACGCGGAGACGCCGCCGATGGAAGAGACCTGGATGATGTGGCCGCTGCCCTGCTCGCGCAGGAACGGCAGCGCTGCCTGGGTCACCCACAGCGCTCCGAGCACGTTTGTTTCCAGTTGGGCGCGGATCTCGGCTTAAACCATGTCTTCATCGAAGATTCCTCTTGTTAGTTCATTGACCGAACTGTTCCAGTGGATCATGCGCATGCTGGTTCTGTCAAAAACTATTGTCTCAACGGCCTCTTCGCCGCCTAAGGTGACGGGCTGGTCCCGAGGGGAACGGTTCGTTCAGGGCCGATTCTCTTCATCACCAGCGTCGAGGTGAGCCGCTGCACGCCGGGGAGACCTCCGAGCGCTTGGTCGTAGAGCTCCTGGTAGGCGGTCAGATCGCGGGCGAGAACCCGGAGCATGTAATCGGGCTCTCCGAATAGGCGTTCCGCTTCGACGACGTTTGGTATCGCGGTCACCGCTTGCTCGAAGGCGGCGACGGTACTCACGTCGGTGCGGCCCATCGTGACGAAGACGATCGCCTCGAATGCGAGCCCTGCCGCCTTCGGGGAGACCACGGCGCGGTACCGCTCGATCGCACCGGTGTGCTCGAGGTCCTTCAGCCGGCGATGGCAGGCCGACAGGCTCAGGCCAACACTGGATGCGAGGTCGGTGACGCTCATCCGGCCGTCATCCTGAAGCGATGAAAGAATCTCCCGGTCAATTGCGTCCACGTGAGTAATTCTTGCACACATTAGCGGCATAACCCGGATATTTCGAAGCACTTTTCGGATGATTCTTCGTAGGATCTACGTGTTAGCAGCGAAAGGGTCTTATGCCGTGGATGTGTCGCTGGTCGCTCAGTTCTGGGTCGTTGCGATCTTGCTCGCGCTCACCCCAGGCGCGGACTGGGCCTTCGCGATCACCACGGGACTGCGTGCGCGTTCGGTAGTCCCACCGGTTCTCGGAATGCTCTTCGGCTATGCGCTCGTGATCACGGTCGTCGCCGTCGGCGTTGGGTCGCTGGTCACGCGATACGCCGCGGCGCTGACGGTGCTGACGATCGTCGGCGCCTGCTACCTGCTCTGGCTGGGGCTCACCACGCTGACCCGCCCGGTCGAGCACGTCATCGCCAGCGACCGGCCCATCGGAGCGAGCCCCGCCCGCCAGTTTTTCCAGGGGGCGGGGGTGAGCGGCACCAACCCGAAGGGACTGCTGCTGCTCCTGGCTTTGCTGCCCCAGTTCATCTCTCCACGGGGATGGCCGTCATCGGTGCAGATGCTCGCCCTGGGAGGCATCCACCTGCTGAACTGCACGGTCGTGTACTTCGTCGTCGCCCTCCTCGCGCGTCGCGTCCTGCGGTCACGCCCGCGCGCGACCGTGATCGTCACCAAGCTCTCGGGAACCGCGATGACCCTCATCGGAGCCGGCATCCTTATCGAGCGGATCATGCACTAGATAGTTCTGTGAATGAACCTTTGCTGGTAACGTGGGGTCATGGCTCTCCCCAAGGACTACGCGGGACAACGGTGCTCGCTCTCGCGCGCGCTCGAGGTCGTGGGGGAGCGCTGGACGCTGCTGATCATGCGCGACGCGTTCTTCGGCGTGCGCCGCTTCAGTGACTTCGCCGCGCATCTTGGGACGCCGCGCGCCGTGCTCACCGAGCGTCTCGAGAGCCTACGTGAGGCCGACGTGCTCGCGGAGACGCGGGGAAGCCACGGCTACAGCGAGTATGTCCTGACCGGCAAGGGCCTGAGCCTGTGGCCCGTCGTACGCGACCTGCTCAGCTGGGGCGACGAATACTACTCAGAGAATGGCCCGCGCCGGGCGTTCCAGCATGCCCAGGACGCGGGCACCATCGGCCCGGACGGAACGTGTGCCACTTGCGGCAGCGTCATCCCGCCGTCGGACTTGCTAGTACTTCCCGGCCCCGGCTATGACGGTGAAGGGGACGACTTCGTCAGCCAGTCCCTCACCACCGCACACCGCCTGCTCGAGCCCGTTCGGGGTGCCGCCGGGAGTAAGCCCTAGCGCTGGCTCACAAGCCGCTTGGCGACCCCATGGATGTCCCACCGAGGGGGCTATCGCGCCATCGGTGGGACATCCATGGGGCTGACGCCGGGCCGCTAGGAGCGCTTGGCCGGTACGGCGGGTGTGTCGCTGTGCGACCGGCGGAGGATCTTGTCGCCGAGCCAGACCAGCGGGTCGTACTTACGGCCCGCGACCCGCTCCTTCATCGGAATGATCGCGTTGTCGGTGATCTTGATGTGCTCGGGGCAGACCTCCGTGCAGCACTTGGTGATGTTGCACAGCCCGAGGCCGAAGTCTTCCTGCGCGATCTCGCGCCGGTCGGCCTCGTCGGCCGGGTGCATCTCCAGCTCGGCCACCCGCATCAGGAACCGCGGTCCGGCGAACGACTGCTCGTTGTTCTCGTGGTCACGGATGGCGTGGCAGGTGTTCTGGCACAGGAAGCACTCGATGCACTTGCGGAACTCCTGCGACCGGTTCACGTCCTCCTGCATCATCCGGAACTCGCCGAGCCCGGTGTTCGGGTCCGGCGTGAACGACGGGACGGCCCGCGCCTTCGCGTAGTTGAACGACACGTCGGTAACGAGGTCCCTGATCACCGGGAAGGTTCGCATCGGGGTGATCGTGAGAACGTCGGTTTCCTCGAAGATCGACATCCGGGTCATGCAACCCAGCCGTGGCCTGCCGTTGATCTCCATCGAGCAGGAGCCGCATTTGCCGGCCTTGCAGTTCCACCGGATCGCCAGGTCGGTCGCCTGCGTGGCCTGCAGCCGGTGCAGAACGTCGAGGACGACCTCGCCCTCGTTGACCTCGACCTCGTAATCGGTCAGCGCGCCCGTGCCGGCGTCCCCGCGCCAGACCCGGAGCTTTGCCTGGTAACCCATCAGTCTCCCGCCGCCAGTTCTTCCTCTGTCATGTACTTCTTCAGCTCGCTGACCTCAAAGGTCTTGAGCAGATCGGTCCGCATCGGGTCCATCGGCTGCCGCTTCAGCACGACGGTCCCGGCACCGGGCGCGGACAGCGTGCACACCAGGTTGACCTTGCGCCACTCCGGCGACATATCCGGGTAGTCGTCGCGAGTGTGCCCACCGCGCGACTCCTGCCGTTCCAGAGCGGCCTGGGCCACCGAGTCGGCGACAAGCAGCAGGTTCCGCAGGTCCAGGGCCACGTGCCAGCCCGGGTTGTACGCGCGACCGCCGGACACCGCGACCGACGCGGCGCGGGCGCGGAGCTTGTCCAGTTCGACCAGCGCGCTCTTCATCTCGGACTCGCGGCGGATCAGCCCGACCAGGTCGTTCATGATGACCTGGAGCTCGGCCTGGATGGCGTAAGGGTTCTCGCCCTCGGCGCGCTCCAGCGGCTCAAGCGCCGCCTCCTGGGCCGCTTCCAGCGCGGCCGACGGTACCGCGGGCCGCGCGGTCAGCCCGTCGATGTAGGACACCGCGCCGAGCCCGGCGCGCCGTCCGAACACCAGCAGGTCGGACAGCGAGTTGCCGCCGAGCCGGTTGGCGCCGTGCATGCCGCCCGACACCTCGCCCGCCGCGAACAGGCCAGGCACCGACGACGCCGCCGTAGCGGGGTCAACCTCAACGCCGCCCATAACGTAGTGACAGGTCGGTCCGACTTCCATCGGCTCTTTGGTGATGTCGACGTCCGCCAGTTCCAGGAACTGGTGGTGCATCGACGGCAGCCGCCGGAGGATCTCCTCAGCCGGCAGCCGGGTCGACACGTCGAGGAAAACCCCGCCGTGGGGTGAGCCGCGGCCCGCCTTGACCTCGGCGTTGATCGACCGGGCGACCTCGTCCCGCGGCAGCAGTTCCGGCGGGCGCCGGTTGTTGTCCGCGTCCTTGTACCAGCGGTCGGCCTCTTCCTCGGTCTCCGCGTACAGGTTGCGGAACACGTCGGGCACGTAGTTGAACATGAACCGCTTGCCCTCGGAGTTGCGCAGCACGCCGCCATCGCCGCGCACCCCCTCGGTGACTAGCAGGCCGCGCACCGACGGCGGCCACACCATGCCGGTCGGGTGCAGCTGCACGAACTCCATGTTCAGCAGTGATGCGCCCGCGCGCAGCGCGAGCGCGTGTCCGTCACCGGTGTACTCCCAGGAGTTCGACGTGACCTTGTAGGCCTTGCCGATACCTCCCGTCGCGAGCACCACGGCAGGAGTTTCGTACAAAACGAAGTTGCCCGTGTCTCGCCGGTACCCGAAAGCTCCCGCGATGGCGCCGCCGTCGGACAGCAGCAGATCGGTGATCGTCGTCTCCGCGAAGACCTTGATCATGGCTTCCGGGTCGCCGAGTTCTACGGAGTCGGCCTGCTGCAACGCGACCACCCGCTGCTGCAGCGTCCTGATGATCTCCAGGCCGGTCCGGTCACCGACATGCGCCAGCCGGGGGAACGAGTGCCCGCCGAAGTTCCGCTGCGAGATCTTCCCGTCAGCCGTCCGGTCGAACAGCGCGCCCCACATCTCGAGTTCGTAGAACCCGGTCCGGAGCTTCCTTGGCGTGGATCTCGGCCATCTGCCAGTTGTTCAGGAACTTCCCGCCGCGCATGGTGTCGCCGTAGTGAACCTGCCAGTTGTCGTTGGGGTTGGCGTTCCCCATCGAGGCGGCGCAGCCGCCCTCGGCCATGACGGTGTGGGCCTTGCCGAATAGCGACTTGGAGATGATCGCAGTCTTCTTGCCCTGCTGCCGCGCCTCGATCGCCGCGCGCAGCCCGGACCCGCCGGCGCCGATCACTACTACGTCGTAGGAATAACGCTCGATTTCGGTAGACATTGCCACGCCTTTAGTTGAAGAAGCGAAGATCGGAGATCGCGCCGCTGGCCACCAGCAAGATGTACAGGTCGGTCACCAGAAGCGACGTCAGCGTGATCCACGCGAACTGCATGTGCCGCGCGTTTAGCCACGACACCTTCGTCCATATCCAGTAGCGGACGGGATGCTTGGAGAAGTGCTTCAGCCGTCCGCCGGTAATGTGCCGGCAAGAATGGCAGCCGAGGGTGTAGCACCACAGCAGCACCACGTTCGCCAGCATGATGATTGAGCCGAGTCCGAAGCCGAATGACCCGTTCGGGCCGCGGAAGGCCTGGGCCGCGTCGTACGTGTTCAGTATCGAGATCAGCAGCACCATGAACCAGAAGTAACGGTGGACGTTCTGCATGATCAGCGGGAACTTCGTCTCGCCCGAGTAGCTCGCGTGCGGCTCGCGTACCGCGCAGGCGGCGGGGGAGCGCCAGAACGCACGGTAGTAGGCGCGCCGGTAGTAGTAGCACGACAGCCGGAAGCCGAGCACGAACGGCAGCGACACCAGCGCATAGGGGATGATCGGCGGTACCGCCGGGAACCACTGGCCGAGCGTCGACGAGCCCGGCACGCACTCACCGCTGATGCACGGCGAGTAGAAAGGGGTTAGGTAGTGGTACTGCGGAACGTAGTACCACTTGCCTATGAATACGTGCACCGTCGCGTACAGAACCCAGATGGTCAGTAGCGTCGCGACGATACGCGGCGTTTTCCACCAAGGGTCGGTCCGCAGGGTGCGTTGAGCTATCTGCGCCCGCGTGCGTGCGGGAGCTTCGGGAGCTTGTGTCATCGGTTTCAGCGTCCTCGCTGCCTCGTGCCGCCCTCGAAAGGGCTACATCCGTTGGACAAGAACTTATTCCTTCATGGCCGCGATCACAGGTCGCCGGAGTGTGACTCTCGCTACATTCCTTTGCGCGAAGGGGACGTACAGCGCGGACCGCTCAGATCTTGCTGGCGGCGCCCCCGGCTTCAGCGTCCCCAAGCCTGCCGGACCCCGACCCCATCGATGGGGCATCAATGGGGCCAGAGGCCCAGCAGTGGGCCATCGACGGCCCTGTAGAGGCCGCTAGATCACGTGCCAGACGGTGCCCGTGTTGTTGGTCGCGGGGCAGGTCTCGATCTCCGCCTGCGTTGTGCCGGACGTGGAGTCGCCGGGGTCGGTCAGGCACTTGTTCGCGTGCGGGTTGACCAGTTCTCCGCTGGAAGTGATGGTCCAGTCCTGCGCGACGTCGCCACTGGTGCACGTCCACAGATCGACCAGCGTGCCGCTGGCGGTGCCCTTGCCCTTCACGTCGAGGCACTTGCCGTCGACGTGAATGGTCTCGTTGCTCTCGATGGTCCACTTCTGCGACGACGCGCCAGTGCAGTCCGCGGTCACGATCGGATTGGCGTTCGTCGTCGACCCGCCCTTATCGGTCAGGCAGTTGCCCGCGAGACCGGAGGCGAGTTCCGTGGCCGGCAACGTCCAGTGCTGGTTGGTTCCGCCGTTGCACGCCCAGATGTCGAGTTTGGTGCCGTTGGCCGTCTTCTTCCCGGGGTCGTCCAGGCACCGGCCCGACGCGACGTTGATCAGCTGTCCGTCGGTGCCGGCCTGCCAGCGCTGAGTGGTGTTTCCGCCGGCGCATGTTTCCAGTTCCACCACCGCGCCGTTGCCGGTGCCGCCCTCGTCCAGGCACTTGCCGAGAACGCGGATCGTCTGGTCCTGGACGATGGTCCACTTCTGGGCGGTGTTGTTGGTGCAGGTCCAGATCTGGATCCTGTTGCCGTTGGCCGTGGATGATCCGGTGTCGTCCAGGCACTTGCCGCCGTTGGCGAGCACTAGTTCGCCGGTCCCACCCGAGTCGGGCGCCTGGCTCACCGTCCAGGTGAACGACGCCGTCCCGGTCGCGCCCAGCGAGTCGGTCGCGGTGACCGTCACGTCGTAAGTGCCGGTCGTGTAGGGCAATCCGGTGACTGCTCCTGAGGAACTGATCGACAGGCCCGGGGGGAGTCCCTTGGCCGAAAACGACAGTGTGTAGCCGGAAGCCGAATCGGTGGCTGTTAGGTCGGTGTTGACCGGGCTGCCCGCGACCGTGCTCAGGTTGCCCGGCGAGGTCGGGGTCACCACGTCGTTGGGCACCGTCCAGCCGAAGGACACCGTGGCGGGCAGCATGGCAGTGTCCGAGCTAGCGGTAGCGCTCGGCGTGACGGTCACCGTGTAGCTGCCAGGGGCCGTAGCAGCGCCGGTGATCAGGCCAGACGAGCTGATCGACACGCCGGGCGGCAGCCCGGTGGCGGTGTAGCTGACGGACTGCCCGGCCAGCGAGTTCAGCGTCTGGATCTGGATCGAGGCCGGGACGTTCAGCGCCGACGTCTCGGCCTCCGGCCCGCCGTCAAAGTAGTCCAGGTCGGTCTCCGTGGAGATGCCGCTGACCGTGCCGCTGCTGGTGTACTGCCAGATCGACCAGGTCTTCCATCCGGCAGGCAGCGTCCCCGGGCTGCCGGATGCGTAGGCGGGTACCCACAGGACGTCGTTGCCGAAAGCGGTGCTGTTGTCGGTGCAGGTATCCCACCAGGCCTGCGGCGTGTAGATGATCGGCGTGGTGCCGGTTAGCGTGGTGGCCTCGGTCATGAAACTGGAGATCCAGCTCACCATCGCCGACGTGGACAATCCGTAGCACTCGTTGACGTGGTCCTGGGTCGCATAGGGGTCGTATTCGATGTCCAGCACCAGCGGCAGGTAGTAGCCGCCGGTCGTATATTCCGCGGCGGTCTCGGCGACCCCGGCGTTCTTGGCCGCGTACTCGGCCTGCTGCTGGGCGGTTCCGTTCTCCGCCGGGTCGTACGGGTTGGCGAAGGCATAGGGCGCGACGTACATCCCGGCCGCCGCGGCCGCCGTTGCGTCGGTGGCGTAGTCCGGGTTGACGTAATAGTTGCCCTCGGTCGCCTTGATCGAGACGAAGTCGTACCCGGCGGCGATTACATCTTGCCAGTCGATAGAGTCGCCCTGGGCCGACGAGATGTCGATCCCGTTCAGCATCGTGCTGGCGGCGCTGCTCGTCGCCTGCCGCACCGCCGCCGATATGCCGGAAGCCGTCCTGGCGTTGCCGGTTCCGGACAGCGGGCCGGAAAGCTCCTTCGTCAGCTGCGGTGAATGGCCCTCCGACGGGCTCGCCGAGGTAGCCGCATCCAAGCCTGACGTCCCGACGTTGGTGGTCCCGTGCGTGGCGCCTGCTGTCGAGAAGCCGTAGCCCGCCAGCGCGACTACCGCCATCGCGGCGACCGCCGTCGCTCCAAGCCGGAGGCGCCCGGCTCGGAACCAGCCCACCGCGCCGCGCGCACGCTTACGCCCATGCCGAGCTGTCCCCATGATGTCCCGTTTCTCTCAGCGCAATCAGGCCCCGCTCTCGCCCGGACCATCCCGAGTCGAGTGAGAGTGACTGTAACGACTAGCAGATGCCGTCTGCGTTAAAGATGCCAAATCGTGGCAAAGTGGTGGTAATGGTCGCTCGGGGAATTGAGTTTCATGGGTCGGACTCGCCTGTGTTGGTGCAATGTTCTCTCGCGTCAGGCGGATGGTCGGGTACGGTCAGCAATCCACCAGCAGCCTATGTACCGTGATCAGCAAGAATTGGCAATGATCTTGGTTCAGGTGAGCGACCGTGACCGTCAGTCCCGACATCCTGCTGGCAGGCCCGCGGGGCCGTGAGTTCTGCTGGATGCTCCTGTGGGAGGCAATGTCTGATGCCGACTATCCCGAGTGGTCGGCGGTCTGGAACGCGGTATACGGAGCCGGCCTGAGCGGTCACGCGGATGACCTGAGCGCGTGCATCGGCTACGCGCGGCCCGGTCTTGCCGCCATGGACGACAGGCTGATGCTGACCGCGTTCGGTCACGCGGTCGACATGGCCGCCTATTGGCAGGAGCAAGATCATTCCCTGGATGGAGACGAAGTCGGTGACGCGCTGCTGCCGCTCGCTGAGCTGATTGTGCAATCACCGGCGACACGGTGGTGGGACGACCCGGTTGCCCGGCACGCTCAGCTGATGGTGGAACGGGAGGAGACCGGACCGCCGAGGCTGGAGGGAGCCGCCGAGGGACTGGCTAAATGGCGAGCGGACACCGAGTCCGACGAGCAGCACGCCTTCCGTGAGCGACCGCACGACCCGTCCGCCCAGTGGAGCGGTCACTGGTGGTCCGCGCCAGTGGGGTCCGGTGTGCCAACGACGACCCGTGACATTCCCGGCGCGGGCGCGGTCGGTCTGGGCGTGGTCGAGGACGGGCTCGGCTGGTCAAGCGCACGATCCTGGCCGGTCTCGCCCAGCCCCGATGCGAGGGTCTACGAGGTGACGAGCCTCGACTCGTGGGCAGCGCTCGTCGGCCGCTTCCCGCTGGACGTGTCGTATTCGCGCCGCCATGACTGGTGGCGAGTCACCGGTCTGTCTGGCCGCTGGCTTATCCCGGACTACGAGGCGGTGGCCGCTGAGTACGACGGTGTTCATGTCAGTGCCGCTGCCTACCTGTCCGCCGCCGGGCGCCCGGTTGCGGTCGGCGACGGGCACACGATGCTCGCCGGCTGGGATCCCGACGAGACCTTCTGGCTAGCGGAGGTGCTGGAGATAACCGGCTCTCCGCAGGACTGGGAGGGCGACGGACAGGACGCCGGAGCCTGGCACCCGAGCACACGGACCGGCTAACTGACTGTCCGCGACTGCCTGCGCCACCTCCGCCGCGGCTACCGGCTGAAGCCGGGCGCGGGGCAGTGGGAGCACACGCCAGCGCCCCACGGTGCCCAATGCAGACGCGATGAGCTCGTGGAACTGTGTCGCCCGCACAATGCTCCATGGGACGTCGCCGCTAGCGACCACGTGCTCCTGCTGCACCTTTACGGCGTAATAACCCATCGGTACCTTGTCGCAGCCCACGATCGATACACATACATGGTGCTTAACGCCGGCCTTCTGCTCGGCCTCGAGCAGCCGCCGCGAGCCCGCCACGAGTGTCGCGGCGGAGCGCTTGCCTGACGAGGCGTTGGCCGCGTCCACCACCACGTCGCAGCCGTCCAGCGCCTCGGCCAGCCCGGCCCCGGTCGTCAGGTCCACCGGAAAGTCCAGCGACCTGCGGCTGAGCGCGCGTACCTCATGCCCGCGCTCCCGCAGTTCATCGACGACGTACCGTCCCAGAGTTCCGGTTCCACCGGCGATAGCGATCCTCATGTTCCCTAAGACGGGATAGCCACCGCGGTTGTGACATCCGAAGACCGAGCCATCCGGTCGAGCCATTCCCGCATCAGACCGCGCTCCGCCTCGGTCAGGGAATCGGCGTGGGGGAGCAGTGCACGGAGGGTGACGGCGGCCGCGGCGGGTCCCGCCGATGGGGCGGCGGGAACAGCGGCGGTGATCGCCGCAATGACCGCCTCGCGCGCGGTGATGGATAGCTCCAGGTCACGGCGGTCGGCGGGCGTGGCGATAAGCGTGAGTGTGGTACCGCTGCCGGCCGCGTGAACGAGGGCGGCGGCGCGGTCCTCTGGGACGCGGAGCCGTCCCGCCTCGGCGACGCGCCGGATGTTCTTGGCGAGCAGGTCGAACGCGGCGGCGGCCGCGGGTGACGGCCCCGCCCCGGGGTGAGGCTGGCCGTACATCAGGACGTACAGGGCAGGGTTGGCTAGGCCGAGGCCGACGTGCAGGTCCCACCCGGTCCGCAGGTCCTGCACGGGGTCATCGGTGGGATCCGCGGCGGTCTTGCTGGCCAGGTAGGCAGCGAAACCGCGGGCGGCGACCGCATCGAGCAAGCCCTGCTTGTCGCCGAAGAGCCGATAGATCACTGGCGGCTGCACCCCAGCGGTGGCGCTGACCGCCCGGGTCGAGACCGCGTCCGGGCCGCCATCGGTTAGCAGCCGGGAGGCGGCGGCGATGATCCGCTCGCGATGCCCATCCGATACATCCGCCATGATTCCAATGATAACAGATCCCGGTTATCGGTGGTATGCTCGGCTGTTATCAGTGGAAACGGATCTGGAGGATCACCGTGATCATCATTACCGGAGCCAACGGCCAGCTCGGCCGGGCGATCACCGAACGGCTGCTAGACCACGTCCCCGCCGCGCAGGTGGGTGTCAGCGTCCGTGACCCGCGGCGGGCTCGAGCGCTCGAAGAACGGGGAGTACGCGTCCGCCAGGGCGACTTCACCGACCCGACGAGCCTTCAGCATGCGTTTGAGGGGGCCGAGCAGGTCCTCATCGTCTCGGCCGACAGCACCGGCGCGGAGCTTGTCCGCGCCCACCGGATGGCCATCGAGGCCGCCGTGGCGGCGGGAGCCAAGCGCATCCTCTACACCAGCCACATGGGCGCGAACCCGTCCTCTGCGTTCCCCCCGATGGTCGACCATGCCGCCACGGAGGCGATTCTGCGGGACAGCGGCGTCGCCTACACGACACTGCGCAACGGCTTCTACGCCTCGACGGTCCCCATGCTGCTCGGCGCCGCTCTCAAAACGGGCGAACTCCCCGCGCCGGAGGACGGGCCGGTCGCCTGGACCGCGCATGCCGACCTCGCCGATCTGACGGCGCGCGCCCTCGCCGAGGATGGACTGCTGGACGGGGTAACACCACCGCTCACCGCCGCCGAGGCCATCGACATGACCGGCATCGCGGAGATCGCGACCAGCATTGCCGGTCGCCCGGTTCGCCGGATCGTCGTCTCCGACGCCGACTACCGGGCGGCCCTGCTCGCACACGGCCTGCCGGAAGCCCAGGCCGACATGCTGGTCGGCCTGTTCATCGCGAGCCGGCACGGAGATTTCGCCCCAGCCGACCCCACGCTAGGCACGCTCCTGGGCCGCCACCCGATCACCCTGGCGGACTACCTCAAGGAAGCCATCTAGTCGGGCCCCGAGACAGCGCAAGCTAGAGGCCTGTGTTCTCCAAGGGATGAATGTTCCCTATGTGAAGGAGCATCGACCCCATGGATGGCCCACCGCTGGCGCTATGACCCCGGCGATGGGTCATCCATGGCGCTGGCTGGCGGGGCTGGCGGGGCTGGCGGGGGCGACGGGCCCGGGCCGCGGCTGGTCCCGGGCCCGAGGCCCGCCGCGAGCCCGAGGCCCGCCCCGGGCCCGGGGACCAGCCGCGATCACCTCTCCAGCAGGGATTCCACTCCGGCCGGCAGGCTGCCCGCGGCGCTTTCGGTGCGGACGTGCGCCAGCAGCGTCTCGCGGAACATCCGGGCAGCGCGCGTCGGGTGCACGTCTTTGCGGTGGGCCAGTGCGATGGTCCGCCGCAGCCCGGGCGGCGCGATCGGATATCCGGCCAGGCCTGGCCATCCCGGCAACACCATGGACGGGACCACGGCCAGGCCAAGCCCCGCCTCGACAAAACGCAGTACCGCGTCCATCTCGCCACCCTCGATCGAGAACCGCGGCTCAAGGCCCGCCGCGCGCCAGGCGGCGATCGTCGATTCCCGCAGGTCGTAGCCCTGACGGAACATGACGAGCCGGTGCGACGCCAGATCGGACACCCGCACGTATCGGCCCCGGTGCGGCGGGGGAGAAGCAGGCGGCGCGGCAATCATCAGCTCCTCCTGCAGGATCGGCAGCGTCTCCAGCGAGGGGTCGCCGGTCTGCAGCGGCAGCACGATGACCGCGAGGTCAAGCTCACCAAGAGCCAAGTCGCCGACCAGGTCGCGGGAGCCGCCCTGGGCGACGAACATCTCGATGCCCGGGAACTCCGTGTGAAATCGAGCCAGCGCGTCAGCCAGCAAAGACCCCAGCAGCGACGGTGTGGCACCAATACGAATCCGCCCCCGGCGCAGCCCGGTCAGGTCCTGCACCTCCCGGCGGGCGGTGTCGACGTCGGCCAGGATCCTGCGCGCCAGCGGCAGCAGGGTCTCTCCGGCTGGCGTCAGGGTCACATTGCCCCGGGCGCGGCTGAACAGGGGAGCCCCTAGTGAGGACTCCAGCGCCGCGATCTGCTTGGACAGTGACGGCTGGGCGACCCGCAACCGCGACGCGGCCCGCGTGAAATGCCTCACCTCGGCCACCGCCACGAAATACCGAAGCTGCTGTATTTGCACGCTTCATAGCTTATGGCTATGGAGACCACTGCTTTCATAGATTAGACGACCCGAACGTCCGGGACCTACCGTCCATCACATGGCCGCCCCTCCCCGTGCCCAGGACAAACCGCGCAGTGCTTCCCCGGCTGTGTTTCCCCGACCAACCAGCCCCGGCCGACCTCCCAGCCGGCCCCGACCGACCTCCCTGGTCACGACCTCCTCGAAGCCCAGAACCGGCTCCCAGCTGCTCAGCCTGTACCGGACGACGATCGGCAAGAAGACCGTGATGGCCGTCACCGGGATCGTCTTCATGCTGTTCCTGATCGCACACATGCTCGGGAATCTGAAGATCTTCCTCGGAAGGACCGATTACAACAACTATGCCGCCTGGCTGTCCACCGCCGGAGCCCCCGCGCTGCCGCACAACACGCTGCTGATCGTGATCGGAGCAGTCCTCGGGATCAGCGTGGTGCTGCACATCGGCTCCGCCGTTGAACTGGCGCTCCGCGCCCGCCGCGCCCGTCCGGTCAAATACACGGGCGGTCGGCCCCAGCAGAGTTATGCGAGCCGCACGGTGCGGACCGGGGCGATCCTCGTCTTCCTGTTCATCGTCTACCACCTGCTGGACTTGACGTTCCGGGTGGTTAACCCCAAGGGCATCGCCGGTGACCCTTACGACAACGTGGTGGCCGACTTCAGGAACCCGTGGGTCACGGCGTTCTACGTCATTTGCCTGCTGGTCCTGGGACTGCACATCCGGCACGGAGTGTGGAGCGCCATGGCGACCCTCGGCAAGAACACCGTCCGCAGGCAGCGCGCCATCAACATCTTCGCGATCGCCTTCGCAACCGTCCTGATCGGCGGGTTCCTCACCGTCCCGTTCGGCGTCGTGATCGGAGTGGTGCACTGATGTACGTAACGGGCAACCCCATAACCGACAGCAAAGCCCCCGAGGGCCCGATCGAGCAGCGCTGGGATAAGCGCCGTTTCGAGGGCAAGATCGTCAACCCGACCAACCGCCGCAAGCTGAAGGTCATCGTCGTCGGCACCGGTCTCGCGGGCGGATCCGCCGCCGCGACCCTCGGTGAAGCGGGCTACCAGGTGAAGTCCTTCTGCTATCAAGACTCGCCACGAAGGGCGCACAGCGTTGCGGCGCAAGGCGGCATTAACGCTGCCAAAAACTACCGCAACGACGGTGACTCGATCCAGCGGCTGTTCTACGACACGGTCAAGGGCGGTGACTACCGGTCGCGCGAGTCGAACGTTTACCGCCTGGCCCAGGTAAGCACCGAGATCATCGACCAGTGCGTCGCGCAGGGCGTGCCGTTCGCCCGCGACTACGGCGGCCTGCTGGACACCAGGTCCTTCGGCGGGGTCCAGGTGAGCCGGACCTTCTACGCGCGGGGCCAGACCGGCCAGCAGCTATTGCTCGGCGCGTACCAGGCGCTTGAGCGGCAGATCGCGGCCGGCACCGTCACCATGTACCCGCGGCACGAGATGCTCGAGCTGATCGTCTCCAGAAACAAAGCGCGCGGCATTGTCGTCCGTGACATGGTGACCGGCGAGATCGAGACCCACCTCGCGGACGCGGTGGTGCTGGCCACCGGCGGTTACGGGAACGTCTTCTTCCTGTCGACCAACGCCAAGGGCTGCAACGTCACCGCGACCTGGCGGGCGCACCGCAAGGGCGCGCTGTTCGCCAACCCCTGCTACACGCAGATCCACCCGACCTGCATCCCGGTCAGCGGCGACCATCAGTCCAAGCTGACCCTGATGTCGGAGTCGCTGCGCAACGACGGCCGCGTCTGGGTGCCGCTAAAAGCCAACGACGACCGTAAGCCAGCAGACATCCCCGAGGCCGCGCGCGATTACTACCTTGAACGGATATATCCGTCTTTCGGAAACCTCGTCCCGCGGGACATTGCCTCCCGCGCGGCCAAGAACGTCTGCGATGAGGGGCGCGGCGTCGGACCCGGCGGCCGTGGCGTCTACCTGGACTTCAAAGACGCGATCCAGCGCCTTGGCCAAACCGCCGTAGCGGCCAGGTACGGCAACCTCTTCGAGATGTACGAGCGCATCACCGGGGAGAATCCGTACGAGCAGCCGATGCGCATCTATCCCGCGGTGCACTACACGATGGGCGGGCTGTGGGTGGACTACGACCTGCAGTCCACGATCGAGGGCCTGTTCGTGATCGGTGAGGCGAACTTCTCCGACCACGGCGCGAACCGGCTTGGCGCGAGCGCGCTGATGCAGGGTCTGGCCGACGGTTACTTCGTACTGCCGAACACGATCAGCGCCTACCTCGCGCAAGGCCCGTTCCCCGCACCGGATGAAAAGGACGTACAGACGGCGACATCAGCCGTCGAGGATCGCATAGAGAGGCTGCTAAAGATCAACGGCGACCGCACGCCGGACTCCTTCCACCGCGAACTCGGCCGGATCATGTGGGAGTACTGCGGCATGGAGCGCACCGCGGAGGGCCTGCACCAAGGCGATCGACGAGATCAGGAGCTTGCGAGAAGAGTTCTGGCAACGGGTCAAGGTCACCGGTACCGGAAGCGAGCTCAACCAGACGCTGGAGAAAGCGGGAAGGGTCGCCGACTTCCTTGAGCTCGGCGAGCTGATGTGCATTGACGCGCTGCACCGCGAGGAGTCCTGTGGCGGCCACTTCCGCGCCGAGCACCAGACCCCGGATGGTGAGGCGCTGCGCGACGACGAGCACTTCGCTTACGTCGGCGCGTGGGAGTTCACCGACGACCAGCCGGTGCTGCACAAAGAACCCCTCGAGTACGAGTACGTCCACCTGACACGACGCTCTTACAAATAGGGGGAGCCTGGTGAAGCTTACGATCAGGGTCTGGCGACAGCACGACAACGCCGACAAGGGCCGGTTCGCCGACTACCCGCTCGACGGCATCGAGCCGGACATGTCGTTCCTGGAGATGATGGACGTACTCAACGAGCAGCTCATCCAAGCAGGCGATGACCCCGTCGCGTTCGACCACGACTGCCGCGAAGGCATCTGCGGCATGTGCTCGATGGTGATCGATGGCACCCCGCACGGCCCGGAGAAGGCCACCACCACCTGTCAGCTTTACCTGCGGCACTTCCGCGATGGCGACACGATCGTGGTGGAGCCCTGGCGAGCAAGGGCGTTCCCGGTGCTCAAGGACCTGGTGGTTGACCGGTCGGCGTTCGACCGGATCATCCAGGCAGGCGGCTACGTCAGCGCGCCCACCGGCTCGGCCCCGGAGGCCGCCGCCATCCCGGTGTCCCACGCGGACGCCACCAACGCGTTCGACGCGGCCACCTGCATCGGCTGCGGCGCCTGCGCGGCCGCCTGCCCGAACGCGTCGGCGATGCTGTTCACCGCCGCGAAGGTGACTCACCTCGGGCTGATGCCGCAGGGACAGCCGGAACGCTACGACCGGGTGGCCGCGATGGTGGAGCAGATGGACGCCGAGGGGTTCGGCGGCTGCACCAACACCGGGGTCTGCGCCACCGTCTGCCCCAAGGGCATCCCGCTGGCCACCATCTCCCAAATGAACGCCGACCTGCTGAAAGCTCACCGCCCGTTACATAGAACCGTCACATGAGCGATAATCACAGCATGCGCGCAGCCAAGCGCCGACGGCCGCAACGGAGGGCCCTTGTGCCGCCACCCGTTGGTGTTGACCTGCACGAACTCGCTGACCGAGCTTCGTATATAGGGAGTAGCGAGCATAAGAACTTCCCATCATTTGCCGGGCCGCCGAGGCTTCGAGCGGATGCGTCCAAGCGCCGACGGCCGCAACGGAGGGTGACTTCCCCAGGCACGCTTGGTGCAAGCGTGAAGCCGCTGTCTACGAGGCCAGACTGGTCAACTCGGAGCAAGGCCACTACAAGGGCTATGCTCTGGGACCTGGTGAGGAGCCGGAGGGCCTTGATGACTGATGTCGGCCTGAAGATGGAGTGGGAGTGGGAAGCCGCACCCACGGTCCAAGCTCCTGAGCACCGGGCGACTTGGGCACGCATTGAGATACGTGCAGGAGACCGGTGGGCCACACTCGTCGAGGACCGGGCATCAGGGAGTGCCAGGCGATCCATTTACTGTCCGCTGTACCCGCTGGCGGAATGGGTTGCCTACAACTGGTGGTTCTTGCAAGCGGATTCGCGTCCGGCGAAGGTTCTCGGTCGTATGACCGAACTCGGGACGGGAGACTTCACGAACCTGCCGCGGATCCAGCGGGATCGGCATTCTGTGAGGGCTAGCGGCGACGGTTTCGCCTGGCCCGATCTTTGGATTGTCCCTGAGGGAAGCCAGCGTACTCGCCTTTCCTGGCTGCCCGATTCTGTCGTGCGTCCAGACTGGCCCATCACGTTCATCTCCTGGGGTGACCTGCGCGCTGATAGCTATTCGGTGGCGCTGGAGCTAGGCAGGATTGTCTCAGGGGTCATCACCCGGCTGAAGGAACAAGGGATCAACGGAACCTCGCTTGAGAAGGAGTGGACCGAGATCCTTCAGCCGGATGAGGAGGAAGCGGAGTACTGCAAGGCGGCTGCAAGGCTTGGACTCGATCCGTATTCAATGCCGGAGGAGTACGAATCAACGATCGTGCGGGCCGCCGAAGCTCTTCCCAGCGGTGTGTTCGGGGACTTGGTAGACGCTGCGGATCCGGGGAGTCTTAGCCTTTCCCTGGACTGGATCATCCGGCTCAGCGAAGAAATACGGTCCCTGCCCGTTTCCTTGGCTGGCCGCTTTGAGATCGCCGGACTCAGCGATGAAGTCGACCAGTCGCTGTTTGGGAAAGCAGGTCAGCCATGGGAGCTTGGCTGGGCGCAAGCGCGGCGCGTCCGGGCGGCTTCGAGAGTCGGGCCGCTGGACAAGTTCAAGATTGACAACTACGTGTCCAGCGTGCACCGGGAGTCGCCCGACAGCGAGTTGCTCGTGCTTGGCGGGACTAATGAGCGCGGGATTCCTGTCGCTGCTCTGGGCAGGCGAACCGGGGTATCTGCTCAGCGCTTCTCGCTGGCTCGCAGCATGTGGCACTTCGTCTGGGAGCCTGGTCATTACTTCGTCGTGACCGGAGCGTATACGGATCGCCTTAAGACCGAGCGTGCGTTTGCCGCGGAGTTGCTCGCCCCTGCCGCTGGAATCGCTGAGCGGCTTGGCGTCGATCCTCGCTACGCGACAGAGGAGAATCTTGAGGAGGTAGCGGGGCATTACGGTGTCCAGCCGTTGCTAATCAGTCATCAGGTGCGCAACCAGCTGATGTCACGGGAAGCGTGACGCGTGCATCCCGACTTTAGCCGCGGATGACGAGCCAAAGGGCATCCCGCTAGCCACCATCTCCCAAATGAACGCCGACCTGCTCAAGGTGCACAAACCGTAACTCGCGGATCAGGTTCACCGTGATCACGGTGTTCTCCGGAGCACCGTACTCCGGGCCGTTGGACGGGTGCTCGGCGGCCGCGGCCAGCGCCTCCGATCTGGCGTCCCGCTCGATCTCGCCGTATTCGGTCCCGCCCCAGTCATCGACCAGGTTCCGGGGCGACCTGCAGCCGGATGATGATCCTGGCCGTGGTGGCGCGTCCGGCGGTGACGGTGAGCTGGGCATGCGATACGGCGCCGTAGGGATCCTCATCCTCGGGCAGGATCGCGCGCAGCGTGGGCCGCAGCGCGTTCAGCACGCCAAGCAGCATGCCCGGCCGGTCCTGCGACCTGGCCCGCACGCGCAGCAGCGGCTCGGGCTCGCTGCGGCCGAGCTGGGCGGAGGTCTGCCACTCGTCCACGGCCACCTGGATGCCCGTACCGGAAAAAGCGTCGGCCAGCGAGGAGCTGTCTTCCGGGCCGTGGCCGAGCATGAGCAGCACCGTCGTGCCGTGCAGCACCGCGTGTGACAGCGCGGCGAGCCGGAGCTTCGGCGCGGCCTTGGCGATGGTCGAAAGGATGTCGTGCTCGATGCCGATCTGGGCGTCGGCGCAGATGGCGAGAACCCGCCAGCGGTGACGGTCAGCCGGGACCAGGGCGACCACGTCCAGCTGGTTAGCCAGGACCAGTTGCTCGCCGTGCTCCGCGTGCCGATCCAGGAAACCGATCGGAATCTCATGCATCGAGCCCTGGGGCGCGGTGCGCACCAGCAGCCGCCGGGCCGAGCTATCGTCGCTGAGCCGTTCGCTCAGCTCGTGCAGGAACGGGCCGAGCCGGCCGATCTCGGCGTCGGTGACGGCGACCCGGAACCTCGCCCACACCGTTTGCTCCTCCGCCGTCGGCGGCGGGGCGGGGAACTGCGTGTCCTGCAGGAGCAGCCGGTGCTCACGAACCCGGTCCAGCAGCGTGACCAGCGAATGGTGCTTGACCTGCCCGAACTCCCGCTCGAGTGCCACCCCAACCCAGATGTCGAGCGATTCTGTAGCCTCGTCAACGGCCGCGAGCCGGTCCGGGTCCATGTTGATGCGCACGGCGCCGCCCTCGGGCGGCCAGTTTTCCGGCGGTTCGCGGAACACCAGGAACGTGAGCGCCTCCCGTGCGGTCCCCGACCTGAGCAACGCCAGCAAGTTCGGCGGCCACTGGGCCGACTCCGGTTCGGTGACCGCGGCTTCGCCGGTGACATTCTCGATGTGGGCGGGCCGTTCCGCGACCGCGGTCGGCGCCTCGGGCATCGCGGGACGCTCTGTTTTGATCCGCGCGGCGAGCGCCGCGAACTGCACCTGGGCGCGCCGGCGTACCGAGGCGGTACCGAGCAGCCGATGCAGCGAAGGCTGCTGGGTGGAAACACCGGGGTCGTCAGACGGGGCGCGGACGCTCGACGGGGGATGCTCCCACACCACGTAGGCGTACGCCTCCCGCCCGGTCACCAGGGCGCTGGCCGTGACCGACCGCCACCACTCGGTGCGCAGCACTCCGGCTTGCTCGTAGCCGTGGCCACCGTAGGTGCTCAGGATCCTGGCGGGCTGGGAGCGGGCGCCCGCCGTAGGCGCGACCGGGCCACGCCACAAGACGATGAGGAGCAGGACCTGCAAGAAGAGCAGGGCCGCCGCGGCGATAACCGGTGCCCCTCCGCTGGAGTCGAACGCGACCAGGATGGCCAGCAGCACGGGAGGCATCAGCGCGGCGACGACCAGCGACGTGCCGGCGAAGGACAGCGATCCGCGCAACGTCGACCGGTCGGGTATCTCGATCCGGCTGAACGGGATGACGGAGAACAGGGTGAGCGCGCTGGCCAGCGCGTCCGCGCTCGGCGACGAGCCGGACTGGTGCAGCCGACCCAGGAACAGGCAGAACACGATGAACATCAGCACCGCGCTCATCAGGCCCGCGAACTTCGCTACCGATCCTGAGTTCGCGTCCGGTACGTAGACCGGCACATTGATCCGGGCGTAGTTCGGGGTGACCCGCTGGCTGACGCTCTCGGTGTGTCCCGCCCGGCCATTCAGCCTGCGCGGCCCCGGGGACTCGGTGCTGGCGGTGCGCAGCAGCGGGCAGTCGATCCGTTCTCCCTCGTCCCAGAGCTTGCCCAGCCGCGCGGTTTCGCCGGACCCTTTGGCGATCATGTCCAGCACGTTGTGCAGCAACGCGAGATGCTCGCGGGTCTTCTGTGTCGCGTCACGGAGTTCGTCTCGGGTGACGGTCAGCAGCGCGTCGGCGTCGGAGTCGCGCACATGGGCCGGCACGACCTGGTGCTGGCGCAGCGTCTCGGCCAGGATGTCGGTCTTGGTGATGGCCAGGTCGGCCAGGCTGCCCTGGACGGCGTAGTCGGTTTCCGCCTGGATCTGCCCGATGAGGTTGGCCAGCTGCGCGGCGGCCTCGGGCGGGCCTGACCTGATCCACAATCCGTCCCGCGTCCACAGCTGATCCTGGAATGCGACGGGGCGCTTCCTCGGTTCGAGCGCCACCCCGTCCGGCAGGTTGACCTGCACCTGGCGGTCGGTGTCAGAAGACGGCAGCAGCAGGTCGATCCGCACATGCGCGCGGGCCCGCAGCAAGCGGTACCAAAGCGAGGGCCCGGACAGCCGCGAGTCGCGCTGCAGCCGCCGGGCGGGGGCGGCGACGTTCAGCACGGCGGGGGAGCGGCGGCGGTCGACGGCGACCACCACGACCACCGCGCTGGTAAACGCTTCGACGATCCGTACCGCTCGCACCGCCACGTGGCTCGGCGGCGGTGACGCGTCCAGGTCGATGACGTACTCGCGCAGCAGATCGTTCAGCCCGTCCCTCGCCTGAACGAGCCGGTCCGTTCCCAGCGCGGCGGCGCCCGCGGCCGGCTCGTTGCCGGTTTCGCCGCTGAGCACGCGAAACAGCGCCGCCGACATCAGCAGCCGCTGGTCCCTCCCCGCCGCTGGCCGTTGCGTCGACGGGTCGGGCTGCCGGGCGAGCGCGATGTTCACGAAGATCTCCGCGAGCGCGGCCGCGACCTGATGCCTGACATCGGCCTGCGGCACCGGCGCGAGTTCGGCGCCGTCCGCGTCGGTAACCGTGAGGGTCGCGTTCGGCTGAATCCCGCTGTCGGCGGTCAGCGTGAACAGCGGTAGCCAGAGCTGGCCGGTTCCCGCGTGGAACGCCTCGTGAGTGATCCGGTCCAGATCGATGTCGAACCGGATCGTCGTGTCGACCGCGTTCCGACCGGCTCAGATCGAGAATCTCCGTCGTGGTGCGGATCCACTCGTCGTTCGCGATCAGGTACAGCAGCTCGCGGCCGAGACGCGAGTCGGTGCTGTAATGCGAGTCTTGCCAGTAGAACTCTTCGAGCGTAACCCTCGGGATGATCTTGAGCAGCCGGGTGGCTATCGAGTTCACGGACAGGGGAACCTCTTCGCTGTGATCTCACCGGGGTGATCACACTATGCCACAACATGACCCTGATTCGCGATGATTCATCCGAGTGCGTCGCGGAGGAACTGCGCCTGCAACAGGAGCAGGTTCTCCGCGACGACCTCCTGGGGGGTCATGTGCGTGACGCCGGACAGCGGCAGCACCGAATGCGGATACCCGGCGGCGAGCAACTCCGACGACAGCCGCAGCGTGTGCGCGAACACCACGTTGTCGTCGGCGGTCCCGTGGATGAGCAGCAGCGGCCGGCGGGTTCCAGCGCCAGCCGACAGCGAGGACCGGTTGTAGGACGGACCGGGCGGCACCCCCAGGTAACGCTCGGTGTAGTGCGTGTCGTACAGCTGCCAGTCGGTCACCGGCGCGCCCGCGATCGCGGCGTGGAACACGTCGGGCCTGCGCAGCACGGCCAGCGCCGACAGGTACCCGCCGAACGACCAGCCGCGGATCGCCACCCGGTCCAGGTCCAGATCCGGGTAACGTTCGGCCGCCGCGCGCAGCGCCTCGATCTGGTCCTCAAGCACCGGCCTGGCGAGGTCCCCGGCCACGGCACGGTCCCAGGCCTGCCCGCGGCCCGGCGTCCCGCGTCCGTCGGCGATCACGACGGCGTAGCCCTGTTCCGCGAACCACTGCGAGGTGAGGTACGCGGCCTGACTGGCGACGACGCGCTGCGCCAGTGGCCCGCCGTAGGGGTCGAGCAGCACCGGAAGCCTGGTGCCGGGCTGATGCCCGGACGGGAACAGCACCGCCGTCCTGATGCCCCGCTCGCCCGCCGCGAGGATGACCGGCGCCGGCGTCACCAAGTTCGGCCGCAGCGCCAGCGACGCGACGCTGATTTTTCCATTGACCATAACGGCGGTTCCGTCATCATCCAGGTTCCTGCTCACCGTCAGCGTGGTTCCGCCCGCCCGGCGGCCGGTGTGCACGCCAGGGGAGGTGAGTACCGCGGTGATCCCGGTGCCCGGCTGGTAGGTCCACAGCCCGACCTCGGTCGGCTCGGTGGACGCGGTGAACAAGATGGTGTCCCCGTCGATGTCGCAGACCCCGCGTAGCTGCATCCCGGTGGGGGTGACGGGTTCGCCGTCGACAATGAGTCTCCGCGTTTTGATCTCATAGTCATTAATGGCCCACACCAGAGCGCCACTTCTGGTGCGCGCGGGAACCCCTGAGACGATGTCCGTCCAGTGCGGGTCGGTGTCCTCGCGCAGGACCTTGCCGTTCTCCAGGATCCGGATCGTCTGCTGGTCACGGGACTGAGTGACGGCCAGCGGTTCCGCTGAGTCCCAGTACGCGGTCACCAGGTACTCGTGATCGCCCAGGCTGACCTCGGTGGCGCGGCCGCCGCCGGTGGTGATCCGGTGCAGCGTGACCTTCGCGTTCGGCGTGCCCGCCGACGGGTAAGCGACCTCGGCGGGCTCACGGCCCGGGTTAGCGGGATCGGCGATGTGCCACCGCTGGACCGGCGACTCGTCCACCCGCGCGACGAGCAGTTCTGAACCGTCTGGTGACCACCAGTACCCGCGCGTCCTGTTCATCTCCTCGGCCGCCACGAACTCCGCGAGCCCGAACGTCACGCCCGCCTCGCCCGCGATCTGCCAGTCGCTGGAACCGTCCAGCGCGGCCGCCCGCAGCGTCCCGTCGTGCACGTACGCCACCGTGGTCCCGGCCGGGTCCAGCTGAGGATCAAGCGACGGCGTTCTGGGTGGCCACCAGCCACGCGCCCGCGTCGCTGTCGAGCCGGACCGCGTACACCTGTCCCGCGAGCCCGAACACGGCGACCCCGGCCGCCGGGTCCGTCGCGTACGACACGATGCCCGCGGCCGTCTCGCGCACCCGCTCCCGGCGAGCCCGTTCCTCCGGCGGCAGGTTCGCCTCGTCCGCGTCCAGTTCCCGCGGATCGACCACCAGCCGCTCCGCGCCGGCAGCGGTCTCGAGCTCCCACAGGCACGTCACCGGGTCATCCCCGCCCTTGGTCCGCAGGAACACCACCCGCCCGCCGTCGGGGGAGATCGTGAACGCCCGGGGCACGCCCAGCGTGAACCGCCGGGTCCGGGCCTGCTGCCTGGGGAAGGATTCGCTCATGCCCCAAGATCTTGCCACCTTGAACCGCCGCGACAGCGGGTGGCCACCCCAGCAATGGGCCATCGATAGCGCTGTAGTCCCCTCGATGGGCCATCGCAGGCAGGCCGTAAAGTGATTAACCGGGGAACGGAGGCTGGGTTGAGCGAGCGGAGCCTGTTGCTTGTCCACGCGCACCCGGACGACGAGTCGATCGAGACCGGGGCCACGATGGCGAAATACGCGGCCGAGGGGGCCCGTGTGACGCTGGTGACCTGCACGCTCGGCGAGCTAGGCGAGATCATCCCGCCGGAACTCCAGCACCTGACGCCGGATGAGCTGGGACAGTACCGGATCGGTGAACTCGAGCGGGCCTGCGAGGCACTCGGCGTCACCGATCACCGGTTTCTCGGCGGCGCCGGGCGCTGGCGGGACTCCGGGATGATGGGCCTGCCGGACAACGACGACCCGCGGTGCTTCTGGCAAGCGGATGTCGCCGAAGCGGCCCGCGACCTCGTCAAGGTCATCGAGGAGGTGAACCCGGACGTCATCGTCAGCTACGACGCGAACGGGTTCTACGGCCACCCGGACCACATCCAGGCGCACCGGGTGACCAAGCTGGCCCACGCGCTGGCCGCGCCCGCCGCCAGGCTCTACGCCACCGCCATGCCGCGGCCGGTGCTCGCGATGGCCCTCAAGCTACCTCCAACCTCCCCGTTCACCCCCTCCGGCGACCTGTCCGCCAGCGTTCCCGACGACGAGGTGACCACCGCCGTCGAAGCCGACGCCTACCTGGACGCCAAGCTGGCCGCGATGCGCGCTCACGCCACCCAGGTAACGGTGGACGCCCCCTACTACGCGCTCTCCAACGACCTAGGCCAGCGCGCGCTAGGCACCGAGTTCTTCACCCTGCTGTCGGCCCAGGAACCGCATGAAACCTAACCGGCGCCGCACGCCAGCGGTGGCCCATCGCTGGCGCTCAGGCACCGTCGATGGGCCATCGTGGGCCTGCCGGAACACCACCCGCGTCCACCGAGGGCTCCTGGGCAGGCTCTAACCTAATGGCCATGACCCAAGTCCAGACCATCGCCACGTACGGTCTGCTGTTCGTGCTCGGCCTGTTCGAGGGATTGATCGGTACGTTCCAGTACAGTCGCGGACCGGCGCCGGTGGCCTCGATCTGTTTCGCGCTGCTGGTGCTGGCGTCTTGCCTGTTCGCGAGCTGGGGGACCAGGACGCTCGGTGGCGCGATCGCGCCGGCCATCGGCTGGATCGTCGCCAGCTTCGTCATGTCGCTTCCCACGTCGGGCGGCAGTGTGGTGATAGCCAACACGTCGGCGGGCAAGTGGTATCTCTACGGCGGGACGCTGTGCGCGGCGGCCGGGGTGTCGGCGGCGTTCGTGCTCTGGGTCAGCTACCAGCGGGCCCGCTCGTTAGACGCTCGCGTACCTTGGCGTCCTCGGTCGCGCCGAGGCCGCTGAGGATCCGGTGCGCGTCTTCCCAGGCCTGCGTGGCCTCGGTGATCAGGCCAAGCGCCCGGTAGCCATCGCCGAGGCTGGTGAGCGTCATCCCCTCGCCGTAGCTGAGGTCATTGTCGTGACAGATCTTTTGGCACTCGCGCAGGTAACCCATCGCCTCGTGGGTGCGTCCCATCGTGAGCAGCAGCTCGCCGATGCTGTGCATGGTGCCGGCCTGGTCATCCAGCGGACAGTGCACCCGACGTATCGCGAGGGCCTGCTCGTAATGGGCGAGGGCCTCTTCCGCCCGGCCGGCGAGTTGATGCGCGTACCCGAGGTTGTGCAGGCAGAACGCCTCGCCGTAGACGGATTGAGTCTCCCGGTTGATCGCCAGGGCGTCGGTGAGGCGTTCGACCGCCGACGCGGACTCACCGGAATCGAGCTCCACGAGACCGAGGTTGGCTAGCAGCGCGGCTACACCCCGGCTGTCACCCAGTTCGCGTCTCAGCTCCAGCGCCCGGGTGTAGTACTCAACCGCTCGCGCCAGTCGCCCGAGTTTCCAGCTAGCCGATCCCAGCACGTTCGAGAGCATGGCGGTCGACTTACAGTCGCCGGATCGCTCGGCCGCCGCTAGGCCTATCGATCCGACCGCGATCTGGTCGGCGAAGTGGCCGGTCCATTCGAAGTAGTGCCGGACCGTCGCCGCCAGCCGCCAGCACAGGTCATCGAAACCGTGCGCACTGGCCAGCTCGACCAAGCGGATCAGGTTCGCCCGCTCGTCGCGCAGCCAGCTCAGCTTGTCGGAAAGCGAGCAGAACTCCGGCACCGGGACGGCCGGGGCCGGTACGCCGGAAAGTGCTTCCACGCGATGGATCCTGCCGAACTCGCTCACCGCCTCATTCAGCGAGTGCAGGTACCAGATGAACATCTGGCGCAGCGCCTCCTGCCGTGCCGCGGCCGGTTCGTCATCGAGGGCGCGTTCGGCGGCGTAGAGACGGAGCAGGTCGTGGGCCTGGTAACGATCGGGAGCGGGTGATTCCAGCAGATGCGCGTCGACGAGCGCCGTGACGGCCCCGGCGGTGCGGGCCGGTGACACGCCGGCCAGCGCGGCGACAGCGGGCAGGCCGAGACCGGTTAGGCCAGCCAGCCCGAACAGCCGGAATATTCGCGCCGGAGACGGGTCGCCCTCGGGCAGCGCGAGGTAGCTAACCTCGAAGCTCGCGCGAACCGCCGTGTTGCCGGCAGCGAGCATGCTGAGCCGTCGCTGCTCGTCGGCGATCAGCCTGCCGAGCTGGCTCGCTGTCCATCCAGGGCTGGTGGCGAGCCTGCTTCCCGCGATCCTGATCGCGAGCGGCAAGCCCGGCGCAAGAGGCGATGATGTCGTCGGTGCCCGGCGGATCGTTAGCGGTACGGCTGGTGCCGACGATGGAGGTCAGCAGAGCGTGCGAGTCGTCGGCGTTAAGCGAGCTGAGCTCGAAAAAGTCCGCGCCGGCCAGACCAGCCAGGCTGGATCGGCTGGTGACGATGACGGCGGACCCGCCGGTGCCTGGTAGTGCCGCGCGTACCCGCGCCGCGTCCGGCGCGTCGTCGAGCACGATCAGCAGCTTCCGGCCCGCCGCCACGGTGCGGTAACGAGCGGCACGTTCATCTTCCTGCTCCGGGATCTCCCGGTCAGGCACGCCCAGATCACGAAGCAGCCTGCCGAGCACGTCGTGGCCGCGGACCGGGTTGGTGGCGCCGCCAAGCTCGACGAATATCTGGCCGTCGGGAAAGCGGCCAGCGGCTTGGTGCGCCAGGTGGATGGCTAGCATCGTCTTGCCGATGCCACCGGGCCCGCTGATCACGGCCAGCGGGACGGTTCCCGGCCGCGGAACGAGGAGATCAAGAAGCCGGCCGGATTCGTCGGTGCGGCCAGTGAAATCGGAGAGGCCGGCGGGGAGCTGTCGCGGCGGGTCCGGTTGGGTGCGGTCCGGTGGCGGGCTGAGTACGGGGTCGGCGTTGAGAATATGGCGGTGGAGTTCGGTGAGCCGGGGGCTGGGGTCGATGCCGAGTTTGGCCCTGAGTTTGCGGCGGGCTTCGTCGTAGGCGTCAAGTGCGTCGTTTTGCCGTCCGGATCGGTACAGAGCGAGCATGAGCTGTTCCCAGAGCCGTTCGCGGTACGGGTTGTCGGCGACCAGGGTGCGGAGCTCGGCGGTGAGGATTTCGTGCCGTCCGAGGTGCAGGTCGGCGTCGATCCTGGCTTCGAGCGCTTCGTGGCGCAGTTCGGTGAGCCGGGGTAGCTTGGTGCGCCGTAGGTAGGCCGATGTGACGTCGGACAGCGGGTCGTCCCGCCAGAGGGCGAGTGCCTCGGTGAGCAGCTCGGAGACCTGCTCCCACGCGCCATCGTGGGCGGCGATGGCGGCCTGGTCACGGAGCCTGGTGAACTCATGCAGGTCGAGTTCGCCGGGGCGGACCTCGATGAGGTACCCCGGCGGCCGGGTGAGGATCCGCTCGGCGGCGGGTCCGAGCCCCTGGCGCAGTCGTTTGACCTGGCCCTGGATGGTGTTACGGGCGGCTGGCGACGGGTCGTCGTCGTCCCAGACGGCGGTGGCCAGCGTCCGGACCGATACAATCTGGCCCGCGTTCAGCAGCAGCGTGGCCAGAATGGTCCGTTCCCTGGGCGGCAGATGAGCCACCGGCTCCGTACGCACGGTCCCAAGTACCGCGAAACGCATCGCTACGACTCCCGGGCCAGGCGGCTCAGGACGTTCTCCGCCTCCGACGCGCCGACCTCCATCAGGATGTCGTAGGCCCGTTCCCAGGCGGCGTGGGCTTCCGCGGACTTGCCGAGCGCAGCATAGCTGTCACCCAGCGTAGTGAGAGTCATGCCCTCGCCGTATCGCATGTTGTTCTCGCGGGACACCTCGAGGACCTGCTCAAGGAGCTCCATCGCCTCATTGACCCGGCCCAGGCTGAGCAGCACCTCGGCGATGCTGTGCGATGTCCCCGAGATCTC
Organism: uncultured Actinomycetota bacterium; assembly: GCA_963743085.1. Taxonomy (GTDB): domain Bacteria; phylum Actinomycetota; class Actinomycetes; order Streptosporangiales; family Streptosporangiaceae; genus JBEKHI01. Next base: position 116,410 of record CAVUOU010000017.1, read on the forward strand.
GTGCAGCGTATCCAGCCTGGTACGGATGGCCAGCGCCTCGGTAAAGTGGGCAAGCGCCTTGTCGAACTGCCCGGAAAGCTGATAGGCGTGTCCGAGGCCATGCTGGACGTAGCCCTCAGTGCTCTCGTTTCCGCTCTCCCGGCTGAGCACGAGCGCCTCGCTGAGGTGGGCCACGCCTGAATCGATGAGCCCAGCGTCGATCTCGGTGGTGGCGAGATTCGTCAACGCGGTTGACTCGCCGGATTTGTCGCCCAGCTTGCGCCGGACGGCGAGGGCACGGCGGCGGTAGTCAAGGGCCATCGGATATTGGCCAGTCATCCAGTATCCGCCCGCGACCGAGCCGAGCAGGGCGGCGATCGCCTGTTCGTCCCCGGCCGCCTCCGCGGCGACCAGGCCGACCTTCATGGCGGCGACCTTGTCGGTCCACTGGCCCGACCACTCAAGGTAGAGCTGGAGCACCCAGGCGAGTCGCATGCCAATGTCCGGCAGCACCTGGGCGAGGGCCATCGACAGCGCCTCGATGAGGTTGGGGTACTCACCCCGCAGCCAGTCGAGTGCTTCCGCCCGGTCGCCGAACGTGCCCGGGGTAACGCCAGGCGGCGGCGGAGCCGGCGGAAACTGCTCGGTGTGCTTGCCGAGGGCAGACACGGCGGCGTGGGCGGTGTGCAGGTACCAGGCGAGCAGCCGGTGCAGCGACTGGTGGCGGCTCGGCGCGGTCTCCTCGGTGTTCGCCCGCTCGGCGGCGTAGAGGCGGAGCAGGTCGTGAGCCTGGTACCGGCCCGGTTCCGGCGACTCAAGCAGGTGCGCGTACAGCAGCGTCTCCGCCGCCTCGGCAGCCTCGGCCTCCTGGCACCCCGCCAGCGCGGCCAGCGCCGGAAGCGAGATCGTGGTCAGCCCGGCCAGGCCGAACAGGCGGAAGATCCGGGCGGCTACCGGGCACGTCAGGCCCCGGTAGCTGACCTCGAAGGTGGTCCGCACCGCGGTGTCGCCCGCCGACAGCTCACCAAGCCGCCGCTGCTGGCTCGCCAGCAGCACGCCGAGCTGCCCAGTGGTCCAGGCGGGGCGGGTGGCGAGCCTGCTCGCCGCGATCCTGATCGCCAGCGGGAGCCCCGCGCAGGCGGCCACAACGGCGTCCGTGCCCGCGGGGTCGTCGTCGGTCCGCCGTTCGCCGATGATCGCGCGTAGCAAGTCCGCCGACTCGGCCGTGTCGAAGACGCGCAGCGCGCTGAACGCGGCGCCGGCCAGGTCGGTCAGGGCGGTGCGGCTGGTGACGATGACGGCAGAGCCGCCGGTACCCGGCAGCAGCGGCCGGACCTGCGTGCTGCTGTGCGCGTCGTCGAGTACCACCAGCATCGTGCGGTCCGCGGTGATCGTCCGGTAGAGCGCCGTGCGCTCACCCTCGCTGTCCGGGATCTTCCCGTCGGGAACCCCGAGATCGCGAAGGAGCCGGCCAAGCACATCTGTGGCCTTGAGCGGGTTAGCCGCCCCGCCCAGGACGACGAACAGCTGGCCATCGGGGAACCGCTCCGACAGTTGATGGGCCACGTGGACCGCGAGAGCGGTCTTGCCGATGCCGCCCGGACCGCTCACGGTGGCGACCGGGACCGTTCCCGGCTTGCGGTCCTCGGTAGCGATGAGGGTGTCACGGAGCCGCTGGAACTCGTCGTCGCGCCCGGTGAAGTCGGGCAGGTCGGCGGGGAGCTGGCGAGGGACTTCCCGGGCGGCGACGTCAGGCCCGCTGCGGCCGGCTGGCAGGCCAAGCGCGGGGTCGGCGTTGAGTATCCGGCCGTGCAGTTCGGCCAGCTGGGGGCCGGGATCGATCCCGAGCTCGGTGCTCAGCCGCCGGCGTGCCTCGGTGTAGGCGTCGAGCGCGTCGCTTTGCCGCCCGGCGCGGTAGAGGGCGAGCATGAGCTGCTCCCAGAAACGCTCACGGAACGGGTGTTCGGCGACGAGTCCACGGAGCTCGGCGGTGACCTTCTCATGTCTCCCGAGATGGAGGTCGGCGTCGATCCTGGCCTCCAGCGCCTCGTGCTGGAACTCGGTCAGCCGGGGCAGCTCCGCGCGCCGGAGATAGGGAGAAGGGACGTCGGACAGCGGCTCGCCGCGCCAGAGGGCGAGCGCCTCGGTCAGCAGCCCGGAGGCCTGCTCCCACGCGCCGTCCCGCGCGGCGGCGGCGGCATGGTCCCGGAGCCGGGCGAACTCGTGCAGGTCGAGCTCGCCGAGGCGGGTCTCGATGAGGTAGCCGGGAGCCCGGGTGATGATGCGCTCAGATTCGGGGCCGAGGAGCTTACGCAGCTGCTTGACGTGTCCCTGGATGGTGTTGCGAGCGCTGGGCGGCGGGGTATCGTCCCAGAGCGCCTGGGCCAGCATGGTGACCGATACCACAGTGTTTGCGCGCAGCAGAAGAGCGGCCAGCACCGTCCGTTCCTTGGGCGACATCTGGCCCGCGGATTCCGCACGCACGGGTCCGAGAAGCGCGAAGCGCACTGGTTTCCCCCTTTCTGCCCCTGGATGTTCGCTTACATCATGCCTGTTGCTTGGCAGCCGTCGCCAGCGAACCGCCAGCACTTCACCAGTGGTCTTCGGTAGACATGTTGTCTGTGGGTCTTGGGGAGACCCGCTCAATGCCCCATCGCCGTGCGGGGGCGCACGTCGGGATGGGGCCCACCTCGTGCGGGGGCCGTGGCGCAATTACTGGGGCCCCCACGGCTCTCGCTTGCGGTGGCTTACCGGTGGCTTACCGCGCTGGGTCGGCGTAGCCGTGGGTGTAGGCGTAGCGGATCGCCTGGGCGCGGTCCCGGGATCCGGTCTTGAAGAAGATGCGGTTGACGTGTGTCTTCACGGTGGCCTCACTGACGAACAGATCCCTGGCGATCTCGCGGTTGGAACGCCCGGCGGCGATCAGCCGTAGCACATCGGCCTCTCGCGGCGTCAGTTCGTCGTCGGGACCGGCGTGATCGCCGGGCTCGGAATGCCCGTCGTCGGCGCCCCGGGTCGCCGCCGACAGCAGCCGCTGCTGCACCTCAGGGTCGAGCAGCGCCTGCCCGGCCGCCGCCGCCATCACCGCTTGCCCGATGGCCGCCCGCGTCGCGTCCTTGGTCAGGTAGCCGAGCGCGCCTGCCCGCAGCGCGCTCAGAATCGACTCGTCATCCGCATAAGTGGTCAGAACGACGATTTTGGTCTCCGGATAAGACTCGGTGATCTGCTTGGTGGCGGCCACCCCGCCGATGCCGGGCATGTTCAGGTCCATGAGCACCACCTGCGGCCGCAACGACGCGACCTGATCTACCGCGGTCTCACCGGAATCGGCCCAGCCAGCCACGGAGATGTCCGGCAGCGTGCCGAGCAGCAGGACAAGCCCTTCGCGCACGGCGGACTGGTCATCCACGACCACGACGGTGATTTCGCTCATGATGGAATCCTCATATATACCCGCCACCGTCCGTCGGCCGGGCCGGCATTGAATGTGCCGCCCGCTTGCTCGGCCCGCTCGGCGAGCCCGGCCAGCCCATAGCCGCCTCCCGTGCCGGACAAGGCCCCGCCATGCCCGGCCGGGTTCGTGACCTCCACCGCCACCGCGTCGGGCGCGAACGTCAGCACCACCGAGACCGGTTGCCCGGCCGCGTGCTTACGCGCGTTGGTCAGCGACTCCTGAACCGTGCGGTACAGGGCCACGCCGGCCTCGACCCGCACCTGCCGGGGTGTGCCCTCCACCTTCAGCGAAGCTGGCGCGTCGCCCGTCGCGCCGAAGTCCGTCACCAGCTTCGACAGCCGCTCCACCAGCGGCGGGCCGCTGTCCCGCAGCGTCTGCACCGCTCGTTTGGCGTCCGCTAGCCCCTCCTTGGTCAGCCCAGCCGCCCGGTCGACGCATTCGAGCGCCTTGGTGAGCTCCGGCGAATCCGAAGCGACCGGCGTCAGGAGTCCAGAAGCCGCCTCCAGGTTCACCGAGACCGCCGCGAGCGAATGCGCGAGCACGTCGTGGATATCCCTGGCGATCCTGGTCCGCTCGGCGAGCGCCGCCGCGGCGGTCTCCGCCTCGATCGCCCGCTGCGACTCGGCGAGCAGCCGCTCCGCCTGCTCGGCCCGGTCAGCGTAGCTGCGCCTCGTCATGCCAACCGCCCACATTCCGAAGAACGAGGCCGGATAGCCGATGACGGTTCCCAGCGACGGCCCGACGGCCACCGCTGCCGCGAGGAACGCGGCCACCATGGCGGTGGTCGCTCCCAGCGAGGTGTTCATCTCGCTGCTGGCGCCGATGGTCAGCGCCGCTATGCAGCTGAACACCAGCGCCCCGCTGTCCGGGCTCGCGGCCGCGAGTACCCCGCCGGTTATGCCCATCATCGTCGCCGCGGCGAACGAGATGCGCGGCCGGCTCATCGTCGCCATCCAGGTGATCCATCCGAGGATGGACAGGTACATGGTGATCGCCACGAGCAGCTGGCGGCCGGACAATCCGGGAGCGTGGTTGCTGGCCACGACGGAGTAGACCACCGCTCCCAGGCCGATCGTCCGTACGACGTTCAGCGCGGTGCGTTCCTCTGCCGGAATGCGGCTGGGGAGCATCTGCCAGCGCGGGAGCCTGTTCACGCCATCAACGTATCTGGCCAGGGCAGACCTTCGCGCCGGCCCACGGGTGGACCGGCGTCAATCCACCCGGCCGCACCGGCACCGACAGGACTCGCGCATCATGGTGGAAACGTGCCGTCGGCCGGCGACGGTGCGTTTCCACCATAATCGCACGGGGCCGGCAAGCCCCGTGATCGGAACCGACGCGTCGTCGCGGAGGAAGACCGGTATCCGCGACAGCGGCGCGTCGGCCGTCACCACCTGCCCGCCGTCGAACACCGAGCCGGTCCAGGCGTCCCGCCAGGTGGCACCGGCCGGCAGGTACACCGGCCGCGACCGTTCCTGGTACGTGGCGACCGGGGCGACCAGCAGCGACGGACCGAACATGAACTCGTCGTCCACCGGCCAGGCCGCCTCATCGGACGGGAAGTCCACGAACAACGGCCGCATCGGCGGCAGCCCGGTCTCGGACGCGGAACGCATCAGCGAGCCGATGTACGGCCGCAGCCGCTCCCGCAGGAACAGCACGTCACGGATCAGCTCGTAAGCCTCATCGCCGTACGACCACGCCTCGTTGGGACCGCCGGTCTGGTCGAGACCGAACGGCATGTTCGGCTCCCGGTTCCCGTGCAGCCGCAGCAGCGGGCAGAACGCGCCGTACTGGAACCACCGGACGATCAGCTCCCGGTACTCAGGCGACGACGGATCCCCGCCGTGGAACCCGCCGATATCGGTGGTCCACCACGGGATGCCGGACACCGCCACGTTCAGCCCGGCGCGGATCTGGGCCTGCAGGCTCGGCCACGTCGGCCAGATATCGCCGGACCACAGCACCGCGCCGTACCGCTGGCTGCCCGCCCACGCCGACCGGTTGAACGTGACCGTCTGCACCCCTTCTGCCGTCAATCCGTCCCAGAACGCCGCGGCGTTCTCTCTCGGGTACAGGTTCGCCACCGCCGGTCCGGGACCGGCGTGAAAGCGAAGGTTCTGGTAAAAACCCGGCCGGATCTCGGGTTCACACGCGTCAAGCCAGAACACATCGATGCCATAACGACGCAGGTAATTGTCCCGGACCTTGGCCCAGACGAACTCCCGCGCCTCCGGGTTGGTGGGGTCATAGAAGGCGACGTCGACCGGGGCGGCGACGCCCTTATCCGGCCAGACCGCCTGGCCCAGCGGCCCATACTCCGTCCCGACGAGCAGCCCGCGATCCCGCATCTCGGCGTAGTTCTCCGACACCGGCGAGACCGACGGCCACACCGACACCATCAGCTTCACCCCCATGTCGGCCAGTTCCTGGACCATCGCCCCCGGGTCCGGCCATTCGGCGAGGTCGAACTTCCAGTCGCCCAGGTGCGTCCAGTGGAAGTAGTCGACCACCATCACCGACAGCGGCAGCCCGCGCCGGTGGTACTCGCGGGCCACGTCCATCAGTTCGGCCTGCGTGCGGTACCGCAGCTTCGACTGCCAGAAGCCGGTCGCCCAGTCCGGCAGTTCCGGCGCGTGCCCGGTGACATCCGCGTACCGAGACAGCAGCGTCGCCGGCGAGCCGGCCGTGATCCAGTAGTCGATCTGCCGGGAGGAATCGGCGACCCACCTGGTCCCGTTGGCCCCCAGTTCGACCCGGCCCACACCGGGGTTGTTCCACAGCAGGCCGTAGCCCCGGCTGGACAGCAGGAACGGGATCGTCACCTCCGCGTTGCGCTGCACCAGGTCGATGACCGCGCCCTTCTGGTCCAGCAGCCCATGGGTGTGCTGGCCGAGGCCGAACAGCTTCTCACCTGGATAGCCGCGGAACTTCTGCTCCAGCCGGTAGTAACCGTTACCGGCCGGGGTGAACGAGCGAGGTCCTGGCCACCAGTAATGGATCGGATCCTCGGCGAGAAGCTCCGTGCCGTCTTGGCCGCGGAATATGAGCATCTCCTCCCGGTGGTCCCCGCCGGGAATCAGTTCGGCGCTCAGGGCGCCGTTGCTGATCGTCGCGGTCCCGTCCTCGATCTTCACCCTGGCCTCGTGCGGCCCCGGCGTCAGGTCCAGCGCGCCCGGCAGCCCGTCCTGTATGGGACCCATTGCCACCCGGACCCGCAGCGCGTCCGGGCCCCACGGCTCGACGCGCAGCGTCTGTCCCTCGTTAGACCATTCCAGAACGCCGGCGGCAACTTCACGAACGCTGTTCACTCTTCTCCTGATCCTCTAACGGTCGTCGTGCTTCCCCGAATGGTGAGCACGGGTGGCAGCAACTCGACCCGGCTTGAACCGGCGCCGTCTTCTCGCAGTCGCCGCATCAGCGCCGCCACGGCGCGAACGCCGAGCTCAGTGGCGGGAATGGTAACGGAGGTGAGCCGAGGCGAGGTCTGCTCGGCCAGCTGGTCGGGACATAGCGCGACGATCGAGACATCCTCCGGTATGGCCCGCCCCGCGGTGCGGAGCAGGGATAGCAAGGGGGGAACGACCGCCTCGTTCTGGACAATAAGGCCGGTGGTGCGCGGCCGCTCCTCAAGGACACGAGCCAGCACCCCGGCCGCGGCCTCGAAGCTGTTCTCGCAGGGACGGTGCACCAAGCCGACGCCGGCGTCCGCGGCGGCGGCCCGGACGCCGGCCAGCGTGCGCTCCGCGAACCCGACGCGGCGGCGGTACAAGGCCTCCGCCTCGCCGATGAACGCGATCTCCCGGTGGCCGAGCCCGGCTAGGTGTTCCACACACTTGCGGCCCGCCGCGGCGAAGTCGAGATCCAGGCAGTCAAGACACGCTGGGTCGGCGGGGACGCCGATCAGCACGACCGGGACCCCCGGGGCCCGCAGCGCCGGAAGCCGCGGATCGTCCATCGTGACGTCGGTGAGGATCACCGCGTCCGCTCGGGCGCTGGCTACCACCCGGTCGGTGCCCTCCTCGTTGGTCAGCAGCAGCACGTCGTACCCGTAGTCACGGGCAGCGGTGGTGACGCCGATCGCGATTTCCATCATCACCGGCACGTACTGATCCGGGTGCAGCGGGACGAACATCGCGAGCACGCTGGACCGGCTGGAGGCCAGCGCCTGGGCGCCCGCGTGCGGGTGGTATTTCAGCAGTTCGATGCTGTCGAGCACCCGCTGTTTGGTTTCCGCGGCGACCGGGCGCTTGCCGGACAGCACGTAGGAGACCGTGGAGGCCGCGACACCAGCGTGCCGCGCGACGTCGGCGAGGGTGGCCACCTCCTCAGCCCTTGATCGCACCAAGCAGCACTCCCTTGGTGAAGTGCTTCTGGACGAACGGGTAGACGATGAGGATCGGCACTACGGTGAGCGTGACGACCGCCATCTGGATGGACAGCGGCGCGATCTGCTGGTTCCCGACGAACCCGCCGATGGTAGAGGTGCCGGTGCCCGGCATCGGGTTCCCCTGCGTGATGTAGGTGTACAGCACCATCTGCAACGGCCACTTGACGCTGTTGGCGGGCATGAACAGCAGGATGTTGAACCAGGAGTTCCAGTAGGCCACCCCGTAGAACAGCGCGATGACCGCGGTGACCGCCTTGGACGTCGGCAGCACGATGCGCCACAGGATCTTCCACTCGCTCGCGCCGTCGATCCGGGCGCTCTCGATCATGTCGCTGGCGATGTTCATGAAGAACGCGCGCATGACAATGATGTTGAACACGCTGATCGCGCTGGGCAGGATCAGCGCCCAGTACTGGTCGAAGCCGCCGAGCGCGGACACGACAAGGAACAGCGGAATGATCCCGCCGCTGAAGAACATCGTGATCATCATGAACCACAAGATCGCCTTATGGCCGAACGAGTGGGCCCGTGACAGGCCATAGGCGGCCAGGATCGTCACGATCATCGAGAACGCGGTGCCCACGACGGTGATCAGCACGCTGATCACCAGCGCCCGGCCGACCACCCCGCCCTCGGCGATCAGTTTGTAGGCGCTGAGCGTCAGCCCGTGCGGCCAGACCACCAGGCCGCCCGCGATGTTCACCGCGGCCTGGTTGGAGAAGCTGGTCAGCACGATGGAATAGATCGGGAACGCGATGATTAGCAAGATCACCGCGATGGTGCCCGACTTGGCGCCCTGGGTGGCGACGGATGGCCGTTCCTGCCATACCGGGCGGTTGCCCTGGTGCCGGCTTCGCGTGGTCGCGCGGGGCCGGGAAGTTATCGTCGTCATCGTCTGTACAGCCCGTCCTCGCCCAGCAGGTGGGCGGCCTTGTTCGCGGAGAGGATGAGGATGACCGAGGTCACGCCGAGGAACAGCCCGGCGGCCGCGCCGTAGCTGTAGTTCCCCTGAACGATGCCGTTCCGGTAAGCGAACGTCGTGATGACGTCGGCGGCGCCTGGTCCGACGGCGGAGATCTGGATCAGCATCTGCTCGAAGCCGAACGTCAGCGCGTACCCGAGGTTGAGTATGAGCAGCAGCACCATGATCGGCCGCAGCCCGGGCAGCGTGATCCGCCAGGTGCGCTGCCGCCAGTTCGCCCCGTCCACCGCCGCCGCCTCGTACAGCGAGGGGCTGATCGCGGCGAGGGCGGCTAGGTACACGATCATGTTCCAGCCGGATTCCTTCCAGATGATCTGGAAGGACACCAGGAACTTGAAGAAGCTCTCGCTGGTCATCAGGTTCGGCGGGTTGGCGACGCCGTGGTTGCGCAGGAACGTGTCGAGCAGCCCGGAGCCGCCGAGCACCTGGTCGAAGATGCTGACGACCATGACCATCGAGAAGAAGTGCGGCACGGTCACCACGGACTGGATGAGCGAGCGCAGCCGCCGGGACAGGATGCCATCCAGCATGATCGCCAGCGCGATCGGCACCGGGAAGGCCAGCACGAGCTGGATCGAGAACAGCAGGAGGGTGTTGGTCAGCGCGTGCCAGAACCCGGGGTCGGTGAACAGCTGCTGGAAGTTCGCGAACCCGACCCACGGGCTGTGCAGGATCCCGTCGTAGAGGTCGTAGTCCTGGAACGCCATGATCAGCCCGAGCATCGGCGTGTACCCGAACACCAGCAGCAACGCTGCCGCAGGTAGCGTCATCACGATGAGCGCCCGGTCCCGCCGCAGCCGTGCTAGCCAGGGGGGACGACCCCCCTCAGACACCCCCCGCGCACGGGGGGACAGGCCATCCCCCCGTTCCCCCCTGGCCCGGGACAAGCCCGGGATGGCACGCACCGGGGCCGGGGTACGCCTGGCCCCGGTTGCGTTAGGCGTCGCCATACTTGGCCCGGACGGTTTCCATGAACGCCTTGAGCTTGGTGCCACCGCTGCTCAGCCACTGGTTCACGGTGCTCTTGTAGTCGGCGATCGATGAGCGGCCGCGGACCACGTCGTACATGATGTAGTTGATCCCGCCGGAGCCGGTGAACGGGGCGAACTGGTTGGCCGTGGTCAGGTCGTTCGGGACCGTGATGTTCATGCCGTAGAACAGCGGCTTGAACTGGTACTTGGCGTTGTTCTGCTCGAACTGGGCCGACACCTTGGTGAGATTCGGGTACCCGGGGTTGGAGATCACATTGTTCGGGCTCGAGAGCAGGATCGGCACGACCGCGTTGACGTCCTTGTTGCCGGTCGCGGTCAGCACCGGGCCGTTGCTGGTCATCGTGTAGTCGGTGTTGGCGGCGCCGTAGTTGACCAGGGTGAACTCATACGATCCGAACGGCGCGGCGAGGTAGTTCGCGATCCGCAGCAGTTCCTTGATCTGGGCGGGCTTGAGGTTGCGGTTCAGGTAGCTGACGTACTCGGTTGGCGGGGAGAGCGCGACCTTAGGGCCGCCGGTGCCGTCCGCGGTGAAGAAGTTGAAGGCGTTCCGTACGTAGCCGGAGTTGGCGGCGATACCCGACGTGATGTCCGCGGCGTCCCAGGCGCCGCCGCCGTCGGCGGTGATGACGTTCTCACCGGACCAGAAACGCTGCTTGGCCGTCCCGGTGTTGCCCGCCACCGCGTCCGGGTTGACCATCCCCGCCTTGAACAGGGACGTCTGCCAGGTCATCGCCTCGATGATCTCTTCGGTCTCGAAGGTGGTGATCAGGTTGCCCTTGGAGTCCGTGGTCCAGATGTACTGCGGCGGCGTGAAGTTCGTACCGTACGGGAAGCACATGAACTGCCAGATATCGTCGAACGCCCAGCGCTTGGCCTTGGGGTCGTTGAGTTCCTTGCCGAGGTCGTACAGGTCGGACAGCGAGTTCACCGACGGGGTGCCGATACCGAGCTTGTCCAGGATGTCCTGGCGGTAGAACAGGAACACTCCGGTCGCGAAGCCCGACACCACGGTGGGAATGCCGACGATCTTGTTGTTCCAGATGGCCTGCTGCCAGCCGTTGCTGAAGATGGCCGCCAGGTTGGGGTATTCTTTGATCTTGTCACCGGCGAGGTACGGGGTGAGGTCGGCGAGCTTGGTCTGCACGGCCTGCCCGAACCCGGGCGGCTGGGCAAAGGTCGGCACCTCGATCCAGTCGGGCAACTGGTTGCCGGCGAACAACGTGGGCAACGTGGTGGTGATCGTGGTGCCACTGGTTGGCTGCCACTGCATGTTCGCGCCGAGCGCGGAGTTCAGTGCGTCGTAGTAAGTGTTTCCCGAGGTGCGGGGGAACGCTCCCCAGTCCGGCGCGATCGCGGTGTAGGTGCTGCCGCTGCCCGGGGTCTCGGTCACGGTGTGCACCAGCGTCGTCGGATAGCTCAGGTATCCGGGTTCTGAACCGTCGATGCTCGGGAAATCGGGCTTCACACCGCCCGCGAGCGGTGTGTAAGTCGGCAGGATCTTGGCCAGCGAGTTCGTCGACGTCGCGCCGGTCTGTACCGCGGGCCCGGTTCCGCACGCCGCGAGCAGCGGTGCGGCGGCCGCCGCGCCGGCCGTTCCGGCCGCGACCGAGAGGAATCCGCGTCTGGACAGTTTTGGCGTGTTCATCGTGTCGGTACCACCCTCCATTGGGCCACAGTTCGGGCCGCATGGGCCCAACTGTCGAAGCGCTTCAACTGTTTCCCGGAGAGTAGACCTATGTTCGCCGCGTGACAATACCCCGATTCGCACGCGGCCCATCCCCGGCCCATCCCCGGTCGATGTGACATCGACCGCGCTCTATACCGGTCGATGTCACATCGACCGGGTGACGGATGGGGCTTGACGCGGCCCCATCTCCCTGAGATTGTCGAAGCGCTTCCGAATCATCGAAGGGGAGGGCGCGTGGAGGAAGACTTCCGGGACCCGAAGCTGCCGTTCGGGGAGCGCGCCGACCTCCTGCTCGCCCGGCTGACCCCGGCGGAACGCGTCGCCATGCTCCACCAGCGATCGCCCGCCATTCCGAGGCTCGGCCTCGCCGAGTGGCACACCGGTCAGGAGGCACTGCACGGCGCCGCCTGGCGCGGGCCGGCGACCGTGTTCCCGCAGGCCATCGGCCTCGGCGCGACCTGGGATCCGGAACTCGTGCAACAGGTCGGCGAGGCCGCCGCGCGTGAGGTTCTCGCCAAGCATGACGAGAACCCGGTGATCAGCCGGAACGTCTGGGCGCCGGTGGTCAACCTGCTCCGCGATCCACGCTGGGGACGCAACGAGGAGGGCTACTCCGAAGACGCCCTGCTCACGGCCACGCTGGCGATCGCCTACTGCCGTGGGCTCACCGGCAACGACGTTTGCGGCTACCTGCGCACCGCGCCCACGCTCAAGCACTTCCTCGCGCACAACAACGAGGTGAACCGGGACACGACGTCATCATCCGTCCGGCCGCGGGTGCTCAACGAGTATGACATCCGCCCGTTCCGGCTGCCGGTCGAGGCGGGCGTGGCCACCGGGATCATGCCCGCGTACAACCTGGTCAACGGCCGCCCGAACCATGTCAGCCCGCTGCTGAACGAGGCGCGCACCTGGACCGCCGACGACCTGCTGATCAGCAGCGACGCGTGGGCGCCGTCGAACCTGGTGGACACCGAGCATTACTTCGGCGATCACGCGACCAGCCACGCGGCCGCGCTCCGCGCCGGACTCGACAGCTTCACCGACAAGGACGGCGACAGCTCGTTCACCGTCGCGGCGGTCACCGAGGCGCTCGACCGAGGGCTGATCACCATGGCCGAGGTGGACCGCGCCGTCCGCCGCAAGCTGCTCATCCGGCTCAGGCTGGGCGAATTCGACGCCAGCGCCGGCCCGTTCGCCGGCGACGCGGCACTGCTCACCGACGCTCACCGCCGTACCGCACGCGACGCCGCGACCCGCTCACCAGTTCTTTTGCATAACGACGCCGGCTTGCTCCCGCTGCCACCAGGCGTCTCGATCGCGGTCGTCGGCCCGCTGGCAAACGATCTCTTCCAGGACTGGTACAGCGGGACGCTCCCGTACAAGGTGACGATCACGGCTGGACTGGCGGACGTTGCGGATGTGACGGTCACCGAAGGCCTGGACCGTGTTCGACTGGGTGACCTGGGATTGTTTGATGTCGCAGACTGGGGCGGTGACGTGGTCACGCTGCGGGCTGTGTCCACCCACCCAGCCAGCCCCGACCGACCTCCCGGCGACACCGGGCTGTACCTGAGCAGTGACCTGACGGTCAGCTCACCGGGCCCGCACGGCTGGGAGGTGCAAGAAACTTTCATCCGGGATGGCGGCGTTTTCCGGTCCATAGCGTCCGGCGCCGAGATCACGGCGGAGCAGCAAATGCTGTCCGACGGGGTGGCGGAGGCGGCGCGCGCGGCTGCCCAGGCTGACGTCGCCGTCGTGGTGGTTGGCAATCACCCGATGATCAACGGCCGTGAGACACAGGACCGCGTGACACTGGCGTTCCCGCCCCGCCAGCGCGACCTGATTCGCGCCGTCACCGAGGCCAACCCGCGCACGGTCCTCGTCATCATGAGCAGCTACCCGTACATCGTCCCCGCCGAGGCGCGGACCGTGCTGTGGACCAGCCACGGTGGTCAGGAAACCGGGCACGCCATCGCGGATCTGCTCACCGGGGCGGCCGCGCCGGCCGGCTGGCTCCGCAAACCTGGTATGCGTCCGACGATGACCTGCCGGACATTCTCGAATACGACATCATCAAGGCGGGCCGCACCTACCAGTACTTCACCGGCGAACCCCAGTTCCCGTTCGGCCACGGCCTGACCTACACGACGTTCCGCTACGACGAGCTGCACCTCACGCAGCACGATTCGGTCATCACGGCACGGATCGACCTAACCAACACCGGCCCGCGCGAGGGACAGGAGCTAGTCCAGCTCTACGCCCACCGCGCCCCCGCCGGTCCGTCAGCCGCTGGCGCGGCCGCCCCCGTCGACCGGATAAGGACCTGGCCGCGTCGGCTAGCCGGCTTCGCCCGGCTCACGCTCGCCCCCGGCGAGACCGGCACCGCCGAGATCACCTTCCCGCGCACCGAACTAGCCATCTGGGACGTCGACACGCACCGCATGACGGTCTTCGGCGGCACCTACAACCTGCAAGCCGGAGCATCCAGCAAGGACATCCGCCTAACCGAGCCCCTAACCGTCGACGGCTCCGCCCCAGCCCCCCGCCGCTTGCTGGCCCGCGAGATCCGAGCCGCCGACTTCGACGACCAGGAAAACATCATCCTGGTACCCGAAACCCAAGCCTCCGGCGACGCAGTCACCCCCGCGGGCAAAGCGGTCGATGTGACATCGACCGCCATAGAGGGCGGTCGATGTCACATCGACCGCCCTTTGACAGGACGCCTGCTCTTCCGGAGCGTAGAGCTCGGCGCCGCGGAGCGAGTAACCCTCCGGGTGGCGGGCGGACCGGGTGGGATCGAGCTCCGGCACGGGAACGCCCCACTCGGCCAGGTGCAGGTTCCCTGCCTCAGCCCCACCACCGACCCCAGCCATCACACTGGCCCCAGTACAACCGGCGCCACGCCTGCTACCGACCCCAGCGATGGGCCATCGATGGCTGGATACGGCCAGCGATGGGACATCGACGGGGTGAGGTACGCGTGGGGGGAGGTCAGCGTTCCGGTGACGGCCGTCACGGGTGAGGCTCGCGATCTGACGGTGACGCTTACCGGCGGGGTGCGGCTGGCCTGGTTCCGGTTCGCGTGATCGGGTTCGGCGGCGACTACAACCCGGAGCAGTGGGATCCGGCCACTTGGGCCGAGGACGACGTGCTCATGCGCCGCGCCCGCGTCACCACCGCGACGGTCGGTGTGTTCTCCTGGGCGGTGCTCGAACCATCGGAGGGCGCGTACAGCTTCGGCTGGCTCGACGACACGCTGGACCGGCTGCATGGCAACGGCGTATCCGTCACGCTCGCCACCCCGACCGCCTCGCCACCACCGTGGTTCACCGTCGCCCATCCGGATGCGATGCCGGTCACCCCCGACGGTACCCGGCTGACCCACGGCAGCCGGGACACCTACTGCGCGGCCGCGCCCGCCTACCGGGAAGCGGCGCTGCGCATCACCAGCCAGCTTGCTCGCCGGTATGCGGATCATCCGGCGGTGACTCGCTGGCATATCCATAACGAGTACGGCACCACCTGCTGGTGCGACCACTCGGCCGAGGCGTTTCGCCGCTGGCTGCAAGCTCGTTACGGGAGCCTTGAGGCGTTGAATGAGGCTTGGAGCACGGCGTTCTGGAGCCAGCGATACTCGGCGTGGGAGCAGATACTGCCGCCGCGGGCCACCCAGTATCTGCCGAATCCCTCGCAGGTCCTGGATTTCAACCGGTTCTGGTCCGATGAATTGCTGGCCGCTTACACCGACCAGCGAGACGAAGTCCGTCGGCACGCGCCAAGCACGGAGATCACCACCAACTTCATCTTGCCGTCCTGGCAGCCGATCGACCTGTGGCGCTGGTCCCGCGAAGTGGACGTGGTCGCGATCGACCACTACCTGGACACCACCGACGAGACCGAGGGGCACGCGGACATCGCGTTCGCGGCGGACCGCGCCCGGTCCTTCAACGGCGGACGGCCGTGGGTGCTGATGGAGCAGGCCGCGAGCCTAGTAAATACGGGGGGAGTGATGGCGCATCGCGCGGCCGGGCGCCTCGTTCTTGACAGCCTCGGCTACGTGGCCCGCGGAGCCGACGACGTGCTGTTCTTCCAGTGGCGGGCGTCCCGCGGCGGATCCGAGCTGTACCACTCCGCGCTGGTGCCGCACGCGGGACAGGACTCGCGGATCTTCCGCGAGGCCGTCAAGCTGGGGGAGACACTGGACCGGATAGCCGAGGTGGCTGGCACGTTGGTCGGCGCCGACGTCGCGATCCTTTACGACGCGGATTCCCGCTGGGCGCTGGAGACCAGGTCGCTGCCCTCCGATCATCTGAGCTACCTGGACCAGGTGCGCGCCATCCACCGGATGCTGTGGCAGGCCGGGATCACCACGGATTTCGCCCAGCTTGGCGCCGACCTGTCGGGTTACCGGCTGGTGATCGCGCCGCTCACGTACATCATGCCGGAGGCGGGGGCCGACGCCCTCCGCCGTTATGTCCAAAAGGGAGGACATCTGGCGGTCACCTTCTTCAGCGGGATAGCCGACGAGGCGCACCGAATCCACCTGGGTGGATACCCGGGCCCGTTGCGCGCCGTCCTCGGCGTCCGCGTCGAGGAGTTCCACCCGCTGCCGCCGGGGGAGGTGATCGCGCTGGATGACGGGACCAGCGGCGCCATCTGGAGCGAGCGGCTGCGCACCGAAGGCGCGGAAGTCATCGCGTCCTATGCCAATGGGCTTGGACCGGCGATTACCCGCAACGGCTACGGTGACGGCGTCGCCTGGTACCTGTCCACCTGGCCGGAATCGCTGGACGGCGTCCTGAGTGCCGCCGGGGTGCAGCCGGTGCTGCCTGGCCTGCCGTCCGGTGTTGACGTCGTACGGCGGGGTCGCTGCCTCTTCGTCTTCAACCACCGCGACGAGCCGGTCGTTCTGCCCGCCGCAGGGACCGACCTGCTCACCGGTCAGGTCGGCGACGTCGTTCAGCCCTCTACGGCGGTCATACTTGCATGGTGATCCAGACCGATGATGGCTGCCGGCTCTGGGTAGCTGACGAAGGGCGCGGTACGCCGGTCGTGATGTGCCACGGCGGCCCCGGGTTGTGGGACATGACCGCCCCGCTGGTGCCGCTGCTGACCGGACAGCTGCGGGTGATCCGCTGGGATCAGCGAGGATCTGGGCGCTCGGAGCGCCGAGGTCCCTATTCGGTCGAACGCTCGGTCGCCGATCTCGACGCGGTCCGGGGCCAGCTCGGCCTGGACCGCATGGTGGTGTGCGGCCATTCCTGAGGAGCATCGCTTGGGCTGCGATATGCACTCGACCACCCGGACCGGGTAAGCGCGCTGATCTATGTCTCCGGGGTCGGTCTCGGCTGGTCGTGGCGTGAGCCGTACAAGCAGGCCGCCATACAGCGGCAGGGCGAGCACCGGGAGCGGATCCTCGAGTTGCGTGCGTGCCAGCGGACCGAAGCGGAAAGCCGTGAGCTGGCGGTGCTCGAGTGGTCGGCCGAGTTCACCGACGACGCCGTGGCACGGGCCGGGGAGATGGCGACGCCGTGGTTCGGGATCGGCTACGAGTGCAGCGCCGCGATCAAGGACGCGAGCGAGTTCGCCACGGTCCTACTTGAGTACCTTGCGCATCAGGCGGGCGAATGCACAGGCAATCCGATCGCCTGAGCTGAATCGGACAGCCGCTTGTCGTAGCAGACGAAGGCCGTGAGGTCCGATCGCACAGCATGTGCCGTCGCGAGATGAATGGCATCGAGACTGCGCAGTGCCGGGTCGCCGATCATCTCGGCCGTTGGTGTGATGTCGTCGATGCTAAGCAACGCGACCGCGGCCAAGACCACCTGAGCGCGGGCCATCCTGTGCGGCGCGTTCCTTGACACGGCCCGCGTCATCTCGATCCTCAGCAGTCGTGAGGACACCCTCGGCAGCCCCGCGCGCTCAGCGATCCATAGCTCCAGGGCGCTGGTCTCGGCTTCGGGTACGACGAGCTTCAGCGCTGCCGAAGTATCCAGGTAGATCATCAGTAGCGCTCGTCATCCCGCATCTGCGCCAGGGTGGCGCTGAGCGCTGCTTCCTCGTCACGTTCGTCACGGGGAGGAGTTGGCGGTATCGGACCCGGGGACGTCGCGGGAAGTGCGCGTCCCTGAGCGATCAGACGGTCAAGCGCTGCTACCCCGGTAGTAGGCGTGGCGGGCACGATTCTCGCTATCGCGTGCCCGTACTCGCTGATCACCAGAGACTCGCCGTCCTTGATCCGCTCCAGCACCTTAGCTGTCTGCTGGTTCAGTTCCCTGACCGTGACGGTGTCCATGCCTCAAGTGTACTACGAAGTACTAGAACCGGCCTCGTGGGACATGGCCGGTACGGGAACGAGTTCGCATCGGTCCTGCTCGACTATCTCATACCGGGGCATAGGCCAGCGTAATGTGAGGTATGCCATAAGGCGATGTGGGGTCCGGCAACCGGATTCTCCGCCTCGGGGGAGACCGCCAAGGTTGCCGGTTGGCACGGACCATTGTGAGGATTCCCAATGTGCAACCAGAATGAGTGGATCGTACGCGAGGCGTTCCTCGCCTACGACCGGGGTGACATCACGCGAATGCTGGAGTTCGTGGACTCGGATCTGGAGTGGACCTATCTCGATCTGGAGGATCCGGAGCCGCAGACGCGCCATGGCCGTCTGGAGCTGGAGAAGGCGCTGCGCCGGCAGGCCGAGCATGGACTGCGCGGTCACCTTGAGCAGGTCGTCGCCGCAGGAGAAAAGGTCATCCTGGTGATGCAGACGCCCGGCGTCGATCAGTACC
This sequence comes from uncultured Actinomycetota bacterium, assembly GCA_963743085.1. GTDB lineage: Bacteria > Actinomycetota > Actinomycetes > Streptosporangiales > Streptosporangiaceae > JBEKHI01. The sequence continues at coordinate 134,685 of CAVUOU010000017.1, forward strand.
GGGGCCGAGCCGACGATAACAGGACCTACGACGTCATCACCGTCCGCGACGGGCTGATCGTGACGCTCCGTGCATGCCGGGATCGTGGTGAGGCACGATCGCTCGCCGGAATCGCCTAGCCGCCCGGAAGACCCCCAGTCGAGGCCCATGGATGTCCCATCGCTGGGCCGATAGCGCCTGCGATGGGCCATCCATGGGTGGGGATCCGGTCGCAGGTGCGCTTACCCCCACTGGCCTGGGGTGTAGTCTCCGCCGACCTGCCGGGTGATGATGTTGAAGCGGTTGTACATGTTGATGAGGGCGATGAGGCAGACCAGCGTGGTGAGCTGGTCTTCGTCGTAGTGCTTGGCCGCGTTGTCCCACGCCTCGTCGGTGACGCCTGCCGGGTTGTCGGCGACGCGGGTGCCCTGCTCGGCGAGTTCCAGCGCGGCCCGTTCGGCCTCGGTGAAGACGTTCGCCTCGCGCCACGCCGCGACCAGGTTCATGCGCAGCGCGGTCTCGCCAGCCCGCGCGGCTTCCTTGGTGTGCATGTCGAGGCAGACGGAGCAGCCGTTGATCTGGCTGGCCCTGATCTTCACCAGCTCCTGGGTGGCGGCGGGCAGCGACGATCCGGTCACCGTCGCGCCCACCGCGTTGATCTGCTTTGCGAACTTCATGGCGAATTCGCTGCCGAGTATGTTCAGTCGAGGTTCCATACCCCTGTTGACACGGCAGCCCGGGGAAACGTGACAGCGGTCAGGCGCGCAGCGCCTCTTCAATACGGTCCATTCCCCACTCCAGCTCGTCGGGCGTGATGACCAGCGGGGGAGCGAGCCTGATCGCGGTGCCGTGAGTGTCTTTGGCCAGCACACCATGGGTCAGCAGTCGTTCGCAGGCCTCGCGCCCGGGCAGCGTCTGGAACGTGACACCCGCCCACAGGCCGCGCCCGGTCACCGACCGCACCACATCCTTTGGCAGCTCGCCGAGCCGCTCGTGCATCCGGATGCCGAGCAGCTTCGACCTGTCTTGGTACTCGCCCGTGGACAGCATCGCGATCACCTCGCGGGCCACCGCGCAGGCCAGCGGGTTTCCGCCGAACGTCGAGCCGTGCTGGCCAGGCTTGAGCACACCGAGGACAGCCGCGGACGACACCATCGCGGACACCGGGACGATCCCGCCGCCGAGCGCCTTGCCGAGCAGGTAGGCGTCGGGTACGACCCCCTCCGCCTGGCACGCGAAGGTGTACCCGGTCCGCCCGAGCCCGGACTGGATCTCGTCCGCGATCATCAGCGCGTCGTGGGCATCGCACAGGTCGCGGACCCCGGCCAGGAAACCGGGTGGCGGCACGAGCACGCCCGCCTCACCCTGAATGGGCTCCACCAGCACGGCTACGATCTGGTCCTCGTACCGATCCATCGCGGCTGCTAGCGCCGTCAGGTCTCCGTACGCCGCGGTCACGAACCCGGGCGTGTACGGTCCGAACCCGTCGCGGGCGTCCGGATCGGAGGAGAAAGACACGATCGTCGTCGTGCGGCCGTGGAAGTTCCCGTCGAACACCACGATGATCGCTTCGTCGTGCGGGACGCCACGGATCTCGTAACCCCACTTGCGCGCCACCTTGATCGCGCTCTCGACGGCCTCGGCCCCGGTGTTCATCGGGAGCACCATCTCCATGCCCGCTAGCTCGGCCAGTTCCGCGCAGAACGGGCCGAACTGGTCGTGGTCGAACGCCCGGCTGACCAGCGTCACCCGGTCAAGCTGCCGCCGTGCCGCGTCGAGCAGCCGAGGGGCTCGGTGCCCGAAGTTGAGCGCCGAATAGGCAGCCAGCATGTCCAGGTACCTACGACCATGTACGTCGGTCACCCAGACGCCCTCCGCGGACGCCGCGACGACCGGCAGTGGCGCGTAGTTGTGTGCGGAATGCTCCGCGGTCAGCCGCTCGTAGCCGATTACTTCCTGAGCTCCAGCGTGCAGCACTTGGGTCCTCCTCCTGCCTTGCGCAGCTCTGACATGTCCACGGGAACCGGCATGTAACCATGCCTGGTGAGCTGGTCGGCCAGCCCGGTCGCCTGGGCGGGAAGCACCACGTGCTGCCCGTCGCTTACCGCGTTCAGCCCGAGCACCTCGGCGTCCTCGTCCTTGGCCTCGATCAGTACGCCGAACACCTCCGACAGCACCGCCAGTCCCTCTTCCTCGAACGCGGCGGGGTAGTACATCGCGGTGTCGGAGTCGAGGACGCACATCGCGGTGTCGAGGTGGTAGAAGCGGGGGTCGGTCAGTCGCAGCGACACCGCCGGCACACCGAAGACCCGCTCCAGTTCGCCCGCCGTCTCCTGGTCGCTGCGGAATCCGTACCCGGCGAGCAGCATCCGGGTGCCGTTGGCCGACGGCACGGTAAGGATGTCACCCTCGCCCTCGTTCACGTGTTCTGGAACGACGGTGGTCCAGCCCTGCGATGTGAACCAGTCCAGGTAGGCGGCGCCTTCGGCAGCCCGCTCCGGGTAAAGGAACCGCGCGCCGAACGCGGTGCCGTTCACCACAGTCGCCCCGTTGGCCGCGAACACCATGTCCGGCAGGCCACGGACCGGTTCGATCAGCTGCACCTGGTGGCCAAGATCGATATACGTCTGCCGCAGCCGTTCCCACTGCTGAATCGCCAGTCCCGTGTCGGAGGGCTGGTCCGGCCGCATCCACGGATTGATCGCGTAGGTCACATCGAAGTGCTCCGGCGAGCACATCAGGTACGTCCTCATGCTCATGAGACAAGAGTAGAGAAGCCCAGACCATCAGTATGGATCGTGATCATGCGTTGTAGCGGCGATTCATTGCGTATTTTCTTTGTATCCCGTCGAAACGTTGCCTATTTGACGGGATGGTCTTGTGCCCTGACACTTGGTTGCGGGGCGAACCGTCGGGAGGCACGGGTTGACCAAACGCACGGGCATCCGGGCAGCTATGGCGGCCTTCGCGGTGGTCGTCGTGGTGGGCTTGGCCCTGCTGATCATCCCGATGGCGACCAAACACGCGGCTACGGCTTCCGCATCGGCGTCGGCCATCTCCAGCGCGCGGGCTCCCGGCCGGGGAACGCGGCTGCCGAACGTGGAGATCGTCGATCGTAACGCGCTGAACGCCTGCGAGAGCGAGCTAGAGCGGACCCGGCACACGACGCCGGTCGCCGCCATCGTTGGCGCCTCTTACACCGCCGGCGTCGGTCCGGACGACGCGGCCCGTTCGTGGGCCGTGGATCTGGCCAGGAAACTGCACTGGGATGCCGTCGTGTACGGGGTCCCCGGAGCAGGCTACGTCCGCGCCGGGGCGGGACACCGTGGGCCGCTGTCGCGGATGATTGACCGCATCGAGTTGAGCGCGCTCGACCCCTCGCTGGTGGTCATCCAGCTCGGCCACGACGACATCGGCGTCCCGCTTGCGACCGAACAGCAGAAGGTCGCCGAGGCCATCAAGACGATCCGCGCCGAGGACCCTGGCGCCCGCATCGCTCTCGTCACCGTCTTCACCACCCCGGCCCAGTACCGCGCCCGCGCCGCGTGGCGCACCGACCGGGCGATCGTGAGTGCGGCGCTAGCGGCCGACAAGAACGCGATCATCATCGATCCGCTGGCCAGTCATTGGGTGTACCCGCGCGCGGATGGCGACGGCCTGCATCCCACCGCGGCCGGTGACGAGTGGATCGCGGCGAAGGTGGCGGCCCTGTTGCGCGACCACGGAGTGCGGGTCGCGCCGAGTCACTCAGACAGCGTGATCTGCGACTCTGGCCTCGCGCACCACGATGTGTAGTCGGTGTCGGTGGCCCAGCAGCCGCCGCCTTAGGGGCGGGGGACCCAGCGCCTGGCCGGGTTCGGTGACGGCGACCGGTTCACCAGTGGCCCCGTCGACGAGAACCCGTCCGTCGAGCGGCCGCTTTAGCGTGACCGTTGAGCGCCGGATGGCCGAACAGCTCGGCGCGAGGGTCCGCGATTCGACCGCCTCGATGGCGACGGCCGTGGGTGACTCCTCGACCTCGAGCGTGTAGTTCTTGCAGGGGTGGCCGCCGGTGCTATAGGCGACCGTCAACTGCCGGGTATCCGTGTTCACCGCCGCGGACCGTATCGCGGGGATGCCGCCTGCCACGACCCCAGGCGAGGGGTAGATCCGGGCGGCGACCGCAACCGCCGGGTCGCGGACCCCGGCAAACCACACCAGCCAGGCGGGCAGCAGCCGAGGGCCACGGTCGGTCTGGAACATGCCGGTGCCGAGCGTGATCTTCGTGATGCGCAGCCGAGGGCCGTTAGCCCCGGCCGTCTGGATCAGGGCGACCGCGTTTGATGGCGGGATTAGCCGGTACCCGTTGGCCGATGCGGGAACCATGGGGTAGCTGCCGGGCGGGTCGATCGCGCCGTCGCTGTAGGCCGTCTGGTCGGCCTTGTCGGGGAACCCGCCGGCCGGTGTCAGCACACGGGAACCGGCGAGCACGACCGGCCGTCCGTTCTCGTTGGCCGGGAAACCCGACCATACGAGCAGCGTGTGCGACAGCTGTACGTTGGGCGCGCCGGGCGATGCCTGTGGCCAGAGGCCGGCGTAGCCCAAGCCGACCGCCAGCCCGACCCCAACGAGGATCGCGACGATCGCCTGACGCCAGGCACGATCGAGTCGTCTCACCCGGTTTCCTCCAGACCCCGCAATATCAACACATGGTAGGAATGCCGGAGAAGTTACGCGCGGGTTTCAGGCGAACAGCGGGTAAGTAGCGCCGCTCGCATCGGTGTGGCGCGCCGCTCCCTCGCGTAATATTTCTACGTAGTCATAGAATTTCTACAATCATTGTAGACGATAGCTGACTTGGGAGCGTGGGTGCGCGGAGACTCCAGGCGCGGGTCCGGTGAGCTGGAAAGCGCGGTCCTCGCGGTGCTGCAAGCCGCGACGGGCCCGTTGTCCCCTGGCGAGGTGCGGGAACGGCTGGACGACGATCTGGCCTATACGACCGTCGTGACGATCTTGTCCCGGCTACATGGCAAGGGCATGCTTGAGCGCAGCAAGCAGGGCCGGGCGTTCGTCTACACCCCGGTCGCTGACGAACCGGGGCTCGCGGCCCGTCGCCTGACCAAGCTGCTTGACGCGGAGCCGGATCGGGAAGCCGTGCTCACCAGGTTCGTCTCCAGCCTGTCCAAGAAGGACGAGGAACTCCTGCGCCGGGTCCTCTCGAACTCAAGCGCTCGCGCCGCCGTCGATCACTAGATCGTGGCCGACGGTGAAGCTGGCCTCTGGTGAGGCGAGCCAGAGAACCGCGGCGGCGGCTTCGGTGACGGTTCCCGCTCGCCCCGCCGGCAGGGCGTCCTTAAGCCTGACGGCCCGGTCGGCCTCGGTTTCACCCGGACGCAGTGACATGGGCGTCTCGATCGGGCCGGGACTGACCGCGTTGATGCGGATGCCGTCGGCGATGCATTCGCGTGCCGCCGCACGGGTCAGGGCGCTAACCGCCGCCTTGGTGGCCACGTAGCCGCTGAGGAACGGCGTGCTTCATGGTGAGGAACACGCCGGTCAGATTGACCCCGAGAAGGCGGTCCCAGGCAGCCTCGTCCATGTCGGCTAGCGGGCCGGCTTCGATGGTTCCCGCATTGTTGAACGCGATATCCAGGCCACCATGACGCTCCACCGTGGTGGCGACCAGCCGGGCGGTATCGGCGGTAGACGCGACATCGGCGACGATCGCGTCGGCTCGCCCGCCTTCGGCCTCGATCAGCCGCGCGGTTTCATCAATGGTTTCAAAACGTCGGCCGGCGACTGCCACGGTCGCACCCTCTCTGGCGAAGCCAAGCGCGGTCGCCCGGCCGATGCCGGATCCGCCGCCGGTAATGAGAACTACCTTGCTGGTGAATCGCATTCGTGTCTCCTCATTGCTGGTTGAATCGACAGCACCACACTCGCGATCGCGCAGAGGGCCAGCCCCGCGCCAATCCAGCCGAGAACCTGGTAGCCGGCGCCCGCCCCGATCGCCAGCCCGCCCAGCCAGGGCCCAACGGTGATACCGACGTTGAATGCGGACGTGTTCGTCCCCGCCGCGAGCGCACGGGCGTCCCCGGCGGCGGCGAACGCCCGCGTGTTCAGCGCAGGATTGACCCCGAAACCGAACGCCCCGAGCAGAAACACCACGGGGATCATCGCCGACGGTGACCGGGTGAACAGCGCGAGAATCACCGACACGCCCACCACGCCGGCCATCCCGGCCACGATCGCCGTGGCCGGCCGCCGGTCGGCGATCCGGCCGCCGACGGTGATCCCGATCAGCCCACCGGCCCCGTAAAGCACCAGAACCGCGGGAATCCACCCATCCCTGATGTGCGTCACGTCGGTCAGCAGCGGGGCGAGATAGCTAAATGTCACGAGCACCGCCCCAGTCGCCAGCGCCGTGGTCAGGTACGCCAGCAGCAGTGGCCGGTTCAGCATCGCGCGCAACTGCGAGCGCACCTCAATATCCGCGTCCTCGGAACGGCCCGGCCGCACCGCCACCCAGATGGCGGGCATCGTTAGGGCCGACATCGCGGCCACGGCCCAGAACGCGGCTCGCCAGCCCAGCCGTTCCCCGAGGAGCGTCCCGGCGGGCAGCCCCGCGACGGTGGCGATCGTTAGTCCGCCGACGATCACGCTCATCGCCCGCCCCCGGGCGTCTGGCGGCACCAGGTCCACGACGGTCACCGACGCCACCGCCCAGAATCCGGCGTACACGAACGCCGCGACCATCCGCGACACCAGCAGGACCGCGTAGTCGGGTGCGAGCGCCCCGGCCACGTGCATGGCCACGAACACGGCGAGGAAGACCAGCAGTACCCCACGGCGCGGGAGCCGCCGCGTCAAGATCGTGAGGGTTGGGGCCCCGATGATCATCCCGATCGCGAAACCCGAGATCAGCAACCCGGCCGTCGGGATCGACACGTGCAGCCCGCCAGCGATCTGCGGCAGCAGCCCCGCGATCATCAGCTCCGACGTGCCCTGCGCGAAGATCGCCAGCCCGAGGACGTACACCACGACCGGCATGCGGTCTCCTCCCGAAAGATCTCAGATCGCCGCGAGCGCCGTCTCCGCGACGGCCTCCAGGACGGCCAGATCCGCACTGGAGCGATCGGCGATACGTATCCCGCCGATCGTCGCGATGATGAAGTCGGCCACGTGCGGTTCGCGAACCGGGCATTCGCCTCATCTCGCCGCACCGTCGCGTCCGGTGATCATGGTTGGTGTCGCTTTACTCAGGCAAGAGTCTGGTGAGTGCAGCACTGACCATGATCACTCGAGGTGGGGGGTGGTGGCGACGGCGGCGCGAATCGGGCTATACCCTGTCAAAACGGTCAGAGTTATCGCCTGGGTGCCGGTCCTGGCTCAATGATGGCCCGGCGATGCCCGGCGGAAGTCCTCTCGCCGGGTGTTATGTCCGGCATGTGGGCCTTGCGTCGCGGCCGGTGCCCGGCCTAGGTGCGCAGGCGGGATGCTGCTCGGTCGATGTCGGGGTCTAGGGCGGTTAGGGCTAGGCGGACGTGGTTGCCGCCGGTCGGACCGTACATCGATCCGGGGGCCGCCAGGATCCCGTACTTGGTCGCCAGGAGTTCACACAGGCCCCAGTCGTCTAGGCCGTCACGCGAGACCCACAGGTAGAGGCCGGCTTCGGAATGGTCGACCTCAAAGCCGGCGGCGCGAAGCGCCGACAGCAGCACCGAGCGACGACGTCTATAACGAGCCTTTTGCTCCTCGGCGTGGGTCTCGTCGGAGAGGGCCGCTGTCATGGCCGCCTGCACCGGCTGCGGCACGATCATCCCGGCGTGCTTGCGGATGCCCAGCAGCTCGGAGATGAGCGCCGGGTCGCCGGTGACGAAACCCGCGCGGTAGCCGGCCAGGTTGGATCGCTTGGACAGCGAGTGCACCGCGAGCAGCCCGTCGAGTGATCCGCCGCAGACTGATGGATGCAGCAGCGACACCGGCTCGGTCTCCCAGCCGAGTGAGATATAACACTCGTCGGAGGCGACCACGGTCCCGCGGGAACGAGCCCAGGAGACGGTCTTCTCCAGGTGCTCCGTCGGCAGCACCTTGCCGGTTGGATTAGACGGTGAGTTGACCCACATCAATCCGACCCGCGCAGGCCCGAGAGCCACCACCGAGTCAGACGCCACCGGGGTGGCACCGGCGATCCGAGCCCCGATGTCGTACGTCGGGTACGCGAGCTCAGGGAAAGCCACCGTGTCGCCCGGCCCCAGGCCGAGCAGCATTGGCAACGCGGAGATGAACTCCTTGGTGCCGATGACCGGCAGCACGGCGTCGGACGGCACCTGAACCCCGTGCTGCCGCTCCAGCCAGCCCGCGGCCGCCTCGCGTAGCACCCGGGTCCCCCAAGTGAAGGGGTACCCGGGTGCGTCCGAGGCGGCGCGCAGCGCATCCTGGATCACGTCAGGCACGGGGTCAACCGGCGTCCCTACGGAGAGATCAACACCGTCGTTATGCAACTTGGCTCTAAGTGGTTCGAGCCGGTCCCATGGGAAGGCGGGAAGTCGTGCGGCGAGGGTCACTATTCGCCCTGGGGCGGCAGCGCCACCACCAGTGGGTGATCCTTGCCGATCTTGCCCGCCTTGGACGCGCCGCCAGGGGAGCCCAAGTTCTGGAAGAAATCTACGTTGACCTTGTAGTAGTCCTTCCACTGGTCGGGCACGTCGTCTTCGTAGTAGATGGCCTCGACCGGGCAGACGGGCTCGCACGCGCCACAGTCCACGCATTCGTCCGGGTGGATGTAGAGCATGCGCTCACCCTCGTAGATGCAGTCCACCGGGCACTCTTCGATGCATGCTTTGTCAAGCACATCGACGCATGGCTGCGCGATGACGTAGGTCACGGATACTCCTTGAATTAAGCCTGAACCCTGCCCCACCATTATGCCGGGTCAGCTTGCGACGATACTCGCGGCACTAGCGGTGGAGGTACGGCGCCATGAGGTTGAGCCGACTTCTTGCATCCATGTATACCCGTCGTAGCTAACCCGTGTTATACCGTAGGCGGCCGCATTGGCCACCAGCCAGTTGGCCGCCGTCCACCCCGCATTGGCCGTCGTAACTATGCTGTCCGCCTGGCCAGAATCAACGCGGGTGATGGAATCGAGCGCCGACGAACTCGTCCCAGGCACTCCGAAATCCGTGTCCAGGCCCTCGGCCGCGCCGTGCAGATCCAGCTTGACCACTGCATCGCCGGTGCCATTCCAGCAGGTCAGGCCGTGCCCGGTGGTGAAGGCGGGCGACATGACGGCCGCTTCCGAAGCGTAATTGTTATAGGCGGAGCCATCCGCGCTGCGCTGCACGTCCTGGGCGGCCACGGCGATCGCCAGCGTCGTGTAGCTGGGCACCTTGACCAGCGCTTTGAAGAACGCGGTGGTCGCGTACACCGGGTTCTCGAGTTCCGTTACCGTCCCCCAGCCCTGCGACGGGCGCTGCTGGAAGACACCCACCGAGTCGGCGGTGCCATAGCTCAGGTTCTCCAGGTCGGACTCCTGCATCGCGGTCGCGTAGGCGATAGTGAGCGCCTTGGTGGGCAGGTCCATCTGCGCGGCGACGGCGGCGATCGTGGCGGCGATCTGGGCTTGGCCGACCGTGAGCGGGACCGCGTTGGGGCCGGTGCCCACCCCGCAGCCCGCGGTGTAGGTCGGGGGAGACGTGAGCGCGTGCCTGAGTGCGGTGATCCCGGCGTAGCCCGCGCCGCCGATCACGACTGCGACGATGACCAGGGCAATTAGCCATTCCCTCCGGCGGGATCGCCTGGGCGGCCGGCCAGACGGCTGCGGTCGTAGAGGTGCGGTCTGCATCAGGTAGTCACCGTACCTTCCGATAAGCTCGCTCGCCATGAGTGAGCCTGTGAATTCGCCTCTGTCTTCCCGAATAGATGCTCTGTGGGAGAACCGGTCCGAGCTGACGCCGGAGGACTCCGCTGCCCGTTCGCAGGTCATCGAGGCGGTAGACCTGCTGGACTCGGGCAAGGCGCGAGTGGCATACGCGCCGTCCGACGGGGGACCAGTGGTGGTGGACGAGCGGGCAAAGCGGGCGATTCTGCTCGCGTTCCGCGTGCTGCCGATGTCGGTGTCGCAGGTGGGTGATTTTCGCTACAACGACCGGGTGCCGCTGAAGACCCGGCTCGACGGGGTGCGGGCGCTGCCCGGTTCGATCGCTCGCTGGGGGTCCTACGTGGCCCCAGGGGTGGTGCTGATGCCGTCTTTCGTCAACATCGGGGCGTACGTGGACTCCGGGACGATGGTGGACACCTGGGCGACGGTGGGCTCCGGAGCGCAGATCGGCAAGAACGTGCATCTGTCCGGCGGAGTGGGCATCGGCGGCGTGCTTGAGCCGCCGCAGGCCGCGCCGGTCGTCATCGAGGACGAGTGCATGATCGGGTCCCGTTGCATGGTCACCGAGGGTGCTCGCGTACGTACCGGTGCGGTGCTCGGTTCCGGGACCATCCTGGGCCCCACATCACACGTGATCGACGTGGTTTCCGGGGAAGAATTGCCGCGTGGTGAGGTCCCGCCGTGGTCGGTGGCGGTCGGCGGCACCCGGCTGCGCGAGTTCCCGGGCGGCACGTTCGGAATGCCCGCGGTGCTGATACTCAAGCGGCTGTCCGAAGGCGAGCGGCACAGCAAGTCCGAGCTCAACGCCATTCTCCGCGACCACGGCGCCGAGGTCTAGCCCCCAGCTTTGGCGCCTACGATGGCCCATCGCTGGTGCTATCGCGCTAGCGATGGGCCATCGAAGGGGCCCGTCTGCCCTGCTTGCGGCCTTTTGGCGACGACCACGCGGCGCCGGCAGCGCGACATCCTCCAGAAGTACGGCAGCGCTAGTACCTTGGAGGCGATGAACGCGAATTCGGAGCACCACCGCAGAGTGCGCCGGCAGGGACCGATCACCCTGCGCGGCGACCAGATCCCGGCCACGACCACCGACCAGCGGCTGCTGGACCGCAGGGGACCCACCGACTGGGTGCATACAGACCCATGGCGGGTGCTGCGCATCCAGGCGGAGTTCGTCGAGGGTTTCGGGCTACTGGCGGAGCTGGGGCTCGCGGTCTCCGTGTTCGGGTCAGCGCGCAGCGCGCCGGAAAGCACCGAGTACGTCCTCGCGGAGAGTATCGCCGCGGCCTTGGTCGATGCGGGTTACGCGGTGATCACCGGTGGCGGCCCCGGCATCATGGAGGCCGCCAACAAGGGGGCACACCAGGCCGGCGGCGTCTCCGTCGGGCTCGGCATCGAGTTGCCGCTGGAGACCGGGCTGAACGACTACGTCGACGTGGGCGTGGAATTCCGCTACTTCTTCGTCCGCAAGACGATGTTCGTGAAGTACTCGCAGGCGTTCGTGGTGCTGCCGGGCGGCTTCGGCACGATGGACGAGCTGTTCGAGGCGGTCACCCTGGTCGCCACCGGGAAGATCACCCGATTCCCGATCGTGCTGGTCGGGTCGTCTTACTGGGGCGGGCTGCTTTCCTGGCTGCGGGAGAAAGTGCAGGCAGAGGGCAATATCTTCGCGGCGGAGCTGGAGTTGCTCCAGGTCGCGGACACGGCCGAGGAAGTGCTGAAGATCATCACGAAGGCACACGCCGCGGGCGGGGTCTACAAGCCCCGCACCAACACCAACGGCACCTGACTTTACGCGCGGGTTCTCTCACTGGACTAACTTAAGTTAGAAAAAAAGTTAGAAATGGCGGTTCTCGGCGAACCTGTGGCGCCTAGTAGAGGGACGTGCTGACCCGTGCGGTGTTGCTGGCGCTCACCGGGTATGTTCCGGCCATGACCTACCGGGTTGTGCTCCGCGGCTACCTGTTGGAGGAGGCGCTCGCCGGCTGCTGCGCAACGCCGGGTATCGGTTGCTGGTCAGCGACGGCGACGACAGCGAGGCACTGGAGATGGACGGGCATACCCTGCTCGTGAGGGGCACGGGAGCGGTGCACCAGGTCGATGTCCTCGGCGAGTTCGAGCTCACGCTGGCGTTCTCCTGCTGCTGCGGATGTTCCTTGGGACCGTACACGTGGTCCTTGCCCGCTCGCGGTGTGGAACACGCCATCGTTCCGTGTCCTTGAGAAGCTCGGTTTCGAGCGGGATCACGTTTCCGCAGACGGCGGCGAATTTGTGTGGCTCACACGCTCGTTGCCGTGACGTGGGCCGCCTCTAGGGCTCTAGGTTTCACTGATCAAGTGCGCTCACGCGGCACGGGCGGCCTGACGGTGATGGTGGCCGACCTCCAGGAACCGGGCAATCACGCGGGCGGCCAGTTCGGACTTCGCGGCGATCAACGGTGACCGCGCCCATGCCCGCACCGGCACCCACAGCAAGATCACGGTCTACGACTGGAGTACCAGTGAGGCCTCTTAGCCTCGATCCACCGTTCAAATAGGGGTGTTTTCGGGCGTGTCAACATGAAAGGTGCCCTCTGAACGGGGAGAATGGGAGTTGCGAAGCTTCCAGGACCCTGGTTCGAGAGGACACCTTGTAAGTGCGATTGTTGCATACCCCCGCGAAGACACGCGCATCGTTCGACGACCCGAATCTCGTGTCGCACGCCGGCCTGGTCCCGGTGATGGCCCTGGCCCAGCGTGCCGGGCTAGGCGATCTGATCACCGAGCACGTCCGGCCGGGCGGCGAGTGCGGCGTCAATGCGCAGCTGAAAGTCGGTTGCCTGGTCGCGGGCCTGGCCGCGGGCGCCGGTTCGATCGATGACATGGACCTGCTGCGGCACGGAGCGATGGGCACGCTGTTCGGCGGCATCCGCGCCCCGTCCACGCTGGGCTCGCACCTGCGGTCCTGTACCTGGGGAAACGTGGCCCAGCTGGAGAAGGCCGGCCGGGAGTTCCTCGCGGAGCTGGCACGGCAGACGCCGCTGCTGCCCGGCGCGGAGACGCTGGCCTTCATGGACATCGACTCGATGCAAAAACGCGTCTACGGCCATCACAAGCAGGGCGCGAGGTTCGGGCATACGAAGATCCAGGGGAAATCGCTGCTGGTGCGGGGCCTGAACGCGCTGGCCGCCGTGGTCAGCACGCCGCTGTCGGCGCCGGTGATCGCCGCCACGAGGCTGCGCGGCGGGAACGCTGCCTCCGCTCGCGGCGCGGCCAGCCTCGCGGTGCAGGCGATCGGCACCGCGGGGGAGGCCGGCTGCACCGGAGAGATCATCGTCCGGACGGACTCCGCCTACTGCAACGCCGCGGTGATCAATGCGATCCGCGGCCACGGCGCCCGGTTCTCCGTCACCGTCCCGGTGAACGTCAGCATCCGCGCCGCGATCGCCGCGATCCCCGAACAGAGCTGGACCGCCATCAGGTACCCGCAGGCGGTCTGGGACGACCAGCTGGGCTGCTGGATATCGGACGCCCAGGTCGCCGAGGCTGAGTACACGGCGTTCGCGTCGAAGAAAGGCCAGGCCGTCACCGCCCGGCTGATCGTCCGCCGGGTCCGCGACCACGCCATCGTCGAGCAGGTCTTCGCCGACGTCACCAGCGGCCCCCTCGCCCACCTGCCGTCGGGGGTCTTCTCCGCGAACGCCGCGTGGCTGTCCATCGCCGCCATCGCGCACAACCTGGTGCGCGCGGCCGGCGCGCTGGCCAGCCCGCCCTTCGCCAAAGCCCGGGCCGCGACCGTCCGCCGCGGCCTGATCGCGGTCGCCGCACGCACCGCCCGGCACGGCCGCGGCCACCTCACCCTCCACCTGCCCGACGGCTGGCACCTCGAGCAGGAATGGCTGAACCTGTGGGATGCGGCCTCCGGGCCGCCCGCAGCAGCGGCCTGACCAGCCCGGAACCGGTCCGCACCCCCACGGCCCCCGCGGCCACCCCCCGAACCCGTCCCTGAGCCCGGAACCTAGGACAAGCCGCACAACAAGCGAGCGGCAGGACGCCCACGCCCGAAACCACCTGGCAAAACTCCTCGTGCAGGAATCAAGCCGAAACGAGCTACTGAAATCGGCCGGTGGATCGAGGCTAAGGAGGGCCACCCTAATTGCCTGACGCCTGTCCTACCAGACGTTAGGGCCAGGTGGCCCCCCATCCGCAACACCTCCTCAGCAGCCACTGTCATAGCTTTAAGGAGGCGCATACTTGGATACCACGAGTATGTGCGAAAAGCTGTATCCGGCGCAACCGGTATGGCTACATTCAGTTACCCGTCGTGCCCGTTACGTATCGTACACACTGCGCGGATGAACCACTATGGCGACGCGCAGCACACCCAACTGGTTGACACTGGGCCTGCCGCTTGGTGCGGGCTCGACGGCTTCTGCAACCGGCGTGGCGTTGCACGCGTACGCGAGACTGACGCCCGCCGAAGTAATGGCACTCATCGCACTGGTCGCTGTGGTGACCAGTCTCGCAACGGTCGCTGTCGCATGGGCCGGGCAAACCCAGGGAACGATCCAAAGCAAAAGTCCGGAAGATGGCCATGAAAGGTGTGATAAGTGACGACTTGGCTGCTAGATTGCTGAGTGATGGCATAAGCCCGTCAACGACGGAAAAGGTACCTACAGGAACGATGTCGGTCGGCGAAAACGATCCCGCCCTTATCAGGTGGCTGCGGCGTAATAAACGTCCGTCAGGGTCAACGTGATGGCTTTTGTTTCCGGATAGCCTGAAGCCTGATCGAATATGCGGCACGGGTGGCTGTGGCAATGAATCTAGCGTGTATCTGCCGGACAATGCCGGGGCGGTTGGGCCGCTGGAATGTAGGGCCTCCTACACGCCAGCGGTGGCCTGAGCAATATCCCCACGGATACCGTGGCAGTCATGGCCGCCGAAGAACCCACCCGTTTCCGTGCCCGTGACGGGCTCACTCTTGTCGGTACCCTGACTCGTCCTGACCAGCCCGGTCGAGCGGGCGCCGTCCTGATCCATGGCGGTGGTGTCACCCGCGACATTGCCGCGCAGCTCGCGGACATCGGCGCGGTCCCGCCAGGGCCGCCGGGTGACGGCACCCCATTCGGCGTTGCCGGTCACGGGACTGTCCGGCCTTCTGCTGTTTTGTCCTTCGCGGGGTAGGTCCAGGCGTGTCCGGTGCCGCGGTACTCGGCGACGGGGATCGGGCGGACATCGTCGCGCATGCGGCTGACGTACAGGCGTCCGTTCAGGTGGTCAGCCTCGTGAGCCACCAGCCGCGCCATGGCGTTGTCGAGCGCGAGGATGTACTGCTGTCCGTCGGGCCTAGTGCAGGCGACCTCAATATGCAGTGGGCGGGGCACGAGGCCGCGGACGTCGAAGAAGGACAGGCGGCCCTCGTACTGCTCGTCGGTCTCGGCGGACTCGCTGATGACCTGCGGGTTAAGTAGGATCAAGGGCTCTGCGCCGGGGGCGGGCGGGATGACGATCGCGGCGGCGCGGGAGATGCCGATCTGCGGGGCAGCGACGCCCATGCCCTTGCTGAAAACATGCTGCTCGCCGGCCCGTTGCAGAGCGCCGAACAGGTCGGCGATCACCGATTCAGCCTCGCTCGCCTCGTCGGGGAGCCGGAACGGGGCGGCCTGCTGGTGCAGGACCGGGGCGCCGTCCTGGATGATGCCGGCTGCCTTCATCCGTTCTGCCGCGGTGCGCAACTCAGGGTGCTCCTTGTCGTCGTCGGGTCTACTGCGGAACCGCCATTCGAGCCGGTACCGTGCGCCGACCGGCGGGTCTGCGGCTGCCCAGGAGAATACGGCGCGGCCGTCACGCTCGGTGCGGGCCGGCCTGGTGCGCAGCGGGATGGCCTCGGCAGTGGCGGACGTCTCGGTTCCCCACACGATGGGGTCGAGGCCGACAGGGAACACAAGGTCGACGGACAGCCTGCGGGTGGGAAGCCGGACGGCACGCTGGAACCACGGACCCCACCGGCCGTCATCGACGGTATAGGAATAGGCGATCGTCGCGGTCTGACCGGGGTAAAGGGGAACCGGCCGCGGTCATTCTCGAAGCAGAGCCACGCCTCCTTGAACGCGTCCCGGTCCGCCTTGACCTTCCAGGTCGTCGGCTCCCCGTCGCAGGATGCGGTGAGGCCGAGTTCATCCCAGGTCAGCGGGCGGGAGCGGTAGAGGGCGTTGGAGCGTTGCGGCTGGCCGGGGTAGCGGTCGACGCTGATCCGCATCAGGTAACGGGTGACCGGGTCGGTGCCGCCGTTGAGCAGGACGCGCCGCTGGCTGGCGCGGAAATGCGAGCCGTCGTAAGACAGTTCCGCGTAGTCGTCCTCGACGACCAGGCTGTCAGGGGCGGGCAGATCGTCGCCTGCTGTGCTGCCGGGATCGCGTTTCCACGCGTCCCACAGTTCACCGCCGGCGTCCAAGGCCTCCTCTGCCCGGCGCGCGAACGACTTGCTGGCGTGCATCCGGCCCGCCTCGACGTGGCTGAGATAGGAGGCATCGAACCCCATCGTGGCGGCGAGCCTCTTCTTCGGCAGGTCACGCCGCTCGCGCCACGTCCTCAGCGCGGTGCTGAAGGACGGCTGGTCTTCTTCCTGGCCGGTGCTCACTGCCAGAACCTCCAGGGCGTTCGGGCTGGCTGAACGCGTGAATGAGCTGCGAGTGAGCCTGGCTCACCGTCGCCTCACGGCCACGAGGGGTGGTGGTCTCGATTATAGGCGCGCGGGTATCCAGCGGATTTCCTGCGGAAGCACCAGTGAAGGAGGACGAAGTGACTGCTGCAATCGGTGAGCTGGCGGCACCGCGAGCACCGAGCTGGCGCGGCGTGACGGAGGAGATCGCCAGGAGAGTGCGGGAGATGCGGGAATCTGGCGGCGGTATCCAGCCGCCGCTGCTCCTGCTCGGAGTGATGGAGCGGGTCGGCTCGAACTGGGTCTCTGACACTCTCCGCACGGTGACCGGCCAGCACAACGAGCCGTTCCGGCAGCAGATCAGCGCCGCGCACCCGCTGTCGGCGCTCAACCCGGGCATCAGCTGCGACGATCGGCTGGAGCGGCTCGGCCCGTACGGTCGGCACTGGCTGGTGACGTTCGCGGCCGGAAAGCACGCAGCCGAACGGCAGGTCATCAAGGAGACAAACCTGTTCTTCGCGCTGCCAGCGTGCTTGGCCTCTTCCCGGACTCCCCGGCCGCGGTGCTGACCCGCAGCCCGCTCGGCGTGGCCTCGTCCTTCGCCCGCGGTGACCTGTTCCGCCGCTGGGACTACCGGGCACGGTACCGGCAGATGACCGCGATGACCATCCGGCCCGAGTTCGCCGCATGGGCGGGCGTCGTGCCCGACGACGATCCGCCGGACCTCACCGCCCTGGCCCGGCTCCACGTCCTGAATACCCTGATCCTCGCCGGTCAGATGCACCGCCTCGGCCGCGTCGGCGAACTCGTCCGTTATCAGGTACGAGACGTCGGTCCTCGACCCGGCCGCGGCCCGTGCGGAGCTGACGCGGCTGGCCCCTGAGGTCGCCTGCCTCACCGCACGGCACCCCGCGCCCGCCGGCGCGCCTGCTGAGGACACGTTCGCGACCAACGTTCATAAAGCGGAGCTGACCGCCTGCCTGACAGCCGCAGAGGCCGAGCAGATCGGTACTGCCGTCACCGGTGCCCTGTCCGCCGGCCGTGAGGCGGTTCCTGGCCCGGCCTGGGATCTCGCGCGGGACTGGGTCAGCGGCGATTGCCTGTACTCCTTCGCGCCGCTAGGTCCCACGTCACAGCCGAAGAGCCGCCGTGCGTCTTCCGCAGCACCGCCCTGCCCGGTCAGGTGGGTTCCCGGACGTGCCAGCGGTGACATGGAATGGCGGAACACGCTCGTCACCAACGACGAATTCGCCGCGTTCCTCAGCGAGATGGCCACCGAGGGACTGCCCAACTGCCTGGACGGCTGCTACCTGCTGGCCGTCGCGATGCCGCACGAGCGGGGCGGCCGTCTGCACTACAACCAGCACGCCCGTCGGTGGACCGTCAGCCCTGGCTTCGGCACCCATCCCGCCTACTGGGTGACGTGGACCGGGGCGGCGGCCTTCGCCGCCCGCCACGGCGCCCGGCTCCCCACCCGCGCCGAGATGATCGCCGAGACCAGCCACACCGGTCTGACTGTGACCAACCACGACTACCAGGCAGGCGACACCATCCCGGTGGCGCAAGCGGGCCTTGGCCCGGCCGAGATCCATCACCTGGCCGGAAACCTGCAGGTCTGGTGCTCCGATGGCCCGGACGGCACTCCTGCCTCCCCGGCAGGGCGCTGGCTGTACGGCGCCGCGTGGAACACGCCGGGCACGACGGAGGAGATCCGCCGACCGCGCGGACGCCACCTGTCCAGGCGCGTCCCGCGGCGTCGGGATCAGGCTCGTCCGCGACCGGCCCCGACAGCCAGAGGTTGCCGCGTCCGACATAGCAGCTGCCGTCGGAGCATGGGTCCGGAGCCTCGCTGACCGCGACCACCCGCTCCGCGAACTCGACGAGCGACTGGCGCAGGCGCTGGCCCGGCTACAGGCCGACCGCCGACTTGGGCCCCATGTAGGAGCCGGCGTCGGGGAACCCGGCCACGACTAGATCCGCGAACCGCTCAGTAAACCCGAGCGCCGTCAACTTGGAGAAGGGCACGAACTCCACGCCGCGGATCGGGGTGGTGTCGGCTCCGGCCGCGATGTCACCGATCGCCCCACCAGTGCGGCGGGCCTCGAATGTCATGTGCACGACCCCGGCAGGCACGTGGTCGCAGACGTACAGGAGCGGGCCCGGCTCGACATCGAGCCCGGTCTCCTCCTTCATCTCCCGGATGAGCGCCTCAGCGAGAGTCTCGCCGTCTTCCAGCTTCCCGCCTGGGAGACTCCACGACCTGCCCGTGCCCGGGGTGTCCTGGTTGAGCAGGAGCAGCCGGCCGTCCTCGATCACGATTCCCGTCACGCGCACTCGCATCTGCGCAACGCTACCCGAGAGGAGTCCCGCGATGCCGGATAACACTCCGGCCCTGGTCGTCGTCGCCGCCGGCGGCCTGGGCACCCGCGTCCACGGCTGGGCACAGTTCATTCCCAAGGAGTTCTATCCCGTCGGCGGCAGGCCGGGCATCGTCCGCCTGCTGGAGGAGATCGCCGACCTCGGCCCGGCCCGCGTGATCGTCGTCTACCACCCCTACTACGAGCAGTTTGCCGCCTGGGGCCGCCAGGTCCTCGGCAGTGACGGGCATGACCGCTATGCCCGGCAAGCCGGACTGGACATCCCGGCCGCCATCCCGCCAGGCGTGACCGTCAGCCTCATCCCGCAGCGCGGCGTCTACGGGGACCTGACCTCCGTCGTCAACGGCGCCGACTGCCTCGCCACCACCGGCAGCCTGTACGTCGCGTTCGCCGACAACCTCTACACCGGGCACGGCCCCGCTTCCGTTGCTGCGCTCCGCACCAGGCGGAGATGTCGCCGTGCTTGCCAGCAGCTACCACCCGGCCCTCGCGCCCAGCCGGGGCATCCTGATCACCAGCGCCGGGACGGACGCAGAACCGCGGCAGGTGAAAGCGCTGATCGAGAAACCGGACCCGGCGCAGGCCAGGGCACTGGAAGAAGAGTACGGAACCGCGAGCCTGCTCATGCTGGAAGGCCGCGCCCGGCTGACCGCGCCGTTTCTCCGGTTCGCCCGTGTCGCCAGCTCGCTGCGCCCGGCAGCGAGCCGAAGCTGTCCCTGGCCATCGGCGCCTATGCACGTGATCACCGCGTCACTGCGGTTCCCGCCCTCGGCGACGTCATCGACCTCGGCACCCCGGAGCTTCAGTTCCCGGCTGACACCGAGCGAGCCGCAGTCGCCGCCACGTCCCGCACATGTTTGCAGTGTTAGGTACCTGGCCACAACGTCGACCGCACTCTTGATGGTCGGAAAACCCGAACCGAGCGATGAAGTCGTCCAGGGCTTCCTCGGTCACGGTCAGCGCATTCGCGTCGCCCCCGCGTTCCGGGCGGCCAGCCGTCGCAGCAACTCCTCCCGCCTGGTCGCGGCATGGCTGGAGTCCCTGGCGGAGTATCCCGGCGACATCAACGTGTGGCTCAAGGTCTTAAGGCGTTGTCGATCGCTGTGACGAGCTATTCGCTTGTCGCTGGCTGGGAGGCGACCCGGACACGGTCCGGCCGGGGCCACAGATCGCCGGTGTGCGAGCTGTGCACTAGTCCCACTGTGATTGCCAGATGCAAACGCCCCACCGAAATCTCCGTGGTCGCGGATCGACCTGTCTGCGGCAGCCGTCCTGCTCCAGCACGTGACGCGGCCAGCCTGCCTAGCTAGTCGGCGTCCCGCTGGACATGCCGGGATTAGCTGGATGTGCGCTCATCGCTCCCGCTCCGACTTGCTGCGGCTGTAGCGCCGCACGCGAGCTTCGCGGCGTGATATCTGCAGATCAGAATGATTGCCCGCATCTGTGGGTGCGCGCTCGCTACTGCGTGCGCGATCGGTGAGTGACGCGATATCGCTGTCCGAATGGACGTCGAAGCCGACGGCCAGAGCCGCTATGCGCTCGTGGTCACCGTTCGATGCATCGGTGTTGCTGGCGTCGGCAGTCGCACGCAGGCGGATGGCGTGCTTGCTGGCGTGGCTGGCCAAGTCCAGGAGCGGTTCGAGGGCGGTAGACGGGAGCGAGAGCAGGAGGTTGTCGGCGACTGCGGCGGAGGCGCTGGCGAGCTCGGTGTACCGGCTGGCTGCGGGGCCGGGTCCATCGCCGAGGCCGTGGCGGCCGATCTGGTCCCAGGCTTCTCGGAGCCGCTTGATATGGACGAGCAGTCCGTTGTCCTTGGCGGCTTTCGTGGCTGCGGGGGAACGGGACCAGGTGAGGTAGTCCTTTTCGATGATGCGGGAGCCCAGGGCGGCTTCGGGCCGCCCGCTGGTGTAGGGGCCTGCTTTGCGGGAGCGGCGGAAGTGCTCGTCGGCGGTGGCGCGGAGGCGTCCGGCGTGCAGGCGGGCGTGTTCGGCGAGCCGGTTCAAAACCGCGGCTTCGGCGGGTTGTGCCTGGACGACGGTCGTGGCGGCGGGGGCGGAGGCTGCGTGGGAGAGCACCTGATAGCGGGTGGCGGCCGGGCCGGGGTCGTCGCCGAGGTCGCGTTTGACGACGACGCGCCAGGCTTGGGCGAGCTGGGTCGCCTTGGGATGGTCGGATGGTGCGCTGGTGACTGTTTTCCACGCGTCGTAGTCGGTGGCGATGATGCGGCATCCGGATTCGGCTTGCGCGCGTCCGCCGGCGTACGGCCGGGGAGCATCCTCCGTGTCGGGCGTGAGCGGGTCGGCTGTGATCTGTTTGCGGGTGTTCATGGTGGCCTCCGTCCGTGATGTGACGGGTGGGTGGTTGTCGATCCAGGCGAGCCCGGCTTGGTCGAGCCGGGACTGGGCGCGGGTGACTGCGACGTAGGCGAGCATCGCTTCGGCCCGCTGCACGGGCCGGCCTGGCGTTGGTTCGGGGAAGTCGGTGGCGATGCGCACGCGTTCCCATTCGCGTCCTTTGGCGGCGTGTGCGGTGCATGCGATGACTTCGGCGCGGGTGTCGCGGCTGAGTTTGTCGATGATGCCCAGGATCGCGGCGGCGCCGTGTTTGTCGATGAGCCGGACGCTGGCGGCGAGGTCGGCTCCGGCGGCGTCGATGCGGACGTAGTCCTGGACTTGTGCCCAGGAGCAGAATGCGGCGAGTTCAGGGTGGTTGGTCTTTCCGGCGGCTTGCGCCGTCGGGCCGCTCGGCTGGCAGCCCGAGGGCCTGACGCAGAGCCGGGACGGCGATGGCATCGTCGTTTTGCATGGTCATCGATGGCTTCCCTCGGGGACGGGTTCGGTGCGCAGGACCGGTACCGGTGAGGCGGAATGGCGGTCGGGCCGGCAGCCGCTCATCGGGCCGGTGTCGGCATCCAGCAGCGTGGCCAGGGTCGGGTCGACGTGATTGACCCACCACGCTGAGTATCCCGCGCCGGCGTCGCCGCCGGGGGTATCCGGCGCGGTCATGTCGTACCAGGCCAGGCGTAGCGCATCCAGCCGGACGATGACCTCGGGGTGGTCCCACCAGCGGGCGCACCAGGTCATGCCGCGGCCGAGGTCGACGCGGCGCTCTACCACGGCGGCGAAGATCTCTTCCACCCACTGGACGAGGGCGAGTTTTTCGGTCATTGCGGCCTCCTCATCGCGACGATCTGGTTCTGCCAGTCCGAGACCTTCGCGAACTGCACGACTTGACCGGTATACGGGCGTCGATGAGCCAGCCGTTACCGACATACAGGCCGTGACCCGGGCTCGCCGGAGTCCCGTCCGAGCCGGGGATGAAGATCAGATCCCCGGGCTGCAGATCGCTGACCGACGCGACAGGCATCCCCGAGTAGACCTGCTGGTAGGTGGTGCGCGGCAGGTCCACGCCGGCGGCGTGCCAGGCCATCTGGGTCAGTGACGAGCAGTCGCACCAGCCGGCCGGGTTGCTGCCGTGCGGGCCGGAGCAGGAACCGCCGAAGTGGTACGGAGTGCCGAGCGCGGTCTCGGCCGCCGCTACCGCGGTCAGGCCTTTCGTGGTCGCGGTGACCGTCGCTTCCGAGTACCTGGTGGCGGCGAGGGTGTCGATCTGGTGCACGTACGCCGCGGCGTCCTGCGGGATGCCGTGCGCGGCTTCGACGGTGCCCGGGCCGGCGTTGTAGGCAGCCAGCGCGAGATCGGTTGCCGTGCCGGTGGCCTGGCCGGTGGCGATGAGGTGCTGGGCGACGTCGGCGAGTGAGCAGTCGTACCGGCCTTGCGCCATGATCTCGTCGTCGGGGTTGAACGGCGACACATGGCCGCTTCAGTGGCGGCTATCACGGAGCGTGATCTACTCGGTCACCCCGCCTTTCCCTGAGCTCGCACGGAACTCCAATTTTGTGCGCTTCCGAGTCAACGCCGCCACGTTACGACTGAAGCGCAGATGCGTCAGTTCTGCGCGCGCGGATTCGACTGCGGACGTTCTCATCGCGGCAGAAGGCGACGTGTCTCTCTTGCAGGCCCTGACGGCGGACGGTAGAGCCAGACCTCCGGCGTTGTTCTCTGCGTGCGAATGAAATCCTCTTTCGGTGCGGAAGCGTCACCTCACCCAGCACTAAGGCCGACGCCAGACCAACGCGGTCACCAAACGCGCCACCTCCGTTCTATCCGTGGCGTACGAGGTATCCATGGCTGGAGCGGCAGGTGATTCAGCCATCGTGATGCCGGCAGCGAACCTGCGCACCCGCAACGCGATCAGCACAGGCCGCGCCGGCCGCCGCACCGTCGGCTGGCAGCCGCAAGTACCCCCATCGTCGATAGCTCCACTATCGACTCCTTCTCCGCGTTGCCAGGACACCACCCGTATTCACCGAGAGCTTCCAAACAGGCACTAAGAGAAATGGCTGCTGACGCCTTTTGGGGTTTTCTGGGCCCTCTCGCCTTTCTACCTTGCTATGCCGTTTTGCGCTACTGTCGTTCGTGTCTTGACGGCTGGCCTGTCGGGCCGTCAGGTGCGGGGATCATCGGCGGGTCGCCGACCCGCGGTCCCCAGCGAGCAGCCGGTCAAGATCTCCCCCGGGATGCCCCGGCAGTGGGCCCATCCGCTGCCCAGCCGCCGCCGTCGGCTCGGCACCATTGAGCGCGGCCGGGATAACCCCGTCCAGATGGCAGAACCGCAGAAACGACCGGAGGGCGAGAACCGCCTCCGGGGCATGCCCGCTGCGCGGCTGCGCGGCTGCGCCGCCGCACCGCTGCGGGCAGTTTCCCAGCAGGAACCGCGTGACGTCCCCGGCCGGACTTCTTGCCAGCAGATGGCCTAGCCCGAAATGCTGGCCGAAATCCGGTCCCTCCAATGTGAAGACTGGGGCGAAGGTGAATACCGGAGAGGGGCGTGTGTTCAATCGGGCAGTTGGCGCAGTTGAACATTTTCGACAAGCCAGGAGATTCAGTTGAATAGTGAACGCACATGGTCCAGACTCTGTGCTGTGGGTGAAAGGGGATGAATCACACCGGGGCGGGCTGCCCGAATTGACGTGAGCGTGCCACGAGTGCGAGGCGCTATTCCGGCCGACACGAGAGATTGGGCCCGTCAGAATGACCGTAAAGCCGAGCAGCGTCGAGCGGGGAGAGGCAGCTGTGTTCACCAGAATGGATATAGAACAGGGCCTGATGCAGGCAATACGAAAGGTCTCCGGCGCCGACGCGCCGGAAGGCGGCCTTGTCGAGACGTCGCTGCGCGATGACCTGGGTATTGACTCGCTGGCGATGGTCGAACTGACCGAGGAGATCGAGGAACGCTACGGGGTGACCATTTCCGAGGACTCCCAGGACGCCCTGGTCACCTTCGGCGACACCGTGGACTATATCCAGTCCGTGCTGCAAACTGCCAGATGACCAGCACCGAGGCGGTAGTCGTCACCGGTCTCGGCGCGACAACGCCGCTGGGTGGGGATGTCGCCACCACCTGGCAAGCGATGCTGGACGGCCGCACCGGGATCGCCGCGCTCGCGGACGACTGGCCGGACGCGGACCTGATGCCGGTCCGCTTCGCGGCCTGCCTGGCCGTCGAACCGGTCGGCAGCCTCGATTATGTCGAGACCAGACGGCTCGACCGGTGTGAGCAACTGGCCATGGTCGCCGCGCGCCAGGCGTGGTCGGACGCCGCCCTGACCGAGGACTCGGTGCCGCCGGATCGACTGGCGGTCGTCATCGGCACCGGGCTCGGCTGCATAGGGACCCTGCTGTCCCAGCATGATCTGTTGCGCCGGGACGGACCGCGGAGGGTGTCGCCGCACCTCATTCCGATGATCATGCCCAACGGTCCCGCCGCCCACGTGGGGCTGGCCCTGCGGGCCAGGGCCGGAGTGCACGCCCCGATGTCGGCCTGCGCGGCCGGCGCCGAGGCGCTCGCCTGGGCGTGGCGGCTGCTGCGGGAAGGAACGGCGGACGTCGTGGTCGCCGGCGGCGCGGAAGCCTGTATTACCCCGGTCGCCATGGCCGGTTTCGCGCGGGCCAGGTCGATGGCCAAGGACAGCTTCCCGCCGCACAAGGCGTCCCGCCCGTTCGACATCGATCGCAGCGGATTCGTACTGGGCGAGGGCGCGGGCATCATGGTGCTGGAACGGGAGGGGTCCGCGGCGGCGCGCGGCGCCAAGGTATACGGCCGCCTGGCCGGCGTCGGGATAAGCAACGACGCCTACCACATCACCGCGCCCGCCCCCCATCACGCTGAGCAGGCCAGGGCCATGGCCGAAGCGCTGCGCAGCGGAGATCTGTCCCCATCGGACATCAACCACGTCAACGCGCACGCCACGTCCACTCCGCTCGGCGACCTCGCCGAGAGCGGAACCATTCGCACCGCGATCGGCGACCGCGCGGTGGTCACCGCGCCCAAGGGGGGACTGGGCCACCTGCTCGGCGCCTCCGGCGCGGTGGAGGCCATCGCGACCGTGCTGTCGATCCGCGAACGCGTGGTGCCGCCCACGGTCAACCTGGACAACCAGGACCCGGCGATCGAACTCGACGTGGTGGCCGGGAAACCGCGCTCGCTCGCGATCACCGCCGCGGTCAGCAACTCGTTCGGATTCGGCGGGCATAACGTCGTGCTCGCCTTCACCCCAGCGTGACCGGCTATCAACACCGGGCTATCAACACCGGGCAATCGACACCGGGCAATCGACACAGGAACAGGGAATCTCATGGGGGTCAGTATCGGTGGCGTCACCGCGCACCTACCGCCGGACACACTGAACAACGAGCAGGTCGAGGCGCTGGTCAGCGCGCGCAGCCCGGGATACACACCAAAGCCGGGCGCGCTGCACAAGCTAACCGGCATCGACCGCAGGCACCGCGCCCGCGATGACGAGAAACCATCGGATCTCGCGGTGGCCGCCAGCATCAAGCTCTTGTCAGAACGAGAGCTGGCCGCCGGTGACATCGATCTCCTGGTCTTCGCGGCGGCGTCGCACGACATACTCGAACCCGCCACCGCGCACGTGGTGGCCGCCAAGCTCGGCGCTAACTGCCCGGTGTTCGACGTGAAGAACGCCTGCAACAGCTTCCTCAACGGCATCCAGACGGCCGAGGCGCTGATCGACAGCGGACAGGCCAGCAGGGCGCTGGTCTGCTGCGGCGAGATACCCTCGCGGACGATCCGCTGGCAGGTGGCCAACCGGGACGAGTACGCCAACGCCTTCCCCGGATACACGGTGTCCGACGCCGGTGCGGCGCTGCTGCTTGAACGCTCGGACCGGTCGGGCATCGGCTACCGCCGGTTCTACGCCGACTCGTCCTACTGGGACATCGCCACGGTGCCAGGCACCGGCGCGGCGCACCAACGTGACCCGCTACGTGACGGCTACATTCAGGGCAGCGGCTACGACCTCAAGCTGGTCATACTGGACAACGCCGTCCGCTGGCTGGACGACGCGCTCGCCGAGGCCGGGCTGGCCAGGGAGGACTTCGCGGTCTTCTGCATGCATCAGGCCACAGTTCCCTACCTGCGCGAGTTCGCCGAGGCCATGGCGATCCCGGCGGACAAACTCGTCGTCACCATCGCCGAGCACGGCAACGTCGCCTCCGCCACATTGCCGCTCCAGCTCAGCATGGCGGTTCAGTCGGGCCGGTGCGGCCCCGGGGACAACGTCGCCCTCATCGGACTCGCCGGCGGTGTCAGCGTCGGCCTCATGTTCGTGGAGCTGTAGTGATGATCAGACTGTGGGTCGTCGTCCCGGCGTACAACGAGCAACGCTGGATCCCGGGAACCCTGCGCTCCATGGCGGACCAACGGGACCGCGATTTCACGCTGCTGGTGGTGGACAACGCCAGCGACGACGGCACGGCCGACATCGTTCGCTCGTTCGCCGACGAGCATCCCGACTTGGACCTGCGGATGATTCGCGAGGAAGAAAAAGGCACCGGCATCGCGTGCGACACCGGAATCCGGTACGCCACCACGCACGGAGCGACGCACATCGCGCGCACCGACGCGGACTGCCTAGCCGCCCCGGACTGGACCGCCGCGGTGAAGAACGCGTTCGCCGACGGCTACCAAATGGTCGGCGGGCGGCTGCGCGTCAGGGTGGACGACTTTCCCATCCCGATGTGGCAACGCATGGCGCTGGCCGCCGCGGTGCGGGTCGGCACGCTGGTCGCCAGGTTCCGGCCTGACCACCGAAGCCCGGAATTCCTCGGTCCGTACCTGCTGTGCGCGGGCTGCAACTGCGCGTTCACCGCCGACCTGTACGAGCGGTGCGGTGGCTACCCCAGACGCGCGTTCGAGGACGAGTTCCTTGACCGGGAGCTGAGCAACCGGGCACGCCGGGTGACCAGCTCCTACGGTCGGCGCGGCGACATGGTGGTGTTCTACTCGACCCGGCGGATGAAGGCCTGGGGTATGCGCAGGACCTGGTCCTGGTACACCGCCCACGGCCAACGCGAGCAGAAGATGGCCGACGTCCGATGACCGCGTGGGCACCGGAGCTGCGGGTGCAGCTCGCCGCGCACCCGCTCCTCTACCCGCTGCTGCGGACGCTGGGCAGGGCACGGCCGGTCGTCCGGGTGCCGGGCCGCGGCGTCGTGGTGAGCTCGGCGGAGCTCGCCCGCGAGGTGCTGCTGGACCCCGAGACGTTCGCTAGCGGGGGCCGGACGGCGGCCGAGCTGTGGACCCCGGTGTTCGGACCGTCCATGCTGTTCAACCTGGACGGCGCCGGCCATCGCGCGATGCGACGCAAACTCACCGACTTCTTCGCGCCGGGCTACGCGTCTCGACTGTGCAAGGACCTGCTCGACGAGCCGGTCGGGCGGATATCCGCCGCGCTGGGCCGGGGCGAGCGGGTTGACCTGGTCGACGCGACCTGCCTGACGGCTGGCGCGCTGGCGAACGCCCTCATCGGCTTCCCGGTCTCCGGGTCGGAGCCGGAACGGGAAGGCCGGCTACCGCGAACTGGTCGGCAACGGAACGCAGGTCATCGGCATGCTGAATCTGGCGCGGTCGCACCCGTCCGCGCGCCAGATGGCCAAGGCGCGGGCGATCGCCGAGCAGATCGGCGAGCCCGGCCGCCCGCGCGTGGGCGGCGGGCGACGACGACACACCGGTCGGCCGGATGCGGATGCTGGGTCTGTCCGAGGTCGAAACGCGCGGCCTGGCATCCGCCCTGCTGCTAGCCAGCACCGAAACCATCTCCACCTTCGTCCCCAGGCTTGTGGCGCTGCTGCATGATCACCGGGCGCTCGACGGAATCGCCGAGGCATTCCGGGCCGGCGACTCCGCCCCGCTGGACGCCGCGATCACCGAGGCGCTCCGAGTGCTCACCCCGGTGCCGATCATCTTGCGCAGCGCCACTCGTCCGGCCACGCTCGGTTCGGTGCGGGTCAGGACCGACGACATGGTGATCGTCTCGCTGACCAACATCGGCAGGGCGTACGGCGGCTTCGACCCGCACCAGGAACGTCCGCCGGAACTGCGCAGGCTCTGGTTCGGCGCCGGGCCGCACTTTTGCCTCGGGTACCCGCTGGCGATGGAGCAGACCCGCGCGATCCTCGGCGCCGTGCTGGAGAACGCCCCGATCCGGGTCGTATCCCGGCGAGCCGCCCGCGGCGTACTATTCCCGAAATACCAGCGTCTAGAGGTGACCAGGGTATGACCGGACAGCCGGTCGATCCGGTGGTGGCGATCCTGGCACAGGGACGGCGGCGGCCCAACGAGGTCGCGATCATCGACGCGGACGGAACGACCATTACCTACGCGTCGCTGGGCCGGCAACTGCTGTCCATCCGGCATGGCCTGCGCGGGCAGGGACTGCGGGACGGCGACGGCGTGCTGTTCGCGATGCGCGGCTCGGCCACCGCTCTGGTTGTGCTGCTCGGCATCCTCGCCGCCGGCGGCGTGGTGGTCTTCGCCGACAGCGGGGTCGGGCCGCAGCTCTTCTCGGCCCGTATGCGGGTGTCCGCGCCGAAATGGGTGATCGCCGAGTCCATGCTGTATCCGGCGAGTGTGTTCGGCCCGCTCCGGGCACTGGTCCGCAGGCGTGGCTGGCCACTGCCCGACCTGCGGACCGCCATCGCCGACCGCGAGCTCCGGCCCGTCTACGGCGGACGCCGCTGGCCGGGTGTGCCGCGCCGGGCACAGCCGCTGCGCGGCCTGCTCACTGGCCTGATCGCCGAGATTCCGTCATCGATTGAGATACCCGACGCGGACAGTCCCGCGCTCGTCGTGTTCACCTCGGGCACCACGACCCAGCCACGCGGCGTGCTGCACTCGCGCGGAACCTTGGCCGCCGGGCTGGCCATGCTCGCTCAGCACATCCAGATCGGGCCAGGCGACGTGCTCCATGCCCAGGGGGTTATCGTCGTACTGCCCGCGCTGGCCGCCGGGGCCCAGGTATCGCTGCCGGCCCGGTCGAAGCAGCCGGAGCGGTTCGCCAGGGATCTAGCCGAGCGGCGGGTAACACACGTCTACGGCGTGCCCGTGCACCTAGCCGAGGTGCTGCGGGTGGCGCCCCGCTGGCCCGAACGGGTGCGCTACGTGCTGATGGGCTCCGCGCCCGCGGCCCCCACGGTGCTCCGCCAAGCCGCGGCCGCCGCGCCCGCGGCTGAGGTGCTGTCGGTGTACGCGATGACCGAGGCCATCCCGCTGGCGATCGCCACGGCCAGGGACAAGCTGGCGCACGTCGACGCGGGACAGTCAGGTGACCTGCTCGGTGCGCCGGTGCCCGGCGTGCGCGCCAGGATCGCCGAGGACGGTGAGTTGCTGGTCATGGGTCCCAACGTCTGCGTCGGCTACCTCGGCCACGATCCGATGGCCGAACTGCCTACCGGCGACCTCGCCAGGATCGATGAGCGGGGCCGGATAGTCATGCTCGGGCGCAAGAAGGACATGTTGATCCGCGGCTCCTACAACATCTATCCGGGTCTGTACGAGTCATCCATCGCCGCATTGCCCGGCGTGCGAGAAGCTGCCATGGTCGGCCTGCCGGACCCGGTCACGCGGGACGAGGCCGTGGTGCTCGCGGTAGTGGCCGAGCCGGGGCCGGACAGCGACGCGCTGCCGATGCGGCTGCGCCGGCTGCTGCCAGACGTGATCGACGCGGAGGCAATGCCGGACCGGATCGTCGTGCTAGACGAACTGCCCAGGTCCGGGCGTTCCCGCAAGCTGGACCGCGACCGGTTGCGCTCTCTGGTGTCCGGCGATGCCAGGTGAGCCCCGCGACGACGGTGTCCGGCGGTTTCACGTGAGGCTCGCGGTGACCGGCGCGACCGGATTCGTCGGCGGGGCGGTCTGCCGCGCGGCCATGGACGCCGGCTGGCACGTGGTCGCCTTTGGCCGTCGGCCAACGATAGACGGCACGCACATCGGCGGAGCGGCGTACCGCCGCTGGGACATCGCGGCCGGTCCGCTACCGGACACGCCCGGGGTGGACGCGGTCGTGCACTGCGCGGCCAGCGCCACCGATGCCGGTGACAAGCGGGAGGTCTGGGCGACCAACCTTACCGGCACCCGTCACGTTCTGCGGTCCTTCGGCGCGGCCAGGATCGTGCACGTCAGCACAGCCAGCGTGTACGACCCCTACCGTCCGACGATCATGGCGGTGGAGAGCGAGGCGCCGGTGCTCCGCTATCTCAACGCCTACGGGGCGTCCAAGGCCGCCGCCGAACGGGCGGTGCTCGCTGACGGCGACCGGTCGGCGATCGTGCTCCGCCCACACGCCGTGTATGGCCCGGGCGACACCACCCTGCTGCCGAGGTTGCTGGAAAACGTGCGGGCCGGTCGGCTCCTCGTCGTCGGCGATGGCCGCGTCCAGCTGAGCGTGACCAGCGTCGGGAACCTGGTCTCGGCGTGCCTGCTCGCCGCGTCCGGTCCGGTGGCGCGTGGTGTATTCAATATCGCCGACGAAGGCGTGCTCACCGTGGACGAAGGCCTACGGGGCCTGCTCGCCGCGGCGGGTGTCCACGCTCGTCCGTGGTATCTGCCCACCCGGCTGGCCTGGCCGGCCGCCACGGTGCTGGAGTGGACACAGCGGCTGGTCGGCTGGCCGGCGCGGCTGCGGCTGAACCGGTATCTGATCAGCCAGCTCGCGATGGAACGAACCTTGGACACCAGCGCCGCCCAGCGCCAGCTGGGCTACCGCCCGACCGGCACCGACTTCGCGGCCGTTAGCCCGGCGGACGCCGAGTAACGGAAGGAGGGTGCCACGCCGAGGGCGGGCCCGCCCCCGCCGGACCGCGCGTGCGCGTTGCGCGTGACCTTCGGGCCATTACGGAGCCGCTGGAGCGGGCCCGGGTGCAACCGCCAGTGGCAGCCATCAGCCCCCGTGAAAGATCAGGGTAAGGCCACCGTGCCTGAGATCAGCAACATATCAATGCCAGGAGGTGAAGGTATTCGGCTCGCACCAGCGTACTTGGGTGGACCTGCCGGGAATTCGGGCCCTAGTGCCCGCACCGTAGATCAGGTCGTCGAACTTGTCTCCCCAGCGAGATGCCGGTGGTCCGTTGCATTTATCATGAATGAGGTTCATTGCTTCCGCGGCAGAGTATCGAACGTGATCGGTCAGCGAGCTCATGTCCACCTGACGCGTCTTATCAGAATCACCGGACAGATAGTCCGCCTCATCGTACTCGACCACGACCACCGGATGGCGTTTGTTGACCTTTTGTATGATGCGCGCTACCGCACGGTCGGCGGCTATTAGGTCTGCCGAGCGAACGCCCCAGATCTCGGCGCCGAGCCCTCTGGTAACCGGTCCGTACGAGATACCGACGATCAGATAATTACCGGAGGACTGAACGATCGCATCTTCTGTCCGAATCATGATATCGGCGGTTTCGCTGATAGACCATACATATCGACTACTGAGCTCCGTAATAGTCTCCAGGCAGAATCGCACGACCTCATCACTCGAACGCGGATCGCGAAATCCCTGATAACGCATATCTACCGTTCCGAAACCCAGTCCGTCGCCCATGAACGCGGTGAGCAGTTCGGCGTGACCAAATGGCGCCGACACGATAAGTATCCGCTCGGGTGTCACATTGGGCACAATACCAAATTCCGTCGCTGGCAGCCGGTTACGCTCTTCTGCGGGTATCTCGATGCATAGGTTTAGATCGAAATCGTACGGCAATTCGGGACCCGGCTCGGTGCGCCAGCGCAGCCCGAGCGAGCGCCACAAGGCCTCCGTGATCACTTCCCTGCGAATCTGCTCCCGTTGCTGAACGGGACTCTTTTCCGCGAGGTGGGAGGCCGATCCGCGCGATCGGCTCATGCCCGGCTCCGCAGGCTCCAGCACTATCCACGAGTGGACGTGGATCTCCTTCGCGTACCCGCGTACGGTGGGCAGGATAGTGATACGGAAGTCCAATTCTGAATTCATCACCCGGTCAACAACAATGGCTACTCCATCCGAGAGTAGGCCGGCATCCATCGTCGCACGCGTCATCATACGCAACGTATCCCTGAAATCATTGGCAGCGGATAGCAGCGCGGCGGTGCTGTGCACCTCTGGCGGCAGCACCGCCGCGATGCGCCAGAACTCGTACTCATCGACCCCGAGCGCCATGCTGAGCGCGGGTACGCACTCCAGAAGGACATGTTTCGGTTGCGCCCCATCCCGAAACCAGCCATAGAAGCTCGTTCTCCCGGGGAGTGCCGATCTATCCGCGGACACCTGTTGGATCGCGTTGTAGAGGGCGTGCACACTCATCGGGGGGCGGTGGTTGCGCATGAGACTATTGATGTGATCACGCAATGCATCAAGGTCAGCCAACATCCACCTCGCAGTCAGATCCGTCCGTGAACCGCACGGCTACTCGCGCACCTGTAAGAAGTGTACGCATGGTGGACGGGCAGAAATCGAGTATCAACGGCACAGTAGGTAAAACAAAGGAAACAGGAAGCCGAGATCAGGAACTGAAAGCAGACGGCGGATCCGCGAGATTCAGAATGGAACCGAAGATGTCAGAAAATGAAGCCTGGCCGGAACTTAGCTTCCGGTGCGACGGTGGCGGCTGCGTGAT
The DNA here is from genome assembly GCA_963743085.1 of uncultured Actinomycetota bacterium. Taxonomy (GTDB): domain Bacteria; phylum Actinomycetota; class Actinomycetes; order Streptosporangiales; family Streptosporangiaceae; genus JBEKHI01. Next base: position 167,558 of record CAVUOU010000017.1, read on the forward strand.
CGTTGAGGCAACGGCGGCGGGGATTGTGATCCGGGACTCCAAGAACCCGGCCCGGCCGGGGTTGGTGTTCTCCAGGAGCGAGTATGCCGACTTCCGTCGCCGAGTCCGCGGCGACGCGCGGCCCCGCTGACCGGGGGGGCGGGGAGTTAGGGTACCGGCTCGGGGGCCGGCACCCTAACTCCCCGCGTTTTTTATGAGTCCTGCGCGGAGAGCTTGCGCACGTCCTCGGAAACCTTCATGAGCAGGTCGCGGGCACGGTCATCGAAAACCGCGGCCCGCGTGAGCAGAGTCCAGTGCTCCTGGTAGAGCCGCACATAGCCGGCCATGCCGATGGTCAGGTTGGCGTGCACCGTCTCGGCCAGGACCAGTGCGTCCGGCCCGCCGTCGACGCCCTCGAAGATGACGAACCCATGGGGGACGTAGGTATGGGCTAGGGCGTCGGCGGGGATCAGGCCGATCTGCACGTTCTCGAGGGTACTGAGGGTGGCAATGCGGTCGAGCTGGGCGACCATCATGGTGGCGGGGCCGAGGCGGAACCGCAGCGCGGCCTCGGTGATCAGGAAATGGAACGTGCGGGCCCGGTCGAACAGCGCGGTCTGCCGGTCTAGCCGCGCGGCGACGACGGCGGGAATGTCGGGCTCGGGATAGGGCGGCAGGAGCATCTTGAGCAGCCGTCGGGCGTACTCGGCGGTCTGCAGCAGGCCGGGTATCACCGACGGCTGGTAGGCCAGCTTGACGCCGCTCCGGTTCTCAAGCTCGCGGATACTCCCCTGGAGGTGTCCCGGCCCGCGCAGGATGTCATCGAACGGGTGAACCTCCGTGTAGGCCGCGTCCGTCAACATCGTCAGCGCCACGTTCTCGGCGGCGGAGGCGTCGATTGCGCTCACCCAGCTCGCCACCTCCGCGACCGTCGGGAGGGCGGCACCCGACTCGATCCGCGAGACTTTCGACTGGCTGATGCCCGCCAGCTCGGCCAGCTTCCGCCCCGACATCCCGGCCTGCTCGCGCAGCCGCCGGAGCTCGCCGGCGAGCTGGCGCCTGCGTCCGAGCAACACGTCATCGTCCGCCTTAACCACCTCCAACAACCCTGAATAGGATCGAATCATATTAGCTGCGGCCGACTGCAGCATGATCCAACGCGACATCGGCCCCGTCCATGGCAGCATGAGAGCGGCCTACGGCGCGTCCTGTAAGCCATGACTAAATATGAATCATCCGCCTGCGGGGCCTTCGCCGCTTCTGGTAGAACCGATCCAGGCGGCTAGTTGGTGTCACGTGATGGGAGCATCGGCCCATTGATTCATGATGATTCACCAAGCTGGGCGTGCGATCGGACGCGAGCAAATCCATCGCCTGATGACATCCGGGACGGAAAGAGGGAGCATGGAAGACTGGAACTGGAATTCGGTCCATAAAGATTGGGCCAAGGCGGTGGCTAGAGCCAGCGTAGCGGCAGAAGGTAAAGATTCCCGGGTATCGGCCACCATGAAATCGCTGTCGGTCGCAGTGAGATCTATGTCAGGGATTTTCCTGCGTCCGACGCCCGTTCTGGTCACCGGATTGCCCGGTGCCGGAAAAACGACACTGGTCAAGTCGCTTGGCGGCGAAGCGAACATGGCCGATTTCACATCCAAGCGCAGCGAGGACGTAGAGAAGTATGATTCTGTCATCAGAGTCGGCCGTCAAAAAGAGCACGTGTACACCGTCGTCACACCCGGCCAGGACTCCGATCAGCGCAGTAATGTCCGCGACGATTATCTCAGCGAGTCTCGTTATCCCTCTGTTCTCATCCATGTAGTGTGCCACGGATACAACGAGATTTGGGAACCCTCGAACCAGAGAATGCTCCATGACGAACTCGCAGGCGGCGAACCCTCTGCGGTCAAGGACCAGCTCTTTGATTTGAAGAGAAAAGAGGAAGTCGCAGATTTTAGCGAAATCTGCGGTCGGCTCAGAGAAGTGTGGTCCGGCAGAACCAATAAAACGAGGTCGCTTATCATCGCGGTTGCGAAAGCTGATCTCTACTGGCGCCAGCGGGATGTCGTCCGTGATTACTATATTCCTTCCGCCGCACCACCCAATGGAAAAGGGCAAGAATCCGCGTTCTGCGGGGAGCTTCGCAGGCTCGTTACCGCGATCGGCTCTTCTAGCCTGCGGGTGGCGGTGATCCCCGTCTGTTCTCAGCCGAGAAATTACGAATTCGACGGAGTGATTACCGAGAAACCGTTCGATGGGCTGGATTCCGATAAGCCATTCGACGACTCCGCGCTCACAAAGACTCTCGTTAACAACTTCCTCAACCAGGTAGGTAAGTTCTGTGCGCACAAGCGATAATCTCCCCGGACACAAGTCGCCGACAAGCGGAAAAGATTTTGACGAAGCCCTTGTTCGAGCCGAGATACTCCTCGACCTCGTCGACCGTGGCCACCTCCGGGCGCGGACCGTGCAGTCGGTATCGTTCGTCCTGATCCTCGCGGTCGCCTTCGGCGTGACCTTGGCGATAGGCGCAAACCGTCTAGGGGCGCTCTCGGCGGTGACCCTCTCCTTGGCCGCCGCGGTAATCGCGGCCCTCGGCGCTGGATGCCTGACGACGCTCGTGCTGTATCCGATCGCGAAACAGGTCCGTCGCGATGAGCGAGCGATGATCGAGATCATCGGGATACTGCGTGAACTGGTGGAACTAGTGGCTCGAAGCGAAAATTGGAGCACCGCCCGCCAGCAGATCGCGCGGACACGGATCGCGCGCTTTCCGATTGGCTCCCGTGGCATCCGATTTGGCTTTCGGGGTAACCGATGAACAGTGAAAGCACCGGCTTTGGGCGGGTGATCGACCAGGTAGCGGCCGTCATTACCATCATCACGCTGATATCTGGTGTTGTCATTACCATTCTTGACGCCAATCACATCACCCGTATCGCCAAAGACCAAGAAGGCCTGATTATCGCTCTCCTCGCCCTTGGGGTCAGCGGCCTGATCGCGACGGTTTACGGCGTGACGATCCGACGTGACTACTTCCTTGCCGACCAAAAAGCCAGAGCCGGAACGTACAGTTTGTGCCTCGGCGCGATACTGCTGCTCATGGCGTTCGCTGGCGTACTCGCGCTATCGCGCATTGGGAAATAGACGGAGCGCAGCGCGGGTGCCGGGAACGGGCGGCCGCAGCTAGTGCTGGCCTGGTTATAGCTGGAGGCCGCAGCCAGGAATACTGTCGCCATCTGCGGGCAGCGTTGCTGGGCGATGCGGAAATTCTTCGGGTACCTGCTGCCAGGCAATCTGCTGGAGCGCCGCGGGACCGAGCTGACCCTGCTGCTGGTCGTGGCCGGCGTACTGGACGTGGCTGCCGGGGTCGGCCTCGCCTACGTAGCCGGGTTCTCCCAGGTCCGTGCTGCACTCGGAAGCTTCGACTGGCCGTGGCTGATCGCCGTGGTCGGCGGCCTGCTGATCTCATTCGTCGGCTATTACTACGCCTACCGCGGCATCTTCCGCGTAGCGGGTGGCCCCGACCTGTCGCGTGCGCAGATGCGCGCGGTGGTGGCCGCCGGCTTCGGTGGGTTCCTCGCCCACGGCGGCGGCACGCTCGATAAGTACGCGCTGGAGGCCGCCGGCGCGGACGAGGACGAAGCGAAGGTCCGGGTCAGCGGCCTGGCTGGCCTGGAGCACGGCGTGCTCTCCATCATCGGGTGCGCCGCGGCGATCGTGGTGCTGGCGGCCGATCACAGCGCGACGCCTGGTGATGTATCGATTCCCTGGGCAGTGCTGCCGGTTCCCGGGTTCCTGATCGCGTTCTGGCTGGCGGAACGCTACCGCGGACGGCTCGACAGCTGCATTTTTCCTCGGCTTTGGCACCGGCATGGTGTTCACCCGCCGCACCGGGCCACTGGCCGGGGCTGGCGTCCTCACGCTCGTGCTTCCGGTCACGATCATGTACTGCGGTGCGCCACTCGCGCCAGCCGTCGTCGGAATATTCGCCTACCGGGTACTCGCGCTGTGGCTGCCAGTGCCCGTATCCTTGGCCGCGCTCCCGACGCTGCGCGACATGGGCGAGCACCGCGTCCCGCGCGCCGAGGGCGTAGCCCAGTCACCGCAGGAGCCCGCGCTGCGACGCAGCAACCAGGAGAAGTAAGTCACCGGGCGGCCGACCCGGTCGGGAGCGCCCCGTAGGTGACCGCGTTCGTGACGATGAGCGGCTCGAAGACCAAGGCGGAGAAGGCCCGCAGGCCGGCCAGGAACGCCACCGTGACCACTGCGCCTGGCATCGCCGCCAGGTAGCTCACCCGGCCGCCGACCAGGAAGCGAAGCCCCCACCAGAAAAACACGATGCCGAGCACTATCGCCACCGCGACCCGGCTCACTGTCTCGGCCGGCGCGTGGTGTGTCACAACGCCCACCGTGGCCGCCGCGTAGATGTAAGCGATCAAGACGATCAGCCACACCGCCTGACGCCAGATCTTGTGCCACGGCCCGGCGGGAAGGCCCCAGACCCTTTCGAACCCGGCCTGCACGCTGCCCGCGAACGTCACCCCGAAGACGGCCAGCAGCAGCAGGCTGAAAACGCTCGTCGTGCTCAGGACGCACGCGGGTGCGGAAAAGAGCTGTACCACCGCGTCGGCAGAGGAGCCGGTCAGGCCCATGCCGTAGACCACCCATACGGCTAGGCCGTGATGCGTGGCGGCGCTGGCGGCAGCGACGACGACGAGCAGCGGGAACACGGTGAGCATGGCCAGGGCGGCGAAACCCATGGCCCGGCCCATGAGCTCAAACTCCTTGCCGCTCTGGTGGAGGTCTTTCAACCGGAGGTCATGCCAGAACCGCTCGGCGCCCCGGAGCACCGCGTGGTGCACCGCCCGGTACGGGACCTGGCTCAGCGGCCGTTGAACGTGCCCACCGCGTCGCTGCTGCTTCACGCTACCTCCTGGTTGGATAGCGCTCGGGGCCGCGAAAGCCGCGACCCCGGCAAACCAGTCGTTGCGTCATCACGCAGTTCATTCTCCTAGAGGCCTAAGGATCGGGTGCACATCCGAGCCGAGATCCGTGCCCTTCGGGCGCGCTGAGTGGCCACCGTCGTTATGCCAATATTTTGTTTCATAACGACGGTGGCCACTGAGCACGGTCAGCGTTCCCCGTGGCAGGCGCTGATGCTGGACATGGCCGCAGGATCTCCCTGTGCCGCTAAAATCCCTCGCGGTAACCGAGCCCAAGTCGTTAGCGTCCCTCGCGGTAGCTAGTCGTTAGGTCCGTGTCCGCTGGGTACTCGGTGCGACATGGAGGTAGGGCGCCTCATCGGCGGAAGGTATCGGCTCGGCGCCGTTATCGGTCGTGGGGGCATGGGCGTCGTGTGGATGGCCCACGACGTGCTCCTTAATCGTGACGTAGCGGTCAAAGAGCTGGTCTGGCCGGCGTATTCCTCCGAGGCGGAACAGCAGGAAGCCTGCCGCCGGGCCACCAGGGAGGCCAAGCTGGCCGCCCGGCTCAATCACCGAAATGTGATCCGGGTCTTCGACATCTTCGAAGAAGACGGCGCGTTCGCGTGCCTTCGGTGGGCCATCGATAGCCGAATTCGGCTATCGATGGCCCACCGCTGGGGTCGCGCGAGAGGAGCGCCGCTGGGCGGGCGGCATTATCAGCTCAATTTTTCCCTGCGTACCTCTAGACCACTCCCCACTCAATAACGCATAGTAGTCACGAAACTACGTTCTGCGTCCTTACGGTGGGGGAGAAATCGATGGTCAGATCCGTTGCGGTCGCCGGAGCCGCGGTCGCGGTGCTGGCGGCTGGCGTGGCCGGCGCCGTCCCAGCCCAGGCGTGCATTCCGGTGCGTGCCTTCGTCGACTGCGCGGCGAGCGTCGACGGAAAGGGAACCGAGGCGAGTCCGTACAACACACTCGCGGATGTGAACCGGCTCTCCCTTATGCCCGGCGACTCGTTCTTCCTCAAGCGCGGCACCACCTGCCCGGGCACGATCAGCCCAAGCGGATCCGGTGACCCCTCGGAGCCGATCACGATCGGCGCCTACGGTCCCGGCAGCACGCCGCCGACCATCAACGCCAGTGGCGCCGACGCGTCGGTGGAACTGGCGAATCAGCACGACATCACCGTGAGCGACCTGGCCCTGTCCGGCGGGCAGGATGGCGTGACGGTCGATGCGGACGACTACGGGCCGATGAGCGGCATCACGCTGCAGCGCCTCGTCATCCACAACGTCACCGACGGGATCTCTCTGGCGGCACCGGCCGCCGCGTCGCCGAGTTCCCTGGATAACGTCACGATCTCCGGCAACCGCATCTACGACGTCACGGGCGACGGCGTGGACATGACTTCGGACTGGTGCCGCCGTCCGGATGTCGCGCCGGACTGGCATCCGGCGTCCTGCACCGGTGCCTGGGCGCCGGGCCGCGGCCTGGACGTCAGCGACAACATCCTGTACTCCGTCGGAAACAACGGCATCGCCATCGGCGCCACCCAGGATGCCACGGTGAGCAACAACTGGCTGGAGGGCTACACGGGAACGGGCCTGTCAGTGGCCGACTCGACCGGCGCGACCGTCACCGGCAACCAGGTAGCGGGCGGCCACGTCCCGCCGCCCCAGCCGTCGTCGCCCGCGCCGGGGACCGGTTACCAGATTGGCCCGGCGACCGACCACGTCACGATGGAGGGCAACCTCTCGCATGACAACGCGGGTGGTTTCCTGCAGTTCGACTCCGATCCGCAGGCACCGATCGGACCGGTGTCGGTGCTCGGCAACATGTCCATCGATGATCACGGCAACGACCTGGTATTCGCGGGCGGCCCGGTGACCGACGGAGCGGTCGAGGCGAACACGATCTACGTCGGCAACGGAATCGCCCAGGAGGTAGCCAGCTCGACCACCGACGCGCCGCTCGACGTGCAGTTCGCCGGGAACGCGGTCACCGCCGCGCCGAGGGCCGGCACGATCGGCTGGAACCTGCCCAACTCGGGCTGGGTGGTCCGTGACAACCTGCTGAACAACGTGCCGGCGCCCTCGGGTTCCAGCGCCACGATCACGGCGCCACCGGGGTTCGCCGCCCCCGGCGGCTCCGACCCGTTCGGCTACCGGCTACTGGCCGGCTCGCCCGCGCTCGGTGCCGGTGTTCCCGTCCCGGCATCGGCCGCGTTCCCGCTCTCGCTGGCTCCGGTCCCGCCGAACGCCCCCAACGTCGGCGCGGCGCAAGCATCGGCCGGCCCGCCGGCCGTGCTGAACGACACGTTCGCTACCGACCCCGAGGGCGCGGCGCCATCTGGCGGCTGGAAGGTGACCGGCTCGGCGGTCGTCACCGCGAATCCGGCCGGGTTCAACGGCCGCTCGCTGACGCTGACCGGCCCGGCCACCGCGCAGCACCCGTTCAGCGTGACCGGCGGTGATGTCCGCGTCGACCTGCAGCTGTTCAGCGGCCAGGGGGACAAGGCCGCGCAGGTGAGCATCCTGGACACCCATGGCAACCAGGTTCTCGCCATTGGCATGGACCCCCACGGGCACCTCACGTACACCGACAACGGCACCCAGGTCCAAACGGCGTTCAGCTACCCGGTGGCCGCGTGGACCGACCTGTCAGTCCTGCTATATCCGTCGACTGGGACCTACACCGTCAGCGCGGACAATTTGCCAGTCGGGACCGGGAAGCTGACCCAAAGCAGCGGTATCCCCGAGGCGATCAGCGTGGCTGATCCGTCCAGCGGCGCTGTCTTCGCCGTCAGTGACGTCATGGTCAGCCCGGCCTGCTGCCCCTGCTGATCAGCAGGCGGGTCTGCTCGATCACTTGCAGGAAGATCTCCGGCTTGTCCAGGGCGCGCGATAGCACGATGCCGCCCTGGATGGCCGCGATCACCTCGACCGCGGCGACGCGAGCCACTGGTTCAGTTCTGCCAGCAAGCAGGACCGCGGTGAGCGAAGCGATCCACTGCTCGAAGTAACCGGCGATCGTTTCGGCGAACAGGCCACGCTCCTGGCCGAGCGCGAAGGCTCCTTGCAGGCATATCCGCCGCCCGGACCTGAAGTAGGCGGTGACCGCGTCGAACATGGCGGAGATCGCGGCGGGATCGCCTGGTGTGGCGTTCCTCAGTGGTTCGAAGATGTTGCCGGTGAACCACGCGTCGACATCGGCGAGCACGGCCGCGGCCATCTCTTCCTTACCGCCGGGGAAGAAGTTGTACAGGCTTCCCTTCCCCAAGCCGGTGGCGGCGGAGAGCCGGGCGATGCTCGCCCCCTCAAAGCCGTGCTCCCGGAAGGCCTCCGCGAGCGCGGGGATGGCCGCCGCCTGCTCGGTCATGACCCGCGCCATGATCTACAGGCCCAGGTCGCTCAGGCCAGGGTGATCGACCGGACGGGGGCCGGAACGGTCCCAGCGGAACTTGCGGCCGGCCTCCTCGATGGGCACATCGTTAATGCTCGCGTGGCGCTCTTGCAGGTAGCCGTCGGCGTCGAACTTCCAGTTCTCGTTGCCGTATGAGCGGTACCACTGGCCCGCGTCGTCGTGCCACTCGTAGGCGAAGCGCACCGCGATCCGGTCACCATCGGCGAGCCTGGTGACGCTGGGGTATGGGCCGTCGGCAGAGGTTAACCGCAAGGTAACCCGGTAGCGGCTATCCGGCTCGGTGTGGCGGGCATACGATGACAAAAGAGGTAAACGTCCATAAATGCCCTGCGCGGCCGCATGACGGTGTGCAGGGGACCGCGTCGCTCCGGACTCTTGGCGGCAGGGAAATCCTGGCCCGATCCGATCAAGGTAGCTCAGCGATGCACAGGTTTGTTGAAGATCTTTACCCGGTGGAGTGGGCTGGCGGGCAGGCGGTGGTGACTCTTCCCGAGCACATCGGAATATCCAATGCCGGGCAGGTCCGCGAGGAGCTTCTGTCGGTCATCAACCGCGGCGCGACGACCCTGATCGCGGACATGACAGCGACCATCTCCTGCGACCATGCCGGTGCCGATGCCGTGATTCGCACCTGGCAACGAGCCGTCGCAAGCGACACGGAGTTGCGGCTTGTGGTCACCGCGCAGACCGTCGCGCGGGTGCTGAGCCTGGTCGGCGTGGACCGGACGGTGGCCGTTTACCCGTCCCTTGACACAGCGACGGCCGCGAGGCCGTCGGCAGCAGCCCGCCCGCGAGCGGAAGACGTGCCCGGCCGCGGCTCCGGGGACACCACCGCGGCGCAGCAGGCACACCTGCAGATGCTCGACGCGGTCATTACCGGCCTGTTCCCGGTGAGGCTCAGCCTGCAGGCGGCCTTGGAACTGCCCGCGGATCCCGCCAGGAAGCGCATCGAGGAAGCCCTTGACGATCTGGACGACGTCATCAGGGAGATCCGCGAGACCGTATTCGCTACCCCGCGACCGCCCCGCCCTGCCCCCCGCCTCCCCGCGGTGACTGGGCGGGAAAACGGCGGACCCGCTGGCTAGCGGCCCCCGTGACGGCCTACGCCGGCGAGGCACCAGTATTTGGCAGGGTCATCGGGGATGTCGTCGGGGGAGTCCGGTCGCCATTCCGGTGTCCAGACGAGCCCGGGTTCGATGAGGGCGAAGCCGTCGAAGAATCCCGCGATCTGCTCGCGGTTGCGGAGGCGGGCATCGGCGTCGACCCGGTTGTTGTAGGCGCTCTCGGCGGCCGTTGCTATGTCGGGCCGGGCGTCGCGGCAGCCGTGGGAGATGACCAGGTAGCTTCCCGGGGCGAGCGCCTCGCGCAGGGTCGCCAGGACGTCGGTGACAAGATCGGTGCCGGGAACGAAGTGCAGGACCGCCGCCAGCAGCAGCGCTACGGGCTGGGTGAAGTCGAGGAGAAGCTGGGTCTCGGGGGCGGCCAGGATCTTGTCTGGCTCGCGCAGGTCGGCCTGGATGATGGCGGCGTCGGGGTTGTCGTCGAGCAAGAGCCTGCTGTGCGCGACGGCAACCTCGTCGTTGTCCACGTAAACCACCCGCGAGCCCGGCGCTGTTGCCTGGGCCACTTGGTGCACGTTGTTCTGGGTAGGGATGCCCGAGCCGATGTCGAGGAACTGGCGGATGCCGGCCTGGCCCGCGAGGAACCGTACCGCGCGGCCGATGAAAGCCCGGTTGGCGCGCATGACACCCCGGGTATTGGGCTCCACCGCGATCATGGCGCGGGCGGCGTCCTGATCGGCGAGGAAGTTGTGGTCGCCGCCCAGCCACCAGTCATATACGCGGGCGATGTTCGCCTTGCTGGTGTCAATTCCCGGCGGTACCCAGCCTGATTCCTCAGTCATCGCGGCCTCCTGTCCCGCTCGTACGGCATGTGCTCGCTTCATCGTATTAGTAGTAATTGCCGGACATGGTGGGCTAGCCGGCGGCGCGAATCCCTTACGGGTAAGGGGCTGACGTCATCAGCGGGACGGGGTTGAGGCGGAGGGTTAGAGTTACTTCGGGTGATATGCAAGGGTTTGCGGGAGACAGTCGGGATTGCGGCACGGAGACCAGCGGGAAGCCGAGGTACAGGTGCAGGATGATCCGGAGGCCCTTACGACCTCCGCTGACGGCGTGCCACGCATCGGCTCCACGGCGGTGGCCGGGCTGCGGCTGGCCACCAGCGTGGACCTGCCCGCAATCGCCGGCCTGGTCCTGGATGCCGTCGTGCCTGGCTTCGCTGACGCGGCGGGCGTCTACGTGCTTGAGCGGCTGCTACGCGGCGGCGAGCCCAGACGCGGATCCGCCGGTCAGGTCACGGTGCGCAGGCTAGGTACCAGGTCCGCGCACCGCGACCCGGAAGTCCCGTCCGTGGTGTTGCCGTCCGGGAAAGTGATCGCTGTGGCCGCGGATTCGCCGTGCGCCCGGTGCATGCGAGAGGGCGGGCCAGTGATCTTCACGGAGCTGGACCGGCAGACGCTGGACCGGATCCGCTCGGCTGACCGAGACGTGTTCTCCCGTTACTCTTCGTTCCTGGCTGCCCCGCTGACCTCCAGCGGGCTGAACCTCGGGTTCGTGGCGTTCGCGCGGCGCACCGGTGTCCCGGCGTTTTGCACCAACGATGTCGGCGAGATCGCCCGGCTGACCGAGGCGGCAACCACTGGCATTGGCAACGGCCTGACCGTGGCACGGCAGCGGGGCGTCGTGGCCGCGCTGCAACGCGGCCTGCTCGCCGCCGACCCGCCGCAGCCATCGGGTTGTGAGGTCGCGGGACGGTGCCTGCCTGCTGCCGGGCAGGCGATCGGCGGTGATTGGTATGACATCATCGCGCTCCCTGATGGACGTATCGGGCTCATCGTCGGCGACGTGATGGGTCACGGTCCCGAAGCCGCCGCGGTGATGGCACAGCTGCGGGCGGCCGCGCACGCTCTCGCGCAACTGGACCCGCAGCCCGCTGAATTGCTCCGGCACCTGGATCGGGTGACCACGACGTTGCGGCACTCCACGCTCGCTACCTGCGTGTACGCAGTCATCGATCCCAGCCGGAGCTCCTGCACCCTGTCAGCGGCCGGTCACCTGCCTCCCGTGCTGGTCATGCCTGACGGCGGGACGCGGGTTCCGGAGCTGCCGGTCGGCCAGTCGCTGGGGCTCGGGTCGGCCACCTATGGTCAGGCTCAGGTCCCTCTGCCCCCCGGTGCCATCATCGCCTTGTACACCGACGGGCTGGTGGAAACCCGTACCCGCGCCTTCGATCAGGGCATACTCGCCCTCCGCTCCGCACTAGCGGAGGCACACGGCCCTCTTGAAGACATCTGCGAGGCTCTTATCAGCTCGCTCGCCGGCCAGCACGAAGACGACATCACCGTGATCCTCGCCCGCATCCCGCCCGAAGCGCCGCATCCCCAGCCGGCGATCGGCTAATTCCTTCTTCAGGCGGAGGGAGCGTCGAGGCGGCCGACGCCGCCTAGGATCCAGTACTTCTGCGGGTCGGCGGGGACATCGGCTGGCGAGGCCGGGCGCCACTCGGGCACCCAGGCCAGGCCCGGTTCGACCAGGGTGAATCCGTTGAACAGCTGGCCGATCTCCTCGCGGGTGCGCATGCGGAATGTGGTGTCCACCCGGCTGGTGTAGATCTTCTCGTGCTGTTGCGCCAGGACCGGGTCGGCGTCCCGGCAGGTATGGCTGAGCACCAGGTAGCTGCCGGGGGCGAGCGCGCTGCGCAAGGTGGCGAGGATGTCCCGTACCGGGTCATCGTCTGGGAGGAAGTGCACAACGGCGACCAGGAGTAGCCCGATGGGGCGGCTGAAGTCGAGCAGCAGCTGGACGGAAGGGTCGGCGAGGATACTTTCCGGCTGGCGCAGGTCGGCCTGGATGACGGTGGCGTCCGGGTTGTCCCGCAAGATGAGCCGGCTGTGGGCGACGGCGACGTCGTCACTGTCGACGTATACGACTCGCGAGCCGGGGGTGGCTGCCTGGGCGACCTGATGGACGTTGTTCTGGGTGGGGATGCCGGACCCGATGTCCAGGAACTGCCGGATCCCCGCCTCGCCGGCGAGGAAGCGCACCGCTCGGCCCATAAAGGCCCGGTTCGCGCGGGCCGAGGCCCGCATGTTCTGGTCGAGAGCGACCGACGTACGGGCGGCGTCAATGTCTGACTGGAAGTTGTGGTCCCCCCCAAGCCACCAGTCGTAGACCCGGGCGATGTTCGCCTTGGTCTTGTCGATTCCTGGGGGTATCCACCCTGGCCCGACAGTCATCGCATCTCCGTCCTGGCACCAGTGGGTCCATCCGTCGCGTTTATCGTAGCCCGACCGCCAGTTCCGCTAGCCGGGACCGCGGGTACACGGTGCGGGAGCGACCGGCTGGTTTGCTTGACCTGCGGTCTTGAAATGCGCGGGCTGACTAAGGTAGATATTGCAGGGTTTGCGGCCGGTCGGCACGGCTGCCGGGTACCCGCAGAGGAAAGGCCAGGTCGCAGGTGACGGACGGTCCAGGCTCCGCGCCGGGCGATGCCGGCGACAGGCTCGACCTGCCGGGCGAGCCTGTCCTGCGGATGGAAGCGAGCCGGAACCTGGCGGAGATCGCCGCCCTGGTGCTTGACGCCGCCGTACCCGGGTTTGCCAGCGCCGCGGCCGTGTTCGTCCTGGAGACACCCCCCGAAAACGGCCCGGCCGATGGCGGCGGACTGCTGGCGCGCCGTCTTGGCACCCGGATAGCCAGCTTGACGCAGGCGCAGGGGGCGTTCCCGTCAGGGGAAGTGCTCGCCTTCGCCGCGGACTCACCGTACGCGCGATGCGTCCGTGACGGAAGACCCATGGTGTTCGGCAAGCCGGACAGCCAGACCTTGGACCAGGAGCACCCGGGCGGCCGGGAAGTACTAGGCCGGTACGCATCGTTCCTGGCCGTGCCGATGACCGCTCATGACGATGGCGTCACCGGGCTGATCGCGTTCGCCCGGGAGACCGCGGCTGCGTTCACCCCGCCGGACAGGTTGACCGCCGCGCGCCTGGCGACCCGGGCCGGCGCGGCCATCGATGCCGCGCTTGCCCTGATGCGGGAACGGACCGTCAGCGGGGCCCTGCAGCTCGGCCTGCTCACCACCGCGCCAGCCGCTGCGTCCGGGCTGGAGACGGCCGGGCGGTGCCTGCCCGCGGATGGGCACGCGATCGGCGGGGACTGGTACGACGTGGTGCCGCTGGCCTCCGGAGCAACCGGGCTGACCGTCGGCGACGTAATGGGGCACGGCCCGGCTGCCGCGGCGCTGATGGCCCAACTGCGCGCCGCCGCGCACGCCCTGGCCGGTCTCGGCCTCCAGCCCGCCAGCCTGCTGAGGCAGCTTGGCGGCACGGCATTGACGCTGCGGCACCTCACGCTGGCCACCTGCGTACACGCCGTGATCGACCCCGCTGCCCGGTCGTGCGTGATCAGCGCGGCCGGTCACCTGCCGCCGGTCCTGGCCCTACCGGACGGGACCACGCACGTACCGGATCTGCCCGCCGGCCCTTCCTTTGGCCTCGGGCCCGACGTCGGTTACGGCGAAGCTCGGCTTAAGCTCCCGCCCGGCGCGGTCCTGGCCCTGTACACCGACGGGCTGGCCGAGACCCGCGCCCGCTCCTTCGACCAGGGCATTACCGCCCTGCAGGCCCTCCTCGCCCGGCATCGCCAGAGAGCCGATCGAGGTCATCGCCGACCTGGTCGTCGAAACACTCGCGGCCAGACGCGAAGACGACGTCACCTTTCTGCTCGCCCGCATCCCGGACGAGGGCGGAATTGCCGGTTAACCCGCGCCGCGGACGACACTGCCGTCGCCCAATAAAGGAAGGAGAGGACACGGTCCCCTCCACTCTTAACGTATAGCGCACCGGGGGGCTTGCCGCAAGACCCGGGTCGTGGCCCATACTGACTGGCCGAGGCGACGACGAAGGGGAGTGCTGAATGACAGACGCCGACGTGATCATCGTGGGCGCCGGACCGGTCGGCCTGATGCTGGCCGCTGAGCTGTGCCTGGCCGGAGTGCGGCCACTGGTACTGGAGCGGCAGCCACAGCCGCAGGAGACACCCAAAGCCAACGGCCTCGGCGGCCAGATCCTGCGGTTGCTGCGTTACCGAGGCCTGCTGGACCGGTTCGAGGCAGCCAGCACCGACCCGCACCCAACTCCTGTCTTTCCGTTCGGCGGAGTGCATCTGGACTTCACCCACCTGCCGGACCCCCCGCTCCAGGCCATGTCTCTCCCGCAACCGAGACTGGAGCGGCTGCTCGATGAACGCGCCGGCGAACTCGGTGCCGAGGTACGCCGTGGACACGAGGTGCTCGGGATCGGCCAAGACGACGCCTCGGTCACCGCAGACATGCATGGTCGTGACGGATCGTACCGGGTAACCGCCCGATACCTGGTGGGCTGCGACGGCGCGCACAGCAAGGTCCGTGACTGGGCTGGGATCCCGTTCCCCGGCACCACCTATCCAGAGGTCAACCGGCTGGGCCAGGTCACCGTGTCCGAGTCGGTGACCGAACTAGCCAATGGCGACCTCGACGTCCCTGGGCTGGGGACGGTCCGTCGAGGCTTCACCCGAACCGATCGTGGCCTGTTCGCGTTCGGGTCGCTCAACCAGCGGGGGCTGTTCCTGCAAACCGTTGAAGACGAGGACACCGAATACGACGATGATGTGCCGATGACGCTGGCCGAACTCCAGGACAGCATCCGCCGCGTGCTCGGCGGGGATCTCCCCGTGAAAGATCCGCTTCGGCTCTCGCGCTTCACCTTTCAGGCTCGCCAGGCGCAGCGGTACCGCGACGGGCGGATCCTGCTGGCCGGCGACGCGGCTCACCTGCTCCCCGCCACCGGCGCGCAGCTGAATCTGGGCCTGCTGGACGCGGTCAACCTCGCCTGGAAGCTGGCCGCCGACATCCACGGCTGGGCGCCGGGTGGCCTGCTGGACACGTATCACGATGAACGCCGCCTCGCCGGCCAGCGTGCACTGCTGCAGACCCAAGCCCAAGTCGCGCTCAGGCGCGGACATGACGAAGCCGCCGACGCACTACGGGAAGTTTTCCAGGAACTCTTCACCGACGAGCAGCCAGCGCGCCGCGTCGGAGCCCTGATCGCCGGGACCGACATCCGCTACCCGCTGCCCAACCCCAACCGGCACCCCTTGACCGGCACCTTCGTGCCCGACCTCACCCTGCACACAGATCAGGGCACGACCAGCGTCGCGGAGCTCATGCACGCCGCCCGGCCCGTCTTCCTCGACCTGGCCGACCGCGCGGACCTCCGCGAGACCGCCCAGGACTGGCAGCATCGCGTCGATATTCACACGGCCACCACCGATCACCGGCCAGCCGAGGCCCTGCTGATCCGTCCGGACGCCTATATCGCCTGGGCCGCAGCCATCGACGAGCCCGCCGCGCCCGCGCTGCGAGAAGCACTCGCTGGCTGGTTCGGCGCGCCCTAGGGGAACCACTCCCCAGGAACCACGCCCTAGGAAGCTGAGTCCGCTGGTCAAGTGTCGACATGCGCGGGAAGGCGGTACGGTTAAATCCGCTAGTCGGCGCGGTGCTGGCAGGGATGGCGCGGGAGACCTGGGAGGTCTGGATGGCACGTGGCAAGGTATCTGCTGCCGGTGCGGATTCCGCTCTGGAAGGGCAGCCGGACGCTTCCGTGGATGCCCCGAGTACGCTGCACGACCGCGGCGAGGAACTCATCCGGCTTCTCAAGCTGAACGAGCGGCGTGAACCGCTAGTGGTACAAGTGGCGACATGGGTCGGGTTGGGGATCATCGAGGGCAGGTTGCGGCCGGGGCAGGATCTCAACAGCGTGGACCTGTCGCACCGGTTCAAGACCAGCCGCACCCCGGTGCGTGAGGCCTTGATGCTGCTCGAGCAGGAGGGACTGGTCGAGATCCGGGCGCGCCGGCGCCCCCGGGTGACGGCGTACACGCCGGAGGCGGTGCGTCAGATCTACGAGGTGCGCGAATACCTGCTGGCCCTGGTGGGGCGGTTGGTCGCGGAGAACGCCGCCGACGCTGACCTCGCCGACCTGGGGCAGCGCGTCAAGGTCATGCGCGAGCAGGCCGATGCTGGTGACGTGGACGGCTACTTCTGGTCGCATGTCGCTTTGCAGGAACAGATGACGGTGATCGCGGGCAACGCCACCCTGAAGGGCATCCTGGACTCCCTCGCCCTGCGCACCCTGATCCTGCGCCACGCCAGCCTGGAGACACCGGGCCGTCTCCCGTTCAGCGTGGCGGCCCAGGAGCAGATCCTCGACGCCCTCATGGCGCATGACGCCGATCTCGCCGCGATGCTGCTGTCCCGGGCGACACGGGCCGCCTACGCGGCGATCGAGCGGAGCCCGTGGGCGCAGAACTGGATCAATCCCCCCGCTGAGGACGGCTGACCGGGCCGAAGCCGAAGAACTCAGCCGGATTGCTGACCAGCATCCGGTGCAGGTCGTCCGGTCGCGGTGCTATCCGGGTGAGCTGATCCGTCAGCAGTCCGTCGTCCGGCGCCGGGCCCGTGATGTTGGGGTGCGGGTAGTCCGTCCCCCACAGCACGCGCTCCGGCGCGTGCGACACGAGCCGGGCGGCGAAAGCCACCGCGTCGGAGTACGGCGGCCCGGTCAGCGAGATCCGGTCAGCGCCGCTGGTCTTGATCCACACCTGGCCGCTGTCCAGCAGGGACAGCAGCGAACCGGCCGCCTCACCGGTGGCATCGCGGGCCAGGTCCAGCCGGGCCATGTGATCGATGACCACCGGGATGGGGAACCACCGGATCAGGTCGGCATAGCGGGCCATGTCCAGCCAGCGCACGTGCACCTCGGCGTGCCAGCCGAGGTCCGCCACCATCGCGACGATGGCGCGGATCTCATCCCGCTCCGGCGGCGAGCCCAGGTGCGGGAGGAAGTTGAGCCGGAATCCCCGGACACCCGCGGCGTGCAGGTCCGCGATGGCGCCGGGAGAGGTGCCGCGGGAGATCAGGCCGACACCGCGGTACTGCCCGCCGCCCGCCTCGAGGGCATCCAGCAGAGCGCTGTGGTCCGATCCGTAGCAGGCGGACTGGACGATCACGGCGCGTTCGAGCCCCAGCAGTTCGTGCAGCGCCATGAGCTGGCTCACCGGTGCGTCCACCGGGGTGAAGGTCCGGTCCGCCGCGTACGGGAAAATGGCGGACGGCCCGAAGACATGGCAGTGCGAGTCACAACCGCCGGCGGGCAGCCGGACGGACGGGCGGCGCGGCGACGGATGCGGCGGCGGGCATCCAGGCGAGGGAGCGAAGCCGCCGGTGGTAGACAGGGCGTCAGTCACAGCGCACGGTCATTCCGCCGTCGATGACGATCTCGGTCCCGGTGATGAAACGGGCCTCGTCCGAGGCCAGGAACAAGCTGGCGTAGGCGGTGTCGCGCCCGTCGCCCATGAAGCCGAGGGGAATCCTGGCCTGCCGGTCGCGCAGCAGCTTCCCGACGTCGCCGCCCGCCCGCTGGCGGGCCAGCCTGGCTTCAACCATCGGGGTGTGCAGTTGCCCGGGCACCACCGTGTTGACCCGGATTCCGTCCGCCGCGTGCTGCACGGCCGTCACCCGGGAGAACTGGATGACGCCGGCCTTGGCGGCGGCGTAGCCGACCTGTGGCGCACCCGTCCAGCGCAACCCGGACGAGGAGGCGGTGTTGATGATCGACCCGCCGCCCTGGGACTTCATCACCGGTATGACGTGCTTGCAGCCGAGGAAGACGCTGCCGAGGTTGACCGAGAGCTGGGAATTCCAGTCGTCGGTGGACAGTTCCGCCGGGCCTCCGGGCAGCGAACCGCCCACGTTGTTCACCAGGACGTCCACCCGTCCGTACCGGCTGACGCACTGGGCGATCATCGCCCGCACCGCTTCGCTGTCGGTGACGTCGCAGTGGTGGGCGCTCGCCGTCCCGCCCTCATCGCTGATCGTGGCGGTCGTTTGCGCCACCGCGTCGGGATCGCGGTCGACGACGAACACCGAGGCGCCCTCGCGGGCGAAGATGACGGCGGTCGCGCGGCCGTTGCCCCATCCGGGGCCGACGCTGCCCGCGCCGGTGATCAGCGCGACCTTCCCGGCGAGCCGCCCCGTCACTGGCCGTCGCCTTCGGCCGGCTTCCTGATGTCAGCCGGGGTGATGTCCAGCGCGACGAGGAATCGCGAGACCATGTTGTACGCGGCCACGGTCGCGGTGAGTTCCGCCAGTTCGCGTGGCGGCAGCAACTTCGCCACCGCCTCGAAGACCTCCGGGCTGACGGTCACCTCACGGGTCATCATGTCCGTGTACACCAGGACCGCGCGCTCGCTGGGGTCGAAGTCCGGGTGCTCGGGGCCGTGCCGGACGGCGGCTATCTTCGCGTCCGTGACCCCGCACCGGCGGGCGTAAGGCTCGTGGGCGTGCCATTCGTAGCTCGCCTTGTTGAGCACGGCGATGCGCAGGATCACTAGCTCCCGCAGCTGGGGGTCGAGCCACAACTCGCCGCGGATCGCTCCTAGCAGCGTGTTCCACCCCTCCGCCACCGGCGGGCTCAGCAACAGCAGTTCGTCCAGTGGCTTCAGGTCGCCGCCGCGGCGTTGGCGGATGCGGTCCGCGACCGGGCCGGTGCCGGCAGCTCCAGACAGACGAGCCATCGGTGATCCTCTTCTCTAGCGGGGCCGGTGCGACATCTAGTGTCGACATACTTGACCGATAGCCATAGAGAGGACTCCTCTCGACGTAGCTATCCCTCGCGAAATGCACACTATCTCGATTAGTGTCGACACTCAAGGGGAGGAGGTAAGTAGCGCCGCAACCCTTGGAGTTGGGCCCTCCTGACATATAGTGTCGACATATGATCTCAAACCACGCCGTCTGGCAAAGGATTGCCAGGCGGGAGGAGGCGCCGCGTGGACATGCCATCGGTCTTTACCGAAGAGGAGATCGCCCGGTTCCGCGAGGAGATCGCGAGCCAGCGGCAGCCTGGCGCCTACCTGCCCGGGCACTGGTCGGTCAGTCCGCTGAACCGGGACGCCGACGTGACCGGCGCCGATGCCGGCGAGCGATCCGGCTGCGGGACGCGACGCTGCGCTCGGTCGAGACGATGCCGGGGGTCGTCGCCGACGGACGACGGCCAAGGCGGCCTACCTGCGCCAGCTGGTCAGGGCCGGGGTGAGCGAGATCGTCACGGCCGGGGTGCGCGGCCGCGACGACGATGCCCTGCGCGCCGAGGTCGACCTCATCAAGTCCGAGAACGCGGACTGCCGCGCCATCTGCCCACTGGTGTCGACGCCCGAGGCGATCGAGCCGCGCACGTCGCCGGCTACGACGGCGTCCAGGTCTGGATCCAGGGCTTCGGCGAGACATCGCTGGTGTACGAGCGGATCTACACCGGCGCCTGGCGCGGCGAGGAGTGGCGCGATCCGGGCATGCCGCGCAGCGGCCGGAGTTCCTGGCCCGCGCGGCCCGGCTCGTCGCGCACGCCAGCGAGCGAGGGCTGTCGGTCGCGACCCCGCTGCTCATGGTGTCCTACCTCACGCCGGACATGCTGGCCGAGAGCTGCGAGGTCCTGGTGGCGGCCGGAGCGACCGAGCTGACGCTGTTCGACGGGCCCGGCGCGTCGAGCCCGGAGGCCTTCGCCGAGCTGGTCACGCCGACCAGGACGCTGGCGCCGGCAGTCGAGGTCGGCCTGCACCCGCATAACACGTTCGGGCTGGCCGTCGCCTGCGCGGTCAGCGCCGCGCGGGCGGGGCGCCGACGTGATCGAGCTGTCCGTCAACGGCTACTGCGGCGGCCCGGGCAACGCCGACCTGGCCGCCGCCGCGCCGGCCTTCGAGGCGCTGTACGGGGTCCAGACCGGTATTCAGCTCGACCAGCTGACCGCGCTGGCCCGCGCGGGTGAGGCCCTGACCGGGTACCAGATCGCGTGGAATCACCCGGTCACCGGCAAACAGGCGTTCTGCTGGGGCGGGATGGACATCATCACCCAGGAGACGGTGGTCGACCCGCTGCTGCACAACTGCGTCGAGCCGGATCTGGTCGGCAACGAGCGCCAGGTGCCGCTCACCCTCGACAGCGGCGGCTACACGATGGCGTACATCCTGGGGCGTCTCGGCGTGGAGCTGGACTCGCCCGCCGAGGTCGAGGCGGCCCTGGAGCGCTGCCAGGACGCGATGCGCGTCTGGGGGCGGCTGCTCACCGACGACGAGATCCGCGCCATCGCCCTCGGGCTCTAGAACGGCGGTGCGCACATAGCCCGTCCAGGGCCAAGCCGTTTGGCTTCCGGGTGCTGGCCGTAACGACATCGATGCTGTCCCGGCGGCACCGATGCGACATAATTCCCCCGGCCAGCGTGGCCTCCAGCAACGAGACAGGATGATGGTAACTAGCCGTCGGCGCACGACGGGTAGTTTCCGCCATCTTGCCGGCAGCCCAGTCCGGACCGTCGGGCGACACCGCAGGCTGGGGCATATCGGGCAAGTTGCCGACCGGTCGCCGCGAGATTCCCGAAGGTTAAACGGCAAGCTGCAACTCTTCGCGATACCGGCGGGTGCCTGACCAGCCCGGCAGCATCAGCTGATCGCCGTCGCGTCCAGGGCCCGCATGGCGTCGAGCCGGTCCATGGGCCCCGCCGCCGCCGAACCGCGGCCGAAGTGCATCACCTGGGCACCGGAAGCGGAGAACCCCGGCCACGGCGGCAGCCCGCCGCCGCGGCCGAGCCCGCCGCCGCGGCCGAGCCCGCCGCCGCGGCCGAGCCCGCCGCCGCGGCCGAGCCCGCCGCCGCGGCCGAGCCCGCCGCCGCGGCCGAGCCCGCCGCCGCGGCCGAGCCCGCCGCCGAGGTCGCCGCCGCCGAGGTCGCCACCACCGACGAACCGCGCCCACGCGGCGGACATGACGTCGGCCAGCTCGCGGTCGGTCTCCGTCCACGCCCAGTCGCGGGCATCCAGCGTGTCCCAGACGTAGGGCAGCTCGGCGCTGTGGAACGCGCCGTACCCGGGATCGCCGTCCGGCGGCGCGGTCACCACCGGGATCGGCGGGGCCCGGTGGAACCGGTACACCCAGACCGGCGCGGTCCGCGCGTGCGAGACCGCCCACCGCCAGACCGGCCACACGAACCGGGTTTCCCCGACCAGCAGCCGGGCCGAGCGACGGGTCTGGGCCGGATCGCCGACCGGGTAAGCCTCGCTGAACGCACCCACGAGCCCGGCCAGCTCGGCAGCGGCGCTGGCGGGCGTGTAGATGGACCCCTCGTCGGCATTGCTGCCCACCAGCAGCGGAACCGGTGCCTGCCCGCCGCGGGCGAAACAGTCCTGGGTATCGCACACCAGGACCCGGCCGTCCACCACCGGGCGATGCTGCCCCGGAGCGGCGGCCAGCTCCACGGCCGACATGCTGAGGAGCTCGTCTAGGTCAGGCTGCCCGGCGGACGCCTCCGCGAGCGTCGGCATCGGGCCGTCGGCCCGGTTGATCCCGGCCGAGCTCTGCCCGATCACCCGCGAGAACAGCCCGCGGGCCAGCGGCGACGCCATCAGATGACAGGCGATGGCCGCGCCGGCCGAGTTCCCGGCCAGCGTGACCTGATCCGGGTCGCCGCCGAACGCCGCGATGCTGGATCGCACCCAGGTCAGGGCGGCGATGATGTCGAGCAGTGCCCAGTTGCCGCTGGTCCCGTCGGGATCGCGGGCCGATAGCTCCGGATGGGCCAGGAAGCCGAGCACCCCGAGGCGGTAGTTGAGCGTGACGACCACGATGCCGCGGCGGGCCAAGCTGGCGCCGTCGTGGATGTCCTGGGAGCCGTAGCCATAGCGGTTGCCGCCGCCATGCAGCCAGACCATCACCGGCGCGTCGGCCGAGGCCGAGAGCGAGGGGGTCCAGACGTTGAGGTACAGGCAGTCCTCGCTCATCACCAGGGCATCGCGGTCGGCGAAGTTGGCCCGGTACATGAGCGAGCGGCGCGGTGGCTGCGGCTGCACCGGGGCGGGGCCGAAGCGTACCGCCGGACGTACGCCGTCCCACGGCGCCGGGGGAGCGGGCGGCCGCCACCGGCCAGGCCCGGCGGCGGAGGCCGCGAACGGGATACCGCGGAACACCGCGACGTCCCCGTCCCAGGTCCCGGACAGCCGTCCGTAAGCGGTTGAAACGCTCACCGCGCGGCCAGGACGGCGCGCCGGTCCGGATCTAGCCGGTGGAACTGGCCGCCCTTCATGATCGCGGCCAGCCGCGAGTTGTCCTCCAGAATGGCGATATCCCGCAGCGGGTCGCCGTCCACCAGCAGCAGGTCGGCCAGGTACCCGGGCCGGATCAGTCCCAGCTCGTCGCCCATGTCCATGAGCTGGCCGCCGTAGCCGGTGGCCGAGCGCAGCGCCTGCTCCGGGGTGAACCCGAACCACTCGACGAACAGCCGCAGGTCGCGGGCGTTGCGTCCGATCGGGTTAAACGCGAACCCGTAGTCGCCGCCGGGCACCATCCGCACGCCGCGAGCCAGCAGCTCGGGCGCCACCCGCTTGATGCTGGCCTGGGTCTGGCGCATCTCGTCCATGGACGCGGGCGGCGCGCTCGGGTCGGTCAGGTGAGCGTAGATGATGCCGGGGGTGGGCGCGACGAACACCCGGTCCCGGGCCAAAGCGAGGGCATCCAGGGCTTCAGAATCGGCGAACGTGCAGTGGTAAATGGCCCGGATCCCATGCCGTACCGCCATCGAGATCGACTCGGCGGAGTGCGCGTGCGCGGTCAGCCACACGCCACGGGAAGCCGCCGTGGCACTGGCCGCCGCCACCTCTTCCTCGGTGAACTGCATGACTCGTGACGTGCCGGCGATGAGCGCGCTCTCCCCGGTCAGCGTCAGCTTGACGATATCGACGCCGATGTCGGCCATCTCGCTGACGAACTTGACGACCGAGCCGGGGTCGGACACGCGACCGTCGGTGCCGGGGTATTCGTACACTCCGGGAGAAGTCATCCCGGCGCTGCCCTCCCAGGAGGCGGCTCGCAGCCGGGGCCCGGGCAGCCAGCCCCGGCTGAACGCGGTGCGCGCGGCCACCTCGGCCCGCGGAAGCCGGTTGCCGCCGGAGTACGCGCTGGTGAACCCCGAGTCGAGTAGCACCCGCCCGGCGTGCGCGATCAGCAGCCCCTTCTCCTCATCGGACTCCCGGCGATCGGACCGGTACTCCACGGTCGAGCCGAAGCCCAGGTGCGCGTGCCCGTCGATCAGGCCGGGCAGCAGCGTCGCGCCGGCGGCGTCGATGACCTCGGCGCCGTCTCGCTCCGATGGCGTGATGTTCTCACTGACCGCCGTGATCCGGTCGTCCTCGACCAGCACGTCCGCGCGGAACGCGGGCGACCCGGTGCCGTCGAATACTCGCGAGCCAGCGAAAAGCGTTCGTCCGGGCATCAGGACCTCCTGTCGGGAACCGGAACGGGCGCGGCCCCCAGGACGTGGCGGTCGCGCAGTTCGGCGATCTGCGAGCTGGTATACCCCAGCTCATCAAGGATCTGGTCGGTGTCCGCGCCCAGCCGGGGCGGGAAGCGATGCTGGACCGGTGCGGCATCGGGATACCGGATGGGCGTCGCCACCGTCTCGATCACCTCGCCTTCCGGGCTGGTGAGCGGAACGATCATGCCGCGCCCGGCGGCCCGTGCGTCGGCCAGCGCCTCCGGGACGTTCTTTATCAGCGCGGCGGGCACCGATCGCGCCACCAGCAGGTCCACCCAGGCGGCAGCGGGACGCTGGCCGAAGGCGGCCTCCAGCAGCGGGGCGAGCTCCTCCTGATGGGCCAGCCGGGCCGCTCCGCTCCGGAACCGTGGATCCGCCGTCAGGCGCTCGATGCCGAGGACGGCGCACAGGTCGGCCCACATACGCTCGGTGTTGGCGGCGACCACCAGCTCGCGGCCATCGCCCGCGCGGAAGCTCCGGTAGGTGGGGATCGAGTCGTGCCTGCTGCCCTGCGGCCCCGGAGTGATCCCGCCGATGGTGGCGTACGCCGCCTGGTAGGACAGCATGGACAGCTGGCCGTCCAGCATCGAGATGTCCGCCGTCCGCCCGGTGCCGGTCCGGTCCCGCTCAGCCAAGGCGGCGAGCGCTGCTATCACCGCGTACATCCCAGCCACCAGGTCACCGGCGGGGATGCCCAGGCGCATCGCCGGATCGCCCGGGACGCCGGTCAGGCTCATCACGCCCGACAGCGCCTGCACGATGATGTCGTACGCGGGCCGGTCCCGCCACGGCCCTTCTTGCCCGAAACCGCTGATCGAGACCCAGATGAGCGCGGGGTTGCGGCGGCGCAGCAGGTCCGGGTCCAGACCGAGCCGGGCGCTCACTCCCGGCCGGAAGTTCTCCACCACGATGTCGCAGCGCAGCGCGAGTTCCCGCGCGATGGCCTGGCCATCGGCGGACTTGAGGTCGAGCGCGATGCTGCGTTTGTCGCGGTTGTGGCCGAGGAAATAGGCACTGTCCGGTCCGACGAAGAACGGCGGTATGTACCGGCTCGAGTCGCCGTCGGGAGACTCGACCTTCACCACGTCGGCGCCGAGGTCAGCCAGGATCTGCGTGCAGAACGGGCCGGACAGGAACGTGGTCAGGTCCAGCACCCGCACGCTGCCGAGCGGGCCCGTCATGCGCGCTCGAAGATGTGCACGGCGCACGCGCCGTGGTCCAGCCCGGCGATGCCGCCGCCGGTGACATGGCTGAGCGCGAGCCGGGCACCGGGCACCTGGCGCTCTCCCGCCTGCCCGGTGAGCTGCCAGAAGATCTCGGCCACCTGGGCCGCGCCGCTGGCGCCGACCGGATGCCCCTTGGCCAGCAGCCCGCCGCTGGGGTTGACCACGACCCGGCCGCCGAACGTGGTCTCACCCGACCTGATCAGCTTGGCACCGTCACCGGGCGCGCACAGCCCGAGCGCCTCGTAGTAGATCAGCTCGGCGATGCTGAACGCGTCGTGCAGCTCCACCACGTCCAGGTCCTCCGGTGCGCAGCCCGCGGCCGCGTAGGCGTCGGAAGCGGAGTCGGCGGAGATCCGGGGGATGAGCATGTCGCGCGGGCCGAGGTCGGCCTGCCCGGAGTGCAGCACCGACGCGGCGACCCGGATGGCGGGCCCGTCGAACTGCCGCCTGACCGTCTCGGAGACCACGACCAGGCTGGCCGCGCCGTCGCCGGTCGGGCAGCACATGAACAGCGTCAGCGGGTCCGCGATCATCCGCGCGCCGAGCACCTGCTCCACCGTCACCGGCTTGCGCAGCTGGGCGGCGGGGTTAAGGGCACCGTGCGCCCGTGCCTTCACGCTGACCCGGGCCA
This sequence comes from uncultured Actinomycetota bacterium, assembly GCA_963743085.1. Taxonomy (GTDB): domain Bacteria; phylum Actinomycetota; class Actinomycetes; order Streptosporangiales; family Streptosporangiaceae; genus JBEKHI01. The sequence goes on from CAVUOU010000017.1 coordinate 193,196, forward strand.
GGTCCTCGATGGTGGCGTCACGTTCATACAGGTAGCGCCGGGCCCGCATGGCGTACAGCGCGGGCATCACCATGCCCAGGCGGACCTCGTGGTCCTCGGTGACCAGCGGCAGCGTGCCGCCGCCGAACTGGCTGAGTTTGTCCACCCCGGTCACCAGCGCGACGTCGTGTTCCCCAGCCGTGATCGAGCGGACCGCGTGGTGCAGCGCGGTCGCGCCACCAGAGCAGGCGTTGTCCACGTTGGCGACCGGAATGCCGCCAATGCCCAGGCCAGACAGGATCCGCTGCCCGGTCAGCATGCCGCCGAAGGCGTGCCCGCACCAGGCCGCCCGCACCCGCGAGGGGGTCACCCCGGCTCCGCGCAGCGCGTCGGTAACAGTCCTGAGTGCCAGTCCCTGATAGCTGGCGTCGGGGTAGCGACCCATGGGAATCATGGCGGCCCCGGTGATATACGCAACGCCGTTATTCATGACCGCTCCGTATCCGCCCTGAACGTCGGTTCGTCCGTAGCGGGCACCAGCCGTACGCGGCAGTCCGGGCTCAGCCCGGCGGGGTCGCCGTCGATCAGCGCGAGGACCCGCACGCCCTCGGGGAGGTCGACGTAGCCGAGGGTGTAGGGGACCGGCTGGCTGGCCGACACGCGCACGGTGGACCAGCTGTACAGCCGTCCCGCCGCGCTGAGCGCCGCGGCCGAGGCGTCCGTAGCGCCGCAGCGGTAGCAGGCCGCGCGCGCCGGATAGGCGAGGGCCCCGCACCGGGTGCACTCGCTCCCGCGCCATCCGGGCCCCGGACGAAGATCCTCGGTCACGGCCGACAGACCATCACCGCTCACTGTCGACACTCAACGAGATTATCACAGAAAAATCCAAATAAAAGTTGTCCATAACGGCGTTTGGCAAATCTATGTCGACACTTGATTGGTGCTTGGCGGGATGTTCTGGTTGCGGCGGAACAGGTTGCCCGGGTCGTAGCGCCGCTTGAGCTGGCGCAGGCGCTCCCAGTTGGCCGGGCCGTAGGCGGCGGCGATGACCTCGGCCGGTTCGTCCCGGTCCAGGTAGTTGACGCAGACCCCGGCGTCGTGATGCGGGGCCATCGCGGCGTGGAAGCCATTCACCCACGTCATGTTCGCCTCGTCGTCGGCCGGATCCCGCCAGCCCGCGCTGATGATGTGGTTGAACCGCGCCGTCCGCGCGCCGAGCGGGGTCGCGGTCTCCTCGACCCGGGTGGCGGGGCCGTCGAGAGCGAACAGCTCGACCAGCCCGGAGCCCGACGGCATCCGCGGGGCCCAGTCCGCGTAGACGCCGATCGCCTCGTCGGTCAGCTCGGTGAGAAATCCGGTCTTGTTGCTGTTGCGGAAGCCGAAGTCGGCGTTGGCGATGCCGTCGTTCATCGACTGGACGGCGCCGTAACTCGTCTCCCGCGAGACGGCCAGCGCTGGGCGGCCGAAGTTCCTGATCGCGGCCGTGGCCGCCGGGCCGTCCGCCACCGGCCCGTGCCACAGGTTCGTCACCACGACGAACCGCTTCCCGACGACCTGAGCGGGCAGGCCCCGGCCGGGGGGAGCGGCGACGACGATGCTGCTGGTCGCCATCTCCGGCGGCTGCTCGCGGCTCCACTCCCGCCAGAACGCGAGCACCTCGGCCGTCAGCTCGGCGGGCCACCAGAACCATGTCCAGCCAGACCACGCTGACCGGGTGCACCCGGAATTCAAACGACGTCACCACGCCGAAGTTGCCGCCGCCGCCGCGGATGGCCCAGTACAGGTCCGGATCGGTCTCCTGGTCGGCGCGGCGCAGCTGACCGTCCGCGGTGACGACGTCGGCGGCCAGGATGTTGTCCACCGTGAAGCCGTGCTTGCGGGTCAGCCGGCCGTGGCCGCCGCCCAGCGACAGCCCGCCGACGCCGGTGTGCGAGATCGCGCCGCCCACCCCGGCCAGCCTGAACAGCTGCGCGTTGCGGTCGAAGTCCCACCAGGTCGCCCCGCCCTCCACCCGGGCGGTCCGGCGCTCCGGGTCGACCCGCACGCCGCGGAGCTGGCCCAGGTCGATGACCAGGTCCCCGTCGGCGGTCGAGTGGCCGGCCGCGTTGTGCCCGCCGCCCCGGATGGCGGGGGTCCAGCCGCCCTCGCGGGCGAAGGTGACCGCGGCGGCGACATCGGCGGGCGTGGCGGGCCGGATGACGAGCGCCGGGCGGAAACCGGCGAACCTGGCGTTCCACAGGAAGCTGCCGTAGTCCTCCGCCGCTCGGCCGGTGGTGATGGCCTCGTCGTATCCGGGGTCGCCTGGCCGGAACACCGGGCCGCGGAAATCGAGCCGGAGCTTGTCCAGCTCAGCGTCCGTCACGGTGCGCCGTTCCATGTCAGCTCTCTTCTTGGTCGAGCGCGGCGAGCTCCTCGGCCAGGATCGGCACCGCCATCGTGCAGGTGTGGATGCCGAGCAGGGTGGCCAGCTCCAGCACCTCCATCAGCTCCTGGCGGGTGGCGCCGTGCCGCAGCGCGGAGCGGATGTGCGCCCGGGTGCCGTCGGCGTGCAGGTGCGTGGTGGCGGCGTCCACCGCGATCAGGATGAACTCCCGCACCTTCGGGTCGAGGAATCCGTGCCGCACCGGGACGCTCGACAGCTCCAGGTACGCGGCGAAGAAGTCGGGATCGGCGTCGAGGATGGCCTCGAACGGCGGGGCCCAGAAGCCACGCTCGGCGATGAACGCCTCGCGCAGCTCCTGGTGCCGGTCATTCCCCCCGGCCACCGGCTAGGCGCCGATCATGTTGTAGCCGCCGTCGGCGTTCAGGTAGGCCCCGGTCATATGGCTGGCGTCGTCGGTGGCCAGGAACAGCGCGGTCCCGGCGACTTCCTCAGGCTTGGGTATGCGTCCCATCGGCGTCAGCGAGCGCAGTTCCTCGCCGCGGCCGGACTTCCAGTCCTGGCGGTTGAGCGTGGTCTCGGTCTCGATGAAGCCGGGCGCGAACGTGTTCACCCGGACCTTGGGGGCCAGCGCGCGGGCGTAGGACTTGGTGATGCCGAGCAGCCCGTACTTGGCGGCGGCGTATTGCGGGGCGCGGGGGCTGCCGCGCACGATGACGGTCGAGCCGATGTTCACGATGGCGCCGCCGGTGCCGTCGTAGAGCCGCTGGCCGAACTCGTGCACGCACAGCATGGTGCCCTTGACGTCGACGGCGAGGATATGGTCGATGGACTCCTCGGTGATGTCCCGCCAGGACATCTGCTCCGCGGCCATGTCACCGACGTTGTTGATCACCACGTCGAGGTCGCCGAACTCACCGAAGACCTCATCGGCCATCCGGCGGATCTGGTCCCAGTACATGATGTCGGCCTGCACCAGCAGGCTCTCGCCGCCGAGCTTGCCGATCTGGCGGGCGGTCTCCTCCGCGCCCGCCCGCGAGCTGCGGTAGTGCACGGCCACCCGGGCACCCTCGGAGGCGGCGCGGATAGCGATGGCGGCACCGAAGCCGGTGCCCGCCCCGGTGACGAGGACGTTCTTGCCGGCGAAGCGCCGTAGCTGCTGTGACAAGGCAACTCCTTTTCGTTATCGGTCATACGAGCGTGCGGCCGCCGTCGACAAACAGGATCTGACCGGTGATGAACCTGGCCCGGCCGGAGGCGAGGAAGGTGACGGCGTCGGCCACTTCCTGGGGCTGGCCGAGGCGGCCCGCCGGGACCAGCCTGGTGAGACCGTCCCGTATCCCCGGCTTGGCCAGGTAGGCCCCGGTCAGGTCGGTCTCGATGTACCCAGGCGCCACCGCGTTCACCCCGACCCCATGCGGCGCCCACTCACGTGCCATCACCCGCATGAGCTGGTTCAGGCCGCCCTTGGTCGCCGCGTAGGGCGCGTGGTCGGCGTGCGCGAGCAGCCCCGACACCGAGGACAGGAAAACGATCCGCCCGGCGCCTCGGGCACACATATGCCGCCCCGCCGCCTGGCCGGTCCAGTAGGCGCTGGACAGGTTGAGGGTGAGCAGCGACTTCCACGTCTCGTCGTCTTGGTCCAGCACCGGGCGGCGGTCATTGCGCCCGACCGCGTGCACGAAGACGTCGAGGGCGCCGATCCGCTCGATCGCCTCGGCCACCGCGGCCCGGGCGCCATCGGGGGTGCTCAGGTCGGCCTTGACCGCTTCGGCGGATCCGCCCTCGCTGGTGATCCGGGCGGTGAGCCGCTCGAGCCGGCCGGAGTCGATGTCACAGACAACGATGCGCATGCCCTGGGCCGCCAGGGCCAGCGCGCTGGCGCCGCCCAGGCCGCCGGCGCCAGCCACCAGGGCACCGCGCCCGTCTAGTCCAAGCCAGTCCATCGTGTCCTCACGTCGCGGGTTGGTGTCGACAGTACGTTAGTTTAAGTCATCGCCCAGCGGAACCCATCAATGCAGTTAAGCGCGATTTTTACGAAGTTATTGCCCTACCCATGACGGCCCTCATCGGATAATCTGTCGACAGATGTCGCTACTAGCAGGACGGAACGTGGATGAAACTCGTCACCTTCGACAACGGGCGCGTCGGGCGGCTCGACGGCGACACGGTGGTCGTCCTGGACTGTGCCAGCACCCGGGAGTTCTTCGAGCGGGACGGCGCTGCCGGCGAGACCGGGGAGTCGGTTCCCCTCGCGGACGTGCGATTGCGTGCCCCCATCGTGCCGAAGAAGTTCTTCCACACCGCGGGTAACTTCGCCGAGCACCACGAGGAGCTCGCGGCGGTGAACTGGTCCCACCCAGTGCACAAGGGGATCGTGTTCTTCCAGAACGTGGACGCGATCATCGGCCCGGACGACCCGATCGTGTACCCGGAGCACCTCACCAGCGAGCTGGACTACGAGCTCGAGCTCGGCATCGTGATCGGCAAGCCCGGCAAGTTCTTCAGTGCCGACGAGGCGGCCGATCACATCGGCGGGTACCTGGTCTTCAACGACATCACCGCGCGGGACATCCAGCGCCGTGAGATGCAGTCCGGGGTGTTCTCCTTCAGCAAGGCGATCGACACCTTCTGCCCGATCGGCCCGTGGATCGTCACCGCTGACGAGGTGCCAGACCCCCGCGACCTGGCGATGGAACTGCGGGTGAACGGTGACGTCCGCCAGCGCGGCAACACGCAGACGATGCGGCTGTCGATCCCGCAGCTGATCGCCTACCACTCGCCGCAGATCTTCAGCGCCGGCGACATCCTCACCACCGGCACCATCTCCGGCGTGGCAGCGGTCCAGCCCAACCCGTTCGACTTCTACCTGCGCCCCGGCGACGTCATCGAGGCGGAAATCGCGGGTATCGGCGTGCTGCGCAACCAGGTGGTGTCCTGGAAAGACGCCTACGGGACGCCGCCGCCGGAGGGGACCGCGATATGACGACCGCGCGCTTCGACCACGTGGGGATCTCGGTCGCCGACATGGGACGGGCCACCGACTGGTACCGCGAGGTGTTCGGCCTGACCACCGAGAACGAGTTCTCCGTCCCGGGTACCGACCTGTGCGGCGTGATGCTGCGCCACGACAGCGGCTACCGGATCGAATTGCTGCACCGGCCCAGCTCGGTGGCCGGTATCGAGCCAGAGAATCCCGTCGCCGCCGCGGGCACCCGGGGATTCGGGCACATCTGCCTGTGCGTCGAGGACGTAGACGCGGAGTACGAGCGGCTGCTCGCCGCGGGTGCCTCCCCCCGCAAACCGCCCGCCCCCTCACCCCGCCCCGGCGCCCGGTTCGCCTTCGTCGCCGACCCCGAAGGCAACCTAATCGAACTCCTAAACCGCAAAAACTAACCCCAGCCCCAGCCCCAGCCCCAGCCCCAGCGCCCGCCGCCAGCGCCCGCCGCCTCGCGCCTCGCGCCTCGCGTCGCGCGTCCCGCCGCCCCGCGCCCCGCGGCCCCGCCGCCTCGCGCCCCGCGCCCCGCGCCTCGCGTCGCGTCCCGCGACCTCAGGACGGGTGGTTCTGGTGGTACTGATGGTGCTCACGGGCAGGGTGAAGCCGTCGCCCGAGTGCGCCGTTGCTGGCCGGTGCGGCGCTGCTCGCACTCTTGGGAGGGCAGCGCCGCACTGCCCAGGAACGGTCTGTTGCCGCGCACCTGGCTGAGGTGAGGGACTTTTCGGTCAGAGCCTGGTTGCTGTCACATCCACCGCAACCGGGAGCCCGATTGCATGAACCCCGGACCCCGGTTGCGTGTCCGGTATGCGGGGGTTTAGTCCTCGGCGCTCTTGGGCTTGTCGCCGGCGTAGTTGTCCATGCCGATGTAGAAGTAGCTGAACCGCCAGACGCCGTCGGCCTCTTTCTTCAGGTCGGCCACGTAGAGGACGGTGGCGCCCAGGGTTAGCCCGTCGGCTGCCACCGACACGACGCCGTACGCGATCGCCGACGCGGTGTCGCTGGTGAGGCTCTCCACCAGGACATTGGTCATGGCGTGGCGGCGCTGGTCACCCTGTTCGGCGATGATGCCCGTGAGCCGGGCGATGATCGTCTCACGGCCCTCATAGTGCACGAACGCCACACCCTGCCCCTGAGCCACCTCGAACACCGCGTCCTGAGTGAAGCAGGAGCCGACCACGTTGGTGCGGGCCTCGTCGTGGGCCACGCCGAACCGGGAGAACGCCTCCGAGATCTGCATCCGCGCGGCCACCGCCTCGGGGCTCCAATCGGTTGCCTCCAGCCGTCGCAGGTCGATCTTCTTGTCGCGGTGCGCCCACGCCTGGCGGGGTTGGGTCTGCGTTGTCATCTGACCGTCCTTGTCTGGTACTGGGCTGTTTCAGGCGGCGGTGACGCCGCCGTCGATCGGGAAGTTGGCGCCGGTGACCCACCGCGACTCATCCGAGGCCAGGTACACGGCGCACCAGGCCACGTCGTCGGGCTCGCCGAGGCGGCCGAGCAAGGTCCGCGCGGCGATTGTCTGGGCCAGCTCACCGGAGGTCGCCCCGGCCGCCTGGGTGGCCGAGGTATGGATGAGGCCGGGCGCGATCGTGTTGGCCCGGATGCCAGATGGGCCGCCCTCGATGGCGAACTGACGGGTCATCGCGAGGATCGCGCCCTTGCCCGCGCAGTGCGCGGTCATCGCTAGCTGCCTGCTGCCGCGGAAGGAATTGACCGAGGCGAAGTTGATGATCGACGCCCCGCCCGCGGCCACCAGGTGTGGCCAGGCCTCCTTGCAGGTCAAGAAGACAAGGTCCACCTCACCGGCCAATGTCGGCCGGAACTGCTCCGCGTAGTCCATCTCCCAGACCGGGGCCATGTGCGGCTGGATGGCCGCGGCGTTCACCAGCACGTCGACGCGGCCGTGGGTGGCCACCGCGGCGGCCACGTAGCGCTGGACGTCAGCGGGCTTGGTCAGGTCACACGGGTGCACCGACTCGATAGGCGTTCCCGCTGCCGCGGCCCGCTTGACCGTCGCCTCGGCCGCCGCGGCGGCGATGTCGCAGCCGACGACGGCCGCGCCCTCGGCCGCGAAGCGCAGCGCGATGCCCTGGCCGATGCCCGCGCCGATACCGGTGACCAGCGCGACCTTCCCGGCTAGCCGGTCTGTCATAGATGCCTCCAATTTCATGCGGCTGGGGTGTCTACCCGAACCGACAGCAGCACGCCGAGCAGCGGCCGCCGCGGGTCGAAATGGTGTCCGGGGGGCGCGGCGCACAGGTAGAGAGTGCGGCCGTCTCCGGCCCCCAGCGCGGCCGCGTAGACCGAGAGCGAGCCGGTGTCGATGGCGTCGAGCACGGCGCCGCCCGCTGCGACCCGCAGCACGCCGTGACCGTTCGCGTCACCCATCCAGATCGCGTCGGCCGAGTCCAGCGCCAGGCCATCGGGCTCGGCGACCTTCCCGCCGGGCCCGTCGCGCTCGAGCGCCGCCCAGGTCCTGCGGCCGGTCAGCGTGCCGTCGGCCCCGACGTCGAACGCGGTCAGACGGCTGGCCTCGGTCTCCGCGATGACCAGGGTCGTCTCCCCGGGCGTCAGTACCGCCCCGTTGGGAGCGTAGAGCCCGTCGGCGGCCACGTGCACCGAGCCGTCGGGGTCCACCCGTTGCAGGACGGTGGGTTCGGCATTCCCCTCCGAACGCCTGCCCACGTCGCCGATGTAAGCCCGGCCGCGGCTGTCGACGATCATGTCGTTGGTGACCCCGCCCGCCAGTGGCGCGAGGTCGGCTACGACCCGCGTGCCGCCGTCGCCCAACCGCAGCAGTTTGCGGTCGAGCATCGACACGATTAGCAGGTCCCCGTCGGGCGTCCAGCCCAGCCCCGAGGGTTGGCCGGGCACCTCGCACACCGTCCGTGGCGTTCCGGCCGCGTCGACGGTCATGACCCGCCGGGAGAAGAAATCCGACAGGTACAGCACGCCGTCCCGCCAGCGCGGGCCCTCCAGGAAGCCGAACCCGCTGGCGACGACGTCCAGCCTGGCCTGCCGCCAGGGGTAGCCGGCCGTCAACGCCGGGCCGTTGCCCGGGCTAGCGCCGTGGTGGACTCTTCCGGCGTCATGTAGGTCCGCATCAGGCCGTCGGGATCGTAGCTGGCCCTGATGACCTCGACCCGGGCGGCGTTCGCCGGGCTCAGCCCGATGTCCGGCCGGTCGGCCAGGTTGTTGTCGGAGAACTGCAGCCCTCGGGACAGCTGCTGCATGTTGGCCAGTGACTCGTGCACCCACCGCTCGTGGGCCAGGTCCGCGGCGGGGTCGGTCCACCCGGCGTTTGGTGAAAGATAGACCGGCGCCTGCACGGACCAGCACGCGTTGTCCCGCTCGGGGTAGCCGCCCCACATCATCCAGAACACGAACGAGTTGTCCGGTGGGATGTTCTGCACCATGGGCGCCGCCGCCCGCAGGATCTGCTCGGCGGGCGGGTCGCACCAGATGCCGTCCAGCGCCCACCGCATCCCCGGCCGGGTGAGCGCGTCGGCCAGCTCGTACAGCGTGCTCATGGTGGTTTCCTGGTTCACGCTGGCCCGGATGGCGCGGTCGCGGAACGGCGCGCGCTCCAGCGGCGCCAGCAGCTCATAGCCGGTCTTTTCGGTGCAGAACGCCGTCGAGGTGATGCTGACCGCCTGCCGCCCGAGTGACGGCGTGTACCCGGCCTTCGCCGACATCTCCACTGCGGCGGGCGTGTCCGGCAGCAGGTCGCAGATGTAGGCGATGACCTCGTCGTGCAATTCCATCGGGTAGGTCTGGGTGGTGCGCAAGATCCGGCGGTGCCGGGGGTAGACCTCGAGCTCCAGGCGGGTCACCACGCCGAAGAAGCCAGGCCCGCAGCCGCGGGCCGCCCACATCAGGTCCGGGTGGCTCTGATCGTCGGCGTGCACGAACTCACCGCTGGGGAGCACCACGTCGATGGAGCGGATGCTCAGGCAGGCGGGGCCGAAGGTACGCGAGTTCCATCCGTAGCCACCGCCCAGGATGAACCCGCCAATGCCTACCGTGGGGGCATGGCCGGTCGGGAAGTACAGGTTGTGCTCGGCCGCCGCCCGGTCGATATCCGGCCCCGGTACGGCCGGACGGACCCAGACCCGGCGGGCCCCGGGATCCATCCTGACGTCACGGAGACGGGACAGGTCGATGAGCAGGCCGCCGTCGCGGACGCCGTTCCCGACCCAGCTGTGGCCGCCCGACCGCACGCTGACTCGCAGCCCCTGTTCTCGTGCCCAGCGAACGCCCGCCACCACGTCGTCATCGCTGCCAGCGAGCAGGATGGCGTCCGGATAGCGGTCGGGTTTGCGCGCGTTCCACACCGCGTCGAGCCGCGCCGGTTCGTAGCGCGCGTCGCCGCGCTGGATCAGCGCGCCATCGAGATGTTCTGGCTGAGGCAACACAAGACTCCTGTCTGGGTGAGCACCGCGGTCAGAAAAGACGGGGCCCGCCGCCGCGCCGGCGGGCGAACACGATGGCCATCGCCGCCGCGACGACGAGGATCAGGCCGTTGAACAGGTCGGGCGCCCAGGCGCTCGCCCCCATCAGGCTGAGCCCGCTGACCGCGAAGGCGACGAAGAAGATGCCGACCACCGTTCCCCAGACGTTCGGGCGCCCCGGGTGGATGGTCGTCGCGCCGAGGAACACCGCCGCGAGCGCGGGGAACAGGTAGCTGGGACCGGTCGTGGAGTCGGCGGCACCGGACCGGGCCGTCAGCAGCACGCCCGCGATACCGGCCAGGAAGCCCGCGGACACGAACGCGACCAGCACGTTGCGCTTGACGTTCAGGCCGACCAGCCGCGCTGAGCGCGGGTTGGACGCGGTGGCCTGCAAATACCGGCCGAACGGCGTGTTTTCCAGCAGGAACCAGCAGATCAGGATGACCGGCACCATCACGTACGTGACCCGGGGAATGCCGAGCCAGTTCAGGCTGCCGAAGTTGATTATGCTCTGCGGCATGTTCGACCCGATGGTGGAACCGCCCGTGTACCAGAGCATGACGCCGGACAGGGCGGTGCTGGTGCCCAGTGTGGTGACGATCGAGCTCAGCTCGAACCGGGCGATCAAGACTCCGTTGACCGCGCCCAGCAGGGTTCCGACGGCGATGCCGAGGACGATACCCACCACGATGGGCTGGTTGAAGCGGGTGACCGCGGCCGCGCTGGTAATCGAGGCCATGCCGGTGATGGCGCCGGCCGACAGATCGATGTAGCCGGCGGTCAGCGGCATCAAGGCCGCCAGCGCGACGATCGCGACGACCGCCTGGTTGCCGACGAGCGCGACCATGTTCGCATGCGACAGGTAGACCTGCGAGGTGGGCCCGTACAGCCGGAAGAACGCCACGACGGCGACCATCAGCACGACCAGGCCATAGTGGATGGTCAGGCTGAGGGCGTGGCTGCGCCTGGACACCTGGGGTCCCGTCACGGGCGCCAGCGCGGCCGCCGGGCTGTCCGCCTCGGGGACCTGCACGGTGTCGCCGCCGGTACCCTCGTCGCCGGTGCTGGCTTTCGCTGGTGCAGACACTTTCGCTCCTGTTCAGCCCTGGTAGGCGAGAAGGGTCAGGTGTTCGTGTTCCAGGTCTGGTGGCTTGACCTCGGCCACGATCCGGCCGTTTCGCAGCACGAGAACGCGGTCGCACACGCGAGCTAGCTCCTCGAAGTCCGAGGCGACCATCAGCACGGCGGTCCCGGTCTCGACCGCCGCCCGGATGATCCGGTAGATCTCCGCCCGCGCGCCGATGTCAACGCCCTGGGTCGGTTCGTCGAGCAGCAGCAGCACGGGGTTGCGGCGCAGCCAGCGGGCCAGGACCGCCTTCTGCTGATTGCCGCCGGACAACGACGAGATCGGGGTGACGGTGCTGGCCGTCTTGATGCCGAAGCGTCCGACCAGGTCGTGGGCCTCGGAGGCCTCTCGCCTTCTCGCCATCCCGTACGGGCGGCGGAATTCCGGGACGGAGGCCAGCAGCATGTTGGACCGTACCGACAGGTCGCCGAAGATCGCCTCACGGCCGCGGTCTTCCGGCACGTAGCCGATTCCGGCCCGGATCGCCTCCGCGGGGTCATGGCCGGACAGCTTCCGGTCGCCGAGCGATATCCGGCCCGACAGCGGCCGGATATCGCCGTAGACGGCGCGCAGCAGGGTGGTCCGCCCGGTGCCGAGAAGGCCGGCGATGCCCACGACCTCGCCGCGACCGACCGTGAAGCTGAGGTCGCGGACCGGTCCCGCGCTGAGCCCTTCTACGGTCAGCGCCGGCTCGTTGCCGCTGGGTTCGGGCATCTCGGGGAAGACCGCCCCGAGCGGACGCCCGACGATTTGCTCGACCAGCCTCTCCTCGGTCAGGTCGGCGCCTTGAACGCTCGTGATCATGCGCCCGTCGCGTAGCACGCTCACCCGGTCAGCGACCCCGATGACCTCATCTAGACGGTGGGTGATGAGAATGACGGCCAGCCCCCGGGCGGTGAGGCGGCCCAAGGTTCCCAGCAGCGTCCTTGCCTCATGGGTGGGCAGGGCCGCGGTGGGTTCGTCGAGTATGAGCACCGACTCCGAGTCGTTGCGCACGTCGGCCAGCGCCCGCGCGATGGCGACCAGCGTCTGCCGGGCGGCGCCGAGGCTGCTCAGCATCGCCGACGGATCGCAGTCGAGCCCGACGATCTCGAGCTCGGCGCGGGCCCGGCGGGTGAGTTGCTTCCAGCGCACCCGGCGGGCGAATCCGGTCTCGTAGGCGCGGCCGAGGGCCAGATTCTCGGCGATGCTCATGTCCGGGAAGACCCCGGCGTCCTGATGCACGAAGCGCAACCCCATCGCGCGGGCCGCGGCCGGTGTCATCCGGGTGGCCTCCAGCGTGTGGCCGCCGACGGTGAAGCTGCCGCCCGGGTCGGCGTGTTCGACCCCGGCTAGCAGCTTGACCAGCGTGGACTTGCCCGAGCCGTTCCCGCCGACGAGGGCGTGCAGCTCGCCGGAAGCGATGGTCAGCGAGACGTCGCGCAGCGCGTACGTGCCGGGATAGGTCTTGGACACGCCAGACACGCCGAGGGCCACGGCGGGACTCGGGCCCGCGGCTGGAATGCTCGGGCCGTTGTCGCCGTCGTGGCTCACGGTCGTACCTCCTGCGGTTCCGTAACGGGGAGTGTCAGGACACGCCCCAGATCTTCAGGTAGTCGGCCTTGTAATCGATCGGGGCCGAGTAGTTCTGTCCGGAAGCTGGCAGGTTGTGGCCCGCGTCCACCAGCTGGATGCCCATGCCCTCGTCCACCGGGGACTGGTGGTCCAGCAGCCGGAGCACGGTGTCGACCGCGCCCCACGCCAGCCAGTTCGAGTCGAACGGCACGACCGCCGCCTCACCGTCCTCATTGCGGATCAAGTCCGCGTTGGCCGCGTAACCTTCGCCGCTGACCAGGGAGAATGTCTTTGTGCGCCCGGCCGACTGTATCGCCTGGGCGAGCCCGTCCTGGATCACGATGCCGTCGGAGATGATGACCCCCGCGTTGGCGTCCGGGTACTGGGCGAGAGCGGAGGCCCACTCCTGCTTCAGCGTGCCGTCCGAGGTGTCGGCCGGACTGAAATCGATGGTCTTGACGATCTTGCAGGTCTTGCACTTCGCGAACTCCTTCACGAAGCCCTCGTTCTCGTATACGCCACCGGTCAGGCCGGAGAAGTCGGTGTTGATCACCTGCGCGTGGCCCTTGGTGTGGACGATGATCCAGTCCGCCTTGGCCTTGCCGCGCTGGAGGGAGGCATCCGCGGCCGAGGGGTACTGCGCCGTGAACAGGGTTGTCGCGGTGAAGACCGGCGCCCCGTCGTTGACCGCGGGGTCGTTGCAGTCGTAGCTCTCGGCGCCCACCACGATGATGCCGGCCGCCTTCGCCGCCTCGTAACCGGACTTGGCCTGGTTGCAGTTGACCCCGACCGTGATGATCGCCTGGGCATGGTCGGCTATGGCCTGGCGGATACCCGCGTTGTAGGCGTCACCGATGCCGAAGTTGCCGTCGAAGACGGTCGGCTTCCAGCCGAGCGCCTGCGCGGCCTCCTTGGCGTTCGCTACCGGGGCGGAACATCCCTCGCTCGCCTGACCGCACGAGATGATCCACAGGTTCACGCCCTTCTTATGCGAAGGCGCGGACGTGGGGGGTGCGGTGAACTGCCCCTTGTAGTAGCCCTGCAGGTTCTGCTCGAAGGGGGCCAGGTTAATGGCCGCGCTCCCTGAGCTGCCTGAGCTGGCCGTCGCGTCGCCCGACGTGCACGCGCCGATCATCGGCACCAGCGCGATGAGCGCGGCGGGAAGCAGAAGGAACTTACGACGGGACCATCGCGGTACGCGTCTGAGCATGTGATCTCCTCATGAACTATCAACCTCGCTGCGGAGCGGGAGTGACGTCACGGCGGCTGGCTTAGCCGGCTTGACGGAAAAGTCGATTACACGACAGTGAAATCTTCGTTTCGGTCAGCATAGTGTCGACACATTGACCTGGTCAAGACCGCTGCGGGGCCGACTCGAAGAGTGGTGTCGACAGAAGTGCGGCTGTTCACAGGTCGTCGATTACCGTGCGCGAGGCGAACCGCCAGCCGGAGTTGGTCTTCTCGAAAACGTCCTGGTACGTGCCGGTGACGACGATGCCTGCCGTCCGGGACACGGCGTCATTGGCCACGAGCATCGTGTGCGAGGTCGCCCGGGCGCCGGTGCCGGTGGGGCTGATGACGATGTTCGCCGTCCAGTGCCTGGTCAGTCCGCCTCGCATGGACGCCATCTTCGTCGCGAACGCTCGTAGCTGCTCGTGCCCCTCGTGCCGGAAGATGATCTGGCCTCCCGCCCGGCCCGAGGCCTGGCGCTGGTAGGCCCCGCCCGGGGCGAAAAGGCTGGCGAACCCGTCCGGATCGTTGAAGTCGAGAGCGTGGCAGGCGCGGCCGCACAGGTCGATGATGGAGAGCCTGTCGTCGGCGGTGAGTTCCATCCGGTCCCCTTCGTCAGTGAAGTGGTGTACCTGGTCGACGCTACTGTCGACAGTAATGTCTGGTCAACGGCTATTCGACGGGCTGTTTGTGGCAAAAATCCGCATTCGTCACGACTGTGGTAGTTGATTCGGTCACTAATAGTGATATCGGCCCGGACGGCCAGCGGATTGCGTGAGAGCCGCCTGACGCTTGACGACCTGGCCAATTGTCGACACTATGACTGAATGCGAGCTCAGGGCACCCAGCCGGATCCCGCCGACATCCCCGGCTATATGACGTCGCTCAGCAACTGGGGGCGCTGGGGCGACGACGACGAGCTCGGCACACTGAACCTCATCACGCCCGGCCGGATCGCCGCGGCCGCCGGACTGGTGTCGGCTGGCCGGACGGTGTCATGTGGGTGGCTGGTCGATCCGGACGTGCCGGACGTATACGGCCCGCCGCGGCGGATGTTCCTGATGGGCGGCGCGGGACCGCCGCCGGAGCCGCTGGCGCCGTCCGCCGTCCCTCGTCCGCACCGCAGCGTCGTGGAGTATGTCGGCCTGGCCTTCCACGGCCTGACCGTGACCCATCTCGACGCGCCGTCGCATGTGTCGTGGGACGGGAAGATCTACAACGGCCGGTCAGCGGAGACCGTGCGCCATGACCTGGGTGCTTGCGCCTGCGCCGTGACCGCCGCCTGGCAGGGGATCACGACCCGGGGTGTCCTGCTCGACGTCCCCGCGGCGCACGGGACCGGCAGGCTCGAGCCCGGCTACGCGGTCCAGCCAGCGGACATCGCCGCCTGCGAGCGGCGCCAGAACGTGACCGTCAGGCCCGGCGACGCCGTGCTGCTCTATACCGGGGCCAGCCTCCAGGCCCACCAGGCGGGCCATCCCGCCGGGCTGCCCCCCGAGAGGATGGCGGGCTGGGGATTCAGCTGCCTGCCGTGGCTACGCGAACGCGATGTGGCCGTCGCTGGCTGCGATGGAGTCAATGACGTCGTTCCGTCTGGTGGTGGTGGTTTTGGTTTTGATCTCCCGCTCCACCTCGTGGGCCTGGTCGCGATGGGCCTGTGGCTGCTGGACAACTGCGACCTAGCCGGGCTCGCGGCGGCCTGCGCCAGTCTCGGGCGCTGGGAGTTCATGTTCTCGGTGCTTCCGCTGCGGCTCGCCGGGGCGACCGGAAGCCCCGTCAATCCGGTCGCGGTCCTTTAGCCGCCGCGCCCCTCGATCCGGGCGTCACGCCACCCCATCGATGACCCATCGAGGGGGCTATTGCGCCAGCGGTGGGACATCCATGGGGTAGGCGAGCATGCGGCAGGCGAGCATGCGGCAGGTGAGCATGCGGCAGGTGAGCGGCTCCGGCGGTGAAGTTCGCGCTGCGCTGCGGCCAGCTCATCGATGGCCGGGGGTGGCCGCCGGTGGCCGACGCCACCGTCGTTATGGAAGAAAATGTCATTTGTGCGGTCGGTGCGCACGTTCGTGTGCCGGACGGATTCCGCGAGCTGTCGTTGCCTAACGCCACGGTCATGCCTGGCCTCATCGACAGTCATGTCCATCTGATCACGACCGCCGGGCGCTACGCGGCCATCGGCATCACCGAGTTCATGTTCCCGTACCCGCTGCAAGGAAAGGCCGGGTCAGGGGTTTTCGAAACCGTGAGCACCCAGGTCCTGCCGACGCTCCGGACGGACGGCTGGGCACCGCTAACCGGGCCATCTGGAACAACGCGAAGACTATTTTTGTACCTGGGGAGGCTGTCGCATTACTCGCGACGCGAGATCACTCTTTTGAGTAGTATGCGATGCTTGTCCGCCATGAATCGATCAAGTGTCCGTCGGAAGTGTCACTATGACGACACTTCCTACGGACACTTCCGAGGAACGAGAACCGGACACGTCTCGGCGCCGAGGGTGGGCAGGAAGCGGCACATGCGGAGAATCGCACAGGTCCACTGTTGTTGACACTGCCACCCCGGCAGCTGTGCGACACCTCTGGGGGTGCGAAAATGCGGCTTCGCGTTATCCTGCTAACGGGGGGCTGCCGACCGCTGGTGGGGCGGCTGATATTGTGCCTTTTGTCAAGAGCGCCAGCGCTAAGCCCCGGCTTGCTGGTCGGCAACCCTCCTCCGCGGTGGGGTGCTCCGGGTGACGACACGGCCGCTGCCAAAACGGTAGCGGCAAGCGCGGATCCGGTGCCCGGGTCCCCGAGGTGCCGGAGTGATCGGTTATGACGACGCTTGTTCCCACGTGCGAGACCCCGCTGGCGCGGCTAGTCGGCGCTGAACAGCTGGTGCCCCTGGTGCAGGGCGGTCGGGTGCGCTACGCCAACCTGGACTACGCCGCTAGCGCTCCGGCGCTGGCGGCGGTGGCCGATCAGGTCACCGAACTGCTGCCGCTGTACGCCAGTGTGCACCGCGGCGCGGGATACGCCTCCCAGGTATGCACGGCCGCCTACGAGGCGGCGCGAGCCGGGGTCGCGACGTTCGTCGGCGCCCGCGACGACGATGTGGCCATCTTCACGCGGAACACGACGGATGCGCTCAACCTGCTCGCCGCGGCGGTACCCGGACCGGTGGTGCACCTGGACATCGAGCACCACGCGAACCTGCTGCCGTGGCAGTCCTGGCAGGACCGCGTTGTGCATGCTCAGCCGACACTGGCCGCGACGCTCGATGCCGTCGAAGCGGAGCTAGCCCGCTGTCCGGCCGCGCTGCTGACCGTGACCGGGGCCTCCAACGTTACCGGTGAGTGCCTGCCGCTTGACGAGCTTGCGGCGATGGCGCACTCCCGCGGCGCGCGGCTCGCCGTCGACGGTGCGCAGCTAGTGCCGCACCGGCGCGTCGACATCGTGGCCACCGGAGTGGATTACCTCGCTTTTTCCGGCCACAAGATGTACGCGCCGTTCGGCGCGGGAGCACTCGTCGGACGCCGGGACTGGCTGGACGCCGCCCCGCCCCACCTGGCCGGCGGCGGCGCGGTCCGCCAGGTCACGGTGGACACCGTCCACTGGGCCAGCGCCCCCGCGCGGCACGAGGCCGGGACACCCAACATCATCGGCGCCGTCACGCTGGCCGCCGCGGGCCGGGCCCTCGCGGCGCTGTCGGGCGATGCCGTCGTCGCCCACGAGGCCGCGCTGTTGCACCGGCTGCACGAGGGACTGGAGTCGGTTGGCGCGCGGGTGTACCGGATCTGGCCAGACACGGCGGAGCATGTTCCGGTCGTCTCATTCTCCGTCGACGGCTTCGCCGCTGGCCGGGTGGCCGGGTATCTGTCCGCCGAGCACGGGATCGGCGTCCGCGACGGGCGGTTCTGCGCCCACCCGCTGCTCGCCCGCCTCGGTGCCGATGAGGGAGCGGTCCGCGTCAGCCTTGGCCTTGGCAGCCAGCCCGACGACATCGACCGGCTCATTACCGCGCTGGATCTGCTCCGCGCCGACGGGCCGTCCTGGGCCTACACCGCGGATCACCGCCCGTCACCTGATCCCCGGCCCATGCCCGACTGGGCGCCGGCCGGGGTCACCGGCGGGTCGGCGTGCGCATCGGAGGAATAACGCGTCGCGGACCTGCCACCGGGCGGTTGAGCCTAGTATCGGCATGTGCCTATTGTCATCCTGATAGGGATCCTCGCGGTTCTCGGCGGCATCGTCTTTGTCGCGGTGGGCCGAGGCGGCGAGCTGACACCGGAACCGCCGGATTACGCGCCGCTTGATATGGGACCGGTGTCGGCCACCGATGTGGTGCTGATGCGGCCGCCGACCGCGCTGTGGGGATACAACGTCCAGGTCACCGACGACGCCCTGGAACGCATCGCCGCCGCCATCCGCGAGCGGGACGTGCGGATCGTGGCGCTTGAGCAGCGTCTGGCGGACCTGACGGGGGACGAGCACTACGCACCGGTCCCGCCGCCGGCCAGGCACGCCCGGCGCGCCGCCGCCACCGCCGTGGCGTGGGCACCACCGGAGACTGCCGCTCGCGAAGAGACCCACGAAGAGACCCCCGCGGACACGACGATCGAGGACCAAGAGCAGGAGCCGGAGCAGAGCGAGGCTGACGAGCCCGATGAGTGAGCCGCTCCCCGGCGCGGACGGGAAACTTCGGTGCCCGTGGGGCCTCAGCGCGCCCGAGTACGTCGCTTACCACGACGACGAATGGGGCCGTCCGGTCCACGGCGACATCGCGATCTTCGAACGGCTGAGCCTGGAGGCGTTCCAGTCGGGCCTGTCCTGGCTGACGATCCTGCGCAAGCGAGAAAACTTCCGCGTGGCGTTCGACGGGTTCGACCCTTCGGTGATCCAGGGTTACGGTCCCGCCGACGTGGCCCGCCTGCTCGCCGATGCCGGGATCGTCAGGAACAAATTGAAGGTCAACGCCGTGATCACCAACGCCCGGGCCGCGCTGACTCTCCCGGGCGGGCTCAGCGAGCTCGTCTGGAAGTTCGCGCCCGAGACCGCTGGCCCGCCGCCGCGGACGATGGACGACATACCCGCGTCCATCCCAGCGTCGAAGGAACTGTCGGCGGAACTCAAGCGGAACGGCTTCGTGTTCACCGGCCCGGTGACCGCCTACGCGACGATGCAGGCGTGCGGCTTGGTCAACGACCACCTGGCCGCTTGTTTCTGCCGCCAAGAACCGTGATCGTTACCGTCGGGTAATGTAGACTTCGGCGCGTACGAGGCAATGTAATTCGGGTGACACCCATTTGACCATAACGGCGGTGGCTGCTCCCTAACCAGCACCATTAGCACCCTAGTTCGCCCCCGTGTGCGGGGGTGGTGCTTTCTGCGCGACCCAACATTCTCGCTCGCCCGGTATGTGTCGCTTTCTCCGTCTATGCTGTGACGCATCGCTACATAACTGAGTGAGTTTCTTCCGCGCGCCGTGATGTCCACCTCGCCCCAGGGGACGGCCGAAACGAAGGTTGGGGAATGCAGCAACGTATCGGTGTAACGATTCACTCTGATGATCCCGTTGTCCGCGGCGGTGTCGTGAGCATGTTGCGGCAGCAGCCCGAGCTGACCCTGTTTGAGGACAGGGATCAGCAGGATGACGCTGTACTTGTGTTCTGCGTGGACTCGGTGGACGAGTCAGCCCTCGCGTGTATCCGCAAGCTATGGAGGAACGGCCCGGCCCAGACGCTGCTGATGGTCGGGGAAATCCGGGAGGCCGAGCTTTTCGACGCGCTTGAGTGCGGAGTCGTGGCGGTAGTGCGCCGCCGCGAGGCGTCGCCCGAGCGCGTCGTCCGCGCGATTAAAACAGCTCATCACGGTGGTGGTGATCTGCCGTCTGATCTGCTTGGCGGGCTCCTGGGCCATGTTGGTCGCGCCATGCGGGCCGGGACGGGCGAGGCAATGCTGTCGGGCTTCTCGCACCGCGAGATCGACGTGATCAAGCTGGTCGCCGAGGGGCTGGAGACCCGGGAGATCGCCGCGAAGCTGTGTTACTCGGAACGAACCGTCAAAAGCGTGCTGCAGGGCATGATGCTGCGGCTGAACCTGCGCAACCGGGCGCATGCGGTCGCGTACGCGGCTCGGGAAGGGTACCTGCGATGATGTCGTCGGCCCGCGGCGGGCTCCCGGGCGGGGTGGCGCACGCGTGATTCCCGAGATCGACGAGGCGCTCGTCGGCCTGCTGCGGTCGCGTGCCGCACCCGACAAAGGCGTCGAGGTGGCGTTCGAGGCGCCGACCCGTGACTGGGCGGCCGGACGCAACTCGCCCACGATCAACGCCTACCTCTACAACATCCGCGAGGAAACGGCGCGCCGCGAATACGGCATGATCTCCGTTCGCGATGAGTCCGGCATCGTGGTCCAGCGGCGTCGGCCCCTGCGGCACTTTCGCCTCTCGTACCTGGTGACCTGCTGGACGAAGCGGGCGGTGGACGAGCACCGGCTGCTGGCCTCGGTGCTGGGCTGCCTGCTCGACACCGAGGTGCTGCCGATCAACGGCTCTGGTGCCTTGGCGTCGCTCGGCCTGCCGGTTCCGCTGACCGTCGCCGTGCCGCCCGAGGACGCCGGCTCGTCATCGGACATCTGGTCGGCGCTGGGCGGGACCCTCAAGCCGTCGCTCGATGTCGTCGTCATCGCGCCCTATCCCACCGCATCCGGCAGCCCGGCCGCGCCGCCGGTCACCGAGGCCACCGGAGTCACCGGACGCCGGCTCGATGTGCCGGGCACGGCCGACCCGCTGCGGCTGCGCAGGCTGAAACGGTGACACCGCCGGTGACCATGGCCGGCGCTGCGCACGCAGACCTGCTCGCCGCGCGGCTCGATGACCTTCGCGACCGGGTCCGGCGGCTGGTGCAACTCAGATCGGCCGACGACCCGGACGTGCACGACCCGTGGCGTGGACTGCGGCACACCGCCGACTCGGTCGGGCGGCTGCTCGACCGTCCAAGCTACGACCTTGGTACTTCGCCGTCTCAGGCCGACGGCGGCTGGCCAGCGCCGTCACGTCTGGAGGAGCTGGCGCTCAGGTTCGGGCTTACGGAGCTAGATGTCGAGATCCTGCTCGTGGCGCTCGCGCCCGATCTCGACCGGGCCTTCGAGGCCTGCTACGGGTACCTGAATGACGACGTGACGCGGCGGCGGCCAACCGTCGGCCTCGCCCTGGAACTGGCCGGCCGGTCCGGACTGGACGCCGTCGGACGCGGCCGGTTCGGCGCGACGGCGCCGCTGCCGGCCGGGGGACTGCTGGTTCTTGAGGACGCCGAGCGGCCGCTGCTTTCGCGCGCACTGCGGGTGCCGGACCGGGTGGCCGGGTACCTGGTCGGTGATGACGCGCCGGACGATGCGATCGTCGGCATGATCACGGTGGTGGAGCCGGATCCGCGGGTGCGGCCCGACCTGGCCGGCGTCCCGCCGGCCTTCACCGATTCGCTGGCCGCCGGACCGCTGCTGGCACACCTGCGAGAACGCAACCCCGGGGCGGCCGACGCGCTGGCCGTCGACGCACTGCACGCGGCTGGGCGCGCGGCCGTGCTGATCGACGTCACCAGCGCGACGTTGGAGCGGGCCGCCTCCCTCGCCTCGGTAATAGCCAGGGAAGCGAGGCTGCGAGGTGCCGGGCTCGTGGTCAACCTGGTGGAACCGGCCGACCCTGAGCCCCTGTGCCATCCAGCGGTGCCGGTCCTGCTGGTTGGCGAGGCCAGGTTCGGTCCGGCGAGTGAGCGCCGGCCGCTGGTGGTGGATGTCGGATCGACCGGTGACCACGCGACGCTCTGGCGCGCCGAGCTAGGCGACATCGCACCGGACGTGGACCTCGGTACGGTAACAGCGCCCTACCGGATGACCAGCCGCGCGGTGCGGGCCGCCGCGCAAACCGCGCGCGCGCTCGCCGAAGTGGATGGCGCGGCGGTGACCGCCGAGCACATCCATAGCGGCGCGCGCCTGGAGAACGTCAGGACCATGGGTACCGGCGTGCGGCGGGTCGAGCCAGCGGTTGGCTGGGATGATCTCGTACTGCCAGACGAGCCCGGCGGCCGGCTGCGTGAGCTCGTTGACCGGGTGCGGAACCGGGACCGGGTGCTTGGCACCTGGCGGCTGCGGACCGGCGGCGGCCGGGGCCGAGGCGTCACCGCGCTGTTCGCCGGCGAATCCGGCACCGGCAAGACGCTCGCTGCCGAGGTGATAGCGCGCGAACTCGGTCTCGACCTCTACGTGACGGAGCTGTCCGCGCTCGTTGACAAGTACGTGGGAGAGACCGAGAAGAACCTCGAACGTCTCTTCGCGCAGGCCGAGCGGGTCAACGCCGTCCTGCTCTTCGACGAGGCCGACGCGGTCTTCGGCAAACGGTCCGAGACGAAGGACGCGCACGACCGGTACGCCAATATGGAGAGTTCCTTCTTGCTGCAGCGGCTGGAGTCGTTCAACGGCGTCGCCGTGCTCACCACTAATCTGCGCGGCAACATCGACGACGCGTTCACCCGCCGGTTTGACCTCGTGGTCAACTTCCCTTTCCCGGACAAGGAGCTGCGCCGCGCGCTGTGGGCCGGGTGCCTGTCGGCTCCGGTTCCCGTCGCCGGTGACATCGACCTGGACCGGGTCGCGGATGAGTTCGAGCTCGCGGGCGGGTCGATCAGGGCTGCCGCGATCACCGCGGCCTACCTGGCCGCCGCCGCGGGACGGCCGGTCGGGATGCGTGATGTGCTGGCCGGCGCGCGCCGGGAGTACCGCAAGCTCGGCCGGCTGGTTGATGGGGACTGAGCGGGTGCCCGTTAGGGCAGAAAGTGTTGCCCTCACCCTGTCACCATCGGGCGATGCCCGCGGTGGAGCAGCGACTAGCGTCTTAGAGTGAGTACCTGGGTAGCGCTCGAACCGTTGTCGTCCACGGTGGAGGCGGGCAGTGAGGCCGTCGTCTGGCTGCGTGTCAGGAACACCGGAGACATTGTCGAGGAATACCACGTCGACATGGTCGGCGAGCCCGCGCTTTGGTGCGCGATCGAACCGACGACGCTCCGGCTCTTTCCCGGGACAACCGGGTCGGTACGCCTGACGTTCGCGCCGCCGCGAAGCCCGGACGCCACCGCCGGGCCGCACCCGTACGGGGTCAGGGTCAGGCCCGTCGAGGTTCCTGACGCCGTGACCGTGCCCGAGGGCAATTTGTCGGTCATCCCGTTCACCGACATCCACGCCGAGCTGCTGCCGGTGACGGTGCGCGGATGGCGGCGCGGCAAGCCCCGTCTCGTCGTGGACAACCACGGGAACACCACCGTCACCGCGGCCGTGACCGCGGCCGCGCAGGGCAACCGCATCGACTTCGACATCCGCACGCCCAGCTTCCAGGTGCCGCCTGGGCGTGCTCACTTCAGCGTGCTGAAGCTGCGGCCGCAACGGCTGCTGTGGCTGGGCCGGAAGGTGTCCCACCCGTTCACGACCACGGTGCAGCCGTCCGGTTCTGAGTCGGCCACCGTCTCTGGCACGTATATCCAGTCCGCGCTGCTGCCGACCTGGATGTCCCGGCTCAGCATGCTGCTGGCGGCCCTGCTCGCGGCGTTCCTCGTGCTCTGGTTCATGGCTAAGCCCTCGGTGTCCAGCGACGCTACCGCCCAGGTCACGACGGCCCCGACCTTCAGCGTCTCCGCGCCGCCGAGCGCTTCCCCGTCGCCGACGCCCTCAGCGACCCACGCGGCGACGACCGCCCCGTCGTCACAGGGGGGTGGCAGCCCTAAAACGACGACGGTCTCACTGCCGAAGCCGGTCGGAAACTGGAAGCTGAACCAGACCTCCGGTACGACCGCCGTCGACTCTGCGGGCGACCACCCGGCCGCCGGCACGAACACCTCTTGGTGCGGAACCGACAACTGCGCGGACTTCAACGGCTCGAGCAGTGACTTCGTCACGAACGGACCGGTGCTGAACACCGGCCCGGGTACGAGTTTCACCGTGGCGGCCTGGGTCTGGTTGTATTCCGTCCCGTCCAGTGGGTTCGCGACGTTCGTCAGCCAGGACGCCACCACCAACAGCGGCTTCTATCTCCAGTTCTCCGGTCCCAACAACGACAGCTGGTCATTTTCCCGTGTCTCCAGCGATAGCGACGGTGCGGCCGACTCCTACCGTGCGGTGTCCAATGCGCCAGCCGGCATCCAGAAATGGACCGACCTAGTTGGGGTGTTCAACGGTGCCACCAACGAGATGCAGCTCTACGTGGACGGCGTGCTCCAGGACACCACCGTTACCGATCCGACCCCGTACGCCGCCGAGGGTGATTTCGCGATCGGGCGGGCGCAGTCCAACGGTGGCGCGAGTGACTGGGTCTTGGGCGCTATGAGCAGTGTCGAGGCCTTCAACACGGCGCTGAGTCCCGCCCAGGTGAAGCTGCTGCTTACCGATAACTGACGTGCGCGTATGAGGACCTTTGCGTTGCCCGATCGGGCAGACCTGCCTGCCCTGACAGGTGACCGGATGGCGGGTCCGGTGTCGCCCAGGTTCGCGGTACAAGAAGTGAACGTCGTCTGTCCGTTCTGGAGGTAGAGGTCGTGCATACGCGTAAGGAGCTTTCCGCGGAGAAGTCCGGGAGAACGGGCCAGACGTCGCGTCTGCCGACGGTAACGCCTAGTGGCGCTATCCGTGGACCGTTGACTCCGGCGGCGATCGTGGCGCTGCAGCGCTCGATCGGTAATCGGGCCGTTTCTCGGGTGCTCGCTGAGGAGATTGACGAGTCCGGACCCGCTGGTCAGCGTGAGCTGATCGAGGCCGCTTTTTCGTCCCCGGGACGTCCGCTCGCGGGTCCTATGCGTACCGACCTGGAGTCCTACTACCAGAGCGATTTCTCCGCTGCCCGTATTCACGACAATCCCGTTGCCCAGCGTGCGACTGCGGCTCTAGGGGCGGAGGCCATGACGATCGGTACTCATGTTTTTCTCGGCGAGGGTGCTGCGGGCCGGAAAGATATCATCGGCCATGAATTCGGCCACGTCAACGAGAACCTTAAAGGCGTGGCCGAGACGGGTAACGACAATGGTGCCGGGGTGTCCGTGACCGACCCAGGCCAACGGTCGGAGCGGAGGGCGGCGGCCGATGGCGCCGCTTTCGCGGTGGGGGCGGAAACCGCTCCGTCGGTTACCGCGCAGCGGGCGGTCGGTGTCAGCACTCAAGGCACCGCGGCCACGGTGCAACGCACGGGGGGCTCGTCCAGCGGATACGGATACGGATACGGCACGGCCACCGCCGATCGGCCATCGCGGCGGCGTCGGACAAGGGTCAGCGATCTGCCCACCTACATCAGGGCTCCGCGGTACGAGTGGGCCCATCCGAGCGCGGCGGGCGGCGCGCGGTCGACCGCGACCCTTGGACCGAATAGCTATTTCAGCAGAAACAGCAACGCCAACCCGGATTTGCCTCGGGCCAAGCGCGACGCCGAGGATCACTACCGTAGGGCTTTCATATCAGGGCACCTGCTCAATGAGCAATTGGGCGGTAGCGGCCAGAACGCGGCAAACCTTACCATTCTCACGTCGGGTGCCAACAGTCGCATGAAGTCCTTTGACAATCCGATTATATATGCGGTCGGGTTTATCCGGAGAGTTTATGAGGGACTATCTGAACTTTACGTGCCAATCGAACGTCTCGAATATGGCATTAGGGTAGAGATAGAGCCATCAGGATCCCGGCATGCATGGTCAAATCATTCCCCAGGCAACTGCATATCGAGTTACATAAGGTGTCAAGCGTCGATCCAGGGCGGGACCGCGGTGCGCGAGTATCTCGCGACTCTCCAGGAGTCGCGCGATCCGCACACGCTGCGGCAAGTGGACGGCATTCTCGCCGATATGGAAACAATCAGGACATACGTGGCTATGGCCAACGAGCATGACTTGATCGACAACGAGCGATAGCGGGACAGCAGCCGGCGACCTGGGGGGTGCGGGCCGGAGCGAGCGTGCTGCCCAGCGGCGCACGAGCGGTCCGGTCGCGAGGGCAGCGTGGGGTGCCCGATCGGGCAGCGCTCGATCACCCCGAATGGGTACGCGTGGCCGTACCGGGGCCGCCGTGATGGCCGCATGATGAGAGATCCCGCCGTGTAACCCCTATCTTCAGGAGAAGTCAGCATGCCGACATACTTGTCGCCGGGCGTCTACGTCGAGGAGGTCGCACGCGGCGCTCGCCCCATCGAGGGTGTTGGGACGTCGGTCGCGGCGTTCATCGGGCTGGCACCGAAGGGCCCGCTCAACGAGCCGACGCTCGTGACGAACTGGTCCCAGTACGTGGCATCGTTCGGCGATTTCACCGACGGGTACTACCTGGCGCACTCGGTCTACGGATTCTTCAACAACGGCGGGAGCACCTGCTACGTAGTGCGGGTCGGCGGTGCGAGCGCCGAGGAGGAGCCCGCTGCCGATGGTGCGGCCCCCAAGGAACTGACCCCCGGCAATCCCTCGCGGCTGGGCGCGTTCAGCGTCGCGGCGATCGCGGCCAGCCGTGGCCCGATTACGGTTGAGGTGACGGACCCGGAAAACGACGGTCCCGCGGATCGTTTCCGGCTCGTGGTGCGCGACGGCACCGAGGTGGCCGAGACCTTCGACGTAACACCAAGCGCGGCAGCCGTGCCTACGTGGTAACGCAGGTGAGCGAACGGTCCAAGCTCGTCGTCGTTACCGAGCCGGTTTCCGGCGGCGTGGCGGTGCGACCAGAGAACCAGACCGTGACGCTGGCGCGCCGGCTGCCCGCGTCGACGGCACCGGCCGTCGTCGGCACCCGCCGATCCAGGGACGGCTGAGTATATCGGGGACTCCGCCGATCGCACCGGGTTCGGCGGGCTGGAGGCGATCGACGAGATCACGATGGTGGCTGTCCCCGACCTGATGGCCGCGTACCAGCGCGGCGCGATCGACGACGAGGCCGCCCGCGCGGCGCAGCTCGCGCTGATCGCGCACTGCGAGCTGATGGGCGACCGGGTCGCGCATCATCGACCCGCCGCCGGGGCTGAACGCACGCGACATCAGGGCCTGGCGGCAGAACGGCGCGGCTACGACTCGCACTACGCGGCCCTGTACTACCCGTGGATCAAGGTCTTCGACCCCTCCACCGGCCGGACAAGGTGGTGCCGCCCAGCGGGCACGTCGCGGGCATCTGGGCGCGCAACGACGCCGAGCGCGGCGTGCACAAGGCACCTGCCAACGAGGTGGTCCGGGGCGCGTCGACCTGGAGCTTCAGATCACCCGGGCGAGCAGGACCTGCTGAACCCGATCGGCGTCAACTGCATCAGGTCCTTCCCGGGTCGCGGCATCCGGGTGTGGGGAGCGCGCACGCTCTCCTCGGACCCGGCCTGGCGCTACCTGAACGTCCGCCGGTACTTCAACTACCTGGAGGAGTCGATCCTCATCGGCACCCAGTGGGTGGTGTTCGAGCCGAACGACGGCGATGCTCTGGGCCAGGATCCGCCGCAACATCTCGGCGTTCTTGACCAACGAGTGGCGCAGCGGGGCGCTGTTCGGCTCCAAGGTCGGCGACTCCTTCTACGTCAAGTGCGACGAGGAGACCAACCCGCCCGAGTCGGTCGACCTCGGCCGGGTCATCTGTGAGATCGGGGTCGCCCCGGTCAAGCCCGCCGAGTTCGTGATCTTCCGGCTCGCTCAGGAATCCAGCGGCGGCAGCGAACTGCGTGAGTAACCGACCCACCCCACACGATTGAGGACCCGAATATGTCGTTGAGCAGCGGCGATTCAGCAACAGTTCACAATTTCGCCATCCAGATCGATGGCGTCCAGGTCGAGTACCTGGGCGCGATCAGCGGCCTGTCAAACAAGCAGGACGTGATCCAGCATGTCCAGAACACCCCGAACGGCGCGCCGGTCGTCAGGAAGATGCCCGGGATTTCCCAGGGTGGCGAGGTCACGGTAACCAGAGGACGGAACCAGAGCAGCTCGTTTACCGACTGGATCAAGCAGTCCCTCGCGGGCGACATGGGCAGTGCGCGTAAGAACGTCAGCATCATCGTTATGGACTACGAGGGCGGTGAGGTGACCAGGTTCAACCTGGTCGACGCCTGGTGCTGTGAGACCTCCTACAGCGACATGACCGCTGGCCAGGCGCAGGTCTACGAGGAGAAGGTCACGATCACCTATGAGAACCTCACCTACGGGTGACGTCGTGAGCATGTCTGACCGAGAACGCGGGAGCCAGCAATGCGCCGGAACATAGGCGCGCCTCGCGCCGCGTCCGAGCCGCGACCGGATGACGAGTTCAACGAGGGCAGCAGCTCCGCGCCCAGCGCGGAGCCGCTGCGGACCGAGTTCGATTTCGAACTTCCGCGCGGCTACGTGGACGGATCCGGCACCGTGCACCGGCGCGGCGCTATGCGGCTGTCGACCGCGCGGGATGAGCTGATCCCGCTCCGGGACGTACGCGTGCGCGAGAACCCGCCGTTCCTGTCGGTGGTGCTGCTGGGCCGGGTCATAACCCGTCTGGGCACGCTGCCCGATGTCAACGACGGGATCGTGGAGAACATGTTCGCGTCGGACCTCGCTTTCCTGCAGGACTTCTACCAGCAGATCAACGCCGAGGGACACACCAGGGCGTCGGTCGTCTGTCCATCCTGCTCCGAGCCCTTCGAGGTGGAGCTCGGCGGGAGCCGCCTGGGGGAATCGTGACGTACGCGTCCGAGCGACTGATGAACGAGGTCGCGTACATCGCTTACAACTTTCACTGGGGCCATGGCGAGATCCTCGACCTGGAACATGCCGACCGGCGCCGCTACGTGGCGGAGATCGCCGACTTGGTGAACCGAGCCGTCGCGGAGGGGTGAGTGCGCTGGGTATCCTGAGCCGCTTCCAGCGGCGCGGCGCATCGTCCGCGGAGAGAGCGCGGCCTCCTGCGGAGACAGCCGCACGGCGAGATGACCCCGTCAGGCACCACGACTGGACGGCGTCCCCGCCAGTGCGGCCGGTGTCCGTGGGCGCTCCGGCGGTAGTCGCGCAGGACTTCTCCGCCACCCTGTCCACCTGGCAGAATCCGTCTTTTTCCGGCCCGATGCGGCACTTCGTGCGCCATGACGCACCGTCGGGCATGATCGGTGCCGCGCCCGTCGCGCGCGGTCCGGCGTCGGGCGCTCTGGCTCTGCCTGCCCTCCATTTGCCGGTGGCGCGCGCTACCGACGCCGCCGCGGACGCCGGAGCATCTGGCGCTTCCGTCGCGGCCGCGTCGTACTCGGCGCCGGTCCAGCCGAGGACCTTCCGGCGCCCGGCACCCGGCCGCTTCACCACGGCGACGGTCCGGCAACCGGTCCAGCGGCTCGCGTCCGTTCCCGCCGTCTCGTCCCGTTCCGTCTCGTCCCGTTCCGCGGCAACGCACTCAGTTGGCAGCGGACCGGGGCCGGGAACCGCCGCACCGGCTCAGGCGCCCGCGCCCGCCCAGGCAGCCGCGCCCGCCCAGGCAGCGGTACTGCCTCAGGCGTCCGGATCGTCTGAGGCGGCGGTGCCGTCTCGGGGTGCTGTGCCGTCTCGGGGCGCTGCATCGTCTCGAGGTGCCGCACCGGTTCAGAGAGCCGCGTCGTCTCAGGGGCCTGCATCGGTTAAGGGAGCCGCATCGGCCCCGGGAGCCGCATCGAGCCAGGCCGGCGGACCGGGTGCCGCAGCGAGTGCCGAGCCTGCTCCGGGGCGCGGTCCGGCGGCCGTTACGGTGCAGCCCGCCACCCGTCCTGGTGCCCCGGCATCCGAAGGACGGTCGGCCACGGGTGTTGCCCGCGGGTCCGCGCGAGCCGGCGGCGTACCGTCAGCCCAGGGCAGCTCCGGACAGCCAGCGGCCGGGGACCTGGCGTCGGCGTCCAGCGACCATGCCGGACCGGTAGCGGTGCAACGGACCTCGGTGGGATCCGGGCGGGCAGCCGTTCCCTCGCACGAGGTGCGGCGCGTCTCGCCGACGCCGGGGAGTCCGGCAGCGGCGAGTCCGGCGGTGGCTACCGGTGCCGCGTCGGCCGGCACCCCCGGTAAGAGCAGCAGTGCCGATGCCTCCCGCCCGGCAGCGCCTCCCGTGACCGGGAATCCCTCCGGGACAGCGTCGGCTCGGGCCCAGGCCCCGGCGATCCGCGCCGTGCCGCCGCGCCCGGGCGTCGGTCGGCGGGTCAGTGTGCAGAGCCAGACCACCGATCCTGTCATCCAGCGAGTGGCGATGCCGCCGGTGAACTCGCGCACGCACGATTCTGCGGCGCCACGCCCCGCGCCCGTGCGTCCGACGGAACCCGGGCGGCCGCGGCCAGAGGCCGGGTCCGCCAGCGCCGCCGCCCCCGCTATCCCGGACACGGGCCGGAATATCCCGGCGCCGGATCTCGTCCGATCGGATCCAGCCGGATCCGATCGCGTGCCGCCGCCCGTGACGTTCCCGCCCAGCACGCCGACCGGTGCGCCGCCGACGGTCCAGCGGTCTGCGACAACGGGAAACGATCGTAAGCCGCGAACGATAGGCGTGTCGGCCTCCCGTCCGCTTGGCGAGCCTTCGCGCTCCACCGCACCCGTCGGCGAGTCCAGCGCGTCTGCTGGCCGGATCGGCCCGGCGGCACTCCCGCTCGGGACCGATTCGAGTGCCCGGCCGTCGGCTCAGCTACCGCGCCCGGTGGCGCCAACGGCCAGTACCAGCAGCCCGGCGAGCGCGGTTGTGCCGCCTACGTCGGGGGCTGACACCGCCATGCCGCTCACCCGGCCGGGTGGTTCCGGCCCGCGGTCAGGTAACGCTGGCGGAAGGATGCCGGTCCAGCGTGCGGTAATGCGAAGCGTCTTTCACCAGCCCGGCAGCCGCCAGGGAAACAGCCCGCTCTCCGGCTCCGGCGATTTCGCGCAAGTGGCCGCCGCACCGCTGCCAGCAGGCGTCGAAGCGCCCGCCGCGGCGCGGCATCAGGCGGTCGGCCTGCCGCATGGCGCCATCACCACCACGGCGCCGCTCCTGGGCCAGCGGGTGATGCGGGCGCAGCTCGCGCCGCTGCGCGGTCTGGCGAGCACGGCCCCGGCGGAACCTGGCCCACGGCAGCCAGCCATCTGGCCAGGGACGGATTCTCGGTCGGCCGCGATCTCGTCGCCGTATACCGAGGCGCAGGCGAGGCCCGCTCGCGCCGTCGTCCAGCCTCGCCGCGTCTGGCCCGCTGGAGCCGGGCTTCCGGCCGGGGTGACGTCGGGCGGGACGGTGCCCAGGCGTGCAGCCGCCGCGTCGCGCCGCGGTTCCTCGACTGCGGTGCAGCGAGCCGTGTGGTCGCGTCCGGCTGCGGGCGCGCTTCCTGGCGGCAGCCCGGCGAGGGCACCCATCTCCCCGGCGCCGGTCCAGCGGCTGGCGGCGACGGCCCGGCCGGCCGCCGCCACGCTGCCCGTCGTGCCAGCGCCCTCGCGGTCGGCCCAGTCGGCTGCGCGCGAATCCGCGGACGCGGTGGCCGCCACGCGCCGGACCGGACCGGTCACCGTGATGCGGTCGGCGGCGCCGAAGGACCAGCCGATTCCGGGGCCAGCAGCCGTCACCGTTCAGCGATCCAGTGGAACGACGCCGCGGCGCACTCCCGAACCGCCGGCCAGCTCCAGTCGCCAGGCCAGCCCCAGAGCCAGGGCCGACGCGCTCGCGGGTGTCGACATCGACGAGATAGTCGGCCTGGTCTCCCGGCGGCTGCGGGCCGAGTTCCGTCTCGACCGGGAGCGGTTCGGTCGGCTCCGTGACTCTGCCCGGTGGTAAGCGGCCTGTGGAAAGAAGGATGCGGTGACGATTAACACCCTCGACCCCGGCTCCAGCCTGTACTTCAAGCTGCTGATCGACGGGCAGGACATGGGGCTTTTCAACGGTTGCGAAGGGCTCGCGGTTGAGGTTGAAGTCGAGGACTACACCGAGGGCGGCAACAACAGTTACGTGACACGGCTGCCGACCAGGCTTAAGCACTCGACGCTCAAGCTGAGCAGGCCGCTGACACCAGACAGCAGCAAGCTGACCGCGTGGATCTCATCGATCACCACTGGCGTGCTGCGCCCGACGGTGCAGATCGCGGCCCTGCGCGCGGACGGCTCCCTGGTGGCGCAGTGGGGGCTGCTCGAGGCGCTGCCGTCAAGCTGGACGGGTCCCACCCTCGACCCGGCGAGCGTGACCGTGGCCACGGAGACGCTTGAGATCGTCTTTCACGGCTTTATCGACGCGGGAGCGTGAACGCGGTGACATCGACGCAGACCGGCAGCCTGGTCAAGGCGACGCTGGCCATCCACGAACCTCCGATCGGCCTGATCATGGCTCTCGGAGAGAAGATCAAGGACGTTGACTTCCAGTTCAACCCGTCCCAGCTGGTGCTGTCCAAACAGGCTCAGTGGACGACCCGGCTGTCGTCCAAGTTCCGCTTCGCCGCGATCCCTGAGTTCAACGGTGCCCAGCCCTACACCATGCAGATGCAGATTTTCCTGGACTCCTCGATGACGCCCAGCGGAACCACAGTTCAGGACGAGGTCGAGTCGCTGCTGTCGTGCTGCGAGGTAACGCTCGCGTCGATCGCCGCCGATCAGCCCTGCACGCCGTGGGTCTTCTTCCAGTGGGGCAGCTTTTCCACGGCCAGCTTCATCGCTTACGTGGAGAGCGTGCAGGCGACCTATACCCTGTTCAATCCATCGGGGACACCGATCCGCGCCACCTGCGACCTGACGATTACCCAGATCCCGCTGCTGACGCAGGGCCAGAACCCCACCTCCGGCGCGCTTGAGGCTAGCCGGACCCACCGGGTCGTGGTCGGCGACACGCTGCAGTCGCTGGCCTGGCGCGAGTACGGCGACGCCACCGCGTGGCGGGCGATCGCGCGGGCTAACGACATCGACGACCCGATGCGGCTGCAGATCGGCACGGAGTTGCTCATCCCCGCGTCGGCGTCGGAAAGGTAGGCCGCGTGTCCAGCGCATCAAACAGTGGAGCGTACAGCAGCCTGTTCCTCGTGACGATCGGGGGCGCCCCGCTGCCCCCCGACCTGGCCGAGGCTCTCGGCGAGTCCTGGGTCGACTCCAGCGTCAACCTTCCCGCGGCGTTCCACCTCACGTTCCGTGACCCCAAACGACTTCTGATGCAGAACAATTCCGGGTTGCTGCGGATCGGCGCGACCGTGAAGGTGGACGCGGTCGCGGACGGGCAGGGCGAGTTCACCTCGCTGATCAAGGGGGTCGTCACCGGAGTTGAGATCGAGCATCAAGACGGCAGCCAGAAGATCGTCGTGCGCGGCTTTGACGACGCGTTCAAGATGCTGCGCCAGCGGCGGACCGTCGGCTACTACAAAAAGACCGCCTCCGAGATCGTCCGGGAACTCGCCGGGTTGGACGGGGTAGAGATCGGCGAGATCGAGACGACCGTGACGCAGTACGACCTGATTACCCAGCCGAATATCTCCGACTGGGAGTTCGTCCAGTACCTCGCCGATGCCAATGACATGGAGGCGGACTTCAGCAACGAGGGGAAGCTGCGGTTCCGCAAGGCCAAGCCAGCGGCGGCCGGCGCCATCGGGAGCAAAGATCTGGACCTGGAACTCGGGGTTAACATCCTGTACTGCCGAGCCGGTGTCACCGCGTCTGACCAGGTGAGCACGGTGACGTCGCGTGGCTGGAAGGTGGACGAGAAAGAGGTGGCGCTGGGCGAGGCGCCCGCGGTTGAGGATCCCGACAGCGCCATCGAGCTTTCCCCCGTGGACGTCGCGTCCGCGTTCGCTCGGGCCAAGCTGACGGAGACCCGCACGCCGTACGGTACGGCGGCCGAGGCCGACCACGCGGCCAGTTCGCTGGCGGCCGACATCACGTCCGCGTTCGCCGAGCTGGAGATCGAGGCGAAGGGGCAGCCTGCCCTGATGTCGCGCAAGGTGGTCACGCTCAAGGGGGTCGGGAAGTCCTTCGACGGCATGTACACGGTCAGCACGACGCGGCACGTGCTGGACCGGAAAAACGGATACACGACCTGGGTGTGGGTGACGGGCAGACAGGTCCGGACGCTCTACGGACTCGCCGCGGGCGGCGGCGAGTCGGCTCCCCGCATCCACGGTGTGGTGAACGCCATCGTCGACGACATCACCGACCCCCTTCAGCAGGGCCGGGTCATCCTGCGTTTCCCCTGGTTCGACGACAATTACAAGACCGACTGGGTCAGGACCGTGCAGTTCGGCGGGAAAAAGGGCGGCGGAGTGATCAGCCCCGAGGTTGATGATGAGGTCCTGGTGGCCTTTGACCGGGGGGTGATGGATTACCCGTACGTGCTCGGCGGCCTTTACAGCAACGCGGAGAACAAACCGTCGCCGCACGACGTGAAGCTGCAGACCGGGGGCCGGCGCAACCGTAGGTCGCTCGTCTCCCGCAGCGGCCAGCGGCTCGAGATCCTCGACGCCGACGGTGAGACCGGCGTCCGGCTGCGCTCCGGCGACGAGAAGCTGACCGTCTTCCTTGAGGAGACGCAGAGCAAGATCACGATCAGCAGCAAGGGCACCGTGGACATCAGCGGCGTGAAGGCGGTCAGTGTCACCTCTGACGCGCAGCTCACGCTCAGTGGTCGCGACGTCAGCATCTCCGGCACAAACGTCAGCATCAAGGGAGCCACGACCATCACCGGCTCCGTCTCTCAGACAGAGGGTCCCGTCAACATAGCGGGCGACGTCAACATGATGGGCGACGTGAACGTGCTCGGCGACACGAACATGCTCGGCGCCCTGGACGTGGTTGGCGATCTGAACGTCGGCGGCCTAGCCGCGGTCGTGGGCGACATAACGATGGACGGCCAGCAGGTCGTGGTGATCTGACCATGGGCGAACAGTTTGTCGGCTCGGGATGGGCGTTTCCCATGCGGACGGGCCCGGCCGGCGGATTCGCGCTGGTTTCCGGCGAGCGGGAGATCGAGGAAGCGATGCGCCTCGTCCTCGCGACGGCACCGGGGGAGCGCCCGATGCGTCCCGAGTTCGGCTGCGCCATCCACGACCTCGTCTTCGCGCCGGTAAACGACCGCACGATCGGGCGGATCCGGTACGAGGTCCATACCTGCCTGGACCGCTGGGAGCCGCGGATCAAGGTGGAAGCCGTTGAGGTCACGGTCGACGAGGCCGACTCCGCGGTCCTCTACATCGACGTGCGGTATTCGATCCGCGGTACGAACAACCCGCGGTCGCTGGTCTTCCCCTTCTACGTCATCCCGTCCCACGAGTCCCCCGATGAACGAGAAGACAGGACCGGCTGATGGCCCTTCCCGCGCCCAACCTGGACGACCGGCGTTTCCAGCAGTTCGTGGATGACGCCAAGCGTTACGTCCAGCAGCGCTGCCCCGAGTGGACCGACCACAACGTCTCCGATCCGGGTGTCACCCTGATCGAGACCGTCGCCTACATGGTCGACCAGCTTGTGTACCGGCTCAACCGGGTGCCGGACAAGAACTACCTCGCATTCCTCGACCTGCTTGGCGTCACGCTGTTCCCGCCCGGTGCCGCGCGGGCTCACCTGACGTTCTGGCTCTCGACCCCGCAGGATCGCACCGTGACGGTGCCACGAGGCTCCCAGGTCGCCGCCGAGCGCACCGAAGGAGAGGAAGCGGTCGTCTTCTCCACGCTGGCCGATCTCCCGATCGTTTCCTGCGAGCTCAAGGCGGTTCTCGTCCGCCCGGACGGCGGAGCGCCGACCGACCTTACCTCGGACATCGAGGAGCACAAGCATGTGCTCTGCTTCGCCGAAACGCCGGGTCCTGGTGACACGACGCTGTTCGGCCTGACGTCCGCGGTCCCCTCGTGCGTGGTCGGACTGCGGCTGGATAGCCGGGTCGATGGCGTCGGCGTCGACCCGCGGCAGCCACCGCTGGCCTGGGAGGCCTGGACGCCAGACGGCTGGCAGGCATGCGAGATCGAGCGGGACAGTACGGGTGGCCTCAACCGGCCGGGCGAGGTGGTCCTGCACGTGCCCGCCCGGCACGTGGTGTCCCGGCTGGCTCGCACCGAGGCCGGCTGGCTGCGCTGCCGGGTGCTGGAACCACGGCCCGGCCAGCCGTTCTACTCAAGCTCCCCGACCATCCGTACCGCCTCGGCCAACACGGTCGGGGGCACCGCGCTCGCGTCGCATGCCAGCACCGTCACCGATGAGCCGCTCGGTGAATCCAGCGGCGTTCCGAGCCAGCGAGTCACGCTCGCCAAGACGCCGGTGATCGCGGATCCAGAGGCGGTACTGCTTGAGTCATCCGACGGTGACGGCTGGCAATCGTGGCAGCTGGTCGACTCGTTCGCGGCGTCGGGCCCGGACGACCGGCACGTGCACCTGGACCCGGCCACCGGCGAGATCTCCTTCGGCCCGGCGGTCCGCCTCGCCGACGGCTCGACCAGGCAGTACGGTGCCGTGCCGCTCAAGGGCTCGGTGCTGCGCGCGCGTCGATACCAGACCGGCGGCGGGCGGGCCGGCAATGTCGCCCGCGGTACCCTCACGGTGCTCCGCAGCTCGATTCCGTACGTGACGCGGGTGGAAAACCGCGAGGCCGCCCGGGGCGGGGTAGACGCCGAGACCGTGGCGGAGGCCAAGATACGGGCGCCCATCACCCTGCGCGCCCAGGATCGCGCCGTCACGCCACGTGACTACGAGGAACTGGCTCGCCGAGCCGCTCCCGAGACCGCCCGCATCCGTTGCCTGGCCGTCGACCACGCCGAGCACGGCGGGGGCGCGGTGCGGGTGCTCGTGGTGCCGCACGCCACGGTCGACCGAGGCGGGCTGCTCCGGTTCGAGCAACTGGTCCCCGGCGACGAATTGCTCGGCCGGATCACCAGTTACCTCGACGAACGCCGGCCGATCGGGACCCGGCTCGCCGTCGGCCCGCCGTACTACCAGGGGATCACCGCGGTCGTGACGGTGCACGCGTTCCGGCACGCCGACACCGATCAGGTGCACGAAAGCGCCATGCAGGCACTGTATGAATACCTCGACCCAATCAGCGGAGGGCCGCTGGGCACTGGCTGGCCGTTCGGCCGCTTGGTGCACTCGGGTGAGCTATTCGCCGTCCTGCAGCGGGTTCACGGCGTCGCCATGGTAGATGAGGTCCGGCTGTATCCCGCCGACCCGATCACCGGCAAGCGCGGCGACGCGTCCGAGCGGATCAACCTGGACGAGTCCGCGCTCGTCTTCTCCTATGACCACCGGGTCACGGTGATCGAGGGATGAGAGGCGCCTCCGACGGGTTCGTCAGCCCGTTCCCGCTGGGCCAGGAACTCCCGAGCGTGTACAGCGAAGACCCCATGGCGCTGCGGTTCACTACCGCGCTCGATGACCTGGTGGCACCGCTGCTGTCCATCCTGGACTGCCTGCCGGCGTACTTCGACCCGGAGCTGGCCCCGCCCGATTTCGTGGCCTGGCTCGGCGGGTGGGTGGGTGTAGAGGTAACCGGCGACGAGCCAGAAGACATACTGCGGCGCATGGTCGGCGGCGCGGCCGCCGCGCACCGGCTGCGCGGCACGGCGCGCGGACTCAGCGAACTGGTCAGGCTTGCCTTCGGCGTCGTTCCCGAGATCGAAGAGAGCGGCGGCGCCAGCTGGTCGGCGCGGCCGCGCGGGGTATTTCCCGGTGACCCGATGCCCCAGCTCACGGTGCGCCTGCGCGTGCCGGACCCCGCCGCGATTGACCTGGACCGGCTGGAACGGCTGGTCGCCTCGGTCCGGCCGGCGCACGTCCCCTGCCATGTCGAGGTGGTTCAGACAGAACGGAGCCCGTCATAATGCCCGCCGAGGAAATAACTACCTGCCGTTTCTGCGGCACTACGGGGACGGATGAGGTGTTCTGCGACGGCTGCGGCGCGTTGCTGCCAATCGCTTCCTCGTCGGACACCGGTGAACCGAGCGTGCCGCGGGAAGCCGACACGCTCGTGGAATCAGGGCACGCGCCTGATCCTGCCGTCGGTGAACCAGCTAGCGCGCTGGACACCTTCCTGCGAAGCCCGTCCACCGACGTGCACTGGCGTGCCCGGCCGCTTGTCGTCCCGGTCGCCGATCCGGCGCAAGCCGGGCAGCTTGATCAGATCACGCCGGTCCTGCCCGGCGTTCCGGAACCCGCTGTGCCCACCGTCCGGGGACCCGACACGGGCGGCGTGGCTACCGGGCCGCCATGTCCGTGGTGTTCGACGCCCAATCCGCTCGACCGGCACTTCTGCCGCCGTTGCGCGATGCTCCTGGCCCTGCGCCCTGACCCGGCGCACCTGCCCTGGTGGCGCCGCCTGTTCCACTGGTGCCGGCGGTTCGGCTGGCGCCGCCGCGAACTGCCGTACGCGGGCCAGCGGCCGCGCCTGCGTCGCGGCCCCGGGCGGCTCGCACGCTGGGTGGTTCTCGCCGTGGTGGTCGGCCTGGTGGCATTCGCGGCGGACACGTGGGCTGGCGCGGCGGTCACTAACGTCAAGGACCACTTCGCCCATCGTTACGAGGTCTTCCCGACCACGTTCACGGCCTCCCACTCGGATCCGGCGCACCCCGTCGCCGACCTGCACGACGGTTATAACAACACGTGGTGGGGGACAGGCGAGGCCGGCGATGGTGCGGGTGCGGACGTCAACGCCACCTTCGATCAGCAGATTAACCTGCTCGACCTCATAATCACGCCGGGCGCCGGGGTCGAGGCGGACGCGTTCAACGCGCAGTCGCGGCCCGAGTCCATCAAGGTAACCCTGCTGCACGCCAACAACACCAGCACCAGCACCACGATCACGCTGGCCGATTCCCCCGGTCCCGAGACCTTCGCCATCCAAGGGAACGATGTTGTGAGCGTTAGCCTGACGCTCGAGTCGGCCTACCTGGCGGAGTCGCAGTCGGCGACCGAGGTGGCGATCGCGGAGGTCGAGTTCTTCGCGTCCTCCGGCGGCGGGTGAGGCACGCGACCGGGCCTTATATCATCCGGACGTGCTTGAACATTCCGCGGGGACACGTCCTTGATCGTCACCGTCACGCTTAACGCCGCGCTCGCGGTCTCCTACGAGGCGACCGCGCTCGCATTCGACGAGCAGGGTGAGCTTGGCCGGGCCACCTACCGGGCGAGCGGGCGCGGGGTAACGGTGGCGCGGGTGCTGCACAAGTTCGGGCACGACGTCCTCGCGACCGGACTGGCTGGCGGAACGGCGGGCGAGCTGATCGCGGCGGACCTCGCGCGGGACGGCGTTCAGTCGGATTTCACCCGGATAGGCAGGGAATCGCGGCGAGTCTTCGAGATCGCTGAACGAGGCACCGGCCGGGTGATGCGACTGCGCGAGACCGGGCCGTACGTGACGACGGAGGAACTCGGGCGTTTCGCGTCCGATTACCGGCGGCTCCTCGACGGAGCGACCGCCGTCGTTATGGCCGGCTCATTGCCTCCGGGACTGCCGTCAGACATCTACGGCTCGCTGGTCAGCTACGCCGCGTCGGCTGGAGTGCCGGTCATCGTGGACGCCGATGGCGAGGAACTCGTGCACGGCGCCCGGCGCAAGCCGGATCTTGTCATCGGCGGGCCGGAGGCGAAAGCCGATGCCTTCCTCGCGCTCGGGCCGCGCGCCGTGGCGACGACCGGAGCGGGCGGGCTGCGGGTGCTGACCCCCGACGGGGGATGGGCCGCTGAAATTGGTGACGACGCGGTAGCGGGCGGCGGCGAGGCGGCCGGGCGCGGAGCGCTGGTCGCCGGGCTGGTGCCGGGACTGCTGCTCGGCTGGTCCTGGCCTGACCGGATACGCAACGCGCTCGCGCTGGCGGCTAGCGTCAGACCCTCAGGCGAGGTCGATCTCGGCCGGTACGAAGATCTGGTCGGCGGCGATGTGATTCGTGTAACCGCTGGCGCCGAGTGACTACCATGAGTAACATGAGTCACGGCAGTTAGCGGTCGGCACATCTGTCACGACGTTCCCACCTCCCATCTACGCGATATTCACGTGCAATAGGGAGATGTGTCCGTGAACAAAACTCGAACCACACTGGCCGGTGTCGCGATTTCCGTCGCTCTCGGTGCCGCCGCCTTCAGCGCGGGTCCCGCGCTGGCGCAGGCGCACACCGTGGCGGCCACCGTGCCGCTGCCGTCCGTCGCGCCGTCGCACCTGCCGGTTTCGCCGCCGAGCAGTGCGCCGTCGCATCTGCCGGTTTCGCCGCCGAGCGGCGCGCCGTCGCATCTGCCAGTCCCGCAGCCGACCGGCACCAAGTCCAGCCTGCCCAAGTCGGCGCCCAGCGCCGCGCCCAGCGCCGCACCCAGTGGCGTGCCCACCACGGTCCCATCCGGAGTGCCGACCGCGCCGCCAACCCCCTTCCTGCGAGCCAAGCCGGTAGCCCGCGTACGGGCAGCGACGCACCCCGCCGCGTCCGCACCGCGGAACAGCTCGCCGGTGAGCCAGCTGGCTGGCACGGCCAGCGAGGTGGCCAGCGGCGCGCTCGCCATGGCCCTCGGGTTCGCGGGTTCCGCCTGACTCCGTCATCACCTCTGAGCTGGGATTACTTCAAATAGTAATCATCGTGTGACTGGATGTGTGCTAGGGTCCCGGCGTCGGATCATCACTGTCAGTCAACCCCAAATCACCGACTGAATGGAGAATTTCTGTGTACAAACGGCGGATCGTCCTCGGGGGTGCCGCACCAGCGGCCGTGCTCGCGCTGGGCATCTTCGCGGCAGGGCCGGCCATGGCGGGTACCACGACGCCGGGGCTAGCTCAGGCGCCGACCGCTGTCCTGTCCTCCACGGTTCCGAACCCGCTGCTGTCGGGCGTCCCTGGCGTGTCCGGCGCGACCGGCATGGTGCAGGGCGGCCTGCAGGGCGTAACCGCGGAAGTGCCTGCGGTCTCCTCGCTGCCCGCAGTGGGCGGCTCGGGTGTCGCTGGCACGGTCTCGCAGGTCACGAGCGCCGTCCCGGCGAGCGCGGCGCAGAACGCGGCGGACCCCAGCGACCAGTCCGCGACCAGCTCGCTGCCGGGCACTGGCGCGGTTAGCAGCGCCCTCGGCTCGACCGGCTCGCAGAGCAGCCCGGTCAGCAGCCTGGAGAACACGGCGGGCTCGGTGACCGGCCAGTCCGGTTCGCAGGACACGCCCAGCACCGGTGTCGCCGACTCGGGAGCGCTGGGGAACCTCGGTTCCACCACGAGCAACCTGCCGGGCGTCGACGAGGCGACCGGGGTGCTCAATGGCCTTGGCGTGGCGAACGGCGCACTGCCGGGCCTGAACTCGGTCACTGGCGCCCTTGGCCAGGCCGGCGGCCCGACCTCCGCGGTGACCAGCACGCTCACCTCGGGTGGCCCGCTCGGCTCGCTCGCCGGCTGAGCTGTCACGAATACAAGCGGCGAGGGGCCCGGACCCATCGGGGGACCGGGCCCCTCGTTCGTGTCCGGCACGCATGTCCGGCGTGGCAGAATACGCCGCATGGATCCTTCTGATCCCGATATTGAAGAGTTGTTCGCCCCGGTGCGCCCGGCGGACACGTTCGGGGTATTGCTAAGCGAGGCGCGGGAAGTGCTCACGCACGTCCGGGTGCCAGTTGACGCCGAGCTATGGGGCTCGGACATGATCGGCGCCCTCTGCGGTTCCGCGAACGACTTGCCGTCGGTGATGTCGACGCTGACGCTGACGCTGGTCCCGGCCGCTGAGGCAACTGGAAACACTGAGTCGCTGGCGCTATTGCGCATCTTCGGCGCGATCGGTGACGCCAGATTGCGCGCGGCGGCGCGCGGAGCCGCCGACCGGGTCGCGGCGGGCGACGCCGACGACCCTGAATGGGCCGCGGTGATCGGCTCGCCGGAGATCGCCGATTGCTGGCACTTCGCCGATACGGGCGGGCGGCAGGAGTCGGTGACCATCACGTTTCGCTATCCGGGGGACGCGGTGCACGCGTTCTCGGTGCTGATAGACCACTCCCGCGGCGGGAGGGTCAAGGACATCTGGGTGGGTGAAGCGGACGGGCTTCTGGACAAGACGCAGGAGGCCGCCGAGGCTGACCCGCTCGTCGTGTTCGAGCGGCTGACCACCGAGGACGCGCTGGCCCGGCTGCGGAAGGCGGCCAAGGCGGGGGAATGCCCGCAAGATCCGGACCAGCGAGACGCGGTGGCAGCACATCGCGCGCTGCTGGCCGCCCGCCTCGAACAGGTGTTACGCAGGGTCCACGCGGGGCTAATGTTGTCCGCCCGGCTCACTCGGCGGCCCCACCGATGGCCCACCGCTGGCGTTATGGCGCCAGCGATGGCCCATCGCTGGGGTTGGTGCGGCGAAGCCGGGGGTTGGTGCGGCGAAGCCGGGGGCTGGTGCCGCCACGGCACCGGCCCCCGGGACCGGTGCGGCGGAGCGGGCGGCGCGCTTTACGTGGTGGCGGTGTAGCCGCCGTCGATCACGATCGTCTCGCCGGTCACGAACGGGTGTGACTCCAGCAGCGAGAGGACCGACTCCGCGACGTCATCCAGCGTCACGTTGCGCTTGAGCGGGGTCCACTGGGCCCGGCGGTCCATCAGCCGGTCGTAGTTATCGCCGAGCGTGCGCTCCATCCACTCTCCGGCGATCCACCCGGGGGCGACGGCGTTGACCCGGACCTCGGGGGCGAGCACCCGGGACAGCGTGCGGGTCAGCGAGACCACGGCCGCCTTGCTGGCCGCGTAGGCGAGCGGCTGCGGGCCCGGGCGCAGTCCGACGATCGAGGCCACGTTGACGACGCTGCCCTCGGCGGCGCGCAGCAGGGGAGCGGCGGCCCTGGTGACCTGGAACAGGCCGCGGACGTTGACGGCGAACACCCGGTCCCAGTCCGCTAGATCCACGCCGTCCAGATCCTCCGGTGGCGTCTCGCTGGTGGTCCCGGCGTTGTTGACCAGCGCGTCCAGCTGCCCGTACTTCTCGGTGACCTGGGCGATGATGTCCCGCACCGCGTTCTCGTCGCTGACGTCACCGCGCAGTGCCAGGTGAGAGCCGCCGAGCGCGTTCAGCTCGTCAAGGGTTTCCTCGGCCCGGTCCTGCGAGCGGCTGTAGTTGATCGCCACGTCGTATCCGGCCCTGGCCAGCCGCAGCGCCGCCGCTTTGCCGATCCCGCTCGCCGATCCGGTGACCAGCGCGACCCGCCGGTCAGCTCCGTCCGCCATGGAAGCCTCCCACCTGATTTGTCCGCGTTGGGTCAGCCTAGAGCAGCCGGCGTTGCGCATTAATTCATCACGTGTAGAATTCAACGCGTGATGAATTATTTCGAAGCGGTGGAGCGGCCATGCGGGCAATGATCGTGAAGGAATTCCGGCAGCTCCGCCGGGACCGCCGGACGCTGGCGATGATGATCTTGATGCCGGTCCTGCTGCTCGTCGTGCTCGGCTACGCGGCCAGCTTCGACGTGTCGAGCGTGGCCACGGTCGTCGCGGGACCCCGGGCGAACTCGGTGGCTTTGCCGAAACCGTTCGAGGTGGTGGCGAGGGACACCGCCACAGGGCAAGCCACAGCGCAGGACTGGGCAAGGAACCAGCTCCGTGACGGGCATGCGGCGGTCGCGTTCATCGCCGGTGACGGCGCCACCCCCGAAGTACTCATCGACGGCAGCCAGCTTTTCACCGCGCAGGCGGCCGAGCGAGCGCTGGCCGGCACCGGGGATGCCGCGGCGGCGCGGGCCATCGTTCTCTACAACCCGGACCTGAAGACTTCCGACATCATGATCCCCGGTCTGGCCGGGGTGATCCTCGCGTTCATCGGGACCGTGATCACCAGCCTCGGCGTGGTGCGGGAGCGGCAGAGCGGAACGCTGGAGCAA
Organism: uncultured Actinomycetota bacterium; assembly: GCA_963743085.1. GTDB lineage: Bacteria > Actinomycetota > Actinomycetes > Streptosporangiales > Streptosporangiaceae > JBEKHI01. The sequence continues at coordinate 236,618 of CAVUOU010000017.1, forward strand.
CTCGCGGTGATGCCGCTCAAACCGGCCGACGTGTTCCTCGGCAAGATCGTCCCGTACTTCGTGGTCGCCCTCGCGGACCTGGCGCTGGTGCTCATCGTCGGGGTAACGGTCTTCGGGGTGCCCTTCGTCGGGTCACCGCTGGTCTTCGGCCTCGGGGCGCTGCTGTTCGTGTTCACCACGCTCGGCATCGGCGTGCTGATCTCCAGCGTTTCGCAGAACCAGGGGCAGGCCATCCAGCTGGCGATCATGATCCTGCTGCCGCAGATCCTGCTGTCCGGGCTGATCTTCCCGCTGTCGTCGATGGTGGCCGGGGTTCGCTGGATCGCGTACATCCTGCCGATCAGCTACTTCATCGATATCGCCCGTGGCGTCATGCTGAAGGGCGAGCCGATAACCGCGCTCTGGGTGCCGTTCGCACTCCTGGCCGTGCTCGGAGCCGTGGTTGTGCTGCTCGCCACCTTGCGGTTCCGCGCGCTGCTCGCGCCGCACGCGGGAAGGGCGGCGTGATATGTGGGGGGCATCGAACATCGTCGTTATGGTCGGGGAAAGAGAACTACTGCGGGACGTCAGCGTCGGTGCGGACCCCGGCCGGGTGACCGCCGTAGTGGGCGGAGATGGCGCGGGCAAAACGACGCTGCTCAGGTGTGTCGCCGGAGTCCTCGCTCCTTCTGCCGGGTCGGTGCGGCGGCCGGACCGGTCCCGGCTCGGTTATCTCGCTCCTGGCGGCGGGATCTACGCGGATCTGTCCGTCGCGGAGAACCTGCGATTCCGCGCGTCGGTGTACGGGGTCAAGGGCGACTACGACGAATACCTGACGCTGGCCGGGCTGGACAGGTTCACCGATCGGCTGGCGGGTCAGCTATCAGGGGGGATGCTGCGCAAGCTCGCCGTGATCGCCGCGATGCTGCCGTCGCCCGAGTTGCTGGTGCTCGACGAGCCGTCCACCGGCGTCGACCCGGTGAGCCGGTCCGATCTTTGGTGGCTGATCACCCGCGCGGCGGGGGCGGGGACGGCGGTCCTCATGTCGACTACGTACCTGGACGAGGCCACGCGCGCCGCGACGGTGCTGGTGCTCGACGAGGGACGTGAACTGGCTTCCGGCACCCCGGCCGAGATCACCGGTGACGCCGGGTCGCTGCGCGACGCGGTGATCGGACGGCAACTGGCCAAGGAGGCGTCATGATGCTGGCAGAATGCGAGGCGGTCACCCGCCGGTTCGGTTCCTTCACCGCGGTGGACGGGGTGAGCCTGTCGGTGGCGCCGGGTGAGGTCGTCGGGCTGCTCGGCGCGAACGGCGCGGGAAAGACCACGCTGATCCGGCTGCTCCTCGGGTTGCTGCGCCCGACCACCGGCCGGGTGACGCTATTCGGGTCCGCGCCGTCCCGCGGGACGCGGCGGAAGATCGGGTACGTGCCGCAGGGACTGGCGCTGTACGAGGACCTGACCGTTGCGGAGAACCTGGCGTTCGCGGCGGCTGTTTTCGGCGGGTCTCGCGGTGTCCCTGAGCCCTTGCGGTCGTATGCCGGCGTCAGGGCGGGCGACCTGCCGCTTGGCGTGGCCCGCCGGGTCGCGTTCGCGCAGGCGCTCGCGCACCGGCCATCGCTGCTGGTCCTGGACGAGCCCACATCCGGGGTCGACCCGCTGGCACGGTCCCGGTTGTGGCTGACGATCGGGTCGGCGGCCGAGGCGGGCGCCGGCGTTGTCGTGACGACGCACTACCTCGAGGAGGCGGCCGAATGCCGGCGGCTGCTCGTGATGGCGGCCGGGAAAGTCGTCGCGGCGGGGACCGAGCGGGAGATCATCTCGGGGTCGCGTACGGTAGTTGCGCAAGCCCAGGACTGGACGGCCGCCTACCGCGCGCTTGAGACAGCCGGACTGCGCGCCATGCTGTCCGGCACCTCGTTGCGGATACCGGGGGCGACCGTCAGCGCCGTCGAGCGGGCACTCGGCGCCGTGCCAGCCCGGGTAGGAACCGATGCCGCGACACTGGAGGAACGTTTCGTTGAGCTCAGCGGGGCCGGGTAGGCGGCGCACCGGACGACGCTCCGGAGACAGCGGGACGCGCGAGGCGATCATCGCCGCCGCGCGCCGGCGGTTCGGTGAACAGGGCTACGACGCGGCATCGATCAGGGCCATCGCCGCCGACGCGGGCGTGGATCCGGCTTTGGTGCATCACTTTTACGGCACCAAAGAGGAACTGTTCGCGGCGGCCATGGAGTTGCCGGCCGTGCCTTCGGAACGTATCGGGGCGATGCTGGCGGCCGAGCGTGCGAAGTGGGGCCCCAAGTTCCCCGATCACCTCGGCGAGACCCTGGTGCGGACGGTGCTCACCGTCTGGGGCGCGGTAGATGTCAGTTCGGTCTTCCTCAGCCTGCTGAGGTCCGCTCCGACGAACGAGCACGCGACGACGATGCTCCGCGAGTTCGTGACCAGGACCATCCTCGTCATGCTGGAGCAGGCGGCGGGCAGTGATCTCGATCCCGGGGAGCGGAAGTACCGGGCGGCGCTAGTCGCCAGTCAGGTTGTCGGCCTGGGATTCACCCGGTACGTGCTGCAGCTTGAACCGCTGGCCACGGCGAGCACGGACGATCTGGTCGCGGCGATCGGCCCGACAATCCAGCGTTACCTTACCGGCGAGATTTAACGCGGCCGCCCGGAAGGCGGCGAGCAGCAGCGCGCTGGCGGGCGGATCGGGCGGCTCTCCGTACCGCACGGCGAACACCTGGCGGCGGGTGCCGCGAATCTTGACGGGCCGGATCCCTGGGTTACGCGCGGCCCGTAGCGCCATCTCCGGGAGCGTCGACATGCCCAGGCCCGCGGTGACCAGAGCCTGCACCGCCACGAAGTCGTCAGTGGTGAACATGATCTTCGGGGTAAACCCGGCGGTCGCGCACTGCCTGAGCAGGTGGTCGCGGCATCGATCGCAGCCGGCGATCCACCGTCGCTCGGCGAACTGCGCCAGGTCGGCCGTGGCCAGTTCGGTGATCGCGGGGGCAAGATTGATGTCGCTCCCGGACGTTATGAGGAACACTGGTTCGTCGAGGACGAGATCCTCCCGCAGATCGGTTATGTCCTGATCGGCCGCCTCGGGGCCGTCGGTGTGCCGGAAGATGAGCGCCACGTCGACGTAGCCGGCCCGCAGCATCCGCAGCGCCTCGGGCGGCTCGGCCTCGGTGAGCCGCAGGTCGATGTCGGGATGGCTGGTCCGAAGCGCTGCCGCGGCGGCCGGGACCAGGGTGCCGAGCGCCGACGGGAACGCCGCCAGCCGCAGCCGTCCGGTCCGCAGCCCGGCGTAGGAAGCGAGCTCGTTCTCCGCCGCGTCGAGACGGCCGATGACCTCGGCGCCCCGCTCGGCGAGCAGCCGTCCGGCGTCGGTGAGCCGGATGCCGCGGCCGGACCGCTGGATGAGCTTGGTGCCGGTCTCGGCTTCCAGCCGTGACAGGTGATGGCTGACCGATGGCTGGGCGTAGTTGAGCTCCTGCGCGGCGCGAGTCACCGAGCCGTGTCGGGCGACCGCGACGAGCACCCTGAGCCTGGTGACGTCCAGCATCCTCCGACTATAGATCCTATTTATTTGATCGCCCAGCGGCATCCATGCGGCCTATCGGTCATACCGGCGTCTTCTGGCCGGCGTCTTCTGGCCATGGCCCGCGCCTCGGTAGCCCACAAGCCGCCGCCCGGCCCGCCCGCCCCGCCCCCGCCTGCCCCCGCCCCAGCCGCAGCCCCCGTCCCAGCCGCAGCCCCCGTCCCAGCCGCAGCCCCCGTCCCAGCCGCAGCCCCCGTCCCAGCCGCAGCCCCCGTCCCAGCCGCAGCCCCCGCCCGATTTATCGGTATAAAACTACCAAGATCGAACTAGTGTGAAGGATTGGTGTAGCTCCAGAGGCTGTCGCGCGACTGCTGCCGTGCCAGCGTCAAGGCTGCTCAATCGGGTGATTCTCCGTATATCTCACATCTCGCCACCCCCGCATGGCAAGGAATTCCCTCGTTCGCTGCAAGTGCCCGCACGAAGCGCCGCCGTGGACTCTCCGGAGGTCCGCAAACCGAACATACACGCCATTTCCCCTCGCCGCCCGGCCCGACGATCATGGTTGGTGCTGCACTGCCAAGGCTCTTGGCCGGGCAGGGCAGCACCCACCACAATCCCGCGGACTTCGGGGCACCAGCAACGGCCGGCGCAACCGGGCGATATCCCGGCAAACCAGCCAGCAGCGGCGGCACGGACGCTGGCCCGGGACGCTGCCGGACACGTCTGCGGCGGTCAGCCGCCTGCCCGCAGCGCGAGCCAACGACATCGATGCCGCATTCATGCCGCCGGGACAGCACCAACGCCACACCGATGCTGTTGAAGCCTTGAGCGACCCGGAACCGACAGTCCTACGTCGCGAGTCATGCGACAGCCTCTCCAGCTACATCAATCCTTCGTGTTATCGAAAATCCGTCGTGTTGGCTCGGCGTTTCTCGGAGCATCATGTTTCGCTGGTCGAGCGTCGGAATATAAGCGGGGTGAAGTCCGCTTACGATTTCAGCGCCGGCGTCGTAGCCGGCTTCTGACCGGAGGTGTGACATGCCCCTGACTGGCGAATACGAACCAAGCGCGATGTCCTTTGCCCGCGACCAGGTAGAGCTCTACGAGCGCTCCGGCGGCACGGAAGGCACCGAGCAGGGCGGCAGGCCGGTGATCATCCTTACCTCGGTGGGGGCGAAGAGCGGCAAGGTGCGCAAGACCCCGCTGATGCGTGTCGAGCACGACGGGGAGTACGCCGTCGTCGCGTCGCTCGGCGGCGCGCCCAAGCATCCCGTCTGGTATTACAACCTGATCGCGGACCCGCACGTGGAACTGCAGGACGGCCCGGTCAAGAGGGACTACCTGGCCAGGGAGGTCCACGGCGCCGAACGCGAGATCTGGTGGGAGCGAGCCGTCGCCGCGTGGCCGGACTACGCGGAATACGAGAAGAAGACCACCCGGACGATGCCGGTCTTCGTGCTCACTCCCGAGGAACAATGACCTATACCTTCGGTCTCGACACGTTCGGCGACCGGAACGGCAACGCCGAGGGCCAGCCGCTGTCGCACGCCGAGACGATCCGCAACGTGGCCGAGGAGGGCGTCTTCGCCGAGCAAGCCGGCGTGGACTTCTTCGGCATCGGGGAGCATCACACCGAGTACTTCCCGATGCCGGCCGGGGACGTGGTGCTCGCCGCGATCGCGGCCCGTACGACCAGGATCCATCTCGGCTCCGCCGTCACCGTGCTGAGCTCCGACGATCCGGTCCGGGTGTTCCAGCGGTACTCGACGCTCAACGCGATCTCCGGCGGCCGGGCCGAGGTAATCCTCGGCCGCGGATCGAGCATTGAGTCGTTCCCGTTGTTCGGCTACGACCTGGCCGACTATGAGGACCTCTTCGAGGAGAAGGCGACGCTATTCGCCGAGTTGCTCAAGGGCGGCCCGGTCACCTGGGACGGCAAGACCCGCGCGCCGCTGCTGAACCAGGACGTGGTGCCGCACACCGAGTCCGGTCCGTTCCCGACGTGGATCGGCGTGGGCGGAAACCCGCAGTCGGTGATCCGCGCCGCCCGGTTCGGGTTCTCGCTGGCGCTCGCCATCATCGGCGGCTCGCCAGAAAGGTTCGCCGGCTTCTCGCAGCTGTTCCAGCGGGCTCTGCAGGAGTTCGGCCGGCCGCCGCTTCCGGTGCTCGTGCACTCGCCGGGCCATGTCGCGGCCACCGACGAGCAGGCGAAAGCGGAGTTCTGGCCACGCTGGCGGGAACTGATCACCCTGGTCGCGGCGGAGCGCGGTTTCGCGATCCCCACCAAGGAGGCGTTCGACCGGGAGACCGGGCCGCACGGATCGCTCTACGTCGGCTCACCAGAAACGGTCGCGCGGAAGATCGCCTCGACCCTTCGCGCCCTGGAGGCCACCCGATTTGACCTGAAGTACGGCATGCCCGGGCTGACGCACGAACAGCTCATGACCAATATCGAGCTGTACGGCACCGAGGTCATCCCGCGGGTCCGCGAACTGATCGGCTCCGTTAACGTGTGACCATGTCCGGTAACTGGCCGTCGGCGTCATATGACCTGTGGGCGCAGACGTGCGACACGCTGCACGCTCACACCCAGGTGCTCGGCAAACTGGCGGTGGCGCTCGCCCCGCCGGAGCCTCAGTTGCTGCACGCGGCGCTGCGGCTGACCGCACGGGGCTGGGAGACGTCGCCGCTGCCGGCGCCCGACGGTTCCGGGTCGCTGGTGGTGGCGCTGGACCTGCGGGCACACGAGGCGGTGGTCGAGCACAGCGGCGGCCAGACCCGCCGGGTGCCGCTGACCCCGGACCGCCCGGTCGCGGAGGTGACCCGGGACGTCCTGGTCGCGGTGGCCGAGCTGGCTGGAACCGTCGAGATCAGCCCGGTGCCACAGGAAGTGCCGTGGCAGGTGCCGCTGGACGAGGACTACCAGCACGCCCGGTACGACGCTGGCCAGGTCGGCTCGTATTTCTCGGCCGCCACCCAGGCGGCGCTGATACTGGCGGCGTTCCGTGCTCCCTACCGGGGACGGTCCACGCAAGTTAACGCCTGGTGGGGGTCGTTTGACCTGGCGGTGTCGCTGTTTTCTGGTCTGCCGGCCGACCCGCAGTCGGATGACTTCATCATGCGGAATGCGGCCGACGCCCAGCTGATCGAGGTCGGCTGGTGGCCCGGCGATCAGCGATATCCGAAGGCGGCGTTCTACGCCTACGCCCACCCGGCACCGGCCGGCTTCGGCCACACCAGCTTGGCCCCGGCGGCCGGCCGCTGGGACGAGGCTCTGGGCGAGTACATCCTGGACTGGGACGACGTCCGCACCGCCCCCGATCCGCGCGCGACGGCGCTGGAGTTCCTGCTCTCCGCGTTCCGGCACGCTTGCCAGGTGTGCGGATGGGACCCAGACCTAGCGGCCACCGCCGAAGGCCGCCCGCCCCCAATCAGCTGACAAGGCTAACGCGAAGCATCGTTGTACCCCCAGAGGCTGTCGCATGACTCGCGACGTTGCGGGTAGCTCAGGGCTTCAGCAGCATCGATGTGGCGTTGGTGCTGTCCCGGCGGCATGAATGCGGCTTCGATGTCGTTGGCTCGGGCTGCGGTGGGCGCCTGATCGCCGCAGACGCATCAGGCAGCGTCCCGGACCAGTGTCCGTGTCGCCGCGGCTGGCCGGTTTGGCGGGGTATCACCCGGTTGCGTCGGCCGTTGCTGGCGCCCCGAAGTCCGCGGGATTGTGGTGAGTGCCGCACTACCCGGCAAAGAGGCTTGGTAATGCAACACCCACCACAATCGCCGGGCCTGGCGGCGGGAGGAAATGGCGCTTATGTTCGGTTTGTGAACCCGCGGAGGGTCCACGGCGACACGTCCTGCGGGCACTTTCGGAGAACGAAGGAACCCGTTGCCCGGCCGGGGTGGCGAGATGCGGGATATGCGGAGAATTGTTCTGATTTAGCAGCCTTGACGCTGACCCGGCAACAGTCGCGCGACAGCCTCCCCAGCTACAAAGATTGGAAGACCTCAGACTCTCAGGGGCTCGTCCACGGCTTGGGGCTCATCGGCCCGCGGCAGGAGCCGGCCGAGCCAGGATGGCATCCACCAGTTCGCGTTGCCTAGCAGTTCCATCACCGCGGGCACCAGCACGAGCCGCACGATCGTCGCGTCGACGAGCACCGCCACCGCGAGCCCGAGACCGATCTGCTTTACCGATACTTCGGGGGTGGCGTCGAACCCTAGGAACACCACGACCATGATCGCCGCCGCGGCCGAGATCACCCGGGCGGTGACCGACAGGCCGTGGGTGACCGCCTCCGAGTTGGATGAACCACCCAGCCACGCCTCCCGGATCCGCGATAGCAGGAACACCTCGTAGTCCATCGAGAGCCCGAACAGGATCACGAACAAGAAGACGGGAACCCACGTAGTTATGGGCATCTTCTCGGGGAACCCGAAGATCTTTCCGCCCCAGCCCCACTGGGCCACGGCGGTCAGCACCCCGAACGAGGCCGTGATAGACAGCAGGTTCATGACGGCGGCTTTCACCGCGATCACCACGGACCGGAACAGCACGAGGATCAGCAGCATGGACAGCGCCACCACCACGGCGATCACCCACGGGAGCCGCCGCCCCATGAAGTTCGCGAAGGTTACGTCCGCCGCGTTCGGCCCGGTCACGTAGGCCTGCATCCCGGTTCCGGCCGTCGCGCGCGGCAGCGTCACCGAGTTCAGGGTATTGACCAGCGCGTTCGTCGCCGGGGCCTGCTGCTGCGTCGTCGGATAGGCGATGATCATCAGGGCCTTGCCGTCGGCCGAGATGACCGGGGGTGTGACCTCGGCGATCCCGCCCACCTCCCCTGCCCCCTTCACTGCCCGCAGCGCGTCCACGATGCGTGAGTCGGCGGCCGGTGAGGGCAGCGTCGCCGCCACGATCAGCGGTGCGTCGAACCCCGGGCCGAACCCCTCGGACATCGTCGCGTACGCCGTGTAGCCCATCGAGCCGCGAGGCTGCGTCGAGTCATCCGGCATCGCGAGCTGCATGGCCAGAGCGGGCGCGGCCAGCGTCAGGATCACGACCGCCGAGCTCAACGTGGCGATCACCGGGTGCCGCTGGATCACCCGCGCCCAGCGTTCAGCCGGGTGCGGCCCGGCGGCGGCCGCGCGCCCGCGCCCGCGCCCGCGCCGGATCCTGAGTCGCGACGGCCTCGCCAGCCGCGTCCCGCTGAACCCCAGGAACGTCGGCAGCAGCGTCAGCGCGGCTAGCACGGTCATCGCCACCGTCGCGGCGGCGGCCACCGCGACCCCGTTCATCAACGACTCGCGCAGCACCAGCAGACCGAGCATCCCGATCACGACCGTGGTCCCCGCCGTGAGTACCGAACGCCCCGCGGTGCGCATCGTGGTCACCGTGGCCGTCTCCGGGTCAGCGCCCGCTCGCAGCTCATCGCGGAAGCGCGTCACGATGAACAGCGCGTAGTCCACGCCCACGCCCAGGCCGATCATCGAGGCGATGATGGGGGAGAAGGAAGGAGCCGGAAAGATGTGCCCGAGCAGCGCGATCAGCGATAGCCCGGTGCCGATCCCGAACAGTGCGGTCACGATCGGGAGTCCCATCGCCAGCAGCGAGCCGAACGCGATGAGCAGCACGATCATGGCCGCACCGACCCCGATACCGTCCGAGGGCCCGCCATAGGGCGTGTCGATCGTGTCCACGATGTCTCCGCCCAGGCTGAAGACCACGCCATGGCCCGAGGACGCGGTGGCGTCGTTCATCAGATTCTGGATCTCGCCGGTCGAGATGGACGTGCTTGATTCGTTGAACTGCACGGTGGCGAACGCGATGTGCCCGTCCCGCGACACGTGCGCGTACGGATCGCTCACCCCGGACACGTGCGGCGCGGCGCGCAGCGGCGTCAGGGCGGCATCCACCCGAGCCCGCACGGAGGTAATGGGCGCCGTGGACTTGATCGCCAGCGTGAACGTGTCCCCCGACTGCTGGGGGAAGTGCTGATCGAGTAGCGTCTGCCCGGGATCGCTGGTGTTGAAGTTGTTGTCGGCGCTGGCCCCGTACAGTTGCCACAGCGTGATCAGGCAGGCCAGCCCGGCAATCCAAGCCAGCAAGGTGATCCAGCGGTGACGGAAACAGGCGCGGCCGACATTCCCCAATGTCGACATCGTGCTCTCTCACTCGGAGTCGGGTTAGGCGTTCAGGCTTTCATTTGCCCGCGCCCATGGCGTCCTACGGAGGGAGACACTTCCGTACTTCACTGGGAGTAGGGAAACCGGATGGTGGCGAGCCCCGTCTCGTACGCCAGCACCACGAGCTGCGCGCGGTCCCGTGCACCGAGCTTGATCATCGAGCGGCTCACGTGTGTCTTCGCGGTCAGCGGGCTGACCACTAGCTTCGCCGCGATCTCCTCGTTGGACAGCCCCGCCGCGACCAGGCCCACGACCTCCCGCTCGCGGGCGGTCAGGTCGGTTACCCCCGGAGGGACGGCCTTCCAGGACGGGGGACTTTCCAGGCTCCCGGCGGCGAACTTCGCGATCACGGCCTTGGTCACGCCGGGGGATAGCAGAGCGTCGCCGCGGGCCACCACGCGCACCGCGTGCAGCAGGTCCGCCGGCTCCACGTCCTTGACGAGAAACCCGCTCGCCCCGGCGCGCAACGCGGCGAACACGCTCTCGTCGTCGTCGAACGTGGTCAGCACGACCACCTTCACGTCCGTCAGCACCGGGTCAGCGCAGATCAACCGGGTCGCGGTGAGCCCGTCCACGTCCGGCATCCGCAGGTCCATGAGTACGACGTCGGGAACCCGCGACCGCGCCAGGGCCACCGCGGCGCCGCCGTTCGCCGCTTCGCCGACCACCTCTACGTCGCCGGAGGATTCCAGCAGCAGCCGGAAGCCGGCCCGCAGCAGCGCCTGGTCGTCGGCGAGTACCACGCGAATCCCCACCCGCCTCCCCTACCCCCCACCAACCGGAAGGGTCGCGGTGACACGGAACCCTTCGGAGCCCACCCGGCCGACGTCCAGTGATCCGCCGATCGCCAGCGCTCGTTCTGTCATGCCCTTGATGCCATTGCCCGAGCCGACGCCTGGGGCTGGTGAGGACCCGGTGCCGGAATCGACGGTGATCACCAGGGTGTCCGCCAGGTACCGCAGGCATACCGACGCGGGAGTGCCCGACGGCGCGTGCCGCAGCACGTTAGTGAGGGATTCCTGCAGGATGCGGTAGGCGGCGTGGTCGACCGTGGCGGGCAGCGGTACCCGGTCGCCCGACACGTCGAGCGAGACCGGGGATCCGGCCGCGGTGACCGCCTCGCGCAGCGAGTCCAGCCTGTCCAGGCCGCAGTCGCCGGCGTCATCCGGCGTGTCCGCGGTGCGGAGCTGGCCGAGCACGGTCCGCATCTCGGTGAGCGCTTCCTTGCTGGTCTGCCGTATCGAGGCCAGTGCATCTCGCACCGGGTCAGGCGGACTCTGCTCGCCGGAGAGTGCGAGCAGAGCGGAGCCGGCCTGGACCGTGATCGTGGCCATGCTGTGCGCGACGGTGTCATGCAGCTCGCGGGCGATCCGCAGCCGCTCCTCGGACACCCGCCGCGCTGCCTCCGACTCACGTTCGGTCCCGGCGAGCTGGAGCCGCACCGCCGTCTCGGCGGCAAGCGCCCGGCGCGAACGGACCACCTCGCCAAGCGCCACGGCCAGCACGAATAGCACCACCGACGGCAAGAAGTTCGACGCCAGCACCACCGGGGTCTCATCACCGGAGCCGCCGACCGCGATCAGCCCGGCGGTCATGATAGCCGCGGGGAGCCCGATTGCCCACGCCATGTAACCGGCGAGCGCCGTTTCGTAAACGGGAAGGACCATCACCGGCGCGGGTGAGATATTCCGGCGCGCCAGTAGGTAATAGAGGCACATCACCACGACGGTGGTCACCAGCACTTGCAGCGGCCACCGGCGCCGCAGCAGCACCGGCAGCGAGATCAGGACGCCAATCACGTAGGCCCGGGCGTTCAGCGGCTGCGCGCCAGGGCCGCCCCCGACGACCACGCTGACCTCGACAGCCACGATGACCGCGGCGGTTGCCACGAGATCGGAGACACGGATGCCCGCACCAGCCCCGACCGACCTCCCGTTTCGGCTCACACTGGCCACGGTATGCGAACTCAACTATCCGCGAAATCCCGGTAAACCAGTTTCGGAGGTCGTGCGTCTTACTTGTGAGGCTCGGCGAAAGCGGGACGCCGAGCCTCAACCATGTTCACTGAGTACATCTCCGTGAATCGTCATAGCCTGAGGGCCGGTCCAGGTCGCCTGGTGCCGGCCCTCGGCGGTTGTCAGTGACATTATGTGACGTGATGGATCTCGACGATATTGACGCGAAGATCATTTCCGCGCTGATCAGGGACGCTCGGTCTAGTTACGCCGTGATCGGCGACGAGGTCGGACTCTCGGCTCCGGCGGTCAAGCGGCGGGTGGACCGGATGCGCTCGGCGGGGGCGATTACCGGGTTCTCCGCGCGGGTCGATCCGGCCGCGCTCGGCTGGACCACCGAGGCCTACGTGGAGCTGTTCTGCAGCGGGCGGACCTCGCCTGCCGACATCGCCGCGGCGGTGCGAGGCATCCCGGAGGTCGTGGACGCGTGCACAGTCACCGGCGAGGCCGATGCCCTTGTGCATATCCGCGCCGCCGATATCGGGCACTTTGAGCGGGTCATGGAGCGGATCAGCGCCGAGCCGTTCGTGGTCAGGACCCGCAGCGCGATCGTGCTGTCCCGGCTGGTGGATCGCGCCGCGGCGGTCGGTCCGACCCCGAGTGACGCTGGGTAGCCAACCGGATCGATACCGCCCTTCTCGCTGATCGAAGCGCCCGACCAGCTAAAGTCGTAAACATGTCCGGATTCGATGAAGATCCCAGCGCGAGCACGGCACGCTTCCAAGCGTTCACCGAACGGCCTGAGGAGGACACCCGGGCCCCGTGGTCGATGCGTGTACCGGCGTCCCGCGTGCTCATGCTCGCGGTCGCCGTGGTCGTGGTGGCCGTTCTTATCGGCGCCGTCGCGCTGTCCCTCGCCGGTTAGCCGTTCGTTAAGGGGCCAGTCGCCATGGCTAGGCCTTGACGTGCTTGTATTCATGCCATGACGACAAGCGACACGGGGGGTCGGTCGGGGCCGGTTGGTCGGGGAGACGCAGTTCCGGCCCCGCCCCGGCCAGCGGACGATGCGGACGAGAAGCAGCGTCTGACCGCGCTTGAAGGGCTAGCCGCGCTGTCGCTGGATGCGCTGTCCAGTGTCGCGTACGGACCCGAGGCCATCCTCGTCGTCCTAGTCGCGGCCGGCGCGACCGCACTCAAGTACAGCCTGCCCATCACCGGCGCCATTGTCATCCTGCTGGCGGTGCTGGTCACCTCCTACCGCCAGGTCATCAGGGCGTTCCCTAACGGCGGTGGTGCGTACGCCGTCTCCAAGACCCACCTCGGCACGACCCCGAGCCTGGTCGCCGCCGCCTCCCTCTTCGTCGACTACGTGCTGAACGCGGCGGTCGGCATCTCGTCCGGCATCGAGGCGCTGACCTCCGCCTTCCCTTCGCTTTACGGCGCCCGGGTCTGGCTGTGCCTCGGCACGCTGGCCCTCATCACGGGAGCGAATATGTGGGGTCTAGCCGACTCGGCCCGGCTCTTCATACTCCCGACCTTGCTGTTCATCGGCTGCATAGCGGCCGTCATCGTGGTCGGCTTGTTCCGTGCCCATCCGGTGGTCGCGCTCGATCACAATCTCCCGCAGGTCACCGACACCATCGGCACGCTGCTGATACTCAAGGCGTTCGCGTCCGGATGTTCGGCGCTGACCGGGGTGGAGGCGATCGCGAACGCGGTCCCGTCGTTCCGCAAGCCGCGAGTTCGCCGGGCTCAGCACACCGAGGTCGGGCTCGGGCTCATCCTCGGTCTGATGCTGCTCGGCCTGGGCGAACTGATCCGCCGCTGGGACGTGATCCCGCAGTCGGGAACGACGGTGCTCGCTGAGATCACCCAAGCGTCGTTTGGCAAAAATTTCGCCTTTTATCTCGTCCAGATAGTGACGCTGGTGTTGCTGGCGCTGGCGGCGAACACGTCGTTCGGCGGGCTGCCGGTGCTGGCCGGGCTGCTGGCGAAGGACAACTTCCTGCCGCATGTGTTCGCGCTGCGCGCGGACCGTCAGGTGTATCGCTACGGCGTGGCGGTGCTCGCCGTCTTCGCCGCCGCGCTGCTCATTGTGTCCCGCGGCAACACGCAGGCGCTCGTTCCGCTGTTCGCGGTCGGGGTGTTCGTCGGATTCACGCTGTCGCAAACCGGCATGGTGCGGCACTGGGGGCTGCGCTCCTGGCGTGCCCTGATCAACGGCGTCGGGGCGATCCTCACGCTGGCCGCGACGGCGATCGAGCTGATCAGCAAGTTCACCGAGGGCGCGTGGCTGGTCGCGATAGTGATCCCGCTGCTGGTGGTGTTTTTCACCCGGGTGCACAAGACCTACGTCAAGCTGGGAGCCGAGCTCGGGATCGGCAAAATCCCGCCGAAACCGGTGAAGCAGGACTCCCTCGTCGTCGTCCCGGTCGTCAGCATGTCCAGGATCACCGCCGAGGGGATCAACGCGGCGATGTCGCTGGGTGAAGACGTGCTGGCGGTGACGGTGCATTTCGACTCGCCAGACGAACCGGAGACGGACGTGGCGTTCCGCGGCGAATGGAATCAGTGGCACCCGGAGGTCCCGCTCGTCACGCTGCACTCCTTCCACCGGTCGGTGTCCGAGCCGATCGTGTCGTACCTTCGCCAGATCGAGGAAGAGGATCGTTACCACCGGCTGGTCGTGCTGATCCCCGAGGTGCAGACCTCCACGCCGTGGCAGTGGGTCCTGCACAATCAGCGAGGCTCCATCCTGGAGCGGGCGGTCCGCCGGGGGACGACCAAAACCGTCACCTGCCGGTACCGGTTCCGGCTGTAAAGAAAACCCGCCTCTGGTGCGTAAACAGTCCGTGGAGCAATCACGGCTAGAGTTCACCGACTTCTATGAGTCCACGCGCGACGACGTGCTCCGGATCGTGCTGCTGTCTGGCGGCGATCGCCAGCATGCCGAGGACCTGGTGGCCGAGGCGTACACCAGGGCCTGGATGTCCTGGCGGAAGGTCCGCGTCCATCCCGCGCCTAAGGCGTGGGTGGTCAGGACCGCGCTGAACACCAGCGTCTCGTGGTGGCGGCGCCGCCGTCGGGAAGTGGCGCTTGAGGGCGTCGATCAAGGGGTTCACGATCAGGTCCGGGTGCTCGATGAACCGCTCGTCGAGGCGGTGCGGCGGCTGCCGCCGGGCCAGCGCGACGTGGTGGTTCTCCGGGTTTTCCTCGACCTGGACATTGCGACGACGGCTTCGGTGCTCGGCATCTCGGCCGGGACCGTCGGATCGCATCTACATAGGGCACTAGCCGCGCTCCGCACGCAGATACCGTCCTTCAGCGAAACCGGAGACTAATCGATGAACGACAACGACACGCTGCGCGCGGTGAGCGGCAGGCTCAACGGAGCGCGGGACAACCTCGATGACGTCAGCATGAGCACGTCCGCGGGACAGATCATGGGCCGAGCGCGGAAACGGCGCGTCGGCCGGCTGCTGGCAACGGCCGGGACCGGTGGCGCGGCGCTCGGTCTCGCGCTGGCGTTGGCCCTCGGGGGCTCATCGCCGTCGGTGCCATCTGCCAGCCTGACCGCGTGGTCGGTGAAGCCGGGCGGCGGCGGCCTGGTGACCGTCACGATGCATGAACTGCAAGACCCGGCCGGACTTCGCGCGGCCCTGGCGGCGGCGGGGGTACCGGCCCTGGTCAAGTTCAACGAATCGTGGTGCGTCAAACCGGATAATCCAGACGGGCCGGCCGCATGGGTCGGCCACAGCGACCTGCCCGACGGCGTGTTCAGCGTCCTGCGGAACGTGCTTCCGGCTGGGTATGAATACGCGATCAGCGTCGAAGAACCGATCAAGGACGGATGGGTGATCGCTATCGGCTTGATCCCGGTGGGCAGCGGGCCTGACGCGTGCGCCATCGGAACGGCGTCCGAGGCCGCGCCCGGCCAGCCCCTCTCCAAGCGCTGATCCGGCAGGATCCGGCTTCTGCCCTGGAAGCCGGATCCTGCTCGGCATGGGCAACCACCCCCGCCAACCCCCATTCGGGTGGCAAAATACTTGGCATGGGCTATTTCTCGGTACGTGGCGGCGATGATGCCGCCGGTGGTGCCGCAATGCCCGTGGCCGTGGTGACCGGTGGGAACCGGGGGATCGGCAAAGAAGTGTGCCGCCAGCTCGCGATGCTCGGCTACCACGTCGTGCTGGGATCACGGGATTACCGGGCGGGTGAGCTCGCCGCCAAGGAGATCGACCCGACGGGGGACATGGTGACCCCGTTCCAGCTCGAGGTCGACAACTCAGTGCAGGTCGAGGCGATGGCCCGGTACGTCAGGGACACGCTCGGCCGCTGCGACGTGGTGGTCAACAACGCGGCGACCGCGCCGGACCGGTGGGCGGTCGCGGCCACCACCGACCTGGGGCCCCTCGCCGAGGCCCTGGACATCAACCTCTTCGGTGCCTGGCGGGTCACCCAGGCGCTGCTTCCGCTGTTGCGGCAATCGCCGCGCGCGCGGGTGGTCATGGTCAGCAGCGAGGGCGGCTCACTGCAGGAGATGAGCGGCGGCTTCCCCGCCTACAGCGTCTCGAAGGCGGCGCTGAACGCGCTGACCCGCCTGCTGGCTGGCGAGCTGACCAGAGACGGGATCCTGGTGAACGCGGTCTGCCCCGGCTGGACCAGCGACGCGATCATGGCGGCCCGGGGCACCGAGGGTGGCGGCCGTTCCTACGGGCAAGGCGCCGCGAGCGTCGTCTGGGCAGTCACCCTGCCTAACGGCGGCCCCACCGGCACATTCACCCGCGACGGCCAAGCTCTGCCCTGGTGACCGCCACATCCGCGTGACCCGCGACCCCAGGCATCCGCGCGACCCGCGACCCGCGACCCGCGACCCGCGCGATGGGCCATCGATAGCCGGAAAGCGCCAGCGATGGGCCATCCATGGGCCGCCAGGGCGACACAGGCCGCCCGAGGGACGACGCGATTACCGCGACGGGACGGCACACCGGGCGCCATCGCGGCGCCACGGCCCCGGAATCCGGTACCGATTCACCGCTATAACATGATAAATCCGTCCAAAGAGCCACGACAAACCCGGCAGCACCATCGCCCGCCCGAGCACCGACCACGGAAACCCAGACGCCACCAGCCAGGCAGCGACCGCCCGGTGGCCGGCCAACGGCGCAAGACCAGGGGACACCCACTGCACAGCGGTCTCGACCTCCGGCCGCGACAGCCCGAGCGACGGCAGATCCGCCTGCTGGAACGGGACGATGTCCACCGGAGCAGGCAGCACCCGGGCCCCGCGCGACGCCACCCAGGTGCAGAACCCGCAGTCTCCGTCGTACACGAGTACCGGCATCTATCAGGCCTCCGATGGCTGGAATCGGTAACCCATCCCGGGTTCGGTGATGAACCATCGCGGTCGGGCCGGGTCCGGCTCCAGCTTGCGCCGCAGCTGTGCCATGTAAAGGCGCAGGTTGCCGGACGCATTGTCGTAGCCGGGACCCCAAACGTCGTGTAGTAGCTGTCGCTGCGGCAGCAGCTTGCCCGGGTTGCGCAGCAGGACCTCGAGCAGGTGCCACTCGGTCGGCGTCAGCCGGACATCGGTCTCCACCGCGAGATCGCCAGAACCAGCGGCGTGCCTGGTCACCCGCTTGGCCGCCAGGTCGATGGTGACGTCGCCGAGCTGGATAACCGGCAGGTCCTCCGCCCCGCCGGCCCGCCGCACCAGCGCCCGCATCCTGGCCAGCAGCTCCTCGATGCCGAACGGCTTGGTGACGTAATCGTCGGCCCCGGCATCCAGCGCCTCCACCTTGTCGGCGGAGTCGGCGCGGCCGGACAGCACGATGATCGGCGCGGACGACCAGCCGCGCAGCCCGGCGATCACGTCCACGCCCTCCATGTCGGGCAGCCCCAGGTCGAGGATCACCAGGTCAGGCGGATACTTGCCGGCCACCTCAAGGGCCTCCGCCCCGGTGGCGGCGGTATGCACGTCGTACTGGCGCACCCGCAGGTTGATCCGCAGCGCCCGCAGGATCTGCGGTTCGTCGTCGACGACAAGGACTCGGGTCATGACGGTACGCCGACTTCCGCCGCGACGGGCAGCGACACGGCCATGGTGAGCCCTCCGCCCGGGGTGTCCTCGGCGACCAGGGTCCCGTCCATCGCCTCGGTCAGCCCGCGGGCCAGCGCCAGGCCAAGCCCGACACCGGTGGTGTTGTCGGTGTCGCCGAGCCGCTGGAACGGAACGAACATCCGCTCCCGGTCCTCCTCGGGTATGCCGGGACCGCGGTCAACCACCCGCAGCTCCACCCGGTCGCCGAGCGCGGAGGCCGTCAGCAGCGGCGGCTTGTCCGGCGGAGCGTAACGCAGCGCGTTCTCCGTCAGGTTCACGATCACACGTTCCAGGATCGCAGGGTCGGCCTGGACGGCCGGCAGCGACTCCGGTATGTCCACGGTTACGTGGCGTCCACGAAACTCCAGGTTGTCGAGCGCCCGGGATACCACCTCGTCGAGTCCAGACGGGCGGGGGAACAGCGACAGCGCCCCGGCCTGCAGCCGGCTCATGTCGAGCAGGTTGTCCACCAGGTGGGTGAGCCGGTCGAGTGACTCGTCCGCGGTAGCCAGCAATTCCGAACGATCCGCCTCAGACCACGACACATCCGAGGACCGCAACGAGGTCACGGCGGCCTTCGCAGAGGCCAGTGGCGTGCGCAGATCGTGCGAGACCGCGGCCAGCAGGGCCGTCCGCATCCGGTCGGCCGCCGCGATCGGCTTCGCGGCCTGGGCCTCGGCGGTCAGCCGCTCCTGCTCGAGTGCGACCCGGACGTAGGCGGCGAACGCGCCCAGCACCCGCCGGTCGGTGGCCGCCAGGGTCCGGCCCGCCATCGCGAGGGTCAGCGTGTCGGATAGCGGCACCTCGACATCGGCCTCGGTGGGGGAAGTCAGTGGCGGCGTCCCCGCCGACCCGATGGCGTGCCATTCCGTGGCGGGCCCGCGCCCGCTACCCGCCGCACCGCTGGCGGACTCGAGCAGCGTCACCGAACGCATGCTGAACGACTCCTGTATCCGTTCCAGCAGTGCCTCGACGGTGTTCTGCCCGCGCAGGATGGAACCGGCCGCCGTGATGAGCAACTCCGATTCGGCGCCGTAACGTGCCGCCTGACGCGACCGGCGGGCGGCGGTGTCCACAATGGAGCTGACCACCAGCCCGACGACGATGAACACCACGAGCGCGAGCGCGTTGTTGGCCTGGGAGATCGTCCATTCGTGGATCGGCGGGGTGAAGTAGTAGTTGAGCAGCAGCGATCCCGCGATGGCCTCGCACACGGCGGGCACGAAGCCGCCGGTCAGCGCCACGGCGATCACCGCGACGAGGAACAAGAGCACGTCGGAGGTAAGGTTGATGCCGCTGCGCCACTGAGCGAGCACGATGGTCAGGGCGGGGGCCAGCAGCGCGGCCAGCACGTAACCGGCGATCCGCCGCCGCAGCGTGATGCTGCCCCGGTACCTGGGGAGTATCCCGAACCGGGTGCCCACGTGCGCGTGAGTGACGATGTGCACGTCGATGGGGCCGGACCCGCGGATTGTCCTGGACCCGATACCAGGGCCGGTGAGCAGCGCTGACAGCCAGGACCTCCGGCTGGCACCGAGCACCAGCTGAGTGGCGTTCTCGGCCCGCGCGAAGGTCAGCAGGGCGTCGGAGATGTTGTCGCCGACCACCTGGTGGTAGGTGCCGCCGAGCGATTCGACCAGCCGCCGCTGCCTGGCCAGGCTAGCCGGATTCGCCCCGGCCAGCCCGTCGGACTTGGTGATGTGTACCGCGAGCAGATCACCGCCGGAGGACCGGGCGGCGATCCTGGCCCCGCGCCTGAGCAGCGTCTCGCCCTCGGGGCCGCCGGTCAGCGCGACCACGACTCGCTCCCTGGCCTCCCAGGTCTTGTGGATGTCGTGCTCGGCCCGGTACTTCTGCAGGCCCTCGTCCACCTTGTCGGCCAGCCACAGCAGGGCCAGCTCCCGCAACGCGGTCAGGTTCCCGGTACGGAAGTAGTTGGTCAGCGCCGCGTCGATCTTCTCCGGCGGGTAGATGTTGCCGTGCGCCATCCGGCGGCGCAGTGCCTCCGCGGTCATGTCGACCAGCTCAACCTGGTCGGCGGCGCGGACCACCGCGTCCGGCACGGTCTCCCGCTGCGGCACGCCGGTGATCTGCTCGACGACGTCGTTGAGCGACTCCAGGTGCTGGATGTTGACCGCCGAGATCACCTCGATCCCGGCGTCCAGCAGCTGCTCGATGTCCTGCCAGCGCTTCTCGTTCCGGGATCCGGGGACGTTGGTGTGCGCGAGCTCGTCCACCAGCGCGATCTGCGGCCGGCGGGCCAGCACCGCGTCGGTGTCCATCTCCTCGAAGCTGGCGTCGCGGTACTCGATCGTCTTGCGGGGAATGACCTCGAGCCCGTCCAGCAACGCGGCCGTCTGCGGCCGCCGGTGAGTCTCGGCGAAGGCCACCACCACGTCGGCGCCCCGCTCGGCCCGGCGGTGCCCCTCGCAGAGCATGGCGTACGTCTTGCCCACGCCCGCCGCGGCGCCTAGATATATGCGGAGTTGCCCGCGTGTCTTGCTCATGTCACCTCAGTAAAGCAAGTCCGGGAGAGCCGCCATTCCCGCTGGTCAAGCGGAGGTTTTCCGCACTTCCCGCTGGTATCGTACCGCTGCCAGATACACGACATTTTCCCCATAACGACGAGACTGACTCCCCGTCGGGGCCGCTTTCTCCCCACCGGCCCCGGAGCAGGACGGCGGTTCTGGGGCCGGTGGGGGAGTTGCTCACCGTCGTTATGGATAAAAATTTATGGTCGGTAGCGGTAGCCCATCCCCGGCTCGGTGAGCAGGTAGCGGGGACGGGTCGGGTCGGTCTCGAGCTTGCGCCGCAGCCTGGCCATATGGAACCGCAGGTAGTTCGAGCGCTGCTCGAAACCAGGCCCCCAGACGGTAGACAGCAGCTGGTCTGAGGAAACCAGCTGACCGGGACGGCGCAGCAGGATCTCCAGGATGTGCCACTCGGTCGGGGTGAGCCGCAGCGACTCACTGCCGCTGGTGACGGTGTGCGCGGATGCGTCGATGGTCCACCGCCCGATCGTGACCGGCCTCGGCTCCGGCATCGCGCCGGGCTCGTCGCGGCGCAACGCGGCCCGCAGTCTGGCCAGCAGCTCGGCCATCGCGAAGGGCTTGGTCACGTAGTCGTCGGCGCCGACGTCGAGCGCGCCGATCTTGTCGCCGGGCGAGGTCCGGCCGGACAGCACGATGATCGGTGCCCGCTACCAGCGGCGGAGTTCGACGATGACCTCGATGCCGTCGATGTCCGGGAGCCCGAGGTCGAGGATCACCGCGTCCGGCGGATTCGCGACAGCGGAGGCGAGCGCCTCGCGCCCGGTCGCCGCGGTCGCGACCTCGTACTGACGCGCCCGCAAGTTGATGCGCAGTGCGCGCAGCAGTTCGGGCTGATCTTCGACGATGAGGATCCGGGCAGCTGCGGCTGGGTGCGCGGCCTTGTCCCGGTGGGGCGCCACTGCCGGGTGTCCGGCCGGCCGGGGTTCACCTGGCTGGCCGGACGCCGCTGCTGTCATCTCCCTCACGCCCCGTGAGCTCAGCCGACATCGGTACCCGGCCGACTGCCCGGGCAGTTCGGCGAGCGCGATGTTGAGCGTGAGCACGTCCACCCGCGGCTCGCCGAGGAAGCCAAGCGTCCTGCCCTGGACGAACTTGGTCACCAGAGCGCGGACCTCGGAGACCGGCAGGTGCCGCGCCGCGGCAACCCGGTTGATCTGGATGTGCCGCGTTCTGCGGGGAGATGTCCGGGTCAAGCCCGGACCCCGACGCGGTCACCGCGTCCGGCGGGATCTGTGAGGCGACACGTGGTCGAACGCCTCGATCTGCTTCTGCATCGCCTTGATGTTCGCGATCTCGACCGGGTTGTTCGGCCCGAGGTTGGACGCCGAGGAGTACAGCGGGTCGCAGCCGTAGTCGGTCTTGTCGCCCGACACGATCGCGTCGGACGGGCGGGGCTGGAACCACTGCGGCAGCGGGTTGCCCTTGGCGTCCACGAACTCCTGGCAGAGCAGGCTGGAGCCCGACGATCTTGCCGTTGTAGGACACCAGCGAGCCGTTGGCCTGCTTGTGGAACGCCACCTGCGAGATGCCCAGCATGACCGCGGGGTAGATGAACCCGCAGATCATGGTGAACACCAGCAGGATGCGGAGCGCGGCGAGGTGCTGCCGCACGATAACGGGAAGGCGATTCATGTTGCCGATCACCTGAATCCAGGAATGTTCATGATGATGAGGTCGATGCACTTGATCCCGATGAACGGGATGATCAGGCCGCCGACGCCGTAGATCCACAGGTTCCTGCGGAGCATGGACTGAGCGGAGGCCGGCCGGTACCGCACGCCGCGCAGTGCCAGCGGGATCAGCGCGACGATGATCAGCGCGTTGAAGATGATCGCCGAGGTGATCGCCGACTGCGGGCTGTGCAGGTGCAGGATGTTCAGCTGTCTCAGGCCGGGGATCACGCCCTCGAACATCGCGGGGATCATGGCGAAGTACTTCGCCACGTCGTTGGTGATCGAGAAGGTGGTGAGCGCGCCGCGGGTGATGAGCAGCTGCTTGCCGATCTCGACGATCTCGATGAGCTTGGTCGGGTTGGAGTCCAGGTCCACCATGTTCCCGGCCTCCTTGGCGGCCGAGGTACCGGTGTTCATGGCCACGCCGACGTCGGCCTGGGCGAGTGCGGGGGCGTCGTTGGTGCCGTCCCCGGTCATCGCGACCAGCTTGCCGCCTTCCTGCTCCTTCTTGATCAGCGCCATCTTGTCTTCCGGCGTCGCCTCGGCGAGGAAGTCGTCCACGCCGGACTCGTCCGCGATCGCCTTGGCGGTCAGCGGGTTGTCACCGGTGATCATGACGGTCCTGATGCCCATCTTGCGCATCTCGGCGAACCGCTCGGCGATGCCCTCCTTGACGATGTCCTTGAGGTAGATCACGCCGAGGGCCCGCGCCGTGCCGTTGACCTTCTCCGCGACGACCAGCGGGGTGCCGCCGAGTCGCGGAGATCCGGTCCACGATCGGGTCGAGGTCATCGGGGACCGTGCCGCCGTTCTCGCGGATCCAGTTCTGCACCGACGCCGACGCGCCCTTGCGGACTTCCCGGCCATCGGCCAGGTCGACGCCGCTCATCCTGGTCTGCGCGGTGAACTCGACGAACTCCGCGCCCTGCAGCTCGCCCTCGGACCGCTCGCGCAGGCCGAACTCGTTCTTGGCGAGAACCACGATCGAGCGGCCTTCTGGCGTGTAGTCCGCCATCGAGGACAGCTGCGCCGCATCCGCCAGTTCCTCAACGGAAGCGCCGGACACCGGCAGGAACTCGGTCGCCTGCCGGTTCCCGATGGTGATCGTGCCGGTCTTGTCCAGCAGCAGCGTGTTCACGTCGCCGGCCGCCTCCACCGCGCGGCCGGACATGGCCAGCACGTTGCGCTGGACCAGCCGGTCCATGCCGGCGATGCCGATCGCGGACAGCAGCGCGCCGATCGTGGTCGGGATCAGCGCTACCAGCAGGGCGACCAGGATCACCAGGCTCTGCCCGGCGCCTTGAAGTGCATCGCCATCGGCTGCAGCGTGATCACCGCGAGCATGAAGATGATGGTCAGCGACGCGAGCAGGATGTTCAGCGCGATCTCGTTCGGCGTCTTCTGCCGCTTCGCGCCTTCCACCAGGGCGATCATCCGGTCGATGAACGTCTCGCCCGGCTTGGAGGTGATCTGCACGACGATCCGGTCCGACAGCACCGTGGTGCCGCCGGTCACCGCGGACCGGTCGCCGCCGGACTCGCGGATGACCGGTGCGGACTCGCCGGTGATCGCCGACTCGTCCACCGAGGCAACGCCCTCGATCGACGTCGCCGTCGCCGGGGATGACCTGCCCGGCCTCGACCACCACGTGGTCGCCGAGCGTCAGCGCCGTGCCGGGTACCGCCTCCTCGCGGAGCGACGCAGGTGCGGCACCAGGCTTCCAGCCGGTCAGCCGCCGCGCCATCGTCTCGCTTCTTGGCCCGGCGCAGCGTGTCGGCCTGCGCCTTGCCGCGTCCTTCGGCAACGGCCTCGGCGAGGTTGGCGAAGATCACGGTCAGGAACAGCCAGACCACGATGGTCCAGTTGAAGATCGTCGAGCTCCTGACCGCGGTGTAGATGCACAGCACGGCGCCGACCTCGACGACGAACATGACCGGGTTCTTGACCTGGACCCGCGGGTCCAGCTTCTTGAACGCGTCGGGCAGGGACTTCCAGAGCATCTTCGGGTCGAGCAGCCCGCCGCCGATCCTGCGCTCCGTGTCGGCCGGGCGTAGGTGCCGGCCGCGGGGAGATCCCGCGAGTTGTCAGTTGTGACAGCCATCAGTGCAGTCCTTCTGCGAACGGGCCCAGCGCGAGCGCGGGGAAGTAGGTCAGGCCGACGAGGATGAGGATCACGCCGACGAGCATGCCGACGAACAGCGGTGTCCTGGTATCCAGCGTCCCGGCGCTTCGCGGCACCGGCGCCTGTCTAGCCAGCGACCCGGCTAGGCCGAGGGCGAAGATCTCGGGCGCGAACCGGCCGAGCAGCATCACGATGCCGCCCGATACCTGATAGAACGTGTGCCGCGGTGCCCAGGCCGGCGAACGCCGACCCGTTGTTGTTGGCCATCGACGCGTACGCGTACATGACCTCGGTCAGGCCGTGCGGACCAGGGTTGAAGATCGCGGTCTGCCCGGCATGCGTGCCGATCGCGATGCCGGCCGCGGTCAGGATGACCACCGGCAGGGTCAGGAAGTACAGCGCCGCGTACTTCATCTCACTGCGGGCGGATCTTCTTGCCGATGTACTCCGGCGTCCGGCCGACCATCAGGCCGGCCACGAACACGGTGACCATGGCCAGGACCAGGATGCCGTACATGCCGGCCCCGATGCCGCCCGGCGCGATCTCGCCGAGCGCGATGTCGAACAGCGCGATGCCGCCGCCGAACGGTGTCAGCGAATCATGGAAGCAGTTCACCGCGCCGGTCGATGTCACCGTGGTGGACGCCGCGAACAGCGAGCAGCCCGGTGTGCCGAATCTGATTTCCGCGCCTTCGGCGGCGCCGTGCGCGAGCGTCGGGCCCGCGCCGCCGTGCAGCATCTCGAACAGGCTGATGCCGCCGACGGCCGCCGCCCAGATGATCACCATGACGGCGACCAGGGCGTAGCCCTGCCGGTTGTCGCCGACCATCTTGCCGAAGGCGCGCGGCGTGGCGAACGGGATCAGCAGCAGGATGAAGATCTCGAAGATGTTCGTGAACGGGTTCGGGTTCTCGAACGGGTGGGCCGAGTTGGTGTTGAACCAGCCACCGCCGTTGTTGCCCAGGTCCTTGATGATTTCCTGCGAGGCGACAAGCCCGCCGGGAATCGTCTGCTTGGCGCCGGAGAGCGTGGTGTACGTGAGGTAGTGGGCGATGTTCTCGATCGCCCCGCCGGCCACCAGGACCAGACAGCCGACGACCGCTATCGGCAGCAGCAGCCGGAAAGTGCCCCGGGTCACGTCGACCCAGAAGTTGCCCAGCCGGTCGGTCTTGTGCCGGATGAAGCCGCGGATCATGGCGATCGCGACGGCCAGGCCGACCGCGGCCGACATGAACTGCTGGACCATGAGCCCCACCACCTGGGTGAAGTAGCCCATGGTGGCTTCGCCGGCGTAGTTCTGCCAGTTGGTGTTGGTGGTGAACGAGTCAGCCGTGCTCCACGCGGTGTCCGGCGTGACGTTGCTCAGCCCTTCCGAGAGGGGCAGCCAGTGCTGCGTCCGCTCGATCAGGTACACCAGCAGGACGCAGACCAGCGAGAACGCGAGGATGGAGCGCGCGTAGGTGCCCCATCGCATGTCCGCTTCCGGATCGATTCCGGCCACCTTGTAGATGCCGCGCTCGACCTTCCAGTGTTTCTCGGAGGTGAAGACGTGTGCGATGTAGTTGCCCAGCGGTATGTAGCAAGCCGCCAGGGCCGCGAAGAGCAGCGCGAACTGAAGCCAGCCCGCGGCTGTGCTGTTCATCAGAACCTCTCAGGGAGGATGAGGGCCACGAAAAGGTAGATCGTCAGGATGACGCCGCCAATCAGGCCGATCCAGTTCTCAATGCTCAAAGTGCTCAATCCCCTTCACGATGAGGGTGAGCACGGCGAAGACGACGATCGTCAGGCCGATGTACAGCAGATCGGACATCGCCACTCCTAGGCGGTTTGGGGGAGAACGACGTAATCAAAGCGCGAAAAGGGCCAGGCAATGCCCGTCCTGACGGCTTCCATGCGGGGATCTAACGGTCCCTAACGGGTTTCATGCGCGACCAGTGTGTTACTTTGTGTAACTGATTATGGGCGTGCAGTAGCGGGCTGTAACGCAACGCCACGCGCCTTCCGCGTCTCGGGTGTCTTGGGTCAGTGCGCGAAGTCGGGGACGGAGATGTGCCGGCGTATCGGCCAGGGCCGGTGCGCGGTGCCGAGCGAGTCCACCAGGGCCGAGGGCGGTACCGCGGTCACCGGGCAGCGCGCGTGCGCCAGGCAGTATCGCCCGGTGGACTTGCGCAGCCAGCGGCGGTGCCAGCCGCGACGGCCGGTCCCGATCACCAGCATGTCCCCGTCGCCAGCCGCCAGGTCGGTGAGCACCGCCCCGGCGTCGCCACGCACGACGGACCGTTCGACCCGCACATCGTCAGGCACGCCGCCGAGCGCTTCGTCGAAAGCGGTCCGCAGTCGGCCGGCGGCCGCCTGCCGCCACAGCTTCCTGAGCTCGGGGGAGGGGTAGCGCCGTTCGGCCATCTCGCCGCCCGGCGGTGTCCAGGCGAGAACCGCGATCAGCGGCACATCTCGCTGCCTGGCCTCTTCGGTCGCCAAGCGCAGCGCCTGCAGGCTGCCTAGCGAACCACTCACGCCGACGAAGATCCGACGTACCGCGGTCACGATGACTCGCCTCCACCTATCACGTAAGGGATTGTCTCCCCCTATACAACCCCTACCGCGGTTGGCGGAATCCAGTCCTAGCGGACCTCTAACGCGACACAAACGTTATCCGGCGAAACGCGTGCGGCGCGTCAGCGCACGCCCAGTTCGTCCACCCGGGACAGCATGTCCGCGGGGTCGGCGTACACCCGGTATGCCCCGGCTCGCTCCAGCTCCTCCCGGCCGTAGCCGCCGGACTGGAGCCCGACGCCGAGCGCACCGGCCCGCCGGGCGGCCAGCAGGTCCCACACGCTGTCACCCACGACCATCGCGTTCGACGGGTCGACGTCCAGCAACGCCGCCGCGGCGAGGAACAGGTCCGGGTCCGGCTTGGCGTGCCGCACCATGTCCCTGGTAACCATCGGCGTGTCCTGGGGAAGTCCCAGCAGGTCCAGCGAGGGACGCGCCGTCTCCGCGCGCCCGCTGGTGGCGATCGCCCACTTCACATCGGCCTCGGACAGCGCCGTCAGCAGGTCCCGCGCGCCGGGCAATGCGGTGACCGTGTCGGCGATCTTGAGGTATTCGGCGGCGTGCGCGTGCTGCAGTTGCTCGATCTCCGCGGCGGACAGCGATCGCCTGGTCTCGCGCAGCAGGGCCTGTACGAACAGCCCGCCGCTCATCCCGATGCGGCGGTGGATCCGCCACACAGAAAGCTCGATCCCGATCGCCTCCAGCGCGGCGCGCCAGGCGATCACGTGCTGATAGACGCTGTCGATGAGCGTCCCGTCTAGGTCGAAAAGGAACGAGGGTACTGGTGACTCCGGGTACTCCATGCCTCTAGTGTGCCAAACCGCCCGCCCGCGCCGTCCAGCATGGGCCGCTCGCGTTCACCGGGTCCTCGCTGCGGCAATGTCCCGCTGCTATTGGCATTATTGGGTAACTATGACGGAAGGTTCATTCGTCGCGCTCGGCGACAGCTTCACCGAAGGCCTCGACGACCCCTACCCGGACGGCAGCTACCGGGGCTGGGCCGACCGGCTCGCCGGGATGCTCGCGGCACGGAATCCGGAGCTCAGGTACGCGAACCTGGCGGTTCGCGGTCGGCTGCTCGGCGAGGTCGCCAGCGAACAGGTTCCCGCCGCGATCGCGCTCGGGGCTGACCTGGTCAGCATCGCGGCGGGCGGCAACGACCTGTTGCGCCCCAGCGCTGACCCGGACTCGCTGGCCGCCGCGTTCGACTCCGCCGTGGCCCGCCTCCAGCAGGGGGGCTGCCGGGTACTGATGTTCACCGGCTTCGACCCGAACGTGTTCCCGGTGATCAAGCTCATCAGGGGCAAAGCCGCCGCCTACAACATGCACCTGCGCGGCATCGCCGACGCGCGCGGCTGCGACCTGGTCGATATGTGGTCGATGCGCGTGTTGTGCGACAGAAAGGCGTGGAGCGTGGACCGATTGCACCTGACCCCCGAAGCCCACCAGCGCGTGGCGCTAAGGGCCGCCGAGGTGCTGGGCCTGCCAGTCACCGAAGACTGGCGCGCCCCCTTCCCGAACCCGGAACTCAATTCCTCGCCAGGCGTGAAGCCAACGGCCCGCGCCCTCTGGCTAGCCGCCCGCCGCGCCGACGCCGAATGGGCCCGCACCTACGCCCTCCCCTGGATCCGCCGCAGGATCCGCGGCACCTCCTCCGGCGACACCGTAATAGCCAAACGCCCCGAACTCCTCCCCATAGACCCCGCCGCCCAGCCCTCCTAACCCCCGGGCCCCACCCGCGGGTCGCGCCCCCCCCCGCCCGCCTGTCGCGCCCCGCCCGCCTGTCGCGCCCCACCCGCGGGTCGCGACCCCCGGCCCGCGCGCCGCGAGCTCCTTCTCCGGGCGTCGGGAACCCCTTCTCCGGGCGACATGTCGGATACGAGCGCATATGTGCAGTGCGGCGAATTCGCGCCGTCTCCGCTGACCTGGGATGGATGGTGTTAGCGGTCCAAAAAGGTAATCGTGATAGTGATGTGATCGCCAACCCGGAGCCGCGTTTGTGGTCGGTGCTGCATTACCGAGCAAAGAGTCTGGGCAATGCAGCACCGACCAGAATCCATTCGCCTCCGCGCACCCGCGACCACCTCGCATACCACACATTCCGGGCGGCAAATGCGCCCGAACCCGGATCGGCGCCGGGCGTGGACCCGGATGGGGCGCGGAGCGTGGACCCGGGACGGGCGCGAGCCTGCCGCCTGCCGGTACCGGCCGCCTGCTGTCCGCTGCCCGGCGAGTCCCGGTCCGCCGCACACCCGGTTGAGGCGGCGGGGTGCCGAATGCTGCGCCGTGGATGGGTCATTGCTGGGGTTATTGCGCCAGCGATGGGCCATCCACGGGGTCTTCGACCTGCCGAAATACCGGGCGGGAAATGTCGTATCGGGCAAATCGGCCCAATGGCTACACGGAGCACATCGGGTGGAATTATGGGTATATTTCGTGAATTTATGGACGGGTGGCTAGCGGGCGTGCTCATGTTTACTGGTGCGCCTCGGCCGCCGGGGCCGTGGCCACAGAGAGGATGCGATGTCCATCAAGTCACGCGTGCTCGCGATCGGTGGTTCGGTCGTCCTGGTGGCGTCCCTTGCCGTCGTCGCCACGGCAGTCAGCGAGGCCACGCCACAAGCGTCTGGGGCGACCAAGACTGCCGTCGTGAAGGCGAACGCCGAACATGAGACGGGTTCGTCGGAGTACAACCCGTTCACCGTCTACAGCCCGAACTTCACCCAGGACGGCTGGCTGCCGGTCAGCTCCGAGGGCGGGCCGGCCGCGGAAACCGGCTGCAGTGGTGCGAACCTGGCCCCCACCATCGACTGGTCCAATGTCCCGTCAGGCACGGAGAGCTTCGCCTTCGTGATCAGCGACGTGGACGCGCCGGTCGCCGGTTTCTTCCACCATTGGATCGTCTACAACATCCCCGCCAACGTGACCTCACTGGCAGGCCACGGCAGCGACCCGTACAGCGAGGGCACCAACGACTACGGGTTCGTCGGTTACGGAGGCCCGTGCCCGCCTGCCGACGGTCAGACACACCACTACGTCTTCACGGTGTACGCGCTAGACACCACGAGCATCCCTGGCACCGCTCTTGACTACAGTCAGCTGGTCACCGCGATCAGCCCCTATGTGATCGGTGCCACCAGCACGATCGCCAAGTTCGTCCTGCCGCTCGGCAGCTAACCGTCAGCGCAGTCGATGTGACATCGACCGGCATAGAGCGCGGTCGATGTCACATCGACAAGCCCCCAGCCCCAGCCCCAGCCCGCGCCCGAGCCCAGCCCAGCCCGGGCCCGAGCGGGCGCTTAGCCTACTAGGGCGGTCAGCGAGTCGGTGAGCCAGTCGAGCGAGGCGGCTATCCAGTCGAGGGTCAGCGGGTCATCGGCCGCTAGCGCGGCCTCTTGCAGCACAGCCTCGTCGCCGTATAGCCGCGAGGTCGCCATCCGCAGCCGCAGCGCGGACGCCGGCTCGCCGAACGCGCTGCCCGCCAGCGTCCCGATCCCGTACCGGCGCAGCAGCAGGTCAGCGAGATCCTGTCCCGATTCGACGCCATAACGACGCAGCAGCAAGTCACGGAACGGCGCGAAGTCCGGGTACACATAGAAGCCGCCCGCGGGCGATGCCACCTCCAGCCCGGCCGAGGCCAGCCGGGAAGCCACCTCCCTGGCCACGCACGCGTGCAGCCGACGGGACCTTCGCACCCGGTTGATAATGTCGGCGCCCTCGCTGAACGCCAGTTCGGCGGCCGACTGCACCGGGGCGGGAGCGGCTGACCAGATCTCGCTCCCGATCGCGAGCAGCCCGTCGCGCACCTGGGCCGAGGGCAGCCGCGCCACGCCGAGCCGCCAGCCGCCTAGCGCGAGGTTCTTCGACAGGCCCGTCGTCACCACGGTGTGTTCCGGCGCCAAGGCCGCCGGGCTGACGAAGCCGGGCTCGAACACCAGGTCCCGGTAGATCTCGTCGGAGATGATCAGCAGGTCCTGCTGCCGCGCGACCTCGCACAGCTCGCGCACGGTGCCCGGCCGGGCGAGCGCCCCCGTGGGGTTGTCAGGCAACGTCACGATGACCGCGGCGATCCGCCGCCCGGCCGCCCTTGCCGACTTCACCGCGGCGGACAATCCACCGGGATCCGGCACTCCGCCGGTGCCCGGGCAGGTGTCGATGTACACCGGCGGCCGCCCGGTCAGCCACGACTGCGCGGCGTAACTAACCCAGCTCGGCCGCGGGATCGCGATCTCGCCGTCGAGTCCGAGCAACAGCCCGAACAGCAGTGCCTTCGACCCCGGACCGGCCACGACCATCGATGGGTCGGTGTGCAGTCCGCGCCGGCACCAGTAGCCAGCGGCGGCCGCGCGCAGCGCCTCGTGGCCGGCTACCGGCCCGTAGGAATTACACGCGGCCGCGTCCGCGAGTCGGGCGCGCAACGACGGCAGTACGGGCAATCCGGCCTCGCCAAAACCCATAGGCAACACACGCTCGCCGCGCCGGCGACGTGCCTCAAGATCGGCGCCCACGGCGAGGGTGGGCGATACACGCAGGACGGGTGCGGGATCGGAAACTTTGAGGGACGGCAGTGACGTGGCAAGAGCCATGGGCTAGCAGCACTCCTTCGCGGCAGGGGAGGACAGGCCGTCGCGGTTCGCCAATGAGCCGCTCACGAAAAGCTGGGTTTTCGCTGGAAACAGCCACATATTCCATAAAAGACTTACCTGTGCTAAGCATTAGTACAAGCGACGAAACCTGTTGGAGAGGCTAAGCTTTCCTTATGCTCGATCTGCGACGGCTCGGCATGCTCCGCGAGTTCGCGGTTCGCGGCTCCATCGCTCGCACGGCGGAGGCGCTCGGTTACACGGCCTCGGCCGTGTCTCAGCAACTGGCCGCGCTGGAACGCGAGGCGGGCGTGCCGCTGCTGGACAGGACCGCGCGCAGCGCGGGACTGACCGACGCCGGACACCGCCTCGCCGCGCAGGCCGAACGCATCCTCGCCATGGTGGAGGAGGCCGAGGCCGACCTGTCGGCGCGCGCCGCCGAGCCATCCGGCCGGGTGGTGGTCACCGCGTTCCCGTCGGCGGCGGTCGCGTTCGCTCCCGCGCTGGCCCGATCACTGCGGGCGCACCGCCATCTTGCGCTATTGCTGCGACAAACCGACCCGGACGAGGGGCTCCGGCTGGTGCGTTCCGGCGACGTCGAGGTCGCGATCGTCGATGACTGGACTGGACGGCTGGCCGATGACCTCGAGCCGTCGGTGCTGTCCTGCTTTCGGCTAGTTCGCGACCCGCTGGTCCTAGTGCTCCCGCGCGGTCACGAGGCGGCGCCCCCAGACGTTCCCGTCGACCTGAGGGCGCTCCGTGACGAATCATGGCTCGCCGCTCCGGCCGGGGAACCGTCTCGCGAGGCAACCAACCGATTGCTGGCCGCCGTGGGAGTGGCCCCGCCGGTTCCGTCGGAGTTTGAGGGCTTGGGCACGGTGGTCAACCTGGTCGCGCGCGGGCTGGGAATCGCGATCATGCCGAGACTCGCGGTGGGCGGCTCCGAGCGGCGGATCGTGGTACGGGACCTCCCGGCCGGACTCGACCTGTCACGCGATGTGTACGCGGTCGCGCGCACGGCGAGCCTGCGCCGTCCGTCGGTCGCGGTGATCGTGTCGGCGATGCGCGGCGCGGCCCGCGGCATTCCCGCCCCGCCCGCGGCGGGTAACCTGGCCAATCGTGGCGATCCTTGATCTTTCTCGTGACGGTGCGGCGCTGACCGCGGACCTAGTGGACATCGAGTCGGTCAGCGGAAACGAGGGCCCGATCGCGGACGCGATCGAGGTCGCGCTTCGCGCCGTGGGCCATCTGGATGTGACCAGGACGGGCAACACCGTGATCGCCCGTACTTCGCTAGGACGCAACGAACGCGTCGTTATGGCCGGGCATATTGATACGGTGCCGGTGGCGGGCAACTTTCCGTCCACCTATGACGCAGAACGCCGCAGGTTGCTCGGTGTGGGCACCACTGATATGAAGGCGGGAGTGGCCGTCCAGCTCAGGCTCGCTCACGACCTGGCCACTCCCTCGCGGGACGTGACCTACGTGTTCTATGACTGCGAAGAGGTCGAGGCCGAGCGCAACGGGCTTGGCCGGCTCGCCGCGACGTCGCCGCAGTCGCTGGCGGGGGACTTCGCCATCCTGCTTGAGCCCAGCGGCGGCCGGGTCGAGGCTGGGTGCCAGGGCACGCTCCGGTTCTCGGCCATCGTGAAGGGCTCCCGGGCGCACACCGCGCGGTCATGGATGGGATCGAACGCGATCCACTCGGCGGGCGAGGTCCTTGATGTGCTGCGCAAGTACGAGCCGCGGCGGATCCTGATCGACGGCCTGGAGTACCGCGAGGGGCTGAACGCGGTCTTCATCGACGGGGGAGTCGCCGGCAATGTGGTGCCCGACCGGTGCGAGGTCACGGTGAACTTCCGGTTCGCGCCGGACCGCTCGGAAGAGGACGCGATCGCGCACGCGCGTGATGTGTTCGGCGCCTGGGAGGTGATCGTGCGGGACGTCGCTCCGGGCGCGATGCCGGGGCTGTCGCACCCATCCGCCGCCTCGTTCCTGGCCGCGGCGGGCGGGGAGGCGGCGGCGAAGCTCGGGTGGACCGACGTGGCGCGTTTCGCGTCGCTGGGGATTCCGGCGGTCAACTACGGTCCTGGCATCTCCGAGATCGCCCACACACCCGGCGAGTACGTCGAAACCGACCGTATCGCCGAGTGTGAGGCGCGGCTGCGAGCCTGGCTCAGCTAGTTACTTAGCGATCTCTAGCAGCGAGAAGTTCACCGTGTGCTTGGCGGCGTTGGCGTCGACGTAGGTGATGGTCACCTTGTCGCCGGGGTGCGCACCGGCCAGGATGTTGGTCAGTGACGACTCGCTGGTGACGTTCTGTCCGTCGACGCCAGTGATGACGTCCCCGGCCTCCAGGCCGGAACTCGAGGCCGGGGTGTTCGGGTAGACGCTGCACACCAGCGCGCCGGAGCTGACTGGTGCGGTGTAGGTGTTACCGCCACCGAAGCCGGAACCCGAACCAGAGCCCGATCCGCTCGAGCCCGATCCGCTCAGGCACTCGCTGGCCTCGCTGATGTTTTGCACGCCCACGCCCATGAAGCCGGCCAGCCCGATGTGCACCGTGGAACTCGCCTTGTCATCCGCGATGCTGCGCGCGATGCTCAGCGCGTTGTTGATCGGGATCGCGAAGCCGGTGGTCTGGGTCGTCTGGCCGAACTGGCCGGAGTCGGAGGTGTTCGCCGCGGTGTCCATGCCGAGGACCTGGCCCGAGGCGTTCACCAGCGGACCGCCGGAGTCGCCCTCCTGGATGCCCGCATCCGTCTGCAGCATGTCGTGCAGGGTCTCGGTGATCGAGGAGTTGCTGGAGTCGCCCGCGTTGATGGTCTTGTCCAGGCCCGTGATCGTTCCGGGCGCCGTCGACGGGATACCGCCCTTGCCTTCGGCGTTGCCCAGCGCGAGAACATTCTCGCCGACCTTCGCGGTGGTGGAGTTGCCGACCGAGACGGTCTTGAGATCGGAGGCCCCTACTAGCTGCAGCAGGGCCACGTCATCGGTGGAGTCATAGCCGAGGACCTTCGCGGTGTAAGTCTTGCCCGAATCGACCAGGGTCGCGGTGACGCTGGTGGCCTCGTCGATCACGTGGTTGTTGGTCAGTACCAGACCGTCAGCCGATAGCACCATCCCGGTGCCCTCGGCGGTTTCGTCGTTGTACTTGAGCGTGGAGGTCACGTCGACCAGGCCCGGGTCGACCTTCCCGGCGATCGCGCTGGCGTTCAGCGTGCCGGTGCTGTCGGATCCAGGTGCCGCGCTTGAGCCGCTGCCGGACGAGCCGGTGCTGCCGGGCGCGGGAACGTCCTGGGACGAGATGCCGGTCGCACCGGTGTTGTGCCCGTTTAGCGCGATAGCGACGCCCGCGCCGGCTCCGGCGGCGAGTACCGCGACGGCCGCGTACACCAGGAACCGGCCCACTCCACCGCGCCGGGGCCCACCGTAATCCGGCATGTCCGGCACGCCGTAACCGTGCCAGCCGCCTCCGCCGCCGCTTCCGCCCTGTCCGTAATCGCCCGGACCGCCCTGGCCGCCCGGACCACCTTGGCCGCCTTGGCCGTAACCGCCGCCGCCCTGCCCGTAGTCACCAGGACCGCCTTGGCCGCCCTGGCCGTAGCCACCGCCTTGTGTCCCGTACCCGCCAGCGCCGCTTCCCGCGCCGGGGTCAGAACCGAAGGACGACGTTTGGTAGCCAGGCTGCGTCGGCTGCTCGCCCCCGGAGGACTGCCCCCATGGGCGCCCATACCCGGAGAAACCACCCTGCTGGCGCGGATCGGAAGACGGCGGGACCTGGTAACCCGGCTGCGTCGGCTCGTCGGTGCCGAACGCTCTCGTGTCGTTGGCCCCTTCCTCGCCGGAACCAGGACCAGAGGCGGATGCCCACGGGCTTACGTACTCGGGTGGCTGCCAGCTGCTCTGCTGCTCGCTACCGTTGTCGTCGTCTCGCATCAATCTCGCCTTCGTCGTCTCTCGGGTACCGGGGCGCGCCCAGTGTCCGGGTCGAATTTTAGTAAGCCCGGTGAACCTGGACGTGAGCTGAAGGTCCCCTAAGGGTTTTGGGAAACCTCACAGACTTACCCCTGTCGTACTTACCACGCATCCGCGCCCTCAATCAGATCAACGCGGGCACCTTTCGTTCTCATCCGGGCTCGCGTGAGCAGGTAACTCCGGCGGTCCCGCTGAAAGGGTGAGACGGGCAGTGTGCGGGTGTCCGCTGGTATCCACGTAGCTCACGGACAGTGTCGCTCCCGGCCGGAGACCCTCGGTGACCGACGTGAGTTTGCTGGCCGACCCGATGGACTGGCCGTCGGCGATCGTGATCACGTCCCCCGCTCGCAGGCCGGTCGTGGCGGCAGGCGTGCCGGGATAGACCACGCAGATTTTCGCGCCCGAGACGTCGCCCCCGGAGCCCGGCGGGCCAGAACCCGGCAGGCCAGTACCGCCGCCAAGTTCCCCGCACGAACCCGGTGAATTCACCACATCGACCCCGAGGAATCCCGGCGCTCCGATACTCACCGTATGCGTCCGTCGCCCGGCGACGATCAGCCGGACGATCCGCAGCGCGGAGTTCACCGGAATGGCGAAGCCGACGGCGTTTCCCCCCGGAGTAGTGCCCGCGGCGGTGAGCATCCCGATCACCTGCCCGGCCGCGTTGGCCAGCGCCCCGCCGGAGTCACCATCGGTGACCTGGGCGCTGGTCTCGATGACGTCACGCAACGTCTCTGCCGCGCCAGTGGCCGCGTTGGTGGGGCTGATCGTCTGCCCGACCGCGGTCACGGTCCCGGCTGAGGCCGTCGGCGTGCCGCCTCGCCCCTCGGCGTTGCCCACCGCCAGTACCGGCTGCCCGAGGTTGATCTGTGTGGAATTGCCGGTCGCGACGGTGCGTAGCCCGGACGCGTCGGTCAGCCGCAGCAGCGCCACGTCATCAGCGGAGTCATAGCCGAGGACTTGCGCCGGGTAGGTCCGTCCGGAGATGACCACGGTCACCTGCACGGATGTTGACCCGGAGATGACGTGATTGTTGGTGAGAACCAGGCCGTCGCGGGACAGTACCAGGCCGGTGCCCTGGGAGATCAGGCCGGAGTAGGTGTCCCGGGCGACGATATCCACGATTCCCGTCTCGACCTGGCTGCTGACGGTCGTCGCGTTCAGCCCCGGGCTGGCCGATGTGGTGGGCGCCGAGGATGAACCAGTCTCCAGCATTACCGTCGCCGCGGCGCCGATCCCGGCCGCGATGAGCACGACGGCGACCACCAGGCCCGTCCCGCCGCGTTTGCGGTGCTGGCGAGGCGGAAGTGGAGGCCAGTAAGGACCGGTCTCCGGTGGTTCTTCCGGTTCCTGCCGCATCGTCGCCATCCAATGCGTTGTACACACCCTTGGGCACCAGACTATCGCGCGGGGCCGTCGCCAAGCCGTACCGTCGCCGACCGCTCGGCTCCGGTGATGGTCACCCAGCGTAGTGCGACGTGCTCGCCCGGGTGCAGTTCGTTCATGGCCGCGCTGAACGTCGGCAGCGAGCCGACCGTCCTGCCCGCGACCGCCGTGATGACATCACCCGCGCTCAGTCCCGCCGTGGCCGCCGCTGACCCACAGAACACCCCTTCCACCAGCGCACCATAACGGGCGGGGGCGACGACCGCGGGCACGCCCGCCTCTTGCGAGATCATCAGGCACGCGGGGGAGGCCGCGCGGGTCAGCACCTGCTTCGCGGAGCCGCCTGGCGCGCGGCTCGTCGCCAGGACTCCGAGGAACCCGGGCAGGCCGAGGGAGATACCGGGCCCGGGCAGGCCGTCCCTGATCTGGCGGGCGTCCGACAGCGCGGTGCCGATCGGGATAGCGAAGCCTTGGCCCGCGGTACCCGGGGCGGACTGGGTGGCGGCGGTGTCTATGCCGATGACCTGGCCCGCGGCGTCGGCCAGCGGCCCGCCGGAGTCACCGGGCTCGATCTGCGCGGTGACCTGCAGCATGTTCCGCAGTGTCTCGGTAAAGCCGGAGGCCTCGTCCACGGCCTTGATCGTGCGCCCGAGGCTGGAGATATAGCCGGGGACGACGGCGGGGGCGCCGCCTTGGCCGCCGGAGTTCCCGATGCCGAGCACCGGCGCGCCGAGCGTGGCGTCCGAGGCATTACCGATCGGGGCCGCGGTGAGGCTGGACGCGCCCTGCAGTTGCAGCAGCGCGATGTCATCGTTGGTGTCGTCGCCGACCACCGTGGCCTGGTACGTCCGTCCGGTCGTGACCACGGTGGCGGTGACGTCGGTGGCACCGTCGATCACGTGGTTGTTGGTGATGACGAGTCCGTCCCGCGCGTCGATGACGAACCCGGTGCCCTCGGCGGTCTCGGCGGCATAACTAAGCGCGGAGGTCACGTCCACAATGCTTGGCTCGACCACGCCGTAGACGGTCTGGTCGTCGATCGTGCCCTGGGGCGTCACGTTGTGGTTCAGCAGCAGCGCGACGGTCGCGCCCGACACCGCGGCCAGCACTAGCGCCAGCGGCACGACCATCCGGATTACCCGCATCCCGCGTGGGTTCGGCTGCCACCCGCGAACCCCGCGCGTCGGGCTACCGGCCAGTCCCTCGTCCCAGGGGTCCCATTCCCTGGGGTCCCATTCCCTGGAAGCCGATTCCCTGGGGTCCCATTCCCGGGGGGCCCATTCCTTGGGGTCCCAGTGCCCCCAGGGATCGCGATCCCATGGGTCTTCCTGCCCAGGTTCAGGCAGTTCCTGGTCTTGCCGACGGCTCACCCGGATATAAGTGCCCCTGCGCCCATTGGGCCACACTCGCCGCACCCGAATCACCGCGATACGAACGTTTGAGCGGTTGGGCGTGTCCCGCGGCGCCAGAATGTCAGACCCTGTTCGTAAGGTAACCCCCATGATGAACCCGCCACGCAGCCGCCGCGCCCAGGGATCGCGCGGGCCCATTTCCCTCCGTGACCGGCGCCGGAGGGCCGAGCTTTCACCGGAATGGGACCCCCCGGTCCCGATGCGCGAGGTCGCCCAAGAGGTCTCGGTCGTCGGGTGGTCAGTGCAGGCCGCCTCCGGCAATCACGTCACGCCGCCGTGGACCTATACCGTCGGGTTGTGGGCCAGTCATCAGGCCCCGGAACTGGTCATCGCCGGGATGCCCGCCGACCAGATGACGGGCATCGTGCACGCCGTCGCGGAACGTATCGCCGAGGGGACGCCGCTGTCGGTCACCAGCGCGATCGACGGGATCTGCTCCCGCCCGCTGACCGTGCGCCCGGTTCACGCGAGCTGGCGAGAGACCAGCGTGTTCAGCGTCTCCGACCACTATTACGGCTACGTGCGCCCGCGTTACCTGCAGGTGGTCTGGCCGGACCGGCGGGGGCGTTTTCCCGGGCAGCTAGGGTTCGCGGGGCGCCAGCCCATGCTGTGGCTGCCGGTTGAGGATCACCCGGCAGGCGGTTGGGCGCGCCTCGACCAAGCATGCTGACCGGCTGCGACCGCGCCCGGCGGCCCGGGGCGTGTGCCGCTGCCACTGCCGCGCCCGGCGGCGCGGGCGTGTGCTGCTGTTGGTACTAGTGGTGCTCATGAGTGTGGTCAAGCCGTGGACTCGAGGGCGCCGTTTATGGTTGGTGCGGCCTTACCCGCACTCTTGCATGGGCAGTGCTGCACTGACCAGGCAAGGTCCGCCGCCGGACCTGCCCGGGACCCGCCGCCGTACGCAGCCCGGGATCCGCCGCCGTACCTAGCCTGGGGGAGCCGCCGTACCTAGCCCCGGAGAGGAGCTTTCCGGTAGCCGGGAAGAGGAGCTTTCCGGTAGTCGGGAAGAGGAGCTTTCCGGTCACCGGCCTCGGAGCAGCCTCCGACACGCCGGGCAAAGCGGACCTTTCGTCGGGTGCGGGGCTGCGGTATCGTGGATTGCGATATGACTCGAGTTGTCATAACGGGCGATGGCTGGCGAAAGCAGGTGCAGTGATGTCCACACCCCTCCGGAACGAGCAGGACGGGCTCACTAAGCGCGAGGAAATGACTGTGTCGGGGGCCGCGATGAGCGGTGCTCCCCTCGGGGTCGCGACGGTAGCGGGCGGCGCTGTCGCCGTCGCGGACCTCGCGCTTCACGGGTTCGGTGCCCTGCACCTCGCCGCCGTCAGCGGGTCGGTGGCCGCGGGCGTAGCGGTGTTCATGATCGTCGCGGCGGCCGGGGCGGTGCTTCGCAAGCGCGGCGGACGCGCGGCGCGCTGGGCGCGGACCAACCCCTGGAAGTATGCCGTGATGCCCGGCGTCCTCGTGGGCGTGATCGCGCTGGTGCTCACGGTCGTGACCGGCGGCGGCATCGTGCACGGCCTATTCAGCGGCGCGTGGCACGGGGCGGCCGTGTTCGGCATTACCGGCGCGATCAGTGCGGTCGGCGGCAGCCGCAAGAACAAGGGCCTGTAAGAACTGCCGGGTTCCGCTAGCCGTCGGACACTAGCGGTGTCGGCGGCGAGAACCCCTGCGGGGTGAAGCCGCGGCTTGCCGCCCGCCGGGAAGTTGCGACGCATGCCCCACCCGGCAGGAAGTTGCGACCCATGCCGCGCCGCAAAACGCGCATGTGGGTCATTCCGCCGCCATGGGGACCTTCTACAGGACCGTCGATGGCCCACCGCTGGGGCTATGGCGCCACCGATGGGCCATCGCAGGGGTCGGGGCCGCTGTCGGGCCGCTGGCGGGGTCGGGGCCGCTGGCGGGGCCGCGACGGGGCTGGGGCCGCGGGGGAGGCCGGGCCGGGGTCGGGCCCATCGCAGGGGTCGGGGCCGCGGGCCCGGGTTAGCCGGTGATGCCGGTTACGCCCATTAGTTTGAGGTCCTTGGTCAGGTCGGCGGTGGTCACGCCGCCGTAGATCCTGGCGACGACGCGGTGCTGGGCGTTGAGGAAGAACGTCTGCGGCAGCGCGATTACGTTGTAGGCGCTGGCGGCGATCGTTTGCGGATCGAATCCCAGCGGGTAGCTGACGTTCTTGGCGTGGGCGAACTTCAGCGCCGCGGCGGAGGTGTCGTTCTCATCGAGCCCGATGAGCGGCACCTGGCCCTTCTCCTGGCGGTACCAGGCGGCCAGCAGCGGCGTCTCCTTCTGACAGGGCGCGCACCAGGACGCCCAGAAGTTCACGATGACCGGCTTGCCGGAGTACTGCGACAGCGACACGTGCTGCCCGCTAGCGGAGCCGAGCAGCGGCAGGCTGAACGACGCCGCCTTCGGATAGCTATGCGGCGTGGTCGTACTGGAACCCGAGGTCATGATGCTCAGCACCGCCACGACGACCACGCAGGCCGCCACCACGCTGGTGACGACTTTATGCCGGGTCACCCACCTCAACGTGCGTCCTCCTTAGACGAGCTATCCCTCGACCAGCCTGAGCGTACCGTCGGCCTGGACGCCGTCGGACTCAGCAGGCCCCGGCTCGGTTGCGGCCGGCGCCGTCGGCAGCCAGATCTCGAACTCGCTGCCCTGGCCGACGGCAGAACGCACCCGGACGTCGCCGCCGTGCGCGCGGGCGACCGCCCGGACCAGGGCGAGCCCGAGCCCGGTGC
Source organism: uncultured Actinomycetota bacterium (assembly GCA_963743085.1). Classification (GTDB taxonomy): domain Bacteria; phylum Actinomycetota; class Actinomycetes; order Streptosporangiales; family Streptosporangiaceae; genus JBEKHI01. Next base: position 277,385 of record CAVUOU010000017.1, read on the forward strand.
CGTGCACCTTGCTGTCGCCGGTCCTGAACCGCTCGAAGATCGCGTGCACCTGATCCGGCGGGATGCCGGTCCCGGAGTCGGCCACGATCATCCGGACCTGCCGGTTTTGCCAGCCGCGGAGCACCGAGAGCTTTATCACGTCGTCGTCGGCTGTGTGCCGTACCGCGTTCTCCAGCAGCGCGTCCATGGCTAGCCCGAGCCGCTCGGTGTCCGCGAACACGATGATCTCGTCCAGCCTGCCGACCTGCCAGCGGCGCTCGGCCGTGGGCCGCCACCGGCGGATGATGTCCATGGTGAGCAGGTCAAGCGCAACCGGTTCCAGCCGGAGGAATTCCGGGTCCTCGGCGGCCGCGATGACGAGCAGCCGATCGGAGATCCGGCGCAGCCGGTCGAGCTCGCCGAGCAGTACCTGGACGTCCTCGCCGGCTTGCTGCCCGGTGATGCCGCCCGCCAGCAGTTCCGCGTGCCCGAGCGCGATCGTGATCGGTGTCCGCAGCTGGTGCGAGGCGTCCTGCAGGAACCGGCGCTGGTTGGCGAGCAGCCGCACGTTCTCCTCGCTTACCAGGTGATACTCGCGCTCGGCGGCCATCTTTCGCCGTGCGTGCCAGACCATCGCGACGAACAAGGCCGCCATCAGCGGTACCTGGGTCAGCTCCTGCGCGGGTTCCGTGCCCCGGTATACGTCCAGCCCGATGCCGGCCGCGGTAGTGACCACAACCACTATGAGCAAAACGGCGGTTGGCCGGGCCGACCAGGTACGGAACCCGTACAGCAGGGTGAAGCTGATCCAGATGAAGTAAAACGGGATCGTCTCCCAGTGGCAGAAGATCAGGATCGCGATCAGGTTCACCGCGGAGAACACGCCCCACGCGATGTCGAGCAGCAGCGGAGAGTAGGGCCATCTCAGGCGCAACACCCGGTACGCCGTGATCCGGATCGCGGACGCGACCCGGTCACCGCGCGGCCAGCATGTACCCTTCACCGCGGACCGTCTTGATGAGGTCAAAACCAAGTTTGGAGCGCAGCCGCCGGACGCAGACGTCCACGACATTGGATCCTGGGTCGAAGTCGTATCCCCAGACGGTGGCGAGCAGGCCGCCCTTGGCCACCGAGCGTCCCGCGTGGTCGGCTAGCTCCCGCAGCAGCATGAACTCCAGCCTGGTCAGCGGGACGGGCCCGGCTCCGGCGTCGGCGGTGAGATGGACCGTGTCCAGGGTCACCGCTCCAACCCGGATGACCTCGCCATGGGCCCGAGGAGGACCCGCGTGCTCGCCCCGCGACTCATGCCGCAGCCGCACCCGGATCCTGGCCAGCAGTTCCGCCAGCGAGAACGGTTTGGTCAGGTAATCGAGCGCGCCCTGTTCCAGGCAGTCCACCTTGGTGGCCACGTCGGCGACACAGGACAGCACCATGACGACCTGGCCCGGTTGGGCCGCCAGCAGCGACCCGAGCACCTCTCTGCCGTTGGTTTCCGGCATGACTAGGTCGAGGATGATCAAGTCGAATCGGGTGGTGGCGGCCCGGAGGACTGCCTCGGTGCCCGTTCCGGCGAAGTCGGTCTGATACCCGGCCGCAGTGAGCGCGCGACCGATGAACGAGCGGATCTTGGGCTCGTCGTCCACGATGAGAATGCGGCCAACGCTCCTAGCGGGCGCGGCTGCACCTCCCAGCACCTCTACCTGCGCGGTCATCGTGTCTCCGCTTCCGGCAGATCCTGCCGTAACCCGGCTATCCCTCCCGCTACCACGGCCGCCCCAACCAGTAGCGAGAGGTACCTGAACCGGTTCCTAATAACGAATGTTGTACGTCGCCTTGGGGACGGTCAACCGTCGTTATGGCGACTAGATCATTTGTTACGTCGTTGTCACACAATCGTTTGCAGGGCTTGCCTGAGTATGGTAGACCTCGTTGGCTCAGCCGGGTAGTGGCGGCGGCGCGACGTTCGCCGATAGCGCTTTGCTCGCGGTGGTGAAGTACCGGTCGATCACCGTACGCTCGGCGTCGAGCGCGTGCTGGTCCGACCGCAGCCGCGCGTTGTCCGCGGCGATGGCCGCGCCATGAGCGGTCATCAGCGCGCCGGCGTCGGCCTGTACCCGCTGGGCGAGCGGGAACGCCCAGGTCACCATGTCCTGGACCGCGGTGTCGAGGTGGAACGAGGCCAGCGACGACGGGGCCTGGTACTGCGTCAGGTCGTCCATCTGCATGTTGTTGGCGGGCGAGCAGTTCTGTACCGCGGTCGACGCGATGGTGACACCGGTGGCGGTGTCGGTGCTCGCGCCGTCCTGCAGTTCGTGCAGCGCGGTCATCGTGTCGTTGATGCCACCGGCGCAGGACTCGATGTCGGTGGTGACGTCCTGGACCATGGATTTGAGGTCGGCGGCGCGCTGCGCGGTCGACGGGTGCGTCGTCCACGACGCGGCCACCAGGCCGGCCACCAGTACGGCCGCTCCCGCCAGCATCCACTTAGGGGTGCGCAGCACTGGCCACCCGGTGCGGCTGGCCGGAACCGGGCTCTTGGTCTGCACGCTCATTCCATGACCATACGGGCAGAAATCTGGCGTGGGGAGTCCCCTCGCCCTCATGACAATTTCGTCATTCGCGGGGATTTGTATTGCTTTGGGGTGGGTGTGATCAGAAGATCGTGCGCATAGAGGGACAGGACCGGTGCGCATCCACTGAGGGCGCCACGCCGGACGGATGCGTGCGAATCACAAAGCTGTGAGAAGTGAGGTGGTGACCGGTGTCCGTGCCGGCCCGGGCGGCAGCGCTGCTGGTTGCCGTCGCCGCGGTGATCGGGCTCGGGGTCTTCGTCGCCTTGTACTACATCGGCGGCGCGAGTTCCCTTCCGACCGTTCATTTCACCGCCTCCGGCGGGGTAACGAACGTGGTGCTGCAGGAGGATCCGCAAAACAACTCAAGCAGCAAGCCTGACTGGGTGAGTTATTACGTTCAAGATCCCGTGTCGAAGGACTGGGAGCACACCACGCTGTTCTCGGTCCCGGCGAATTCGCTGATCCACGTCACGATTTACGGCTACGACGGTTGCACCCCGCTACGGAATAATTACTGGAGTCAGGTGCAGGGAACGATCGGCGATACCGTGACCGTGTCGCAATTCGACCAGAAGGGCAAGGAGTACGTCACCAACGACACGACGTCGCTGATCAACGCCTGGTCGGACTGCAACGTCGGGCACACCTTCGCGATCCCGACGCTCGGTGTCTACGTTCCGGTCGCCTCACCCAACGCGAACCTGTCCGCCAACAACCTGTGCAGTTCTTCGCCGTGCACGCCGAGCGGCAACCCCTACTCGGTGGAGACGTTCGAGTTCAGGAGTCCCGCGACGGGAGGCCAGTACCGGTGGCAGTGCCTGATCCCGTGCGGCGGCGGCTTCATTGACGGCAACGGCGGCCCCATGCAGACGCTCGGCTACATGATGGGTGAGATGGACGTGGTGTCCTCATGAGCGAGACGACCGAGATTCCGTCTCCCGGAAACGCCAAACACGGCTGGCGGATCTTCGCCATCTGGTTCGTCCTGGCGCTGGCCGCCGACCTGCTGATCTGGTTCCTGCTGAAACCGCACATACCGCCAGGCGACATGTCGGACGCCGCCCGTGGCGAGCAGTTCGATATCGCGGTGCTGTCCGTCAGCGGCTCACCCGTGCTGATCGCGGTGCTCGTCTACTACGTCTACACCATCATCACCTGGCGCTCGCGTGGCGACTCCGGTGACGGCGTGCCGATCTACGGTAACAACAAGGTGGCGAGCATCTGGATCATCGGCAGCGCGCTGATCGTGCTGTGGTGCTTCGCGTTCGGCGTCTTCCAGATGGCAAGCCCGTCGGGCGCGGACGCCCAGGGCCCATCACCGATCTGGAGCCTGACCGGCAAGACGGGCGGCACCTGGGCCCCCGGGGCCGGGGACCTGCTGCAGGTCCAGGTCATCGGCCAGCAGTGGACGTGGACGTTCCGTTACCCGCAATACGGCGGGATGGAGTCGACCGTGCTGTACCTGCCCGTCGACACGCCCGTCGAATTTCACGTCACGTCGCTAGACGTAATCCACGGCTTCTGGGCCTACCAGCTCGGCGTGAAGGTGGACGCCAACCCCGAAGTGGACAATATCGCCTACGTGACCCCAGAGCAGCTCGGGTCGTTCCGCGTCGAGTGCAGCGAACTATGCGGTATCTGGCACGGCGCGATGTTCACCAGCGGGCACGTGGTCTCCCAGACGCAGTTCGCTTCGTGGGCGACGGGCATCCAGCAGAGGGAGGGTAGCGACGGCGTGCTGGCGGCGCTCCCCGCCTACTCGCTCACCTACGACCCGACGGTGATCCCGCAGCTCGGCAAGAACATAGTCAAGATCGACGGCATCACCGGCGCGAATGGCTCCTACTACCCGTCCACTGACCCGGTCTCACCGTGACGTCCGAGGAGTACGCAGATGGCTGTTCAGACTGAGCCTGGCCGGGCTGAGCCGACCGGCCGTGGCCCCGTGGCCCCCGCGAGCGGGCGGTCGTACTGGATGCGTCCGGGGGTGCACATCGGCATCATCCTGGGGATCGGCGGATACCTGCTCGGCCACTGGCTTGGCAACGCGCTGTCCTACGGTTACCAGCAGAACGCGCTGTCGGACTCCAACGACGTGCCGATCGTGCTCGGTTATGCCTTCGCCACGGTCGGGTGGCTGGTCGGGATCGGAGTGTTCAACGATCTTGGCCCGCTGACCAAGGGCATCCCCATCCGCCACGACAATGGCGGCGCCGAGCCCGGGATGGCGAAGTACTTCAGGTACACGCTCGACCACAAGGTGGTCGGCATTCAGTACCTGTTCGGCATGATCGTGTACTTCCTCACCGGTGGCCTGTTCGCGATCGCGATACGCACCGAGTTGCTCTCGCCGACTTACCACCTGCTCGGGCCCAACCAGTACCTGATGGTCGTCGGCGAGCACGGCACCATGATGATGATGATGATGTCTTCCGTGGTGCTCGGCCCGTTCGGCCAGTACTTCGGGCCGCTGATGATCGGGTCGAAACGGGTGGCCTTCCCGAGGCTGGAGGCAGTCGGCTTCTGGCTGACGCCGATCGCGTACGTCATCTTGCTGTCCGGAATGGTGCTCGGCGGGTTCCCGACCGGCTGGACCGGCTACGAGCCGCTGGCGACCCAGGCCGGGAACGCTGAGGACGCGTACTTCTTCGCGTTCGGCCTGATGGCGATCTCGATGGCGCTGGCCGGCTTCAACATGATCGTCACCATCATCAACTACCGGGCGCCTGGCATGCGCTGGTCCCGGCTGCCGATGTTCATCTGGTCGATGTTCACCGTCTCGTTCCTGCAGGTGCTGGCGGCGCCGGTGCTGATCGGCGGCTTCTACATGGCCCTGATGGACCGCACGTTCCAGACCGCGTTCTTCACCAACCAACTCGGCGGATCCTCGTTCCTGTACGAGGATCTGTTCTGGTTCTTCGGTCATCCGGAGGTATATATCCTCGCGCTGCCCGGCTTCGGGGTCATCTCCGAGATCGTGGCGACATTCTGCCGAAAACCGTTGTTCGGCTACCGGGTGGCCGCGGCTGGAATGCTCGGCGTGGGCATCTTGTCGTTCTTCGTCTGGCAGCATCACCTGTTCGATAGCGGGATAGATCCCGATATGCGGCCGCTGTTCATGCTCACCACCGAACTGATCTCAATCCCGACCGGTTTTATCTTCTTGGTCGGCATGGGAACCTTCTGGAAAGCGAAGATCACGTTCAGCATTCCGATGCTTTTCGCACTGGCGTTTTACTTCAACTTCCTCATCGGTGGTATCAGCGGGGTATTCCTGTCCGACGTTCCGGCCGACACAACGGAGCACGGGTCCTTCTTCGTGATGGCGCACTTCCATTACACGATCATGGGCGGCCTGATCTTCGCCTTCTTCGGCGGCCTGTATTACTGGCTGCCGAAGATGATGGGTATCAAGCTCAACGAACGTCTTGGCTACATCCACTTCTGGACCATGTTCATCTTCTTCAACGCGACGTTCCTGCCGCTGTTCGCGCTGGGGCTGGCGGGCATGCCGAGAAGAGTCTTCGAGTACGCGCGGAACCTGGAGACGCTCAACGACTGGGTGAGCATCGCCGCGTTCTGCCTTGGTGCCTCGATGCTGATCTTCGTGATCAACTTCGTGATGTCCACGCTGTTCTGGCGGGAGCGCGAAATCGGTAACCCGTGGCGGTCAAGGTCCATTGAGTGGCAGGTTCCGACCCCGGTGCCGCCGGATAACTTCGCCCGGGTCCCGGTGATCCTGTCTCGCTCCGACGACTACGGGAACCCCGATGCGCTGCCGGTAGCGGACCTGAATCCGCCCGCTGGCGTGATCGCCGGGGCGTACGCACCTTCGACGGAGGGAACATGACGTCGACACCCGAGCAACTCGCGGCCGAAGATGAGGGCTTCTACCACGAGTCCGCGCTGAACGCGACGTGGACCGGGGCCCGGCTGGCCATCGGCGGGCTTACCTTCCTGTACGGCTGCTTCGCGTTCGCCTACTTCTTCCTGCGCTCGATCAACTCCGAGGGCCGCTGGCAGGGTGCGGGTTTCGTTTCACCGCAGCTGTGGATAGGCACCGTCATCATGCTGCTGTCGGTGGCCAGCGCCGCGCTGCACTACTTCGGGCTGCTGCGGATCAAGGCCGGGCACAAAGAGATCTGGGTAATCCTGGGCTGGGTATCGCTGGGCCTCGGGCTTGTAGCGGTCGGGACACAGATCTATCAGCTCACCGACCTGCCGTTCCCGCCCGGCAGTTCCGGGTACTCCAGCGTGTTCGTCGGCTTCTACCCGGTCTTCCTGCTCAGCCAGCTAGCGATCCTGCTGTGGCTGGAGACGCTGCTCATGCGGGCCAGATCCATCCCGGCGATCTCGTTCGTCGAACAGCCGCCGACGGTCGAGGAGACCTACGGGGTGCAGCGCTTCCAGGCGTCACTGAGCGCGTTCTCCACCCTGTGGACCTACCTCGCGCTCATCTCGCTGCTGTTCTACCTGCTGTTCTATGCGCTCTAGGAGTTACCGACATGGATTCCAACGTCAGCGCGTGGAGCACCGGCGGCTCGATCTTCACCTTCGCCTCGCTGTACGTCCTGTTCATCGCGGTGGCCGCCGCGCTCTATGTCGTTTACACCAGGCCAAACTTCTTTCCCGGCCACCGCACGGGCACGCTCAAGTACCCGGCCATCCATACCCCTCAGCCTGGCCTCCCGACCCATGTAGCCGCGCCCGCTGTGCCTCCCCGGCTGCGTTCCCCCGACCAACCAGCCCCGACCGACCGCCCGACCGACCGCCCGGCCAGCGCCGACCGGCCTGCCGGCACCGAGGACGCGGAGGAGTGACCCTTCAAGCCGCAGCCCCACCCGCACCCGTCCTCATCGGGCGGCGGTCGCCGCGGGTGATCGCCGGAGCGCTGGTCGCGCTGACCAAGCCGAGGATCATCGAGCTGCTGCTGGTGACCACGGTGCCGACGATGCTGCTCGCCCAGCGCGGCCTGCCATCGGCACGCCTGGTCCTGGTCACGCTAATCGGCGGCACCCTCGCCGCCGGCAGCGCGAACACGATCAACTGCTACCTGGACCGCGACATCGACGCGGTGATGAAACGCACCAGGCGACGGCCCATCGGGCGCGGTCTCATCAAGCCGTGGGAAGCCCTGGTCTGGGGCATCTTCCTCGGCGCCGCCGCGACTCTTATGCTCGGGCTGCTCGCGAACTGGCTGGCCGCGACCCTCGCCGACACCGCGATCCTGTTCTACGTCTTCGTCTACACGCTGCTGCTGAAGCGGCGCAGCCCATCGAACATCGTGATCGGCGGCGCGGCTGGCTGCTTTCCGGTCTTGGTCGGCTGGGCAGCGGTCCGTGGCACGGTGGCCGCGCCCGCCATCATCCTGTTTCTGGTGATCTTTCTCTGGACACCGCCGCACTTCTGGGCGCTGGCGATGAAGTTCCGCGGTGACTACGAGGCGGCGAACGTGCCGATGCTGCCGGTCGTGGCGCCGCCCGCCGTTGTCGCCAGGAAGATCCTCTGGTACTCCTACGCGATGGTCGTGGCCACGTTCGCCCTGATCCCGTACGCGGGCTGGATCTACGGTGTGGTCGCGCTCGGGCTCGGCGGCTGGTTCCTCACCGAGGCGCACCGGCTGCGCTCCCGGATAGCCTCCGAGGAGGCTAACCCAGCCCCGATGCGCCTGTTCCACCTGTCGATCGGCTACCTGACGCTCCTGTTCGTGGCCGTCGCCGTCACCGCGCTGCTGCCCTGGGGTCGCTGGTAGCGCGATCATGGTGGAAACCTGCCGTCGGCCGGCGACGGTACGTTTCCACCATAACCGCTCGGCGGCGAAAGTTTCACCCGTGACCTGGGATGGTCAGCGGGAATCTTGACACGGCTCAAGGCACGGCGGACGCTGCTTACGGGAGCGCGACAAACCGGGAGGAATCCCCCGTGTTTACCCCTATTTTCGCCGCTCGCGTTCTCGGTGCAGGTGTTCTCGTGGTCGGCGGGCTGCTCGCCGTGACCGCCAGCCCAGCGTCCGCCACCTCGCTGGCGACCGGCGACACGAGGTCGGTGAGCCAGCCCTCGATCCCGGCCACCTGCGCCACGGTCAGCGCGGAGCTGTCGACATCCACCAGGGAGTTCAGCGACGCGGACGAAGCCAGTCCGCCGGACACCTCCCGGATCCAGTCCGCGCTTGATGACTGCGCCGGCACGGGCCACGCCGTGGTGCTGGCCGCCGACGGTTCCGATGACGCGTTCCTGTCCGGCCCGCTGACGGTCGGCGGCAGCGAGACGCTGGTGATCGACACCGGCGTGACGCTATACGCCTCCCTGGACGCGGCCGACTATCAAGTGTCCGGCGAGCCTACCTGCGGCACCATCGCCACGACTGGCAACGGTTGCAAGCCCTTCATCACGGTCAACGGCGCGAACGCGGGAATCATGGGCACCCAGTCCAGCTCGGGCAGCCAGGGACTTATCGACGGCCGCGGCAACCTGGATATGTACGGGACCTCGACCACCTGGTACGAGCTGGCGAGCGAGGCACAGACCGATGATGAGGACCAGAACAACCCGGTCCTCATCCAGTCGAACGACGTTAACGACTTCACCATCTACGACCTGTCGTTGCGGGACTCGCCCATGTTCCATGTGAACTTCAACGGCGGCACCGGGTTCACCGTGTGGGGCCTGCGGATCGACACTCCCGCCGACGCGCGCAACACCGACGGCATCGACGTCAGCGGCAGCGATGTCACCATCAATGACTCCTACCTCAACGACGGTGACGACTGCGTCGCGCTCAAGGCCGCCGACTACGAAGCGGCGAACATGACGATCGAGAACACGCACTGCTACGGCACCCATGGCCTCTCGATCGGCAGTGAGACCAACGCCGGGGTGGATAACATCCTGTTCGAGAACGACACGCTGGCCGGGACCGATTCCAGCGGTATCGCCAGCACCAGCAACAACGGCATGCGCATCAAGACCGACTCGAGCGTCGCCGGAACAGTGCAGACGGTCACCTACGAGAACATCTGCGAGACCGGCGTCGAGTACCTGCTGGATATCACCCCCTTCTACGCCACCGGCGACGGTGATACCACGCCGGTCTTCACCAACATCGTCGTGGATGGGGCCTACGCGACCGACGCGGCCAGCGGCGCTGAGTCCGTCCTCGACGGCTACTCCTCGTCGGACCGCCTCGGGCTAACGCTGGAGAACGTGGACTTCGATGCCACCACGACCAGCGCCGAGAACGCCTATATCGATGCGTTTGACACGAACCTGTCCCCATCCGGCACGGACGTGAGCGTGAGCGCCATTTCCGGCTCCGGCTCGGTGCCCTCCTGCAGCTTCCCGTCCTTCCCCGGCCTGTGACCGTTTCTGATCGATGTCATCCTTGGGAGGAACCGGGATCACCCCGCAGGGGGACGGCACGGAAATGGGCCGCGGGTAGAGTGACAGGTACGACCTACCTTCCTTCGGATGGGATGTCATGCGCAACGTGAAGCTATCCCGGCGCTCCCGGTGGGCGGTGCCCGCTGGCGCGCTTGCCGTTACCGGTGCGCTGATCGCCGGCGTGCCCGCTCTGATGTCCAGTGCCGCGGCCGCGCCCGCACTGCCCGCCAAGACGCCGCAGCAGCTGCTGGCCCAGCTGGCCGGCGAGCATCAGGCACCCCCGCCGCTGACCGGGACGATCACGGAGACCGTCTCCCTCGGCCTGCCCAAGCTGCCAGACACCGGCAACCCGAACTCGATCACCTCGCTGCTCACCGGCAGTCACACCGTGAACATCTGGTACGCGAGCCCGAAGAGCTACCGGTTGTCGCTGCCGCAGTCGGAAAGCGAAACGGACGTCTACCGGGAAGGCACGACCGCCTACCTCTGGCAGTCCACGAACAACTCGGTCACCAAGTTCGTCCTCCCGGACCGGGCGCCCGCGACCGAGCCGGGTCCCGTCACCCCGCTCACCCCGCAGCAAGCGGCCGACCAGGCGCTCGCGCTGCTCGGCAAGTCCACGAACGTCACCGTGGCGTCCAACGAGACCGTGGCCGGCCAGGCCGCTTACACCCTCGTGCTGTCGCCCAAGGACAGCGGTTCGCTGATCGGCCAGGTCGCCATCGCGATCGATGCCAAGAACAATGTGCCGCTGCAAGTTCAGCTGTACGCGCGGGGGGCGAGCACGCCAGCGGTCAGCGTCGGCTTCACCGCGGTGAGCTTCACCCGGCCGTCGGCCGCCGACCTGTCGTTCACGCCGTCCGCCACCGCGAAGATCACCACGGTGAACAGCAAGCCAGGCGCGAACGCTGGTGCCGTCCCGGACGTCGCCACCGTGGGCTCCGGCTGGCTGACGGTCGCCGAGCTTCCGTCGTCGGTGCTGAACGAGGCGGCCAGGGCAAATACCGGCAACGGGACCGGCGTCCAGGGCGCCAGCGCCGCCGAGGCCAGCGCCGGGCTCAACGCACTCGTCAACGACGCCACCCCGGTAAGCGGTTCGTGGGGGAGCGGCTCGATCATCAAGACCAGCCTGCTGACCATCCTGATCACCGGTAACAAGGTGTATCTGGGCGCCGTCGATCCGAGCGTGCTGTACGCAGCAACTAGGTAGGGGTATGGGGAGGCGGGCGGGGACGGAAGCTATCGCCAGCCAGGGGCTGACCAAACGGTTCCGTGGTGGCCAGGTCGCCGTCGACCACGTCGACCTGGCCGTGCCCTCAGGCGCGGTGTACGGCTTCCTCGGCCCGAACGGGTCGGGCAAGACCACCACGATCCGTATGCTGCTCGGGCTGGCGTTCCCGACCAGCGGCACCGCCGCACTGCTCGGCGCCCCCATGCCGGACGCGGCCACTTCGGTACTGCCCCGGGTCGGAGCACTGGTCGAGGGACCAGCTTTCTATTCTTTTCTAAACGGCGCGGACAATCTCCTCCGCTTCGACGCCGCCGACCGGTCGGCAGAAGGCCGGACGGCACGGACCCGGGTGAACGAGGCGCTGGAACGGGTGGGCCTGGCCGCCGCGGCGAAGAAGAAGTTCCGCAACTACTCGCTCGGCATGAAGCAGCGGCTCGCGATCGCCGCCGCGTTGCTGAAGCCACGCGAACTCATCGTTTTGGACGAGCCGACGAACGGGCTCGACCCACAAGGCACCCGAGAGGTCCGCGCGCTGATCAGATCGATCGCGGCCGAGGGAGTCACGGTCTTCGTTTCGTCGCATCTACTGGCCGAGGTGGAGCAGATCTGTTCGCACGTCGGGGTCATGCGTACCGGCAAGCTGGTCTTCCAGGGTTCGCTGGAGGATCTGCGCAAGACCCGCGCCGAGCGCCTGGAGGTGCACACCGGCGACGTGGCGGCGGCCGCCAAGGTACTGACCTCGCTGGGCCTGGTGGGCGTGGAGGTTCTGTCTCCCCAGCCAACCAGCCCCGACCGACCTCCCGGCGACGACAGCGTGACCGCCGTGCTCGGCGAGGCGTCCCCGGAGAAGGTGTGCGCCGAACTGGTGCGGGCCGGGGTCGGGGTGCGCGGTTTCGGCGTGGTGTCCCCGAGCCTGGAGGACTTGTTCGTCGGGCTCACCGGTGAGGGATTCGATGTCTAGGTTCCTGCGGTCCGAGCTGCGGATCGTTTTCGGCCGGCGGCGCAACCAGGTCCTGCTCGGTGTGGTCGCGCTGTTCCCGCTGCTTATCGGCATCGGGCTGAAGGCCGCGGCGCCGCAGAGCGGCAGCCAGAACGGCGCGTTCTTCTCCCAGCTCGCGGGGAACGGCGTGTTCCTGGTGTTCATCGCGCTGTCGACGCTGCTGCTGTTGGTACTGCCCGTCGCGGTCGGCGTGGTGTCCGGCGACTCGATCGCGGGCGAGGCCGGGCACGGCACGCTGCGCTACCTGGCCACCGCCCCGGTCGGGCGGACCAGGATGCTGGCGGTCAAGCTCGCCGTCGTGACCGCCTTCGGCGTGGCGGCCACGTTCGTGGTCGCGGCGGTCGGGCTGATCACCGGCGTGGCCCTGTTCTCGGTGGGGCCGGTGACGCTGCTGTCGGGCACCACGGTGTCGCTGGCCGACGGGCTGCTGAGGGTCTTGCTGGTCACGCTCTATATCTGCGTCGCGATGGCGGCGCTGGGCGCGATCGGGCTGGCGATCTCCACGCTCACCGAGCACCCCATCGGCGCGATCGCGGCGGTGCTCATCCTCACCGTGACCAGCGAGGTTATCGATCAGATCCCGCAGTTCGCGGTCGTCGGCCCGTACCTGCCCACCCACTGGTGGGACGACTTCGACGCGCTGTTGCGCACCCCCGTCGACACCGGGACGCTGACCCGAGGCCTGCTGAGCTTCGTGGTGTACGGGGTGCTGTTCGGCCTGTTCGCCTGGGCCAGATTCACCACCGCCGACATCACCAGCTAGTCACGGCCCCAAAGGATCATGGTGGGTGCTGCATTACCCAGCAAAGAAGCTGGTTGGTGCAGCACCGACCAGCATGAGCGGGCGCCGGGCGCCGGGCGCGAAGCCCCACCCGCACCTGGGCACTTGACAGGGTAGTGATTGGTCACTACCTTAGTCGTTATGGCAGAGATGGACTCCGGACGGCGCGGCGGACGGCGCATGTCGGCGGACGAGCGGCGCGAGCAGGTGCTCGAGGCGGCCGGGGTGGAGTTCGGGATCGGCGGCCTGGCGGGCACCTCGACGGAGGACATCGCCCGGCGGGCCGGGATCAGCCAGCCATACCTGTTCCGGCTATTCCCGACGAAGAAGGCGCTGTTTATCGCCCTGATTCAGCGTTGTTACAAGCGGGTCGGGGCAACCTTTGCCGCGGCAGCCGACGGGCTGACCGGCGAGGAGGCCGCCGGGGCGATGGGGCGGGCTTACGACGAGTTGCTGCGCGACCGGACGATGCTGCTGGTGCAGTTGCAGGCCTACGCGGCCAGTGAGGATCTCGAGATCCGGGACGTGGCGCGGGCCGGATTCCGCGGCCTGTGGGAGGTAGTCGAGCGGGAAACCGGGCTGCCGTATGAAAGCGTGCTTGAGTTCTTCGCCTACGGGATGTTGCTGAACGTCGCGGCGGCCCTGGACCTGCCCGCCGTAGACGAGCGCTGGGCGACGTGGCAGAGCGACGAGCACACGTCATGGCTGAACAACGAGCGGGACTAATTTTTTTTAACCACGAAAGCTAGTGACCAATCACTACCTAACGACGGTGAGCCGTCGGTGAGAAGAACGAAGGAGACCACGATGACGACGCGAAGCAGAACGCTATGGACGTTCGCGGTGACCTCGGTCGCGCTGTTCATGGCGTCGCTGGACAACCTGGTGGTGACCACCGCCCTCCCATCGATCAGGGACCACCTGCACGCCTCGCTTGAGGGGCTTGAGTGGACGGTCAACGCCTACACGCTCACGTTCGCGGCGCTGCTGCTGACCGGTGCCGCCCTGGGCGACCGGTTCGGCCAGCGCCGGCTCTTCACCGCCGGGCTCGCGCTGTTCACCGCCGGATCGGCGATGGCCGCACTCGCCCCTGGCATCGGATGGCTCGTCGGCGCGCGAGCCGTGCAGGGCGTCGGCGCCGCCGTGCTGCTGCCGCTGACGCTCACCCTGCTGTCCGCGTCGGTGCCGCCGGCTAAGCGCGCGGTCGCGATCGGCGCCTGGGGCGCGGTCGGCGGACTCGCCGTCGCGCTGGGCCCACTGGTCGGCGGCGCGGTGGTCGAGGGAGCGTCCTGGCAGTGGATCTTCTGGCTGAACGTGCCGATCGGGCTGATCACGCTGCCATTTGCCCGCGCCAAGCTCACCGAAAGCCGGGGTACCTCGACCAGGATCGATCTGCCCGGCGTCGTTATGGCCAGCCTGGGTCTGCTCGGTGTTGTGTACGGTGTGGTCCGCGGCAACGCCCACGGCTGGACGTCGGCGACGGTGCTGGGGCCGATCGTGGTGGGCGCGGTGCTGATGGTGGCCTTCGTGGCCTGGGAACTGCGGACCCGCGAGCCGATGCTGCCGATGCGGCTGTTCCGGCACCGTGCCTTCGCGGTGACGAACGGAATCTCGCTGCTGATGTACTTCGGGATGTTCGGCTCGATCTTCCTGCTTGCCCAGTTCCTGCAGGTCGTTCAGCACTACAGCCCGCTGGACGCCGGCATCCGTACCCTGCCATGGACCGCGATGCCGATGCTTATCACGCCGCTGGCCGGCGCGCTGTTCAACCGGATCGGCGGCCGCCCGCTGCTGGTGGCCGGGCTGGTCCTGCAGGCCGTCGGGCTCGGCTGGCTCGCCGCCCTCACCACGACGACGGTGGCCTACATCTCGATGGTCCCCGCGTTCATCCTGTCCGGGGCCGGGATGGCGCTGTTCTTCGGCGCATCGGGCACGATGGTCCTCAGCTCGGTCCGCCGGGACCAGGAGGGAATCGCCTCCGGGACCAGCAACGCGCTGCGTGAACTGGGCGGCGTGTTTGGCGTCGCGGTGCTGAGCGCGGTCTTCTCCGCCCACGGTAGCTACCTGACCGGCCCGGACTTCGTGTCCGGCATGGTCCCCGCCGCCTGGACCGGCGCCGCCGTAGTGGGTGCCGCCGCGATCATCGCGCTCCTGCTGCCAGGCCGCAGCCGCACCGCCGATGTCGCAACAGTGACTGATGGGGCGGCTGAGGCGGCACCGCGCGAGACCGCAGCCGCTGCCTAGCGGCTCGTGATCATGGTCAGTGCTGCATTACCCAGCGAAGAGTCTGGGTAATGCAGCACTGACCAGCATCCGTGGGGGCGCGCCGACGGGGGCCGCCCCCACCATCATGCACGGGGGGCCGAGATACGTTGGGTGCCGGGACCTGGTTGGCCTCTAGTACGGCGTCGATCAGGCCGGGGAAGCGGGTGTCCAGGTCAGCTTTGCGCAGCGTTACGTAGCCGCGGGAGCCCTGGATGCGCTTGGAGAAGATGCCCGCCTCGCGCAGAATGCGCAGATGGTGGGAGAACGTCGATTTCGACATGGCCAGGTCGGCCTCGTGCATGACCTGGGTGCACCAGGACTCGCCGTTGCCCGCCACCCAGCGGACGGCGGCGAGCCGGTGCCGGTCGGCCAGTGCGGCCAGCACTCGCGGCAATTCCATGTCCGATGCCGCGGGCTCAACCACGTCGTCCATCATGCGCTCAAGCATAGCTCCGGTTGCGGGTAGTTCGATGATTGTTGTACTGTTCGAGAGTCATCGAACTATCGAGAAATGGGAGCGGTCGTGGTTCACGCAACGACCAAGCGTGCGGCACTGGGCACGCGGGGCAGGGGAGCCCGGGGCCGGTTGGTCGGGGAAACGCCGGAGGCCAGCCGGGACCGGTTGGCCGGGGGAACACAGCCGACCGGCCGTCACCGGCTGATGTTGCCCGTCGTTTTGATCGCGCAATTCATGGTGGGCTTCGACCTGTGGTCGGTGAACGTCGCTGCCCCGTCGCTACAGCGGGATCTGCACGTAAGTGACGCGGCGCTGCAACTGATCGTCGGCGGGTACGCGTTCATGTACGCCAGCGGGATGGTGACCGGCGGGCGGCTGGGCGACTTGTTTGGGTACAAGCGGATGTTCATGACCGGGGTCGTCACCTTCGGCGCCGCCTCGCTGCTGTGCGGGCTCGCGCAGAACCAGGGTGAACTGGTCGCCTTCCGGCTTTTGCAGGGCCTGACCGGAGCGGTCATGGTGCCCCAGGTGCTCGCCCTGATCACCGCCAGCTACCCGCCGGCCCAGCGTGCCAAGGCGCTCAGCTGGTTCGGCGTCACCATGGGGCTGTCATTCGTGCTCGGGCAGATAATCGGCGGTGCGCTGGTGGAGGCGGCCGGGCTGGCGGTCGATCTTCCTGGTCAACGTGCCCATCGGCGTGCTCGGGCTGATCGCGGCGCTCAAGGTGGTGCCGCGCGCGTTCTCCGAGCGGCGGCCGAAGCTCGACCCAATCGGCGCGATCGGGGTGTCCGCGTCCCTCGCGCTCGCGCTGGTGCCGCTGACCCTTGGCCGAGACGAGGGCTGGCCGGTCTGGACCTGGGTCGCGCTGGCGCTCGCGCTGCCGGTGCTCGCCGTGACCTTGCTGTGGGAACGCCATCACCCCGAGCCGCTCATCGACCTGTCGCTGTTCGCCGAGCGGGCCTTCTCCGCGGGGCTCGTGGTGAGCTTCGGCGTGGTGTGCATGTTCGGCAGCTTCATGTACGTCTTCGCGCTGCTGCTGCAGGCGGGCCTCGGGAACTCGCCGCTGCGCGCCGGGACCATGGCGGTGCCGCTGGCCGCGGTGTTCACGGCGGCGTCCATTCTCAGCCCGCGGACTTCGGCGCGGTTCGGGCCGTGGGCGATCACCATCGGGACGTTCGTCAGCGCGCTCGGCCTGCTCGGCCTGGTGTTCACCGGGATCAGGTACGGCCATCACCTGACCGGATGGGACCTGGCCCCGGCCACCATGCTGATCGGGGCGGGACAGGGCACCGTCCTCCCATCGCTGATCGGCGCGGTACTCGCGCACGTACACCCAGGACGCGCGGGCTCGGCGGCCGGCCTGCTGACCACCAGCCAGCAGTTCGGCTCGGCGGCGGGCGTCGCGGTCGTCGGCGCGATCTTCTACGCGACGCTCGGCGACTACGTGCACGGCATGGAAATCGCGATGAGCGTAGACGCCGGCATCATGGCCCTGGCCGGAGTCACCTCCCTCCTGCTGCCCCGCGGCCGAACCGCCGAGGCCTAACCGCCGCGGCCTGACCGCGGTCGATGTGACATCGACCGGTATAGAGCCCGGTCGATGTCACATCGACAGCCAGCCAGCCAGCCAGACAGGCCCGCGGGGGGTCAGTCGTTCGCGCAGACGTTTCCGTTCAGGTAGAAGACGGTGGGCGCCGCGGTGGAGCCGGTGTCGTTGGCTAGGAAGCCGAATGATCCGGTTCCGCCGCTGGCCGCGATGGACGCGTCGTAGCTGGCATTCGTTGCCGTGGCCGCCGTGCCGCTCTGGGTGTAGGAGGCGTTCCACATCTGAGTGAGGACCTCACCAGAATTTGGCCAGGTCCAGCTGAGCGTCCAGCCGTTGACGGCCGACGTCCCGTTGTTGGTGACCGTCACCGAGCCCTGGAATCCGCCGGACCAGCTGCTCACCACCGAGTAGTGCACCGCACAGGACGCGTTAGACGGCGGCGGGATGGTGAACGTCACCGGGGGACTCGGCAGGCTGGTGTTGCCCTGGCTATCGACCGCCACCACGTCGTAGGTATACGACTGCCCGATGGTCAGCCCGGTGAGCGTAACGCTGGTGCCAGTCGTGGTGGTGACCAGGGTGGAACCGTTGTACACGTCGTAATCCGCGACCGGGTACGTTCCCGCCGCCGACGCCGGCCAGCTCAACGTCGCGGTGCCTGACGTGCTGCTGGCGGTGCTCGAGGACAGGCCGGACACCACCGGCTGACCGGGCGCGCCGGGTGCGGTCACCCCGGTGCCGCCGGAGCCGGGGATGTGGACGACGGTCAGCGTGTACGGCGCGACCGTCACCGAACTCGCGCTGCCCGACGCACTGGTGATCGACGTGCCGTTGTTCGCCAGCGTGTACACGGTGGGTGTCCCGCTGGACGGCGAATCCGTTAAGCGTGAGACCGACGGTGTAGGAGTTCGACGGGTCCTCGTTGTCGATCAGCAGGTTGAGGTTCCCGCTCGCGTCGCGTACCGCGTGGACTCGCAGCAGCGACTGGCTTGAGCTCGAGGTGACCATCGTGTCGCCCGGCGACGCGAGCTTGGTGAGCATCTCGATGCCGTAGTACGGGGCGAACGGCGTGTCAACCGGCGGCTCTTCCGTACCGCCGGAATCCGAGTTGTTGGAGAAGATGCCCTGGTCGCCGTAGTCGGTGGCGCCGTCGACGGTGGAGACGGTGCCCTCGCCGTTGTGCTCGTTCCACCAGTCGATGTTGGACGCGCCGTCTTCCAGCCAGGTCATGTACATGTCCGCGCCGAACAGCGCGGCTGGCTGGGTGTCCAGGTCGATCGTGGAGTTGGTCTCGGTGACGATGACCGGGATGTTGCTGGTGATACCGGCGTACTCCGACAGCTCGCTGCGCAGGGTCGACATGATTCCGGAGATGTCGGTGGGGTCGGTGAGCATGGCGGCGGTGCTGGACCCGCCGGGGTAGTAGTGCACTATCACGCACTGGGTGCTCGCCCCGAGAATCGATAGCACCGTCTGGTTCCACGGCTCCGGGTACTGGGAGTTCGTCACCCCGTCCGGCCAGAAGCCGGGCGTGGTCAGTACCGCGCATACCTTGGCGTCCGGGAGCACGGCGTGAATCGCGGATCTCGTAGCTGAGCACGTTCGTCCGCGTAGGTGGTTGGCCCGCAGTCGTAGGTCTGGCTGGGCTCGGAGCCGATGGTGACGGGGGTGCCGCCCTCCGAGGTGTCGCAGTGCGCGTCGGTCTCCCAGTTCGCGCCGTAGGTGCCGTTGCCGTAGACCTCGTTGCCGATCTCCCAGTACTGCACGTTGTCGTTGGCGGCTTCCTGCACCCACGCGGCCGCGAGGGCGGTGGTGCCGGTGCCGTAGTTCACCGTGATGATGGGGGCCGCGCCCGCCGCGTTCGCGGTGTTCATGAAGTCAGCGAAGCTGGTGTTGGGCGCGACGTACCCGCCGTCCACCGCCGTCTGGGTCTGCCAGTTGTAGATGTCGGAGTAGGAGCCGCCCGGGTAGCGAAGCGCATCGATGCCGGCCGCCTTGAGCAGCGGCGGGATCGCCGCGTCGTTCATGTCGCTGTCGTAGACGGCGGTGTTCAGCCCGATCGCGTTCGACGGGATCGTGCCGATGCTGGCCGTCGCGTTCACCGTGACCGCACGTCGCTGGTGGCAGCGCGGGCCGGGGTGGCGGTTGCCGTCGCGGCGGCTCCCGCCGCGATCAGCAGTACCGCCGCCGCGAGCACTGGTGCCCTTCGACGGCTGGATAGTTGTCTTTGCCTGAGCCAACGTGTGCGCGCCATTTCCGGCCTCCTCGCCTGTCGAAGCGCTTCGGCAGCTGTGCCCAGCAGTTTCCGCCGGTCATTGCATCCCGTCCAGCCGCCCGGGGTCCTGACCGGCGATCCCTCAGGTCACGACCTTGACCCCGGATGAAAGAACCATCAGGTCGAGTCGCGCAGCACCAGCTCGGTGCCCAGGATCGCGTGGAAGGGCTCGCTGCCCGGATTAGCGATGAGATCCAGCACGCCCGTCACCATGCGGGCGGCCATCGCGTCGACCGGCTGGCGCACTGTGGACAGCTGCGGATCTGTGTGCTGGGCCAGCGGGGAGTCATCGAATCCGATCACCGCCACGTCGTCGGGTACCCGCCTGCCCAGGCGACGCAGGGAACGCAGCGCTCCGGCTGCCATCAGGTCCGAGGCGGCGAAGATCGCGTCGATGCCCGGCCGCAGGTCCAGCAGCCGGTAGAGCGCGTGCTCGCCCGATGTCCGGGTGAAATCCCCGTAGGCGATCATCGCCGGATCGCTGATCCCGGTACCGGTGCCGGTCATGGCTTTCCGGTACCCGAGCAGCCGGTCGATGCCCGGGCTCATGTCGGGCGGCCCCGCGATGGTCGCCACCGTGGTCCGCCCGCTGTCGAACAGGTACCGTACCGCCTGCCGCGCGCCGCCGATGTTGTCCGCGTCCACGTAGGACACCGTCTCCGCGCCGGTGACCGGCCGGCCGCACAAGACGACGGGTACGCCGAGGCTCGCGAAGTCGATCTGCGCCTTTCCATGCATGCTGACGACCAGCGCGCCATCCACGTGGCCGCTGCGCAGGTATCGGGTCACCGTGTGATAGTCGCTGGGCACATGCAAACCGAGCAGCACGAGTTGCAGGTCGGCCGACGAAAGCGCCTTGCTCACGCACCAGAGCATGCGCGCGAAGAACGGGTCGGCGAAGATCTTCAGATTCTCCTCGCAGACGACCAGGGCGACCGAACCGGTACGCCGCGAGTCGGTCGACCTCGGCGCGCGATTGCGGATGTATCCGAGCGTGGTCATCGCCTGCTCGACTCGCAGCCGCGTCTGCGGTTTCACCCGCGCGGAACCGGTAAGCACCCGCGACGCGGTCGCTGACGATACGCCCGCCAGTCTGGCCACGTCCGCGAGAGTCGGGGGGACATCGGGTGTGTCCGGTCCCGTCATCGTCGTGAGAGCCGCCTTGAGAGCTGCCTTGGGAGCCGCCGATTCTGCGATCGTCACCGCCTACTCCCTGGTTAAGGGCTAACGCATCGGTTGAGGTGCGGCCCCAGTGCGGGCGCCGTGCCAAGCCCGACCAGAGCCGGGCTAGTCGGCGTCCGCCGACCTCAAGTTCAATTACAGTAAACCATTCTGTTACGGGGGCGAAACGTTTTGCAACATCTTTGCTCATACGATTTCTTTGATCCTTCTGTTTATTGTTTTGATGCCCTCGACCCCCGGGTTGACCTCGCGTCTTTCGGCTGGCGAGCGCCGCAGAATGAAACTTTCATCGTGTAGCATGCCAGCTAATGCCGCGCAAGCGCGATGAGTGGGTATCAGGGAAAGATCAGGGTAAAGTCCCTATCCGATCAGGGTTTATAGCGCGGCATTAAACAACGCCGAACTGCCACATTGGCCACGCTGGTGTCACTACGCAGAACAGGCCTTAGTGAAGGCGGCGCCATCCTTCTGGACCTGGTTCATGTCCGGGAGCTGCACCGCGCCGCTCTGCGATTCGACGAGCGCGGTGTAGTCGTTGGCCAGGGTAGTCATCGCCTGAGCTGTGGCCGGCCGCGTCTCGCGCTGGGCGGCGGCGTTGAGCGCGGCCGCGAAGTTCGTGAAGTCCTGGTCCAAGGCGGACTCGTTGCCGGAGTCCGCACCCTGGCGGGACTGGAGCGTCTGCGCTGCTTTCTTGGCCGCCACACAGGCCGGGTCGGGGGCGGACGGGCCGTATACCGGCGCGGTCGTCCGGGTGGCGGTCGGGGTACCCGCGGTGCCGGTCGGGGTACCAGCAGCGGCGGTCGGGGTACCTGCGTTGGCGGCGCTGCAGCCAGCCACGGCGGCGCCGGCCGCCAAGATTACGACAATGCGGGTCACAACTTCGCGCATGGCCGTCACCGTACGCCGGGCCGTGCCACGCGCCCAGCGACGGCGGGCGGCGGCCTCGCTCAGCAGCGGGTTCGGAGCGTCACGGATGAAAGCAGCTGAAAGTCGATGAGATTTTCATCGGCCTCAGGGGGGCCTGTATACGAGTTGTAACTGACTCTCGGGAGTGTCGATTCTGCCTGCGCGGACATCCGCACAGGTAGAGCCAACGCCGTACCCCTGCCGGGGAACTTCAGCGTGACAGTCATTACTAAGGGTCATGTTCGCGAGCTTCCCCGGTCCGGCGTTCTGGGTTAATTTGCGGGTCTTCCGAGCGGGCTCTCAGCACCGCCCGGCTTCCCTCAGCGAGGAGATGCGGATGACTAAACGTCGACCTCGTTCGCGCACCCTAGCCACCGTCCTGGCGGCGGTGACCCTGCTGTCTGGCGCGCTGCTGGCCGCCTCCGGCAGTGCGTCAGCCGCCCCAGCCCATTCGGACGGCACCGCGCGAACATCAGCTAAGACAAGCCTGCCACTCGCGGGCGCTCCCATCACCAGCCCGGCACCGAACCAGGTGTTCACGCCTGGCTCGACCGTGAGGCTGCAGGCGGCGCCCTTCCCGGTTAGCGAAAGCATCGAGGACGGACTCACCTCGAGCCCGGTGTCCTCCATCGCGTTCTACGCGAGCACCAACCTGACCAGCAACCGCCTGGTGGCCGTGGCCAAATCGGCTCCCTGGACGGTGCAATGGAAGGACGTGCCAGCGGGTGACTACTCGCTAACCGCGGTCACCCATGACAAGCAAGGCCAGAGCACGACCTCGGACCCGGTATCCATCCAGGTCGAAAAGCCGAGCGTCGTGACCGACCAGTCCTCACTCACGGTCCAGCGGGGGCACAGCACCGCGTTCGGCGTTTCGTTGTCCACCGCGCCCAGCAGTGATGTCACCGTGCGCCTGAACGAGTCTGGCGCCGGGACCACTGTGTCCCGCGGGAAGACGCTCACCTTCACGCCGTCGGACTGGAACCGGCCGCAGCAGGTCTCGGTAGCCGCCGCGAGGTCCAAGACCGGCAGCCACTCGACCGTCACCGCGACGGCGGCCGGGCTAGGAAGCGCCGAAGTGGCGGTGACCGACGCGGCCACCACGTCCGGGTATGACTCGTGGTTCCTGAGCCTCTACGACGACATCACCAACACAAGCAACGGGTACTTCAGCCCGCTGGGCATCCCGTACCACTCGGTCGAAGAGCTCATCGTGGAGGCACCGGACTACGGCCATGAGACGACCTCGGAGACCTACAGCTACTGGCTGTGGCTGGCCGCCGACTACGGCCGCGTCACCGGTGACTGGACCGAGTTCAACACCGCGTGGGCCAACATGCAGGAGTACATGATCCCGGACGCGGCGGAGCAGCCCGGTTGCTCCGCGTACAACGCGGATGACCCGGCGACGTACGGACCGGAGGAGCCGTCCCCGAGCGACTACCCGGTGGCCCTGAACTCGAGTGTTCCGGTCGGCTCCGACCCGCTGTACGCCGAATTGAACTCGACCTACGGCAACTGCGACATCTACGCGCCGATGTGGATCATGGACACCGACAACCGGTACGGCTTCGGCCAGGAGGAGAACGGTACCTCCACGCCAAGCTGGGTCAACAGCTACCAGCGCGGTGCCGAGGAATCGGTCTGGGACACGATCCCGCAGCCGGACTGGGACACCCTGACCGACGGCGAGAGCGGATCGGGCTACCTCGACCTGTTCAACAACGGGGGCGGCTCGTTCTCCGCGCAGTACAAGTACACCGACGCCCCCGATGCCGACGCGCGCCTGATCCAGGCGGCGTACTGGGCCGACCAGTACGCCACCGCGCAGGGCAACGAATCGGAGATCGCGTCGACCCTGGCCGACGCGGCCAAGCTCGGCGACTCCCTCCGCTACTCGATGTTCGACAAGTACTTCAAGCAGATCAGCTCCGAGTGCAGCATCGAAGGCGCGCTCGACTGCCCGGCAGGCACGTCCAAGTCCAACGAGGACACCTACCTGCTGTCCTGGTACTACGCCTGGGGCGGGTCCACCACTGGTGCCTGGTCCTGGCGGATCAGCGGCACCTCGATCCACGAGGGCTACCAGAACCCGCTTGCCGCCTACGCGCTGTCCACGGACTCCACCCTCACCCCGCTGTCCCCGACGGCCCAGTCGGACTGGGCGACCAGCCTCACCACCCAGCTCAACATGATGCAGTGGCTTCAGTCGGACCAGGGCGCCATCGCCGGCGGCATCACCAACAACTGGGGCGGCAACTACGGTGCCGATCCCACCGTGCCATCGGGCGATGCCACGTTCGACGGCATGTACTACACCTCCGATCCGGAGTACGAGAACCCGCCATCCAACCAGTGGTTCGGCTACCAGACCTGGCCGATGGAACGCATCGCCGAGTACTACTACGAGACCGGCAACGCCCAGGCGGGAGCGATCTTGTCGAAGTGGGTCTCATGGGCGGAGTCGGTCGCCACCTTCAACACGACCACCGGAGCGATCTGCCTGCCCAACGAGCTCACCTGGACCGGCCAGCCGTCCGAAAACTGGACCACTGGAACATCCAGCTCACAACAGCCGCCCGCCAACACCAGCCTGGACGTCTCGGTATCCGGGTGCTCGTCGGACCTGGGCATATCCGCCTCGCTGGCCAAGACGTACATGTACTACGCGGCCAAGTCCGGCAACACCACCGCCGAGACCGACGCGCAGAACATCATCGACGTCATCCATCAGTTCTACGGTGACTCGCTCGGTTACTCGGCACCGGAGACCAGGACCGACTACAGCAACTTCACTTCGGCGTTCAACACGACGAACTACGAGGGCGTGTACGTTCCCGCTGGCTGGTCAGGGACCTACCCCGACCTCAGTGGCGATCTGACCTCCGCCGACGACACCTTCCTGTCCATCCGCCCGTGGTACACCAGCGTCGCGGACTACGACGAGGTACAGAACTACCTGAACGGCGGCGCCGCGCCGGTGTTCAACTACCACCGGTTCTGGGCGGAGACAGAAATCGCGACGGCGTTCGATTCGTTCGCGTACCTGTTCCCGAGCGTCTCACCGCCGGCCAGCGCCACGCCTACGGTCACGGTCACCAACCCGGGTACCCAGACCGGCACGGTCGGCACCGCCGATAGCCTGCAGATCAAGGCATCCGACTCGGCCACCGGCACGACCTTCGCCTACAGTGCTACCGACCTGCCGATCGGCCTGTCGATCAGCTCCTCCACCGGGGCGATCACCGGCACGCCGACCATGGCCGGCAGCTACACCACCACCGTGACCGTCAACGACGGCAGCGGAGCCTCCTCGGTCAACTTCGACTGGACGATCGGGACCAGCAGCACCGCCAACACCGTCACGGTCACCAACCCCGGTACCCAGACCGGTGCGGTCGGCACCGCGGTCAGCCTGCAGATCAAGGCGTCGGACTCCGCGACCGGCCAGACCCTCAGCTACGGTGCCACCGGCCTGCCGGCCGGCCTGTCGATCAGTTCCACCACGGGCCTGATCTCCGGCACTCCGACCACGGCCGGCACCTCCAGCGTCACCGTGACCGCCACCGACGGCACGGGAGCGTCGGGGACGGCGACCTTCAGCTGGACGATCAGTTCCAGCGGAACTTCGTCAGGTACCTGCGAGGTCACTTACACCCCCGACCAGTGGCAGGGCGGGTTCACCGCTGACGTCACGATCACGAACACCGGCGGCTCGGCCATCAACGGCTGGATTCTGACGTTTACCTTCCCTGGCGATCAGCGGATCACCGACGCCTGGAACGGCGTGGAGAGCCAGAGCGGGGAAAACGTCACGATCGCCGACGAGAGTTACAACTCGACGATCGCGGCGGGCGGATCCGCTTCGCTGGGCTTCCAGGGCACCTGGTCAAGCAGTGACGCCTCGCCGACGTCGTTCTCGGTAAACGGAGTCAGTTGCACCACCTGATAGCAGAACCGCCTCCCCGGACCGGCCGGTCACCTGGTCGGCCCGGGGAGTACCGATTCGTCGGCTGAGATCAGCTAATGCCCGCTATTGTGCGGCTCATGGGGTCTGAAAGCGAGTCGCGGGATGGCGCGACCGAGGGGACGTCGGCGCAGCCGAAGCCGGACAAGCCGCCGAATCCCGATAAGCCGCCGAAGTCGGATAAAGCGGATAAGTGGCGTGCATCCCGGAAGCGACGTCGACCGAACACGTGGGAAGAACCGCTGGCGATGGGTGTCCTCCTGCTGATTCTGGTAGGCGTGGGACTGTTCATCTGGCGGACGGAACCGAGCCTGGTACCGCTCGGCGCGGCACCCGCACCTCCGAGCGGCGCGGGCTGTCCCGCGCGCCCCTCAGCCGGGAACGGCGTCGCCGTGCGGGTTAGCGATGCCCCGGCCGCGCTTGATGTCTACGTCGGTTCGGGCGGTGAAGTCGTCACGCGTCAGTCGTCACCGCTGGCGATCCAGGGCAAACTTCCGCCGGGAACTTCGTTGTGCACCATTGACAGCGACTTCGTCAGTACCTCGGGCCAGGTGCTGCCGGCCTACCAGGTGGCTAGCTGGGCGGTGGTGGATAACGTCGGGACGCATGTCATCGTGTACGTCGCCATCGCGCCGCGCCACGAGTCAATCAGCGGCTTCGGCGGCTACACGGGCACCGTATCCCTCAACGACCCCCGCGCGGTCGGCGCTAACGTCTCGGTCGACGCGAACGTGGAGTTCTACAATGTTCGCAATCCGCTGGCATGGGCGCTGTTCGCCGCCTTCGGCGGGCTCATCTGGGCATGGTTCATCCATCGCCACCTGTCGAGCAATGGTCCCCTGCCGTTCTTGAGTGCCTTCATCCTCGGCGTCGCGGTGCTCATCGTCGGCGTTGTTCCGGTGATCAACGCGCAAGTGCTCTCCAACCCCGACTGGGCGGGGACCCTTGGGCAGGTCTTGACGCTCATGTCCTTGTCGGGTGGAGCGGCCATCGCCGCCTCGCCGACACTACGGCTCGTGACAACCCCGCCAGGATCGGCCGAATAGTGATGCCACCGGACCGACGGGAGCCGCCCACCGTCGTTATGACAACGATGGACGGCCCTCGCCAGTTACGGCGGGTCAGGGAATAGCGGGATAGGCGTAGGACACTAGCTGCTGGAACTCGACAGGGAACCACGTTCCGGCCGGCGGCGAGTCCGGGATCGCGTCGGTCGGGTACGTGTTGCCCGACCCGTCGGTCTGCGTCCCGTTCGGGTCGCAGTGCGGGTCTCCGGTGCCAGAGTAAGCCGGGTAGGTTCCGTCGGACTCGCCCGGCGGCTTCACCCACACGTAGGCGTACAGGTTCGGGAACGACGAGTCCGGGTCGGCCTGCGGCAAGGCGCCGATCCCTGCGTCCTCCGGGTTGCACCAGTCGCCGCGGAATGGACGTTCGTCGATCTTCGAGTCGTTCACGAACTGCGTCGTGGTGGTGCAGGTCGTGCACGCTCCGGTCGGCCGCAGCGCCGGGTCACCCCAGCCATCGCGTGAGGTGTCGATCAGCATCCCGACCGTGGACGGGAAGCCAGCGGAGACCAGGTTGGAGTACATCGCCTCGTCGTAGGTGAACTCGTCGATGTAGGGGTCGTAGGAGTAGTAGAGCACCGAGTCGACGGCGGCTCCGTCGACCTGCTCGGTGGCGGTCATGTACGGTTCGTGCACCGGGATGGTGTTGGCGGTGTCGGAGATGAACCCGTCAACGCTGTCCACGCCGTCGGTCGTGGCCGCGGCCACCTGGTGATAGAGCGCGACCGCGGGGGTCATGTTCGACGGCCAGCCGAGCCAGGCCGAGTGTGCGATGTCCATGTAGTTGTACACGTTGGGTATCGCGTGCAGCTTGTCCAGCGCGTACTCGATGCCGTCGGTGTAGACGCCGCTGGAGTTGGCGTCCGCGCAGTTCGCCACGGATTCGTTGGTGACCAGGTTGGGCAGCGAGTCGGGCTCGATGACCGCGACGATCCGCAGGTTGGTGTTCTTGTAGCCGGACAGGATCTGAGCGATGGGGTCGATATAGGAATTCTCGTAATAGGACAGCCCGTCATTGGCGATGGATAGCTCGCCGTTGGAAGCCAGCGCCGCGCAGTCCCGGTCCGGCAGGTCGTAGATCACGATCGGGAACAGCACCGGTCCCGAGCTTGCCTGGGCCAGCGCGTTGTTGAGCTGAGCCTGCAGGCTCAGCCGGGCCGTTCCACTGACCCCAGTGGCGTTGTCGCTGCCGCCGTAGATGGCGCCGATGTGGTCCAGCCAGATGAACGTGGGCTGGGTACCGATGAAGGTCATCTGCGACGCGAGGGTGCCCGAAGCGCTGGCGGCGGACGAGTTCGCCTCGGCGGTGTAGTCAGGGTTGACGTACCACGACGCTCCGCTGAACGGGTTGGTCACGTGCGACGTGGTGACCGCCGCGGGCGAGCTCACCTCGGTACCGGTGCTGGTCACCGACGTGCATCCAGTGGCACTCGCGGTGAATGTGGTCGCTCCGGTGCTCGCGGAGTTCGCCGCGACGGTGACTGGTTGCGGAAGGTTCCAGTTACTGGAGTCCAGCGTGACCGTGCCGCCGCTGGTGATGGACAGCCCACTGTTTCCAGAGGTCGCGACGGTGACCGCGATGGGACTGGCGGGCGCCTCAGTCAGCGACACGCCGATGTCCGTGGTGCTGCCTTGCGGCACGCTGAACGTCGGTGGGTTGATCTTCAGGTCCAGTCCTGAACCGCAGGATCCCGTCGCGGTGGGAGATGGGGTGGGGGAGGGGGTCGGGCTAGGGCTGGTGCCCGCCGAGGTGGTACCGGTGCAGGTGACGGTGGTCGGCGCCGCGTTGGTGCCGCTGTAGTTGAACAGCGCGCCCGCCGAGGTCGAGGCACCCGCGTTCAGGCTGCCGTTGTAGCTCGCGTTGCTGACGGTGACGGTTTCGCCGGACTGGGACCAGGCGCCGGACCATCCCTCGGTCAGGGTCTGGTTGCCCGAGTAGCTGTAGCTGACCGTCCAGCCGGTCAGTGCGGACGAGCCTGCGGTCACGGTCAGCGCGGCCTGGAATCCGGTACCCCAGTCGCTGGTCACGGAATACGCCGCGCTGCACGTGGAGTCCGCGCTTGCCGTCGGTGCGGTCGCGATCGCGGCTAGTCCCGCGGCGCCTAGGGCCAGCGCCCCGACCACGGCCATGATCGCGTGCGTGCGCCCGGGTGATCGGCCACGCCAGTGTGGCGCTCTGAATCTCATAAGCGTTCCTTCCTGTCTCACGTGCTCGCGACGCTAGGCAGGAGGCCCTGACGTGTACAGGGGGTGGCGCCGTGACCTGCGTCAAGAGGGGACCGGCCCGGTAACTTTCACAGCGCCGCGCGATAAACCCCTAGGTCAGCGAATTGAGCCTGTATACGGGCGCGCTCCCGGTCTACCGTCACCAGCATCCTCGACCGTTTCCGACGTGAACGGAGCCGCCGGCCCATGAAACGACTACGCCTCCTGTTCGCGCTGCTGCTCGCCGCGGGCGGTGTGACCGCCGCCGCGTTCACCGCGGGAACGGCCAGCGCCGACTCTGCCTGCACCGCCGCCTATTCGGTGACCAGCGACTGGGGCACCGGGTTCCAGGCTTCGCTGACCGTGACCGCTAGCTCCGCGCTCACCGGCTGGACGGTCAGCTTCGCCTTCTCCGGCGACCAGACCCTCACCGAGGGCTGGGATGGCACCTGGTCGCAGAGCGGGGCGGCCGTCACGGTAAGCAACGCGAGCTACAACGGCGACGTGGCGGCGGGCGCGTCGACCTCGGCGGGCGCGCTGTTCAGCTACAGCGGGACGAACACCACGCCCCCGTCGGTGACCTGCACCGGGACGCCGGCCGTCACGACCAGCCCGTCGCCCTCGCCCACCTCGACACCATCCGGGCCCGCCCCGCAGCTGCACGTATCAGGAAACGAACTGGTCGACGCCAACGGCAATCAGGTGGTACTGCACGGCGTGGACCGGTCAGGCACCGAGTACGAGTGCGTGCAGGGCAACGGCATCTTCGACGGGCCGAACGACCAGGCGTCGATCACCGCGATCAAGAGCTGGGGACCGGTCAACGCGGTCCGCGTGCCGCTGAACGAGGCGTGCTGGAACGGCGAATCCTACGTGGACTCCGCGTACGCCGGCGCCAACTACCAGGAGGCGATCGAGGCGTACGTGAACCTGCTCAACGCCAACGGCATCGTCGCGATTCTCGACCTGCACTGGACGGACGGTCTGTACACCGGAGACTCGTCCGGCTGCTCGTCGGCCGAGGCCGTCTGCCAGAAGCCGATGCCTGACGCGGCCGAGGCGATCCCGTTCTGGACGTCGGTGGCCAACACGTTCAAGGGCAACGACGCGGTGATCTTCGACCTGTTCAACGAACCGTACGCGTCCCGCGCGACCGGCTCGACGACCACCGGCTGGGAGTGCTGGGAAGAAGGCGGCACCTGCCCGGGCATCTCCTACCAGGTGGCTGGCATGCAGGAGATGATCAACGCGGTCCGCTCCACCGGTGCGACCAACGTGCTCATGCTGGGCGGCGAGGAGTACTCGAACGACCTGACCGACTGGCTGGAGTACGAGCCGACCGACCCGGACAACAACCTGGTGGCCTCCTGGCACTCCTACAACTTCAACACCTGCAACACTCAGTCCTGCTGGACCTCGGAGGTGGCGCCGGTCATCGCCGCGGTCCCGGTCGTGGCCGGCGAGATCGGCGAGAACGACTGCGCGGGCGACTACATCGACCCGCTGACCGCGTGGCTGGAGTCGGAGAAAACCAGCTTCCTGGCCTGGACCTGGGACGACTGGGCCAACGACTGCTCCTCGGGCCCCACCCTGATCACCGACTACTCCGGCACCCCCACCACCTACGGAGCCGCCTACGAGGCGATACTTGCCGGGCTTGGTGGCTGAGCGTCGGACGGGTGCGGTCGATGTGACATCGACCGGCAAAGAGCGCGGTCGATGTCACATCGACCGCGCTCTCGACCGCGCTCTCACTCGCGGAACTCGCCGGGGGCCGGCTCATCGGCCGACCGCGCCGCCTCGGCGGTGCGGAGTTCGACGCGGCGGATCTTTCCGGAGATCGTCTTTGGGAGGTCGGTGACGAACTCCAAGCGCCGGATCCGCTTGTACGGTGGGACGCGCGACCGGCAGAACTCCAGGATCGACGCGGCCAGCTCTGCGGACGGTGACGTGTTCACCGTCACGAACGCCTTCGGGACGGCCAGCCGGATCGGGTCGGGGGACGGCACCACCGCCGCCTCGGTGACCGCCGCGTGCTCGATCAGCACCGACTCGAGCTCGAACGGCGAGATCCGGTAGTCCGACGCCTTGAACACGTCGTCCGTCCGCCCGACATAAGTGATATATCCGTCGTCGTCGGAGGTCGCGACATCGCCCGTGTGGTACAAACCGTCCCGCATCGCGTTCGCGTTCAGCTCGGAGTCGCCCGCGTACCCGGTCAT
Source organism: uncultured Actinomycetota bacterium (assembly GCA_963743085.1). Classification (GTDB taxonomy): domain Bacteria; phylum Actinomycetota; class Actinomycetes; order Streptosporangiales; family Streptosporangiaceae; genus JBEKHI01. Next base: position 308,418 of record CAVUOU010000017.1, read on the forward strand.
CAGCCCGATCGGCCGGTTGCCGAGGTCCAGGCAGATCTCGCCATCACGACCCCGTGAACCGGTCACCGGGTCGGCGAGCACCACCGGGTACCCAGGCAGCGGCTGGCCCATCGAGCCCGGCTTCACCGGCTGGCCGGGGGCGTTCCCGACGATGGCCGTGGTCTCGGTCTGCCCGAACGCGTCGCGCACCGTGATGCCCCACGCCTTGCGTACCTGCTCGATGACCTCAGGGTTCAGCGGTTCGCCCGCCGCCACGCACTCGCGCAACGCGGTCACGTCGGCGGCGGCCAGGTCGGCCTGGATCAGCATCCGCCAGACGGTCGGCGGCGCGCAGAACGTCGTGACCCGCTCCCGTCCGAGCGCCGCCAGCATGTCCGGCGCGGAAAACCGCTCGTAGTTGAGCACCAGCACGGTCGCGCCAGCGTTCCACGGCGCGAAGAAATTGGACCACGCGTGCTTGGCCCAGCCGGGGGAGGAGATGTTCAGGTGCACGTCGCCCGGCTGGATCCCGATCCAGTACATCGTCGACAGGTGCCCGGCCGGATAGCTGGCGTGGGTGTGCGCGACCAGCTTCGGCTGCGCCGTGGTGCCCGAGGTGAAGTACAGCAGCAACGGATCGCTGGCCAGGGTCACCCCGTCCGGAGTGAACTCCTCGCACGCGTCTTGGCTGTCGCCGTAGGAATTCCACCCCGCCGCCTCACCGGTGACCACCCGGATCCAGTCGCCGTCGCCGAATTTCGCCGCGAGACCGGGCTCGGTCACCACCAGGCGCACGTCGCCCCGAGTGATCCGATCCGCCAGGTCCGCCGGTCCCAGCAGCGTGGACGCCGGGATGATCACCGCGCCGAGCTTCATCGTGGCTAGCAGCACCTCCCATAGCGGCCCGATGTTGCCCAGCATGACCAGCACCCGGTCCCCGCGCCGTACCCCCAGCTCGCGCAGCCAGTTAGCTACCTGCCCGGACCGGCGAGACATTTCTTCATAGCAAAACGACGCTGCCCCATCTCCCACCACCCGCAGCGCCTCCCGGTCGGGATGCTCACCGGCGATCTGGTCGAACCAGTCCAGCGCCCAGTTGAACTCGGTGAGATCTGGCCAGCTGAACGAGGCCCGTGCGGTCGCGTAGTCGTTCCGGTTCGTAAGCAAAAAGTCACGCGCTGCGCGAAACGCGGTTGAAGATTCACTCATACGGGCTAGTTGACCTCAATCGCGGTTGAGGTTGCAACATTAGGACCGTGACCACCGCCTACGCGCCGGCCCTCGCTCATCCCGTAGTGCGGCGGCGGTGGCTCCTCCTGCCACCCCAGCGATGGGCCATCGATAGCGCTATACCCCCCGCGATGGGCCATCGACGGGCCTGCGCGAGCCGCCCCGCGAGACACTCATAGCTTTCTTAGAGGTTGGCTGGAGAGCGGCCGGATGGGCGGTGTGCCATCCTTTGGGTATGAGCAAGCGATCGTCGCGGAGTGTCGCGCAGGCCATAGCGGAGCGCGAACGGGGCCGCTACCGGCTGAACGTCGCGACCGCCGCCGTCGGGTTGGTCAGCGTCGCCGCGGCGGGGGCCGTCGCGGTCGCGTTGCCTGGTTCGGCCACCTCAAGCACGACCAGCACGAGTAACTCAAAATCCACCAGCAACTCCACGTCGAGCGGCTTTAATCAGGGCTCCGCGCCGTCGTCTAGCTCGGGTAACGCCCAGTCCACGTCCGGAGGGACTCACTGACCGCGGGCGAAACCGCTTCCGCGACCTGGCGGGCGCTTGGCTTCCTGATCCAGCTCGTGGTCACCGACCCGGCCGCGCTCGCCGGCGCACGGAAGCTGCTGGAGGCCGATCTTGAAGATCTCGACCTGGCCTGCAGCCGGTTCCGCGACGACTCCGAGCTAGTCCGTATCAATCAAGAGTCCGCCGAGGCTAAAACGACGACCGTCTCCCCGCTGCTGGCCGATGCCATCGCGGCGTCCTTGCGCGGCGCCGAGCTCACCGACGGCGACGTCGATCCGACCGTGGGCGCCGCGCTGTCGGCCCTAGGCTACGACCGCGACTTCGACGAGATCACAGCCACCAAAAGCCCTGAAAGCCCAGAAAACCCGGTAACCGCCCGCGCCATACCCGGCTGGCGGCAGGTGCACCTGGAGCCCGAGACCCGCCAGCTCACCCTGCCTCCGGGAACCCAGCTCGACCTGGGCGCCACGGCGAAAGCCTGGGCCGCGGACCGCGCGGCCGCGCGGCTCGCCGCGGCGATAACCAGCGGCGTGCTGGTCAGCCTCGGCGGCGACACCGCGGTAGCGGGCGAACCACCAGGCGGTGGCTGGCGGATCCGGATCCAGGACATCACCGGATTGCCGAACGAGACACCCGACGGCCCCACCCAGCTCGTCGCGATCACCAGCGGGGGATTGGCGACGTCCAGCACCGCGGCAAGACGCTGGCGGCGCGGCGGTGACGTGCTGCACCACATACTGGACCCGCGCACCGGCCTGCCCGCCGAACCCGTCTGGCGTACCGTCTCGGTGACCGCCGCCAGCTGCGCGGACGCGAACATCGCCAGTACGGCCGCGATCATCAGGGGGCGTGAAGCGCCTGGCTGGCTGGAAAAGCTCGGCCTGCCCGCCCGGCTCGTCGCCCAGGACGGGACCGTCCAGACGGTCGCGGGCTGGCCCAGCAATTAACAATTGTCAGAGCTTCCTTAGAGGTACTCTCGACAGATCTCTGTACTTGAAGGGTAAAGCTTCAGATGTGAGCGGAATCAACTCTTCCACCGTGCTCTGGTACGCCAGCCGGTCGACCGGCTTGGTCGCGCTGGTGCTGCTATCCGCGGTGGTGGTCCTCGGGATCATGGTGACCAGGCAGGGACGGCTGCCCGGGTTGCCGCGATTCGCGGTGACCGGCCTGCACCGGAACCTTGCCTTGCTGGCCCTGGTCTTCACCATCGTCCACGTGCTGAGCGCCGTCGCGGACAGTTACGTGTCGATTCCGCTAACCGCGACGGTCGTCCCGTTCGTCTCGGGCTACGAAGGCTTTGCCCTGGGCCTCGGCGCGATCACCCTTGACCTGATGATCGCGGTGATCGTCACTAGCCTGCTGCGCGGCCGGATGAACCCGAAACTCTGGCGTGCCATCCACTGGCTCACCTATCTCAGCTGGCCGGTCGGTGTCGTGCACAGCATCCTGGCCAGCAAGGACCTGCGCGGCGGCTGGGAACTCGCCATAACGGTCGTCTGCATCCTCGCGGTCGCGGTGGCCGCGGGCTGGCGGGTCGTCACCGCCGCGAAGGCCACGCCCCGAGCGGAGCGGGTCAGCGCGCTGATGACCAAGAGCCAGCGATGACCGAGGTTACCGACCGCACGGGGAGCCTGCCCCGGTTGCTGCCGCCGCTCGCCCAGGTCCCCGAGGGGCTACGCGATCACATCGCCCGCTTCGGACGGCCCCCGCAGTCACCGAGCCTGATCAGCCTCGCCGCCGACGCGGGGCTCACCGGGCGGGGCGGCGCCGCCTTCCCGGTGCATCGCAAGCTGGCCGCGGTCAAGGCGGCGTCGGAGGATTCCCGGCGCCGTTCCGTCATCATCGCCAACGGTGCGGAGACCGAGCCGGTCAGCGACAAGGACGCGACACTGCTGTGGCTGGCGCCAGGCAATTCTC
>CAVUOU010000018.1:0-183194 GCA_963743085.1 uncultured Actinomycetota bacterium
ATCCAGCAGCGCCTGCCCCGCCGCCCGCAGCCGGACCGGGTTGGGTCGGCCTTCCAGATCAAAGAAGTGCTGCACCGTGTAGACATCGGGAGCCTGCGCGTCATACAGCGCGTGGAACAGCAGGCCTTCCTGCAGCGGTGGCAGCGGCCAGACCTCGGCCAGCCCGCCCGGCGTGCTGGCTTCCAGTTCCTCGATCTGGTCCTGGTCCAGGCTGACCAGCGGCAGGTCCGACGGAGTCAAGCCGCCCGCCCCCGGCAAGGCGGCGTGGGCGGCCAGCCCGGCCAGCGCGGCAGCCCACAGCCGGGCCAGCTCGGCGACCTGCGGTTCATCCAGTAGCTGCCCGGCCCAGGCCAGGGTCAGCTGCAGCTGCGAACCGTCTGGCTGGTCAGCCGCCAGCCCGGAGGCTTCCAGCACGTACTCAGCCTGGAAGCTGTCCTCGCCATCAGCCCCGGGCACACCCGTCCCGGCCGGGCGCCACTGACTGTTTTCCGCCGAGAGTGACCGGGCAGAGAACCGGCCGAGGTAGTTGAACCCGATCTGCGGGGCCCGGTAGCGGGCCAGCACCGGGGCGGTCTGCGGGTTCAGGTAGCGCAGCAACCCGAAGCTCAGGCCGTTGCCCGGGATCGCCCGGACCTGCTCCTTGACCCGTTTCAGCAGCCGCCCGGCGGCCGGGCCGCCCGCGGCCACCTCGGCGAACGGCACCGGCCCGGGATCCAGCCGAACCGGGTAGATGCTGGTGAACCAGCCCACCGTCCGCGACAGATCCGCGTCCAGACTGACCTGCTCCCGGCCGTGGCCTTCCAGCTCGATCAGCACTCCGCCGGGCGCCCCGCCAGGCCGCCACCGCATCAGCGCGGCCGCCAGCCCGGCCAGCAGCACCTCTTGGACCCCGCAGCCAAACATGACTGGCAGCGCCCCGGTCAGCGGGCCGTCCAGATCGGCCGGGACCGGCACCGGCATCCGCCGCATCCCGCCGGCGGTGTCGGCGGGTCCCAGCGGGCGTGCGCCCAGTGGCGGGTCGCTGTCTTTCAGGACCTGCTGCCACCAGTCGAGCTGGCGTGCGGTCTGGTCCTGCCCGGCCGCTTCGGTCAGCAGCTGGGACCAGCGGCGGAACGAGGTCCGGAACCGGGTCCAGGGTCACCGGGCGTCCGGTGGTGACCGCGGTCCAGGCGGTTTCCAGGTCGGGCAGCAGCACCCGCCACGACACCCCGTCCACCACCAGGTGATGGATCACCAGCACCAGCAGCCCGCCTTGTCCCGGGCCGCGGTCCAGCCAGCTGGCCTGCACCATCACCCCGGCCGCCGGGTCCAGCCGGGCCGCCGCCGCGGCCCGCTCGGCCGCCGCCAGCCGGGCCAGCCCGGCTGGGTCAGCACCGGCCGCGTCCACCCGCCGCACCAGCCCCGCCGCAGCGGGTCCCGGTGGAGGCACTGCCAGCTGCCATCCGCCGTGGTCGTCCAGCCGGGCCCGCAGCATGTCATGGTGACCGGTCACCGCCTGCAGTGCCCGGTCCAGGTCCGCCAGGCCCGCCCCGGCCGGCACCGTCACCAGCATCGACTGACTGAACCGGGCTACCGGCCCGCCGCGCTCCAGCAGCCGCCGCATCACCGGGGTCGGCGAAACCGGTCCGGTACCAACGTCAGGGACAGCCTCCCCGGCTGGCCCCGCCGTTTCGGCAATGGCGGCCAGCGCGGCCGGGGTGCGGGCCTGGAATACGTCCCGCGGGCTGAACACCAGCCCCGCCGTCCGCGCCCGGGCGACCAGCTGCATCGACATGATGCTGTCCCCGCCCAGCTCGAAGAACCCGTCCTCCGCCCCGACCCGCGCTATCCCCAGCACCTGCCCGAACAGGTCGCATAGCAGTTCTTCGGCGGCGGTGGCCGGGCCGCGGCCGCCAGCGCCGGTGAACTCGGGGGCCGGCAGTGCGGCCCGGTCCAGTTTCCCGTTCACCGTGACCGGCAGCGCCTCCAGCACCACGATGGCCGCGGGCAGCATGTACTCCGGCAGCCGGGCCGCGGCGTAGTCGCGCAGCTCCGCTCCGTCTACCGGTTCTTCTCCCGCGGGGACGACGTAGGCGACCAGCTGCTGGTGGCCGGGGGTGTCCTGGCGGGCGATCACCGCGGCCTGCGCCACGTCCGGGTGGGCGGTCAGCACCGCGGTGATCTCGCCGGGCTCGACCCGGAACCCGCGGATCTTGACCTGCTCATCGGCGCGGCCGGCGAAGACCAGCTGGCCGTGGTGCCAGCGGGCCAGGTCCCCGGTCCGGTACATCCGTGCCCCGGCCGGGCCGAACGGGCACGCGGTGAACCGGCCGGCGGTCAGCCCCGGACGGTTCAGGTACCCCCGCGCCAGGCCCGCCCCGGCCACGTACAGTTCTCCGGCCACCCCGTCCGGGACCAGCCCCAACCCGCCATCCAGCACGAACACCTGGGTGTTGACGATCGGGCGGCCGATCGGCGGCACCCAGCCCGGCGGCCGCTGCCGGCCGTCATCGAACCAGGCGGTGGCGTAGACCGTCGCCTCGGTCGGGCCGTAGATATTAGCCAGCGACGCGCCGGGCACCGCCGCCCGCACCGCACCCAGCGCCGCGGCGGTCAGCGCTTCCCCGGCCAGCACCACCATCGCCGGCCCGGCCAGAACGCCGGTGGCCGCCAGCACCTGCGCCAGCGCCGATGGCACCGCGCTGACCAGCGATACCGGGGCACCCCGGCCCGCCAGGTCCGCCAGCGCCAGCAGATCCGGCACCAGATGCACGCAGCCTCCCGCGCACAGCGGGCCCAGCAGCTCGAACACCGACACGTCAAAGCTCAGCGACGTCGATCCCAGCACCCGGCTGAATTCCCCGCCCGGCCCGAACCGCCCGGCCGCCCACGCCGCCAGCCCGGCCACCGCCCCGTGGGTGACCACCACCCCCTTGGGGACCCCCGTCGACCCCGACGTGTACATCACGTACACCGCGCCGCTGGCCGCCGCCGGGGCCGGGCCGCCACCATGGCACCGCGCCAGCCCCGCCCGGACACCCGGGTCATCCAGCACCACCGCGGCCGGGCCCGGCGGCAGCCCGGCCGCCGTCGCGGTGGTGCAGACCACCGTCACCGCGCCCGCGTCGGCCAGCATGAACCCGGCCCGGCCGGCCGGAAAGCCCGGATCAACCGGCAGGTACGCCGCCCCGGCCCAGGCCACCCCCAGCACCGCGACCATCATCGCCGCCGACCGCGGCACCATGACCGCCACCACCGACTCCGGCCCCACCCCCCGGCCTGTCAGGTATGACCCCAGCCGGGCTGCCGCCCCGGCCAGGAACCCGTACGACAGCACCCCATCCCCATCAACCACCGCCACCGCATCCGGGGTCCGGGCCGCCCACCCGGCGAACAGCCCCGCCACCGTGCCCTCCGGCACCGGGACCCCGGTCGCGTTGCGGGCCAGCAGCTCGCGGCGTTCGGCATCAGACACGACAGTGACCTGGTGCACCCGCAGGCCCGGGTCGGCGGCCACCTGCTCCAGCACCCGCACCAGCCGGGCCGCGATCTGCCCGGCCGCATCCGCGCTGAACAGGTCCGGACGGTAAGACAACCGCAGCCGCAGCCGGGTTCCCGGCATCACAATCAGGGTCAGCGGATAATGCACGGCGTCATGCCCGCCGGCGCCAGTGACCCGTACCGGATCCTGGCCAGGAGCCGCGCCCGCCAGCCCGACAGGGTTAAGAGGGTAGTTCTCGTAGACGACCAGGGTGTCGAACACCGCGCCCGGCCCGGCCGCCCGCTGGATCTGGGCCAGGCCAAGGTAGTGGTAGGCCAGCAGCTGTGCTTGCTGGTCCTGCAGCCGGGCCCACAGCTGCCCGGCGGTGACGGCGGGGTCCAGCCGGACCCGGACCGGGACGGTGTTGATGAACAGCCCCAGCATGGTCTCCACCCCGGGCAGCTCCGGCGGCCGCCCCGCCACCACCGCCCCGAACACCACATCATCGCGCCCGGCCAGCGCGCCCGCCAGCAGCCCCCAGGCGGCCTGCAGCACCGTGTTCACCGTCACCGCGTGGCGGCGGGCGTGCTGTTCCAGCGCGGCCGACAGCTCGCCCGGCAGCTCGGTGACCAGATCCTGGGGCACCGCGGTCAGCTGCGCGCGGTCGGCACCGGGGACCAGCAGGGTCGCTTCCTCCAGCCCGGCCAGTGCCCCCGCCCAGGCCGCCACCGCGGCAGCGGTGTCCTGGCGGGACAGCCAGGCCAGGTACTCCCGGTACGGCGTCACCCGCGGCAGCTGCCGCCGTGTGTCCCCGGCCCGGTACAGGGTCAGCAGTTCCCGGCCCAGCACCGGCATCGACCAGCCATCGGTCAGCAGGTGATGACCGGTCACCACCAGCCGCCACCGGTCCGCGCCCAGCCGCGCCAGCAGGAACCGCAGCAACGGCGGTGCCGGCCAGGTCAAACCGCCGCTCCCGTTCCCGCAGCGCTAGCGCCTCACCGCCGCCCGCGGGTCTGGCTCGCCGGACAGGTCCGTCTCCTGCCACGGCAGCACGGCCCGCCGGGGAATCACCTGCACTGCTGACCTGAGCTGGTCTGCGGTAAACCCGGCCCGCAGGTTGACGTGCCGGTCCAGCAGTGCCTGCCCCGCCGCCCGCAGCCGGGCCGGGTCGACCGGGCCCTTCCAGGTCAAAGAAATGCTGCACCGTGTACACGTCCGGGGCGTCGGCGTCATACAGCGCGTGGAACAGCAGGCCTTCCTGCAGCGGTGACAAGGGCCAGACTTCTTGGCCGCGACCGCAACCTCGGTCACTGCCCAGCCTCCGCCCGTCGTAGGGCCAACCGGAACTCGAGTTCTTCGATTTGGTCTTGGTTCAGGCTGATCAGGGGCAGGTCGGAGGGGGTGAGGCCGCCGGCTTGTGGGTGGGTGGCGTGGGTGGCCAGCCCGGTCAGTGCGGCGGTCCATAGCTGGGCTAGCTCGGTGATCTGGGGTCCGTCCAGGAGCTGCGGGGCCCAGGTCAGGGTCAGCTGCAGGTGCGGGCCGCCGGGCTGGTCGGTTACCAGCGCGGAGGCTTCCAGCACGTATTCGGCTGGTGAGCTGTCTGCGGCGGCGGGCCCGGGCACGCCTGTCCCGGCCGGGTGCCACTGGCTGCTGTCCGCCGGGAGCGGCTGGGCAGGGAACCGGCCGAGGTAGCTGAACCCGATCTGCGGGGCCGGGTAGCGGGCCAGCTCTGGGGCGGTCTGGGGGTTCAGGTAGCGCAGCAGTCCGTAGCCCAGGCCGTTGCCCGGTACCGCCCGGACCTGCTCCTTGACCCGTTTCAGCAGCTGCCCGGCGGCCGGGCCGCCCGCGGTCACCTCGGTGAACGGCACCGGCCCGGGATCCAGCCGGACCGGGTAGATACTGGTGAACCAGCCCACCGTCCGGGACAGGTCCGCGTCCGGGGCGAGCTGCTCGCGGTCGTGGCTGCTGACCTCAACAAGCGATCCGGTGTGCTCCTGGTGGCGGCCGGCCCGCCACTGAGCCACCGCGGCGGCCAGGCCCGCCAGCAGCACGTCCTGGATCCCGCAGCCGAACATGGCGGGCAGCTGGCTGGTCAGCGGCCCGGTAAGGCCCGCGGGCAGCGGGACCGGCATCCTGCTCGCCGGGCTGGCCGTATCCTGGCCCGGGTCCAGCGCCGCACGGCCGAGCGGCGGGTCCTGGTGGCCGGCGATCTCCTGCCATGCTGGCAGCTGCGCGGCTACCGCGGGGTCGTGGGCCTGGCTGGCCAGCTGCTGGGACCAGCGGCCGAACGAGGTGCCCGCCGGGTCCAGCACCGGCTGGCGTCCGGCGGTGACCGCCGCCCAGGCAGCCGCCAGGTCCGGGACCAGGATCTGCCACGACACCCCGTCCATCACCAGGTCATACGTCACCAGCAGCAGCCGCCCCGGCTTGCCCGGCCCGGCGTCGAACCACACCGCCTGGGCCATCACTGCGGCCTGCGGGGCCAGCCGGGCCGCCGCGGCCCGCCGCCCGGCCGCGACCGCCGCGGCCACCGCGGCGGCGGCCAGCCCGCTGATGTCTATCCGGCGCACCAGGTCCCCGGCCGCCACTGTCCCGGCTTCGCCAGCCTCCAGCCGCCACCCCCCGGATGAGCTGACCAGCCGGGCCCGCAGCATGGCATGGTGATCGATCACCGCCTGCAGCGCGGCGGCCAGCGCGGCCATCCCCAGCCCGGCCGGCACCTCCACCAGCATCGACTGGCTGCCCCCGGTCACCGGCCCGCCGCGCTCCAGCAGCCGCCGCATCGCCGGGGTCAGCGGCACCTGCCCGATGCCGGCATCGGCAGCCGCGCCGGCATCAGCATCGGCGCCGGCGGTGGTGCCGGCGAGGGCGGCGAGGGCGGCCGGGGTGCGGGCCTGGAATACGTCCCGCGGGCTGAACACCAGCCCCGCGGCCCGTGCCCGGGCGACCAGCTGCATCGACATGATGCTGTCCCCGCCCAGCTCGAAGAACCCGTCCTCGGCCCCCACCCGCTCCACCGGCAGCAAACCAGCGAACAGCCCGCACAGTGTCTCCTCCGCGGCGGTCGCCGGTCCCCGCCCGCCGGGGGCCCCGGCGAACTGCGGGGCCGGCAGCGCCGCGGTGTCCAGCTTGCCGTTCACCGTGACCGGCAGCGCCTCCAGCGTGACGACCGCCGCCGGGACCATGTACTCCGGCAGCCGCCCCGCCACATACTCCCGCAGCTGGGTCCCGTCTACCGGCTGCTGCCCGGCGGGGACAACGTAGGCGACCAGCCGCTGGTGGCCGGGGGTGTCCTGGCGGGCGGTCACCGCCGCCTGGGCCACGCCGGGGTGGGCGGTCAGTACCGCGGTGATCTCGCCGGGCTCGATCCGGAACCCGCGGATCTTCAGCTGGCCGTCAGCGCGGCCGGCGAAGACCAGCTGCCCGTCGTTCTGCCAGCGGGCCAGGTCCCCGGTCCGGTACATCCGCGCCCCGGGCGGGCCGGACGGGCAGGCCACGAACCGGCCCGCGGTCAGCCCCGGGCGGCCCAGGTACCCCCGGGCCAGGCCCGCGCCCGCCACGTACAGTTCCCCGGTCACCCCGTCCGGGACCAGTCCCAGCCCGCTATCGAGCACCAGCACCTGGGTGTTGGCGATCGGGGTGCCGATCGGCACCGCGCCGCCGCCGGCACCCACGTGCGCCGCAGCCGACCACACCGTCGTCTCGGTCGGCCCGTACAAGTTGATCACCGTCCCGGTCAGCTGCCGCATCGCCGCGGCCAGCCCGGGTGCCAGCACGTCCCCCCCGGTCAGCATCCGCAGCCCGCGCGCGGCGTCGGGATGCCCGGCCAGCACCGCCTGCCACAGCGCCGGGGTCGCCTGCATGACCGTGGCCCCGCTTCGCCTGATCAGCGCGCCCAGCAGTGCCGGGTCACGCGACTGCTCCCGGCCCGCGATCACGACGCCCGCACCGGCCAGCAGCGGCAGGTACAGCTCCAGCACATGAATGTCAAAGGCCACCGTGGTCACCGCCAGCATCCGGTCACCCGCGACCACCCCGGCCAGGTCCGCCATCGCGGCCAGGAAGTTCACCACGGCGTGCTGGGTGACCACCACGCCCTTGGGCTGCCCGGTCGAACCCGACGTGTAGATCACATACGCCGGGTTCCCGGCCGCCACCTGCCCGCCCGGGCCCGGCGGGCAGGCCGCGACCGCCGCCGCCACGGCCGGGTCATCCAGCACCACCCGCGTCACTGCCCCGTCCCCGGCGGGCAGCCCGGCGGCGGCCGCCGTCGTGGTCACCAGCACCGCCGGGCAGGCATCAGCCAGCATGAAACCGATCCGCCCGGCCGGATACCCCAGATCCACCGGCAGGTACGCCGCTCCCGTCTTCAGCACCCCCAGCAAGACCATCACCAGCTCCGCCGACCGCTCCACCGCGACCGCGACCACCGTCTCCGGCCCCGCCCCCAGCCCAGCCAGGTAGCACGCCATCCGGTCCGCCGCGGCCTCCAGCTCCCCATAAGTCCACGACCGGTCCCCGTCAGCCACCGCCACCACATCCGGGCACGACACCGCCCGCGCCGCGAACAGCCCCGCCACCGTGTCCTCCGCAACCACCACACCAGTCGCGTTACGGGCCGCCAGCCCCGCCCGCTCAGCACCAGACAGCAACGACACCTGATGCACCCGCAACCCCGGATCACCAGCCACCTGCTCCAGCACCCGCACCAAACGCCCCGCCACCTGCCTGACGGTCTGCCCGGTGAACAGGTCCGGGCGGTAAGTCAGCCGCAGCCGCAGTCGGGTTCCCGGCATCACGATCAGGGTCAGCGGGTAGTGGGCGGCGCTGTGCCCGCCGGCGCCGATGACGCTCAGCGGGTCCCGACCGGGGTCCCGGGCGGCCAGCCCGGCCGGGTCGCGGGGGTAGTTCTCGTAGATGACCAGGGTGTCGAAGACCGCGCCCGGCCCGGCGGCCCGCTGGATCTGCGCCAGGCCCAGGTAGTGGCAGCCCAGCAGCGCCGACTGCTGCTGCTGGAGCTGTTGCCACAGCTGCCCGGCGGTCTCGGCCGGGTCCGGCCGAACCCTGACCGGGATCGTGTTGATGAACAGCCCCAGCATGGTTTCCACCCCGGGCAGTTCGGGCGGGCGGCCCGCCACCACGGTGCCGAATACAACGTCGTCTCGTCCGGTCAGCCGTCCGACCAGCAGTCCCCAGGCGGCCTGCAGCACCGTGTTGACGGTCACCGCGTGGCCGCGAGCGTGCTGTTCCAGCGCGGCTGCCAGCCCGGCTGGCAGCTCGGTGACCAGGTCCTGGGGTACGGCGGTCAGCTGGGCGCGGTCGGCGCCGGGGGCCAGCAGGGTTGGTTCTTCCAGCCCGGCCAGCGCCTGTGCCCAGGCCGACGCCGCGGCGTCGGTGTCCTGGCGGGCCAGCCAGGCCAGGTACTCCCGGTACGGCGTGACCCGCGGCAGCGCCGCCGTGTCTCCCCCGGCCCGGTACAGGGCCAGCATCTCCCGGCCAAGCACCGGCATCGACCAACCATCCACCAGCAGGTGATGACTGGTCACCACCAGCCGCCACCGGTCCGGGCCCAGCCGCGCCAGCACGAACCGCAGCAACGGCGGCACGGCCAGGTCAAACCGCTGCTCCCGTTCCCGGCGCGCCAGCGCCACCACCGCCGCCTGCGGGTCTAGCTGGCCGGTCAGGCCGGTCTCCTGCCACGGCAGCTCGACCCGCCGGGGGATCACCTGCACATGCTGACCTGAGCTGGTCTGAGTAAACCCGGCCCGTAGGTTGGCGTGCCGATCCAGCAGCGCCTGCCCCGCCGCCCGCAGCCGGGCCGGGTCGACCGGGCCCTCCAGGTCAAAGAAGTGCTGCACCGTGTAGACGTCCGGGGCGGCGGTGTCATACAGCGTGTGGAACAGCAGGCCTTCCTGCAGCGGCGGCAGCGGCCACACCTCGGCCAGCCCGCCGGGCGTGCTGGCTTCCAGTTCCTCGATCTGGTCCTGGTCCAGGCTGACCAGCGGCAGGTCCGACGGGGTCAGCCCGCCGGCCCCCGGCTGCGCGGCGTGGGTGGCCAGCCCGGCCAGCGCGGCGGCCCACAGCCGGGCCAGCTCAGCAACCTGCGGCTCATCCAGGAGCTGCCCGGCCCAGCGCAGGGTCAGCTGCAGCTGCGGCCCGCCCGGCATATCACGTACCAGCCCGGAGGCTTCCAGCACATACTCAGCCGGCAAGCTGTCCTCGGCATCAGCCCCGGGCACACCTGTCCCGGCCGGGTGCCACTGACTGTTTTCCGCCGGGAGTGACTGGGCAGGGAACCGGCCGAGGTAGCTGAACCCGATCTGCGGGGCCGGGTAGCGGGCCAGCTCTGGGGCGGTCTGGGGGTTCAGGTAGCGCAGCAGTCCGTAGCCCAGGCCGTTGCCCGGTACCGCCCGGACCTGTTCCTTGACCCGTTTCAGCAGCTGCCCGGCGGCCGGGCCGCCCGCGGTCACCTCGGTGAACGGCACCGGCCCGGGATCCAGCCGGACCGGGTAGATACTGGTGAACCAGCCCACCGTCCGGGACAGGTCCGCGTCCGGGGCGAGCTGCTCGCGGTCGTGGCTGCTGACCTCAACAAGCGATCCGGTGTGCTCCTGGTGGCGGCCGGCCCGCCACTGAGCCACCGCGGCGGCCAGGCCCGCCAGCAGCACGTCCTGGATCCCGCAGCCGAACATGGCGGGCAGCTGGCTGGTCAGCGGCCCGGTAAGGCCCGCGGGCAGCGGGACCGGCATCCTGCTCGCCGGGCTGGCCGTATCCTGGCCCGGGTCCAGCGCCGCACGGCCGAGCGGCGGGTCCTGGTGGCCGGCGATCTCCTGCCATGCTGGCAGCTGCGCGGCTACCGCGGGGTCGTGGGCCTGGCTGGCCAGCTGCTGGGACCAGCGGCCGAACGAGGTGCCCGCCGGGTCCAGCACCGGCTGGCGTCCGGCGGTGACCGCCGCCCAGGCAGCCGCCAGGTCCGGGACCAGGATCTGCCACGACACCCCGTCCATCACCAGGTCATACGTCACCAGCAGCAGCCGCCCCGGCTTGCCCGGCCCGGCGTCGAACCACACTGCCTGGGCCATCACTGCGGCCTGCGGGGCCAGCCGGGCCGCCGCGGCCAGCCGCCCGGCCGCGACCGCCGCGGCCACCGCGGCGGCGGCCAGCCCGCTGATGTCTATCCGGCGCACCAGGTCCCCGGCCGCCACTGTCCCGGCTTCGCCAGCCTCCAGCCGCCACCCCCCGGATGAGCTGACCAGCCGGGCCCGCAGCATGGCATGGTGATCGATCACCGCCTGCAGCGCGGCGGCCAGCGCGGCCATCCCCAGCCCGGCCGGCACCTCCACCAGCATCGACTGGCTGCCCCCGGTCACCGGCCCGCCGCGCTCCAGCAGCCGCCGCATCGCCGGGGTCAGCGGCACCTGCCCGATGCCGGCATCGGCAGCCGCGCCGGCATCAGCATCGGCGCCGGCGGTGGTGCCGGCGAGGGCGGCGAGGGCGGCCGGGGTGCGGGCCTGGAATACGTCCCGCGGGCTGAACACCAGCCCCGCGGCCCGTGCCCGGGCGACCAGCTGCATCGACATGATGCTGTCCCCGCCCAGCTCGAAGAACCCGTCCTCGGCCCCCACCCGCTCCACCGGCAGCAAACCAGCGAACAGCCCGCACAGTGTCTCCTCCGCGGCGGTCGCCGGGCCGCGGCCGCCGGGGGCCCCGGCGAACTGCGGGGCCGGCAGCGCCGCGGTGTCCAGCTTGCCGTTCACCGTGACCGGCAGCGCCTCCAGCGTGACGACCGCCGCCGGGACCATGTACTCCGGCAGCCACCCCGCCACATACTCCCGCAACCCCTCCCCGCCACCGTCACCACCGTCCGCGCCGGGGGCGGGGACGATGTAGCCGATTAGCTGGCGGTGCCCGGGGGTGTCCTCGCGGGCGATCACCGCCGCCTGGCTGACCCGCGGGTGACCGGCCAGCACCCCGGTGATCTCGCCGGGCTCAACCCGGAACCCGCGGATCTTCACCTGGCCGTCAGCGCGGCCGGCGAAGACCAGCTGGCCGTCCTGCCAGCGGGCGAGGTCCCCGGTCCGGTACATCCGCGCCCCAGCCGGACCGAACGGGCATGCCACGAACCGGCTCGCGGTCAGCCCCGGGCGGTTCAGGTACCCCCGTGCCAGCTGCGCACCAACCACATGCAGCTCCCCGGCCACCCCGTCCGGCACCAGCTCCAGCCCGTCATCGAGCACGAACACCCCGATATTCGCGAACGGGCGGCCAACCGGCACGACCGGGCCGGGGATCTGCTGGCCGGGACTGATCACGTAATGCGCGCAGCCGACGGTCACCTCGGTGGGACCGTAATGGTTGACGATGAACACGCCCGGGTGCCGGTCCTGCCAGGCGG
Source organism: uncultured Actinomycetota bacterium (assembly GCA_963743085.1). Taxonomy (GTDB): domain Bacteria; phylum Actinomycetota; class Actinomycetes; order Streptosporangiales; family Streptosporangiaceae; genus JBEKHI01. The sequence continues at coordinate 11,856 of CAVUOU010000018.1, forward strand.
CGGCCTGCCCGGCCGCCAGCGGCTCAGCACCGGTCATCAGCCGCCCGGCCGGGGCACACCACGACGGCAGCGCGTCCAGGACCGGCAGGTGGCTGGGCGTGATCTTCAAAAACGACAGCGGCCCGGCCAGCACCCCGGGCAGGTCCTCATCCAGCCCCGCCGTCACCACAGCGCCGCCGCAGGCCAGCGCCCCGTACAGCACCGTCACGCCCGCGTCGAACGACGACGGCGCGTGCAGCAAGCTGGTCCCGGCCAGCTCCGGGTACGCCGCCACGCACCAGGTCACGTAGTTCACCAGGCCACCATGGGTGATCACCGCACCCTTCGGCACCCCAGTCGACCCGGACGTGTACATCACATACGCCGCCCCGCCCGGCCGTACCCCCGCCGGCCCGGCCAGCGGACCGGCCGGCCCGGCCGCCGGGTCATCGAGGATGACCCGGGCCGGGCCGCCGGGCCCGGCCGGCTGCGTCCCGGCAGTAGCAGCGGTGCAGACCAGCACCGCCGCCCGGGCGGCGGTAAGCATGAAGCTGATCCGCTCAGCGGGGTAGGCCGGGTCCAGCGGCAGGTACGCCGCCCCGGCCCACAGCACCCCCAGCACCGCCGTCACCATCCCCGCCGACCGCGGCACCAGCACCGCCACCACCGTCTCCGGCCCGGCCCCGGCCCGAGCCAGCCGCCCCGCCAGCCGGGCCGCCGACTTGGCCAGGAACCGGTAGGACAGCACCGCCTCCCCGTCGATCACCGCCACCGCATCCGGGCACGACACCGCCCGCGCCGCGAACAGCCCGGTCACCGTGTCCTCCGGCACCGGGGCAGCGGTCGCGTTGCGGGCCGCCAGCTCCGCCCGCTCAGCACCAGACAGCAACGACACCTGATGCACCCGCAGCCCCGGGTCGGCGGCCACCTGCTCCAGCACCCGCACCAAACGCCCCGCCACCTGCCCCGCCACATCCGCGCTGAACAAGTCGGTGCGGTAGATGACCGCGCCGTCCAGCCCGCCCGCGTCGGGGGTTTCCCGCCAGGTGAAATCCAGGTCAAACTTGGTGGCCCCGGTGCCGGAGGGCAGCTGGCTGACCGTCGCCCCGGGCAGGTTCAGGTGCGGCCGGGGAGTGTTCTGGAATGCCAGCATGACCTGGAACAGCGGATGACGGGCCAGTGACCGTTCCGGGCGCAGGTCGTCAACCAGGTGCTCGAACGGCACATCCTGGTGGGCGTAGGCTCCCAGCGCCGCCTGGCGCGCCCCGGCGACCAGCGCGGTGAAGCTGTCGGCGGGCGTGACCGTGGTGCGCAGCACCAGCGTGTTGACGAAGAACCCGACCAGGCCGCTCATCGCCTCATCCGGACGGCCCGCGACCGGGGTGCCGATGGGGATGTCGTCCCCCGCCCCCAGCCGGGCCAGCAGCAGCCCGGTCGCGGCGACCGCGATCATGAACATCGTCGCCCCCCGGGCCCGGGCCAGCGCCGCCAGCCCGGCATGCACCCCGGCCGGGACCCGCCACGGCACCCGCCCCCCGGCAGCGGAGGCTACCGCCGGGCGGGCCCGGTCGGCGGGCAGCTCCAGCCCGGCGGGCAGCCCGGCCAGCTGCTGGCGCCAGTAGCCCAGCTGGGCGGCCATCACGCTGGTCTCATCGGCGGCGTCGCCGAGCATGTCCCGCTGCCAGATCGCGTAATCGGCGTACTGGACCGGCAACGACGCCCACCTCGGCACCCGCCCGGCCGCCCGGGCCGCATACGCGGCTGAGATGTCACGGCCGAGCACCTGCATCGACCAGCCGTCGGTAGCGATGTGGTGCACCACGATCACCAGCACCGCCTCAGCCGGACCGGTGACCAGCAGCTCCGCCCGCCACGGCAGCTGCCCGGCCAGGTCAAACGGCCTGACCGCGGCGGCTGTCACCGCCCCGGCCACCTGATCAGGGTCCAGCTGGCGGACGGTCAGCGGCAATGTCCCGGCCGCCGGGTCCAGGATCTCCTGGCGGGGCACCCCGCCCGGAGCGGGGAACACCGTGCGCAGGCTCTCGTGCCTGGTGGCCACATCCCCCAGCGCTGCCCGCAGTGCGGCGGTATCGAGCGGGCCGCTGATATGCACGGCGACCGGGATGTGATAGGCCGCCCCGGTGTCTCCCAGCCCGGCCAGGAACCACATCCGCAGCTGCGCGAACGACAACGGCAGCACCGCCGGGCGCACCACCGGGCCCAGCCGCGGCCGCCCCGGCTGGCCCCACGCCGCCTCCACCGCCCGCGCCAGCCCCGCCGGCGACGGCGCATCAAACAGCGCCCCCACTTCTACATCGGCGCCCAGCACTGCCCGCACCCGGGTCACCAGCTGTACTCCCAACAGAGAATCGCCGCCCAGGTCGAAGAAGTCGTCGTCGGGACCGGCGTAGTCCAGGCCCAGCACGTCGGCGTACAGGCCGCACAGCACTTCCTCCGCCGCCGTCGCCGGGCCCCGCCCGCCGGGTGCCGCGGTGAACTGCGGGGCGGGCAGCGCCGCGGTGTCCAGCTTTCCGTTCACTGTCACCGGCAGTGCCTCTAGCACGACGATGGCAGCCGGGACCATGTACTCCGGCAGCCGCACTGCCAGGTATTCCCGCAGCTCCTCCGCGCCGCCGTCACCGCTGCCCGCGCTAGGGGCGGGGACGATGTAGCCGACCAGCTGGCGGTGCCCGGGGGTGTCCTCACGGGCGATCACCGCCGCCTGCGCCACGTCGGGGTGGGCGGCCAGCACCGCGGTGATCTCGCCGGGCTCGATCCGGAACCCGCGGATCTTCAGCTGCTCGTCGGCGCGGCCGGCGAAGACCAGCTGGCCGTCCTGCCAGCGGGCCAGGTCCCCGGTCCGGTACATCCGCGCCCCGGCCGGGCCGGACGGGCACGCGGTGAACCTGCCCGCCGTCAGCCCCGGACGCCCCAGGTATCCCCGGGCCAGCCCCGTACCCGCCACGTACAGCTCCCCGGTCACCCCGTCCGGCACCAGCCCCAGCCCGCCATCGAGCACCAGCACCTGGGTGTTGGCGATCGAGGTGCCGATCGGCACCGGCCCATCCGCCAGCTGCTGGCCGGGACTGATCCAGTACCGGGTGCAGTTGACCGTCGCCTCGGTCGGCCCGTACAGGTTGACCACGGCGGTGCCCGGGCATTCCTGTCTCACCCTGGCCATCGCCTGTGCTGATGCTGCCTCCCCGCCGGTCCATACCTGCGCCGCCGTGGCCAGGCATCCCGGTGACACCGCGGCCACCACGTTCAGCAGCGCCGTCGTCAGGAACAGGCCGGTCACCGACTCCGCTCGCACCACCGCGGCCAGGGCCACCACGTCCAGCTCGCCGGGCGGCGCCACCACCGCGGTACCCTCGGCCAGCAACGGCACCCACAGCTCATACGTCATCGCGTCGAAGACCTGCGCGGAGTGGACCAGCACCCGCTCGTGGCCGCCCCGCCACCGCCGGTCACACGCCAGGTTCACTACCCCGCCGTGGGTCACCACCACGCCCTTGGGCGTCCCGGTAGACCCGGACGTGTACATGACGTACGCCGCCCCGCCCGGCCGCACCCTGGCCGGCCCGGCCGACGTGTCCGTCGGCCTGTCCTCCGGGTCGTCGAGGTTTATCCGGGACAGGCCAGCAGCTGACCCGGCGGCGGCCGCGGTGGTTGCGGTGGTACAGACCAAGGCGGTGGCGCGGGTATCGGTGAGCATGAAGCTGATCCGCTCAGCCGGGTAGGCCGGGTCCAGCGGCAGGTACGCCGCCCCGGCCCACAGCACCCCCAGCACCGCCGTGATCATCCCCGCCGACCGCGGCACCAGCACTGCCACCACCGACTCCGGCCCCACGCCCGCCCGCACCAGCCGCCCCGCCAGCCGGGCCGCCGAGCCCGCCAGGAACCGGTAAGACAGCACCGCCTCCCCGTCAACAACCGCCACCGCATCCGGCACCCACCGCGCCTGCGCGGCGAACAGGCCGGTCACCGCGGCGTCCGGGATCGGGGCGGCGGTCGCGTTGCGGGCCGCCAGCTGCGCCCGTTCGGCACCGGTCAGCAGCGCGACCTGGTGCACCCGCAGCCCCGGGTCGGCGGCCACCTGCTCCAGCACCCGCACCAAACGGCCCGCGATCTGCCCCGCCGCATCCGCGCTGAACAAATCGGTGCGGTACACAACCGCGCCGCCCACCCCGCCCGACCCGCCGGTGCTAGGGGCTTCCCGCCAGCTGAATTCCAGGTCGAACCTGGTGGTCGCGGTGTCCGCCGTCAGCTGGCTGACCGTCGCCCCGGGCAGATCCACGTGTGGCCGGGGAGTGTTCTGGAATGCCAGCGTGACCTGGAACAGCGGATGGCGGCCCGGTGACCGTTCCGGGCGCAGGTCATCAACCAGGTGCTCAAACGGCACATCCTGATGCGCGTAGGCCCCCAGCGCCGCTTCACGGGCTCCGGCGACCAGAGCGGTGAAGCTGTCGGTGCGCGTGACCGTGGTGCGCAGCACCAGCGTGTTCACGAAGAACCCGACCAGACCGCTCATCGCCTCATCCGGACGCCCGGCCACCGGAGTGCCCACCGGGATGTCCTCTCCGGCACCCAGCCGGGCCAGCAGCAGCCCAGTCGCCGCCACCGCCACCATGAACATCGTCGCGTCCTCGGCCCGGGCGACGGTGGCCAGTCGGGCATGGACCCCGCCCGTCACTCGCCACGCCACCTGCCCCCCGGCGTAGGAGGCCACGGCCGGGCGGGGGCGGTCGGCGGGCAGTTCCAGCCCGGCGGGCAGCCCGGCCAGCTGCTGGCGCCAGTAGCCCAGCTGAGCAGCCATCACGCTGGACTCATCGGCGGCATCGCCGAGCATCTCCCGCTGCCAGATCGCGTAATCGGCGTACTGGACCGGCAACGGCGCCCAGTCCGGCGCGCGGCCGGCGGCCCGGGCCGCGTACGCGGCTGAAATGTCGCGGGCCAGCACCGGCATCGACCAGCCGTCGGTGGCGATGTGGTGGACCACGATCACCAGCACCGCCTCGGCCGGGCCGGTGACCAGCAGCTCCGCCCGCCACGGCAGCTCGCTGGCCAGGTCAAAAACCCGCATCGCGGCGGCGGTCACCGCGGCGGCTGCCTGGTCGGGGTCCAGCTGGCGGACGGTCAGCGGCGGCGCCCCGGCAGCCAGGTCCAGGACCTCCTGGCGGGGTACCCCACCAGGAGCGGGGAACACGGTGCGCAGGCTCTCGTGCCGGGCGGCTACATCACCCAGCGCTGCTTCCAGCGCCCTCGCGTTCACCGGGCCGCTGATCCGGACCGCGACCGGGATGTGGTAAGCCGCCCCGGTGTCTTCCAGCCCGGTCAGGAACCACATCCGCAGCTGCGCGAACGACAGCGGCAGCACCACCGGGCGCACCACCGGACCCAGCCGCGGCCGGGCCGGCCGGCCCCACGCCGCCTCCACCGCCCGCGCCAGCCCGGCCGGGGTCGGCGCGTCGAACAACGCCCCGACCTCTACTTCGGCGCCCAGTACCGCCCGGACCCGGGTGACCAGCCGCATCCCCAGCAGCGAATCCCCGCCCAGGTCAAAGAACCCGTCCTCGGCCCCCACCCGCTCCAGGCCCAGCACTTCGGCGAAGAGTCCGCACAGCACTTCTTCGGCCGCGGTGGCCGGACCGCGGCCCCCCGCCCCGGTGAAACCGGGCACGGGCAGCGCCGCGGTATCCAGCTTCCCGTTCACCGTCATCGGCAGCGCATCCAGCACCACCACCGCTGCCGGGACCATGAACTCCGGCAGCCGACCCGCCAGGTACTCCCGCAGCCCGTCACCATCCTCGGCGCTGTCATCGCCGGAGGCGGGGACGACGTAGCCAACCAGCTGCTTAAGGCCGGGGGTGTCCTCGCGGGCGATCACCACCGCCTGCCCCACCCGCGGATGGGCGGCCAGCACCGTGGTGATCTCGCCGAGCTCGACCCGGAACCCGCGGACCTTGACCTGCTCATCGGCGCGGCCGGAGAAGACCAGCTGGCCGTCCTGCCAGCGGGCCAGGTCCCCGGTGCGGTACATCCGCGCCCCTGGCGGGCCGAACGGGCACGCCACGAACCGTTCCCCGGTCAGCCCCGGACGGTTCAGATACCCCCGGGCCAGCCCATCCCCGGCCACGTACAGCTCCCCGGCCACCGTGTCGGGCATCAGCCCCAGCCCGCCATCCAGCACGAATACCCGGGTGTTGTCCATCGGGCGGCCGATCGGCACCGGCCCCGGCACCGGCCCCGGCACCGGATAGCAGGTGGCGAATGTCGTGGCCTCGGTCGGCCCATACCCGTTGACCACGGTCGTGCCCGGGCATTCCGCCAGCACCCGTGCCACCGCCGGCCCTGATGGTTCCTCCCCGCCGGTCCATACCTGCGCCGTCGTGGCCAGGCACCCGGGCGCCATCGCGGCCACCATGCTGAACAACGCCGCCGTCAGCCACAGCCCGGTCACTGACTCCGCTGTCACCAGCGCGGCCAGGGCCGCGACGTCCAGTTCCTCCGGGGGCGCCAGCACCGCTGTCCCCCCGGCCAGCAGCGGCACCCACAGCTCATAGGTCACCGCGTCGAAGACCTGCGCCGAATGGACCAGCACCCGGTCGTGACCATCCCGCCATCGCCGGTCGCACGCCAGCCCCGCCACCCCGCCATGAGTGGCCACCACACCCTTGGGCATCCCGGTGGACCCCGAGGTGTACATCACGTACGCCGCCGCGCCCGGCCGCACCCGCACTGGCGGGGAACTGCCGGGCTCCGCCGGGACTGCCAGGCCCGGGTCGTCCAGGATGACCGGCAGTGGGCCGGCGGGCGCGGCTGGCAGGGCATCCGCGGCCTGCCGGGTGGATACCAGCGCCACCGCCTGAGCATCCGCCAGCATGAAGCTGATCCGGCCAGGCGGGTATCCCGGGTCCAGCGGCAGGTACGCCGCCCCGGCCCACAGCACCCCCAGCACCGCCGTCACCATCCCCGCCGACCGCGGCACCAGCACCGCCACCACCGACTCCGGCCCGGCCCCGGCCTGAGCCAGCCGCCCCGCCAGCCGGGCCGCCGCGCCGGCCAGGAACCGGTAGGACAGCACCGCCTCCCCGTCAACGACTGCCACCGCATCCGGCACCCGCCGCGCCCGCGCGGCGAACAGGCCGGTCACGGTGGCGTCCGGGACCGGGACGGCGGTCGCGTTACGGGCCGCCAGCTCGGCCCGTTCGGCATCGGTCAGCAGCGAGAGCTGGTGCACCCGCAGGCCCGGGTCGGCCGCCACCTGCTCCAGCACCCGCACCAGCCGGCCCGCGATCTGCCCCGCCGCATCCGCGCTAAACAAGTCGGTGCGGTAGACGACCGCGCCGCCCAGACCGCCGGGGCTAGGCGTTTCCCGCCAGCTGAATTCCAGATCGAACCTGGTGGCCGCGGTTGCGGCGGGCAGCTGGCTGACCACCGCCCCGGGCAGGTTCAGCCGGGGCGGGGGGGCGTTCTGGAACGCCAGCGTGACCTGGAACAGCGGATGGCGGGCCGGCGACCGTTCCGGGCGCAGGTCATCGACCAGATGCTCGAACGGCACATCCTGATGCGCATAGGCCCCCAGCGCCGCTTCGCGGGCTCCGGCGACCAGCGCGGTGAAGCTGTCGGCGGGCGTAACCGTGGTACGCAGCACCAGGGTGTTGACGAAGAACCCGACCAGACCGCCCATTGCCTCATCCGGACGCCCGGCCACCGGGGTGCCGACCGGGATGTCCTCCCCGGCACCGAGGCGGGCCAGCAGCAGCCCGGTCGCCGCCACCGCCACCATGAACATCGTCGCGCCGCGGGTCCGGGCCAAGGCGGCCAGCCGTGCGTGCACCTCAGCCGGGACACGCCACGGCACTCGCCCCCCGGCATAGGAGGCCACGGCCGGGCGGGGCCGGTCGGCGGGCAGCTCCAGTCGGGTCGGCAGTCCGGCCAGCTGCTGGCGCCAGTAGCCCAGCTGGGCGGCCATCAGGCTGGATTCGTCGGCGGCGTCGCCGAGCATCTCCCGCTGCCAGATCGCGTAATCGGCGTACTGGGCCGGCAACGGCGCCCACCCCGGCGCCTGCCCGGCGGCCCGGGCTGCATAGGCAGCCGACAGGTCGCGGGCCAGCACCTGCATCGACCAGCCGTCGGTGGCGATGTGGTGCGCCACGATCACCAGGACCGCTTCCGACGGGCCGGTGACCAGCAGCTCCGCCCGCCACGGCAGCTCGCTGGCCAGGTCAAACGGCCGCATCGCGGCGGCTGTCACCACCCCGGCCGCCTGATCTGCGCCCAGCTGACGGACGATCAGCGGCGGTGTCCCGTCGGCCGGGTCCAGGACCTGCTGGCGGGGTACCCCGCCAGCAGCGGGGAACACCGTGCGCAGGCTCTCATGCCGGGCGGCCACGTCCCCCAGCGCCGCCTCCAGCACCGCGGCGTCCAGCGGGCCGCTGATCTGGACCGCGACCGGGATGTGGTAGGCCGCCCCGGTGTCTTCCAGCCCGGCCAGGAACCACATCCGCAGCTGCGCGAACGACAATGGCAGCACCGCCGGGCGCAGCACCGGGCCCAGCCGCGGCCGGCCCGGCTGGCCCCAGGCCGCCTCCACCGCCCGCGCCAGCCCGGCCGGGGCCGGCGCGTCGAACAGCGCCCCGACCCCGATATCGGCGCCCAGCACCGCCCGCACCCGGGCAACCAGCTGCATCCCCAGCAGCGAATCCCCGCCCAGGTCAAAGAACCCGTCCTCCGCCCCGACCCGCGCTATCCGGTCCAGCACCTGCCCGAACAGGTCGCATAGCAGTTCTTCGGCGGCGGTGGCCGGGCCGCGGCCGCCAGCGCCGGTGAACTCGGGGGCCGGCAGTGCGGCCCGGTCCAGTTTCCCGTTCACCGTGACCGGCAGCGCCTCCAGCACCACGATCGCGGCCGGGACCATGTACTCCGGCAGCCGGGCCGCGGCGTAGTCGCGCAGCTCCGCTCCGTCTACCGGTTCTTCTCCCGCGGGGACGACGTAGGCGACCAGCTGCTGGTGGCCGGGGGTGTCCTGGCGGGCGATCACCGCGGCCTGCGCCACGTCCGGGTGGGCGGTCAGCACCGCGGTGATCTCGCCGGGCTCGACCCGGAACCCGCGGATCTTGACCTGCTCATCGGCGCGGCCGGCGAAGACCAGCTGGCCGTGGTGCCAGCGGGCCAGGTCCCCGGTCCGGTACATCCGTGCCCCGGCCGGGCCGAACGGGCACGCGGTGAACCGGCCGGCGGTCAGCCCCGGACGGTTCAGGTACCCCCGCGCCAGGCCCGCCCCGGCCACGTACAGTTCTCCGGCCACCCCGTCCGGGACCAGCCCCAACCCGCCATCCAGCACGAACACCTGGGTGTTGACGATCGGGCGGCCGATCGGCGGCACCCAGCCCGGCGGCCGCTGCCGGCCGTCATCGAACCAGGCGGTGGCGTAGACCGTCGCCTCGGTCGGGCCGTAGATATTAGCCAGCGACGCGCCGGGCACCGCCGCCCGCACCGCACCCAGCGCCGCGGCGGTCAGCGCTTCCCCGGCCAGCACCACCATCGCCGGCCCGGCCAGAACGCCGGTGGCCGCCAGCACCTGCGCCAGCGCCGATGGCACCGCGCTGACCAGCGATACCGGGGCACCCCGGCCCGCCAGGTCCGCCAGCGCCAGCAGATCCGGCACCAGATGCACGCAGCCTCCCGCGCACAGCGGGCCCAGCAGCTCGAACACCGACACGTCAAAGCTCAGCGACGTCGATCCCAGCACCCGGCTGAATTCCCCGCCCGGCCCGAACCGCCCGGCCGCCCACGCCGCCAGCCCGGCCACCGCCCCGTGGGTGACCACCACCCCCTTGGGGACCCCCGTCGACCCCGACGTGTACATCACGTACACCGCGCCGCTGGCCGCCGCCGGGGCCGGGCCGCCACCATGGCACCGCGCCAGCCCCGCCCGGACACCCGGGTCATCCAGCACCACCGCGGCCGGGCCCGGCGGCAGCCCGGCCGCCGTCGCGGTGGTGCAGACCACCGTCACCGCGCCCGCGTCGGCCAGCATGAACCCGGCCCGGCCGGCCGGAAAGCCCGGATCAACCGGCAGGTACGCCGCCCCGGCCCAGGCCACCCCCAGCACCGCGACCATCATCGCCGCCGACCGCGGCACCATGACCGCCACCACCGACTCCGGCCCCACCCCCCGGCCTGTCAGGTATGACCCCAGCCGGGCTGCCGCCCCGGCCAGGAACCCATACGACAGCACCCCATCCCCATCAACCACCGCCACCGCATCCGGGGTCCGGGCCGCCCACCCGGCGAACAGCCCCGCCACCGTGCCCTCCGGCACCGGGACCCCGGTCGCGTTGCGGGCCAGCAGCTCGCGGCGTTCGGCATCAGACACGACAGTGACCTGGTGCACCCGCAGGCCCGGGTCGGCGGCCACCTGCTCCAGCACCCGCACCAGCCGGGCCGCGATCTGCCCGGCCGCATCCGCGCTGAACAGGTCCGGACGGTAAGACAACCGCAGCCGCAGCCGGGTTCCCGGCATCACAATCAGGGTCAGCGGATAATGCACGGCGTCATGCCCGCCGGCGCCAGTGACCCGTACCGGATCCTGGCCAGGAGCCGCGCCCGCCAGCCCGACAGGGTTAAGAGGGTAGTTCTCGTAGACGACCAGGGTGTCGAACACCGCGCCCGGCCCGGCCGCCCGCTGGATCTGGGCCAAGCCAAGGAAGTGGTAGGCCAGCAGCTGTGCCTGCTGATCCTGCAGCCGGGCCCACAGCTGCCCGGCGGTGACGGCGGGGTCCAGCCGGACCCGGACCGGGACGGTGTTGATGAACAGCCCCAGCATGGTCTCCACCCCGGGCAGCTCCGGCGGCCGCCCCGCCACCACCGCCCCGAACACCACATCATCGCGCCCGGCCAGCCGTCCGGCCAGCAGCCCCCAGGCAGCCTGCAGCACCGTGTTGACGGTCACCGCGTGGCCGCGGGCGTGCTGTTCCAGCGCGGCCGACAGCTCGCCCGGCAGCTCGGTGACCAGATCCTGGGGCACCGCGGTCAGCTGCGCGCGGTCGGCACCGGGGGCCAGCAGCGTCGGTTCCTCCAGCCCGGCCAGTGCCCCCGCCCAGGCCGCCACCGCGGCAGCGGTGTCCTGGCGGGACAGCCAGGCCAGGTACTCCCGGTACGGCGTGACCCGCGGCAGCGCCGCCGTGTCTCCCCCGGCCCGGTACAAGGCCAGCAGCTCCCGGCCCAGCACCGGCATCGACCAGCCATCGGTCAGCAGATGATGACCGGTCACCACCAGCCGCCACCGGTCCGCGCCCAGCCGCGCCAGCACAAACCGCAGCAACGGCGGCCCGGCCAGGTCAAACCGCCGCTCCCGTTCCCGCCGCGCCAGCGCTTCCACCGCCGCCCGCGGATCCGGCCCGCCCGACAGGTCCGCTTCCCGCCACGGCAGCTCGGCCCGCCGGGGAATCACCTGCACATGCTGACCTGAGCTGGTCTGGGTAAACCCGGCCCGCAGGTTCACATGCCGATCCAGCAGTGCCTGCCCCGCCGCCCGCAGCCGGGCCGGGTCGACCGGGCCCTCCAGGTCAAAGAAATGCTGCACCGTGTACACGTCCGGGGCGCCGCTGTCATACAGCGCGTGGAACAGCAGGCCCTCCTGCAGCGGTGACAGCGGCCAGGCCTCAGCCAGCCCGCCCGGCGTGCTGGCCTCCAGTTCCTCGATCTGGTCCTGGTCCAGGCTGACCAGCGGCAGGTCCGACGGGGTCAAGCCGCCGGCTCCTGGCTGGGTGGCGTGGGCGGCCAGCCCGGTCAGCGCCTCGGCCCACAGCCGGGCCAGCTCGGCGACCTGCGGCTCATCCAGGAGCTGCCCGGCCCAGGCCAGGGTCAGCTGCAGCTGCGAGCCGTCTGGCAGATCACGCACCAGCCCGGAGGCTTCCAGCACGTGCCCGGCGGGCAAGCCCGGGTCCGCGCTGCCGCCCAGCACCCGCCCGGCTGGGCGCCACGGCGCCGGGTCCCGGCCCGGGCTGCCCTCGGTGGAGGTGGTGAACCGGCCGAGGTAGTTGAACCCGATCTGCGGGGCCGGGTAGCGGGCCAGCACGGCGGCGGTCTGCGGGTTCAGGTAGCGCAGCAGGCCGTAGCCCAGGCCGTTGCCCGGCACCGCCCGGACCTGCTCCTTAACCCGTTTCAGCAGCCGCCCGGCGGCCGGGCCGCCCGCGGCCACCTCGGCGAACGGCACCGGCCCGGGATCCAGCCGCACCGGGTAGATGCTGGTGAACCAGCCCACCGACCGCGACAGATCCGCGTCCAGACTGACCTGCTCCCGGCCGTGGCCTTCCATCTCGATCAGCACCCCGCCGGGCGGCCCGCCGGGCCGCCACCGCATCAGCGCGGCCGCCAGCCCGGCCAGCAGCACCTCCTGGACCCCGCAGCCAAACATGACTGGCAGCGCCCCGGTCAGCGGGCCGTCCAGATCGGCCGGGACCGGCACCGGCATCCGCCGCATCCCGCCGGCGGTGTCGGCGGGTCCCAGCGGGCGTGCGCCCAGTGGCGGGTCGCTGTCTTTCAGGACCTGCTGCCACCAGTCGAGCTGGCGTGCGGTCTGGTCCTGCCCGGCCGCTTCGGTCAGCAGCTGGGACCAGCGGCGGAACGAGGTCCGGACCGGGTCCAGGGTCACCGGGCGTCCGGTGGTGACCGCGGTCCAGGCGGTTTCCAGGTCGGGCAGCAGCACCCGCCACGACACCCCGTCCACCACCAGGTGATGGATCACCAGCACCAGCAGCCCGCCTTGTCCCGGGCCGCGGTCCAGCCAGCTGGCCTGCACCATCACCCCGGCCGCCGGGTCCAGCCGGGCCGCCGCCGCGGCCCGCTCGGCCGCCGCCAGCCGGGCCAGCCCGGCTGGGTCAGCACCGGCCGCGTCCACCCGCCGCACCAGCCCCGCCGCTGTAGGTCCCGGTGGAGGCACTGCCAGCTGCCATCCGCCGTGGTCGTCCAGCCGGGCCCGCAGCATGTCATGGTGACCGGTCACCGCCTGCAGTGCCCGGTCCAGGTCCGCCAGGCCCGCCCCGGCCGGCACCGTCACCAGCATCGACTGACTGAACCGGGCTACCGGCCCGCCGCGCTCCAGCAGCCGCCGCATCACCGGGGTCAGCGGCACCTGCCCGGTACCGATGTCAGGGACAGCTTCCCCGGGTGGTCCGGCTGACTGCGCGAGGGCGGCCAGCGCGGCCGGGGTGCGGGCCTGGAATACGTCCCGCGGGCTGAACACCAGCCCCGCCGTCCGCGCCCGGGCGACCAGCTGCATCGACATGATGCTGTCCCCGCCCAGCTCGAAGAACCCGTCCTCCGCCCCGACCCGCGCTATCCCCAGCACCTGCCCGAACAGGTCGCATAGCAGTTCTTCGGCGGCGGTGGCCGGGCCGCGGCCGCCAGCGCCGGTGAACTCGGGGGCCGGCAGTGCGGCCCGGTCCAGTTTCCCGTTCACCGTGACCGGCAGCGCCTCCAGCACCACGATCGCGGCCGGGATCATGTAGTCCGGCAGCCGGGCCGCGGCGTAGTCCCGCAGCCCGGCTGCGTCGACTGGCTGCTGTCCGGCGGGTGTCACGTAGCCGACCAGCTGCTGATGGCCGGGGGTGTCCTGGCGGGCGATCACCGCCGCCTGCGCCACGGCGGGGTGGGCGGTCAGCACCGCAGTGATCTCGCCGGGCTCGACCCGGAACCCGCGGATCTTCACCTGGTCATCGGCGCGGCCGGCGAAGACCAGCTGCCCGTCTGGGGTCCACTTGGCCAGGTCCCCGGTCCGGTACATCCGTGCCCCGGCCGGGCCGAACGGGCACGCGGTGAACCGCTCAGCGGTCAGCCCCGGACGGTGCGCATAGCCGCGGGCCAGCTGCGCCCCCGCGATGTACAGTTCTCCGGCGGTGCCGTCCGGGACCGAGCCCAGGCCGGTATCGAGCAGGTAGGCCTGGGTGTTGGCGACCGGGGTGCCGATCGGCACCGGCCCGCTGGTGCCGACCGGCGGGCACGCCCAGGCCGTCACGTCCACCGTGGCCTCGGTCGGGCCGTACAGGTTATGCAGGCCAGCGTCCAGCCGGGCCGCGAACCGGGCGGTCAGCTCGGCGGTCAGCTCCTCCCCGCTGCAGAACACCCGGCTCAGCGACCGGCACCGGGCCGCGGCCGGCTCAGCGGTGAACGCCGCCAGCATCGACGGCACGAAATGCGCCACCGACACCCGCTGCGCCTCGATCAGCGCGGCCACATAGCCCGCGTCGCGGTGCCCGCCCGGCGCCGCCAGCACCACCACCGCCCCGGCCAGCAGCGGCCACCACACCTCCCAGGCCGAGACGTCAAAGCTCAGCGGGGTCTTGTGCACCACCCGCTGCCCCGCCGCCAGCTGGTACCGCTGCTGCATCCACCACAGCCGGTTCACCAGCCCGCCGTGGGTGACCACCACCCCCTTCGGGACCCCCGTCGACCCCGACGTGTACATCACGTACACCGCGCCGCTGGCCGCCACCGGGGCCGGGCCGCCGGCCGGGCACCGCGCCAGCCCCGCCCGGACACCCGGGTCATCCAGCACCACCGCGGCCAGGCCCGGCGGCAGCCCGGCCGCCGTCGCGGTAGTGCAGACCACCGCCACCACGCCCGCGTCGGCCAGCATGAACCCGGCCCGCCCGGCCGGATAACCCGGGTCAACCGGCAGGTACGCCGCCCCGGCCCAGGCCACCCCCAGCACCGCGATCATCATCTGCGCCGACCGCGGCACCATGACCGCCACCACCGACTCCGGCCCCACCCCCCGGCCTGTCAGGTATGACCCCAGCCGGGCCGCCGCCCCGGCCAGGAACCCATACGACAGCACCCCATCCCCATCAACCACCGCCACCGCATCCGGGGTCCGGGCCGCCCACCCGGCGAACAGCCCCGCCACCGTGCCCTCCGGCACCGGGACCCCGGTCGCGTTGCGGGCCAGCAGCTCGCGGCGTTCGGCATCAGACACGACAGTGATCTGGTGCACTCGCAGGCCCGGGTCGGCGGCCACCTGCTCCAGCACCCGCACCAGCCGGGCCACGATCTGCCCGGCCGCATCCGCGCTGAACAGGTCCGGACGGTAAGACAACCGCAGCCGCAGCCGGGTTCCCGGCATCACAATCAGGGACAGCGGGTAATGCGGGTCGCTGGGGGTACTCGTGCCGGTAACCCGGACCGGGTCCTGGCCGGGGGCCGGGTCGGCCAAGCCCGCGGGGTCGCGGGGATAGTTCTCGTAGACGACCAGGGTGTCGAAGACCGCGCCCGGCCCAGCGGCCCGCTGGATCTGGGCCAGGCCCAGATAGTGATAGGCCAGCAGCTCCGACTGCTGATCCTGCAGCCGGGCCCACAGCTGCTCCACCGTGACCGCCGGGTCCAGCCGGATCCGGACCGGGACCGTGTTCATGAACAGCCCCAGCATGGTCTCCACCCCGGGCAGCTCCGGCGGACGCCCCGCCACCACCGCCCCGAACACCACATCATCCCGCCCAGTCAGCGCGCCCGCCAGCAGCCCCCACGCGGCCTGCAGCACCGTGTTCATCGTCACCGCCTGGGCGCGGGCGTGCTGTTCCAGCGCGGCCGCCAGCCCGCCCGGCAGCTCGGTTACCAGGTTCTGCGGCCGGACCGGCAACTGGGCCCGGTCGGCACCGGGGGCCAGCAGCGTCGGCTCCTCCAGCCCGGCCAGCGCCCGCGCCCAGGCCGCCACTGCGGCGGCGGTGTCCTGACGGGCCAGCCAGGCCAGGTACTCCCGGTACGGCGTCACCCGCGGCACCGCCGCCGTGTCCCCCCCGGCCTGGTACAGGGCCAGCAGTTCCCGCCTCAGCACCGGCATCGACCAGCCATCCATCAGCAGGTGATGGCTGGTGACCATCAGCCGCCACCGGCCAGTGTCCAGCCGCGCCAGCACGAACCGCAGCAACGGCGGTACGGCCAGGTCAAACCGCAGCTCCCGCTCCTGGAGCGCCAGCGCCACCACCGCTGCCTGCGGGTCTGGCTGGCCGGACAGGTCCACCTCCCGCCAGGGCAGCACCACCCGGCGAGAAACTACCTGCACCGGCGCACCGGACTTGCGGTGATGAATACTTACCCGCAGGTTGGCGTGCCGGTCCAGCAGCGCCTGCCCCGCCGCCCGCAGCCGAGCCGGGTCCACCGGCCCGGCGAGCTCAAAGACATGCTGCACCATGTACACATCGGGGGCCTGCGCGTCATATAGCGCGTGGAACAGCAGGCCCTCCTGCAACGGTGACAACGGCCACAGATCAGCCAATGCCGAGGACTTCATGTGGCCGTCCCTTCTATCTCTCGAGCTACCTCTTCAATTTCCTCGACCTTGTCCTGGTCCAGGCTCATCCAGCAGCGGCTCGGCCCAGGCCAGGGCCAAGGCCAGTTGCGGCCCGCCCGGCCGGTACGCAGCCTCGCCCCCCAGCACCCCCAGCACCACTGTGATCGAGAAATCTTCGATCGGACGAACCGAAAAATGCTTTAGAGCGATTGGACGATCGGCGAAAATCTCATTCCTGCCATAAGGAATGAGATTAATCACGGGGCCAAAGTTTTTCCGGCCGCCACTCGGCCAGCCGAAATCGCAGCCGATCTCTTCACCCTCGGAGCGGCCATACTCCTGGATGTTTTTCGGCTCATGTGATATCTGTTTAGCGAGTGCGCGCATACTCAGATCCAGGCATACATTTAGCCTAGGGGTAAGAAATGCAAGTTCCGTATAGGGGTTCAAAATTAGCAGACTCAGGACGATGTCAGCGTTTCCCGTTATGCCATAAACATAAAGAGTCGGTGATGCGATGAATCCGCATGACGGACTAGCGTTAATCCCTAGACGCAGCACACGGAGCGCAGCGACCATACCGAGCGGGCCTTCTCTTATGCGCTGCGCAATCCAGATACTGCACTGGCCGGGGAGTAGCGTCAGGCGCTGCCGCTTAGCGGTAGGCATTCAGTGAATTTTCGCGACTCAGCGTTGCCAATGTCCGATGGATCCAAGTACAGACAACTGATGTCACCTGAATCTCCTCGCCTGCCTTGGATGCTCCGCACGGTTCCACGTAACAAAGGAACAGTTCCTTTGTTACAGTGAGGCGCCGCCGCGCCTTATATGAAGTCTAGTGACGCCCAATTCTTTCGTTCTGTGTATTACCCGTCATGCCTCTCGAGAAATTTACGCCGGTCACCGCCGGACCGTCAAGGAACGTGCAGCCCATCATGCTGGCATGAGTGCCTGCCTTGCTCGCAGCCTCACTGCATAACATCTGCGGGCCTTGATTACCAGTCAACTGCGGTAGCTAATCAGTTGAACACACAACAGGTTCATGTCTACCTCGGTGGGTCCGAAGCACACACCGACCCGGCCGGAGCAATCAACCTGCGCTCAGGCCAATCGCTTTCCTGACGAATGGATCCTGTGCTGCCGTCCGCACAGAACCGATTTCAAGTTGTCAATAATAGGAGAGTGCCGCAGTTAATTTGGTCTGCTGAATGGATGTACAGTTGTCTATCACATGATCAAGACGAAGGCTAGTGTCCATCTGCCTGTTGGGGTAAACTTGGCTGAGGGGACTGCCGCTCCCACTTACGGTGCGAGGCCCCGTTGTCCACGACTAGGAACTAGGCGCAACGGAGCTCCGGATGCTGCTTAAGGCTCCTGCCATCGTCCTCCTCGATGAGACCACCGCGCTCTCCCACCATCCGCAGTGCCGACCAGATCCTCCTCGCCAGCGGAGGCCAGATCACCGAACTCGGCAGGCACTGACCATAGGCAGCCTCATGGGGCAGCGCGTGACCGACCGTTGCTAGACCAGCAAATCACCATTGTTGTAGTATCGCAAGAACAGCATTCCAAGGCCACTTGCGACATGCTTCCGGTCAACGTGGCACATATCATTTCTTTGAAAGAGCTGAGATGGCCATCGATAAAATTCTGCCGACAACGGATCCCGCACCCGGTTCGATATCCAACTTCGAATCAATTGCCAGCAGAGTCGGCAATACCCCCATCCTGACGCTCCCCGAATATTACGGATCAGATGCCCGGTTGCTGGTAAAGCTCGAGGGAAATAATCCAACAGGAAGCGTGAAAGACCGCGCCTGCGTAGCCATGCTCAGGACCATGACACGAGATCCCCAATGGCATCCGTCCAAAGTACTGCTGGATGCATCAAGCGGAAATATGGGATGCAGCATCGCCTACTTCGCCCGGACCATGGGAGTGCCGGTCCGCATCTTCAGCTCCAGCAAGCTCACGGCCGAGAAACACGCGTTCATCGAGTATTTCGGCGCATCCGTCGAGAAGATCGGCGAGTTCACGATAGAAGGCAACAGATACTGCCAGGAAATCGCACAGGCCGATCCCTCCCGCTGGTACTTCCTGGACCAGCTCCATAACCCGGCGAACCCGCTCGCACACACCACCGGAACCGGCCCGGAAATACTCTCCCAGGTCCCGGAGATCTCAGCAGTGATCGGCTCGCTCGGCTCCGGCGGCACACTACTCGGCGTCGGGCGCTACCTGAAGCAGGTCAACCAGGCCATCAGGGTCATCGCCGTCGAGGCCGCTCCCGGCACCCGCCTGCCTGGAACGGCGGCACTGGCGGACGGCGACTACCGGACACCCTTCATCGAGGAGGGGTTCACGCAGCACATATTCGACGCCTCCATCCAGGTATCCGAGGCCGAAGCTATCGACATGGCCAGACTGCTGCCCGCGACGGGTGTATTCGCCGGCTTGCAGACATTCGCCGTCCTGGCCGCCGCGCTGCGAGCTGTGGAATCCTTTGGTCTGAACGGAGATGTCGTGGTGATCTCAGGCGATACCGGCTGGAAAAACATGGACGCACTCTCGCACAAGGTCCTCGGGCACCCTGGATGACCAGAGACAGCCAGCTTGCTCCAAGCACCGGCGCAGCCCCGGCACATCACGGAGAAATCCTCCAGGGAGTCTTTCACGACAGCACCGGACGCCTCTGCCGAGCCCTGGTGACACTCTGGCATCCCGAACGCAGCAGCCGCGCGACGTTCCACCCTTCGCCAGAGCAAGCCGACATCACCTGCCCGGCCGGGATGTGGAAAGTACAGCAGGCCGCATCCATCGCAATGACCGCATTCGCGACCCAGCGCTCCCCCGCCACGGGAGGGTACGTGAAAATATCGAGCACGATACCGCTAGGCGTCGGAATGGGCTCATCCACCGCCGACGTAACAGCAACAATAAGAGCCATCGCCAGCTTCCACGGGGTTCAGCCGCCAGCAGAGAAAATCGGGCAGATGGCCGTCCAGGCGGAACAGGCATCCGACCCGGTAATGATCGACGACCGGGTGGCCCTGTTCGCCCATCGCGAAGGCCGCATACTTGAATCCCTCGGCCGGTCACTGCCGCCGATGATCGTCGTCGGATGCATCACCGACCCAGCACCGGGCGGCATAGACACCGTGGCCCTGCCCCCCGCGGCCTATTCCGCCGACGACGTGGAAACCTTCCACCGGCTACGAGCCGAGATCCGGGCAGCAGTGCGCGTCGGCGACGTGACCAGGCTAGGCCAGGTCGCCACGGCCAGCGCGCTGATCAGCCAGCGGTTCGTGCCCAACCCGGTCCTGGAGTTCCTGCTCGACGTGTGCAACCGCTGCGGCGCCTGCGGCGTCCAGGTCGCCCACAGCGGCACCGTAGCAGGAGTGATCTTCGACCCGGACCGCCCCGGCATCGCCGCCGACACCGATCGCTGCGCCGCCTACCTGGACCAGGCCGGGCTAGAGCTCACCGGGAAGATCTCCCCTAACGGCGCCTTTCAGGTCCGCAGCCACGGGCCTGACCACCGGAACCAGTCGGCCCGTCCCGGCAAGCCGCGATCCACACTGATCGGCAGGTTATTGCCACCCTCGGTATCGGTGAACTTGCTGCTCAGCCCCGCCGCACCAGCTACACCATGTCATAACGACGTCGGCTGGATGAGCCGCGAGAGTTTCGACCCGGGAGCCGACCAGGATCTCGGGGGCCGCCTGTTTCGTCGTTCAGCAGAACTCTTGAATGGCGGGGGACCGCCTCGGGGTCGGCGACGGCGATCCGCGGTACGGCGAACTCCGCTACGTGTCCGTTCGGCTGCGGGCCGACCCGGCCGTCCCTTCTATCCCTCGAGCTACCTCCTCAAATTCCTCGACCTCATCCTGGTCCAGGCTGACCAGTGGCAGGTCGGAGGGGGTCAGGCCGCCGGCCCCTGGCGAGGTGGCGTGGGCGGCCAGCCCAGTCAGCGACGCTGCCCATAGCCGGGCCAGCTCGGCTACCTTCGGCTCATCTAGCACCTGCCCGGCCCAGCCCAGCGTCAGCTGCAGCTGCGGCCCGGCGGGCAGGTCACGGACCAGCCCGGTGACTTCCAGCACATGCGCAGCGGGCATGCTTGGGTCCGCGCTGGCCCGCAATACCCGGCCAGCCGGGCGCCACGCGGCTGGCTGGCGGCCGGTGGTGTCGTCCAGCGCGGTGGTGGTGAACCGGCCGAGGTAGTTGAACCCGATCTGCGGGGCCGGGCAACGGGCCAGGCCGGGAGGAGCCTGGGGGTTCAGGTAGCGCAGCAGCCCGAAACCCAGTCCGTTGCCGGGCACCTGCCGGACCTGCTCCTTAATCCGCTTGAGCAGCTGTCCGGCGGCCGGCCCGCCCTCGGTCACCTCGGTGAATGGCAGCGGCCCGGGATCCAGCCGCACCGGGTAGTGGCTGGTGAACCAGCCCACTGTCCGGGACAGGTCCGTGTCCGGGGTGACCTGTTCACGGCCGTGGCCTTCCAGCTCGATCAGCACTCCGTCAGGGCGCTGATCGGCCCGCCACTGGGTCAGCGCGGCGGCCAGCCCAGCCAGCAGCACCTCCTGGACCCCGCAGCCGAACATGGCCGGCAGCGCCCCGGTCAGCGGGCCGTCCAGATCGGCCGGGACCGGCACCGGCATCCGCCGCATCCCGCCGGCGGTATCGTCGGGGCCCAGCGGGCGTGCTCCCAGCAGCGGGTCGCCGTCATCGAGGACCCGCTGCCACCAGTCCAGCTGCTGTGCGGTCTGATCCTGCCCGGCCGCTTCGGTCAGCAGCTGGGACCAGCGGCGGAACGAGGTCCGGACCGGGTCCAGGGTCACCGGGCGTCCGGTGGTAACCGCGGTCCAGGCGGTTTCCAGGTCGGGCAGCAGCACCCGCCACGACACCCCGTCCACCACCAGGTGATGGATCACCAGCACCAGCAGCCCGCCTTGTCCCGGGCCGCGGTCCAGCCAGCTGGCCTGCACCATCACCCCAGCAGCGGGGTCGAGCCGGGCCGCCGCCGCGGCCTGCTCGATCGCCGCCAGCCTGGTCAGCGCGGCTGTGTCGGCATCGGCCGCGTCCGCCCGCCGCACCAGCCCCACCCCGGCGGGCCCTGGTTCCGGTACCACCAGCTGCCATCCGTCGTGATCGTCTAGCCGGGCCCGCAGCATGTCATGGTGGCCGATAACCGCCTGCAGTGCCCGGTCCAGGTCCGGCAGCCCCGCTTCGGCCGGCACTTCGACGACCATCGACTGATTGAACCGGGTCACCGGGCCGCCCCGCTCCAGCAGCCGTCGCATCACCGGGGTCAGCAGCACTTCACCGGTACCCATATCAGCGGCTGCCTCCAGCGTCGGCCCCGCCGTTTCGGCGATCACGGCGAGCGCGGCCGGGGTCCCGGCCTGGAACACGTCCCGCGGGCTGAACACCAGCCCCGCCGTCCGTGCCCGGGCGACCAGCTGCATCGACATGATGCTGTCCCCGCCCAGGTCAAAGAACCCGTCCTCCGCGCCCACCCGCTCAACCCGCAGCAGATCAGCGAACAGCCCGCACAGCACCTGCTCCGCGGCCGTCGCCGGGTCCCGCCCACCGGGTGTCCCGGTGAACAGGGGAGCTGGCAGCGCGGCGGTATCCAGCTTCCCGTTCACCGTCATTGGCAGCGCGTCCAGCGTGACGATGGCGGCCGGGACCATGTACTCCGGCAGCTGCATCGCCAAGTAATCCCGCAGCCCCTCCGCAGCATCGCCGTCGTCGCTGGTGCCGGCGGCGGGGACCACGTAGCCGACCAGCTGCCGACGACCAGGGACGTCCTCGCGGGCGATCACCACCGCCTGCCCGACCCGCGGATGCCCGGCCAGCACCGCCGCGATCTCACCGGGCTCTACCCGGAACCCCCGGACCTTCACTTGCTCATCGCCGCGCCCCGCGAACACCAGCTGGCCGTCGTGCCAGCGGGCCAGATCCCCGGTCCGGTACATCCGCGCCCCGGCCGGACCGAACGGGCACGCCACGAACCGGCCCGCAGTCAGCCCCGGACGGTTCAGGTACCCCCGCGCCAGCTGTGCCCCCGCCACGTACACGTCTGCGGTTACCCCGTCCGGCACCAGCCCCAGCCCGCCATCCAGCACGAACACCCCGGTGTTGTCCATCGGGCGGCCGACCGGCACCGGCCCGTCCGCCACCTGCTGGCCAGGCCTAATCCGGTACAGCGTGCAGTTGACCGTGGTCTCGGTCTGCCCGTACATATTGACCACCGTGCAGCCGGGCCGCTCCTGCCGCCAGTCGGCCACCATCTGCGGCCCCAGCGTCTCGCCGCCGGTCAGCAGTTCCCCATCCCGGAGCAGCTCCCGCGGCCACAACGCCGCCAGCCCCAGATGACTCGGCGTCATCTTCATGAACGTCGCGCCGTCGGCCAGGCCGTCCCCGGGTTCTTCCAGCGACACCAGCCGCACGCACCCGCCCGCCAGCAGCGGCGTGAACAACCCCGTGACCGTCATGTCGAACGCCAGCACGGTGCCCACCACCGCCGTCCCGCCCGCACCCGGGAACTCCCGCACGCACCAGGCCAGGTAGTTGACCAGCCCGCCGTGAGTGACCACCACGCCCTTGGGCATCCCGGTGGACCCGGAAGTGTAGATCACATACGCCGCCCCGCCCGGCCGCACCCGCACCGGGTCGACACTGGTATCCGCTGCTAGTGCTGTCGCGGTGGCGGGGTCGTCCAGGATGACCGGCAGCGGGCCGACGGGCGCGTCGGGCCGCGCATCCACGGCCTGCCGGGTGGATACCAGCGCCACCGCCTGAGCATCCGCCAGCATGAAGCTGATCCGGGCGGCGGGGTATCCGGGGTCTAGCGGCAGGTAGGCCGCCCCGGTCCACAGCACCCCCAGCACCGCGGTGACCATCCGCACTGAGCGCGGCACCAGCACCGCCACCACCGACTCCGGCCCAGCACCGGCCCGCGCTAGCCGCGACCCTAGCCGGGCCGCCGAGTCGGCCAGGAACCGGTACGACAGGACCGCATCGCCGTCGATGACCGCGACCGCGTCGGGGGCCTGCCGCGCCCGGTCAGCGAACAGACCGGTCACGGTGGCGTCCTGGACCGGAGCGGCGGTGGCGTTGCGGGCCGCCAGCTGTGCCCGTTCGGCATCGGTCAGCAGCGAGACCTGGTGGACCCGCAGGCCCGGGTCGGCGGCCACCTGCTCCAGCACCCGTACCAGCCGGCTGGCGATCTGCCCCGCCGCATCCGCAGTGAACAAGTCGGTGCGGTAGATGACCGTGCCGTCCAGCCCGCCCGCGCCGGGGGTTTCCCGCCAGCTGAATTCCAGGTCGAACTTAGTGGCCGCGGTGGCGGCGGGCAGCTGGCTGACTGTCGTGCCGGGCAGGTCCAGCCGGGGCCGGGGAGTGTTCTGGAACGCCAGCATGACCTGGAACAGCGGATGACGGGCGGGCGACCGGTCCGGGCGCAGGTCATCAACCAGGTGCTCAAACGGCACATCCTGATGCGCATACGCCCCCAGCGCCGCCTGCCGGGCCCGGGCCACCAGGGCGGTGAAACTGTCGGCGGGCGTGACCGTGGTGCGCAGCACCAGCGTGTTGACGAAGAACCCGACCAGACCGCTCATCGCCTCATCCGGACGGCCGGCCACCGGGGTGCCGACCGGGATGTCCTCCCCGGCCCCCAGCCGGGCCAGCAGCAGCCCGGTCGCGGCGACCGCGATCATGAACATCGTCGCGTCCCGGGCCCGGGCCAGTGCGGCCAGCCCGGCATGGACCTCGCCGGGTACCCGCCACGGTGCCCGTCCTCCGGCATAGGAGGCCACCGCGGAGCGGGCCCGGTCGGTCGGCAGCGTCAGCCCGGCGGGCAGCCCGGCTAGCTGCTGGCGCCAGTAGCCCAGCTGGGCAGCCATCACGCTGGACTCATCGGCGGCGTCGCCGAGCATGTCCCGCTGCCAGATCGCGTAATCGGCGTACTGGGCCGGCAACGGCGCCCACCCCGGCGCGCGGCAGGCGGCCCGGGCCGCGTACGCGGCTGAAATGTCGCGGGCCAGCAGCGGCATCGACCAGCCGTCAGCGGCGATGTGGTGCACCACGATCACCAGTACCGCCTCGGCCGGTCCGGTGACCAGCAGCTCGGCCCGCCACGGCAGCTCGCTGGCCAGGTCAAACGACCTCATCGCGGCGGTTGTCACTGCCCCGGCCAGCTGATCGGGGTCCAACTGGCGGACGGTCAGCGGCGGCGCCCCGGCAACCGGGTCCAGGACCTGCTGGCGAGGTACCCCGGCGGTGGCGGGGAATACGGTGCGCAGGCTTTCGTGCCGGGTGGCCACCTCTCCCAGTGCTGCTTCCAGCACCGCGGCGTCCAGCGGTCCGCTGATCTGCAGGGCGGCTGGGATGTGATAAGCCGCCCCGCTCTGTTCCAGTCCGGCCAGGAACCACATCCGCAGTTGTGCGTAGGACAGTGGCAGCACGGGCGGGCGCGGTGCCGGGCGCAGCCGTGGCCGGGCTGGCTGGCCCCAGGCTGCCTCTACCGCCTGCGCCAGTGCGGCCGGGGTGGGTGCGCCGAACAGCGTCCCGACTCCGATATCGGCGCCCAGTACCGCCCGGACCCGGGCGACCAGCCGCATGCCCAGCAGTGAGTCCCCGCCCAGGTCGAAGAACCCGTCGTCGGCGCCTGCCCGCTCCAGGCCCAGTACCTCGGCGAACAGGGCGCAGAGTACTTCTTCGGTGGCGGTGGCCGGGCCGCGGCTTCCGGTGCTGGTGAATCCGGGTGCGGGCAGCGCTGCGGTGTCGAGTTTCCCGTTCGCGGTGACGGGAATGGCGTCGATGGTCATCACCGCGGCCGGGATCATGTGGTCCGGCAGCCGCTGGGCTGCGTAGTCCCGTACTGCGTGGGCGAGGTCTTGTGGGCTGGTGTAGCGCGGGCGGGGGGCCAGCGCGGCTCCTGGTGCTGGTGCTGGCGGGAGCCGGGTGGCGTAGATGTTGTGCAGGCCGGTGCCGGCCAGGAAGGAGTCGTGGTCGGCGGATACCCGGTAACCGTGGCGCCGCAGCAGGTCAGATATCTCTGCCAGCCTGTTATCGAGGTCGTGGACTTCGACCACGATCTGGTCGATTTTCTGGTAGTCGTGGTCGGCGAGTCCGGCCAGGACTTCGAGCTCGCTTTTTTCCACGTCGATCTTCAGCAGGTCAATGTGGTCTATTGCCTGTTCGGTGATGACATCACCGAGTGTCCGTATCCGGCAGTGGTAGGTGATGGTCTGCAGCCGTTCGGCCAGCATCTCCTCGATCAGCCCGTCGCTGACATCGATGCCCTGCTGTTCAAGCTGCTGGGCGATGAATGATTTGACGACCGGGCCTTCCTCGGCTGTGTCGGCGAACCTTCCTGACAGGACGGAGGCGTGCGGGTAATAGGAAAACGTGGCTGAACTCTCAGCGCGGCCGATGCCGTAGGGGAAGACCTGGCCGCGCAGCTGGTGCAACTCGAAGTTCAGCCGCAGTACGTCCATGATCGGGGGCACCGGCTCGAATGCGAAAATTTCGGGGTCCTGGCAGATGCCCGCCGCGAACACGGCGAACAGGCCGATGTTGGCCCCGACATCCAAAATGCGGGCCCGGTCGGGCAGGGTGATCCCGTGCCGCAGGTAGACCCGGTCAGTGAAGATCTCCCGGGTCATGAACTCGGTCTCGGATCTGTTCAGGATGAAGGCGGCTCCGCCGCCGGGCAGCCCGGCGGTCAGGTGCCCTTGCTGGTTCAGCGCGGCCAGCCGGGCGAACGCGGCCGCCTGCTCCTGAGCGGATACGACATAGCCGACCAGCTGGGTGTGGCCGGGGGTGTCCTGGCGGGCGGTCACCACCGCCTGCCCCACGCCCGGGTGGTCGGCCAGCACCGCGGCGACTTCGGCGGGCTCGACCCGGAACCCGCGGATCTTGACCTGCTCATCGGCCCGGCCGGCGAACATCAGCTGCCCGTCGGGGGTCCATTTGGCCAGGTCCCCGGTGCGGTACATCCTGCTCCCCGGCGCCCCGAACGGGCACGCGATGAACCGGCCCGCGGTCAGCCCGGCCCGGCCCAGGTACCCCCGGGCCAGGCCCGCCCCCGCCACATACAGCTCCCCGGTCACCCCGCCGGGGACCAGCCGCAGCCCGCTATCGAGCACGAAGACCCGCAGATCCGGCAGCGGGCGGCCGATCGGGCTGCCCGGTGCCTGATCTGCGCTGAGCATCTGCCAGGTGACATGGACCGTTGCCTCGGTCAGCCCGTACATATTGACCAGCGCCGGGCGGTCCCGGCGATGGCGGGCATACCAGTCCGCCAGCCGCTGGGTCTGCAGCTCCTCCCCGCCGAAGATCACCCACCGCAGCGCGCGGCTTGCCGGCGAGCCGGCTGCCGCGGCCTGCATCAGCTGGTAAAACGCCGACGGGGTCTGGCACAGCACGGAGACACCGTGCCCGGCCAGCAGCCCCAGCAGCCCGGCCGGGGACCGGGCCACCTCCAGCGGCACCACCACCAGCCGCCCGCCATGCAGCAGCGCCCCCAGCATCTCCCACACCGAGAAATCAAACGCATACGAATGGACCAGCGCCCACACGTCATCGGCTGTGAACCCGAACCTGTCGTGTGTCACGCTGAACAGCCGCACCACGTCCTGGTGGGTGACCACCACGCCCTTGGGGACGCCCGTCGACCCCGACGTGTAGATCACATACGCCGCGCCCTGCGGCGCCACCGGCACCGGTCCGGTGACCGGGCACCGGGCCACCGCCGCCCGCAGATCCGGGTCATCCAGCACCACCCGCGGCACCCGGCCCGCCTCCGGCGGCAGGGCGGCTGCCGTGGCCGCGGTGCACACCACCGCGACCGCGCCCGCATCGGCCAGCATGAACCCGATCCGCGCAGCCGGATATCCCGGATCGACAGGCAGATACGCCGCCCCGGCATCCAGCACGCCCAGCACCGCGGCAACCATCTGCACCGACCGCGGCACCAGCACCGCCACCACGCTCTCTGGCCCGGCCCCCAGCCCCGCCAGATACGACCCCAGCCGGGCCACCCAACCAGCCAGGAACCCATACGAGACCACCTGCCCCCCGCAGGTCAACGCCACCGCATCCGGCACCCGCCCCGCCCGCGCCGCGAACAACGCCGCCACCGTGCCCCCCACCACCGGCACCGCCGCAGCATCCCGCTCCGCCAGCAGCTCCCGCCGCTCCGCCTCCGACACAACCGAGACCCGGTATACCCCCACCCCCGGATCAGCGACCACCTGCTCCAGCACCCGCACCAGCCGGTCCGCGATCTGCCCCATCTCGTCCGCGCTGAACAAGTCCGGACGGTAAGACAACCGCAGTCGCATCCGGGCTCTCGGCATCACAATCAGCGAAAGCGGGTAATGAGCGGCGTCGTTCACGCCGGCGCCGGTTACCCGTACTGGGTCCTGGCCAGGAGCGCCACCGGTCAGGTCGGCGGGATCGCGGGGGTAGTTCTCATAGACGACCAGGGTGTCGAAGACCGCGCCTGGTCCGGCGGCCCGCTGGATCTGGGCCAGGCCCAGGTGGTGATAGGCCAGCAGCTGTGATTGCTGGTCTTGCAGCCGGGCCCACAGCTGCCCGGCGGTGACCGCCGGGTCCAGCCGGACCCGGACCGGGACGGTGTTGATGAACAGCCCGAGCATGGTCTCCACCCCGGGCAGCTCCGGCGGCCGCCCCGCCACCACCGTGCCGAACACCACGTCATCACGGCCGGTCAGCGCGCCGGCCAGCATCCCCCAGGCAGCCTGCAGCACCGTGTTCACCGTCACCGCCTGGGCGCGGGCCTGCTGTTCCAGTGCGGCCGCCAGCCCGGCCGGCAGGTCGGTGACCAGGTTCTGCGGCCGGGCCGTCAGCTGGGCGCGGTCGGCGCCGGGGGCCAGCAGGGTTGGTTCTTCCAGTCCGGCCAGTGCCCCCGCCCACGCCGCCACCGCGGCAGCGGTGTCCTGGCGGGACAGCCAGGCCAGGTACTCCCGGTACGGCGTCACCCGCGGCAGCGCCGCCGCCTGTGCCCCGGCCCGGTACAGGGCCAGCAGCTCCCGGCCCAGCACCGGCATCGACCAGCCATCGGTCAGCAGATGATGACCGGTGACCACCAGCCGCCACTGGTCTGTGCTCAGCCGGGCCAGGGTGAACCGCAGCAACGGCGGTACGGCCAGGTCAAACCGCTGTTCCCGGTCCTGGCGTGCCAGTGTTTCGGCTGCTGCCTGCGGGTCTGGCTGGCCGGTCAGGTCGCTCTCCTGCCACGGCAGCACCACGCCGGCTGGGATCACCTGTACTGTCTGGCCTGATCCCAGCGTGCGGAACCCGGCCCGCAGGTTCACGTGCCGCTCCAGCAGCGCCTGCCCCGCCGCCCGCAGCCGGGCCGGGTCGACCGGGCCCTCCAGGTCAAAGAAGTGCTGCACCGTGTAGACGTCCGGGGCGTCGGTGTCATACAGCGCGTGGAACAGCAGGCCTTCCTGCAGCGGTGGCAGCGGCCAGACCTCGGCCAGCCCGCCCGGGGTGCTGGCTTCCAGTTCCTCGATCTGGTCCTGGTCCAGGCTGACCAGCGGCAGGTCCGACGGGGTCAGACCGCCGGCCCCTGGCGAGGTGGCGTGGGTAGCCAGCCCGGCGAGTGCGGCGGCCCACAGCCGGGCCAGCTCGGCGACCTGCGGTTCGTCCAGGAGCTGCCCGGCCCAGCGCAGGGTCAGCTGCAGCTGCGGGCCGCCGGGCAGGTCGGCCACCAGTCCGGAGGCTTCCAGCACATACTCAGCCAGCAAGCTGTCCTCGGCAGCGCCCAGCACCCGCCCAGCCGGACGCCATCGCGCCGGGTCCCGGTCCGGGCCGCCTTCGTCGGCGGTGGTGAACCGGCCCCGGTAGTTGAACCCGATCTGCGGGGCCCGGTACTGGGCCAGCACCGGGGCGGTCTCGGCATTGAGGTAGCGCAGCAGCCCGAAGCCCAGGCCGCTGCCCGGGACCGCCCGGGCCTGCTCCTTGACCCGCTTCAGTATCCGTCCGGCGGCCGGGCCGCCGGTGGTCATCTCGGTGAACGGCACCGGCCCGGGATCTAGCCGCACCGGGTGCAGACTGGCGAACCAGCCCACCGTCCGCGACAGGTCCGCATCCAGGCTGACCTGCTCCCGGCCATGGCTCCTGACCTCAACCAGCGACCCGCTGTATCCCTGGCCCCGGCGGGCCCGCCACTCGGCCACCGCGACGGCCAGCCCAGCCAGCAGCACCTCATGGGCCCCGCAGCGAAACACCGCAGGAGCGGTCACCGTCAGCGGCCCGGTCAGGCCGGCAGCCACCGGGACCGGCATCCGGCTCGCCGGGCCGACGTTATTCTGGCCCGGGTCCAGCGCCCGGCGGCCCAGCCATGGATCGTGGCTGCCGGCGACCTCCTGCCAGGCCGACAGCTCCGCGACCACCGCGGGGTCGTGCGCCTGGCTGGCCAGCAGCTGGGACCAGCGGCGGAACGAGGTGCCAACGGGGTCCAGGACCACCGGGCGCCCAGCGGTGATCGCGGCCCAGGCGGCCGCCAGGTCCGGGACCAGGATCCGCCACGACACCCCGTCCATCACCATGTCGTACGCCGCCACCAGCAACAGCCCCGGCTGGTCCGGCCCGGCATCGAACCACACCGCCTGGAGCATCACTCCTGCCTGCGGGGCCAGGCGCCCGATCGCGGCCCGCCGCTCAACAGC
Organism: uncultured Actinomycetota bacterium; assembly: GCA_963743085.1. GTDB lineage: Bacteria > Actinomycetota > Actinomycetes > Streptosporangiales > Streptosporangiaceae > JBEKHI01. Next base: position 41,835 of record CAVUOU010000018.1, read on the forward strand.
CACTACCGCGTCCACCTCATCCGCGGCCAGCTCGCTGATATCTACCCGGCGCACCAGATCCCCGACGGCCACCGGGCCGGCCTGCTGAACCTCCAGCCGCCACCCCCCGGGCGAGCTGACCAGCCGGGCCCGCAGCATGGCATGGTGATCGATCACCGCCTTCAGCGCGCCGGTGATCGCCGACGCGCCCAGCCCGGCCGGCACCTCCAGCAGCACCGCCTGGCTGAACTCGTCCAGCCGCCCGCCACGCTCCAGCAGCCGCCTCATCACCGGTGTCAGCACCAGCTCACCAGTGCCGGCATCGGCGGCGGTATCGGCGGCCGGCCCGGCCGGCTGCGCGATGGCGGCCAGCGCGGCCGGGGTCCGGGCCTGGAACACATCCCGCGGGCTGAACACCAGCCCCGCCGCCCGCGCCCGCGCGACCAGCTGCATGGACATGATGCTGTCCCCGCCCAGGTCAAAGAACCCGTCCTCGGCCCCCACCTGACCGGTGCCCAGCACCTGCGCGAACAGCCCGCACAGCGTCTCCTCCGCCGCCGTCGCCGGACCGCGGCCACCGGTCCCGGTGAACTGCGGGGCCGGCAGCGCGGCGGCATCCAGCTTCCCGTTCACCGTCATCGGCAGCGCGTCCAGCGTGACGATGGCGGCCGGGACCATGTACTCCGGCAGCCGCCCCGCCACATACTCCCGCAGCCCCTGCGCCGCATCCCCGCCGTCATCGTCCCCGCCGGCGGGGACGATGTAGCCGACCAGCTGCCGGTGGCCGGGGGTGTCCTCGCGGGCGACCACCGCGGCCTGCGCCACGTCCGCATGGGCGGCCAGCACTGCCGTGATCTCACCGGGCTCGATCCGGAACCCGCGGACCTTCAGCTGCTCATCGCCGCGCCCCGCGAACACCAGCTGCCCGTCCTGCCAGCGGGCCAGATCCCCGGTCCGGTACATCCGCGCCCCGGCCGGACCGAACGGGCACGCCACGAACCGGCCCGCCGTCAGCCCCGCACGGTTCAGGTACCCCCGGGCCAGCTGTGTACCGGCCACGTACAGCTCCCCGGTCACCCCGTCCGGCACCAGCCCCAGCCCGCCATCCAGCACAAACACCTGGGTGTTGGCGATCGGGGTGCCGATCGGCACCGGCCCGTCCGCCAGCTGCTGGCCGGGCCTGACCCAGTACCGCGTGCAGTTGACCGTGGCCTCGGTCGGCCCGTACACATTGACCACCGTGCACCCGGGCCGCTGCTGCCGCCAGCCCGCAACCACCTGCGCCCCCAGCGCCTCACCCCCGGTCAGCAGCTCCCCATCCCGCAGCAGCTCCCGCGGCCACAACGCCGATAGCCCCAGATGACTCGGCGTCACCTTCATGAACGTCGCCCCGCCCGCCAGGGCGCCCCCTGGCTCCTCCAGCGACACCAGCCGCACGCACCCGCCCGCCAGCAGCGGCGTGAACAACCCCGTCACCGTCAGGTCAAACGCCAGCGGGGTCCCTACCACCGCCGTCCCGCCCGCACCTGGGAACTCCCGCACGCACCAGGCCAGATAGTTGACCAGCCCGCCGTGAGTGACCACCACGCCCTTGGGCATCCCGGTGGACCCGGAAGTGTAGATCACATACGCCGCCCCGCCCGGACGGACCGGCACCGGCGCGAAACGGCCAGCGTTCGCCGTGCCAGGGCCGTCGAGGATGACCCGCGGCGGGCCGTCCTGCTCGGTCGGCCGGGCCGCCGGGGCCTGCCGGGTAGACACCAGCGCCGCGGGCTGAGCATCCGCCAGCATGAAGCTGATCCGGCTGGGCGGGTATCCGGAGTCCAGCGGCAGGTACGCCGCTCCGGCCCACAGCACCCCCAGCACCGCGGTGACCATCCCCGCTGAGCGCGGCACCATTACCGCCACCACCGACTCGGGCCCCACACCGGCTTGGGCCAGCCGCGACCCGAGCCGGGCCGCAGTGGCCGCCAGGTACCGGTAGGACAGCACCGTCTCCCCGTCGGTGACCGCGACCGCGTCCGGGACCTGCCGCGCCCGGTCAGCGAACAGCCCCGCCACCGTCGCGTCCGGCACCGGGGCGGCGGTCGCGTTACGGGCCGCCAACTGGGCCCGTTCGGCATCGGTCAGCAGCGAGACCTGGTGCATCCGCAGCCCCCGGTCGGCGGCCACCTGCTCCAGCACCCGCACCAGCCGGTCCGCGATCTGCCCCGCCGCATCCGCGCTGAACAAGTCCGGACGGTACCTCAGCCGCAGCCGGGTTCCCGGCACCACGATCAGGGTCAGCGGGTAATGCGTCGCGCTGTGCCCGCCGGCGCCGGTGACCTGCACCGTGCCCCGCCCAGGAGCCGCGCCCGCCCCGCCCACCGGATCAAGGGGGTAGTTCTCGTAGACGACCAGGGTGTCGAAGACCGCGGCCGGCCCGGCGGCCCGCTGGATCTGGGCCAGGCCCAGGTGGTGATAGGCCAGCAGCTGTGATTGCTGGTCTTGCAGCCGGGCCCACAGCTGCCCGGCGGTGACGGCCGGGTCCAGCCGGACCCGGACCGGGACGGTGTTGATGAACAGCCCGAGCATGGTCTCCACCCCGGGCAGCTCCGGCGGGCGGCCAGCCACCACCGTGCCGAACACCACGTCATCACGGCCGGTCAGCGCGCCGGCCAGCATCCCCCAGGCAGCCTGCAGCACCGTGTTCACCGTCACCGCCTGGGCGCGGGCCTGCTGTTCCAGTGCGGCCGCCAGCCCGGCCGGCAGGTCGGTGTCCAGGTTCTGCGGCCGGGCCGTCAGCTGGGCGCGGTCGGCGCCGGGGGCCAGCAGGGTTGGTTCTTCCAGTCCGGCCAGTGCCCCCGCCCACGCCGCCACCGCGGCAGCGGTGTCCTGGCGGGACAGCCAGGCCAGGTACTCCCGGTACGGCGTCACCCGCGGCAGCGCCGCCGCCTGTGCCCCGGCCCGGTACAGGGCCAGCAGCTCCCGGCCCAGCACCGGCATCGACCAGCCATCGGTCAGCAGGCGATGACCGGTGACCACCAGCCGCCACTGGTCTGTGCTCAGCCGGGCCAGGGTGAACCGCAGCAACGGCGGTACGGCCAGGTCAAACCGCTGTTCCCGGTCCTGGCGTGCCAGTGTTTCGGCTGCTGCCTGCGGGTCTGGCTGGCCGGTCAGGTCGCTCTCCTGCCACGGCAGCACCACGCCGGCTGGGATCACCTGTACTGTCTGGCCTGATCCCAGCGTGCGGAACCCGGCCCGCAGGTTCACGTGCCGCTCCAGCAGCGCCTGCCCCGCCGCCCGCAGCCGGGCCGGGTCGACCGGGCCTTCCAGGTCGAAGAAGTGCTGCACCGTGTAGACGTCCGGGGCGTCGGTGTCATACAGCGCGTGGAACAGCAGGCCTTCCTGCAGCGGTGGCAGCGGCCAGACCTCGGCCAGCCCGCCCGGGGTGCTGGCTTCCAGTTCCTCGATCTGGTCCTGGTCCAGGCTGACCAGCGGCAGGTCCAACGGGGTCAGACCGCCGGCCCCTGGCGAGGTGGCGTGGGTAGCCAGCCCGGCGAGTGCGGCGGCCCACAGCCGGGCCAGCTCGGCGACCTGCGGTTCGTCCAGGAGCTGCCCGGCCCAGCGCAGGGTCAGCTGCAGCTGCGGGCCGCCGGGCAGGTCGGCCACCAGTCCGGAGGCTTCCAGCACATACTCAGCCAGCAAGCTGTCCTCGGCAGCGCCCAGCACCCGCCCAGCCGGACGCCATCGCGCCGGGTCCCGGTCCGGGCCGCCTTCGTCGGCGGTGGTGAACCGGCCCCGGTAGTTGAACCCGATCTGCGGGGCCCGGTACTGGGCCAGCACCGGGGCGGTCTCGGCATTGAGGTAGCGCAGCAGCCCGAAGCCCAGGCCGCTGCCCGGGACCGCCCGGGCCTGCTCCTTGACCCGCTTCAGTATCCGTCCGGCGGCCGGGCCGCCGGTGGTCATCTCGGTGAACGGCACCGGCCCGGGATCTAGCCGCACCGGGTGCAGACTGGCGAACCAGCCCACCGTCCGCGACAGGTCCGCATCCAGGCTGACCTGCTCCCGGCCATGGCTCCTGACCTCAACCAGCGACCCGCTGTATCCCTGGCCCCGGCGGGCCCGCCACTCGGCCACCGCGACGGCCAGCCCAGCCAGCAGCACCTCATGGGCCCCGCAGCGAAACACCGCAGGAGCGGTCACCGTCAGCGGCCCGGTAAGGCCGGCAGCCACCGGGACCCGGATCTCACTGGCCGGCCTAACTCGGTCTTGGGCCGGGTCCAGCGCCCGGCGGCCCAGCAGCGGATCGTGGCTGCCGGCGACCTCCTGCCAGGCCGACAGCTCCGCGACCACCGCGGGGTCGTGCGCCTGGCTGGCCAGCAGCTGGGACCAGCGGCGGAACGAGGTGCCAACGGGGTCCAGGACCACCGGGCGCCCAGCGGTGATCGCGGCCCAGGCGGCCGCCAGGTCCGGGACCAGGATCCGCCACGACACCCCGTCCATCACCATGTAGTACGCCGCCACCAGCAACAGCCCCGGCTGGTCCGGCCCGGCATCGAACCACACCGCCTGGAGCATCACTCCTGCCTGCGGGGCCAGGCGCCCGATCGCGGCCCGCCGCTCAACAGCCACTACCGCGTCCACCTGGTCCGCGGCCAGCTCGCTGATATCTACCCGGCGCACCAGATCCCCGACGGCCACCGGGCCGGCCTGCTGAACCTCCAGCCGCCACCCCCCGGGCGAGCTGACCAGCCGGGCCCGCAACATGGCATGGTGATCGATCACCGCCTCCAGCGCGCCGGTGATCGCCGACGTGCCCAGCCCGGCCGGCACCTCCAGCAGCACCGGCTGGCTGAGCTCGGTCACCGGTCCGCCGAGCTCCAGCAGCCGCCTCATCACCGGTGTCAGCACCACCTCACCAGTACCGACGTCAGGAACGGCTTCCAGGGCCGGCCCGGCCGCCCGCGTTGCCTGCGCGATGGCGGCCAGCGCGGCCGGGGTCCGGGCCTGGAACACGTCCCGCGGGCTGAACACCAGCCCCGCCGTCCGTGCCCGGGCGACCAGCTGCATCGACATGATGCTGTCCCCGCCCAGGTCAAAGAACCCGTCCTCCGCGCCCACCCGCTCAACCCGCAGCAGATCAGCGAACAGCCCGCACAGCACCCGCTCCGCGGCCGTCGCCGGGTCCCGGCCGCCGGGTGTCCCGGTGAACTGGGGAGCTGGCAGCGCGGCGATGTCCAGCTTCCCGTTCACCGTCACCGGCAACGCGTCCAGCGTGACGATGGCGGCCGGGACCATGTACTCCGGCAACCGCCCCGCCAGGTACTCCGGCAGCCCCTCCGACGCATTCCCAGCGCTGTCGTCGCCGCCGGCGGGGACGATGTAGCCGACCAGCTGCCGGTGGCCAGGGGTGTCCTCTCGGACGATGACCGCAGCCTGGCTGACCCGCGGATGGGCGGCCAGCACCGCCGTGATCTCACCGGGCTCGATCCGGAACCCGCGGACCTTCACCTGCTCATCGCCGCGCCCCGCGAACACCAGCTGGCCGTCCTGCCAGCGGGCCAGATCCCCGGTCCGGTACATCCGCGCCCCGGCCGGACCGAACGGGCACGCCACGAACCGGCCCGCCGTCAGCCCCGCACGGTTCAGGTACCCCCGGGCCAGCTGTGTACCGGCCACGTACAGCTCCCCGGTCACCCCGTCCGGCACCAGCCCCAGCCCGCCATCCAGCACGAACACCTGGGTGTTGGCGATCGGGGTGCCGATCGGCGGCACCTGGCCGTCACTGCCGCCCGGCGGGCACCGCCAGTACGTCACGTCTACCGTGGCCTCGGTCGGCCCGTACAAGTTGTGCAGCCGGGCCCCGGACCGGGTGGCGAGCCCGGCCGCCAGCGCAGCGGTCAGCATCTCCCCGCCGCACAGCACCTGGCGCAGCGGCCGGCACTGGCGCGGCCCGGCCTCCTCCAGGAACGCCTGCAGCACCGACGGCACGAAATGCGCCACCGACACCTGCTCCGCCTGCACCAGCGCCGCCATGTACCCCGCGTCCCGGTGCCCGTTCGGCGCCGCCGTCACCACCACCGACCCGGCCAGCAGCGGCCACCACAGCTCCAGCGCCGACACATCGAATCCCAGCGGCGTCTTGTGCACTACCCGGTCCCGCGGTCCTAGCTGGTACTCATCCCCCATGCACCCCACTCTGTTCACCAGGCCGCCGTGAGTGACCACCACACCCTTCGGCAGGCCGGTCGACCCCGAGGTATACATCACGTAAACCGCTCCGCCCGGCCGCACCCGCACCGGCGAGGAACTGCCGGGCTCCGCCGCGACCGCCATGCCGGGGTCATCCAGGACCAGCCGCGGCAGGCCATCCAGCTCCGCCGGCCAGGCAGCCGCGGCCTGCCGGGTGCACACCAGCGCCACCGCTCCCGCGTCAGCCAGCATGAAACTGTTCCGGCCGGGAGGATGCTCGGGGTCCAGCGGCAGATACGCCGCCCCGGCCCACAGCACCCCCAGCACCGCCGTCACCATCCCCGCCGACCGCGGCACCAGCACTGCCACCACCGACTCCGGCCCCGCACCCGCCCGCACCAGCCGCCCCGCCAGCCGGGCCGCCGAGCTCGCCAGGAACCGGTACGAGAGCACCGCCTCCCCGTCAACAACCGCGACCGCATCCGGCACCCGCCGCGCTCGGTCGGCGAACAGCCCCGCCACCGCAGCGTCCGGCACCGGGGCGGCGGTCGCGTTACGGGCTGCCAACTGGGCCCGTTCGGCATCGGTCAGCAGCGCCACCTGATGCACCCGCAACGCCGGATCAGCGCCGACCTGCTCCAGCACCCGCACCAGCCTCAGCCCATGCTCAGCCACCTCGTCCTCTTGGTACAGAGCGATACTCGCCTCGAAGTCGACTGCCATCGCTCCGCCACCGCGACCGACGTGCACAGTGACCGAAAAATCTTCGATTGGACGCACCGAGAGATGCTTTAGAGCGACGGGACGATGAGCAAAAGTTTCATTCCGATCATAGGGAATGATATTAATTACGGTGCCGAAGCTCGTCCGTCCGCCGGTCGGCCAGCCGAGACTGCGGCTAATTTCTTCACTCGCGAAACTCCCGTGCTTCTGGATATCCGCCAGCTCATGTGATACTTGTTCAGTGAGCGCGCGCATACTCGAATCTGGAAGTATTTTCATTCTTATTGGGACAACATTGATCTTTAGTCCCGGCGTAAGCATCGCCAGTTCAGTGTTGCGGTTTATGATAGGCAAACTCAATACAACGTCATCACTTCCCGTTATACGATAAGTATAAAGAGCCAGCGACGCGATGAATACACACGACAGATTAGCCTTAATCTCCTGACGTAGCGCACGAAGAGCGGTAACCATGGCAGGCGGCAGCACAGCACTCTTGCGCCACAATCGCCCAACCTGATAGGAGGACCCTTCAAGCGACGGTCGGCATTGCGAGGCCAAGCTCACAGGATCAGGCCGATCCGCGAATCGTTCGAGCCAGTACTCGCGGTCCAGCCAATATTGGCCCGACAAACGATACTCTGAATCCTCAGTTATCAGAGATAGCAAAGATCCGAAGATACTTTCCCCGGGATCACGGCCATTCTCCAGAGCCAAATAGACATCAGCGGTTCGCACAGAAATCAGCTTGATACCATATCCATCAATAATTATATGGTTGTAACGCTGATACCAGATGTACCGCTGGTCGGAGAGCTTAAACAGAATGTAACGAAACAAGGGAGGTTTCGTCGCATCTACCGGAGTCTCCACGTCGGCCCGCATGAGCTTCTCGGCCGCTCCGGCCGGGTCTAGCTCTGAACTTACGTCTGCCAGTGCTAGCGGGAAGTCAAATGAGTCGCCGTGCACCTGCCACGGAGTACCGCAGTCCTCCACGACGTGGACATGCAACGACTCACTTTCCGCAAAAACCCGATATACGGCAGCGGCAAATATCTCGGAGTCAATTTTGCCACTAATTTCAACGTAGACGGCTATGTTGTATACCGGACTGGATTCATTGAGATTCTGCGCAATCCAGATACTGCTCTGGCCCGGAAGTAGCCTCAGGCGCTGCCAGTTAGCGCTAGGCATTCAGCCACCTTTCGCGACTCGGCGTAGCTGGTGTCCGATGGACACAAGTGCAGACGCCTGAGGTAACCTGAATCCTCCTCGCGCATTACCCACCTGTTTCTCCGGGGTAATTTACACTGGTAACAGCAGAAACGTCAACGTACATTCAGCCCGCCATGGCGATACTAATGCTGGCCGCGCCGACAGCAGCACTAAGCAACGCTACGGGCCGCGATTACCATTCAACTGCGGTAGCTAATCAGTTGAACACGCCTTCTAAAAGATGGCCTCACCTACGGGTGTCTCAGTCCGCGGCGACGGATTTGACCACGGGAACCAGCCGGCCCGTTCCCGCCAGCGTGGCCAGATCGATGTCAGCGACACACCTGACCGGATCCTCGTTCAGGGTCAAGGTGCCTTCGATATGGACCGTACCGCGGCTTTGATCGAAGTCCGCTGAATCGAGGACGCATGCATTCCGGTCCACGCTGATCGGCAGGTCAGTGCCACCTTCGGTATCGGTGAACTTAATGCTTAGCCGACCGATTTCCTCAAGCCGCAGCTTGAGGTCCTCAACTGAGGGATCCAGTGCCCCGATCACAACAGGATGGTTACCGCTCGCTAGGCGCTGGGTCAGTTCATCCACCGATTAACTCCTTAGCTCCCTTGTAGGCGCAACGATCCCTGCGTCAAATGAGGGCCGTCTGGACGAGTTGACACGTCATCGCTCAGAACGTATCAAGCCAACTTAGCTATGGCCAGATAGCCAGCCGCCCAGCCAGGTCCGAAACCCTATATCGCACTCCTTCACTTCGCCGCTGATACGGGGTACTGTGCCGATTGAGCGTGGTGGATAGGCAGAGCTATAGGTCCAGGAGAATACGTTTATCTACGGAGATGATTCCCTCTGAGGCCTACCCGGAATGCATTGAGAAACCGGACGGACACGCGCCCCAGCCGCTTGGCCAAGTAAATGAAGAAACACTCCGCAGGGTGAGTCAGGAAATTCCGGAGGGTCAGCGGTTATGTACACAACGGAAGCATGGGTCCTGTATCGAGGTGGCACCGGCGCCGGGCCTGGACACCTGGAGCTCGAGACAATCTCCTTTCCGCGGCTCGATGACGACGAGGTGCTCATAGAGCCGCTCTACGGCGCCTGGGAAGCCAACATGTCGCACGCGGTGGACCGTGACCCCATCGACATCTGCGAACTGCGCGATGAGCAGAAGGTAATACTGGGGAACTCTGGCGTCGTACGCGTACTCGACGTCGGCCGCGACGTCCGCAACGTACGTCCCGGCGACGTCGGTTTGTTCGCCCCGCTGGGAGCCTCTGACCCCTTTGGGTATCAACAGACCGTCCACGGCTATGACGCTCCCGGAACTATCGGGACACTCGCCAAGAGAACAAAGATAAATTCTTTGGGCGTCTTCCCACTGCCATCAGGCACACGGTTCTCGTTCCAGCAGTGGGCAGCCTTCTCACTGCGCTACGTCGCGGCATGGTCCAATTGGGCGGTCGCTTATCCATGTTTTCGCATACAAATCCCTGCCGAGGATTTCCCGGCGCCCTATGTCTGGGGTTGGGGAGGCGGCTGCACCCTCGCCGAACTGGATCTGGCCCAGCGCGCCGGCTGCAGGACGGTCATGCTTTCAGGAAGCGACCGGAACATCAAGGACATCGAAAACTGCGGAATAACCGTCATTGACCGCCGGTCTTTCCCAGATCTTAATTATGACCGAAAACGCTATGCCGCTGACCAGGAGTACCGTGACGCGTACCGCCTGTCGGAGTATGCGTTCCTGATGGAGGCCAAAGAGCGAACGGCCGACAATGGTGTGTCGATCTTCATCGATTACATCGGCTCCCCCGTGTCACGAGCCAGCATTAAAGCACTTTCCCGCCAGGGGGTGCTGACGACAGCAGGGTGGAAACACGGAATGGTGATTCCGCTCAATCGCGCGATGGAATGTATCAATAGGCACATATACGTGCATACGCACTCAGCACGCGAGAACGAGGTGGTGGAATCCATGGCGTATGCAGAAGAGAACGGCTGGATGCCACAAGTCACCGCCGCGGAAACCTACCGGTTCGAGGATGTCCCGCAACTGCTTGCCGACTACACAGCAGGCAAGGTCGGCTATTTCCCAGTCTACGAGGTCAATCCGTAGCCAACGGAATTGAGTTGTGACATAATCATCGGCGTGTTGAAATATATACATCACGTGGGAATAGTGTGTCATGACCTGGATGCCAAGATCGATTTTTACAAAGACACGTTCGGGCTAACAGTCGTAAGTCGGGAAAGCAGCCCGCACGATGGTGTCCGTGAAGCCATGCTGCAGCTCGACGAGAATGGTCAGCTAGCCACTAACCCGCTGGGGCAGGATGTCACGCCGTCGTACGTGCAGCTGCTTGAACCACTTAGTCCAGACTCTCCGGTTGGAAAGTACCTGGCCCGACGAGGTGAGGGAATTCACCACATCGGTTACGCGGTCGCTGATATTGCCGAGGTCCTAGCCGAAATAAGCGAGACCGGAGTCCAGCTCATCGACAGGCTGCCCCGGCAAGGCTCGATGGGCTCCGCCATCGCTTTCCTGCACCCTCGCGATGTTGGCGGCGTGCTTACCGAGCTGGTCCAAGTCGTTGGGCTAACCGGGAATGGTGAACAACAGCGCCCAGCCTAGGAGACATCTAGCCAGTTCGCATCGTTTAACTGCAGACGATGCGACAGTCGAACACTGGAAGGGAGTCGCAGAAGTTCCGCTGCCCTTGCCCGCGCCCAGGCATCAACCGCCAGTACATCTTCTACCGAGGCGGCTTCGGATGTTTGATGCTCCGAGACTATCCGCGCCACGGTGTCAACGATTCGCGGGAAGGTAATGCTCCCCGCCAGGAACGCCGCCACACACGCCTCATTGGCACCGTTGTACACTGCGGGCGCGGTCCCCCCGGCCGCCGCGACGTCTCGAGCCAGCGAAACCGCGGGAAACGCTTCATTATCGAGCGCCTCGAATGTCCAGGTCGCGGAGACCGTCCAGTCCAGTGGCGGCGCCGCATCAGCGACCCGCTCCGGCCAGGCCAGGCCAAGGGCGATCGGGATCCGCATATCCGGCGGGCTGGCCTGGATGATCGTCGCGCCGTCGGTGAATTCCACCATGGAGTGCACGATCGACTGCGGATGGACCACCACGTCTATCCGGTCAAGCCCGACTTCGAACAGCAGACTCGCCTCTATCACCTCGAGGCCCTTGTTCACCAGCGTCGCCGAGTTCGTCGTCACGAGCGGACCCATCTTCCACGTTGGGTGGGCCAGCGCCTGCTGCGGCGTGACCGATTCCAGCCGGTCGCGTGACCAGCCGCGGAACGGTCCGCCGCTGGCGGTGAGTATCAGCTTGCGTACTTCTTCGGCGCGGCCCGCCCGCAGACACTGCGCGATCGTGGAGTGCTCCGAGTCCACCGGCACGATCTGGCCGGGCTTGGCCCGGCCGGTGACCAGCGAGCCGCCGATGATCAAAGACTCCTTGTTCGCCAGCGCCAGCGTCCGCCCGGCGTCCAGCGCCGCGAGGGTGGCCCGCAAGCCGGCGGCGCCTTCCACCCCGTTCAGCACGACGTCACAGGGCAGCGCCGCCAGCGCCTCGACCGCCCCCGGACCAGCCAGGATCTCGGTATCCGTCGCGAGCGCCTCACGCACGGCGGCTACGGCGGCCGGGTTGGCCACCGCGATCACCGGTACGGCGAACTCGTCCGCCTGCTGGGCGAGCAGCTCCGGGTTGCCGCCGCCGGCCGCGAGGCCGGCCACACGAAACCGGTCCAGGTTACGCCGGATGATGTCCAGTGCCTGGGTGCCGATCGAGCCGGTTGAGCCGAGGATCACCACGTCGCGTGCCTTCACTCCAGCCATTGTGCCCGTAGTGGCCCCCCGCACGCATCTGCCCCTGAGGCGCGTCACGCGCGCGTGGGAAGCGGCGCGTGTGGCATGCTCGTCGTTCATGGCGCTAACTTTCCGTAGTCGACTGTCACTCATCGTTTTGATCGCGGTGTCTTGCGGTGGCGTGGGAGCCGCAGCGGCGGCACCTCGGGGCGCGGCTACGGCGGGCGCCGGGTACTGGACGCGGTACCGGATGGAGCATGCGGTGCCGCTGGGGCCGGATACTCAGGCCGCGAGCGGCACGACGGCGGAGACGGCAACCAGAGGTCCGGTGATCCGGGACACCGGGAAGGTGTTCTTCACGCTGGACAGCACCGATTACGTGTGCTCCGGGGCCGCGGTAGGCGGTCCGGGCGCGGCCGTCGTGGTCACCGCCGCGCACTGCGTCACGGACGGGTACGGCGGCTGGGCGACGAACTGGGTATTCATCCCTGGCTATAACGACGGCAACAAGCCGTACGGCAGCTTCCCGTCGCGCCGGTTCCTCGTGTCACGACAGTGGAACGCGGGCATGGACGAGACCTACGACGTCGCCTTCGTCGCGGTCAGCGGACTCTCCAACGGCCTGCCGATCGCATTCGACGAGGACCCGGGCAGCGCGTACGTGTTCGGGTACCCGGCCGAGCCGCCGTACACCGGCAACCGGCTCCGCTACTGCGACGGTCCCCTCACGCCGGACCCGAGCAATCCGGGCGGCGACGTCGGTGTCAGCTGCGGCATGACCGCGGGCGACAGCGGCGGCCCATGGCTGACTGGGTACAGCCCGGCGACCGGCACCGGCACCGTCGTGGGCGTCAGCGCCTTCAAGTACAGCGACAACGACCAGGTGCTGTACGGCGTGCTATTTGGTCGCACCGCCAGGGAGCTGTATCGGGAAGCACTGCAGCGCGAGGCGCTCACAGCGCGCTGATCTGCCTGGCCAGCGCGAAGTCCGCCGTTGTCAGCCCGCCCGCGGAGTGCGTGGACAGCTCCAGCGTGACCTTATTCCACTGGATCTGCACGTCTGGATGATGTCCGGCCCGCTCGGCGAGGTAGCCCACCGCGTTCACGAATAGCAGCGCGTCACGGAAGTCCTCCCGGGTCGCGACCGTCACGATGGTGGTTCCGTCCTGGGACCAGCCAGGCGTGCCGGCCAGTTCCGCGTCGACCTGTTCCTGTGTCAAGAGTTCCATAACAACGGCATACCATTCCCACGTGACGACGCCTCGCACCACGCCGCTAAACGATGCGCACGAACGCCTCGGCGCGACAATGACCGACTTCGCGGGCTGGCTGATGCCGTTGCGGTACTCCAGCGAGACGGCGGAGCACAATGCGGTCCGCTCGGACGCCGGGTTGTTCGACCTGTCGCACATGGGAGAGATCGCGGTCACCGGGCCGGAGGCGGGATCGGCGCTGGATTACGCGCTAGTCGGCAATTTGTCGGCGTTGCGCCCCGGCCGCGCCAGGTACACGATGATCTGCGCGCCAGACGGCGGTGTCCTGGATGACCTGGTCGTGTACCGGCAATCACCCGACCGCTACCTGGTCGTGGCGAACGCCGCCAACACGGCGCTCGTCCTCGACGAGCTGCACGCCAGAGCCGGGCAGGCGACAGTGACCGACGAGACGGGACAGACCGCCCTAATAGCCATTCAGGGCCATAACGCCGTGAGTATCCTCTCCCGGTTCACCGAACTCGACCTGGACGCGATGCGGTACTACGCGGGCGCTTACGGCGAGGTCGCCGGGCATCCGGGCTGGGTGGCGCGGACCGGGTACACCGGCGAGGACGGCTTCGAGATCTACTGCCGCCCGGAGGACGCCACGGACATCTGGGAGACCCTGACCGGCGCGGGCGCGACGCCCGCGGGCCTGGCCGCCCGCGACCTGCTACGGCTCGAGGCCGGGATGCCGCTGTACGGCAACGAACTGTCCCGTGAGGTCACACCGTACGAGGCCGGCCTGGGCCGGGTGGTCAAGCTCGACAAGCCCGGTGATTTCGTCGGCCGGGCGGCTCTGGCCGAGCGCGCCGCTTCCGGCCCTCGGCGAACGCTGGCCGGACTGGTCATGCGGTCCAGGCGGGTTCCGCGGCACGGCTACGCGGTGCTGGACGCCGACGGGGAGCGGATTGGCGTGGTCACCAGCGGGGCTCCGTCCCCGACCCTCGGCCACCCGATCGCGATGGCCTACCTGGAGGCGGGAACGCCCCCGCCGTTCGGTATAGATATAAGAGGGCGGACCGAGCCGCCGACCCCGTTGAGCTGCCGTTCTACGACAGGAGTAAGGACGCATGAGCATCCCAGCCGAGCTGCGCTACACCGAGGAGCACGAGTGGCTGTCGATTGACGGCGATATCGCGTCGATCGGGATCACCGACTACGCCGCGCAGCAACTCGGCGACGTGGTGTACGTGTCACTGCCAGCGGCTGGCGTGAACGTGACCGCGGGCGACCCGTGTGGCGAGGTCGAGTCGACCAAGTCGGTGAGTGACCTGTACTCGCCGGTCGATGGCGAGGTCACCGAGGTGAACTCCGAACTGGATGACGACCCCGGACTGGTGAACGCCGAACCGTATGGAGCGGGCTGGATGTTCCGCGTGCGGCTGGCGAAGGGTTCCGACGGTGAGCCCGCCACCCCCCCAGGCCTGCTATCCCCCGCCGAATACGAGGAGCTGACCAAGTCCGCAGGCTGACGCTTCTACATGGCTGTCGATGGCCCATCGGTGGTGCTGGAGCGCTAGCGATGGCCCATCGCTGGGGTTGCGGGAGGAGTGCTAGCGGCGGCTGCGTCGCCAGATGACCAGGACCGTGACGCCGATGACGGCAGCGGCCGCCGCCGCGCCCACCTTGGGATCGATCTCGGACACGCGCTCGCGCGCCCGGTCGAGCGCCCGGCGGGCCGCGTTCTTCGGGGAAACGCGGTCGGCGATGGCGTCGATCGTGCGGGCGAGGTCCGCTCTGGTCGTCTCGATCTCCGAGACCAGTGCGTCCGGCCCAATGTGGGGCAACACTGCGTCGGTGTCAGGCATGGCAGTTACTTTAGTCCCGCGTTTAGCCACTGAACTCCCATGACCACTGACCCTAGCGTCACTCGCCCGGACTAGTTAACCCGGGGGTAGCCGAATGGTTACATCTCGTAGTTCAGCCTAACCAGGGGGTGAGTGGCTTCTATCCTGTCTAGGCAATCAAGTGACCGTTTGGGGCGATTCACGGTGATAAGTAGGAAGTTCCGCGTTCCCGCGATAGCGGCCGCGGCGGCGGTGATCACTCTGCTGGCGGCTGGCTGCGGTAGCGCAGCGACCTCGTCGGACACCACGACGACCACCCTCGCCCAGGTCAGCGGGCTGGAGAAGACGACGCTAAACGTCGCGGCCGTGCCCGCCATGGACTCCGCCGGGTTCTTCGTCGCGCTACACGAGGGATTGTTCAAGCAAGAGGGCCTGACTGTCAATTACACGCCCGCCGTCTCCAGCGACACCGTCATCGCCGGCCAGCTCAAGGGCCAGTACGACATCACCGCCGGTAACTACGTGTCCTACATCGAGGCACAGGCCACCGGCGAAACGATGAGCGCGGGCGGGCTCGACATCATAGATGAGGGCTCGGTCATGGAGGCGGGCTCGCAGGTCATTCTGGCCCTGCCCGGATCTCATATCAGCTCGCTGTCGCAGCTTGAGGGCAAATACGTCGCGGTGAACGCGCCGCAGAACATTGACCAGCTGCTCCTCGACTCGACCCTGGCCGACCAGGGCATCTCGCCGAAGACCGTGCACGTCGACGCGGGCGTCCCGTTCCCCAGCATGCTCACCGCGCTCCAGCACGGATCGTACGACCTGAACGGAAGGACGGTGCCGGTCGAACGCGGTCGTCGTCCCCGAGCCGTTCGCCAGCCAGATCGAGGAGACACTCGGCGCCATCACCGTCGCCGACATGGACCAGGGCGCGACCACCGAGTTCCCGATCGAGGGTTTCGTGGTCACCAAGAACTGGGCTAAGGCCAACCCGAACACGCTGCAGGCCTTCGTTAACGCCTTGAACGCGGGCCAGAACATCTCCGACTCCGACCGCGCCGCCGTTGAGTCGGCCTTCGAGACGCTGAACGGCCCGCAAAACGGACAGGTCACCAACGTGATCGCGTCGATCATGGCGCTTAACACCTACCCGATCGGCGTCGACGAGACGCGGATCCAGCGGGTGGCCAACGTGATGCAGCAATTCGGCGTGCTGAGCAAGTCCTTCGACGTCGCCAAGATGATCGGACCATAAGCTTCCTGTGTGAATAGCGCATCGTCGTTCGGCCTGGTCGTCCTCATAGTCGGCCTGACCGGGTCGGCGGCGGTGCTGTCGAACCGGCTCAGCGAGCGGCTGCGGGTGCCGGCGCCTGCCTTCTTTCTGGTCGGCGCCGCGATCGCGGCGCAGCTATGGAAGTCGCCGTTCCCCGTCACCATGGTGCGCAACGCGGTGACCGTGGCGCTGGCCATCATCCTGTTCGACGGCGGGATGCACATCGGCTGGCGGCGGTTCCGGTCGGCGTTCGGCGCGGTCATGTGGGCCGGGGTGGCCGGAACGTTCGTCACCGCCGCCATGACGGCCCTGGCCTCGCACGCGATCTTCGGCCTGAGCTGGCGATTGTCCCTGCTGCTCGGAACGGCGGTGGCGGCGACCGACCCGGCCGTGGTTTTCTCCGTGTTCGGGCGCCGCGAGGTGGCTGGTCGCGTCGGCACGCTGCTCGAGGGAGAGTCCGGTGCCAACGACCCGGTCGGTATCGCGCTGCTCGTCGCGCTCATCGGGGCGTCCGGGTCCGCCTGGTCGGTCGCCGGGCACGTGGCGGTGGAATTCATCCTGCAGATGGCCGTCGGCCTCGTCGTCGGTGTACTCGGCGGCCGGGGACTGCTCTGGTTCATCCGCAAGGTGCCGCTGCCGAGCGAGGGGCTGTACGCGCCGAGGGTACTGGCCGTGATGCTCATCATCTACGGCGTCGCGGCGGTCGCGCACGGTTCGGGGTTCGGCGCGGTGTTCGCCGCGGGGATCGTGATCGGCGACGAGCCGGCGCCGTACAAACGCGAGATCCGCCGGTTCCACTCCTCGCTGGCCTCGCTCGCGGAGATCGTCGCGTTCGTCATGCTGGGGCTGACGGTGCGGCTGTCATCGCTGGGAGATGGGGACGCATGGGCGATCGGGCTGGGGCTGGCCGCGCTCATCGCTTTCGTCATCCGGCCGGTCTTCATGGGGCTGATCACGCTGCCGATCAGGCTCAGGAAATCGGAGCGGGTGTTCTTCCTGTGGACCGGGCTGAAGGGCGCGGTCCCGATCTTGCTGGGCACGTTCATCCTGCAATCGGGCGTCGCGGGAGCGCAGCGGGCCTACGAGATCATTTTCGTCATCGTCGGATTTTCCGTGACATTCCAGGGCGGGCTGATCCCCGCGCTCGCGCAGCGGCTGCGCATCCGGTTGCGCACCGTGGAAGTGGAGCCCTGGGCGCTCGGCGTGCGACTGCGTGAGGAGCCCGAGGACGTGCACCGGTACCACGTGGCGCCCGGCTCCCCCGCTGACGGGACCACGCTTGGCGACCTGCCCTACGGGGAGGACGTCTGGATCAGCCTGATCGTCCGTGACGGTTCCCTGGTCACCGCGGGCCAGGACACGGCGCTGCGGGCCGGCGACGAGGTACTCGTCATGGGCAAGCCCGAGCACCTGGACCCGCTGTTCTCCGCCCCCTAAGGCGCCTGTTTTCCCTGGTCAGTGCGGCACTACCAAGCAAAGAGTGCTGGTAGGGCCACACCAACCAGGAACCGCCTAAGCCGCCGCTAAGGCCTAAGACGTGCGGCTAAGCCCAAGATAAGGAGTTTGCCCGATGTGACGGCGGGGGCCTTAGCACGAACCTTGAAAGTGCCGGGAAAGCCCCGGCAAGTTTCGAGGAGGCAGAACATGCACCCGGACATCGCACTTGAGCTGATGAACCAGCACAGTCGCGAAATGATCACCGAGGCCAGGGGCGCGAGCCTGGCCCGCAAGATGCGAGCCGTGCTTCGTGCCCGGCGCCAGACACCAGAGGGGTTCACGCCGCCGGCCATCCCGGATACCGTCGCGGAACTCATCGGTGACTCCGCACGGGACATTCCCGGGCAGCGGCCCGCCACGACCCGGTAAACGCCATGTTTGCCGGAATGCCAGACCCTCGTGGCACGCTAGATCCTTATATGGGAAGACGCGTCACGAGCCCGGTTCTTGTCGGCCGGGACGAGCAGCTGGGCGCCCTGGCGGCCGCCTTCGTAGCGGTTCGCCAGGGTAGTCCTGCCTCGGCAGGCTCGGCTACGAGCGCGACGATGCTCGTGGGCGGTGAGGCCGGGGTGGGGAAGACCCGGCTGGTCACCGAGTTCTGCGCGGCGGCGGACGCCACCGTGCTCATCGGCCCTTGCATGGAACTAGGGGCCGAAGGATTGCCATTCGCGCCGTTTACCGCGATGCTCCGCGAGCTCGTGCGGGAGCGCGGGGCCGACGCGGTAGTCGGCGGCGGCGGCCGGGCCACACGGGAGCTGGCCCGGCTGCTGCCCGAACTGCCCGCGCCACCTGGCGAACTCACCCAGGATCGCACTCGCCTCTTCGAAGGGTTCCTGTCGCTATTCGAGCAGCTGTCCGCCGGCCGCCCGCTGATCCTGGTGGTCGAGGACGCGCACTGGGCCGACCGGTCGAGCCGCGACCTGCTGACCTTCCTGATCCGTTACCAGCGGTCGCTGCCCAATGTGCTGATAGTCGTCACGTTCCGGTCCGACGAGCTGCACCGGACTCACCCGCTGCGCCCGCTGCTCGCCGAGCTTGAACGCGTCGACTGGGTGGAGCGGCTGGAACTCCCCCGGCTTACCCGCGAGCAGGCCGACGATCTCGCGGTGTCGATCCTTGGCACGGCTCTCCCCCCTGCTCGCGGCGACGCGCTCTATGCCCGAGCCGAGGGCAATCCGCTTTTCACCGAGGAACTGCTGAGCTGCCCGGACGTGGAATGCGACATCCCTGACTCGCTGCGCGACCTGCTGCTGGCCGCCATCGGACGGCTGCCAGATGACACCCAGGAGGTGCTGCGGGTGGCCAGCGCCGCATCCGGTGAGGTCGGGCACCCACTGCTCGCCGCGGTCACTGGTCTCGCGGACGCCGCGCTGGACGCGGTGATCCGGCCGGCCGTCGCCGCGAACATCCTGGTCACCACCGACTACGGCTACGCATTCCGGCACGCGCTGATCCGCGAGACGATGCACGAGGACCTGCTCCCCGGAGAGCACACCCGGGTGCACGCAAGGTTCGCGGAAGCGATCGATGCGCAACCGTCGTTCGTCCCGCCGGGCCGCGCCGATATCGAAAAGGCGCACCACTGGAACGCCGCGCACGACACCACCTGGGCGCTGATCGGCGGCTGGCAAGCCGCGGCGCAGGCAGGCCGGGCCATCGCGCACGCTGAACGTCTCACCCTGCTCACTCGGGTACTCGGACTCTGGGACCAGGTGCCGGACGCCGCCGAGCGGATCGGCGCCGACCACGTGCGGGTGCTGTCAGATGCCGCTATCGCGGCGCGGGACGCTGGAGAGGATCAGCGCGGTCTCGCCTTCGTCAATGCCGCGCTCACCGAACTCGACCGCCAAGCAGATCCCGTGCGAGCCGGGTTGCTGCTGAGCCGACGGCAAGAGTTCAAGCAGAACCTGGGACTGCCCACTGTCGTCGAGGACCTGGACGAGGCACTCCGTCTGGTTCCCGCCGACTTGGACCCAGCCGCCAGGACCGAGATACTGCTCTCCGCCGCGCATAGTGGTGACAACCGGCAGGGTCCGCGGTACCGAGGCTGGGCGGAGGAAGCGCTGATCTACGCCCGGCAGGCAGGTGACCTGGCCGCCGAGGCCCACGCGGTGATGGTCATCGCCATGCTCGAGTCCGACCCGGGATCCGCCGCGGCACCTGGCAGCGAACCGCTGCGCCTGCTGGCCGAGGGGCGAGCCCTGGCCGAAAATGCGGGCGCGCCTCGGATGGTGATGAAAGCGGCGATTATGGAGTCCCACCTGCTCTGCGGTATGGGTGAGCACGAGCAAGCGGCCCAGGTGGCCCGGGAGGGGGTCGAGGCCGCCGAGCGGTTCGGTCTGGCCCGCACCAGCGGCACGTTCCTCGCCATCAACGTGGCCGAGCCACTGTACGCGCTCGGTCACTGGGACGAGGCACAGCGGATCGCTGAGCGAGCGCTGCGGCTGGTCCCGACTCCGCTGATACGGGCATGCTTGATGATGATCCAGGGTTACATCGCCCTCGGGCGCGGAGATCTGGACGAGGCGGTACAGCTGGTGGACGCGCTGCGCGGCGCCCTGTCGAGCGCGATGTACGACGACCAGAATCACCTTCCGCTGGCGTGGCTCGATCTTGAGACCCAGCTGGCGATGCGGGGCCCGAAGGCTGCCGCGGCCGCTGCGGCCGATGTGCTGAACCGTTACGACCTCTCGCTCGGGAGTACCCGTTACGCATGGCCGGTGCTCACCGCCGCACGAGCCGCCGCGGCAGGTGCCAGCGACGAGGATCTAGCCGAGCGGCTGCGCACTCTGGCGGAGAAGGCCCAGGTAGTCGGGCCCGTTCAGCGAGCCTGGCAGCTCACGTTCGCGGCCACTGATGAACCCACGATCCAGGCGTGGGACGCTGCGGCATCGGCGTGGTCGGAGGTTCGCCAGCCCTACGACACCGCGCGGGCTCTGCTGGCCGCCGCCGAGACCGCCGCCGGACGAGAACGAGAAGCTGCGGCCGAGCGACTCCGGCGGGCGGCGCCGCTGGCCGAGGCGCTGAACGCCCGGCGGCTCACCCAAGCCATCGCGGATCTGTCCAGGCGGATCGGCGTCGCCGGATCCGCCGGACCCCTTGGTCTCACCGACCGGGAGTACGAGGTGCTGCGCCTGGTCGCGGCGGGCCGGAGCAACCGGGAGATCGCCGCCGCGCTGTTCATCTCGCCGAAGACCGCCAGCGTGCACGTGTCCAACATCCTCACCAAGCTGGGAGTCGGCAGCCGCACGGAGGCCGCCGCCAAGGCCCACTCGCTCGGCCTGTTCGCCCAGGCCTAGCGTCCGCCACCGCTCCCCGGATCCCAGCGATGGCCCATCGATGGCGCGATAGCGCTAGCGATGCGCCATCGACGGCACTGTAGAAGAACTCTCGCCTGGCGGTATGTCACGTATGCGGGCCGCGCTAGCCGTTGACGCTCTGGATCTCGCGGACGATCATCGACCGGGTGGCCGTCACGACGGAGGGCGGGTTGGTGAAGACCCCGGCGTTGCCGTCGCTGGTGGTCCAGCGGACCGTCCAGGTCACGGTCGCGGTGATCACGTCAGGCGTGGTGCCCGTCGGAGTGCCGAACGTGACCGAGCAGGCCTGAGCGTGAGAGCAGACGCCGTTGTCGGTGATCTTCGCGCTCGGGTCGTTTGCGGTAATCGTGACCACCGGCCGCGAGGTAGTGATCCGCGCCTGCAAGTACACGCCGCCGCCGAAGATCACCCTGGCGGTGTCGGCTGGCTGGGGATTTGAACCGTACGTTATGGTCACATTGGTAGGAAGGTTCGCATAAGCGGAGGTACGGTCGGTCGCCCCGGACGGCGAGGTCTGCATGCTCACGGCGGGCAGCTGGAGAGCGGCGCGCGCCAGTGCGGCGAGATCGGTGCTGCTGATCTGCTGCGGCGCGGTGTCGGGGGCGGCGGGCGGATCGAGGCTGAGGAAGCCCTCGTTCATGTCGGCGGTGGCGATCAGGCCTTGCGCGCAAGCCCAGCCGGCGGCACCCGCGAGCCAGTTCGGACCCCACCAGACCCATCGCGCGGTTACCGGGTTCGGCCCGCCGGGAGCCGGGTTCTTGCCCTGCTGCGCCATCTCGAAATCGCCGTTGATGCTGGCATCGGCGCCCTCCATATGGGCTATCGCCGCGATTAGTCCCGGGTACTGGTCGCCGACATACCACCAGAAACTGTCCGCGTCGGCCGCGGTCTGCGGGCTCGCCGCCGGTTGCGGATCGCCGGGCTGCCAGGACTTCGGCTGGTAGAACCAGGGTTGCAGCCAGCATTCCGGCGGCGAGTAAGCCCCGTTGAACTGGCCCTCGCCGTCGCCGCCCTGGATGAAGTCGCCGCCGAGCTGAATGTTGCCGAGCACGGTCTTGGTGTAGGTCGGGCCGGCTGACGGGTTCGGCGTCCCGGCGTTCGCGGCTGCGGATGCGGCGGTGGGTGTGGCGGCGGCGAGTCCGGCCACCAGCAGCGCGGCTAGGATCGTCCTCCTCATCCGTCGCACACCCCCGCCGCGCCGCCACTCGTCGACGGGTAGTTGTCGGTGTGGCTGACAACCCAGTAGCCCGCGTCCGACTTCCCGGCCGCGGCCTGCTCCTGGTAGTTGCCGTAGCCGCCGGTGAACAGCGGCTTGACCGACGCGCCGGTGTGCTCATCCACCACGTTCATCTGCGACGCGTCGACGCAGGAATCCACCACCGCACCGGCTCCGAAGTACACCTGCGGCACGCTCGTGTCGTAATAGACGAGCGTGCCCTTGAGCTGGTAACCGCTCGATGTGAACGCCTTGATCTCCGCCTGCGCGAAGTTCAGCGCGTTGCCGAACACGTACTTGGTGTACGCCGTGTTCGCGCCGTGGGTATAGACCGCGTACCACATCGAGTCGATGTAATTCTCGTAGCCGATGACCGCCGCGCGCTGCGCGCCGCTAGCGGGCAGCGGCGTCTGGAACTGGACCTGGATCGTCGACGGGAAGGCGAACGATCTCAGCCCGGATGCGGCCGCCGGCTGCGCGGCCGCGGCCGGCTGCGCGCTGCTGTTGTCGCCCTCGGGAGTGAATGTGGCCGCAGGCTGTCCGCCGCTACCGCATCCGGAAATAACGCCGGCGGCCGTCACGACGCAGGCCGCTGGCAGAACAACGCGTCTGAAGAGTCCCATGTCCCAACCGCCCCGCTCTAGCGATGGACCTTCTACCTAGAAGAACGGCCCACGGGCGAACACGGTTCATGATCATCGGACTACGGAGCGCTCTCAGTCATAGAGCGTGGGTGCTGCGTTACCCAGCAAAGACTGCGGGTAATGCAGCACCCACGAGGAACGTCAGCCTCCGTTGGTGGACTGGACCTCGTCCACGCCCGCGACGTTCGCGGTACTGAGGGTCGCGTTTGGCGGTCCGAGCGGTGTCCCTTCCGACGACACGACCGTCCACGTCTCTGCCGCGTTGACTGCGAACTCAGCGGTCGATGGCGCGTCGAAGACAAAGCCGCAGTCGGGTGTCGTGCCGGCTCCGGCAGAACTCATCTCCTGTGCGCTCTCCGTGCTGCCATCGGGTCCGCATAGTCCGGACGATGGGTAGATCGCGGCGTTTGGCGCGCCCGCTGCCAGCGTTAGATCCAGGCCGGCGGCGGTGGCGGTGACGGTTACCGACTCGTCGCCAAGCGTCGCGGTGATGGTGGGGTGCGCGGGCACCGTCGCCGTCACGAACGTCGGCAGGTTCACGTACGTGGGCTTGTCAGCGGCCGGGTTTAGGGTAATCGCCGGCTTAGGCAAGATCATCTTGCCGTACGCGTACTCTGCCAGAACCTTCGGCGGCACATCGGCCGCGATGTCCGGAGGCACGCCACCGGCCGGGACCCATTCGAGCAGCGGAAGCGACTGACAAGAGCTGCTGCTGAAGGCCGCCATCGTCCCGTTATTCTCCGGCGCCCACCACATTCCAGCAGCCTTGTCCTTGTATTCCTGGTCGATCTGCTGCTCGTACTGCAGAAGAGCCTCGCCGCCGGGACCAAGCGTGTCCTCGCTCTGGTGAATCCACCAGTTGTAGGTGTCGGCAGCGTCCTTCCACGGCTGCTCCCAGCAAATCGGCAGCGACAGATCAACGTTGTTCGCCGTCCCATTCCCCGATTCGATACCCACACCACCTGACGGGTAGAGGCGGATGAGGTTCAGGAGCGACACATAGCAGCTTTCCCCGCTGCAGCCAGCGGTGCTGCCGCTGCCTCCACCGCCGCTACCGTTGACCGGATCCGCGCTCGCCGATCCCGCCGCCAGCGCGACAACGATCCCGCTGGCGGCGAGCAGCCCCGCAATACGACGAAGGTTCACGCCTTGCACTCCTTTGCTTGCCCGTCGGGGTAGTACTGGTACGTGTCGCCAACCAGGCGCCATGCTCCGCTGGAGTTCTGCGCGAACATGTCGCTTTCCTCGTAGTAGTGCTGGTCCGGCGTCCTCGTGTCAGTGGTCTTCTTGCCGGTCGTGATGTTCGTGTAGGCGAATTGCGATTCATCTACGCAGTAGTTAACGTTCAGGTCGCTGGAGAAGTACGGCGGCGTTGTCACCGTAATGTCGAAGAACCGGACCGTACCGCTATAACCGCGGTGCTCCGCGACCTGCGACGCGATGTCCTCCTCGACCGAATTCAGCATTCCGCTGTTGGAGATGTATGACTTATACCCGGTGTATTTGCCTCGGGTGTAGATGGCCTCGTAGTAGGCGAGCAGGAAATCCCTGTCCGCCGTCGCGGCTTCCGCATCCTCTTGCCCAGAGGGCAGCGGACCGAAGTCGAAATTGACCACTCCCGGGAATGGATCCTCCGCGTTTGTCACCGTGGGCTGAGCCGCCGAGGTCGATGGGGCCGCAGAACTGCCCTGCGGGGTGAATCCCGCGGACGACTGAGCAGGCGCCCGTGAACCGCACGCCGACAACGCGAGCGCGGACACGGCGACCGCGAAAACCAGACGAGTTCCGCTCAAGAAATACCTCCCGTTTGTCATGCCGCAAGATCCCGCCAGGACGGGAAGAGTTCGTCAATGAGCGCCTCGGTTTCAGGCGCTATGCGCTGCGGCACGCCGCCGGGCGCCACCCGCGCGCTAACCTCGCCGACGACCGCGCGCAGCACGTGCTCGGACCCGGTGGCGTGCGCCGCCATCAGCAGGTCGCGCCATAGCTGCTCGTCGTCAGGCGCCAGCCGCAGCCCGGCGCGCGCCGCGTCCATCGCACCGTCGGGGTCGCGCCCCGAGTACCGCAGCGCGGACAGGCGGTGCGCCGCGTCCGCCACCAGCGCCGTAGCCTCGTGCAGCACCGGGTCCGTCCCTAGCCAGCCATAACGACGCAGGTCATGCCCCTCGAGCACCGGTCCTCTGGCCAGGTTCAGCGCGGCCTCGAGGAAGCTCAGCTCGGCCTGGCCAGGCGCCCCGGGAATCGGTGGCGGCGCTGGCCGTCGCGGCCTGCGCGATCAGGCCGCGGAAGACCTGCCAGTCGACACGGACCGCCGGGCCCAGCGTGATGCGGCCGTCGCGTTCGCGGCGCAGGTTATCTTCGCCGCCCAGCCACTCCGTCGCCCGGGCCAGCGTCGCGTCGCGTATCTCGGCTGAGACTCCGCGCGGCCAGATCGCGCCGGTGAGGACATTGAGGTGGACGCCGCCTGGGTGTGCGGCCAGGTAAGCGACGAGTTCGGTGGCCAGGGCGAGCCGGGCGGATTCCATGGGACCGGGCGCGCGCACGATCGCGGGCCCGAGTATCCCGATCTCGGCGGCCGCGGGGGCGTCGGGACGCAGCATCGGTCCCAGCACCGCGCCGATCGCCGGGTTGGTCAGCGGCACGTTATCGCCGTTCACCGTGTCGCGGAACAGGCTGGTGATCGCCTGGTATTGCTCGGGCGGAAGCAGCTGCGCCTGCAGCTCGAAACCGAGGACTCCCGCTTTCAGCTGGCCGTCGCTGGTAAGGTCCCAGGTCCAGGCCGCGCCGGAGACATCACCCGCGACCACGTAGCCGAATGCCAGCCGGTGCCGAGCGCGAGACAGCACCAGCAGCCGGTCGGCCTGCCGCTGGGTCAGGGGCGTTCCCACGATCAGGTAGTGCGGGGCGAACTCGTCCGGGTTCCCCGCGGACCGGCCGGTCAGCGCTGAGTCGAATCCGGAGTCATCAAGCAGCTTCTCGATCTCGGCCACGCGCTGTTCGAGTTCGGGGAGAACTTCGTCAACCGAGCTGACTGAGCGCACTCGTTCTGGAGAAATAAGACTGAGGTCGGCGCCGAAGCCTACGAGCGTGACCTGCATGCGGTCGGACCAGCGGTTGGTGACGAGTTCAACGGCGAGCGCGGCGAGCGCCGCGCGCACCGTCGCGTCCGGGCCGCGCATCGCGATGAGGCCGTTGGCGACCTCTAGGTCGACGAGCACCCGGCCTGTCTCGTTCGTGCCGATCGACACAAGTCCTGGATACGGTGCGGGCGTGGTGTATCCGGGATCGATCGCGGGAGCAGCGTCGGCGGGCAGCCGCCATACCTGGCCGTCGTCAGCGGCCATCCACGGGAACGGCGCATTCGCATCCGGCGGCGCGATCCATAGGTCCAAGTGATCTTCGCCCAGGTGGGCAGCGTACACGTTCGGCGGGGTACGGCCCTGCTCGGCGAGTGCCTTGACCAGCTGGCGCAAGCCTCGGTCAAGCACCGTTACGCCGGGGTCGTCGGCGCCGAGGGTCATCGCTTGCTCAGCGGTGGCGGCGGCTCCGGTTGGCTCGGCCAGCCGCATGCCGAACGCACGCTGCCAGAGCCGTTCGCGGCGACGGCGGCCGAGCGCGACCAGCACGCCCGCGGCCAGCAGCGACGCGGCCGACAGCTCGTACGGCCAGACCGTGGAGCTGGCCAGCTGGGTGGCGGCACTGGCGCTGACCCCGCCGCCCGCCGCTCCGGAACCGGTCGTGACGCCGGTCGTCGACGCCGCGCCGGTGCCATCCTGAGTCGATTGCGCGTGGCTGGTTTCTGGGTTACTGGATACCGGCGCGCTGTCGTGCTCCGGCTCGGCGACGGTGCGAATACCGGGTCCGTAAGCGTCGCTCGGCATGCGCAGCACCCAGCCAGGACGGATCAGCGACGCGATGGTCAGCTTGCTGCCGTCCGGCTGGACTCGGTCCTTGTTGAGCTCGAAGACCTCCACGTACCGGCGGCCGTTGCCGAGATGGTTCTGCGCGATCTCCCACAGGCTCTCGTGGAAGCGGCCCTCCGGCGGCTGTACTACGTAGATTTTCTCGGTCGTGGGTGTGGCGTGGGCCGGCTCGTGTGCCTCGGTAGGAACGGCCGCCCGCTGTGGTTGTTCCGCCCCGGGCGTCGCCTGCGCGGTGACGGAATGCGCGGGGCGCGGGCCGGCGCTAGCGTGCGAGACCGCGGGGGCCAGCGCCGCGGTCGCGGCGAACAGCAGCAACGCCGCGCTGACCAGCCGGTGCGCGGCCGACTGGGTGGGGCCGGCCAGCGGCACCCGCCCCGGCACGCCGACATTGCGAATCGCCGCCTTGATCTCGACCAGCACGCACCACAGCAGCTGGATCCAGAGGATCCACACCACGACCGCGAGAACCTTGAGTATCGACATGACGTCGAGCTGGCTGGTCAGGAAGCTAGTGCTGAAGTGATGCGGGATTCCCGCGCCGAAGACGCTGATCAGCGCGATGGGCACACCGATGGTGAGCGCGACCAGCATGAGCACGGCAAGCACGCCGAACGCGACATCGGTCCCGGTGCGGTGCTGCACCTGGACGGGCGGTCGCAGGCCGGGGATGGGCGGGGCCATCAGCACGCTCCCGTCGTCTGGACGGCGTTTCCGCAGTCCAGCGTGGCCGACTCGGTGGCGCCGGTAGTGAACGACCCGAAGATGATCGGGATCACCGGCGTGACGTTGACCTCAACGTTTATGGTGACCGTCGAGCCGACGATGTTGCATGGCGATACCGTTACGCCGCCTTGATCGCTCGCTGACAGCGAGCCCTGGGCATAGCCGGCGACCAGGGACGACGCCGCCGTATTGCAGTTAGTCTGCGGGATCGTGAACGTTCCGTCGCGCAGGCCGGCCACCGATACCTGATCAGCGCCAGCACGCGCCGCCTGTTCCGCGATGTCCGCGGCTCGTTCCCGGGCGTTCATGTACTGCCCTCCGTCGACGATGAAAGCGAGCAGGACGAGTGAGACGAGGGTGAAGATCACCAGCCAGAGCGACACCGAGCCGCGCTCGCCGGACCGTGCCAACCGGAGGCGATGCATCATGGCAGCCTGGCCTCGAAGGGGTCAAGCGGTGCGACAGACACGCTGGTGAAAGGCTGCGTGTTGTCAAGACCGACGATCTTGAACACCTGGAGGTTCACCTGGCAAGAGACGGTCACGTTGACGTCGTTAGCGTCCGCGAACGACGTGCCGCCATCGAGTATGACCTTCACCGTCGGGCCCCCGTCGGAGCACACTCCGGCCAGGTCGTACTGCGCGGCGGCCAGGGCCGCGGTACCAGCGTCGTCGCCGCTACGGGCCAGCGACGCCGCGCGGGCCGCGTCCCGGGCCGCGCCGGCCACCTGGCTGTTGGTGCTAACCCAGTTCGCCCCGCCCGCGATCAGCAGCAAGAGCAGCAGGAAGCCGGGGACGGCGATCACCATCTCGACCGCCATCGACCCGCGGCTGCCTACTGGCCTGCCGGTGCGCAGCCGCCGGCCTGGTCGAACGGATGGAAGCATTCCTCCGGTCCTTCCACGGTTACGGTCACTGTCATGCCGCCGAACGCGTTCAGCAGGCTGTTGAGCTGGCCCGACACGGTGACCCCGACGGTCGGTGTGCCGTCCGCCAGCGTCGGGCCATTGACCGCGGTCGCGTTCACACCGGTCAGGATTTTGGTGCCTAGGCCGTTGTAGTACTTCTCCGCGTCGCTCTCGGACAGCCCCTGCCACGTCCCCTGGTCGGAGAACGCGAGTTCCCTCGCCATCCGGGACCCCTCCTGCGCCGCGGCCAGCGCCGCCTGCCTGGCCTGAAACCACAAGGCGAACTGGATGATGATCATCGACAGGATCAGCAGCGCGGGAGCCAGGATGGCGAGCTCAATGGCACTGGAGCCCCGATCGCCGCCGACGCGCCTGCGCAGCCAGCGGCGAACGGTACCGATCCTGGTTCTCATGGCTAGGGGTTCGGGATCGTGGTCGTGATGCTCTTCGAGCCATTGCTCACTTCTGTTTCGATCAGGGCGAGAACCCCGACCGCCAGCAGCACCAGAACACCGGTGATGATCGCGAGCTCGATCGCGGACGCACCACGCTCTCCATCGGCACGTGCCTGCCGGAACCGTTCGATATGAGCGCCCAGGAACGCCTTCATGTAGGTGATCATCAGATCTCTCTCCCTTACCTCTATCCCACTCCTATGAGCGCTCGGACCGCCGGATACATCAGGAAAATCAGGAATGCCGCGCACAGCAGCATCTGCGCTACGAGCATGGACTGGGAACGTTCGCCGGCCTGCCCCTGCAGGTCGGCCAGCTCGCGGCGGCGCAACGAGACGGCCCGGGTAGCCAGCGACTCGCGGACCTTCGCCCCGTCGTCGGCGACCAGGCTCAGCGCGCTGGCCAGGTCCTTGAGCTCCTCGACCCGGACCTCGTCGCCGAGCGCGCCCAGCGCCTGCCACGGTGTCTGGCCGGAGATTCGTGCGTTCAGCAGCGCCTCCCTGATCCGCCAGAACGCCCAGCCGCCGCCGATCTCGCTGGCCGCCATCAGCGCCTCGGGAACGCCGCGGCCGCCTGCTAGGTTCATCGCGACCAGGTTGAGGAACGAGCCGATCGCGTGACGGAAGTCGCGCCTGGTCTTCTCCACCTTGGATTTCAGCTCCAGGTCAGGAAGGAAGAAGAACAGCGCGCCAAAAGCGACACCGACCCAGACCGGGACGACAAACGACAGGTGAACCCCGGTCACGGCCAGCACTACCAGCAGGAGCGGCGCGAACAACAACCCGAACAGGCCGAGCAGGACCTTGGTGGCCAGGTAGCTCTCCAGTGATTTCCCGACCAGACGCAGGTTGGCGCGCAGCGAAGGGAGGTGCCAGCCCTGCTCTGTGCAGAACCGCACCAGCCCGGCACCGAGCCGACGGCTGAACTCGCTCTCGTTGACCTGCCCCGGAATGAGACCCTGCTGCCGAGCTGCCGATCCGGCGTCGAAGGCGGCCACCCGCCGCACCAGTGAGGCACGATGCGGGATCAGTCCGAACGCCAGCAGGAACAGGCCCAGCCCGACGACTGCCCCCATGACCAGAACGAGCGTCATGAGACACCTCCCTGCCAGGCCGACACCGTCTCCGGTGCCGCGAGCACCGCGTCCGGCTGGGCGAGCAGCCGGTCAGGCACCTCGAACGTGGCCAGTCGCCGCAGCCAGAGAATCCCGGCACCATAGATGGCCGCGACCACCGCCAGCACCGCCTGGCCCACCGGACCGTCATACGGGGACAGGAACGTGTGGTCGAAGATGGCAAGAAAGACTGCCAGGCCCACCGAGACGGCGATCACGATCTGCACGCTGCGCCTGGTGGACTTGCGCTCGGCGGTTACCTTGCGGCGCATGTCCAGTTCCTCGCGGACGGAGTCCGACAGCGAACCGAGCAGGTCGCGCAGCCCGGGACCGCGGAGCCGTGAGTTGATGATCAGAGCCGCGATGATCAGGTCGGCGGAGGGATCGTCGAGGTCATCAGCGAACTGCCGCAGCGCGTCGGCCATGGGCGTCCTGGTGTGCAGCCGGTCCACCAGCCTGGACAGCGGGACGCGCAGCGTCGGGCCGGCGTACCCGAAGCGATGAGGGGATGGCCTGTTCAAGGCCGACCGCGCCCGCGATCGTGTCCCGCAGCGACTCGGTCCAGGTCGCGAGCGCCTCGAGCCGGGCGGCGGCCCGCCGCTCGCTGCTGGAACCGCCGATGCCGCGCCAGGCGAACGCCAGCAGGGCGACGCCGATCCCGGCGACCAGCCAGCGGGTCATGAGCAGAGCGAGCAGTCCGGCGACTATGGCCACCAGCCCGCGGACGGACATTACGTCCTTGACGAACCGTTCCAACGGACCGGGACCACGCCTGGGTCGCGGCTCGACGCCGCGGATCGCCACGATGAACAGGAAAATCGCGCCGCCGAGAAGGCCGCCGAGCAAGATAGCGAGAAGCTGCAGCGCATTCGCGTTCATCTCACCACCCCCTGCGCATCGGGTCATAGCCGTACGGGAGCAGCTCGTCCAGGCAAGACACGGGCGCGTGCGGTACCGCGCGGCCATCAGGACCGGGGGCGAAGACCTCGCTGGACATCACCCTGCCGTCCACGCCGGTCACCTCCCGGATGCTGTTCACAAACCGGCGCAGGCGGCCGCCCTTGGTGTACTCGTTGCGCTTTTCCTGGAAGACCACGAAGTCGATGGCGCCCGCGATCAGCATGTGGGTGGCATCGACCGGCAGCCGTTCCTGGGCCTGGATCGCGTACGTGGAGATGCGGTTGAACACCTCCAGCGAGGAATTCGCGTGGATGGTGGACAGCGAACCGTCGTTGCCCTGGGTCATGGCGTTCAGCATCGTGACGATCTCGTCGCCCAGTACCTCACCGACGATGACCCGGCTCGGGTTCATGCGCAGCGAGCGGCGGACGAGGTCCGCCATGGAGATGGTGCCCTGGCCTTCGCTGTTCGGCAGGCGTTCCTCGAACGCCACGACATTGGGGTGCAGCTCGGGAAAGTGGTCGAGCCCGAGTTCCAGGGCGCGCTCGACCGTAATGAGGCGTTCCTCGGCGGGAATCTGGTTCGCCATGGCACGGAGCAGCGTCGTTTTGCCCGCGTTGGTAGCTCCGGCGATCATGATGTTCTTACGGGCCTGGACCGCCGCGGCGAGAAAAGAAGCGACGTCGGGTGACATGGTCCCGTTGCCGACGAGGTTGGCGAGAAAGACCTTGCCCATCCGCGAACGCCGGATGGAGATCGCCGGGCGCAGTGTCACGTCCATCACGGCCGACAGCCGGGATCCGTCGGGTAGCCGCAAGTCAAGCTGCGGGTTCGCGCTATCGAACGGCCTGGACGACAGCCCCGAGTAGGCGGCGAGCACCTGGATCAGCTCGACGAGCTCGGCGTCGGACTCGGCGACCGGCTCGCCCATCACCTCACGGCCGTCGGCGTAGCCAATGAACACCCGGTCGCAGCCGTTGATGTCGACGTTCTCAATCTCCTGGTCCTCCAGGAGAGGCTGCAGCCGTCCGACGCCGAACAGCGCGGCGTGCACCGCCTCGGCGAGTTCCTCCTCCTGCTGCGCGGTCAGCGGCGAACGGCCAGCGACGATCTCGCCGCGCGCGTAGTCCTCCATTGCCTGTGAGATCAGCGCACGGGCAAACTGCCGCTCGTCCTCGCCGGACATCGGGAGCATGCCGTTCGCCGCGTCCATGCGGCGCTGCTCGGCGAGCCGGTCGCCGACCTCGGCGCGGATCCGCTTGACTAGACCGTGGTCCACTGCCGTTCACCTCCGTCCGGGTCACGAGGGTGCCGCGGGGAGTACCGTGGGTCGGCCGACTGCTGTGCTTGCGGCGGCTGGGGCTGCGGCTGTGCTGATGGCTCTGGCTGCTGAACGTACGCCGCGTGATCCATAGCCGGTTGCGAGTACGGGGCCTCGGACTGAGCCGACGGAAGGGTCGCGCACAGCTTGCCGGCGATATCGCGGGCACTGCGGATCAGCATGGACTTGTCGAGCCTGCCGCCCCAGCCGCCCGCGAGCTGACCGGCGGCCTTCGGGTCGTGAGCGATTCCGCCGAGGACGATCGCGGTCCCGTTCTGGACAACGACCTCGCCGACCTCACCGAGCGCTGCCTGGAGGTTCTTCTGGTCAGCTATGACAGCCACCGCTGGACGGAAACCCCGGCGTCCGCGCTTCTCGAACGAGGTCACGACCGAGCTGACGCGGTCGCGCAGCCGGATCACCTCACCGAATGCGGGCCTGGTAACGAGTACGACGGCGGTGGATTCCGCCAGCAGGTCATACTGCGGGCCGTCGGTGCCGAGCCGACCGCAGTCCGCGATCACGTCGGCTTCGCCCAGCCCAGCTAGCAGCTTGCCGAGCGGTCCCCACAGTAGATGCAGCCCTGAGCCCTGCTCGGCATTGGTCACGCCAAGCAGTGCGTCGAGCCCGCCGTACAGCTTCTGCGCGTGCTCCCACACCTGGCCGGGCTGCCCGCCACGCCGGGCCGCGACGGCCAGGCTGAGCAGTCCGCGCCGCGGATCCAATGGCTCTCCGCTCACGCCGGGCAGCCGGTACACCAGGTCGCCTCCGGCCGGATCGCACTCGGCCAGGAGCACCGGACGAGGCCAGACGGCCGCCAGGGCGAGCGCTGTGGTCGTTACCCCCGGTGCTCCCTTATCCGCGGCAATCGAGATCAGCGCCATGGTCAGCCGTTGCCAGGAACGATCGCCAGGGCCGCCGTGCCGTTAGCGGTGTTGCAGGCCACGTCTCCCGCGAAGTCGCCGTTGAGCGCGACCTCCACGTCGGTATCGCCGGTGCCGCTCTTGCCCGATGAGACGGCCAGTACGGTCGCGTCGGTCGCCAGTTCGCGGCCCGGCGTTCCCGGGCAGCCTGAGGTCTGGGTCGAGGTTGAATAGATGTCAACCGTCTGACCCACCTGCAGGCCGTCGGGCATCTGCCCGTCCTTGAGCGCCAGCCCCAGGGTGTCCCGGCCATTCGCCAGATTGCCGGTAGTCGAGACCATCCTGCTGGTTAGCAGCGTGCCTTGCGGGATCTCCTCGGCGGCGAAGTACTTGGTGACGACGGCCGCGTCGGACCAGGACACGTAGTCGATCCCGCTATCCCCGGCGATCTGCACCTCACCCAGGTCCGATGCGGTGATCTGCTGTCCCTCCGGGACCATAGTGACGATCTCAATGGCCGCGACCTTGGTGTTCATCCGCTGGACGAGCAAGCCAGCAGCGCCCGCGCCCACCACGATCAGCAGGAGTGCGAGGACTATGAGCAGCGGCTTGCGTTCCCGTGGCGCGCTCGGCATCCGGCGGCCGGCCGGGGTCGTCGGTTCATTCCACGGCTGATCGATCCCGCTAGGTGCGTTTCGAGGTATCGTTCCTCGGTCACTTGCCATTGGCTGTTTCACCCCTGGTCGGCCCGCGTATCGTCGTCCACTCAGGTCACATGTCTAGCTTCATGCCCCGTCGCCCGGAGTGTGACGATACCGTTCGAACACGTTCCTACATCCGGTTGTGACCAACCTGTTGTCGCCTACCGCCATTTCGCCAGCGAATCACCAGCGCGTCTCAGCAGGTGGACACTGCTGGTCGGCTCGCAGGACGCGCGACCGGCATCAAGCCGCGCGGCCCGCAAGCCGTCCATCGGGTTTCCGGACCCACCCAGGATTACGGATCGCGAACGGCGCCGGTTCACCTGAGTCCGCACGAGGTTGAAACGCGGCGGAGCCCCGCCTCAGGACGGGCGTGGTGCGGGCTCGCTCCTGGCGATTATGGCTGGTGCGACGTTACCCGCACAAGAGTGTGGGTAACGCCGCACTGCCCAGAATTACTCGAACTCATGGGTGGCGGTAGCGGCCGACGCAACCGGTCGATAACATGCCAAATCGGCCAGGGGAGGTGCCGACTGGGATCTGGTGGGGGCGTGGCCCAAGCGGCGGGACTCAAGAGCGCCGGCTGGGATCGGGTGGGGTGCGAGCGATTGCCGTAGCCGGTCTGCGGCATGAACGCGGGCTGGCTTACCTAAACTTGCCCAAAGTAGACAGGCAACGGGTTGCCAAGGGCACGGCCATGGCGGCACGCTGCCGGTACGGGCGCCACCAGCACGGGTGGTACGGGCGGCATAGCAGGACCTGAGGACGGAGAATCATGCGAATCGCGCTGACGGTGGTGTCCCCCGCGGCCCGGCAGCGGGCGGATATCGTCATCGAAGCGGATCCCGCCGCCACGGTCGAGCAGATCGCGGTGGAACTCGACCGGCTGGCCTTCAGCGGGTTCGCGAGCGCCTCCGGCGAGACGCATGTGCTGCGGTTTCCGAACCCGGCCATCTACGGCAACCTCGCCGCCAAGACCGACCCGGGGAGTGCCAGGGAGCCGGTCCCGGCCTACATAGAGTTCCAGCGCCTCGATCCCCGGCTCACGCTTAAGGACTCCCCGATCAAGGACGGCGCCGTGCTCAGCCTGGGCTCGCCGGATGGCTGCGTGCGCCCGGAGCCGACCGGGATCGCCGAGATCCGCGTGGCAGGCGGCCCCGGCGCGGGCGCGGTGCACCGGGTCAACCTCGGCGACGCCGACATCGGCAGTGGCAGCGTGGCGATCCGCATCAAAGACGACAGCCTGCCGCCGTACGCGCTGCGGATCCGCGTTGAGCCGCGAGGCAATGTCCAGGTCGCGCCCTTCCCCGACGCGGTGGCCACCCTGGATCGCGAGCCCCTGACCGGTCCGACCGAGTGGCATACGGGCCAGCAGATCACGGTCGGCTCGACCCTGCTGCAGCTCGCGCCCTACGAACCGCCGGATGCGGCGCTGCACCCTTCCGAGGATGGCGCGGGAATCGACTTCAACCGGCCGCCGCGGCTGCTACCGCCCCCTAGGGTCACGAAGTTTGGCCTGCCGAAGCCGCCTGAGAAGCAGCAGCGCCGCCCGCTCCCGATCCTGATGGCGGCCGCCCCGCTTGCCATGGGCGCGATGCTTTATTTCCTCACGAAGCAGGTCTACACGCTGGCGATGTGCGGGCTCAGCCCGATCATGGTGCTCGGCAACTGGCTGACCAGCCGCAAGGAGGGCCGGGTCAGTTACGCGACCAAGGTCGCCCAGTACAACGAACGCAAGGCCGCCATCGAACGCGAGGCTAAGGATGCCCTCGAGGCGGAACGCATTCAGAAACGCGACGATTGCCCCGACCCGGCCACCGTGCTATCGATCGCATCGGGCCCGCGCAGACGACTGTGGGAACGGCGCCGAACCGACCCGGACTACCTGGTGCTGCGGGCCGGAACCGCCGACCAGCCCTCGGCGGTTGAACTGACCGACCCGACGCAGGAAGAACACCGGATGAAGGTGTTCTGGGACATCCCGGACGCACCGGTCACCGTCCCGCTGGCCCAGCGCGGCGTGCTCGGCGTCGCCGGGCCGCAGGACGCGCCCCGCGCGCTCGGCCGCTGGATCGTCGCCCAGGCAGCGGTGCTGCACTCCCCCAACGACCTGCAGATCTGGGTGCTCACCGACTCCAGTGGGCAGCGGAGCTGGGACTGGACCAGGTGGCTGCCGCACTGCCGCGGCGGAGACAGCGCCATCGCGCTGATCGGCAACTCCGCGGACACCACCTCAACCAGGATCACCGAGCTGCTGGCCATCATCAACGAGCGGCAGCAGGCCAGTGACGGAAACCGGCCAGTGATTTTCACGCCGGACATCGTGGTCGTCTTCGACGGGTCCCGCAAGCTGCGTTCGCTGCCCGGCGCGATCCAGATCCTGCGCGAGGGCCCGCGGGTCGGCGTCTACTCGATCTGCCTGGACGCTGACGAGCGGCTGCTGCCCGCCGAGAGCCAGGCTGTCGCGGTACTCGAGCCGAACGGGCTGCTGCGAGTCCAGCAGATGAACGCGCGCACGACCAGCGGCGTCCGCCCCGACTACGTGAGTCCCGGCTGGTCAGAACGGGTGGGCCGCGGGCTCGCCGCGGTACGCGACGCCTCGGACGAGGAGAGCGCCGTCGAGCTGCCCACGTCCAGCCGGCTGCTCGACGTGCTGCGGCTTGAACCCCCGACCGCCGAAATGATCGCCCGGCGCTGGCAGGCGGGCGGGATCTCCACGGTCGCGGTGATCGGCGAGAGCTACGACGGCCCGTTTGGCATCGATCTCAAGCGTGACGGACCGCACGGGCTGATCGCGGGCACCACCGGTGCCGGCAAGTCCGAGCTGCTGCAGACCTTCGTGGCCTCGCTGGCCGCCGCGAACCGCCCGGACGCGATGAACTTCGTGCTCATCGACTACAAGGGCGGCAGCGCGTTCAAGGACTGCGCCCGCCTCCCGCACACCGTCGGCATGGTGTCCGACCTCGACGGTCACCTGACCCAGCGGGCGCTGGCCAGTCTGTCCGCGGAGCTGAAGCGCCGCGAGGAGATCCTGCTGCACGCCGGGGCCAAGGACATCGAGGACTACAACGACACCCGGCGGCTACGGCCCGATCTCGCTCTCGGACCGCTGCCGCGGCTGGTACTGATCATCGACGAGTTCGCGTCGCTGGTCGCGGAGCTCCCCGACTTCGTGACCGGGCTTGTCGGCATCGCCCAGCGTGGCCGGTCCCTCGGCGTGCACCTGATCCTGGCCACCCAGCGGCCAGCGGGCGTGGTGTCCGCCGACATCCGGGCCAACACCAACCTGCGGATCGCGTTGCGGGTCACCGATCCGAACGAATCACAGGACGTGATCGACGTTCCCGACGCGGCGTGGATCTCCAAGTCGGTTCCTGGCCGGTGTTTCGTCAGGTCCGGAGCCTCCGGGCCAATTGGCGTCCAATCCTCGCGCATCGGCGGCCGCCGCCCGGGAGCGGTCACCCAAGAGCGGGCGACGGTTGCGGTGAGCGCCGCGAGCTGGAGCGATCTCGGTCGCCCGCTACCGCGGACGCGGGCCGCGGAGGCTACCGACGACGGGACCATGCGGACCGACCTGGCCGTGCTGGTGGACGCGATCGCGGATGCCGCCAGGCTCTCCCGCTTCGGCCCGCAACGCAGCCCGTGGCTGGCGCCGCTGCCGGAGAACATCACGCTGAATGACGTCCCACCCGTGCTGAGCCGGGGTGACGGTGAGGTATCACCCGCGCCGTTTGGAATCATGGATGTTCCAGCCAGGCAGGGACGCGAGCCAATGGCACTCGACCTCGCCCACGGCGGTCATCTGGTAGTGGCGGGGGCGGCGCGGACCGGCCGGTCGACGGTGCTGCGCACGATCGCGGGCGCGATAGCTGCCCGCGACTCCGCAGCGGACGTGCACCTGTACGGGATCGACTGCGGCGCGGGTTCGCTGCTGCCGCTGACCGCGCTGCCGCACTGCGGCGCGGTGGTCACCCGTGACCAGACGGACAGGATCGAGCGGCTGCTCGCGAAGTTGCGCGGCGAAATCGGCCGCCGCCAGCAGATTCTCGCCATGGACGGGTTCGCCGGGCTCGCTGAGCAGCGGGCGCGGGCCACGGATCCGAATCAGCGGCTGCCCTGGATCGTGCTGATGCTCGACTGGTGGGAGGGGTATTTCGCCGCCTACGAGAAGTACGACTACGGCAAGCTCATCGACTCGTTCCTGCAGATACTGCGTGAGGGCTCGACGGTGGGGCTGCGGGCCGTCGTCACCACCGACCGGCAGGCCATGCTCGGCCAGACCGGAACCGTCTTCGAGCGCCGGATGGTGCTGCGGCTGAACGACCCGGGCGACGCCACCCTGGCGGGCATTCCTGAGCGGTTGCTGCCGGTCAGCCAGCCGCCCGGGCGGATCATGATCGAGGGTCAGCCGGACCCGCTGGAGGTCCAGGTGGCGTTGCTCGACCCGGACCCCTCGGGGCCAGCCCAGGTCGCTGCACTGCGGCGGATCGGTTCGGCCACGCGTCCGGTGCCCAGCGCGCTGCGCCCGATGCGGGTGGACGCGCTGCCCGCCAGGATCACGCTCGAGGAGGCGCTGCGACTCGACCCGTCGTTCACGCCGCCATCGCCGGTGTGGGCGATGACCGGCGCCGGCGGCGACGAGCTCACGCCAGTGGGTCTTGACCTGGTTGAGGATGGCCCGGGGCTGACGGTCGCTGGCCCCGCCAGGTCGGGCCGGTCCACGACGCTGATGACCATGGCGCTGTCGCTGCTGTCGCGTGGCACGCCAGTGCTGGCGATCACGCCGCGCCGTTCGCCACTGCGGTCGCTTGACGGACGTCCCGGGATGCTCGGTGTGCTCGGCTCGGACGTGACACCTGATGCGGTGACCTCGGCGATCGGCGACCGTGACCGGTATGTGGTCATACTCGACGACGCGGAACTGCTGGTCGGCGGGCCGATGTCCAAGCCGCTCGAGGAGATCCTGGCCAGCGGGCGGGACGCCGAGCACGGGCTGATCATCGCCTCGACGGTGGGTGACCTGTCGAAGGCGTTCGGCGGTTTCGCGAAGGAGACGCTCAAGTCGCGGGCCGGGGTGCTGGTCGCCATCTCGTCGGTGAACGACGGGGACATCTTCGGCATCCGGCTGCCGCGCAACGCCAGCTCCGCGGGCCTCGGCCGCGGCCTGCTGATCAAGCCGGGGACGGTCGCTCCGATCCAGCTCGCCGTCCCCGAATAACAGCGCGGCGCGTCCCGCCGGGACGCGCCGCGCTTGTGAGCTCTGCTGACCTACTGGCCTGCGACCTCGTAGATGCCCTGCACCAGGTCAGTGGACGCCTTGGTGTACTGGGCGTGCAGGTCCTCGTGGTCGGTCAGGTGCTTGTTCGTGATGTCCTCGCACTGACCGTTCAGGCTCTCGAAGTGGGAGCCGTGCGCGACCTCGTTGTTCTGCTGCGCAACCGTCCGGTAGTGGTTCAGCGCGGTGATGACCTGCTCGTGAGCCGTGTTCAGCGTGCCCTGCCAGGACTGGACACCCGCCGGGTCAACACCGATGTAGCTGCTCGCCATGGATTCATACCCTCCGTCTTGTGCGGGGCGCAGTCCCCACCTGCCCTGGGCGGTGGCCCCGTGGACAAACTACTCGCGACTATATTCACGCATCTATGACGTGGATCGGTTCAGATTAGCTTAGATCCGTGACTCAAGCGTTATTAGGCAACTTCTGGTGATCCGTACAGTACGGTACGATCGCAAACGACTCACACTGACCCGCGTAGGGGGTAGCGCAAATGGGGTACGGCGCACTCATCCAGGAAGCGGTGGATGACGCTAGCGATGACATGGGCACCGTGCAGCAGGCCGCGGATGCCATCACCGCCGCGATCGCGAAGGTGACACCGCTGCTCGGCGGACAGACCTGGACCGGAGCCACGGCCAACGCCTGGGAAGCCGAGTGGCGATCAACGTACAACTCGGTGCAGTCGGTCCTCGCCGACCTGCCGTCGGCCGAAACCAGCATCGTCGACGATGTTCCGCACTCAGATGGCGCAGACGCTCGAGAAGACACACGCCGGGGCCTGAACCCGAGCGGTAAAGTGTCCGTTCTCCAGGGTGTCCGATCAGCGCGCGGAACGGAGTGGCAGTAATGTCCGGTGACGAGGTTGGGGTCGAGCCGGAACGGCTGGCCGCGCTGGCATCCGCGCTGGAGAACCTGAATGGCGTGCTGGCGCACAACGTTCCAGTCATCGTCAACACGCTGGAACAGTACTGGAACTCCGGTGCCGGGACCCCTCTCAACCTGATGGGGCTCAAGCAAGCCGAGGCCCGCGCACCTGGAGACGCCGCCGGCATGCGCGCCCGGTCCGACCTGGCCCAGGAGTGGATGGCTCAGCCGGCCAACATTGACCTGGTGAGCGCGGGCGTCGCCTACATCCCCTGGGACATCACCGACCCCGACAAAATCGATGCGCTGTTCCAGGCACAGCAATTCGTCACGGCGGAGAAGAGCGGCGATCTCTCGCAGGTGCAGGTGACCGAGCAGGATCTGGAAGCTCATCAGACCGACAAGGAGTGGCTCGCCTACTTCTGGTCTCAGCCCGGTGTCGCTAGCGCCGCGGGCAATCTCGCGTCCATGCTGGAAACATCGAGCGGGAATCAGCTCACCAAGTCCGATCAGAAGATCCTGGGCGGATACGCCAACTCGCTGGCCGCCGCGTATAACCTCGGCGGGCTTTCATCCGCTCAGAGCAAGCAACTCACCGACGACCTGGCGGCCGACGCGGCCACCGATCCCGGTCCGGTGGCGGTCCTGCTGGAGAGCGCCGATAACGCCACCAAGACGATGAATTCGCTCGCGACCGCGATCGAAGATCAGGACTTGAAGTACTACTGGGAACCCGGCCGCTTGGCCCCGAACTGGGCAAACCTGCTCCCGGATAGCGGCGCCCACCTGACCTCGGACGAGGAAGGCTCGCTCTATTTCGGAACGGCTGGCTACCTGTTCTCGAAATACGGCACCGGATACCGGATCATGCTGCCTGGCACACCCGAGACGGCTTGGCCTGTCGTCCCCAAGGCGGATGATCTCTCGGTCGAGGACGAGATCACCGTTCTGGGAAAGCAGTACGCGAAGTCTGACAGCGGCCTCCTGGTTCCCGCCGGAACCCCCGGTCTAGACCCCCGCGTCCCGCTGCCTCCCGACGACCTGGGCGCTGGCTGGAAGACCGGCGTCGGCTCCGGCCTTAACGACGAGCCGATCAACGTTCCTGGATGGGCCGACTACAGCAGCAAGGGCCTGTTCGTAGTCGGCTCCGGGCTCACTCTCTACAGCCAGTGGGAGGAGACCTGGCAGGACGACGAGTCCCTTCACCCGACCTGGTCCACCGGTGACCGGGTCGCCGATGCGGCCGGGCAGACCGCCGTGGTGGGCGGAGCGACCGTGGCCGGCGCCTGGGCCGGCGCAGAGGTAGGTGCCGAGGGCGGCGCCGTGCTGGGCGCGACCATCGGCTCGATCTTCCCTGGTCCCGGTACAGTGGTCGGCGGCGTCGTCGGCGGAGTGGTGGGCGGCATCGTAGGCGGCTTCGCTGGCAGTCAGGTGGGGCGCGCGGTCGGGCACGGCGTCTGGGACGCTGGAGAATCGATATGGCACGGCTTGGGGCTTTGATCGTGTATGCGGAACAAGCGACGCAGACCACGGCTTTCACCTCAGCCGACGGGTTGCTGCTTATCGCGGGAGCTGTTCTTCTCGGGCTTCCTGGCTGGCTTGCCTACACGGGGAAGTGGCGACGCTGGACGAACGGCCCCTACGGCAGGGCACTCCCGTACTTCCCGTTCGGGCTCGCCTGGATGTGCGGTGGCGGGATGCTGCTCGGCGCCGCCTCACTGATTTCCGCATTTAGCAGCGGTGCCGCTGGCGTCCTTGGCATACCCGCGATCGTGGTGTTTCTCTGCGGACTCGGGTTCATGCTCCGGACTCCCAGGCGCTTCCTGCCGGCCTGGTACAGAGAGCGCTCGAGGAGCCTGCGATGACCGATTCGGTAACCCATCCTGGCAGTGGCTTGCGGCTCCGAGTGCCAGCCCGCTGGGAATCGGTTTTCGACGCCGGTGCCCCAGTCGTGCTCGCCTCCCCGCTCGAGCCGAGCCAGGCACCGCATTTCCGGGCCAACATCGTGGCGACCGTGGAACGGACTCCGCCAGCGATGATGGACCTGGCGGCTTATACCGACGCGTCGATCGAGGGCATGCGGCGGATGCTGACTGGCTTTCAGGTGATCGCCATCGACGCGGCCACTATCGGCGGGCATGAGGGACGTCGCGTGCTGTGCGCCTATCGCAGCGGAATATACGCGCTGGCTGGTGAGCACTGGTGGACGGTCGCGCTCGGGGTAGCCACCACGCTGACCGCTAGCTGCCAAGTGGAGGACTACCTGGATCTGGCGCCGGTGTTTGAGGACGTCGCCGCCGGGATGGTGCCGGCCGCCCGCGTTCCCGGGGAGCCTGGGTGACCGCGGAGAGGTACGAGCTACTGCGGCAAGCCACCATTCCGGACGAGCCGCTGGTCGTCACAGAAGCCGAACTGCGCCTCATGCTGGAGAGTTCGCCCACCGAAGCCGATGGCTTTCTCGACGTGATCCGGTGGTCGAACGTCCACGTGCAGGTGGAGGTGGGCAGCGGCCGGTCAGTCCGGGTGTGGAAGGCATGGCTCGGGTACGACCGGGCCATCATCCTGGCCCAGTCCAGTCCCGCGATAACGCCGGACACCACACCGGAGGATCTCACCGGACGCCATCCGCTGGCCTCCGGAGAGTACGGCCTCCAGGTGGTCACACCCGGCTGGGTACCGGTCGACGCCTTGCACTGGCTCGGGTTCGGATCGCGGACACACCAGTCTGGGCCCTGTCAGCTGCCACTGCCGGTTCTGCTGCGAAGACTTGCCGATCCCGGCGTCCCGCCGCCGCGCGATAATCCGGATATCAGCCGGATCTGGGAACAGCCCATGCAGATGTGCGCGGTCACGACGGAGCCATCGAGGAATTGTGTCCTGCTGCTTGATACAGGAGGAACGGGCGTGTGGATGCTAGCCACGGAGAAAGATGAGACCGCCACGCTGACGCCCCTTACCCCACGGGCGGTGTGGCGGCTCTTTCTCACGCTCACCGCGGGCCGCGAACCTGGAGGTTCCCAGCAGTTATGAGTCTTTTGTCAGACATGCGGGAGCGCAAGGCCGCCAGCCATTACCGCGAAGCGGTCAGGCTCGCCCGGCTCGGGCAACATAGCCAGGCGCTGGAACTGCTTAACCGGGTGATGGAACTGACGCCTGGGCGCTCCGAGGCTTACTACTGGCGGGGACTCCAGCTCGCGGGACTCGGCCGTCACGAGGAGGCGCTGGCGGACTTCGATCAGGCGCGTGTGTTGATGCCTGGGCAGCCGACCGACGCCGATTTCCAGCGAGCCATCGAGCTATCACGGCTCGGCCGTCACGAGGAGGCCCTCGAAGCCGTCGATGAATTTCTTCATCACTTCCCTGGTCACGTCGACGCGCTGATCCTCCGGGGCACCGAGCTCGTAGAGCTCGGCCGTCACGAGGAGGCCCTCGAAGCCTTCGACGAGATCCTGTCCGGCGCACCAGATCACCCAGTAGCTCATTACAACCGCGCCATCACGCTCTCCAAGCTCGGCCGCCACGAAGAGGCCCAGGCTTCCCGCGACCGAGCCGAGGCGGGCGGTTTGCCCGCAGATGGGGATGATGTTTGAGATACTGGTTAGCATTCTCCGGTCAAGGGGCTAGGCCGGTCTTTTTACGCTAAGCGGGTCATTTTCCCGCGCTTCCGGCAAGAGCGCGGGAACTCGCATGGGAAGCGAGGAGGGGGCAGTGGCCTCTGACGAGGTAGGCGTCGAGCCTGGCCGTCTGGAAGAACTCGCGTCCGCGCTGGAGAACTTGCGCGACGTGCTGACGAGTAATGTGCCGACCATCGTGAACACGCTGGAGTCCTACTGGAACTCCGGCGCGGGCTCGCCGATCAACCTGGGCGCGCTCAAGCAAGCTGAGTCCCAGGCCCCCGGGGACGCGACCGACATGCGCGGGCGGGCCAATCTCGCCGAAGCGTGGATGGCGCAGTCGGACGCCTGCCTGACCACGGTGACGATTCCGTGGGACCCGACTCAGCAGCAGAGCGCGTCCGCCGACGCCAAGCTGCTGGCGGACGCCGAGGCCGATACCCAGGATCCGACGCTGGCGCGGCAGCAGATCCAGGACGTCCAGGCCAACATCCAGGAGCACATCACCGCGGGAGACACGACCTGGCTGCAGGCGTTCTATGACCAGTCGGGAACGCAGGTCGCCAACCTGGCGCAGGTACTCCATAGCCTCGGTGCTGGCAACACGGCTCAGGATTACGAGAACAGGTTCACCGTCCTTACCTCGGCCGACCAGCAGATCATGTCGACCTATGCGCACGGACTCGCGATCGCCGACAAGGCCGGACTGTCCGCGCAAGCCGTTCAGGCCATCTCGGCGGCACCGAACGCCTGGTCGACCGCGATGCTGTTCAAGTTCGGGCCATCCGGGTCGAACTGGGCGACTAATGAGCCGAAGAGCACCTCGAACCCCGGTGGCTCCAGCCTGCTGGCACTGGTGACGCAGCAGGTCTACGCCGATGAGCAGAACGGCACGCTCAAGGTCCCCGTCGGATACGGAGCTTTCTACACCGTGGATGACCGGACCCAGCTCGCGGACACGCTTAACAACTATGATCCGCTCCAGGCCATGCTGGCAGCTGACGCCCAGA
Organism: uncultured Actinomycetota bacterium; assembly: GCA_963743085.1. GTDB lineage: Bacteria > Actinomycetota > Actinomycetes > Streptosporangiales > Streptosporangiaceae > JBEKHI01. The sequence goes on from CAVUOU010000018.1 coordinate 86,433, forward strand.
ACAAGAACGCCGCCTGGCAGGTCATGGGCGGCAAGGACGGAAACGGGCTCGCACAGATGCTGCTCAACAGCGTCAACGGCGACCTTCCCGGACTGGACGCACGATTCCTTCAGGGGCAGCCGAACAGCAAGGGTCAGTACCCCGGTTACTTCACCATGTACTCGCCGGGGAAGACGGTACCGGGCAGCTTTAGAGGCCAGATCCTGCTTAACAGCCCATCTCAGCAGACTCTCGCGGCCTTCCTCGATGCGGCGACGTCAGCACCTCGCGGCAACGGACCCGACGCAAAACTGTCAGCCCAGGCCGCGGTGAACATCATCGATAACACGATGCCGGGCGACACCAGCTCGGGGTCGATACAGCCCAGTTACGATCCAGCAGTACTCCAGGCGCTGACGACTACATTCATTAGGTACTTGCCTGATCTCGCCGCGTCAGCATCCCCGCCGGCCTCCTCAAGCAGTTTCGCCTACGCCGACACCAATGAGCCTGGTTCTCCGTACAAGATCATTATCAGTGAGAGCAGTCTGGCTTCCTTCCTTGAGGAACTGAGCTCGACACCGGAAAATTATGGCTACCTCAAGGGCCTAGTAGCAAATAAGGTCGGTGTAGCGTACGGCCTGCAGCTCAATGGCGTCACCGACGGCACGCATGACGATCCCGCCGATAACTTCGCCTCGCTGTACGGGCTGTTCATAACGGAGGAATCAAACCTGAATTACTCCGCTGGGCAGATTACGGACGCGAACAATGCTGAGCTCAACTCCCTCATATCGTTCGGCGAGAGTGAACTGGGAAGTATCCCGGTTGTCGGCACGACCGCTAGCAAGCTGCTGAGCTACGATCAGCAGTACGCGTTTCTCGGTCTCCCGCAGATCCCTCAATTCAGCACAGACAACGCTGCCAACGCCGCGCAGTCAGGCCTGGCCAATTTCAACAATTCCCAGCTGCAGGCGATGATCCCGCTGATACAAGGACTCGTGCAGCAGAAATTGATTGCACCTGACCCGAACTGGTACAAGAATGGCCAGGTAGTCTGCAACGAATCCTTCAAAACGTGGTGGACCGACAACGAGACTCTGCAGTTCCAGAACAAGACTCTCAAGGGTCAATATCCGACTCTTTATCAGCTCTACACTCAGATAACGCAAGATATGCAGCTGCAACACGATGCCTACAACCAGGCAGGTTCCTGACATGTCCGTTCGACCAACCACCGTGCTGCTGACGCTGGCCGGGCTAACACTTGTCGCGGCATCGGGTTGCACTTCGTCGAGCACTCCGACCCCGAAGTCGAGTTACGCGAGTTCCGCCGCACAGCAGCAGCAACGCGAAACTCAGCTCGCTCCAGATCTCGTCGCGTGCCTGGCCAAGAACGGGATCATCCCCAAGCAGTCCGTTGCTGGCCAGACATGGTACAAATCCGGCCAAGTCACCGACAACAACGAGTTCGTGGTGTGGTTTCACGACAACAACGGCATTGAGATCAACCTGAACGGCAATTCCGAGACCCTTCAGTCCCTCCTCGCCAGTGCGGCAAACGGCTCATGGCCGAGCATCTGCGGCGCGATGCCTACCACGTCGGCGGGATCATGATCAGAGCTACCGGCCGAGTGACTGCCGCGGTCGCCGCGATTCTCGCGCTGGCCGCGTGCGGCTCCTCGGGATCCAGCAGCGGCCAGGCATACACGGAGCGGTTCTCCGACGCCCCGGCCCTGCTGACTCAGTGCGTGATCGAACGCGACTCGCTCCCCGGTGCCTTTGAAGAAGGCTCGGCGCAATGGCTAGATCGGTCGACCGGCGAAATCAGCATTACCACGGGGAATTCCGCGTCTTTCCTCTCCTGGTTCACGTCGCATGACTCGGGGGTGGTGGCGGGCAAGAGCCTGGCTTCCTGGAGAAAGTGGTCAGCGCAGAGCGATTCCTTGCCTACGGCCGTGTGCGGATCGAACCCCGATCCCGCGCAGCTGCAAAAGCAGGTCTTCGCCCAAGACTCTAGCGCCGGCAATCCCTGGTGAGCGTCGGCGCCGCCGGGATGAGCCATGCCGCCACTCGCGGTTAGTGCGTAACGACCAACCACCAGCGAATCACCAGCGAATCGCCAGCGAGAAGCGGCGAGAGATCACGCGGCTGCGACTGGCACCTGTTAAGGTTCCTTTCGTTCTATAACCGGACGGAGGGGACGGATGATCAGCAACACCGGGGGCACCTCAATGACGGCCAGTCAGCTGGATGGTCTTGCCGCAGAATTGCGCGGATACGCGCAGCAACTGCGCTCGCTGATCCCCGATTACGCCGCGACGCTGCAACCCGTCCTTGATCTGGACAACAGCCAGACCTGGAGCGGGAACTACCCAAGCCAGGCTTCGGGTGAGATCAGCGACTGGCAGAAATCCCTGAACTCCGGGCGCGAGACACTGCTCTCGCTCGCGGACAGCTGGGACACCCTGGCTCAGCAGATCCAGGAAGACGCGGCGAGCACACCCTCATGAGCAGGGAAGAACGGCGGGGACAGGCATGAAGCGGGTTCTGATCGCGGTTGCGGCGATCGTCGTGGTCGCGGTCGTAGCGGTGTTCGTGGTGGTCAAGGTCAGGGACGGGCAACAGCCGCCCGCGCTGGATTCATCGCCCGGCGTTTACCGGCTGACACCACCCCCGGTCAACCTCCCCTCGATTGACACGGCTGTCCGCACCTCGGGCGGCACGCGGTACCTGGTCTACGGCGGTATCTCCAGCAACGGGCAAGTCGCGCAGCTCTGGGTCTACGACCGGCAGGGCGATCCGCATCCCACGCAAGTTACGCTCACGGCCGACCAGACCAAGGACGTCAGCGGGGTTCAGCTCAGGATCGTGCATATCTGGACCATGCCGAATCCGTCACACGACGCCATCGACGTGCACGCGGTCGCCGCGGCATGATCGTACGACCAGCTACCGGGGACTCCCATCGTGAGTGCTGAAGATTTCATCCTGGGCCGGGACGGCCAAGCGCACCGGCAAGGGCTCGCTATCGGCATTGTCGCGATGAGCCCGGATCCGGCGGACAGTGCCGCGCGGCTAGCCGTTCGTGTCACCGGCCGGGACGAGGGCGTGGTCCAGACAGTGCACGCCGGTGACGTACTGCACGCGGGCGGCAAGGTCGTGCGTGTGACATCCGTGAAGATCGGCCCGCGCGGCAACGTCGGGCTGAGCATCGATGACGAGTAGCGGGTCATGACCAATCTTGTTGGTTTCGATACTGTCCGGGTCGGCGAGCTTGTCAGCAAGCTCGCGGCCGCGGGTGATCAAGCGTCCGGCATCAGGGAGTCGATCGCCAAGGTCGTCGCTAACGCCGAGGATGTCGCGGCAACCGGCGGTTATACCGCCAGCGCTTCCGGTACCGAGCCCGACGGCGGCGCGCTGCGGACAATAGCCAGCCAGGCGCCACCGATGAGCTCCGACGTCAAGACCCGGCTGCAGCACCTGCTCGCCTGCCAGGCCAGCTCGCTGCCGATCGACGTCGACATGTTCTTCAACGACGAGAAGCCGCCGGACCCGGCCAAGGTCAAGGCCGCCATCGCATTCTTCAACCAGCACATTAACGACTCCGGCGGCTTTCTGTGGTCCGACGCGCAGCAAGGCGTGCTGGAAGTCCTCAGCGACTGGAAAAAACTCACCCCCACCGAACTCGACGCGGTGATCAACTCGCTGACCCCGGCCGAGTTCAAGGAACTCAACTCCCAGCTCGGCGAGGGCGGCTCGTGGTGGGGCGGGGGTGGCTCGATAAGCGGCTTGCGGGTGGCCTTCGCCAACATGATCTACAGCGAGGTCGGGACTGCCGCCCTCAGCAATGTCGACGAGCACGTCCCCATCCTGCAACCGTACAGCTCGGCGACCTCGACCCTGACGAATCTGCAGTACGAGCCCGTTGGCGGCACACTGTTCCCGCCCGGCGGCGCAAACGTCCTCAAGGACATGTCCCAGGGCGAGGACGGGGACTGCTGGTTCCTGTCGTCACTGGGTACCGTCGTCATGCACCACCCGGACTTCCTCTCCCAGCACATCCACGAAAATGCGAACGGGACCTACACCGTCACCTTCTACACCAACGGCAGTCCGGTCAACATCACCGTCGACGGAACGCTGCCCCTCACCAGCGGCGGCGACTACGCTTATTCCCATTCAAATTCCAATGACGGCTCGCTCTGGGTGGCAATTTACGAGAAAGCCTACGCGCAGTTCAAGGGCGGCTACCAGGCAATCTACGGCGGTGAAGGAAACGTCGGCCTGAGTGACCTCACCGGAACGGACGCATGGCAGACCTCTCCGACTAGTTACTCGCTGCAGCAGCTCTCCCAAATGACGAAGAACGGTACCGTTGTCGTCACCGCGACGAAGGATGACTCCGCCTTGTGGGATAGCGGCAAGGAAGGTACCGAGGATAGCTATCAGCTCGTGACGGACCACGAATACATGGTCAAGAGCGTGAATATGGACGCGGATCCGCCGACGATCACCGTCGTTAATCCCTGGGGCTCGGGCGGCGTGGAAAACAATCACGTCATGCCGCAGGAGGTCACGCTGACCGAGCAGCAATGGCAGAAATACTTCGACGCGGTGTCAGGCACCAAGCCGTAGCTACTTAGTCGGCCGAGGCAGTCGCGTCCGCGGTCGCCGGGCTTAGGTCATCGCCGGTCTCGATCGTTGTCGCCGTTTCCGGCTCATCTCCCCGCCCGCGGCGGGCGACAAGGAACAGCGAGACGGTGACCAGGGCGCAAGGCGCGGCGGTGATGAGGAACAGGCCCGCCACGAGCAGCGGGATACCTGTCGCCAGGGCCACGATGCCGGCTCCCAGCATGACGACTGTCGCCAGCGCCATCCAGGCCGCGCCGATTGCTGCTCGTTTGTCCGCGAACGTGGGCATGTGACTAGGATTCCAGCGCGCCGAGGCGGCTCGCAGCGGAATCGGCCAGACGTAAGAACCAAGCCGATGTCATATAGAACGCTCATTCGATGATGTGCTAAGTTACCAGCATGGCCGCGTACATACCACCGGGCTGGCCAGCCGGAGTACACCCGCCCGGCAGCGAGGAGTTCGAGACGACCGCGGTCGCCTGGCTGCTCGAGGTGGTACCGCCCGATTACCGGCTGCATGGCGTGCTGCGCCGCCACCCCACCGCGCTCGCCGCGATGGCGCGCCATCACACTGACGCGTGCGTGGAAGGCGCGCGTCAGGGTTACCGCACCGCGCGTACCGAACTGTCGGAGGCGATTCCGCCGCACGCCGTCGACGCGGTGCTGACCGCTTACCGACGCGAAGGCACCCGGCTCGCCGCCACGGCCCGCGCGGTCGGCCTAGTCGAGCGGGCGCTGCACGGCGAGGCGTTCTCCCCCAAGCTCGGCTGACTAATCGCTGGGTTCACCCGCGTTGGCGACGATGACCGCGAACGGCGGGATGACCAGTGCCACCAGCGACATGGCCACCGCCGCGGTAGTAGAGAACCGGTAGATCAGGGTCCACGCGAGCACCACCAGCAGCAGGCAGATCCCCATCATCACGAAGTACAGCCGCTTGCGCGTCAGTCGCCGGAGCGGATGCGGTGGGCGCTGCGCTACCGGCCGCGGAGCCTCATACGGCGGTACATCTGGACCCGGTTGATAATGCGGCCCCTGCCTGATCCTGGCCACCACCACACCGACGTTCACACAGGCCACGAACGCGACTACGCCAAGCCCGATCGCCCAGCCGGTATGGCCGAGCCCGCCCAGCACACTCGCCGCCACCGCGCAGAAGACGGCGCCGAAAATGGCCAGCCCGAGCCGCAACCGCAGCGGACTGCGGGCCGTCATCGGCTCGTTCCCAGTACGCACGCCCGCGCCGTACCCGATCCGCCCGCTCCGAAACCGCACCCGCCCGGCCCCCGGCGGCTTCCCACGCCCCATGGATGTCCCACCGCTGGGCCTATCGCGCCATCGATGACCCATAGGTGGGGTCACGGGCGAGGGTGCCGGGGCGAGGGGTCACGGGGCGAGGGTGTCGGGGCGAGAGGTGCCGGGGCGAGAGGTGCCGGGGCGAGAGGTGCCGGGTTAGCGGGCGCGGATGGCGAGGATGGCCATGTCGTCGTTCGGCGGCGTGGAACCGAAATCCTCGACCGCGCGCTGAATTCGCGTGACGACGGCCGTAGCGGACAGGCCCCGGCACTCCGCTAGCAGCCGGGCGAGCCCGCCATCATCGTCCAGCAGGTCACCCTTGTCATTCCGGCGCTCCGTAATCCCATCCGTCACACATAGCAGCACGTCTCCAGGGGACATTTCAAACTTTTGCCTCCAAAACGACGTTTCCTCCATCACTCCGAGCAGTGGCTGTGGCTCGGCGGCCGGAGCTGGCAGCGGGGCTGCTGCACCAGGCGACGTGGAGCTAGCGGACCCAGAGCCAGGCGACCCGGGACCAACCGGCCCGGAGCCAGGCGACCCGGGACCAACCGGCCCGGGGCTGGGCGGGGATACGGAGGCGCGCAGGAGCAGCGGGAGGGGGTGGCCGGCGCAGACTACCGACAGGCGTAGCGGACCAGCAGGGCAGCTGCCGGCCGGATCACCGACCTGGCCGGCGGAGACGGACGGGACCTCGATCTCGCCGTGCAGCAGGGTGAGGAAGCGGCCGCGCGGTCCTTCGCGCAGGATCAGCTCGTTCAACCGTCGCACAACGGTCGCGATGTCGTGCCCCTCGGCGGTGAGGATGCGCAGCGTGTTACGGGCGAGGCCGGTGACGGCGGCCGCTTCTGGTCCGGTGCCGCACACGTCTCCGATCGCGAACCGCCACCGGTGTTCTCCGGCCTCGAAGACGTCGTAGAAGTCGCCACCCACTTCGTTCGTCTCGCCGGCGGCTTGGTAGGCGACCGCGAGATCGACCCGCGGTATCGACGGCAGCTCTGGCGGGAGCAGGCTGCGCTGCAAGGCCTGATTCGCCAGCCGCTGCCTCTCGTACAGCCGGGCGTTGTCCAGCGCTAGCGCGACCCGGCGGGTCAGGTCCTCGGCCATCTCGAAGGCCTGCTGGGATGGCGGGTCCGGCCAGCGCGGGTCACCACGGGTGCGGCCGATCAGCACCATGCCGAGCCCGCGGCCGCGTGCGGTCAGCGGGAAACTCCACGCCGAGTCGCGGGCGAGCTGGGCCGCCTCCTCGGACAGCCGGACGTCCGCGCTGACCGCGAGCGACCAGGATCGGCCGCCGGCCTGCGCGGGCGGGGGGATGGTCTCGAGGAGCTCGCGCAGCGGGTCCACCTGAGACTCGTCCGCGTGCCAAACATAGGCCAGGTCAGGTTCTCCCGGCTGTTCTGACAGGTAGACCGCGCACCAGGCGGCCAGCCGCGGCACCAGGAGCTGAGCGGCGAGCGCGGCGGCCTGCGTCTGGTCCAGCGTGCTGGAGAGCATCTCGCTGGCCTCGGCCAGGAAGGCGACCCGGCCCCGGCGCACGCGTTCGAGTTCGGACAGCCGAAGCCGTTCAAGCGTCATCGCCACCCGGTCGGCGACCACCTGAACCCGGGTCTGGTCATCGACGGTGAACCGGTCAGGCTCGGCGGCGGCGACGCCCAGCAACCCGATGACCCTGCTGTCCACGACGAACGGCACCACCAGGGTGGACTGCGCGGCCACCCCTTCGGACAGCAGCACCGAGGCGGGCGAGGCGGCGAGCGCGGCCGGTACCGCGACCCCGGTCGCGCCGCGTACTCGCAGCTCGCCCTCTTCGTCGGCTAGCAGCGCATACGCCGCATCCGCCGCCACGGCGTCGCTCGCGCTCTCCAGCGTGTGCCGGATCAGTTCGCCGAATTCCATCCGGCCTAGCTCACGCACCAGACCGGGATCGGCGTGGGACGAGCCGGGTATCGCGGGCGGAGCGGAGACCGGGGCGTCTCCCATTGAAAGGCGGAACCACACCGTCTTGGTTGTCGCGGTGTACGTCACTCCCCACATCTGGGCGAGCGCGGCGGGCAGCACGAGTCCGCGTCCTCGTTCTGCTGAATTGTCAACCATGCTCGGCGGGTCGGGCAGGCCACGGGCGGGATGCCAGTCCGAGACCTCCACCTCAAGGGTTCCGGCGGTCCGCCGGAGTGTCAGCCGGGCGCGGGTACCCGCGTGGCGGATGGCGTTGGTGACGAGTTCACTGATCAGCAGGATGGCGTCTTCACCGTTGGGGGACTTAACACCCCAGTCGAGCAGGATGCGGCGAGCGAACTGACGGGCCCGAGAAACCGCCGTGGGATCCGGTTCGAAGAACGCACAAGCCTCGTTGCTCACGGCACCTCAGAATCACTAGCCCACTGCGATCATTTCATCGCCATGGGTGACTACGCCACGCCTTAATCGTGACAGACTTAAAGGGCCAGTGCTTCCGAAGCCCGTAATGGAGAGCCAGATGCACCAGATCGCGCCGACCACTGACGGCGCGGGGTCGCCGCTTATAGACGGCGGCGCGCGCTACTCCGATAGCGACCTCGAGCCCCTGCGCGAGGCCCTGCTCGCGCTGACTAACGGCGATTTCACCATGAAGACCGCCTACGCCGGGCATAACACGGCGGGCACGCTCGGCCAGGTGTGGCCGCTCGTCGACGACGTGGCCGCCGAACTGAGCGCGCTGACCACCGAGGTCGCCCGTCGCGCCGAGCAGGTTCGCGACATCGCCACCGTCACCACCGCGGTCGCGCGCGGCGACCTGACGCGTAAGGTCACCGTGGACGCCCAGGGTGAGATGCTGCAGCTCAAGCAGGTAGTGAACACGATGGTCGACCAGCTCTCCGCGTTCGCCGACGAGGTCACCAGGGTGGCGCGCGAGGTGGGCACCGAAGGCAGGCTCGGCGGCCAGGCGCATGTGCGTGGCGTGTCGGGCGTCTGGGCCGACCTGACGAACAACGTCAACCGGATGGCCTCCAACCTCACCGCCCAGGTGCGCAACGTCGCCCAGGTCACCACCGCCGTGGCGGAGGGTGATCTGTCGAACCGGATCACGGTGGACGCTCAGGGTGAGGTCCTCCAGCTGAAGGTGACCATCAATACCATGGTTGACCAATTGTCCGCGTTCGCGGACGAGGTGACCAGGGTAGCTCGCGAGGTCGGTACCGAAGGAAGGCTTGGTGGACAGGCCGGCGTGCGGGGCGTGTCGGGCGTCTGGGCCGACCTGACGAACAACGTCAACCGGATGGCCTCCAACCTCACCGCCCAGGTGCGGAACATCGCCCAGGTCACCACCGCCGTGGCCCAGGGCGACCTGTCCAAGAAGATCGACGTGACCGCGCAGGGCGAGATCCTCGAACTCAAGACCACGATCAACACGATGGTGAACACGTTGTCCGCGTTCGCCGACGAGGTTACGCGGGTGGCCCGCGAGGTCGGCACCGAGGGCAGGCTCGGCGGCCAGGCCGAGGTAGAGGGCGTGTCGGGAACGTGGTTCCGGCTGACCGAGTTGGTGAACGGGCTCGCGTCCAACCTGACGACGCAGGTACGGGCCATCGCGGGCGTGGCATCGGCCGTAGCCGAGGGAGACCTCACCCAGTCCATCTCGGTTTCGGCGCGCGGCGAGGTCGCGGAGCTGAAGGACAACATCAACCTGATGGTCGCCAACTTGCGCGAAACGACGCGAGCCAATCAGGAGCAGGACTGGCTCAACACGAACCTGGCCCGCCTGTCGTCGCTGATGCAAGGACACCGGGAGTCCTCCGAGGTAGCGCGGCTGATCATGACCGAGCTGACGCCGCTGGTGTCCGCGCAGTACGGGGCGTTCTACCTGGCCTCGCCCGATGGGCCATCTTTCAGTGGCACTGTGTTCGAGCGGATCGCGGCCTACGGATTCCGTGACGGCGGGCTGCGTCGTTTCGTCATCGGCGAGGGTCTCGCCGGGCAGGCCGCGCTCGATCGCTCGCCGATCGTGCTGGCCGACGTACCCTCGTCCTACGTGACGGTCGGATCCGGACTCGGGTCCGCGGCGGCCGGGTCGCTCGCGGTGCTGCCGATACAGTTCGAGGATCAGGTGCTCGGCGTGCTCGAGCTGGCCTCGTTGTACCGGTTCAGCGACCTGCACCTGACGTTCTTCAACCGGTTCGTCCCCACGATCGGCGTCACGCTGAACGCGATCATGGCGAACGCGCGTACCGAGACCTTGCTGGAGGAGTCGCAGTCGCTGACCGCGCAGCTTCGCGAGCGCTCCGACGAACTGCAGCGGCAGCAGGCCGAGCTGCGCCGGTCCAACGCCGAGCTTGAGGACAAGGCGGCGTTGCTCGCCAAGCAGAACCGCGCGATCGAGGTGCAGAACTTCCAGATCGAGCAGGCCCGGCGGACTCTGGAGGAGCGCGCCCAGCAACTCGCGCTGTCCTCGCAGTACAAGTCCGAATTCCTGGCCAACATGTCGCACGAGCTGCGCACGCCGCTGAACTCCTTGCTGGTGCTCGCCGAGTTGCTGTCCGCGAACCCGGACGGGAACCTGTCGGCCAAGCAGGTGGAGTTCGCCGCGACCATCCACGAAGCAGGCTCTGACCTGCTGCAGCTGATCAACGACATACTCGACCTGTCCAAGGTGGAGGCGGGCAAGATGGATGTGCACCCGACCTCCATCTCGCTGGAAGCGCTGCTGGAGTACGTGGACGCGACGTTCCGGCCGACGGCCGCGCGCAAGGGGCTGTCGTTCTCGGTGTCCGCCGCTGGCGACGTTCCGCCTGAGCTGTTCTCTGACGAGCAGCGGCTGCAGCAGATCCTGCGCAATCTGCTGTCCAACGCGGTGAAGTTCACCGCGTCAGGCTCGGTGGTACTGAGCGTTGCGCGGGCTGGATCCGATATGTCGTTTAGCGGACCGCTGCGGGGGCTGTCGGAGATCGTGGCCTTCACGGTGGCCGACACCGGGATCGGGATCGCCGACAACAAGCTGGACGTCATCTTCGGTGCGTTCCAGCAGGCCGACGGCACGACATCCCGCTCCTACGGCGGCACCGGCCTTGGCCTGTCGATCAGCCGCGACATAGCCCGCCTCCTAGGCGGCGAGATCCACGCGACGTCGCGCCTGGGCCACGGCTCCGTCTTCACCTTCTACCTCCCTGCGGGCCGCATCCCCGCGGGCCGCATCCCCGCAGGCCGTGCTCCTACCCGGTCGATGTCACATCGACCGGGCTCTATACCTGTCGATGTGACATCGACCGGGCGGGGAGGGCCGGTACCCGGGATCATCGCCGGGGCGGAGTCGCTGGATATGCGGCGACGGCCGGAGGACGACCCGCTGGACGGAGCGAAGATCCTGATACTCGATGACGATGTGCGGAATGTGTTCGCGCTCACCGCCGTGTTCGAACGGCTCGGCACCCAGGTGCGTTACGCGGAGAATGGGCGCAGCGGCATCCACCTGCTGGAAAGCGAACCGGATATCGCCTTGGTCCTGATGGACGTCATGATGCCGGAACTCGACGGCTACGCCACGACGGCGGAGATCCGCCGTCGCGCCGAGTTCGCGGACCTGCCGATCATCGCGGTGACCGCGAAAGCCATGAAGGGAGACCGAGAAAAGGCACTTGAGGCGGGCGCGTCGGAGTACGTCACGAAGCCGGTGGATATCTCCTACTTGTTGGGACTGATCCGCGCGTGGCTCGCTCCGTCTGAGTCGGGGGCCGCAGCGGTCGCGGCGGAGACTGAAGGGAGCGACTAAGGTGCCACCCAAGGCGAGGATCTTGCTCGTCGACGACCGCGCCGAGAACCTGATCGCCCTAGAGGCGATACTGTCATCACTCAACCAGACACTGGTGCCGGTCAGATCCGGAGAAGCGGCCCTGAAGGCGCTGCTTCGTGACGAGTTCGCCGTCATACTGCTCGACGTTGTGATGCCAGGGATGGACGGCTTCGAGACGGCTACACACATCAAGCGCCGTGCCCGCACGCACGACGTGCCGATCATCTTCCTCACCGCCGCGGGCGTCGAGCCTGACCACGCGTTCCGCGGTTACGCGGCGGGCGCGGTCGACTACATTGCCAAACCGTTTGACCCCTGGGTACTGCGGGCCAAGGTCGCCGTCTTCGTGGACCTGTACCTGAAGAACCGCCAGCTCGCGGAACAGGCCGAGTTGCTGGGCCACCAGGCGGAGTCCGGCGGGCTGGCGGCCTCGAACCTGCTGCGGTCGCTGAGCGCGCGGCTGTCGGCGATCGAGGACGCGGTCACCGAACTCGGCGGGTTTCCGGCGCTGAAGGAAGACAGCGCCCTAGGCGACGCGGTAAGCGAACTGGACCGGCGGGTCGGACGGCTGCGCGACGGGCTCGACGCGTTCAACCCCGACTAGGGAGCGGCGGCTTCCAGCCGACGCCGTTGGTGTAGGAGCGGACGATACGGGCAGGGACTCCGGCCACCACACAGTGGTCGGGTACCTCGCCGCGCACCACAGCACCCGCGGCCACCACGACATTCCGTCCGATCCGGGTCCCGGGCAGCACGATCGACCCTGCCCCGAGCCAGGATCCGGCGCCGATCGTCACCGGGTCGTTCACCGGCATCTGACGGCCGATCGGCATGTCCGGATCGGCGTAACCATGGTTCTGGTCGGTGATGTAGACATAGGGTCCGGTGAACACGTCATCCCCGATATCAACCTGCGCGTGCGCGACGACGTGGCTGCCTCGTCCGATCACGCAGCGGTCGCCGATACGCAGCACTGGCTCCGGGCCAAGGTCTTGCCCGGGCACGAGTCCGGCCGACAGCGTGACCAACGCGCCGATCAGGCTATCTTCGCCGATCGCGATCGAGCCTTCGCCAAAGATCGACCCGGCGGGAAACGCGATAAGCGAGCCGGAGCCGAACCGGGCGAACCGGCGGCCCGCCGGGGTGTCAGCGGTGATGACGCCAGCGCGCTGGAACTTCTGCCACGACTTGTGCGCTATCCGCCACAGCAGTGTCCGGAACATCGCCGGGCTTCAGGAAGCGACCCGCGGCGACGGCAGGTCGGTCACTCTGGCCGCGAGCTGGCCGCAGGCGCCGTCGATCTCCCTGCCCCGGGTATCGCGGATCGTCACCGGCACCCCGTGGGCCTCGATCCGCCGGACGAACTCGTCCTGATCACCGGGTCGCGACGCGGTCCATTTCGAGCCCGGCGTCGGGTTGAGCGGGATCAGGTTGACATGCGCCAAGTGGCCTTTCAGCAGTGAACCCAGCAGGTCGGCCCGCCACGCCTGGTCGTTGACGTCGCGGATCAGCGCGTACTCGATGGAGACCCGCCGCCCGGACTTCGCGGCGTACCCCCAAGCCGCGTCCAGCGCCTCGGCTACCTTCCACCGCTTGTTCACCGGGATCAGTTCGTCCCGCAACTCGTCGTCCGGCGCGTGCAGCGACAACGCGAGCCGCACCGACAGGTCCTCGTCACCCAGCCGCTCGATCGCCGGGACCAGGCCGACCGTGGAGACGGTCACCGACCGCTGTGAGATGCCGAGCCCGCTGGGTACCGGGTCGGTCAGCCGCCGCACCGCCCCGAGCACCGACTTGTAGTTGGCGAGCGGCTCCCCCATGCCCATGAACACGATGTTGGAAATCCGTTCGTTCGATCCCCTGAGCAATCGCGCACCAGCTACCACCTGCGACACGATCTCGGCGGTCGACAGGTTACGGGTGAGCCCCGCCTGCCCAGTCGCGCAGAACGGGCATCCCATTCCGCAGCCCGCCTGCGACGACACGCACATGGTGATCCTGTCCGGGTACTTCATCAGCACCGACTCCACCAGCGAGCCGTCCAGCGTTTTCCACAGGGTCTTGCGGGTACCACCGTTATCACAAGACAGTTCCTGAACCGGCGACAGCAGCCGCGGCAGCAGCGAGCCGGCCAGCGCGGAGCGCGCCTGCTCCGGCAGGTCAGTCATCTCCGAAGGCTCGTCTGTGTACCGGGCAAAGAAATGCCTCGATAGCTGATCGGCGCGGAACGGACGCTCGCCGAGCGCTTCAACGGCGGCGCGGCGTTCGGCGATGCCGAGATCAGCCAGGTGCTGGGGAGGACGAGACACGAAAGTCAAGGATATCTCTCCGCCGCTAGGTCTTGATCGCGACGGGCAAACCGGGCGAAAATGGTTACATGGCGATCATGTTTGATGACTCTGCGTTGCTGCCGAGAATAGAGGTGCTGCTGGAAAGCGTGAGCCCCTACGGCAGCCGCAGGGTCACCGTCGAGTGTGACGGCGAAGCGACCGCAGCCTACCTTCGCGACGATACCTCGGTGATGGCGGCCACCTGGATCGCCAACCACCGATCGGCACCGGAGACCACCGACCGGGAACGGCTCGCGGCCGGGCTGGCTCCGCTGATGCCATTGGCCAACACGCGGCGGCCGCGCGGGCGTTCTCGTCCTGACCCGGCGACGCTGGAAGCGATCTGGTTTGAGGAGGGCGACGGCGTCGCGATCACCGAGCGCGGCACGCTGCTCGCCGTGCTGCCCGGCTGGGCGAGTTCCAGCCGGGGCATGCCCGGTTACAGCCGGGACATCGTTGGCCAGACCCCATTCGGCTGGTCGCTTGACGACGCGATAGAGGGGCTGGCGCCGCGGGTGCAGCGGGCCCGCGCGTTCTGGCAGTGGCGGGAGTCGGCGGGCGGCTGGGGCCGGTTCCAGCAGGCCGCACTGGCCCATCTGGAGTCGCGGATCGGGCCCGCCGGGCATTACTGGGATGCCAGCATGGGCGCCAAGCCCTCGGTCGGCATCTCCGAGCGGCCGCCCGCTCCCGGCCGGCCATACACGGTGCTCGCCACGGTCGGCATGAGCTGCCAGCGGATGCCGGTCGTCGAGCAGGTCCTTGACGATCCGCGGGACTACGCCCGCGTCGAGCTGGCCCTGGCGACCACGATGCCCTCGGCCGCCGCTGCCCGGGTGTTCCCCTGGCTGGCCACCTACCCGTGGCGCGCGGTCACCTGGTTCGGCCCCGGGCATACCGTCCGGTGGTACGCCGAGCCCGACACGTTCCCGCTTGGCCCCGGGAGCCAGGCCGTCTTGTTGCTGGATGATCCGTCTCCGCTGGCGCCGCCCGAAGTGGACGCACCAGATCTGACGGGATTCGCCGTAGGCGACGATCCGGTCCGTTGGCTATGGATCGTTCCTATTACAGAACGCACGCGGGTACTCGCCAAGGAACGCGGATCTGTTTCCGCGGTTACCCGGCTCGCGACCGAGGGTCGCACCTGGATTGCTTCCGCATAAATGGTCATGGTGGGTGCGGCACCGCCCAGCAAAGAGTGCTGACAGTGTCACACCCACCATGTATAGAAAGGCGCTAATGGACGTGGAGGTTGACGCCTAGCAAGGCGAGCCACCACAGCAAGATGGCCAGCAGGGCGCTGGCCAGGGCACGGAGGAACCCAAGGCCGAGGTAGCCACGGTTCCAGGCAACGAAGACGCCGACAGCAAGGTATATGAGCCAGAGGATGTGTCTGATACGGAAAGACATGGGCGCTTTGCTCCGTTTCGAGGGGAAACGACTCCGGCGCCTTTACTACCCGAGGACCATAATCTAAACGCGATAAGCAAGAGCCAGGCCACCGGAGCAGCGAACAGCAGCGAATCGATCCGGTCCAGCACGCCACCGTGGCCGGGCAGCAGCGACCCCATGTCCTTGATCCCGAGATCGCGCTTGATCATCGACTCGACCAGGTCACCGACGATCGCCGCCACCGTCACCGCGAAACCGAAGATCAGCCCCTGCCACCAGTGATCGTGCAGCAGGTAGG
This sequence comes from uncultured Actinomycetota bacterium, assembly GCA_963743085.1. GTDB lineage: Bacteria > Actinomycetota > Actinomycetes > Streptosporangiales > Streptosporangiaceae > JBEKHI01. Next base: position 102,127 of record CAVUOU010000018.1, read on the forward strand.
TGAGCGTGAGCCAGCCGGCGATCAGGCAGGCGGCCAGTGACCCGCCGAGACCTTCCCAGGTCTTCTTCGGTGAGATGGACGGAGCCAGCTTGTGCTTGCCGAGGAAGCTGCCGGCGAAGTAGCCGCCGATGTCGCTGCAGATGGTCACGGCGACGAAGGCAAGCACCCGGCGACCGCCGTCGGACGGGGCCAGCATCGCGGAAACCGCCGAGCCGAGCAACGGCAGGTAGGCCACGACGAAGATGCCAGCGGTGACGTCGGAGACGTAGTTCGTCGTTATGGCAGAAAAACAGCGCCAAGCCAGTACGGCGAGAACCGTGATCGACAAGGCGCCAGCGAGTCCGTCGCCGCCTAGCCAGTAGGCGCAGGTCACCATGGCCGCGCCGCCGAACAGCACCGGGATCACCGGAACGGTGATGCCGCGGGTGTGCAACGCAGTGCCGAGTTCGCGCAGTCCGAGAATCAGCGCGGCGCCCATGTAGATAAGGAAGGTCGCCTTGACGGTAAGCAGCGTGGCGAGCACGCCACCACCTAGGATGACGCCCACGCCAGTGGCCAGCGGGAGGTTCCGCCCGGTACGTCCCGGCGGAGCCACGGGCTTGTCAGTCAGCGTCAAGCTCAGACCTCGAGAAGCTCGGATTCCTTGTTCTTGAGCAGCTCATCGATCTGCCCGATGTAGGTATCGGTCAGCTCCTGAAGTTCGCGCTCCGCACGGTGCACGTCGTCCTCGCCCGCCTCGCTGTTTTTCACCAGCTTGTCCAGCGCGTCCTTGGCGTGACGGCGGATGTTGCGGATCGAGACGCGGGAGTCCTCTGCCTTGGATCGAGCGGTCTTGATGTATTCGCGGCGGCGTTCCTCGGTCAGTTCCGGGAACACCACGCGGATGATCTGACCGTCGTTCGACGGATTGACGCCGAGGTCGCTGTTCCTGATCGCCTTCTCCAGCGCGCCCAGCGAAGACTTGTCAAACGGCTGCACAATGATCATGCGCGGCTCGGGGACATGGAATGACGCGAGCTGATTCAGCGGGGTCTGCGCGCCGTAGTACTCGGCGGTGATCTTGTTGAACATGGCAGGATGCGCCCGGCCAGTCCGAATAACGCTAAATTCTTCCTTGGCGACCGAGACGGCCTTGTCCATCTTCTCCTCGGCCTCGAGGAGCGTGTCGTCAATCATTTATGGGCTCCTGGATCGCAGACCAGCGTGCCGATAGGCTCGCCGCGGATAGCCCTCACCACATTACCCGGCTCCATGAGCGCGAACACGACGATCGGCAGGCCGTTGTCGCGGCTAAGGCTGACCGCGGTGCTGTCCATGACCTTCAGCCCACGGCTTAGGTACTCATCGTAGTCCAGCCGGCTGAACTTGATCGCGTTCGGATGCGTCTGCGGGTCCGCGTCGTAAACGCCGTCCACCCTGGTTCCCTTGAGCACCGCGTCGGCGCCGATCTCCAGCGAGCGCTGCGCGGCGGCCGTGTCGGTAGAGAAGTAGGGAGCACCAAGCCCGGCGCCGAAGATGACGACACGGCCCTTCTCCAGGTGCCGGATCGCCCGCCGCGGTATGTAGGGCTCAGCGACCTGCCCCATCGTGATCGACGTCTGAACCCGGGTGTCCACGCCCAGCTTCTCCAGGTTGTCCTGCAGCGCCAGGCAGTTGATGACCGTGCTCAGCATTCCCATGTAGTCGGCCCGAGCCCGGTCAATACCGCGCTCGGCCAGTGCGGCGCCGCGGAACATATTGCCGCCGCCGACAACGGCGGCGACTTGGACCCCTTCCTTCACCGCGGCAACGATCTCACCAGCTAGGTGGGAGACCACGTCCGGCGAAATACCGAGCGGCTCATCGCCGGCGAACAGCGCGCCGGAAAGCTTGACGACAACCCGGCGCCAGCTGGGGTGGAACGTCCCCTCGCCATCAGGCGCGGGCGAGGGGACGCTATTATCCGCTACCGGCATCAGGCCTGGCCGACCTGGAAGCGGGCGAAGCCGAGTACGGACACGCCGTCGTTGGCGAGAACCCGGCCGACCGTCTGCTTGCTGTCCTTCACGAACGGCTGCTCGACCAGCACGACATCCTTGAAGAAGGCGTTCACCCGGCCCTCGACGATCTTCGGGACCGCCTGCTCCGGCTTGCCTTCCTCGCGGGTGATCTGCTCGGCGATCCGCCGCTCCTTCTCGACCACCTCCGCGGGGACGTCATCGCGGGTCGCGTACTGCGGGCGCATCGCGGCGATCTGCTGCGCGAGGTCCCGCGCGACATCCTCGTTGGCCTGGTCGGTCTGGACCAGCACGCCGAGGGTCGGCGGCAGCGCCCGGTCGGAGCGGTGCAGGTAGCTGGTCACGTAGCCGCCCTCGAACCGCGCGAACCGGCCGAGCTCCATCTTCTCCTTCAGCTCAGCGGCGGCGGACTCGATGAGCTGCTCGACCGTCTGGCTCGGCCCTTCTCCGGAGCGCTGCACCTCGGTGCTCAGCGCGGCCAGCCGGTCGGCGGCCTTGCTCGCCAGCGTCGCCTTGGCGATCTGTCCAGCGAGTTCCTGGAACAGATCGGTCTTGGCCACGAAGTCGGTCTCGCAGTTCAGCTCGACCAGCACGCCGGCGTCGGTACCGCTCAACTCGGCGGTGACCAGCCCGTTGCCCGCGGTGCGGGTAGCGCGCTTGTTCACGTCCTTCGCGCCCTTGATCCTGAGGAACTCGACGGCGGACCCGAAGTCGCCGTCGGCCTCATCAAGGGCCTTCTTGCAGTCGAGCATTCCCGCGCCCGTCTGCTCGCGAAGCCGCTTGACATCAGCGGCCGAAATGTTCGCCATTTCCCCTGTCTTTCGTTTACTCGTCGGCGTCGGCTGCGTCGGTGGCGGCTGCTTCCGCCGCCGGCTTGTCGTCACCGGTGCTGGTCTCAGCAGCAACGCTGGCCTCAGCAGCAGTACTGACCTCAGCAGCAGTACTGACCTCATCAGCAGTACTGGCCTCAGCAGCGGCGCTGGCCTCATCAGCGGCGTTAACAACGTCGGCCTCGGCGAGCGTCGGGTCTTCCCCGACGGCGTTCCCAGTGATCGGAGTCCCGGTCACGGTGTCATCCGGGGTGCCCTGCAGCAAGTCGCGCTCCCACTCGGCGAGCGGCTCCTCAGCCGGGGTGAACTGGTCATCGGCCGGCTTGGCGTCACCGCTGGCGGCGCCGGCCCGGGACATCAGGCCGTCCGCCACCGCGTCGGCCACCACCCGGGTCAGCAGCGAAACACTGCGGATCGCGTCGTCATTCCCCGGGATCGGGTAGTTCACCTCGTCCGGGTCGCAGTTGGTGTCGAGGACCGCGACGACCGGGATACCCAGCTTGCGCGCCTCGTTGACCGCGATGTGCTCCTTCTTGGTGTCCACCACCCAGACGGCGCTCGGCACCTTGGTCATGTCGCGGATACCGCCGAGGGTCCGCTCGAGCTTGTCCTTCTCCCGCTTGAGGTGCAGCAGCTCCTTCTTGGTCATGCCGGAGCCAGCGACATCGTTGAAGTCGATCTCCTCAAGCTCCTTGAGCCGCTGGAGCCGCTTGAACACCGTGGAGAAGTTCGTCAGCATCCCCCCCAGCCAGCGCTGGTTCACGTAGGGCATGCCGACCCGGCGGGCCTGCTCGGCGATCGCTTCCTGCGCCTGCTTCTTGGTTCCCACGTACAGGATGGTGCCGCCGTGGGCGACCGTCTCCTTGATGAACTCGTAGGCGCGGTCGATGTAGTCCAGCGACTGCTGCAGGTCAATAATGTAGATGCCGTTGCGCTCGGTGAGGATGTAGCGCTTCATCTTCGGGTTCCAGCGCCTCGTCTGGTGCCCGAAGTGAACGCCGCTCTCCAGGAGCTGCTTCATGGTGACGACCGGGGCCATCGCACACGGTCCCTTCTGTTGTTTTCGGTTCCTCCTGGCGCCTCGCGACGCGGCCACGCCGCTTTGGGCCTTGCGGACCCAGGGCGGACCGAGTGGCGCGTCCCCCAGGGATTTCCCCGGTGGTGAGCGGGCGCGCGAATTTCCGGCCATCATACGGCCGGAGTCTTAGTTTACTCCGTCCCCCATGGTATGAGACCGGCGGACTCGCCAGCCGCCCGGACACCGCTGCGCGAACCCGCCAGCGGCCAGCGCGCCGAGACTGGTCAGAGCGACCCGGGGATCGACTCCCGCCGCCGCGGCCACCTCAGCCGTGCTAATGCCGCCGCGGGCCGGGAGCGCGTCCAGAACTTGTTTCAGTTCGGCATCGAGCTCGTCCCACGGCAGGACAGGTTGCTCCGGCCAGTCCTCGGTGTCCACGCCGAGGGTCTCGGTGACCTCGGCCGTGGTGGTGACCAGCGAGGCGCCCCAGTCCCTGATCATCAGGTGACAGCCCGCGGACAGCTGCGAGGTCACCGGACCAGGGACCGCCATCAGCGGGCGGTCGAGGGTGGCGGCGTGCTTGGCTGTGTTCAGCGCGCCGCTGCGGCGGCCCGCCTCCACCACCACGGTCCCGGCCGCCAGGGCGGCGATCACCCGGTTGCGGCTGAGGAACCGCAACCGGGTCGCGTTGCACCCAGGCGGCCACTCGCTCATCACCACCCCGGTCTTGGCAATGGCATTCATCAGCTCGACGTGACCAGCAGGATACGGATGATCAACACCGCAGGCCATAACGGCGATAGTGATTCCACCGGAAGCCAGCGCGCCACGGTGCGCCGCGGCGTCCACGCCGTACGCCCCGCCGGAGACGATCGCCCAGCCCCTGGCCGCCAGCGCCGACGCCAGTTCGGTCGCCATGTAGCTGCCGTATGCCGTCGCGGCCCTGGCGCCCACGACCGCGACCGAGCGCAGGCAGCTGTGCCGCAGATCACCGTTGCCCCGCAGCCACAGCGCGTACGGCATCTTGTCGCCCAGGTCCTCGAGCCTGGACGGCCATTCCGGATCGCCCGGGCAGACCAGCCGGATCCCTGATCGGGCGAAGCCTTTTATCTCATCGGTTCCCGGCAGGTCACTCAGGCGCGCCCGCCATTTCGGCATCGCGCCCTTTCCGTTCTTGATGATCTCGACGGCGCGGGCGGCGCCGGCGTCCGCGACGAGTTTGGCGAGCGCGACGTCCTCCGGCTCGGCCAGGTAGGTCAGCGCGGCCCGCGCGTAGCGTTCGTCATTCAGTTGGCTAACCCCAGTCATTTCGCCACCCCCAGCCACAGTCCGATCGCCCCGGTGACCTCAACGCTGCCCGGTTGGTCCTTGCCCGCGAGATCGGCGAGGGTCCAGGCGACCCGCATCACCTTGTCGGCGCCGCGGGCGCTGACTTGGCCGTTCTGCATGGCCTGGTCGAGCCAGATCAGCGCGGCTGGCCTGACCGGGTAGTCGCGGCGCAGCTCGGCGCCTGGAATCTCGGCGTTCAGCCGCCAGGGGGTGCCTTGGTACCTGTGCGCGGCCCTGCTCCGGGCCGTGGCCACCCGTTCTGCCACTGTGGCGCTTGGCTCGCCGCCCGTTTTGTTGTGCAAGATGTCGGCGCGGGCGACCGGCTGCAGTTCCACCTTCACGTCCACCCGGTCGAGCAGCGGGCCTGACAGCTTGGCCTGATAGCGGCGGCGGGCGGCGGGCACGCACTCGCAGATGCCGTTGTTGGCCTTCGCGCACGGGCACGGGTTGGCCGCCAGCACGAGGGCGAACCTCGCCGGGAACGTGGCGCACATACCCAGCCGGGCGATCACCACCTCGCCGGATTCCAGCGGTTGCCGGAGCGCGTCCAGCACATCACGGTCGAACTCCGGTGCCTCGTCGAGGAACAGGATGCCGTTGTGCGCGAGGCTCGCCGCCCCTGGACGGATCTGCCCGCTGCCACCGCCGACGATCGCCGCCTTGCTCGCGGTGTGATGCGGCGCGCAGAACGGCGGCCGGCTGACCAGCCCGGAGTCCGGCTGCAGTTCGCCGGCCACCGAGTGAATCGAGGTGACCTCGAGCGCCGCCTGCGTGCTGAGCCGGGGCAGGATGCCCGGCATCCGTTCGGCCAGCATGGTCTTTCCGGAGCCCGGCGGACCGAGCAAGCTGAGGTTGTGCCCGCCAGCCGCGCAGACCTCGACGGCGAAGCGGGCGTCAGCCTGGCCGAGGACGTCGGACATGTCCTTGGCTTTTGGCTCGGTGGCTTTGGCGGCCTTCATGGTTGGCGGCTGCGGTGCGGGGCCGCCGTGCAGCCAGAGGATCAGCTCGGACAGGCTGCTGGCGGCGATCACCGTGACGTCGGGCACCAGGGCCGCCTCGGCGGCGTTGGCCGCCGACACGACCATGGTCGTCAGTCCGGCGTCCTTGGCGGCGAGCACAGCGGGCAGCACGCCGTTGACCGGCCGGAGCTGACCGTCGAGGCCGAGTTCGGCGTAGAACATGAGGTTTCTCAGCCGGTCGGACGAGATCTTGGCGTCGGCGGCGAGCAGCCCGATCGCGATGGCCGCATCGAACCCCGAGCCGCGCTTAGGCAAGCTAGCCGGCGACAGGCCCACCGTGATCTTGGTCGACGGCCAGTGCGCTCCGCTGTTGTTGATCGCGGCCCTGATCCGGTCCCGTGCCTCGCGCAGCGCGGTGTCCGGCAAGCCGACGAGGACCGTGGCGGGCAGTCCGCTGGCGATGTCGGCCTCGACCTCGACGACGTGGCCCCTGACCCCGATGAGCGCGACCGAGTAGGTGCGGGCGAGTCCCATCTACCCCACCGCCTCTTCGTGGTGGATCGAGAACCCGCCGGTCGGCTCGTACAAGATCCCGATGACGTCGACTCGCACCTGGTCGTACCTCACGCCGTGCGCGTTCAGCCAAGCGATCGCCAGCCTGCGCAGCCGACGGAGCTTGGCCCGCCCTACCGCCTCAAGGGGTGTGCCGAACCGGGTACCTGACCGGGTCTTCACCTCCACCGCGACGAACACGTGGCGGCGGTCCACCGCCACGATGTCCAGTTCCCCCTCGGCGCACCGCCAGTTGCGGTCAAGGATCCGGTACCCCTTCTCCCGCAAGTACCCGACGGCCGCTTCCTCGCCCTCGCGGCCGAGGACCTGCCTGGCCTCGACCACCGCTGGGCTGATATGCGTGGCGTTCATCGCCATCACCTCCCGGTCATGACGATGGCCCGCGGCCCCTTCCGCGGTCAGGAGCGGGATTTTTCCTGTGGATAACCCCGCGTCGTTATGGTCGCCCTGTGAATAACTCCCCGGAAATGTCGGTGCGGCGTGATTCAATGCCGACGGAACGGATGTGGCCTCGGCCGCGCCGAGGCCACACATCGCTTCGAACCTGCGTCAGTCCCGCTTGCGGTGTGGCTGCGGGGCGCGGCCGAAGGGCTGCGCGGGACGTGGCCCCGTCTCGATCGGCGGAATCGACATCGATACCGGATCGGTGCCGAGCGTGAACTCCTGCCCGTGATGCGCTAGATCGATAGAGTCCCCGTCAAGCAACGAGTAGCGCACCTGATCGCCCCGGGTCTCGACCATCAGCAGCCGTCCCCGGTAGCGCACCCGGAACGCGAGGCTGGCCAGGCCGGGAGGCAGCCGTGGGCTGAACGCCACGACGCCGTGGCCCGCGGTCCCGTCCGGGCCGCAGCGCATCCCGCCGAAACCGCTGACCAGCGCGGTCCAGGCCCCGGCCAGTGAGGCCATGTGCAGGCCATCGCGCGTATTGTGCTCGCGGTCCTGCAGGTCCATGAGCGCTGCCTCGGCCAGATAGTCGTAGGCGAGGTCGAGCTGACCGACTTCAGCGGCGATCACCGCCTGCGTGCACGCCGACAACGATGAATCCCGCACGGTCAGCGCTTCGTAGTAGGTGAAGTTGCGCACCTTCTGCTCGTGGCTAAACGCGTCGGGCCGCATCTGCATGGCCAGCACCAGGTCCGCCTGCTTGATGACCTGCTTGCGGTAGAGCTGGAAGTACGGGTAGTGCAGCAGCAGGGGATAGTTGTCTTCCGGCGTGTTCTCGAAGTCCCAGCGCGCGTAGTCGGTGAACTCCTCGTGCTGGCAGTGCACTCCGAGTCGGTCATCAAACGGGATGTACATCGCCTTCGCGGCGTCCCGCCAAGAGGCCCCCTCCTCGGTGGTGACCCCCAGATTGGCCGCGATATCCGGGTACTTCTCCGCGATGTCGGCGGCGGCCGTGAGGTTATGCTGCGCCATCAGGTTCGTGTAGACGTTGTTGTCCTTGATGGCGCTGTACTCATCCGGCCCGGTCACGCCGTCGATGCGAAACCGGCCCGCCGCGTCGTGCTGGCCGAGCGAGCGCCACAGCCGGGCGGTCTCCACCAGGATCGGCAGCCCGACCTCGGTCTCGAACGTCTCATCCTGGGTCGCGTCCATATACCGCGCGGCCGCGTGGGCTATGTCAGCGTTGATGTGGAACGCGGCGGTGCCCGCTGGCCAGTAGGACGAGCACTCCTCGCCCCGGATCGTCCGCCACGGGAACGCCACGCCGCCCAGCCCCAGGTCGGTGGCTTGCTGCTTCGCGATGTCCATGACCGAGTGCCGCCAGCTCAGCGCGTCGCCCGCGGCCTGCGGATGCGTGTAAGTGAGCACCGGAAGCACGAACGTCTCGGTGTCCCAGAACGTGTGCCCGTCGTACCCCGTCCCGGTCAGGCCCTTGGCCGCGATGGGCCGGTGCTCGGCACGCGCCCCGGACTGCAGTATGTGGAACAGCCCGAACCGCACGGCCTGCTGGATCTGCACGTCGCCCTCGACCATGACGTCCGCGCCTTCCCAGAAGTCGTCAAGGTACTGCCGCTGCTCAGCGAGCAGGCCGTCCCACCCGGTGAGCTCGGCGGCGGCGATCGCTCCGGCCACCTGGTCGTGCAGCGCGGGGCGAGACCGCTGGCTGGACCAGCCGTACCCGATGTACTTGACGAGCTGGAGTTTCTCACCGGAGCGCATCTCCGCGGCGATCGTGGCGCGGGCCAGGTCGGGCTGGGAGTCGACCGAGATCTGCATCTTCTCCGGCCCGGTGATGTTGTGCGACATGCCCGCCGCCAGCTTCAGGCCGCTGGTGCGGGTCGCGTGCACAAGAACCGCCATGGCCCGCCCGCCGTTGCTGGCGGTGTTCATCTCGCTGACGAGCGGTTCGGACAGTACCGCCGCCGCCCGCGGGTCCTTCGCTGGCCGGGGGATCTCCTCGTTGGCGACCAGTTCGGACTGGACGACCAGGCGGACCGGCTCGTCCGCTAGCGACTCCACCGTGTACTGGATCCCCGCGATCGCGCGCTGGCTGAGGCTGACCAGCCGCACCGACGTGACCCGCACCCTCGTGCCAGCGGGGGATGACCATTCAAAACGACGAGTGAGAGTCCCAGCGCGCAGATCCAGCGTCCGCTCGTGAGAATGCAGCGTCCCGTACCTGATGTCCATGGGCTCGTCGTTGACCAGCACACGGATCAGCTTGCCGTTGGTCACGTTGATGACGGTCTGGCCGTCCTTCGGGTAGCCGTATCCGGCCTCCGCGTATGGCAGCGGGCGGACCTCGTACACCGAGTTCAGGTAGGTGCCCGGCAAACCGTAAGGCTCGCCCTCGTCCAGGTTGCCGCGCAGCCCGATGTGCCCGTTGGACAGCGCGAACACCGACTCGCTCTGCGCGAGCAGATCCAGGTTGAACTCCGACTCGGTCAGAGACCAGGGCTCGATGCCGTACGACGGGTTCGTGATCACAGGAGGTCTCCGAGGTCGTTGACGACGATGTCGGCACCATGCTGCCGCAACGCCTCCGCCTGGTTGGCACGATTCACTCCGACAACCTGCCCGAAGTGACCCGCGCGGCCCGCCGCGACCCCGGCCAGGGCGTCCTCGAAGACCGCCGCCTGGCTGGCCGGGACGCCCAGCTCCTTGGCGGCTTCCAGGTAGGTGTCGGGAGCAGGCTTGCCGTTGAGGTTCTTGGCCTTCGCGACCTGAGCGTCGACCCGCACGTCGAACTGGTCGGTCAGCCCCGCCGCCTGTAGCACCTGCGCGGTGTTGGCACTGGAGGAGACGATGGCGGTCCGCAGCCCAGCCGCCCGCACCGCGTGCAGATAGCGCACCGAACCGTCATAGACCTGAACGCCATCCTTGGCCAGCACGGCCAGCAGCAGGTCGTTCTTGCGGTTGCTGACGCCGTAGAGGGTCTGGGCGGTTGGCGGATCGTCCGGTGTGCCCTCGGGCAGCTGGATACCGCGGGATTCGAGGAAGGACCGGGTGCCGTCAAGCCGCGGCTTCCCGTCTACGTAGGTGTCGTAGTCCTCGACTGGATCGAAGGGGACGAATTTGTCCCCGGTCTGCTTGGCGCGCTGCTCCAAGAACTCGTCGAAGGTCTGTTTCCAGGCCGCGTCATGCACTGTCGCGGTATTGGTGATGACCCCGTCCATATCGAAGAGCGTGGCCGTGATGCCGTCAGGAAGTCCGAGCATGCTCCCTACTTACCAGATCCTGGACTGCGCACAGGACAGGTCAGGACGAGAAGCCCGGTTTGTCCGATGGCAGCTCAAGATCACTCTTGGCCAGTTCTTCGATGTTGACGTCCTTGAATGTGACTACCTTCACATTCTTCACGAACCTCGCTGGCCTGTACATGTCCCAGACCCAGGCGTCGTGCATGGTGACCTCGAAGAAAACCTCGCCGTTGTCGGTGCTCCTGACCTTCAGATCAACGTCATTGGTGAGGTAGAACCGCCGCTCGGTCTCCACGACATGAGTGAACAGCCCGACCACGTCCCGGTACTCGCGGTAGAGCTGCAGCTCCATCTCCGCTTCGTACTTCTCCAGGTCTTCCGCGCTCATGGCACCTATTCTCCCTCTGCCGGCCCCGCCAGCGTCACCCAGCCGCGTCCCGTCGCTTCCTCGCCGGCCACTAGGGCCGGTTCACCCGGTATGTCCGCCAATCCGGCCGCACCCGCGGCCGGAACGCAGCGGAACGAGCTGCGGTGCACCGGACTGGGCCCGTGCTCTCGCAGCGCTCGTAGATGGTCATCAGTGACATACCCCTTGTGGCGGCTAAAGCCATATTCCGGATAACGCTCGTCAAGCTCGCGCATCATCCGGTCCCTGGTGACTTTCGCCACAATCGAGGCCGCGGCCACCGACGCCGCCACCCGGTCGCCCTTCCACACGGCCAGCGCTGGGACCCCGAGCCCAGGGACCGGGAAGCCGTCCGTAAGGGCATACCCGGGCGTAATCCGCAGTCCGGCGAGGGCGCGCCGCATGCCCTGGATATTACATACATGCAGGCCAATCGCGTCAATCTCGCCCTCAGGGATAACCACCGCGTGCCAGTCTAGGGCCCGGCGGACTATGTCCGGATACATCTCCTCTCGGGCGCGTTCGGTCAGCAGCTTGGAATCCGCCAGCCCGGGGAGCTTGCGCAAGGCCCGGGAGTCGAGCACGACGGCCGCCACCACAAGGGGTCCCGCGCAGGCTCCGCGGCCAGCCTCGTCGATCCCAGCCACGGGCGAGAGCCCGGCCCGGGCGAGCGAGTTCTCGTAGGCCGCGAGTCCGGCGTTCCGCCGTGGAGTGAAGCCGTGCTGGCGGAGCCAGTCGGGGACGTGGGAGGGAGAGCTCATGACACTTCGCAGCGTACGCCAAGACGAGCCCTAGGCCACCCTGGTTCTGCTGTCCTCGGACGGCTTCGGCGGGATCAGGAACGGCGGCGCCGACGACGGCGCAGCTTGCGCTGCAGCAAGGTCAGCGGTACCGCCCCGGCGAGCCCGAGCTCAACCGGAAGGCCCGGGGAGGCCAGGGACGCGATCTTCCTCGTCGAGGCGGAGAGAGTCCCGCCGAGCGAACCGCCCAGCGCCTCATTGAGTTTCGGCTGGTTGAAGGTCGACGGGATCGATATGAAGCTCCACCGGCTCGGCGGCCAGATCCGCACGAATACCCGGCCAAGCACTGCGCTCTCCGGTATGGTCCCGCCACCCGGGTCACCCATGTGACCGCGCGAGTCGTAGGAGATGGCGCGGTGGTCACCCATCACCCACAGCCGCCCCGGCGGAACCGTGATGCTGAACCGTTCCTCGGAGGGTGCGTTGCCCGGATAGAGGTAAGAGGTCTCGTCCAGCGCCACGCCGTTGACCGTGATCTGGCCCTGCGCGTTACAGCACGCCACGTGGTCGCCCGGCAGCCCGATGACCCGCTTCACGTAGTCATCCTCGCCGTGCACGACACCGATCATCTGACCGATGTTCGTGAAGAACCGCGACACCGGGTTCGTGCTAGGCGCCGGAAGATCGGTGTCCCAAGAGCCCGCGCCGTTGAACACGATCACATCGCCGCGGTGGATGTCGCGGAAGTCGTACACCAGCTTGTTGATCAGCACCCGGTCGCCGATGTCGAGCGTGTTCTCCATCGACCCCGACGGGATGTAAAACGCCTGCAGCGCATACGTCTTGATCACGAGCGCCAGCACCAGCGCCACCACGATCAGGACCGGCAGCTCTTTCCAGAACGACCGGCGCTTGCCCTTCGCCTTGGTGGTGGCCGTGGCCGCTTTGGTGGTGGCCGTGGCCGCTGAAGTCCCGGATTCGGAGCTAGGAGAGTCCGCTGACGGGTCGCCCGGGGAAGTCCCTTCCTCCGGCGTCGCTTCGGTCCCGTCAGGCTCTGAGCTCGGCCCGTCGGTCGCCGACGCGGCGGGTCCCGCGCCCTCCTGCCGTCCGGAACCGTCGTCCATCCGCTCCCCTTCAGTCCGCGCCCGCCCCGAAGCGGACTGTGCCGTGCCGGGTTGTTTGTCCTCAGGCTGGGAGCCGCGCGAGGGGTCACTCGCGGCAGCGTCGCCCTTGTCCCTCATCACTTAGAGCGTAGCGCCAATCGCAGCACGACGGGATCTCGCCTCGCGGGGCAAACCGGCTGCGACGTAGCAGAAAATGAGGTCAGGCGTTCTCGCGGCGCTCGGCGATGCGAGCAGCCTTACCGCGCAGGTCACGCAGGTAGTAAAGCTTGGCCCGACGCACCTTGCCACGGGTGACAACCTCGATCTTGTCGATCGACGGGCTGTGCACCGGGAAGGTCCGCTCGACGCCCACGCCATAGCTGACCTTGCGGACGGTAAAGGTTTCACGCAGGCCGCCACCGGACCGGCGGATCACGACACCCTGGAACACCTGGATCCGAGAGCGGTTGCCCTCAACGACCTTGACGTGCACCTTCAGGGTGTCGCCGGGACGGAAACTAGGAATGTCCGCCCGGGTCTGGGCCTGCTCAAGTTCGGCGATCGCGGTGTGCATGGTTGAGCTTCCTCGGTCTATATACGGGGTACGCCCGACAGGGCAGCACCTAAGTCTACCGGAAACCCAGCCTGCCTGAGGACCTCACGGTCCCGGCGGTCTAGGCTTTCCGGCTTGGCCGTCACCCCAGCAATCAGGTCCGGGCGATTGGCAGCCGTGCGCCGCAGCGCCTCGTCACGGCGCCAGCGGGCGATTGCGGCGTGGTTCCCTGACAGCAGCACATCGGGCACCTCCAGGCCACGCCATGACCTAGGCCGAGTATAGACGGGACCTTCCAGCAGTCCCGCCAGTTCGCCGCTGAACGAGTCGTCCTGCGCGGAAGATTCGTTTCCCAGCACCCCCGGCACCAGACGGCAGGTGGCCTCGAGGATCACCGCGACGGCCGCTTCTCCCCCGGCGAGCACGTAATCCCCGATACTGACCTCGTCCACCGGCATCCGGCTGCTGGCCTCGGCGGCGACCCTGCTGTCGATCCCCTCGTACCGCCCGCAGGCGAAGACGAGGTGCTCGGTTGCCGCGTACCGCGCCGCCAGTTCCTGGGTAAACGGCACGCCGCTCGGCGTCGGCACCACCAGGCGCACGCTGGGATCCTCTGCGCTGGGATCCTCTGCGCTGGGACCCTGGGCCACGTCGGCGAGCGCCGCGCCCCAGACATCCGCCTTCATCACCATCCCGGGACCGCCGCCAAACGGCGTGTCGTCCACCGTATGGTGCACGTCGGTCGCCCAGCGGCGCAGGTCGTGCACGCCGAAGCTGATGTCGCCGCGGGCGGCGGCCTTGCCGATGAGAGAGACGGTGAGCGGCCCGTCGAAGTAGTCAGGGAAGATCGTGATGATGTCGACGCGCACGGCTACTCGCCCAGATCCAGCAACCCGGCCGGCGGGTCGATCCGTATCCGCCCGGCCACCAGGTCGACCTCGGGCACGATGGCCTTGACGAACGGCACGAGAACCTGGGCGCCATCCGGAGCGCGCACCTCAAGCAGGTCCTGCCCCAGATGCGCTACGTCGGTCACGACGCCGACGGCGTGGCCTTCGATGGTCTCGACCGTGAGCCCGACGAGGTCATAATCGCGGAACTCGTCGGGATCGGTCGGCGCCGGCAGCGTGTCGCTGTCGACGCCGAGCCACAATCCGCGCAGTTCCTCCGCCGCGGTCCGGTCGTAACATCCGGCGAACCTGACGAGCAACTGGCTGGAATGCCAGCGCATGGTCTCCACCGTGAGCGGGCCGCGATCGGTGTCAAACACCGAACCGGGAGCAAACCGCTCTCCTGGCTCGTCGGTGCTGACGCCGATCACGACGTCACCGCGGATCCCATGCGCGCGGCCGATCCGGCCGACCATTACCTGCATTGGCTGGTTAACGGACTTCGCCGGTCTCCAGCAGGTCGATGCGGACGTGCCGGTTCCCCGCCAGCGAACCGATCACCGTGCGCAGCGCGCGAGCGGTCCTGCCGCCCCTGCCAATGACCTTGCCCAGATCGTCTGGGTGCACCCGCACCTCAAGTACGTTGCCGCGGCGCAGCATCCTGCTCACCACGTGCACGTCATCGGGGTAGCTAACGATGCCACGGACCAGATGCTCGAGGGCTTCCTCAAGCACGTCAGGCCTCGCTCGCGCCATCGCCATTCGCAGCCGGCTCGGCGTCCTTGGCCTGCGGGGTCTCGGCCTGCACGGTCTCGGTCGACTCGGCCTTGGCCTCCGTCGTGTCCTCGGCCTTGACGTCCTCAGCCTTAGGCGCCTCAGCCTTGACGTCCTCAGCCTTGACGTCCTCAGCCTTAGGTGCTTCCACCTTGGCGTCGTCGGCCTTGACGTCCTCAGCCTTAGGCGCGTCAGCCTTAGGCGCGTCTGCCTTGACGTTGTCAGCCTTAGGCGCGTCTGCCTTGGCTGCGTCCGCCTTCTTCGGCCGGCTGCCGCTCTTCGCGGACTCCTTCTTGCCGCCCTTGGCTTCCTTAGTCTCCTTGGCGGCGAAGCTCTCCTTCACCAGGGCCTCGTAGCGGTCCTTCTTGTCGGCCTTCGGCTCGGCGACCTTGAGGGTGCCCTCCTGGCCAGGCTCGCCCTTGAACTTCTGCCAGTCCCCAGTGATGGTGAGCAGGTGACGCACCGGGTCGGTCGGCTGCGCGCCGACACTCAGCCAGTGCTGAACTCGATCGGAGTCCACCTCGATGAGCGACGGCTCGAGCTTCGGGTGGTACTTGCCGATCTCCTCAATGGCTCGCCCGTCCCGCTTGGTGCGGGCGTCTGCGACGACGATCCGGTAGTAAGGTTCCCGGATCTTGCCCATACGCTTCAGCTTGATCTTGACAGCCACAGCTGTGGTCTTCTCCCTGCGAGTGTTAATGTGCGACAGGCGCCGAGCCAGCAGGGGAAGGCCGGCCGGACTGCGCGGTGGACCCGGGCCGCGCGAACGATGAGAGGGCGCCGCTTGGCCAGGTAGTCAGCATCCCATTCTGCCAGATCTACCGACCCCTCGGGTAATCAGCGCCCGCCAGCCGGAGCCCCTTTGCTGGGCGGTGCCACACCAACCAGCAAAGAGCATGGTCAGCGCCGCACCAACCAGGAACGATCCCGGCCCCGCGGACCCACCGCCCCAGGATGCCGCCCCCTCTCCAGTGCCGCTGCGGTGCCGCTCCCGCCGTTCCGCGACCCCAGCGATGGCCCAGCGCTGGCGCTATAGCCCCAGCGCTGGGCCATCGACAGCCCTGTAGAAGGTCCCCAGCGCGACGCAATGCACCGTATGCGCCTATTGTCCGCAGGGCGTGTCGCCAGGGGCGTGACCGGCCCTCGGGTTCCCGGTGCAATCGACGCGAACGCGGGGGCGACGTGAGTAGAACGTGAGGTCCGCGTGAGTCATGAGGTCGGTGTAAGTAATAGAGCATGCTGCGGCTGATAAATACAGCACCGCCGCCAGCACCTCGAGCCCGCCACGGCCAGCACCTCGGACGCACCCCCGCCAGCACCTTGAGCGCGCCTCGGCCGACGCACTATGGCGCGCGGATTAGAACACGCTTGGTACACGCCGAGCGGCGCTGCGTGACAGTACGCTGGGCAATCGTTACCGTTGGCATCAACATGGCCAAATTTTTGTCACAAATATTGTCAACAATCTAGTGAACATCTAGGGTGCTGCTTCATGGACCTACTGCGCTACCCAGCCGGGCCGCCCAGCCGCGCCACCCGCAGCCGGGGCGCCCAGTCGCGGCATCCAGCCGGGCCCACTGGCCGCATTCGGCGGGCGTGCGGAGGGCGAGTCACGCCGCTGGCCGAAGCTGAAAAAACTGAAGCGGTAACACGATGAAACAGTTACATAACGTACGTTGACTTGCCCCGCGGACCCTCATACCGTGAGCGTACTTTGTTCTTAGTATGCACATTCGTTCGCATAGCGGACACTTCATACCGGACAGTAGGGGATGCGGTGTTCGACCCGCGCGGGACGGTGCGGCGCCAGCGACTGCGCCCCGATACACGCACAGGACGGCGGTCGCCCCAACCCATGACCGGTATCGACAAGACATAGAGCGCCACGAATACCCAATGGCGCACGAGGTCACAAAAGGAACATTCCTCAACCGATCGGATAGGCGTGATGTTAGCCTCGTGGGGCCTGCTGGCCAGTCCCTCGCACGTCGGGACCGGCAGGCCCTTGGGGCCAGACCGGCGACGCGATGACGGGTCGGACCGGCGGAACCCGGCGGTTGAGACCCGCGACGCGCATGACACGCTCCCCTGGCGGGCGCGATCCTATAAGGAGACCGAAAAACGATGACTGACCCAACTGCTCAGCCTGCCGGCCCTGGGCGGACCGACATAGCCGGTCTTTCCCGGCGTGGCCTGTTGCGTACTGCTGGCACCGGTGCGGCTGTCCTTGGTGGCGGCGCGCTGCTGGACGCTTGCAGCTCCGGTATCAAGGGCTCCAGTTCGGGCTCAAGCTCGACCGGAACGATCAAAATCGGCTGGATTCACCCCATCACTGGCCCGGAGGCCGGCTTCGGCAAGCCGGACAGCTGGGTGCACTCGAAGATCATGGCGACTTCCCAGTTCAAGAACGGGATCAAGATCGGCAGCAAGACCTACACGGTCGAGTACACCTCCTACGACACCCAGTCGGACGACACCAAGGCCGGTGACCTGGCCAAGCAGGCCATCACCGACGGCGTCGACCTGCTATTCGCTTCCTCCACCCCGGAGACGGTGAACGGCGTCGCGCTGCAGGCCAACGCCCTCGGCGTCCCGCTGATCTGCTCGAACTGCCCGTGGGAGTCCTACTACGGCGCGCTGAACGGCAACCCGGCCAAGCCGACGTTCAAGCCGAAGTACTCCATCCTTTACTTCCTGGGCGCCGAGCACCTGGCCGAGTGCTTCATCCCGATGTGGAACCGGATCCACGACAAGTACCCGGTGAACAAGGATGTCTCGGCGCTGTTCCCGAGCGATGCCGACGGTGACGCGTTCCGCGCGGTGTTCCCTGGCATCCTCAGTGGCGCCGGGTACAGCATGAAGCTGTCCACCGCCTACCCGGACGGCACCACCAACTACACCTCGATCATCTCGGACTTCAAGTCCTCGGGCGCGGAGTTCTTCACCTGCGTGCCGCTGCCGTCGGACTTCCCGACCTACTGGAAGCAGTCGATCCAGCAGGGCTACAAGCCGAAGCTGGCCACCGTGGCCAAGGTGCTGCTGTTCCCGACCGACGCGTACGCGATGGGCTCCGAGGCGTACAACATCGCCACCGACGCCTGGTGGGTCCCGACGCTGCCCTGGACGTCCTCGCTGACCGGCGAGACCTGCTCGCAGCTGGCGGCCGACTACACCGCCGCGGGCAACGGCCAGCCGAACGCGAACATCAGCAACTACACCCTCTGGGAGATCGCGTACAAGGCCCTGACCTCGGTCAGCGACCCGCACGACCACGAGGAGCTCGCCGACGCGCTGTACAAGGTGGACCTCCCCGAGGCCATCGCGGGCCCGTTGAACTTCGCCTCCACCGACGCCAAGACCAACCCGGCACCGGGCGTGGCGATCACCCCGCCGGCCGGCATCCAGTGGCAGAAGGACCCGACCGGCCAGTACCCGCTCGTCTCGGTGGTCGTGGACAACACCATCCAGCCGAACGCCAAGATCACCGGCGACCTGCTGCCCACGTTCGCGTAATCGAAAATTAGCCAGCAGTTCCCTCGTACCCCTCCGGATGGGACTATTTCCCGGAGGGGTACGAGCAGGACCTTAACCCCAATAACAGAAAAAGCTGGGGGGCGGTCTAGGAGGAACTGACATGCCCGACAGAACAATCACTCGTCGCAATGCCCTCACCGCCGCGGGCGCGACGGCCACGGGCGGCGTCCTTGCTGCTTGCAGCTCCAGCATCAAGGGCAACGGCTCCACCACGACCAGGGAACTCAAAATCGGCTGGCTGCACCCGCTAACCGGTTCTGAGGCCTCCTTCGGCTCGGCGGACACCTTTGTTCTGAGCAAGATCCGGGCCACACCGCAGTACAGCAATGGCTTTTCTATCGGCGGTAAGACCTGGAAGGTCACGGTCATTTCCTACGACACCCAGTCGAGCCCCACCATTGCGGGCAACCTCGCTCACCAGGCGATCAACTCCGACGGCGTTGACATGCTCGTGGCCTCGTCCACCCCGGAGACCGTCACCCCGGTGGCCAACGCCGGCGAGGCTCTCGGGGTCCCGGTGGTCTGCACCGACATCCCATGGGAGTCCTGGTACACCGGCCTCGGCGGCAATCTCGCGAATCCGGTATTCAAGCCGAAGTACGTCGTCGACTTCTTCTTCGGCGTCGAGCACCTGGCCGGGGCTTACATCGCGATGTGGAAGCGGTTCAGCACCAACAAGATCGTGGCCGCCGCGTTCCCCAATGACTCCGACGGCAACGTGTTCCGCGCGGTCTGGCCTGGCTTCGCCAAGAAAGCCGGCTACACGCTGGTCGTGCCACCCCCTTACACCGACGGCGCGACCGACTACACGAGCCTTATCTCGGCATTCAAAGCCCGCAACTGCGAACTGTTCACCAACGTTTCGCTTCCCCCCGACTTCGCGATCATGTGGAAGCAGATGTACCAGCAGGGCTTCCATCCCAAGCTCGCGACCGTCGGCAAGGACTTGCTCTTCCCGAGTGACACGTACTCACTCGGATCGCTGGCGAACAACGTCGCGATCAATGCCAGATGGAACCCTGTCCTGCCGTACCAATCGAGCCTAACCGGCCAGACCTGCACCGAATACGGAAGCGATTTCGAGACGACAACCGGCGGGCAGTGGATCCAGTCAATGGGCGGCAGTTACGCGCTGTTCGAGGTCGCGCACGCGGTTTTCACCAGCGTCAGCGACCCGAAGGATAAGCAAGAGGTCGCAGCGACACTGCAGAAAATCGACATACCCATGACCATGGTCGGCCCGCTCGACTGGTCCGACCCCCAGAACCCCGCCCCGGGCGTCCGGGTTATTTTCCCGGTTGGTGCCCAATGGCAAAAGGGGACAAAGTACCCTTACGACCTACTAGTGGTAGATAACACCCTCAACCCCAAGGTGCCCATCCAGGCGCCGCTTAAAGAGACATATGCCTGAGAACACGTTGCTCGAACTGCGGGCCATCACGAAGCGGTTCGGACAGGTCGTCATCGCCGACGATGTGTCCCTCGCCGTGAGCCCCGGGGACAGCGTTGGGATTGTGGGACCGAACGGCGCTGGCAAGACCAGCCTGTTCGGCCTCATCTCCGGCGACCTGGCCCCCAACGCCGGCGAGGTCTTCTTCGCCGGTAACAAGGTCACCAAGCTGGACTCGGCCGCCAGGACCAGGCTCGGCATCGGGCGTACCTACCAGGTGCCCCGGCCGTTCACGGACATGACGGTGTTCGAGAACGTGCTCGTCGCCGCCCAGCAGGGCGGCGGCCTGCGGCGGGCGGCCAGCTACGCGCGGGCCGGCGAGTGCCTGGAACGCACCGGTATGGCCAAGGTGGCGAACACGCCCACCGGACGACTCGGGCTGCTGCAACGCAAGCGGCTTGAGATCGCCCGGGCGCTCGCCCCCGGGCCGCGGCTGCTGCTGCTCGACGAGGTGGCGGGCGGTCTCACCGACGCCGAGTGCGGCGAGCTCATCGAGATCATCCGCGGCATCCTCGCCGAGGGCGTCGCGGTGATCTGGATCGAGCACGTCGTCCGGGCACTCACCCAGGTGGCCGAACGCCTGCTGTGCCTGTACGGCGGCCACTTCATCGGCGACGGCGACCCCGCGACCGTGATGAACAGCCCCGAGGTCCGCGAGGTCTACCTAGGTTCGGAGGTGAAGGCCTGATGCCACCGGTACTCGAGGTGCGCGACCTGAGCGTGTACCACGGGCAGCTCCGCGCGCTGGACGATGTTCTCGTTCGCGATCAACGCCGGCGAGGTGTACGCCATGATCGGCGCGAACGGCGCGGGCAAGACCACGCTGATGCGCACGATCGCCGGCCTGCACACGCCTGCCAGCGGCGATGTCCTGCTGGATGGCACCAGCGTCACCAAGATGCGCCCTGACCTGCGCGCCCGGGCCGGCATCGTCATGGTGCCCGAAGGGCGCAGGCTGTTCCCGTCCCTGACCCTGGAGGAGAACCTCCAAGTCGGCGCGACCTACGCCCGCAAGGGCCCGTGGCACATCGCCAGGGTCTACGAGCTGTTCCCGTGGATGACAGATCGCAAGAAGCAGCGCACCGCGCAGATGTCCGGCGGCGAGCAGCAGTCGGTCGCGATCGGCCGGGCGCTGGTCGCCAACCCGAAGGTGCTGCTGCTCGATGAGCTGTCGCTCGGCCTGGCCCCGGTGATCGTGGAGCGCATCTACGCGATGCTGCCGCAGATCCTCGAGTCCGGCGTGACCGTGCTGCTCGTCGAGCAAGATGTCAGCCACGCGCTGCGCGCCGCCACTCACATCCACTGCCTGCTAGAAGGCCGTACCACACTGACCGGACGCCCGAGTGATGTGACCACGGAGCAGGTGCAAGCCGCGTACTTCGGCCTGACGGCCACATCGAAGGGAGCGACACCCAATGGCCTGGGTTAACGCCATCATCCAGGGCATCCTGACCGGCGGGCTTTACGCCCTGTTCGCGTGCGGGCTGTCTCTGATGTTCGGGGTGATGAAGGTGATCAACCTGGCCCACGGCGACATCGCCGTCGTCGGCGCCTACGTCGCCCTCGGGGTCATCACCGTCACCCACATTCCGTGGATGTGGTCATTCCTGCTGGTGGTCCCGATCATGGGCGTGGTGGGATACCTGCTGCAGCGGACCCTCATCCAGACCGCGCTGAACAAATCCGAGCTCACCACGCTGCTGGTGATGTTCGGTCTGTCGGTGGTGATCGAGAACGCGCTGCTGGAGTTCCTGTCAGCCAACAGCCGCGCCCTCGGCTCGGGATCCTCGCTGGTCCAGGGCGCCTTCAAGATCACCTCGCAGATCTCGCTGCCTTACCTGCTGCTGATCGTCTTCGTGGTGGCGGTGGCGGTGCTGCTCGGGCTGCAGTACTTCCTGTCCAAGGCCAAGTACGGCCGGCTGATCCGCGCCGTGGCCGACGATCAGGACGCTGCGCAGCTGTCCGGCGTCAATTACCGTCACGTGTTCGGCATCGCGGCGGCGATCGCGTTCGGCACCGCGGCGCTCGGCGGCATCGCCTACGGCGCCTACTCCGGGTTCGCCCCGACCACCGGCACCGACACGATCCTGCTCTTCGCGTTCGCCGCGGTCGTCATCGGCGGCATCGGATCGCTGTGGGGCACCCTGGTCGGCGGCATCGTGCTCGGCGTCGCGCAGGCGATCGGCGGCCAGATCAACATCGCCGACGAGCAACTGGCCGGATTCCTCATCTTCCTCTTGGTCCTGGTGCTCATGCCACAGGGCCTGACCGGTCGCCGGAGGACAGCATGACCACGCTCACGGAAACCCCGCTGACAGACATCCGGGTCACCCGCTCCCGCCGCAACGTCGCGTGGACCGGCATCGCCGCCCTCGTGGTCATCGTGGTGCTGGCGATGTTCCCGTACATCGTGTACTCCGGCACGACGACGATCCTGACCCAGGCGTTCATCGTGCTGACGATGGCCTGCATGTGGAACCTGCTGGCCGGCTACGCGGGCTTGGTCTCGGTCGGCTTGCAGGGTTTCGTCGGCCTGGGCGCCTACGGGGTGCTGATCCTGTCGATGCACGGCGTCTCGCCGTTCACCGCGGTACTGCCGTCCGCGATCATTACCGGAATAATCGCGTTCCCGCTCTGGTGGCTGGTGTCGCGGCTGCGTACCGGCTATTTCGCGATCGCAACCTGGGTGCTCGCCACCACGATCATGCTGTTCATCGAGCGGTTCAGCTCGATCGGCGGCGGCACCGGCATGCCACTGCAGGGCCTCGCCGGGATCAGCTCAGCGCTGCTCACGGCCGACACCTACTGGATCGCACTGGCCGCCACGGTGGTCGCGCTCGCCGCGACGTACTTCCTGCTGCGCAGCAGGCTCGGCCTGTCGCTGACCGCGATCCGGGACAACGAGGTGGCCGCGGCCAGCTCGGGTGTCAAGGTGGGCCGCACCCGGATGATCGTGTTCATCGTCGCCGCCATGGGCTGCGCCTTGGCCGGCGGGGTGCTGGCGATCGACCAGCTCCAGGTGGAGCCGAGCGCGGTGTTCAGCGTGCAGTGGACGGCTGAGATGGGCTTCGCTGTGATCATCGGCGGCCTCGGCACCATCGAGGGCCCGATCCTCGGCACCGCCGTGTACATGATCTTGCAGCAGACCTTGCAGAACTACAACGCGTGGTACCTGATCATCCTGGGACTGGTCGCGATGGGCGTGGCGATGTTCGCCCGGAAGGGCCTGTGGGGCCTGATCGACGAGCGCTTCAACCTGCGGCTGTTCCCGGTGGGCTACTACCTGTGGGCCCCGGGTGAGAGCCGTCGCCGAAACGGCAAGTCCGCGTAACCTTCGCCCACTCGGGGAATGTCCGTAAAATCTGTCGCCAGGGCCGCAGATTTTACGGACATTCTCGGGGGGTTACGTGCTGCTGAGCGAGATCGCCTCAGTGTCGCGGGAGGTTGCGGCTACTAGCGGGCGGCGGGCCAAGATCTCCCTGCTGGCGGGCGCACTGCGGGCCGCCGGACCGGCCGAGATCCCGATTGCCGTCGCCTACCTATCCGGTGAGCTGCCGCAGCGGCAGATCGGGGTCGGCTGGGCCGCGCTGCGCGACGCGCCTCCGCCCGCGGCGGAGCCGACGCTATCGCTGGCGGAGGTGGACGCGACGTTTTGGACAATTGGGGCTGTGGCTGGCAAAGGGTCAACTGCGCAGCGGCGGGAGCTGGTGCGGGACGTGTTCGCTAAGGCCACCGACGATGAGCAGCGATTCCTGTTCGGCCTGCTGTCCGGCGAACTGCGGCAGGGGGCGCTGGACGGGGTGATGACCGACGCGGTGGCGGAGGCGGCCGACGTGCCTGCGGCCCAGGTACGGCGAGCGGTCATGCTGAGCGGTTCGCTGGCCGACGCGGCGGCAGCGGCACTCAGCAACTCACTCGACGAGATCGGCCTGCGGGTCGGCCGGCCCGTACGGCCGATGCTGGCCGCCAGCGCGCCGACGATCGAGGCGGCACTCGAGAAGGCGGGCACCCCGGCGGCGGTCGAGTGGAAGCTCGACGGGATCCGGGTCCAGGCGCACGTCCGCGACGGCGAGGTGCGGCTATTCACCCGCACCCTGGACGAAATCACCAGCCGCGCACCAGAGGTCGTGGCCGCACTGGCTGAGCTCAGCGCCTCAGCCGCGGTCCTGGATGGCGAACTAATAGCGTTGCAAAACGGCGGTCGGCCACTCCCCTTCCAAGACACCGCCGCCCGGGCGGCTAGCCAGTCGGGAACGCCGCTGTCGGCCTTCATGTTCGACATCCTGCACGTGGACGGAACGGACCTGATCGATCTGCCAGGCGCAGAACGCGCGGCGCATCTGGAGCGGGTCGTGCCGGAGTCGATGCGGATGCCCCGGCTGGTCACCTCGTCGGCAGAGTCGGCCGCTGCGTTCTTCGAAGACGCGGTGGCACGAGGGCACGAGGGCGTTGTGGTCAAATCGCTCTCGTCGCCGTACGAGGCGGGCCGCCGGGGCTCGGGGTGGATCAAGGTGAAACCCCGGCACACCCTCGACCTGGTGGTGCTCGCGGTCGAGTGGGGTCACGGCAGGCGGCAGGGCTGGCTGTCGAATCTGCACCTGGGGGCGCGTGATCCGGAAACCGGCAGGTTCGTGATGCTAGGCAAGACGTTCAAGGGTCTCACCGACGAGTTGCTTACCTGGCAGACCGAGCGGCTGCTGTCGCTTGAAGACCACCGGGACTCTTACACCGTCTACGTGCGGCCCTCGCTGGTGGTGGAGATCGCCTTCGACGGGGTTCAGCGGAGCCCGCGCTACCCCGGCGGCCTAGCCCTCCGCTTCGCCCGGGTCCTCCGCTACCGCGAAGACAAAACCGCCGCCGAAGCCGACACCATCGACTCCGTCCGCGCCCTAGCCCCTCGTCCGGACCCCACCGATGGGCCATCGATAGCGCCATAACCCCAGCGCTGGGCCATCCATGGGCCGCGAACGGCCGCTGGCGCGAGCAGGCGCCGACGCCGGGGCGCGCTGGCGCTGGGGCGCGCGGGCGCGAGCAGGCGCTGGCGGGCGCTACTTCTTTTTCTTGCGCTTGTTGCCGCGGAAGGCGGCGGGGACGTCTTTAGGTGGCGGGTCGCCGCCTGGCTGCAGGCCCGCCATCAGGTCCGCGGCGTTGATCTGGCCGCCTGCCAATGCGTCGCCGAGGGCGCCGGAGCCTAGGCCGCCACGGAGCAGCTCCGCGGCGGCGGGCGGTACGCCACCTGGGAGCCCGGGGGCGCCCTGTCCTGAGCCGTTGCCGCGCCCGTCGCCGGAGGCGGCAGCTGCCCCGCGGGCAGCGGCCTTGCGCGGGTCGCCGCCGGGGTGCTTGCGCTTGGTCTTCTGCTTGCGGGCGGCACCGGCCTTGCCACGGCCGCCGCCGAGGCCCGGGATACCTCCCGGCATGCCGGGTATCCCACCGCCGCCCATCAGGGCGCGCATCTGCTTCTGGGCTTCGAAGAAGTTCGTGACCAGCTGGGAGACCTCGCCGATCGCGACACCGGAGCCCTTGGCGATACGGGCCCGGCGGGAGCCGTTGATGATCTTCGGCTCGCGGCGCTCCTGCGGGGTCATGGAGCGGACGATGGCCTCCGCCCGGTCCAGGTCCTTGTCGTTGACCTGGGCGAGCAGTTCCTTGTTCTTGCCCGCGCCGGGCAGCATCCCGAGGATGTTGCTGATCGGGCCCATCTTGCGGACCATCGACAGCTGGTCCACGAAGTCCTCGAGGGTGAAGCCATCGCCGGACATCAACCGTCCGGCTAGATCCTGGGTCTGCTCCTCGTCAAACGCCCGCTGCGCCTGCTCGATGAGCGTCAGCATGTCGCCCATGTCGAGGATCCGGGATGCCATCCGGTCCGGATGGAAGACGTCGAAGTCCTCGAGCTTCTCACCGGTAGACGCGAACATGACCGGCTTGCCGGTCAGCGACGCGATCGACAGCGCGGCACCACCGCGGGCGTCGCCGTCGAGCTTGGTCAGCACCACGCCGTCATAGCCGACCCCGTCGAGGAAGGCCTGGGCGGTAGTCACCGCGTCCTGGCCGATCATCGCGTCGACCACGAACAGAACCTCGTCCGGGTCGGTGGCCTCGCGGATGTCGCGGGCCTGGCGCATCAGATCCTCATCGATACCCAGCCGACCGGCGGTGTCGATGATGACCATGTTGTACTGGCGGCGCCTGGCCTCTTCGATCGACTCCCGCGCGACCTCGACCGGATCGCCGCTGGGCTCGCTTCCACTGGCGCTACCCGGCTGCGGGGCGAACACGGGGACGCCGGCCCGCTCGCCGACCACCTGGAGCTGCTGTACCGCGTTCGGCCGCTGGAGGTCGGCGGCTACCAGGACGGGCGTGTTGCCCTGTTCCCTCAGCCAGAGGGCGAGCTTGCCCGCCAGCGTGGTCTTACCGGCGCCGTTGAGGCCGGCCAGCATGATCACCGTGGGCGGGGTCTTGGCGAACCGCAGCCGCCGTGCCTCGCCGCCGAGGATCTCGATCAGCTCGTCATGAACGATCTTGATGACCTGCTGGGCAGGGTTGAGCGCGGCGTTGACCTCCTCGCTGCCGGCCCGTTCCTTGACCCGCGCGATGAACTGCCGGACTACCGGCAGCGCGACGTCCGCCTCAAGTAGGGCGATGCGGATCTCCCGGGCCGTCGCGTCAATGTCGGCCTGCGAAAGCCGGCCTTTGCCGCGTAGCGAGGAGAAGACCTGAGTCAGGCGGTCGAACAGCGTCTCAAACACCTACCCAGGCTACCGGCTGAGGCATAGGAGACTAAACCTCAAGTAATATCAAGGTCTGATGAGCGAGCTCACCGTCGGCCAGTTGGCCGCTCGCAGCGGCGTTGCCGTGTCCGCGCTGCACTTCTACGAGGCGCAGGGCCTCATCTACAGCCGCAGGACGACGGGGAACCAGCGGCGCTACTGCCGGGACACGCTACGCCGGGTCGCCTTCATCCGTGCCTCGCAGCGAGCCGGGATCCCGCTGCGCCGGATCAAGCAGGCGCTGGACACCCTTCCGGACCGCCGGGTCCCGACCCGGAAGGACTGGGCGCGGCTGTCCGCCACCTGGCGAACCGACCTCGAGGAGCGGATCGCCCAGCTAGAGCGGCTGCGCGACTCCCTGGACGACTGCATCTCTTGCGGCTGCCTGTCCCTGACCCGGTGCACCCTGATGAACCCCGACGACGCTCGCGCCGCCGCCGGCCCCGGCACCAGCGACCTGTAAAGCCCGCCAGCGATGGCCCACCGCCGGGGCGATAGGCCCACCGATGGCCCATCGCTGGGGCGGGAGTGCGGGGGCCGTAAGGGCTCAGAACCCGTCGTTATGACGGCGAAAGTGATGCCAGTACGGCGGTCACTGTGGTGCGGCGGATCGCGGGGTCGGTGATCGGGCTGCCTGCCGAGTCGGTGACGTAGAAGACGTCGACGGCCTCGGCGCCCAGCGTCTCGACACGAGCGGAGATGACGTTGAGCCCGCACTCGCCGAGCGCGCGTCCGACGCGCCACAGCAGGCCTGGCTCGTCATGGGCCCGGACCTCGACGACGGTCGAGGCGGTGGACGCCCCATCGACCAGCGTGACCTTGGGCGGCGGTACGTTCGCCGCGACCGGCCGGGCCGCGCGGGCGCGACGCTCCAGCCTGTCCTCCACGTCCAGCCTGCCGTCCAGCATCCGGCGCAGGTCGGCGGCGACGAGTTCGGCGTCCGGCGGGTCGCCGTATTCCGGGCTCACCTGAAAGACCGTCACCGCCATGTCATCGACGGCGGTGCCGTTCGCGCTGCGGACCACGAGCCGGTGGCTGGCCAGCACCCCCGCGGCCCGCCACAGCAGGCCGGGACGGTCGAGCGCGACGACCGTCACCTCGGTGCCATGCACCACGGCGGCCGGCTCGCCTGCCCTGGCCAGCTCCAGCTGGTCCTCGCGGAGCGGCGCGGGCTCCGGTGGCGGCTCGCCGTCAAGCGCCGCCTCGACCCGGCTCACCAGGTCGGCGACCAGGCCCGCCTTCCAGTCGTTCCAGGCCGCGGGGCCGGTCGCCAGCCCGTCGGCGATGGCCAGCGCGTGCAGCAACTGCAGCAGCGAGCGCGACTGGACCGTCTCCGCCACCTGCTGCACGGTGACCGGATCATCGAGGTCGCGGCGGGTCGCCACCATCGGCAGCAAGAGGTGGTGCCTGACTGACTGCGCGATGAGGTCCACGTCCGCGTCGTTCAGCCCGAAGCGGCGCGCGGCGTCCCGGGCGACGACCTCGCCGGAGATGCTGTGGTCACCGGGCCAGCCCTTGCCGATGTCGTGCAGCAGGCCAGCCAGCAGCAGCAGGTCGGGGCGGGTCACGTCGCGGGTAAGCGCCGCTGTGTTGGCCGCGGTCTCCACGAGATGCCGGTCCACGGTGAAGCGGTGCAGCGGGTTGCGCTGCGGGCGGTTCCGCACCCGTTCCCAGTCCGGGATCAGCGGGATGAGCAGGCCCTCCTGGTCAAGCGCTTCCCAGACGCTGATCGCGGCGCTGCCCGCGCCGAGCAGTGCGAGCAGCGCGTCCCGGGCCTCGGCGGGCCACGGGACGGGCAGCGGCGGGCAGTCGGCCAGCCTGGCCAGCGCACGAGGCGCGAGCGGCAGGCCGCTCTGGGCGGCGGCCGCGGCGGCGCGCAGCACGAGCACCGGATCCCGTTCCGGCGCGGCGGCGCGAGCGAGCACCACCTCGCCGTCCTGCTCCACGACGCCGTCGGCGAGCGGCCGCCGGTCCAGCTTGCCGCGCCGGGTGCGGAGCGTCTTGCGCCCCTTGACTCTGTCCGCTTGGCGGAACGCGTGATCCACGGCGTACGCGACGGTGCGGCCCGCCCCGGCGAGCTGCCGCAGCAGCACGTCGCCGTCCAGCAGGCCCAGCTGCCGCGCCACCTCGTCTTGCTCCTCGAGCACTAGGCGGTCCAGGTGGCGGCCGGTCACCTCGTGCAGCACGTGGCGGGCATCCAGGATCTGCTCGTACGCGGCGCGGACCTTCGGGCCGGGTGCGGGAGCGACCCAGGCGGCAGCGATGGCCTGGATGGCGTGCACATCACGCTGACCGCCGCGGGACTCCTTGAGATCAGGCTCGAGCAGGAACGCCAGCTCACCGAATAGCCTGGTCCGCTCGTCGTGCAGCTCCCGAAGCTCGGCGAGCCTGGTGCGGGCGTTGGAGCGCCAGTCTTCCAGCGCGCCCTCGCGCAGCCGCGTGGTCAGATCAGGATCGCCGGCCACGTGCCGGGAGTTGAGCAGGCCGAGCGCGACCTTGAGATCGTTGCGAGCGACTCTTCTGGCCTGGGGGACGGTCCGGACCGCGTGGTCAAGCCGCGCGCCGGAGTCCCAGACCGGGTACCAGATGCGGTCCGCGATCTTGGCGATGCCCTCGCGTCCGTCGTGCAGCAGCAGGACATCGAGATCGCTGCCTGGCAATAGTTCCTTGCGTCCGTACCCGCCAACCGCCACCAAAGCGACCCCTGGCTCCGCGCCGAGCATGCCGGCCAGCCAGCGGTCCGTTTCGGTAGTGCGGCGGGCACGATCCGTCGCGTATGAAGTCATGGCGCTACCTATCCCCCGAGCCGGCGCCACATTACAGTGCGTCCGTGCCGCGCTCCCCCGTGCGCACTCTCACCACAGACTCGACCGGAATCGACCAGACCTTGCCATCCCCGATCCGGCCAGTCTGCGAGGCTTTTACAACCACGCCGATCAGGTCATCCGCGTCCTCGTCGTCGCACAGCACCTCGACGCGCACCTTCGGCACCAAGTCCACCTGGTACTCGGCACCGCGGTAAACCTCGGTGTGGCCGCGCTGACGACCGTATCCGCTCGCCTCGCTAACCGTCATTCCATGCACCCCGAAGGCCTGCAACGCCGCCTTGACGTCATCCAGCTTGAACGGCTTTATGACCGCCGTAATGAGCCTCATCTGGCCACCCTTTCGCTCGCCTGCCGCCAATCTTGTGTTGACGGGGTTTCCGTCAGCGTGTCGATGTGTGTCGGCAGCGTGAATCAAGGGGTCGTCATGTTACGGCCTTGTTTCATTACTGGTCAACCGATAATCGCGTCGACAAATGTCTCCGGGTCGAATGGAGCCAGGTCGTCGGGGCCCTCGCCCAGTCCGGCCAGCTTCACCGGAACGCCGAGTTCCCGCTGGACCGCGATCACGATGCCGCCCTTGGCCGTGCCGTCGAGCTTGGTCAGCGCGATGCCGGTGATGTTCACGACCTCGGCGAACACGCGAGCCTGGCGCATACCGTTCTGCCCGGTGGTGGCGTCGAGTACCAAGATGACCTCGTCGACGGGGGCCTTCTTCTCGACCACTCGCTTGACCTTGCCGAGTTCATCCATAAGACCGGTTTTAGTGTGCAGCCGGCCGGCGGTATCAATCAGCACCACATCGGCGTTATCTTCGATCCCCTTACTGACCGCGTCGAATGCCACACTCGCCGGGTCCGCCCCTTCTTTGTCAGAACGAACGGTGCTTGCTCCCACCCGGTCACCCCAGGTCTGCAGCTGGTCGGCGG
The DNA here is from genome assembly GCA_963743085.1 of uncultured Actinomycetota bacterium. Lineage (GTDB taxonomy): Bacteria > Actinomycetota > Actinomycetes > Streptosporangiales > Streptosporangiaceae > JBEKHI01. Next base: position 132,451 of record CAVUOU010000018.1, read on the forward strand.
CCGCGGCACGGAAGGTGTCCGCCGCGCCGAGTACCACCGTCTTGCCATCGCCCACCAGAGACCGGGCGAGCTTGCCGGCGGTCGTGGTCTTCCCGGTGCCGTTCACCCCGACCATCATCATGACGGCCGGCTTGTTCTCCATGTGCAGGCTCCGGTCGGTGACCGCGTCGACCTGGCTGAGCAGTTCTGCCCGCAGCATGGCCTTCAGCTCATCCGGGGTGCGGGCCCCCTCGACCTTGACCTTGGTCTTGAGGTCCTCGACAATCTGCCGGGCGGGCCCGACCCCCACGTCGGCGGTGATCAGCGCCTCTTCGATCTCGTCCCAGGTGTCGTCATCGAGGTGATCCCTGGACAGCAGGTTCAGCAGCGTGGCACCGAACCCGGACTGCGAGCGGGCCAGCCGTGTCCGCAGCCGCTGCATCCGGCCGGCCGACGGCGGCGGCTTCTCCAGGGTGACGGGCCCCTCGGCCTCTGCCACCGTGTCGGGCACTGTGGTTGTCGGTGGTGGCGCCGCGGTGGTCTCCGGCGCTGGCGTGGCCTGCCGCGGCGGCGCGACAGTGGTGGTGGTGCCCGCGTTCCCGGTGCCCCGGCTCCGGCGCGACCGGGTGAACAGCAGCGACCCGCCGCCTCCAACCACCAGCACGGCCAGCACAACGATCAGGATGATGTATTCCATAACACCCACAGTCTCTCAAAACAACAGCGTAGAAGGACCCCAGCGATGGGCCATCGATAGCGCTATAGCCCCGGCGATGGGCCATCCATGGGGTGCGGCGGCGGGCGCGGGGGCCGACGGGGCGGCCCCCGCGGCGCCCGGCGCGGCGGCGGCAGCCGCCACGGCGGTCCGCACGGCGGTCCGCACGGTCACGCCGGTTCCCGTTCACGGACGCGCTGGCTGATCACGTTGGAGACTCCGTCGCCGCGCATGGTCACGCCGTAGAGCGCGTCGGCGGCCTCCATAGTGCGGCGCTGGTGTGTGATCACGATGAGCTGGGAGATCTCCCTCAGCTCCTCGAACACGCGCAGCAGCCGCTGCAAGTTCGTGTCATCAAGCGCGGCCTCGACCTCGTCCAGCACGTAAAACGGTGACGGACGCGCCTTGAAGATCGCGAACAGGTAGGCGACGGCGGTCAGCGAACGCTCACCACCGGACAGCAGCGAGAGCCGCTTTACCTTCTTACCGGGGGGCCGTGCCTCGATCTCGATGCCGGTGGACAGCATGTCGTCTGGCTCGGTCAGTATCAGCCGCCCCGCGCCGCCGGGAAACAGCCGGGCGAATAGCCCCTCGAACTCGCGCGCCGTGTCCGCGTACGCCGAGGCGAACACCTCTTGCACACGGTCGTCCACTTCCTTAACGACGATCAGCAGATCCCGTCGCGTCTTGCGCAGGTCTTCGAGCTGGGTGGACAGGAACGTGTGCCGTTCCTGCAGCGCCGCGTACTCTTCCAGCGCCAGCGGGTTCACCTTGCCGAGGCGGCTGAGCTGACGCTCGGCCTCGGCGGCGCGCTTCTCCTGCTCTTCGCGGACGTACGGCACGGTGGCAACCGGCGCCGCGTCGGCGTCGGCGTCGGCGTGGGGCTCGGCGTCGGCCGCGGGCTCGGCGGGTTCCTCCTCGGCGCGCGCGGCCTCGGTGACGGCGCGCAGCGCGTCGGCGATCGTGGCCGGCTTCTTCCCCGCAGGCGGCGCGTCCTCGGGAACCGGCACCCCGACCGATGGCCCGTATTCGGTGACCAGGGCCTCGGGCGTCACCCCGTAGTCCTCGGCCGCCGCGGACGCGAACTGCTCGAGCCGCATCCGGTGCTCGGCCCGCGCGATCTCCGAGCCGTGCGCGGTGTTCACCACCTTGTCAAGCTCGGCGGCCACCGCGGTGACGCGGGATCGTACTTCCTTTAGCGAGTCAGCGGACCCGGCGCTCGCGGCCTCGGCTTCCTGCCGTCGCTCGAGCGCCTGGGCCAGCGACGTCTCAGCCGCCTGCGCTCCGGCACGCGCACCGGACGCCACCGCCCTGGCCACGCTCGCCTGGGCGGCTCGCTGCTTGCGCCGGGCAACGGCCCGTTCCCGCGCGACTCGCTCGGCCTTCGCGGCGGCGGTCAGCGAGTCGGCCCGTCCGCTGATGGCCCGCAGCCGTTCCTCGACGGTACGGACCTCCAGCCGGGCTTCCATCTCGGCGTTGCGCGCCGCTGTGCAGCGCTGCGCCATCGCCTCGCGTCCGTCGTCATCGTCGCCAAGTCCAGGAGACTCCTCGGCGACGATCGCCTCCGCCTCGGCGTCCGCCAGCTCGCGCCGGATCGTGGCCAGCTTCGCCAGGTCCTTCTCCGCGGCCCGCCGGGCCGCGCCGATCGAGGCGTCAAGCCGGTCGGCCTCGTCGCGCGCCGCGCGCGCCGCGCCGCCTAGCCTGCCGAGCCGCCCGGAGATCTCCGCCGCGGCGGCGTCGGCCGCCTGCATGCGGCTCATCGTTTCGTCGACGACCCGGCGCGCGGCGTCCTGCGCCTCGGTCGCCTCGTCGAGCTCAGCGGTCAGCTCGTCGCCCGCCGCCTCGGCCTCGGCCAGCTTGGCCGCCGTCTCGTCGGCCGCCGCCCGCACGTCAAGCAGCGACCGTGACCGGGCCGACCCGCCGTGCGCCCACCGCGCCCCGACCAAGTCACCGTCCCGCGTCACAGCCTTCATTTCGGCCATAACGACGCTGGCAGCATCCCCCAGCCCCTCAACCACCACCACGCGGTCAAGCAGCTCCGCGACAACTCCCGCCAGCTCCTCCGGAGCCGTAACGAGCTCACTAGCCCACCGCGCCCCCGCCGGCAGCCCGGTCGATGTGACATCGACCGGCATAGAGCCCGGTCGATGTGACATCGACCGCTGGGGGTCGACGATCGCGAGCGAGACGATGCCGCCGTCGGTTTCGCGGAGCTCGCGGAGCACGTTTACCGCGGCGTCCAGGCCGTCGACGGTGATCGCGTCGGCGGCGGCGCCTAGGGCGGCGGAGATGGCTGTTTCGTAGCCTTCGGCTACCTTGATGGACTCGGCGAACGGGCCTCGCACACCGGGGAATCTTTCCCGGTCGGCTAGCACGCCCTCGGTGCCGTCGGCGCCACGGCGCAGCTGCTCCATGAGGGCTTCCGCCCGGGCGCTGAGGGCCGCTACCTCACTGGTAGCTTTGCGTTCCGCCTTGCGGAGTACGCCACATCGTTCTGAAAACTTCTTATGAGTGGCGGAGGCCTGCTCATGCTCGGCGGCCAGCCCGCTACGGTCTTCATCCCGGCCGTCCGCGACGTCCTGGACCTCGCTGTACTCCTGGCGGGCACGCTCAGCCCGCTCGCGGGCCTGCGCCGCGGCGGCCATCAGGCGGCCGATCTCTTCCTGGCCGGCGGCGGCGCGGCTGTCGGCGGCGTCGGCCTGGCCCCGCAGTCTGGCCAGCCGCTCCGCCCGGCCGGCCGCGGCCCTGGCGCCGTCCGCCAGCCTGCGCTCGGTATCCGTGAGTTCCTGCTCGGCGCGGGTGCGCTCCTCGACCGCCTCGGCCAGATGCTCTCGCGCCCCGCCCATCCGGTCGGTAAGCGAGTCTTCCTCGGCGCGAAACTCAGCGGCCTGCCTGTCCAGTTCATCCGGATCCCGCGACGGGCGGTCCTGCTCGGGATCGGAGGCCAGCAGCGCGGCGCGCTCGGTGGCCAGTCCCTCCAGCATGCGCAGCCGCTCGGAGAGCGAGGACAGCGCGAACCAGGTCTGCTGCGCGCGGGCGAGGGTGGCGGATTGTTCTGCCACCTGGAGATCAAGGCTCGCCTCGGTCTCCCTCGCCTGTGCCAGGTCTTCCTCAAGCTGGGTACGGCGGGCACGGATCGTGGCCTCGTCGGCCTCCTCGCGTTCCAGCCTGGTCTTCAACGTCATGTAGTCATCGGCCAGCAGCCGGAGCTTGGCGTCCCGCAGGTCAGCCTGGATGACGGCGGCCTTGCGCGCGATCTCTGCCTGGCGGCCGAGGGGCTTGAGGCGGCGGTTCAATTCGGCTGTGAGATCGACCAGCCGGGTGAGGTTGGCCTGCATCGCCTCAAGCTTGCGCAGCGCCTTTTCTTTGCGCTTGCGGTGCTTGAGTACCCCGGCCGCCTCCTCGATGAGGGCTCTTCTTGCTTCCGGGCCGGCGTGCAGGATCTGGTCGAGCTGTCCCTGACCGACGATGACGTGCATCTCCCGGCCGAGACCCGAGTCGGACAGCAGGTCCTGGACATCGAGGAGCCGGCAGTGCTCACCGTTGATGGAATACTCGCTCTGCCCGGACCGGAACATCAGGCGGCTGATCGTCACTTCGGAGTAATCGATCGGCAGGCTGCCGTCCGTGTTGTCGATCGTGAGGGAGACCTCGGCGCGGCCGAGCGGCGGGCGGGAGGTGGTCCCGGCGAAGACGACATCCTCCATCTTGCCGCCTCGGAGGCTTTTCGCCCCCTGCTCGCCCATCACCCAGGAGAGAGCGTCGACAATGTTGGATTTACCCGAGCCGTTCGGCCCGACTACGGCCGTGATGCCGGGCTCGAGCCGGAGCGTGGTAGCGGAGGCGAACGACTTGAAACCACGCAGCGTCAGGTTCTTCAGATACATGTGTCGCCTCCCCTCGCTGGTCTCTGCCCACGCACATTACCGCCAACCAAGCAGCCAGGCGTGTTCCGCGGAGATCCCTGTGCGAAGGTAAACGAATAGGGACGCCGTAGGCGTCCCTAGGATCGTTTTGTCGGGTGGCCGTGCCAGCCCGGCGCTCAGGTGAGCGCGGGCTCGCGATCCAGAACCAGCTCGGTTTCGTCGTGAGCTGCTTCAGCCGCTAGCGTGTCGTTTTCTTCCTGGAGCCGAACAAGTTCGGCCTCCAGGTCCCGTACGCGCTGCTGAAGACGGCGCATCTCGGAAACCACGCGCGGGTCTGGACCGCCGACGTGGCCGAATAGAGCCTTCGCCATGGTATTAGGTCCTCCACACTGAGTGACCAGAGTGGGCACACATGCAACACACGCGCCGCGCGGTGCGCCGCGTGAAATCAACATCTACTAGAATCCCACCCCAGCCAACGCTGGTCAAGTTGAGGGGCGCCCCGTAGCCCGTTTTTTAGTATATCGCACCAAAAGATCCCGCGCGAACGCCTCTTGACGACACCACCCCAACATCCCTAGCGTACCCAACCCCAAGCCCCGCGCCCACCCCCAAGCCCCACGCCCCGCCCAACCCCGTCCGACATATCCGCTTTGCCGGATATCGCCACCTCCATGGCTCCTCTCGCGACCCCACCGATGGGCCATCGATAGCGCCATAGCGCCAGCGCTGGGCCATCGACAGCCTTGTAGAAGGAACCCAGCCTGGCGATATGACCCATATGTGCGCTATTACCCACGGGGTCCGGCCCAGCGCGGCAGCGGAGGCACCGTGAGCAACGGGGCAACGGGAGGCCCGGGCCGCGCGGATGCGGGAGCCACAGGGGCGAGGGGGCACCGGGGGCGGCGGTGTTTAGCGGGGGGTGAAGGCTTGGAGGGTGCCGCGGGCGGGGGCCCAGCGCTCGGTTACGGTGGTGACCTTGCCTGGGGTGCGGCCGCTGCGCAGTAGGGCTAGCAGTTCGCGGAGGGGTTCCTCGTCGCCTTCGGCGATGACCTCTACGCGGCCGTCGTCCAGGTTGGTTGCTGTACCAGAAAGTCCGAGTTCATCGCCGTGATGGCATACCCACCAGCGGAAGCCGACGCCCTGGACACGTCCTTCGACGTAGGCCGTCAGGCGAGTCACCGGTGGAGCCTGTTCCCCCGGGGCAGTGGCTGGCAGTTCGGGCAGCTGAACGAGGACCGGTTCATGAACGAGTCCCGGCGGATCGGTGTGCCGCAGCGATCGCAGGGCAAGCCGGCCCGGCCGTAGGCGGCCAGCGCACGGTCGAAGTAGCCGCTCTCTCCGTTGACGTTCACGTACAGGCTGTCAAACGAGGTGCCGCCGGCTTTGAGGGCGTCGTTCAGCACCTCGTGTACCGAGTCGAGCAGGCTGCTGATCTCGGCGGGCTTCAGCGTGTCGGTCGCCCGGGCCCAGTGCAGCTGGGATCGCCAGAGCGACTCGTCCGCGTAGATGTTGCCGACCCCGCTGACCAGCGACTGGTCCAGCAGTGCGCGCTTGATTCCGGTCCGTCGGCGGGTCAGCCGGGCCGCGAAGACGGCCGGATCGAAGGCGGTTTCCAGTGGATCTGGTGCGATATGCGCGATAGGCGAGGGAACCCGGACAGGTCCCGGGGCCGACTGTTCGGCGAACGGCACCACCGCCAGATGGCCAAACGTCCGCTGGTCGGTGAACCGCAGATCGGGCCCGCCATCGGCAAAGGTCAGCCGGACGCGGACATGCGAAGAGACCGGACGGTCGGGATCGCCGACCAAGAGCTGGCCGCTCATCCCCAGGTGGGCGAGCAGCGCGTGCTCAGCCGGCGACCCCGCCGCAGACGACGCAGAAACAGCAGAAGCAGAAGCAGAAGCAACAGAAGAAGCAGCAGGATCCAGGGCCAGCCACAGGTACTTGCCGCGCCGCTGCGCGCTGGCCGCCTGCAAGCCCGGCAGCAGAGCGGCGAGGGTTCCGGGATCACGCCGCACCGCCCGGGGGTGCAGCACCTCAACGGCAGCGATCTCGCGGCCGATGACATGCCGCTCAAGCCCGCGGCGGACGGTCTCGACTTCGGGCAGTTCTGGCACGGGAGTAGCTCAGTCCTCGGCGGCAGGCTGGTCGGACGCGTCGCCTGGCTCGGCGGTGGCGGCCGCCGCCGCGGTGATCGCGATCCAGGCCGCCTCGGCGGCTTGCTGTTCCGCGGCCTTCTTGGACCGGCCCTCGCCGGTACCCATCGGCTTGCCGCCCACCCGAACGACGGCGCGGAAGAACTTCTGGTGGTCCGGGCCGCTCTCGTCGACGTGGTACTCCGGGACGCCAAGCGCTTCGACGGCGGTCAGCTCCTGCAGCGAGGTCTTCCAGTCAAGCCCCGCGCCCAGCCGCGCCGAACGATCGATCACCGGGTCAAACAGCCGGTGCACCAGATCGGAGGCGACCGAAAGGCCGCGGTCCATGTAGACCGCGCCGATCACGGCCTCCATGGTGTCGGCGAGGATCGACGGCTTGTCCCGGCCGCCAGTCCCCTCCTCGCCGCGCCCGAGCCGCACGTAAGCGCCCAGCTTCAGCGTTCGTGCGACCTCGGCCAGCGCGTTCATCTGCACCACGGCGGCCCGCAGCTTGGCGAGCTGTCCCTCGGGAAGATTCGGGTAGCCGCGGAACAGGGTGTCGGTTACAACCAGGCCCAGCACCGAATCGCCGAGAAACTCCAGCCGCTCGTTGGTGGGCAAATTACCGTTCTCGTACGCGAAAGACCGGTGTGTCAGCGCACGTTCGAGCGATTCCCCGCCGACTGGCACGCCGAGCGCTCGGGCAAGGTCATCCGGGTCCCCACCTGCTGTCAGTTCCCCGTCGTAGCCTTTCGCGACGCTCAAGGCGTTTCCTCCAAAGCATTCGCTGATGATCACGCACGCGGCGTGACCGCCGTGCACGCCTGGCTTTATTCCCTCCAGGCGCGCCCGGCACCCATCAGGACGGCTGTACCACCTGACGGCGGCGATACGTGCCACATGACGGGCACGCGGTGTGCGGCAACTTGGGCTCGCGGCAGTTCGGGCAGCTCACCAGGGTGACCGCGGAGGTCTTCCACTGCGAGCGCCGGGATCGGGTGTTGCTGCGTGACATCCTTCGCTTTGGAACTGCCACCTCAGCCCTCCTGCAGGTCGTTATCTGTCAGACCCCGGAGGACGTCCCACCGGGGATCTACTGCGTCGTGAACATGGGACGGGCCCACGTCGGCGAGCCGGGCTCCGCACTCCGCGCACAGCCCCGGGCAATCTTCCCGGCACAGTGGCGAAAGCGGCAGTGCGAGCACTACCGCGTCACGGAACACCTGCTCAAGATCCAGCTTGTCGCCGTCGAGAACGGGGCTCTCGTCGTCGACATCTTCCGGATCGATTTCGTAACGGTACAACTCGGTGAAGCCCACATCGACGGACGACGCCAGCGGATCAAGGCACCGCGCGCATTCGCCGCCAAGCGGGACCGCCGCCGAGCCGGTGACCAGCACTCCCTCGGAAACCGCCTCGAACCTGACGTCGAGGGCGATAGCCGCGTCCACAGGGACCGTCGCCAGCCCCGCGCCGAGGCCTGACGGCGCATGCACCATCAAGGTCTGCTCCAGCAGGGTTCCAGGCTGGCGGCTGAGCTTGCGCAAGTCAAACACGAAGTCCCCCTGAGGGGAGCCGTGCCTGACCTGTTTACCGCGTACGTTAGACATTGTATTTTACCGTGTGAGAAGAGACTGAACCGACCGTTCAGCCTACCGGGGGCAGAGAATATTCCCAACTCGCCCGAGCGCGGGGCGAGAGGCTGCTACCCCAGTTACTCCGCGAGACGAGCGCGCAGCCTGGTCAGAACCGTTTCCGGTACCAGGCCGCTGACGTCACCACCGTACCGTGCTATCTCCTTGACCAGGCTGGAACTGAGGAACGAGAACTGCGGATTCGTGGTCATGAACAGCGTCTCGACCTTGGCCATCTGGTAGTTCATCTGCGCCATCTGCATCTCGTACTCGAAGTCGCTCACCGCCCGCAGGCCCTTGACCACGGCCGAGATGCCATTCGCCGCGCAGAAATCGACCAGCAGCCCCTGGAACCGCTCCACCCGGACGTTCCCGTAGTGGCTGGTGACCTCCCGCAGCATGTCCAGCCGTTCGTCCACGGTGAACAGGCACTGCTTGGTGATGTTGACGAGGACCGCGACGATTACCTCGTCATACAGCCCCGCCGCCCGGCTGACCACGTCCAGATGCCCGTTGGTGACGGGATCGAACGAGCCGGGACAGACCACTCGTTGCACGCGGTATCACTCCTTCATTACGGATGTTACGCCGCATGGCGACCGTACCAGAAGGTAGCTTCGCCGTACCTCCTGGCCTTGACCGGAACATAGTCCACTGGCCAGGAGAATTCGCCGGACCGGGTCGCGCGCTCCACGACGATAAGGGCTTGCGGGGAGAGCCATCCACCGTCGTTAAGTGAATGGAGGGTTTTCTCGACGGAAACGGCGTACGGCGGGTCAGCGAAGACGACGTCGAATGGCCTAGGTTCGCCCGCGAGGAACCGTTCCACCGGCTCGGCCGCCAGCCGCGCGCCGTCCAGCCCGACCCGGGCGATGTTTTCCCTGATCGTGGCCACCGCGCGGGGATGCGACTCGACGAGCACCACCTCGGACGCGCCGCGGGACAGCGCCTCCAGCCCCACCGCGCCGGACCCCGCGTACAGGTCCAGCCAGCGTGCGTCTTCAATCTCGGCCATAACGGCGCCAAACAGTCCCTCGCGTGCCCTGTCGGCGGTAGGCCGGGTAGCGGACCCGGGCGGCGCGGCCAGCCGCCGTCCACGCGCCGCACCTGCGATGATTCTCACGATTTATCCAGGTAATCGGCGTGCTGGCCGAGCATGTCGTCAATCCCCGCCCGCAACGCGGGGTAGCCGTTGAGCTCGGGATCGGACTCCACGACGTCGGTGGCCTCGGTGCGGGCGAGAGTGATGAGTTTCTCGTCCCTGAGCACGCTCAGCAGCTTCAGCGTGCGGTGCCGTCCGGCCTGAGCGGCTCCGAGTATGTCGCCCTCGCGACGCTGGATCAGGTCGAGGCGGGACAGTTCGAACCCGTCGGTGGTGCCGGCGACCGCCTCGAGCCGCTCACGGGAAGCCTCGGCCGCGGACTCGGTAACCAGCAAGCAGAGCCCGGCGTGACCGCCTCGGCCCACCCGGCCGCGAAGCTGGTGCAGCTGGGATACACCGAAGCGTTCGGCGTCCATGATGACCATGACGGTCGCGTTGGGCACGTCCACGCCGACCTCGATCACCGTGGTGGCGACGAGCACGTCGACGTCGCCCGCCGCGAAGGACCGCATGATCTCGTCCTTCTCATCGGCGGGCAGCCGGCCGTGCAGGATCTTGATCCGCAGGCCGCTCAGCGCGCCTTCTTCCAGCTCCCCCGCCACGTCCAGGACGGCGAGCGGCGGCCGGCGAGGGAACTCCTCGAGGGCCGTGTCCAGGTCCTCGAACTGGGCTTCCATCTCGGCGAGGTCGTCGCCGATGCGCGGGCAAACCACGTAGGCCTGGCGGCCCTGCCCCACCTCTTCCCGGACCCGCGCCCAGGCGCGTTCCAGGAAGTGCGGCTTGTCCGCCGCCGGGACCACGTGGGTGGAGATCGTCTTCCTGCCCTGCGGAAGCTCGCTGAGCGTCGATATCTCCAGGTCGCCGAACACGGTCATCGCCACCGTCCGGGGTATCGGCGTCGCGGTCATCACCAGCAGATGCGGCCGGGCACCGGATGCCTTCTCGCGCAGCGCGTCCCGCTGCTCGACGCCGAACCGGTGCTGCTCGTCGATCACGATCAGGCCGAGGTCGGCGAACTGAACCCGGTCCTCAAGCAGCGCGTGGGTGCCGATGACGATCCCGGCCTCGCCGGTGGTGATGTCGAGCAACGCCTGGCGGCGGTGCGCGGCACCGACCGAGCCGGTCAGGAGCGTGACCTTGGTCGCTTTCTCGGCGGCGTCGAGCCTCCCGGCCGAGCCGAGCGGGCCGAGCATCGCCGAGATGGACCGGTAGTGCTGCTGGGCCAGCACCTCGGTGGGGGCGAGCAGCACCGACTGACCGCCGTTATCGACGACCTGGAGCATCGCGCGGATCGCGACGACCGTTTTACCCGAGCCGACCTCGCCCTGCAGCAGCCGGTGCATCGGGGAGGCGCAGGACAGGTCCCGGGCGACGATGCTCCCCACCGTTTGCTGGCCCTTGGTGAGCACGAAGGGGAGCCGGTCGTCGAACGCGGCGGCGAGGCCGTCGCTCACCGGCGGGCGGGGCTCGGCGGGCAGCGCGGCCGCGGCGATCCGGCGCTGCGCGAGCGCGGACTGCAGCAGGAACGCCTCGTCCCACTTGAGCCGGTTCCTGGCCCGCGCGATGTCGGCCTCGGACAGCGGGCGGTGCACGGCCCGCAGCGCCTCGGCCTCACGGAGCAGCCCATGCCGCTCGCGGACTTCGTCCGGCAGCGGGTCCTCACCCACGTCCAGGGTGTCGAGCACGATCTGGATGGCCTTAGCGATTGTCCAGGATGGCATCTTCTGGCTCGCCGGGTAGACTGGGATGATCTCGGTGGCGAATTCCTCCGCCAGTTCCTTGGCCGCGCGGTCTTCGGTGGCGGCCTCGGGGACCAGCTCGAACTCGGGATGCACGAGCTGCCGCTGCCCGCGGAAGCTCGACACCTCCCCGGCGAACAGCCCGAGCCGGCCGGGCTGCAGCTGGCTGGCGAAGAAGTCCGGCCGGTGGAAGAAGGTCAGCAGCAGCCGCGCGGTGCCGTCGGTCACCACCGCCTCGGCCCGCTCACGTGGCCTGCCACCGCGGCCGTACTTGCCCGGCATCGGGGCCTTCTTGCTGGACAGCACCCGGGCCATGACCGTGACGTGCTCGCCGTCACGCAGCTTGGCCAGGTCGGTCACCTCACCTCGGCTGAAATACCGTCGTGGGTAGTGCCGCAGGAAGTCCCCTGCCGTCTGGTAGCCGAAGACGTCCTCGAGCACCTTGGCGGTCTTCGCCCCCAACGGCTTGGACAGCGGATCGCGGAGCGTGGTCACATCTGGCAGCATAGGAGCCGTCACCGACATTCGGATGCCCGGTTCGCCATCGGCGGCTGGCTCGGGTAAGCTTCCCACCTGGCTGCCGCCGGAGTCGGTCGCGGCTTTCCCGGGCGCTCCTAAGTGCGCTCGTCGGCACACTACTTATGGAGTGAACCCGTGGCTTCCGTCTGCGACATATGCGGCAAGGGGCCGGGCTTCGGCAATAACGTCTCGTTCTCGCACCGCCGCACCCGCCGCCGCTGGAACCCGAACATCCAGACTGTTCGTCGTGCGATCGTCAACGGCACCCCCAAGCGCCTGAACGTGTGCACCTCTTGCATCAAGGCGGGCAAGGTCTCCCGCTAAGCACAGCACCCCGATGCACAGCACCCCGATCATGGTGGGTGCTGCACTGCCCAGCGAAGAGTATGGGCAGTGCAGCACCCACCATGATCCTTTTCGGGGGAACCGCTCAGCGAAAGTGCTGCCAGCCGGGGGCGTTCGCGTAGCGGGCACCGTCCACTAGGACCTCCGAATCCCCGGCGCGGACCGCTCCGATCACCCGCCATGCCGCCGGCAGACTCACCGACGGCGGGAATGTCGCCGCCAGAGCGTGGTCCTCACCGCCGGTGAGCACCCACCTGAGCGCGTCACCCTGCACCGCGGCGGCGGCCGCCGCTAGATCACCGGTGTCGAGTGCGGATGACCTGATGTCGATGACCACGCGGCTGGCGCCGGCGACGTGGCCAAGATCCGCGAGCAGGCCGTCGCTGGTGTCGATCATCGCGGTGGCGCCCAGCCGCGCCGCCTCCGGCCCGGCTTCGTAACGAGGCGCCGGGCTCACGTGCGCCGCGACCAGCTCGTCGAAGCCGGGGGCACCGGCCGACAGCAGGGCCAGGCCGGCGCCTGACCAGCCGAGCCGCCCGGCCACCGCCACCACGTCACCAGGCTGCGCGCCGGAACGCGTGACCACCCGCCCGGGCAGCGCCCCGAGGGCGGTAACCGAGAGCATCACCGAATCCGCGGACGCCGTGTCGCCGCCGACCACCGAGGCACCGGCCCGAGCCGCCTCGGCCGCCAGTGCCTCGGCCAGCTCGAGCGCCCAGGCCGCGGGCAGCGACCCTGGGGCCGCGAGGCTCACCAGCAACGCGGTCGGCTCGGCGCCCATCGCCGCGATGTCCGCGAGGCTCCGCGCGGCCGCCTTGGTCCCGACGTCGCGCGCCGAGGACCACTTGCGCAGGAAGTGCCGCCCCTCGAGCAGCATGTCCACCGCCGCGACGACCCGGCCGCCGGGCGCCCCGACCACGGCGGCGTCGTCACCGATCCCGATGGCCACGTCCGGGCCGGACGGCATGCGGGCGGCGAGGGCCTCGATCAGCCGCCATTCGCCAAGCTCGCCCACCGACGCGCCGGCTGACCGAACCACCGGCCCCCGAACCACCGGCCCCCGAACCACCCGCCACGGAATCACTGGCCACCAAATCATCAGCGTTGGTAACTGAATTGTCGCGATTTGACATCTAAAATCCTCGACTCACCGTACTCCGTGCGTTACCGGTCCAGACCATTGGGGTAACGTGACAGACCAGGGCAACTGACCTACGCTGCCCCCAGGAGGACGCCATGGTGCAGGCATACATCCTCGTCCAGACCGAGGTCGGCAAAGCCGCCGACGTGGCCCAGCGGATCGCGCGGATCGCAGGAGTCACGCAGGCGGAGGATGTCACCGGCCCGTATGACGTCATTGTCCGGGCACGAGCGGAAAACGTGGACGAACTAGGCAAACTTGTCGCCGCGCAAATCCAGGCAGTGGAGGGAATCACGCGGACGCTGACCTGTCCGGTCGTGCATATCTGAGCAGCTCAGCCGCTACCGGAGCGGTACGCGGGCCAACGCCGAGGGCGACGGCGGCCAGCAGGTTCTCTGGCGTGTCCACGTCCCGGCGCAGTCCGGGGATGTCGTCGAGCCGGAGTTCGGTCGCGCCGTTACGCGCGTGCCGGTCGCGTGACCGCCCGCCGTACATCGGGCGGAACGGCGCTCCCGGCGGCGCCGCGTACAACGTCGTCCCCACGTCGTCGGCGTCGGGCACGAACGCGGGCCCGCGCCGGATGTGACCGAGCGCGCGGGCGAGTTCGCCGGGGCGCAGCGCGGGCAGATCCGCGGTCAGCCCCACCACGCCGGAAGAGAATCCGCTGGCGCCCAGCTGGAGAGCGTCGTTAAGGCTAGTGGTTGTGTCTTGCACCACGGCGGCGCCCAGCTCGGACAGCTCGCGCCGCACCACAGAATCGGCTGTGACAACCACCACACGAGCCACGATGGGGACCGCCAGCACCGCGGAAACGGTGTCACACGCGAAGGCGAGCGCCATCTCGGCTCTGCGCGGCCCGGCCAGCACGGCGAGCCGGGACTTGGCGTGAGCGAGTACCTTGACAGGGATTACCACCGTCCAGGTGAACGGGGCACAATCAGTCATGTCTATGATCTTGTCCCCATAACTCCAGCTACCCCAACGGAGACCGACGTGCGCCCGCATCCGACGACACAGACCGGAAGGCCCCCGAGATGAGCAAGCCTACCCGCGGCTACTCACAATTCTGGCGGGCCATGACGGTCATAGTGCTCAGGCCGCTGCTGAGGATCACGATCAAGAACCGCTGGCAGGGTCAGCAGAACATACCGAAGAGCGGCGGGGTGATCTTCGCCCCCAATCACATCTCCTACGCCGACTGGGGCACGGACGCGCTGTTCTTCCAGGCAAACGGCCGGTACCCGACGTTCATGATCAAAGCCTCGGCATTCAAGATCAAGGGGATCGGTCATGTGCTGTACAGGTGCGGGCAGCTCCCGGTGCACCGTGGCCGGGCCGACGCGGCGTTGGTGCTGAAGCAGGCCGAGCAGGACCTGCGCGATGGCGCGGCGGTGATTGTCTACCCGGAGGGAACCGCGACCCGCGACCCTGACCTGTGGCCGATGGTCGCCAAGACCGGGGTCGCTCGGCTCGCGCTGGCCACCGGCGCCCCGGTGATCCCGATCGCGCACTGGGGCACTCAGGACATCATCCGCTACGGGACGTCCAAGGTGCACTTGTTCCCTCGCAAGACCGTGCGCACGGCCGCGGGCCCGGCAGTTGACCTCTCGAAGTGGGCAGGCAAGCACACCTCGGCCCGCGCGCTGCGCGAGGCCACCGACGAGATCATGGGCCAGGTCGCCGCCCTGCTTGGCGACCTGCGCGGCGAGACCCCGCCTGCCGTGGCTTACAACCCTTCCGCCAAAACGGCGCTGCCCCAGTCCCTCGAGTCAACCCAGTCTGCCGAATCCACCCAGTCTCCCGAGTCAACTCAGTCCCCCGAGCCCCGCGAGCTCTCGTGAGGGCATCCGTACTTGGGGCCGGCAACTGGGGGACGACCTTCGCCCAGGTGCTGTGCGACGCCGGCACGAGCACCGTGCTGTACGCGCGGGACCCTGAGGTGGCGGACGAGATCACCTCGCGGCATGCCAACGAGCGGTACCTGCCGGGTATCACGCTGACCCCGGCGCTCGCCGCGACCTCCGATATCGAAGCGGCGCTCGACGGCGCGGCCGTGGTGGCGCTGGCGGTGCCCGCGCAGAAACTGCGGCCGCTGCTGCGCGAATGGGCGCCGCTGATCCCGCGCGACGCGCTGCTCGTCAGCCTGATGAAGGGCATCGAGCACGGCACTTGCCAGCGGATGTCGGAGGTCATCGTCTCGGCCCTCGACGTGCCCGCGTCACGGGTCGTGGTGGTGTCGGGGCCGAACCTGGCGCCGGAGATCGCCCGCCGTGAGATCGCCGCGACCGTGGTGGCCTGCTCTGACGTCTCCGGCACGGCTGTGCTGCAGAAAGCGTGCCACGCTCCCTACTTCCGGCCCTACACCGACGATGACGTGGCCGGATGCGAGCTGTCCGGCGCGGCGAAGAACGTGATCGCGATTGCCGTCGGCATGGCCGTCGGGCTCGGCCTCGGCGACAACACCAAGGCGACGCTGATCACCCGTGGCCTAGCCGAGATCGGCCGGCTGGGCGCGGCGATGGGAGCGAGACCGCGGACGTTCGCCGGGCTGGCCGGGATGGGTGACCTGGTGGCGACGTGTTCGTCGCCGCTGTCGCGGAACCGGAAGTTCGGCGCGCTGCTTGGCTCCGGCGTGCCGGTGGATGAGGCGCTGTCCCGCATGTCACAGACCGCGGAGGGACCGGCGTCCTGCGAGCCGCTGCTGGCTCTGTCCGGACGGTACGGTGCCGAGATGCCAATCACCGCGGTGGTCGCACAGGTCTTGCGTAACAACCTGACAGTCGAGGAGGCAGCGGTAGTGCTAGCGTCACGTTCAGCGAAACCCGAATGGTACGACACTGACGGAGTCTGAGCAGTGGACATAGTTCGCAGGCAACTCGGCGAGAACACGCGGGCGGTTCATCTGCCTCCGCCGCCCGCCCCCGCTCAGCAGCCAATCGGGACGCCGGTGTACCGGACGGCGGCGTTCGCGTTCAGGTCGGCGGAGGAGTACACCGCCGTGCTGAACGACGCGGTGCCGGGGTACTCCTACAGCCGGATCGACAATCCGACCGTGGACGCGTTCGCCCGCGCTGTCGCCGCGCTGGAGGGCGCGGGGCTCCCCCGCTGGCCCGCCGCGCAGGCGTTTTCCTCAGGGATGGCCGCGATCAGCGCCGTGTTCTGGACGTTCGCCAGGACCGGAGCGCACGTGATCGCGCCGAACGCGGTGTACGGCGGCACCTACAGCTTCCTCCGCAACGTGCTGACTCGCTTCGGGGTCGAGGTCTCGTTCGTCGACATCACGGATCTGTCCGCGGTGGCCGCCGCGATGCGGCCCGCTACCAGGATCGTGTTCGCCGAGACGATCGCCAATCCGACCACCGACATCCCCGACCTGCGCCGGCTGTCGGAGCTGGCGCAGGACAACGGCGCGCTGCTCGTGGTGGACTCGACGCTCGCACCCCCGGTTATCTGCCGGCCGCTTGAGCATGGCGCCGACCTGGTGCTGCACTCAGCCACCAAGTACATCGGCGGCCACTCGGACATCACCGGCGGCGTGGTGACCGGGCGCATCGAGCTGATTAGTGAGATACGTTCGGTGCGCATCGACACCGGCGGGTCGCTCTCACCCGACGACGCTTTCATGCTGCGCCGCGGCCTGGAGACGCTGCCGTTGCGGGTCCGCCGCGCCTGTTCGACCGCCTCGGTGTTCGCCGCGACGGTGTCCAGGCACCCTTCCGTGCTGCGGGTGGATTATCCGGGACTGCCCACGCACTCCGGGCACGAGCAGGCGCGCCGGATGTTCGACGCGGGTCCCGAGGGCGTACGGTTCGGCGCGATCGTGACCGTGACGCCGTTCGGCGGGCGTGAGGCCGGGCTGGCGTTCGCCGACAAGCTGCGGCTGGCCGCGGTCGCCACCTCGCTGGGCGGCACCCACACGGTGGTTTCGCACGTGGCGTCGACAACCCAGCGGCAAATGGACGACCGGACGCTGGCTCTGGCCGGGATCGACCCGGGCGCGGTCCGGTTCTCGATCGGGCTTGAGGACGCCGAGGACCTCATCTCGGACGCGTACACCGCGCTGGAGTCCCTGGGCCGTCCCGCGTAATCACTCCCTCGTCTCCGCATGCCTGCGGGCAAATAGGGCAAAACATTGCAATGGCCCTTCTACCCTGGTCAGGCAATACCATCGGTGGTTCGGGAGATAGCGGAGGTGCACATATGCCCGGGGAGCGCAAGGTGAGGGTAGCGGTCGTGTTCGGCGGACGCAGTACGGAACACTCCGTGTCTTGCGCGAGCGCGGGGCTGTTCCTCGGCGCGCTGGACCCCGAGCGCTACGAGATCGTGCCCATCGGGATCGCGCGCGATGGCCGGTGGGTACTCACCGACGGCGACCCGGCCAGGCTGGCGCTCAGCTCGACGCTGCCGACCGTGGAGGATGTGGCCACCCCGGGCACGGAGATCGTGCCGCTAGCCGGCCGCCTGCAGGTCTCTGAGCCGGGAGAGCTACCGCGTGACCTGGGCCATGTCGACGTCGTTCTGCCACTGTTGCATGGCGCGTACGGCGAGGACGGCACGCTGCAGGGGCTACTGGAGATGGCCGGCATCAAGTACGTGGGCGCCGGCGTGCTGGCCAGCGCCGCGGGCATGGACAAGGAGTACATGAAGCTGATCTTCACCGCGCGCGGCCTTCCCGTCGGCCCGTACGTGGTGGTCAGGGACCGGGACTGGCGCTTGTCGGTGGAGCGCAAGCGGGTACTTGATGAGATCGCCGAGCTCGGCTGGCCGGTGTTCGTGAAGCCCGCGCGGGGTGGTTCG
Source organism: uncultured Actinomycetota bacterium (assembly GCA_963743085.1). Classification (GTDB taxonomy): domain Bacteria; phylum Actinomycetota; class Actinomycetes; order Streptosporangiales; family Streptosporangiaceae; genus JBEKHI01. The sequence continues at coordinate 150,426 of CAVUOU010000018.1, forward strand.
AGCATCGGCACCTCGATGGCCGGGAACATGACCGAACTTGAGACGGCGATTGAGAGCGCCCGCGAGCACGACCCCAAGGTGCTGGTCGAGGCGGCGATCGACGGGATGGAGGTGGAGTGCGCCGTGCTCGAGGGCATCAACGGCGGCCCCACCGAAGCGAGCCTGCCCGGCCAGGTGGTCGTGGACCCCGGGTATGAGTTCTATGACTTCGAGGCCAAATACCTCTCGTCCGACACCGGCATGGTGATTCCAGCGCCAATACCGGACGCCGACATCGACCGGATCCGTCAGCTTGCCTGCGAGACCTTCGACGTGCTGTCCTGCGAGGGGCTGGCCCGGGTGGACTTCTTCTACACGCCGGACGGGAAGATCCTGGTCAACGAGATCAACACGATGCCAGGGATGACCCCCGCATCGGGTTTCCCCCGGATGTGGGCCGCGACCGGCCTGCCGCTCGAGGAACTCGCCGACAGGATCATCCAGACCGCCCTCACCAAGCGCCCCGGCATATTGCGGTTAGGCGCCGCTTCTTGCGGTCAGGCGCCGCTTCGGGCCGCTCGCGCCCCGGCCCGTTCCGGCCGCCCGGCCCGTTCCGGCACCCCGGCCCGTTCCGGCACCCCGGCCCGTTCCGGCACCCCGGCCCGTTCCTGGTTGGTGCTGCACTAACCAGGCTCTTTGCTGGTTGGTGCAGCATTCACCATGATCATTGCGCGGTGCGCTGATACGACGACAGGCGGCGAGCACCCGCAGGGAACTTGATCCCCCGGTGCCGCCGCCTGTTGTCGTGGGCCGAACTGGCTACTTCTTCTTGGCCGCGGGCTTCTTGCCAGCGTTGACCAGCGCCTTGAAGTCCGCACCAGCGCGGAACTTCGGCACCGACGAGGCAGGTACCTCGATGGCCGCGCCGGTCGCGGGGTTGCGCGCGGTGCGCGCCGGACGCTCAGACTTCTCGAATACGCCGAAACCCGTGATGGCAACCTTGTCGCCGGCGGCCACCGCCGACTGAATGGTGTCGAGCACGGCATTCACGGCCTCGGTAGCGGACTTCTTGTCCCCCAGCCGATCCGAGATGGCGTCGATCAGATCACGCTTGTTCATTGTTCTCTCCTGCTGTTCCCCCACGGGAGGCCGCGCTGCCTTAGGCAGCCTGGGTCGCGACCTCTGACCTGCCCGAAAGTAGGCGATCGGGCGCGGTTACACAATAACCTTCGGCAATATTGGCCCGCGTGTCGGCCCAGAACTGGGCTCACACAGACGCACTATCGGACTCTGGGTTACAAACCACCCAAAACGCCGAGCGTGATCATCCACACAGGTGAGCGCCGTTTAGCCGCCCTCTGCACCAGTACCAGCGATGGCCCATCGCTGGCGCAATAACGCCAGCGATGGGCCATCGATAGCCTCGGTACCTCTGTTTAGAGCGTTGCGGGGAGCCAGTCCGCCCGGTGCGACTCATAGGCCGCGATGTCGGGTTCGTGGCGCAGGGTGAGGCCGATGTCGTCCAGGCCCTCCATGAGCCGCCAGCGGGTGTAGTCGTCGATTTCGAACGGCACGTCCACGCCGACCGCCTCGCAGCGCACCCGGCGCTCCGAGAGGTCGATGGTCACCGTGGCCGACGGGTCCGCCTCGGCAGCCGACTGGAGCACTTCCGTGACCCCGACCGGGAGCACGACCGGCAGCAGGCCCGCCTTGGTGGCATTGTTCCGGAAGATGTCGCCGAACCGCGGTGCGATCACCACCCGGAAGCCGTAATCGGTGAGCGCCCATACCGCGTGCTCGCGGGACGAGCCGATGCCGAAGTCGGTCCCGGCGATCAGCACGTCGGCGCCGGAGTACTCGGGCTGGTTGAGCACGAACGAGGGGTCTTCACGCCAGGCGGCGAACAGCCCCTCGCCGAACCCGGCGCGGCTGACCCGCTTCAGGTACACGGCGGGGATGATCTGGTCGGTGTCCACGTTGGACCGGCGCAGCGGCATGATCCGCCCGGTATGAGTAACGAACGGTTCCATCCAAAGTCTCCTTCAAGGTTGTCGATGTGACATCGACCGCCCTCTATGGCCGTCGATGTCACATCGACAGCCATCACAAAGCCGGCTACAGGTCGGCGGGGGCGGTCAGGCGGCCGGTGATCGCGGTTGCGGCGGCGACCTGCGGGGACACCAGGTGAGTGCGCCCGCCCTTGCCTTGCCGACCCTCGAAGTTCCGGTTGGAGGTGGAAGCGCTGCGCTCTCCTGGGGACAGCGTGTCCGGGTTCATGCCCAGGCACATCGAGCAACCAGCCGACCGCCATTCGGCCCCGGCGGCGGAGAACACGTCGTTCAGCCCCTCGGCCTCGGCCTGCGCCCGGACCTGCATGGACCCCGGCACCACCAGCATCCGCACGCCGGAAGCGACCTTGTGGCCGCGCAGCACATCGGCCGCGGCCCGCAGATCCGACAGCCTGCCGTTCGTGCAGGAGCCGACGAACACCGTGTCCACCGCGATGTCACGCAGCGGCGTGCCCGCCGTCAGGCCCATGTAGTCCAGGGACCGCTGCGCCCCGGACGGGTCTGACGTGTCCGCGGGGTCGGGCACCGACTCACCGAGCGGCAGCGCCTGCCCGGGGTTGGTCCCCCAGGTGACGTACGGGGTGAGCGATGAGGCGTCGAGCTCCGTCGTTTTGTCGAACTGGGCGCCCTCATCGGTGGGGAGCGAACGCCAGTAATCGAGCGCGGCCTCCCAGGCCGCCCCGGTCGGAGCGTGCTGGCGTCCTTCGAGGTAGGAGAAGGTCACGTCGTCCGGTGCGATCATGCCCGCGCGGGCACCCGCCTCGATGGACATGTTGCAGACCGTGAACCGGCCGTCCATGGTCAGCTCGCGGATGGCCTGGCCGCGGTACTCGACCATGTACCCGACGCCGCCACCGGTGCCGATCTTGGCGATGATCGCCAGGATCAGGTCCTTGGCGGTGACACCGAACGGCAGCGACCCTGAGCACTCGATCGCCATCGTCTGCGGGCGTGCGGACGGCAGCGTCTGGGTGGCGAGCACGTGCTCCACCTCGGAGGTGCCGATGCCGAATGCCAGCGCGCCGACCGCACCGTGCGTGGAGGTGTGCGAGTCGCCGCAGACGATCGTCATCCCCGGCTGGCTCAGCCCAAGCTGCGGGCCGATCACGTGGACGATGCCCTGCGACGCGTCACCCATCGGGTGCAGCCGGATACCGAACTCGGCGGCATTCTTCCGCATGGTGTCCACCTGCGTCTTGGACACCAGGTCGGTAATCGGCCCCGGCGTGGTCGGGACGTTGTGGTCCTCGGTGGCGATCGTCAGGTCGGGACGACGCACCTTTCGCCCGGACGCGCGGAGTCCGTCGAACGCCTGGGGGCTGGTGACCTCGTGCACCAGGTGGAGGTCGATATAGAGCAGGTCCGGCTCTCCGTCAGAGCTTCGTACGCTCTGCTGCCTTCCAACTACATGTGCATCCCACAGCTTGTCCGCGAGGGTGCGCGCCATCGCACCGTTCTCCCTTCAATCGGATTTGCGTCTCGAATAATGAGACGGCAATATCAATACGTGAACAACTCTAGCGGAGTCGGAGTACTTGACAAAGCCGTTTCAGTCCTGTCCGCCATGGAGAGCGGCCCGGCGTCTCTCGCGCAGCTCGTGGAGGCAACTGGCCTGGCCAGGCCGACCGTGCACCGTATCGCGGTCGCGCTCGAGCACCACCGGCTGGTGGCACGGGACAACCAGGGCAAGTTCATCCTCGGCCCCCGGGTCGCCGAACTGGCCACCGCCGCCGGTGAGGACCGGCTGCTCGTTGTCGCCCAGCCCGTCCTGGTCTGGCTGCGCGACCACACCGGAGAGAGCGCCCAGCTCTACCGGCGGCAGTCCGACGTCAGGATCTGCGTCGCCGCCGCCGAGCGGGCGTCCGGGTTGCGTGACACGGTGCCGGTTGGCACCGCGCTGCCAATGACAGCGGGGTCCGCCGCCCAGGTGCTGCTCGCCTGGGAGGACGGGGAGGTCATGCACCGGCGGCTGCGCGGCGCCAAATTCACCGCCGCGACGCTGGCCGGGGTCCGCAACCGGGGCTGGGCGGCCTCAGCCGCCGAACGCGAGGCGGGAGTCGCCTCGGTATCCGCCCCCGTGCGCGGGGCCGGCGGCCGGGTCGTGGCGGCCGTGTCGGTCTCCGGACCGATCGAGCGGCTCACCAGGTCGCCGGGACGGCTGCACGCCGGCGCCGTGCTGGCCGCCGGGGAGCGGCTCACCGAGTTGCTGCGGGCAGAAGCGGCGTAAGCCTCTTGATCAAAGAAACCTGAGAGTCTGCTGAAACTATGCGTAATTAGCGGGTAAGTTGGGCACCTCTTCCCCCCGGACCGGATCGCAGATAATGTCAGAATCCGGTGAGACCCGGCGGAAGGTCAGGCGATGCGGATCGCTGTCGTCAACGAGAGCCAGTGGGGAGAGCGCCGGGTGGCGCTCGTGCCGGAAGGCGTGCCACGGCTTACCGCCGCGGGTTACGACGTGCTGGTCGAGGCCGGCGCGGGCGAGCATGCCTGGTTCCCCGACAGCAGCTACGCCGAGGCCGGGGCCTCGGTGGTCACCGACCTGGCGGACGCCGACGTGCTGCTGTCGGTAACCAAGCCGGATGCGCGGCGGCTGCGCGCTGGTCAGACGCTCATCGGGATGCTGTCCCCGCTCACCGACCCCTCGTACATCACCGGCCTGGCGGCCAGGGGCGTCACCGCGATCTCGCTCGACGGCCTGCCCCGGACGCTGTCCCGGGCCCAGTCGATGGACGCGCTCAGCTCGCAGGCCAGCGTGGCTGGATACAAGGCGGCGCTGATCGCGGCGACCGAATACGGCGGGTTCTTCCCGCTGATGATCACCGCCGCGGGCACCGCCCGCCCGGCCAGGGTCCTGGTGCTTGGCACCGGGGTAGCGGGGCTGCAGGCCATCGGCACCGCGCGGCGGCTCGGGGCGGTGGTCACCGGGTACGACGTCCGCCCGGCTTCCAAAAGCGAGGTGGAGTCCCTCGGGGCGACGTTTCTCGAACTGAGCGTGAGCGCGGCCGGTGAAGGCGGGTACGCCAGGGAGCTTTCCGAGGAAGAACGGCAGGCCCAGCAGGCGGAACTCACCGGGCACATCTCCCGGCACGACGTGGTGATCACCACGGCCCAGGTTCCCGGTCGGCGGCCGCCGGTGCTGGTCACCGAGGAGGCCGTGAAGGCGATGCGGTCTGGCGCGGTGATCGTCGACATGGGCGCGTCCGTGCTCGGCGGCAACGTCACGGGATCGGTGCCAGGCGAGACGACGGTCACCGGGAACGGCGTCACGATCGTGGGCGCCACGAACCTGCCGTCCTCGATGCCCACCGCGGCGTCGAACGCCTACTCGCGCAACATCGGCGCACTGGTGCTGCACATGACACGGGACGGGACGCTCGTCATCGATACCGAGGACGAGATCCAGGCGGGAGTGGTGGTCACCCACGACGGTGCCGTAATCCACCCGGCGCTCGCCCCGAAGGAGGCCAGCGATGCTGGTAACTGACATCACGATCTTCGTGCTGGCTCTGCTCGTCGGCGTCGAGGTGATCGGTAAGGTGCCCGCCACCTTGCACACGCCGCTGATGTCGGCGGCGAACTCCATCCATGGCATCGTGCTCGCGGGCGCACTGCTCATCGGAGTGACGGCCCACAGCATCACCGGGTACATCCTGGCGTTCGTCGCCGCGTTCTTCGCCTCGGCCAACGTGGTCGGCGGGTACGTGGTCACCGGACGGATGCTGAAGATGTTCAAGCGGAGGGAGCAGTGACCGGCTTCGAGAGCGGCATCCAGCTGGTCTACGTGCTGGCGGCCGCCTGCTTCGTGATCGGCCTGCACCAGATGAACTCCCCGGCCACGGCCCGCCGCGGCAACCAGGTGTCCACGACGGGCATGGTCATCGCGGTGATCGCGACGCTGATCCTGCTCATCCACGACGGCACGGTCACCGGGGTTGGCTGGGCGGTGCTGATCGTCGGCGCCGCGCTCGGCTCCGCGGCCGGCCTGTACTCTGCCCGCACCGTGCAGATGACGGCGATGCCGCAGCTGGTGTCGATGTTCAACGCGGTCGGCGGCGGCGCGGCGGCGCTGGTGGCGATCTACGGCTACATCCATCTGGAGGGTGCCCCGGGCGGCGTGCTCGGGACCACCACCGTCACCACGGTGCTGGACGTGATCATCGGCTCGGTGACGTTCTCCGGTTCGATCATCGCCGCCGGGAAGCTGCAGGGCCTGATACCCGGCCAGCCGATCTTGCTGCGCGGCGGGCGGCTTATCACGGCGGCGCTGGCGGTGGTGGCGGTCGGCTCGGCGATTTTCATGTTCACCAGCGCGTCGCTGCCCGCGCTGCTGCTGGTCGCCCTGGGGTCACTGGGGTTCGGGGTCATGATGGTGCTGCCGATCGGCGGCGCGGACATGCCGGTGGTGATCTCGCTGCTCAACGCGTTCACCGGAACCGCCGTGGCGATGGCTGGTTTCGTGATCGCGAACTGGGCGCTGATCGTGGCCGGGGCGCTGGTCGGCGCGTCGGGCGGCATCCTGACCAAGCTGATGGCCGACGCGATGAACCGGTCGCTGCGCAACATCATCATGGGCGGTTTCGGCACCGGCGACTCGGTAGTGGCGGTGGGTCCGGGCGGCGACGCGCAGATCCGTTCTGTCGCCGCGGACGACGCCGCGATCCAGCTGGCCTACGCGTCCAAGGTGATTATCGTGCCCGGCTACGGGCTAGCCGCCGCGCAAGCCCAGCACGGCGTCGCGGAGCTGGCGGCGCTGCTGGAGTCGCGCGGCGTCGATGTCTCTTATGCGATCCACCCGGTCGCGGGCCGGATGCCGGGGCACATGAACGTGCTCCTCGCCGAGGCTAACGTGCCGTACCCGCTGCTCAAGGAGATGGAGGAGATCAACCCTGAGTTCAGCCGGGCGGACGTCGCCTTGGTCATCGGCGCCAACGACGTGACCAACCCAGCGGCCCGGCGGGCCGGCACCGCGATCTCCGGCATGCCCATCCTCGACGTTGACCAGGCCAAGTCGGTCCTCGTGGTGAAGCGCTCCATGGGCCACGGCTACGCGGGCATCGACAACGAGCTCTACGGGCTCCCCAAGACCTCGATGTACTTCGCCGACGCCAAGAAGGCAGTCGCGGACCTGACCGCCGCGGTAAAAACCCTGGTGGGGTGATCAACGGCTTGCGTCCGTAGAAAGTGTCACCCACGTGACACTTTCTACGGACGCAGCGCCGGGAACGGTTAGGGCCGCTGCCCCGGCGGAGCGGCGGACGGCGGACGGCGGCACGTAACCCACATATGCGACATATCGCCCGACTCGGAGTCTTCTACAACGCTGTCGATGACCCATCACTGGGGCTATCGCGCCATCGATGACCCATCGCTGGGGGTCGTCGGGGAGCGCCGGGCTAGGCGATCGGCGGCCTGCCGCCGGGGGCGGTAAGCACGGGGGCCGCACGCACGGGGGGGCTGCCCTCCCCCGGATGACCAGCGCCCTGGCGGCTACCGCGACGGTGGCCGCCCTCCCCGGATGACCAGCGCCCTGGCGGCTACTGTGACGGCGCGGCGAGCCGCCTCGCTGGGACCGGCACCGGTGAGCCAATCCACCAGGAAAGCGGCGGTGAACGCGTCGCCTGCCCCCGTCGAATCGATCGCCCCGGCGACCGGGTTCGCCGCGACCCGCTTCATGCCAGTCACGTCGGCCACCAGGGCACCTTCCGCCCCCAGTTTGAGAACCACTACCTCGTACCAGTCAGCCAGCCGGGCGGCCATGGCCTCCGGGGAAGTCGAGCCGGTGAGCGCGAAACCCTCGTCCCGGTTGGGGAAGCAGACCGCGGCGCCGCGGGTCCAGCGCGGGAACCCCTCAAGAGCCGCCGCCGAGCCTGGGTCGATCGCGAACCTGACGCCCCGATCGCGGGCGGCGGCGATGAGCGAGAGCGCGACCTCGCGCGGACCTGGCGACGCGAACAGGTAGCCCGACAGCAGCAGCAAATCGAGCCCGTCGAGCAGTTCCAAAGGCACGTCAGGGGGACTCAGCCGGGCATTGGCACCGCGGTCGGTGATCATGGTCCGTTCGCCGCCCGGCTCGACGAGCACCACGATCTGGCCGGTCTGCGCTCCTGGGTCGGCGGCGATCCGCGCAGACACGCCGAAGCGGGCGAGTTCACGGCGATGGAACTCCGCGTCGTCCGCGCCCGCCCGCCCGGCGAACACTACGTCCACGCCGAGATGCCCCAGCCACGCGGCCTGATTCGCGGCCGAGCCCCCGGGCGACAGGCTGATCACGGCGGGCGTATCAGCATCGGGTACCGGCCGAATAACCGGCGCCGCGACCACGTCGTTGATCACATCGCCGCAGACCAGGACCCGGGTCACCCGGTAAGCGCCCAGGCGGTCGCGATCTCGGCGGCCAAGAGGATGTTGTTGCGCACGAGGTCGAGATTGACGGTGAGACTCTGACCCGCCGTTTTGCTATGAAAGTAGTCAAGCAGGAACGGGGTGACATCCTTGCCCCGCACCTCGCCAGCGGCGGCGAGCGCGTCCGACAGCACGCGGTCGTGCAGTTCCGGGTCGAGCTGCAGCTCCGGCGGCACCGGGTTCGCGACCAGGAGCGCGGCGCGGTCCGCCAGCCGGTCGCGGGCCGCCATGATGGCCGCGATCTCGGCGGCCGAGTCGGCCCGCCAGTCGATGTCGTGCCCGGAGTCGGTCAGCCAGAACGCGGGAAATCGGTTGGTGCGGAACCCGACCACCGGGACGCCGAGCGTCTCCAGCCGCTCTAGTGTCGCCCCGATGTCCAGGATGGACTTCACCCCGGCCGAGACCAGCGTGATGGGCGTCCTTGACAGCGCGGTCAGGTCCGCGGACTCATCGAAGCTGGCGGCCGCGCCTCGGTGCACTCCGCCGAGCCCGCCGGTCGCGAACACCCGGATGCCCGCCTTAGCCGCGAGCATCGAGGTTGCCGCCACCGTGGTGCCCGCGGTACGCCCACCCGCGATGGCCATGCCGAGCTCCCGGCTGCTCACCTTGATCGCGTCCTGGCCGAGGGCGAGGTGTTCCAGCTCCGCTGGAGTCAGGCCGGCCTTCGGCACCCCGTTGAGCACCGCGATTGTCGCCGGGACGACGCCAGCGTCGTTAAGTGCCGTCTCGAACTCACGGGCGGCGGCAAGGTTGGCCGGGCGGGGTAGCCCATGGGTGATAATCGTCGACTCCAGCGCCACTACTGGCCGCCCGGCGGACAGCGCGTCTCCGACTTCTGGCGACAGTACCGGCAAGTCTGGCATGCGCCGACTTTACCGTTTATGCCAGGAAGTCCGGCTGTGAGGTACCCCCTGTTGCGAAGGATGTTTCGGGGCGTAGGGTGCGCAAAAGGGCCTTGAAGGAGTGTGAGCAGGCAGTGGCACAACGCACCAAGATCATCCTCCCCGAGTCGGAGCTCCCCCGGCAGTGGTACAACGTGATCCCCGACCTGCCGTCGCCTCCGCCACCTCCCCTGCACCCCGGAACGCTGCAGCCGGTGGGTCCGGACGATCTGGCGCCGCTGTTCCCATTCGAGCTGATCTCGCAGGAAGTCACCACCGACAGCTACGTCGACATCCCGGATGAGGTGCTCGACGTGTACCGGCTCTGGCGGCCGACCCCGCTGTACCGCGCGCACCGTCTGGAAAAGGCGCTCGGCACCCCTGCGCGGATCTATTACAAGTACGAGGGCGTATCGCCTTCTGGTTCGCATAAGCCGAACACCGCCGTCCCGCAGGCGTACTACAACTCGGTCGAGGGCACCCGCCGGCTCACCACCGAGACCGGGGCGGGCCAGTGGGGCAGCGCGCTCGCGTTCGCCTGCGCGCAATACGGCATCGAGTGCGAAGTCTGGATGGTCCGCGCCTCCTACGACCAGAAGCCTTACCGGCGGGCGATGATGCGGACCTTCGGGGCGACCGTGCACGCCTCGCCGTCGACGCTGACCGCATCGGGCAAGAAGGTGCTCGCCGAGCAGCCCGAGTCGCCGGGTTCGCTGGGGATCGCGATCAGCGAGGCGGTCGAGGCGGCGGCCTCCGACCAGTCCACCAGGTACGCGCTCGGCTCGGTGCTGAACCACGTGCTGCTGCACCAGACGATCATCGGCGAGGAGGCCCGCAGGCAGTTCCAGCTCGCCGGGGAGCACACCCCCGACCTGATCGTGGGCTGCACCGGCGGCGGGTCCAACTTCGCCGGGCTGTTCCTGCCGTTCCTGCGGGACAAGCTGTCGTCCCGGCATGGCGGTCCGGTTTTCCGGGCGGTCGAGCCCACTGCCTGCCCGTCGTTCACCCGGGGGCGGTATGCCTACGACTTCGGGGACACGGCCGGGCTGACGCCGCTGCTGAAGATGCACACCCTCGGCCACGGGTTCATCCCGGAGCCGGTGCACGCCGGCGGGCTGCGTTACCACGGCATGTCGCCACTGCTGTCGCACGCCTACGAACTCGGGCTGTTCGAGGCGGTCGCCAAGCCGCAGAACGAGTGTTTCGCCGCCGCGCTGACCTTCGCCAGGTCCGAGGGCATCGTGCCCGCGCCGGAGCCGTCACACGCCCTCGCGTCGGTGATCGAGGAGGCGTCTAGGTGCCGGGAAACGGGTGAGCAGAAGGTGATACTCACCGCGTTGTGCGGTCATGGGCATTTCGACATGGCGGCTTACGAGCGGTACCTATCGGGCGAGATGCCCGACTATGAGGTTCCGGACGCCGACATCGACGCGGCCCTATCGGAGCTGCCGACCGTCTGACCTGCGACGGGAGAACAAGCGCCGGCGTGGCCGGGGTGGGGTGTGCACCTGGATGTCCCCGGCCATGCTGAACGCGCGGACCTCGATCACCGGCTGCGCCGGATCGGCGGGCACGGCCGACGCGTTGGCGCCGCGGAACCGGCCAAGGCCCGCGCGCGAGGACATCACGACCGCCACGCCATCCGGGACCATCAGCCGGATCCGGCCGCCGATCATCGTCGCGTACAGGACCACGTGCCTGGACTGCAGCAGGGCCTCGCGGAAGTCCACCAGGACCTCGCCGAACACGGCGTTCACGGTCATCTGCTCCGGCACGACCCACCGGCCGTCCCGCTGCTCGGTGCCGAATACCCCGGTGATCATCCGGCCGCCGTCGACCCGGACCGGCTGCTGCGACGTCGGCGCCAGGTCGGTGGTCAGTCCTACCAGGTCACCGAGCGTGCGGGCACTGAGCGCGGCGCTCACCCGTTCATCGTGCTCGGCGGGGTCAAGACGCCCGTCCGCCATCGCCTCGCGCAGCATCGCGACCACACGGTCACGATCCGCGTCGGAGGCACGCAGCTCACGGGGGTGCATGGGCACGACGATACGCGACCGATCGAGCGCATGCGGACGTCAGTGACGCTGTGGGAAGATTTGACGCATGAGTATCGACATCACGCAACGCGTCGCCGATGAGAATATCGGGCTTGTCCGGTTCCTCTATGCCGACAACGGCGGGATTGTCCGCGGCAAAGCAGCCGCGGCGAACCGGATCGGTGATCGGATCGAAAGCGGGATCGGGCACACGGTCGCGATGATGGCGATGTCGATGATGGACGAGTTGCGGCCGGTTCCCGGCATGGGCCCGGTCGGTGAGGTCCGGATCGTCCCGGACGCCGCCACCTTCACCCCGCTGCCCTACGCTCCCGGTGCCGCCGCGATGCTCGCCGACCTGGTGGAACCGGACGGAACTCCGTGGCAGGCATGCCCGCGGACCTTCCTCAAGGAGGCGATCGCCTCGCTCGCGGCCGAGGGCTACGAGATGGAGGCGGCGTACGAGCCCGAGTTCACCCTCGGCACCCGGGACGCCGCGGGATTCACCCCGATCGACGACAGCCTGTGCTACTCCGCGACCGGCTTTCACCTGGCCCACGACTACGCGATCGACCTGGTTGACGCCGCGATCTCCCAAGGCCTGGACGTCGAGCACTACTACCCCGAGCTTGGTCACGGCCAGCAGGAGATCTCGATCCATCACGCCGACCCGCTGCGGGCCGCCGACAACCACGTGCTGCTGCGCGAGACCGCGCGCGGCGTGGCGCTCAGGCACGGTCTGTGGGCCAGCTTCGCACCCAAGCCGCTGCCCGACCAGGCGGGTAACGGGGCACATGTGCACGCGTCGTTGTGGCGCGATGGGGTCAACGCGTTCACCGATCCAGCCGATCGCTTCGGGCTGTCCTCGGCCGGTTACTACTTCATCGGCGGCATCCGGGCCCACCTGCCCGCGCTCGTCGCGCTGACCTGCGGGAGCGTGAACAGCTACCGTCGGCTCGCCCCCTCCACCTGGTCAGGCGCGTGGAACTCCTATGGCCTCGACAACCGTGAGGTGGCCGTCCGGGTCTGCACGCCGCTGGGTTCCGCTGGCTCGGTGAACCTGGAGCTCAAGCCCTCGGATTCCACCGCGAACCCATATCTCGCGCTGGGCGCCTTCATCTACGCCGGGCTGGATGGCCTGCGGTCGAAGCTCGACCCCGGCGATCCGGTGTCAGTCGACCCGGCGACGCTGGCGGAACCGGGCTCACTGGGCATCACGCGGCTGCCTGCCTCACTGGGGGAAGCGCTCGACGCGCTCGAGGCCGACGAATACCTGACGTCGGCGCTCGGCCCGCTCCGGTCGACGGCCTACCTGACCGTCAAGCGCGGCGAGGTGGCGCACTTCGCCGAACACGACGCCGTTCTACGAGCTTTACCACCACTTCACGAAGTTCTAGTCTCAGGCGAACCCCATCGATGGGCCATCGCAAGCGCCCTAGCCCCCTCGATGGGTCATCCATGGGTGCGCCTTACGCTACGGGAACGAAGCTGACCTCGACGGTCTTCACCGCGCGCGCGAGCTTCCCGTCGCTGTTAAGGAGCGTGCACCCGATGGACTCGGCTAGCGCGACGTAACTCGCGTTGTAGATGCTGAAGCTGTCGCGCAGTTCCCACGCGCGTTGCCCGGTAACTGCCTACACACTCTGCCAGCGGGGCCGACATTCCGGAGCTGCCCCGAGGTGCTGCGCTTAGCGACAAGACCCCCATGATGTGATATTTCACGACTGAGACGCGCGTGAGAGGACAGTCCATATGCCGTGGTTTGACCTGCCGCTAGAGGAACTCCGCGAGTACCGCACCGGCACCGCCGAGCCGGACGGCCTGGACGCCTGGTGGGCCGCTCGGCTCAACGAGGCGAGGGCGCAGGCCGAGCCACCGACGCTGACCAGGTACGAACCGGAGATCTACCGCGAGCTCGAGGTGTGGGACGCCGAGTTCTCCGGGGCGCGCGGGGACCGGATCCGCGCCTGGTATATCAAGCCCGAGCGACCGGCGCCCAAGACGATCGTGAAGTTCATCGGGTACGGCGGCGGGCGCGGCGCGCCCCACGAGCACGCGCTGCTGGCGGCACTCGGATACGCGGTATTCGTGATGGACAGCCGGGGCCAGGGCGGCCAGTGGTCGACGGGAGCGACCGGCGATAACGACCCGGGGCCGGAGAACTCGCAGGTCATGACCCGCGGCATCGCCAGCCCCGAGACGTATTACTACACCCGGATCTTTACCGACGCGGTGCGCGCGGTGGAGACCGCGGTGGAGCTGGGCGTCGAGCCGACGGTCGCGGTCAGCGGCGCCAGCCAGGGCGGCGCGCTGTCGCTGGCGGCGGCGTCGCTGGCGGCCGACAAGGTGGCGCTGTGCCACGCCGACGTACCGTTCCTCTGCGACATCCAGCGCGCGATCACCCTGGCGGACAAAGCCCCCTACACCGAGATTCCCACGTTCCTCAACGAGAACGTCCGCCTCACCGACGCCGCGCTGAACACGTTGCGTTACATCGACTGCGCGCTGCTCGCCCGGCGCATCAGCGCCCAAACGCTGGTCAGCGTCGGCCTGATGGACGAGGTATGCCCGCCGTCGACGGTGTTCGCCGCCTACAACGAGATCCCCGCGGCCAAGGACATCGAGGTCTACCCGTACAGCGGCCACGCGGTCCCCGCAGTGCACACCGAGGTCCAGCTACGCCACCTACGCGAACACCTCGGTTAATCTCGCACAGCCACCTTGCTGGTCAGGGTGCCAATGGTGGAGATCGTCACGGCCACCTCGTCGCCCTCGGCCAGCGGGCCGGTACCGGCCGGAGTGCCGGTGAGCAGCACGTCCCCGGGCAGCAGGGTCATCACCTGGGACACCTGCGCGATCACCGACGGCACGTCCCAGCGCAACGCCGATGTCCGCGCCCGCTGCCGCTCGGCGCCGTTCACCGTGGTGACAAGTTCCAGGTCGGCGGGATCTGTCCCGGTCTCTATCCACGGTCCCAGCGGGCAGAACGTGTCGAACCCCTTCGCCCTGGTCCACTGCCGATCCCGCGCGAGCAGGTCCCGCGCGGTCACGTCGTTCGCGATCGTGTACCCGAACACCACGTCCTCGGCCCGTTCCCGAGGTACTTCGCGGCACAGCCGGCCGATGACTATCGCCAGCGAGCCACCGAACTCGATCCGCTCGGTGAGCTTGACCGGCCACGCGATCCGGTCACCGGTACCGGTCACCGACGTAGACGGCTTGAGAAAGATATCTGGCTCTTCTGACCCCTCATAGTTACCGGCCACCCCCACGACTTTGCTTGGCAGCACAGGTGCCAGCAGTCGCACCTCGGCCAGCGGGTAGCGGTGCCCGGTGTACCGGACACCGCCCGGCTGCGTGCCGAACGGGTGGCCGTGCAACTCCGCGATCGTCAGGCTGAGAGCGGCTTCGTCACCTTCGCCTTCGACGACTCCATAGCCGACTCCGTCACCCTTGGCGAACCTCGCGATACGCACGACTCTCCCTTGTTATTGCTGGTAGCCCTCGACTTCCGGCACCGGCCGCGCCGCCGCCGAGTCGGGGCTCTCACCGAATTCCCGCCGGGCCCGCCGCTGGCGCAGCAGGTCCCAGCACTGGTCAAGCGCCTCTTCCGCGGCACGCAGACGCTGCTTCTCCTGTTCCGAGCTGAGATTCCCAGCGGCCAGTTGCTCGCGCAGGTCGTGCTCAGTCTGGATCAGCCCGTCGATACGAGTCAGGATCTCTTTGTCCTCCATGGACATACCGTAAGCCGGCGCGCGTCCCGCTGTGGCCAGGGGCACCCATTTACCATAACGGCGGTCCCAGTTCCTCCGGTCACACCGTGCTCTTTCCCGATATGTCAGGCCAGGGAGGACTGGGTGCCGAGGACCGGCGCTCCGAGCGTGATTCCTAGCGCGAGCAGAGCCGGGATGCCAAGAGCAAAACGCAATCCGGTCTCCGCGGCGATGAAACCGATGAGCGGCGGACCACCGGTCATCCCGGCGTACCCCATGCCCACCACGGTCGCGAGCCCGCGCCCCGGTCGCTGCGGGTCAGCGTAGCCGCCCGCCGCGAACACCCGTGGCACGGTCACCGACAGTCCCGCCCCGAGCAGCGCGAATCCGGCCACCGCCACGACTGGTTGCCGGACAGACAGCCCAGCGGCCAAGCCAAGCCCGGCGACCAGCCCGCACGCCCGCACCAGCCGCACCTCGCCGAACCGGGCGATCAGCCGGTCGCCGGCGAACCGCCCGGCGGTCATCATGACGGAAAACGCGGCGTACCCAAGCGCCGCGAAGCCGACCGATGTGCCGAGACTTTCCCGCAGGTAGACGGCGCTCCAGTCCCCGGCGGCGCCTTCACCGATCAGTCCGCAGATCGCGAGTACCCCCAGCGCGAGTACCAATCGGCGAATGTCGCGCTGGCTCACGTCTTGTCCGGTCGCCCGGTCGGCCCGCGGCGTCAGGTCAGCGGTCTTCGGCTTCTCGGGAAGGAGCCATCGGCCAGCCACCACGGTCGCGATCGCCGATGGTATCCCCGAGGCGGCGAGCGTCGGCACCGGGCCGATCTCGGCCCACGCGAAGGCCCCGCCGAACAGCGATCCGATGATCGCGCCGAGGCTGTACCCGGCATGCATAGAGGTCAGGACCGGCCGTCCGTAGCCGGTCTCGACCCGGACACCCTGCGCGTTCTGGGCGACGTCGAGCAGCCCACCACCGAAGCCAACCGCCAGCAGCGCTACGGCTAGCTCCCCGATGCTCGCGGCGAACCCGGGAGCGATGTACAGCAAGCAGATCGCGAACCCGGCGAGCCGGGTGATCCGCGCGCTTCCGATCCGGTCGACGACCCGGCCAGCCAGGATCGTGCCCGCCAGCAGCCCGACGGGTGTGGCGAGCAGTGCCAGCCCCAGGCTCGCGTCGGTGAGGTGCGCCTGCTCCTTGACCGAGGGGATCCTCGCCACCCATACCCCGAAGGTGAACCCCATCGCCACGAAATACGTGCTCACTGCGGCACGGGCGGACCGCAGCCCCTGTCCGGTTGATCCGTCTATGCCCTCAGAATACTCTTCGGCGCGCACCCTCCCCGGCTCGCTTGACCCGCGACGTCCTCGCCGGCGCGCCCCCGAGCCGACCATCTCTCCTTGCACTCCCAAGCCCCAGTTGCCCTCCCAAGCCCCAGCGATGGGACATCGATAGCGCCATAGCGCCTGCAATGGGACATCGACGGGCCTGCCGAGCGGTTAAACCGCGTGTCAGCTTGAAGGTGCGTGCCGCAGTTGGCAGCCTGACCTGGCACTAGCGATTTCACCGGGGGACTCATGCGTGCTCTTCGCGCTATTGGCGCGCTTTTCATCGTTGTTGGCGTAGCACTGGCATCCGGGCTGGCGCAGCCCGCGCACGCGGCCGCGAACCTGCAGATCGCGGCGTCTGTCTCACCCAATCCCATGGTCATCGGGGACTCGGCCACCTATACCGTGACGGTCACGAACTCCGGATCCGACGACGCTGACAACGCCACCGTGACGATCACGCTGGACAGCAACGTCGCGCTCGGCACGCTGCCGGACGGCTGCACGGCGTCCGGGCAGGTCGTTACCTGCGGGGGCACCGGGACGACCGTCGCGGCGGGAGGCACGCTGACGTACCAGATCCCGGTCACCGTGGACTCCAGCCTGTCCGACGGCACGAACATCACGCTGCGGGCCTCGGTGTCTTCCTCTTCGGCCCAGACCCAGCAGACCCAGCTGATCAGCCAGGCGCAGACACTGACCGACGTTGAGATCACCAAGACCGCCCCGGCAACCGTCAGCGCCGACGGCACCATCACCTACACGCTGACCGTCACCAACAAGGGGCCATCGGACGCTGTCAACGTGACCGTGCAGGACCCGACGGACGGAAACCTCACCACGATCACCTCGCTGCCGACCGAATGCCCGGCCAGCGGTCTCACCGTCACCTGCGCGCTCGGCACGCTGACGGCGGGTGAGACCAAGACGTTCGATTTCACCGTCAAAATCAACTCTGGCGTGTCCGACGGAACGGTGATCAACAACTGCGCGACCGTGTACACCGGCACCAGGGAATCGGACACGGACAACAACGTGTCCTGCGTCGAGACGACCGTCGGCCCGACGACGCCAAGCACGGCCGATGTCTCGATCGAGAAGACCGGCCCGGCGACGGTAACCGCCGGCGGCACCATCACCTACACGATCACGGTGACCAACAACGGATCCGGCGATGCAACCGGGCTGTCCTTCACCGACCTGGTCAACTCGAACACGACGGTGACCTTGCTACCCGATGGCTGCACGTCGCCGTCGGGGACGATTACCTGCCAGGTGGGAACGGAGTCGTCGGGCGAGACGAAAACGTACACCATCACCGAGACGGTGGACTCATCCACCGCGGACGGGACGGTGCTCGAGAACTGCGCGACGCTGGCGAGCACTGACGAACTGGCGGACCAGGCCTCGTGCGCGTACACCACCGTCGAGGCTGATGAGTCCCCTTCCCCGTCGCCGTCCCCCTCGACGGGAGGGCCCGTACCGCCAGCGGTCCCCACGCCAACCGAGACGGCCACGACCACGACGTCACCCGCCCCAACCGAGACGGCCACGACCACGGCGTCACCCACGCCGACCGTGTCGGAGTCGGCCTCGCCGTCAGCCTCCGCCACCCCGTATAAGCCGCCGGCTCCGTCGCACTCCCCGGCCAGGGCCCCATCCGCGAGGCCCGGCCTCGCCAGCGCGAACTCGCGAAAGCCCCCGGCAGCCGCGCTGCCGACGACCGGCGCACCGATCGGTCCGACGACGGCGATCGGCGCCGGGCTGGTGCTGGCCGGCCTGCTGCTCTGCTGGTTCAGCCGCTCGCGACGCCGCTCGTAACCGGTCAGCAGCCCCCATGGATGACCCATCGATGGTGCCAGAACCCCAGCAGTGGGCCATGGGTGCGTTTCCTCTGGAGTGAGGGGTCTGGGGGCTGGCTGGGTTCTGTGGTGGTTGCGGGGGGTGTGCGTGTCGGTGGGCATGGGGAGGGCTCCTGCCCGTTACGGTCCTTGTTGTCAAGACTCGGATCGTTGCGGGAGGAGCCCCAATGTCAGGGTATGTGGCGGAGCCGGATGCGGATGTGTTCGCGGCGGCTGATGAGTCGTTCGCTGCGGTGAAGGGGTGGCTGGAGAGCGCGGAGGCCGCCGGGGCCGATCATGGCGAGCTGGAGCGGCAGGTCAGTGTGCGGGGCCGGGGTAGCTGCTGCGGCTGCTGATGCAGGCGCATCTGGGCCTGCGTGAGGCGTGGGAGGTGCGGCTGCCGGCGGTGACCAGGCCGGACGAGGCTCTCCCTGGGGACGCGGGCGGAGAAAGGTCATGCCCGGGCGCTGGGCAGCGTGTTCGGCCCGGTGACGGTGACCCGCATCGCCTACCGGGCGCCCGGCGCGCCGAACGTGCACCTGCTGGATGAGCAGCTGGGCCTGCCGCGGGAGAAGTACTCCTATGGGCTGTGCGAGACGCTGGTGCTGGCCGCTGCCCGGACTTCCCTTGCCGGGTCCTGCGATGCTGTCTTCCGCGAGACGGCGGTGCGGATCGGGACCCGGCAGGCCGCGGAGATCATCAGCCGTGCCGCCGCGCTGATTTCGGCAGCTTCTACGCCTGCCGGTGCCGCACCGCGGTGCTGGCGGACGGGGACGTGCTGGTCTTGCAGCGCGACGGCAAGGGCATCCGGATGCGGCAGGATTCACTGCGCCCGGCCGCCGCGGCCATCGCGGCGAAATCCGCACCCAAGCAGGCCGGACGGCCCTCACGCGGGGAGGTCAGCACCCGCAAGCGGATCGCTGAAGCCGGATCGGTGAGCGTGATCACGCCTGTTCCCCGCACCGCCAGCGACATCCTCGGCCCGCCTCCGGGCCACGACCTCCCCGCCAGCACGCCGCCAGAGGGCCCGCGGGCCCGGGACAAATGGGTGACCGCCAGCATCGACCGCAACGCCGCCGCCGTGATCGCCGATGTCTTCGCCGAGGCTGACCGCCGCGACCCCGGCCACCAGGCCGCCTGGATCGCGCTCGTTGACGGCAATAAAGACCAGATCGCCCGGATCAGGGCCGAAGCCGCCGCCCGCAACATCACCGTCCCCATCATCATCGACATCATCCACGTCAGCGAATACCTCTGGCGCGCCGCCTGGTGCTTCCACCTCGAAGCCAGCCCGGACGCCGGCACCTGGGTACTGGAGCAGCTGCACGCCATCCTGGCCGGCGGCGACGCTGACGTCGCCGCCGCCATCACCGCCCGCGCCGCCGCCACCCCGCTATCGAAGACCAAGGCGGCCACCGCCGCCAGGACCGCCGGCGACCTGCGCAACAAAGCCGGCTGCCTGGACTACCCCACCGCACTGGAGGCCGGATGGCCGATCGCCACCGGCATCATCGAAGGCGCCTGCCGCCACCTCATCAAAGACCGCATGGACATCACCGGCGCCCGCTGGAGCACCCCCGGAGCCGAAGCCATCCTCCAGCTCCGCGCCATTATCACCAACAACGACTGGCGACCAGCACTGGGCCTGGCGCAACCTCCAGCAACACCACCGCACCTACCGCGGCAACCGCACCTGCTGGCAACTTCGCCACCTAACCCTCACTCCAGAGGAAACGCACCCGTGGGCCATCGATGGCGTCGCGCGGGCGTCGGCCTCGGGGGAAGCAGCACCCCAGAACCATGCCAGTGTTCTGCCTGCCGCCGCAGCCCGCGCGGCGTTTGGTGGGGTATCGCCCGATTACGCCCGCCTTCGCTATCGTCCATAGGTTCGATTTTTGCTGGTCGGTGCTGGGCGGGAGGCATGGGGCCGGTCAAGCCGCCGGGTGCGGCGGGTTGCCTGGTGGGCGCTAGCGGCCGGTGCGGAGGAGGGAGTAGGTTACTGCCTCCTCTAGGGCCTGCCAGGACGCGGCGATGATGTTTTCATCGACGCCGACAGTCAACCAGGTCTCGCCGGTGCCGTCGCCGGACTCGATGAGCACGCGGGTGATGGCGCCGGTGCCGTGGGTGCCCTCCAGGATCCGCACCTTGTAGTCGGTCAGCTCGAGCCTGGCCAGCTCAGGGAAGATCTGCTCGAGTGCGGCTCGCAGCGCCTTGTCCAGCGCGTTGACCGGGCCATTGCCCTCCCCGACGGCGACGACGCGCTCGCCCTTCGCGACCAGGCGTACCGTGGCCTCGCTGGTCATCCGGTCGTCGGGGTGCCGCTCGACGATCACCCGCCAGGACTCCACGTCGAAGTACCTGAGCCGCTCGCCCTGCAACTCATCGCGCAGCAGCAGTTCGAAGCTCGCGTCGGCGGCCTCAAAGGAGTAGCCGTGCGCCTCGAGTTCCTTGACCCGGTCGGTGACCTTCGTCAGGGTCTCCCGGTCGCCGGACAGGTCGTAGCCGAGTTCCCGCCCCTTGAGCTCGACCGAGGCGCGGCCGGCCATGTCCGAGACCAGCATGCGCATGTCGTTGCCGACCTCGGCCGGGTCGATGTGCTGGTACAGCATCGGGTCAACCCGGATGGCGGACGCGTGCAGGCCCGCCTTGTGCGCGAACGCGGACAGGCCGACATAGGGCTGGTGGGTGTCGGGTGTGACGTTGGTGACCTCGGAGATCGCGTGCGCGATCCGGGACATCTCCCTGATCGCCTGGTCCGGCAGGACCTGGCGGCCCTTCTTGAGCTGCAGCCCCGCCACCACGCTGAACAGGTTGGCGTTCCCCGCCCGTTCCCCGTATCCGTTCGCGGTGCCCTGCACGTGCGTGACCCCGGCGTCCACGGCGACCAGCGTGTTCGCGACACCGCAGGCCGTATCGTCGTGGCAGTGGATGCCAAGACGCGCGGCCGTCTGCTCAAGCACAGCCTGAACGACGTCGGCTAGCTCATTCGGCATCATGCCGCCGTTGGTGTCGCAGAGGGCCACCACGTCGGCGCCAGCCTCGGCCGCCGCCGCGACCACCTCGAGCGCGTAAGCCGGATTGGACTTGTACCCGTCGAAGAAGTGCTCGGCGTCCAGGAACACCCGCTGGCCGTTGCCGACCAGATGCCGGATGGTGTCCGCGATCATCCGCAGGTTTTCTGAGAGGTCAGTGCGCAACGCTAGTTCCACGTGGCGGTCATGGCTCTTGGCCACCAGCGTGACCACGGGTGCCAAGGAGTCGCGGAGCGCCGCCACCTGCGGATCGTCGGCCGCGACGGCACCCGGCTTGCAGGTCGAGCCGAACGCGGCGAGCGTGGCGTTCTTCAGGTCGAGTTCGGCCGCCGCCCGGCGGAAAAACTCGGTGTCCTTCGGGATGGCACCCGGCCAGCCGCCCTCGATGAACCCGACGCCCAGGCTGTCCAGGTGCCTCGCGATGATGAGCTTGTCCGCGACGGTGAGGTTAAGGCCCTCTTGTTGCGCGCCGTCGCGCAGGGTCGTGTCGTAGACATGGAACGCGTCGTTATGGTCCATTGCTGTTGTCTCCTTGGCCTGGCCGCACAAAGCAAAAGACCCCTCGCGGAACGCGAGAGGTCTGCGCGCTGACGGCCCGGATGTCGGGCACTAGGACTTGCCGCCTAGCTGCCAGCGCGCCCGCCGATAATAATCAGGCCGGACGTCACGGCACTACCCTAGCAAACGTCCGTAGAATCTGGCGTCCCAGCAGCAGATTCTACGGACGTTCGCCGATGTCAGCAGACCTTGCGGACCCAGCCGAACGGGTCGGGGCGGTGGCCGTACTGGATGCCGATCAGTTCCTCGCGCAGCCGCATGGTGACCGGACCCGGGGTCCCGTCGCCGATGACCCAGTCTGAGGACTCGCCGCGGACCCGGCCAACCGGGGTGATCACGGCGGCGGTGCCGCAGGCGAAGACCTCGGTGATCTCGCCCGAGGCGCAGCCATCTCGCCAGTCGTCGACGGAGATCCGCCCCTCGGTCGCGCTGATGCCGAGCGCCGGGGCCAGTTCGAGCAGCGAGTCGCGAGTGATGCCGGGCAGCAGCGTCCCGGTCAGCCCCGGGGTAACCAGCCTGTCCTTATACACGAAGAACAGGTTCATGCCGCCCATCTCCTCGACCCAGCGGTGCTTGCCGCGGAATCGAGCCAGACGACCTGGTGGCACCCCTTGTCCACGGCCTGGCGCTGGGCGGCAAGGCGGCGCCGTAGTTACCGCCGCACTTGACCTCTCCGGTGCCGCCGGGCACCGCCCGGGTGTAGTCCTCCGATAGCCAGACCCCGACCGTCTTGCTCGCCCCGAAGTAGGACGCGGCCGGTGAGGCGATCACGCAGAACAGGTACTCGCTCGACGGGCTGTTGACGCCGAGCCCGCGCTGGGTGGCGATCATGAACGGACGCAGGTAGAGGCTGTCTCGGACGCGGCCCGTCCGGGCGACGTGGTGGTCATCGCGGGAAAGGGCCACGAGACGTATCAGGAGATCGCGGGGCGACGCCTGCCCTTCGACGACGCCGTCGAGGCCCGCCGGGCCCTCGCGGCGCGCTTCGGTGCGGAGCCGCGGCACCTGGGTCGCGTCGGACGCCACCACGCCCGCCGACGCCACCGTGACGGCGCGGGCGCAGTCGGCTCCTCGTGACGCAGTGCCGGAGGCCTGACGACACGTGCTCGGCCTGCTTGTCTCGGGAAGCGTCGCTCTCTGGATCGCTCTCCTCTTCACCCCCTTCCTGATCCGCTACTTCCGCCAGCGCGAGCTGGGCCAGCACATCAGGGAGGACGGCCCGGCCTCCCACTCCGCCAAGGCGGGGACGCCCACCATGGGTGGCATCGCCATCGTCGCCGCCGCGGTGTTCGGCTACGCCATCGGGCACATCGGCACCGAGATCCGCTTTTCGCGCACCGGGTACCTTGCCATCGGCGCTGTCGTGGCCTTCGGCCTCATCGGGTACATGGACGACTACATCAAGGTGACCCACAAGCGCAGCCTCGGGCTGAACAAGCGGGCCAAGTCCGGGGCGCAGGTGGCCTGCGCGCTGGTCTTCGCCGTGCTGGCGGTGTACTGGGCCCACACGTCGACGGCGTTGTCGTTCACCCGCATCGACGTGATCGGCATCAATCTCGGGGCGGTCGGCTGGATCGTGTTCGCCGTCGTTGTCATGGTCGGCGCTTCCAACGCGGTGAACATCACCGACGGCGTCGACGGCCTGGCCGCCGGCTCGGGGACCTTCTGCTTCGCCGTGCTCTCGATCATGGGGTACTGGATCTTCCGGCATTTCTCGATCTACCACGTGCTCCCGGCGTCGGCGGTCGACCTGGCGCTGGTCTCGGTGGCGCTGGCCGGGGGCTGCATCGGCTTCCTCTGGTGGAACGCGGCGCCGGCCAAGATCATCATGGGCGACACCGGTTCGCTGGCCATCGGCGCCGGCCTGGCCGCCATCTGCCTGCTGCTCAACCTCGATCTGCTGCTGCTCATCATCGGCGGGCTCTTCGTGATGGAGACGGTGTCGGTCATATTGCAGATCATCAGCTTCCGTGCCTTCCACCGGCGCATCTTCCGGATGGCCCCCATCCACCACCACTTCGAGCTCGGTGGCTGGCCCGAGACGACGGTCATCGTCCGCTTCTGGATACTCGGCGGGCTCTTCTGCGCCCTGGGCCTCGGCATCTTCTACGGGGACTACCTCACCGTGGCGAAGTTCACGTGACCGCCCCGTCCCTCGACGCTGCACACCGGGGGCGGGACCGCAGCCCGGTCCGCCACTTGGGCCGCGCCGTGGGGGAGACTGCACGCATGCATCGGGTGTCGGACCGGGCTGAGCGGCGCGCGTCCGCGCCCAGAGGGAGTGGGCGGCATGACGTCAACGCGCGGCGTTGCGCCGACGAAGCGGCACACGGCCCCTCGGCCCCGCCGGCCCACATCGGCCACGACACCGTCCTCCGCATCGCGGTCGGTTGCGCATCGCGGGGGTGCCACCCGCGCCGACGGCCTCGGGGTCCGCATCGGCAGCCGCCGGCTGTCGGTCTCGACGCTGCTGCTCGTCGACGTCGTGCTGCTCTGCCTCATCGGCCTCGTGATGGTGGGCTCGGCGTCCTCGGTCATCTCCATCGGCACTTACGGTTCGCCGTACGCCATCCTCATCCGTGAGGCCATGTGGATGGCGATCGGCGGCATCGCGCTGTGGGTGGCCATCCGCTTCGACTACCGCAAGCTGCGGCGGTTCAGTCCCCTCATCCTCTTGGTGACGTTCGGCCTCCTCTTCGTGGTGCTGGTCCCGGGCCTCGGCGTGCACGTCATGGGGTCGAGCCGCTGGGTCGGTTTCGGGCAGTTCCGGTTGCAGCCCTCCGAGTTGATGAAGCTGGCGCTCACCCTGTTCGCGGCGGACTTCATCACGCGACGCCTCGACGAGGACGCCGCCGACCGCCGCATCATCGGACCGCTGCTCATCGTGACCGGTTTCGCCTGCGTGCTCATCCTGGCCCAGCCGGACATGGGCACGGCCATGGTCCTCGGCTTCATTGCACTCGCTCTCCTCTTCGTCTCCGGTGTGCGCCTCGGGCCGGTCATGAAGGTGCTCGCAGTCCTGGTCGGCCTGGCGCTGATTGTGGCGGTGGCTTCGCCGTACCGCCGGGCCCGGCTGCTGTCGTTCATGGACCCCTCGGCCCACAGCTCGGGCTCGGGGTATCAGGTGATGCAGTCGCTCATCGGGCTGGGGTCGGGCCACGTCGTCGGCTCCGGCCTCGGCGGTGGCCAGGCCCAGTGGGGCTTCCTGCCCAACGCGGAGACCGACTTCATCTTCTCGGTGATCGGCGAGCAACTCGGGATCATCGGCGCCCTCTTCGTCCTCGCTCTCCTCGTCGGCTTCATGTGGCTCGGGATCCGGGCGGCCGTGCAGTCGGCGGACCGCTTCGGCGCGCTGGTCTCCCTCGGGATCGTCGCCTGGATAGGGGCTGAGACCCTCATCAACGTCGGGGCCGTGGTGGGCGTGCTGCCCGTGACCGGTATTCCGCTGCCCTTCATCTCCTTCGGCGGCTCGTCACTGGTGATCACCATGGTGGCGGCCGGCATCCTCATCAACATCGCCCGGCGCGGTGAGTCCGGTGGTGCGCTCCGGGTCGCCGGGTCGGGCCGCAAGCTCTCCGCTGCGGCCCGAGGTCGGTGAGCGCAGGGCGCGGCACGGTGATTGCGGGCGGCGGGACCGGCGGGCACATCGTCCCCTCGCTGCAGATTGCGCGCGCGCGCTGGTCGACCGGGGGCACCCGCCGGAATCGATCGAGCTCTACGGCTCCCGCCGCGGGCAGGAGGCCACGACGTGGCCGACGCTCGAGTTTCCCTACACGCTCCTGCACGGCCGGGGGCTGCAGCGCAGCATGCGGCCGTCGGCGTGGTGGGCCAACGCGGGCGCGGTCGCCGGCCTGGCCTCGGCCTGTGCGCGCGCCGTCGGCTCGTTCCTGCGCCGTCGGCCCCGCGTCGTGGTCGTCGTCGGCGGGTACGCCAGTTTCCCGGCCGGGTTGGCGGCGGTGCTGACGAGAGTGCCGCTCGTCTGCATGACGACCGACGCCGTGCCGGGCGCCGTCAACGGCCTGCTCGGCCGCCACGCCGCCGGCGAACGCGGTCGCCTTCGCGGACACGGGCCTGCCCCGGGCCCACGTCACCGGCACGCCGGTGTGGCCCGAGCTGGCCACCTTGGAGCGGACGCCCCAGGGGCAGGCGGCCAGCCGGGTCTCGTTGGGCCTCCCGCCCGACCGCCAGACCGTGGCGTGCGCCGGCGGCTCGCTCGGCGCCCGGCGGGTCAACCGCGCCGTGGCGGACCTGGCCGAAGGGCCGTGGGCCGGCTGCACCGACCGCGCCGTCTACCAGGTCACCGGGCGCCGTGACTATGCCTCGTTCGCCCGGGCAGGCGCAGAGCCGGAGAGCGAGAGGGGCGGGCCAGGCCTGCGTTACCAGGTGGTGCCCTTCGAGGACAAGATGCCCGACTTCTACAACGCCGCCGACGTGTGTGTCGTCCGGGCGGGTGCCATGACGGTGGCCGAGCTGCTGGTGGCCGGTGTCCCGGCCATCCTCGTCCCGCTGCCCGGCGCCCCGCGCGACCACCAGACGCGCAATGCGGAGGCTCTGGTCGGCATGGGGGCGGCCGTGCTGGTCGCCGATGGCGACTGCGACGGACGACGGCTCGCCCTGGAGCTGAATGCGCTGCTGGCCGACCCCGAGCGCCTGCGCGCCATGCGCCAGGCGGCCCGGGAGAACGGACACCCCGACGCGGCCGCCCGTGTGGCCGCACTGGTCGACGCCCATGCCCGCTGACACCCCTCCCTCCGCTGCTGGGACGGCGCTCGACCTCGGCGTGCCCCAACGCATTCACATCGTGGGCATCGGCGGGGCCGGCATGAGCGCCATCGCGCTCGTGCTGCGGGCCATGGGCCACCACGTGTCGGGCTCCGACCTGAAGGACTCGCCGGTGGCCGAGCGGCTGCGCTCCCACGGCATCACGGTGGCGGTGGGCCACAGCGCCGAGAACGTGGCCGGCGCCGATGCCGTCACCTACTCGCCCGCCGTGCGCCCGGAGAATCCCGAGCTCGCCGAGGCCCGGCGCCAGTGGCGTGCGCGTGGTGCCCCGCTCCGAGATGCTCGCCGCCATCTGCGCCACCCGGCGCTGCCTGGCCGTCTCGGGCACGCACGGGAAGACGACGACCGCCTCCATGCTCTCGCTGATCCTCGTCGAGGCGGGGTTGCGGCCCTCCTTTCTCATCGGCGCCGACGTGAACGAGATCGGGACAAACGCCGTCTGGGACACGGGGGAGTGGCTCGTCGTCGAAGCGGACGAGAGTTACGGCACCTTCCAGGCGATCACCCCCGACCTCGCCGTGCTGACCAACGTCGAGCCGGACCACCTCGACTTCTACGGCACCTTCGACGTGCTGCGCGGCGCCTTCGCCGACTTTTTGGCCAGTGCGCGGCTGGGTGCGGTGGTGTGCGCCGACGATCCCGAGGCGGCGGCCATCGGCCGGGAGCACGGTGCGATCACGGTCGGCTCTGACCCCGCAGGGAACTACGTGATGGAGCACCTCGCACTGCAGCGCAGCTCCGTCACCTTCACCCTGCGGGGGCCGGAAGGGGAGTTGGGTACCGTTCACATCGGCGTCCCCGGCCTGCACAACGCCCGGAACGGGGCGATCGCCATCGTGGCGGCGCTGCAGGTGGGGGTGGCCTTCGAGGCGGCCCAGACGGCGCTGGCCCGCTTCGCCGGGGTGACCCGGCGCTTCGAGTTCCGGGGCGAGGCCGCCGGGGTGACCTTCGTGGACGACTACGCCCACCTGCCCGCCGAGGTGCGCGGCGGCACTCGCCACCGCCCGGACCGGCGGATGGGACCGCGTCGTCGCGGTGTTCCAGCCGCACCGCTTCTCCCGCACCGCCGCGCTGGCGACGGAGTTCGGGACCGCCTTCGGTGACGCCGACGTGCTGGTCGTCACCGACATCTACAGCGCCGGCGAACGAGCCGTTCCCGGCGTGTCGGGCCGTCTGGTGGCCGACGCCGTCCGGGCCCAGGACCCGCGGCTTCCCGTCACCTACGTGGCGGGCTGGGAGGAGCTGTACCAGGCCGTGCGCGCCGAGTTGCGTCCCGGCGACCTCTGCATCACGCTCGGCGCCGGCGATCTGACGACGCTGCCCGACGAGCTGCTCGAGTCGCCGTCGTGGTGAGCCGGTGGTGAACGCGGGCAACGCGTGGCGCGCCCTGGCCGCCGCGTTGGGCGATCGGGCCACGCTGGGCAAGCCCCTGGGACCGCTGACCACCTACGGGGTCGGCGGGCCGGCAGCGCTCTTCGTCGACATCGAGGGTCCTGACGATCTGGACGAGGTGCGCCGGACCTGGCGGCAGCACGGACCGGAGTTCGAGGCGCCCCCCGCCGTCTTCGTCCTCGGGCGCGGCTCCAACCTGCTGGTGGCCGACGAGGGGTTCGAGGGGATCGTGGTGCATCTCGGGGCGGGCTTCGGCGCAGTGGACCTCCCGCCGGCCGGGGATGCGTCGCACGCCGTGGACGGTCCGGTGGTGGTGCGGGCGGGCGCGGCGGTCGCCCTGCCGGTGCTGGCCCGGCGCGTGGCCGACGGGGGATGGAGCGGACTGTCATGGGCGGTCGGGGTGCCTGGCTCGGTCGGCGGCGCGGTGCGCATGAATGCCGGGGGCCACGGCTCGGACATGGCGTCGTGCCTCGTCCGCTACAGCTGGGTGGATCTGTGCGGCGACGCCGGCGGAACCGACGACGTCAGCCGCCTGACCTACGGCTATCGCTCCTCCTCGGTGACGGCGTCCCAGGTGGTCGTGGCCGCGGAATTGGCCGTCACGCCGGGATCGGCCGAGCAGGAGCAGGAGGCGGTGACCGCCATCGTCAGATGGCGGCGCCAGCATCAGCCCGGTGGCGCCAACGCCGGCTCGGTGTTCACCAATCCCGAGGGCGACTCGGCGGGAAGGCTCATCGAGGCGGCCGGCTTGAAGGGCTTCCGGATGGGCACGGCGCGCGTCTCGGAGAAGCATGCCAATTTCATTCAGGCCGACAAGGACGGCCGGGCGGACGACGTCCACGCGCTGATGGCGCACGTGCGCGACGTGGTGTCCGAGCAGAGCGGCGTCGCGCTGCAGGCCGAGGTCCGCCTCCTCGGCTTCGACGGCGGGAACAATGGGCCGGTGGACCGGAGCGACACGCCATGACGCCTGACGGGACCACGAGAGGGAAGGGCTCGTCGGGGGGCAAGGGGCACATCGCGGCCGGGCGTCAGGGGCTCAGCCGGATCGGGGCCCGCATGGATCCGCGCATCAGGGCCCGAAGGACGGCGGTCATCAAGGAGCAGGGCCGGCGCCGCCTGGTGATCGCCGGTGCCGCGCTCGGCGTCGCGGCGCTCTTGGTCGGTGGGTGGTTCCTCCTCCATACGCCGGTCTTCTCCGCCCGCTCCGTCAGCGTGACCGGCAACGTGCACGAGACGGCGGCCCAGGTGGTGTCCCAGGCGGGACTGGCGAGTCACCCGCCGCTGCTCGACATCGATGCCGGCGCCGCGGCGGCCCGCCTGGAGCAGCTGCCGTGGGTGCGGAAGGCGTCGGTGCACGTCTCGTGGCCCGACGGCGTCCACATCGCCGTGACCGAGGAGACGCCCGCCTTCACGGTCAGCACGGCGGCGGGCAAGTGGGAGTCGCTCAGCAACGACGGCCGGGTGCTCGAGGAGTCGGCCACCCGCCCACCGGGCCTCCTGCTCCTGGCCGTGCCCCAGACGCCCGGTGCGCCCGGGACCGTGCTCTCCGCCAAGGACTCGCCCGGCCTCCAGGTGGCCTCGACGCTCCCGCCCTCCTTCGTCGGCCAGGTGACGGGGGTCACGGTCGAGCCGGCCGGCTGGGTGCAGTTGGCCCTGACCACGCCGGTCGTGGTCGACATCGGCACGGCGACCCAGCTCACCGCAAAGTACGAGGACGTTTCCTCCATTCTGGCGGGGGCGTCCCTGCACAACGGGGATGTGATCGACGTCAGCGTCCCCGATGCGCCGACGGTGACCTCAGGGTGACGTAGGATGCTTGACCAGCCTGAACACCCCCCGTATGGTGGGGTCACGTTCCCGCACTGTGAACATCAACCTTCTCCAGAGGTTCAGGGATGGGTGGTTGGTCGCATTCCGCGGGAGACTTCTGGCGGAAACACACAGCAACTGAGCGGTCGGCGATCGACCCGAGGACGAGGGAGTTCATGACGACCGTGCCTTCCCAGGGCAACTACCTGGCAGTGATCAAGGTCGTCGGGATCGGCGGCGGGGGCGTCAACGCCGTCAACCGCATGATCGACTCGGGTCTGCGCAACGTCGAATTCATCGCGGCCAACACCGATGCCCAGGCGCTGCTCATGAGCGACGCCGACCTGAAGCTGGACATCGGGCGCCAGCTGACGCGTGGGCTCGGCGCGGGCAGTGACCCCGAGGTGGGGCGGCTGGCTGCCGAGGAGCACCGCCAGGAGATCGAGGAGGCGCTCCAGGGCGCGGACATGGTCTTCATCACGGCCGGCAAAGGCGGCGGCACCGGGACCGGTGCGGCGCCCGTCGTGGCCGAGATCGCCAAGAGCCTGGGCGCGCTGACCATCGGCGTGGTGACCCGGCCCTTCACCTTCGAGGGCCGGCGCCGGGCGATGCAGGCCGAGAAGGGGATCCAGATCCTCAAGGAGAAGGTCGACACCCTCATCGTCATCCCGAACGACCGCCTGCTCACGGTCTCGAACGACAAGACCAGCATGGTCAACGCCTTCAAGATGGCCGACGAAGTCCTCCTGCAGGGTGTGCGGGGCATCACCGACCTCATCACGGTGCCCGGCCTCATCAACACCGACTTCGCCGACGTGAAGATGGTCATGACCAACGCCGGCACCGCCATCATGGGCATCGGGTCGTCCATCGGGGAGGGACGGGCCGCCAATGCAGCGGGCCGCCATCACGTCACCGCTGCTCGAGGCCTCTATCGAGGGTGCCAGGGGCATGGTGCTCAACATCGCCGGAGGTTCTGACCTCGGGCTCTTCGAGGTGAACGAGGCCGCCGAGATCATCCACGGCGTGGCGCACCCCGACGCCAACATCATCTTCGGAGCGGTGATCGACGACAACATGGGCGACGAAGTCCGCGTCACCGTGATCGCCGCCGGGTTCGAGCGCTGGGAAGAGGGTGGCGGGCCGACGTCGAAGGCCGGTGACCTGGCGTCGACGATCTTCTCGACGCCGGAGCCGGTGGACATCTTCGCCGACGCCACCGGGGGCACGGAAGAGGAGCTGGACCTGGGAGACGACGATTTCGACGTCCCCTCCTTCCTCCGCTAGCGACGACGTCGCACGGAGGCTGCTCGCCGTCCGGGGGCGGATCGAGCGCGCCGGCGGCGAACCCTCCCGGGTACGGGTGGTCGGCGTCACCAAGGGGTTCGCCTCGGACGCGGTCCAGGCCGCGCGCCAGGCGGGGCTGACCGACCTGGGCGAGAACTACGCGGCGGAGCTGATGGGGAAGGCGGCCGCCGACAGCGACGACCCCGGGGTGGTCTGGCACTTCCTCGGTGCGGTGCAGCGGAACAAGGTGGCGCAACTCGCCCCGCTGGTGGGCCTCTGGCAGAGCGTCGCCCGTGCCGCGGAGGGCGAGCGTATTGCCCGCTTCGCTCCGGGGGCACGGGTCCTGGTGCAGGTCGAGACGACGGGCCTGCCGGGCCGCAACGGGTGCTCCCCGGGGGCGGCCGGCGAGCTCGTGGCCCAGCTGGGCGACCTGGGGCTCGCGGTGCGGGGCCTCATGACGGTGGCGGCGCCCGGCGAGGGCGCGGCGAAAGAGGCCTTCGAAACGCTGGGACGCCTGGCCGACCGCCTGGGATTGGAGGAGCGCTCCATGGGCATGAGCGACGACCTCGAGGCGGCCGTGGCTGCGGGTTCGACCATGGTGCGCATCGGGCGGGCGCTCTTCGGCCCTCGTCCCACGGCGCCTGCGGCGTGAGGTGGAGCCTGACGGGGAACCTCCCGTGGCGTCCGAGCTGAGGGTGAGGGGCAGCGTGACGGTGGCGGGAGGCCGGGTCCCGGGCCGCCAGGACCTGCCTGGGTTGCCGAGCAGGCACTACGCTGTCCGATGACAGGAGAAGGAATGTCCCCCTCGTTCATGAAGAAGACCATGGTGTATCTCGGCCTGCTCGATGACGAGTACGACGAGTACGACGACCTGGAGGACCCGCACGCCACGCGGGTTCTCGGCCGCGACCAGGGTCGAGCCCCGGTCCCAGGACCAGGACCAGGAGCCGGCCGAGGCCTTCAGCGGGGGCATGAGCAGGGTCCGGACCATCCCCCGTGAGTCGGCGCAGCCGAGGGAGCAGACCCGGTCGACACCGAGCAACGTGTCGCCCCGCCCCGCACGGCCGTGCGGGCCGTGCCGGTCGACCCGACCATGAACCCGACCGGCCGGCGCCGGCCCGTCGGGCCGTGTCCACGTCGTCGCCCCGTCCCGCTTCGGCGACGCCAAGGAGATCGCCGACCGGCTGAAGGACAACCGGCCGGTGATCGTGAACCTCCAAATGGCCGATCGGGATCTGCAGCGCAGGATGATCGATTTCTGCAGCGGGGTTACCTACGCCCTGAGTGGCGAGATGGAAAAGGTGGCCGATCAGGTCTTCCTGCTGGCCCCCACCAACGTGAAGGTCTCCGAAGAGGAACGGCAGCGACTGGTTGAGCGTGGCTTCGGCCGCGACGAAACGCACTACCCTCGCGGGTCGATGAGCATCTTTCATCTTCTGGCGTGGCTGATCGAGGCCTATATCTGGCTGATCATGTTCCCCTACGCCATCCTGAGCTGGTTCCGGATCCAGCCCGGAACGACGTTGTCCAAGGTCCAGTACTTCCTCTTCCAGGCCACCGAGCCCGTGCTCCGGCCGGTGCGCCGCCTCATCAAGCCGATGGGCGGTCTCGACTTCTCCTTCCTGGTCGTCATCCTGGTTGCGCAATTCGT
>CAVUOU010000019.1:0-54866 GCA_963743085.1 uncultured Actinomycetota bacterium
TTTTTTTTTTTTTTTTAGGTGCAGGTGCAGGTGCAGGTGCAGGTGCAGGTGCAGGTGCAGGTGCAGGTGCAGGTGCAGGTGCAGGAGTACAAAAATAAATAAATAAATAAATAAATAAATAAATAAATAAATAAATAAATAAATAAATTTTTTTTTCCAGCGAGCCAGCACCGCCACCCAAGCCAGCCTAACCCCCGCCGTCCGTCCATCGCCGCTCTCACAGCCAGCCAGCCTGGATGATGATGTCAGCCAAACCCGTCCGCGTCGATCCCGACGCTGGAGCACGATGGCCGCCCGGTGAACCACCAGTGGTCGAAGTCCATCGACTTCGAGCGAGCCTTCCGCGAAGTCACCACAGGGTTGCCGGACTACTTCTCCGCGCTGCGTGACCGTACCGAACTGTGGGTCGGGGAGAAATTCGCGGGCCTGACGAGCTACCACTCATCGTTCCGCAGCTGCAACCGAGCGTTCCAGCTGGAGAAGTCGCGGCGGCTCGATCATTGGTGCGGCGAGTGCGACAAGTGCTGCTTCATCGACCTGATCCTGGCGCCGTTCATGTCAATAGAAGCGCTGCGCTCCGTGTTCGACGACAAGGAGCCGCTGGAGAACGCGACGCTCGCCCCCAAGTTCCAGGCGCTGCTCGGCTCGGGAACCAAGCCGTTCGAGTGCGTCGGCGAGGTCAATGAGTGCCGGGCCGCCGCGCTGCTGGCGGCGAGCCGTCCTGACCGGTCCGGCGACGACGTGCTGCGCAGGCTCGCCGCCGGAGTGAGCTCGCGGCTGGACGCCCCCACACCGCGCGAGATCGAGCAGATGCGCCACCCGGTGGGGGAGAGCTTCCTGCCGGAGTGGCTCCGTTGAGGCCCAAACTCGGCTGGTCCGACCTCGCCACCGCCCGCGTTGGCCTGTGGGGGCTTGGCCGTGAGGGCAACGCGAACCTGCGCAAGCTCCGCTCGATGGGCACCGAGCCGGTGCTCGTCGACGACAACCCGCCCGGTCCAGATGTGCTGGCCACCGGCGCAGGCGGCCTCGACGCGCTGAAGAACTGCGATGTCGTGGTGAAGTCGCCGGGCATCAGCCGGTACCGTCCCGAGCTCATCACGCTGGAGGCCGCCGGGATCCCGGCGGCGGGCGGGCTCGGCCTGTGGATCACCGACGTCGACAGGTTCCGCGTGGTCTGCGTGACCGGGACCAAGGGCAAGTCCACCACGTCGGCGGTCCTCGGCCACCTGCTGACCGGCCTTGGCCAGCGCGTGCTGGTCGGCGGCAACATCGGCGTGGTGCCCTACGACCCGGAGGTCACCGGCGAGTTCGACTACTGGGTCATCGAGGTGTCCAGCTACCAGGCCACCGACCTGCCGTACTCACCGCCGGTGGTCGCGGTCACCTCGCTGCACCCCGATCACCTGCCCTGGCATGGCGGGGTGGAACAGTACTACCGCGACAAGCTGTCGGCCTGCTCGCAGCCGGGCGCCGAGCTGACGATCGCCAACGGCGACAGCGAACTGATCCGCGCCCGCGCCGACCTGCTCGGGCCGCGGGTGGAATGGGTGCACGACGACCAGGCCGCCGAATGGGCGCAGCCGCTGGGTCTGCTGGGCGCACACAACCGGCGCAACGCGATCATCGCCCGCCGTTGCCTGGCCGCCCTCGGATTCCACCCCGATGATGACGAGCTGCGCGAAGCGGCTAAGGGCTATCCGGGCCTGCCGAGCAGGCTCGCGGACATCGGGACCATCGAAGGTGTCACGTTCGTCGATGACAGCCTGTCCACCAATGTTCTGCCCACGCTGGCCGCCCTCGAGGCGTTCCCCGGCCGTCGGGTGGCGCTCATCGCCGGCGGCCAGGACCGCGGCATCGACTACGAGCCGCTCGCCGCCGGGATCGTGACCCGCGACGCGCCCACCCTCGTGCTCACCGTCGGCGACAGCGGCCGGAGGATCCGTGCCGCCTTCGAGCAGGCGACGGTCGACCCGACACCCGCCTGGCGCTCCGGCGGCTCCGGCGTGCTCGACTGCCCGAACCTGGACTACGCGGTACAGTCCGGCTTCGCCTGGGCCCGCCCGTCCGGCGTGGTCCTGCTGTCTCCGGCCGCCCCCAGCTTCGGCCAGTTCCGCGACTACCGCGACCGAGGCGACGCCTTCGCCCGCGCCATGCGCCAGCTCGCCACCTCCGAGTGATTCTGGTCGGTGCTGCACTACCCGCACTCTTCAATGGGTAGTGCAGCACCGACCAGAATCAGCCCGCCGCCACCTCGCCGCCCCCGACGGATATAACGGATATGTCCGGCGCGGTGGGTCGCGGGCGGGACGTGTTCGGCCGCAGGGCCGCGACTATAGCCCTATGGATGGCCCATCGCTGGCGCGATAGCGCCCTCGATGGGCCATCCATGGCGCCAGCAAGCGGGCGCCAGCAAGCGGGCGCCAGCAAGGGGCGCCAGCAAGCGGGCGCGGGGGCTACTCCACCCGGATGCCTAGGTGGCGGGCTAGGTAGGGGGCCAGCGAGACCAGCTGGACGCTGTCGATTGTGGCGCCGCGCAGGGAATCGAAGCCTGCTGTGATGTCCAGGTCCGCTCCGCGCAGGTCGACGCTGGAGCAGGTCACCTTGGTGAAGTCGGCGCCGGCCAGCTGTGACCCACCGAACCGGACCCGGGTGAGCTTCGCGGAGCCGAAATCGGTGTCCCGCATGATGCAGTCCTCGAACAGCACGTCGGTGAGCGTGGCGTCGCGCAGGTTGACCGAATCCAGCTTGCAGTGCGAGAACTTCACCCGGCGCAGCGCGGAACTGAACGCTTGCACCCCCGCCAGCACGCAGCCGGTGAACGTCACCCCGGTCCAGCCGGTCTCAGAAAGGTCGACGCTGACCAGCCGCGTTTCGGCCAAGACCGTGTTGGCGAACCTGGCCCGCCGGAGCTTCGCGTCCTCGATCACCACCCGGCTGAGCTGGCAGTCCGCGAACCGCGCGCCACCCGCCGTTATGTCAGCGAAGGTTTCATCGGCGAACGTCTCAGCCTCATAATCGCCTTCAGGTTCCAGCCGGGAGCCCATTGGCCACCTACAATCTCAGTTCATGACAGACTTCAACGCCTCGGTCATCGAGGAATTCCGCGCGAACCACGGCAAGGTGGGCGGCAACTTCGAGAACGCGACGTTGCTGCTCTTGCACCATACCGGCGTGAAGAGCGGCAAGGAGCGAGTGACCCCGCTGGGCTACCAGAAGGTGGGCGATACCTACGCGATCTTCGGGTCCAAGGCCGGCGCGCCGGTCCATCCCGACTGGTTCCGCAACGTGGTCGCCCATCCGGACGTCACCATCGAGGTCGGCGACGAGACGATCGCGGCGCGGGCTCGCGTCGCGGAGCCGACGGAACGCGACGTGATCTACGCCCGCCAGGTGGAGCGAGCGCCTCATTTCGGGGAATACGTGCAGAAGGCCGCACCGCGCATCATCCCGGTCGTTATCCTCGAACCCGTGGCATAGCGCCACGGAGGAGGAACCCCGTGCCCGAGGTCAATACCGCCTACGGGCGAGTGCGTGGACAAGAGCAGGCGGGGATCCACATATTCCGCGG
Organism: uncultured Actinomycetota bacterium; assembly: GCA_963743085.1. Taxonomy (GTDB): domain Bacteria; phylum Actinomycetota; class Actinomycetes; order Streptosporangiales; family Streptosporangiaceae; genus JBEKHI01. Next base: position 3,569 of record CAVUOU010000019.1, read on the forward strand.
CTTGCCGTATGCGCGCCCGCCGGTCGGTGAGCTGCGTTTTGCCGCGCCCGCGCCACCGGAACGCTGGGACGGGGTGCGCGACGCCGTGGCCTTCGGCCCGGTGGCGCCGCAGTCCGGGTTCGCCGGGAGGCCGGCCGCTGAGTCAGTCGGCGACGACTGGCTGACCCTCAACATATGGACGCCAGATGTCCATAACGGCGGTCTGCCGGTCTTCGCGTGGATCCACGGCGGCGCCTACCGCAGCGGTTCCTCCAGCCAGGTGAACTACGACGGCACCGCCCTCGCCCAGCACGGCATGGTGGTCGTGACCTGCAATTACCGGCTCGGCGTGGAGGGCTTCGCGCAACTCGCCGACGCGCCGGCCAACCGCGGGCTGCTCGATGTGGTCGCGGTGCTGCGCTGGATCGCGGAGAACGTGCGGGCCTTCGGCGGCGACCCCGCCAACGTCACCGTGGCCGGCGAGTCGGCGGGCGCGGGCCTGGTCGCGGCGCTGCTCGCGATGCCGTCGGCGGAAGGATTGTTCAGCCACGCCATCGTGAGCAGCCTGCCGGGCACTTTCCTGTCCGCGGAACTCGCGGCCGACGTCGCCAGCGAGATCGGCGCCGAGGCGAGAGCCAGGCCCGGCGGAACGGCAAACGTTCGCGAAGCTGGCACCGAGCGAACTGTCCACCGCGGGGGACGCGGTGGGCGCCCGGATGAGCTCGTTTTCCCGGTGGGGCCGGCTGGCCCGCTGCGACACCCTGTACTCCCCAGTGGTGGACGGGGAGGTGCTGCCACGGGCCCCGTGGCGCGCGGTAATGGATGGCGCGTCCAGGGGCGTCCGGCTGCTCACCGGCCATACCCGCGACGAGTACCGGATCTTCCTGGCGATGTCCGGGAAGCTGGACAAGATAACGGAACAGGACACCGCGGCACTGCTCGAGGCGTTCGCCCCGTCGCCGTCCAAATACCGTTTCGCGTACCCGTCGCTGTCGGCGGCGGACCTGTACGAGCGGCTGTACTCGGACTGGCTGTTCCGGATGCCGACGCTGCACCTGGCCCAGGCGCACGCGGTCGGCGGCGGCACGGCGTACCTCTACGAGCTGACCTACCCCGCGCCCGCGGCCCCCGAGGTCGGCTCATGTCACTCGCTTGACGTGCCGCTGGTGTTCGGCGCGACCGACCCTAACGGGGTATCCGGCATAATCGTCGGCCAGACGCCGGGAGAATCGTTTACCGCGCTGGGCGACCTGATGCGTTCGGAGTGGGCGTCGTTCGCCGCTACTGGGTCACCGGGGTGGGAGCCGTACACCGCGGCGCACCGGACCGCCCGGGTGTACGACGACCCGGCGTCCGCGGGCCCGTACCCGGAGCACACCTCCATGCACCTGTGGGAGCGGCACGTCTTCGAAGCGCTGCCCCTCCTGTAGTCCGCCCGAACGTCCGTAAAATCTGCTGCCGCAGCGCCAGATTTTACGGACATATATTCGAGATTCTCCTCGTGACACGCCGCATTAGCTGCACGTACAGCGCGTGGTGCGGCGTTACCGTTGAACATGGGGGGCGACGGTATGGCGGGAGAGGAGTTCATCGGGCGGCGGCACATCACGGCCGCGTTCGGGGGCGCCGAGCAGGCCGCCGGACGCGGGACCACGCCGCTGGTCGTGCTGACCGGGATCTCCGGTATCGGCAAGTCGATGCTCGCCGCGCGGCTGCTCACCAAGCTGCCGCCGAAGACCGTCGTCGTCCGGCTGGACTGGGACTACGGCCCGGCTGACACCAGGCTCGGTTTCGCGCAGCGGCTAGCACAGGTGATCGAGGACCAGTGCGGCGCCGCCACGGCGTTCCGGCGGGCCCAGCACACCCGGGTGGCCGCGCTGAGCGCGCTCGACCAGCACCGCGAGAAGCATCCGCTGCGCTGGCGGGAGGCCGAGGATGCCAGCACCGCGCGGGGCATCGGCGACCTCGCGCGCGGCGTTATGCACGCGGGGCCGATCGCGGACGCGGCGGGCGAGTTCGCCCAGGCGCTGGCCGTCGCCGCGGAACGCCGGTTCGCTGGCTGGCTGCACTCAAGAGATCTCGTCGACGACGAGGCGTACGCGGCGCTCGACGACCCGGCGGGCTATCTGGCCAGGGCGCTCACCGCCGACCTGCGGCGGATGTCGGCCAAGCGCCCGCTGCTGATCTGGCAGGACAGCTGCGAGCACGTGCACGAGCAGCTGGACTACCTGACCGCGGAGCTCGTCGCGCCGCTGCGCGGCCACCGCGTGCTGTGGCTGATCTGCGGGCAATGGCTGGGACCCGACAGCCCGGCGGACCCGGTGCCCCGATGGTCGCGGCCGGTCGCCGACACGGTGCTGCTCGCCGAGCTGCGCCCGTTCACCGACACCGAACTGGCCGAGCTCGCCGCCGTGGCCAACGTGCACGTCACCGCGGGCTGGCTGCGCGAGGAGACGTTCGGAATCCCGCTGCTGGCCGCGATCGCGGTACGGCGTCGCGACTGGCCAGCCGGCTACCTGCTGCACGTCTTCACCGACCGGCTGCTCGGACGGCTGGCCGAGTCAGACCTGCTCTACCTGTCGGTGCTCGCGATGACCGGCGGCCACACCGGGCACCCGGTGGTGTCCGCCGTCTGCGCTGACCTCGGCATCCATGCCCCCAAGCTCCCCATGCTCCGCGCGGGAGAACTCGACGCGCTGATCGCCGCCTACCTGCGGGACCGGCTGCTCCGCGACGACGCGTTCGCCGCGATCAGGTCCCGCGTCGCCCGCCGTTACCTGGACCACGCGCGCGAGCGCTGGCACGCGGCCGCACGGGAGCACCCCGACTTCGCGACGAGGCTGCGCGCCCAGCCGGTGCTGAACGCGGCCACGGATTACTGCGCGGCCAGCTTCTGGTGGACGTTCGGCGACGGCTGCCGGGAAACCATCCAGCTGTGGGCCGAGACGCTCGCTTCCGGCGACCAGCACTCGGCGATGCGGCTGCTCGCGGTCGCCGACTGGTTCACCGCGACGGTGCCCGCGGATCTGCCCGAGCGCCGCCTGCTCCGCCTCGCCGCCGCACTAACCCCAGGCCCAGTACCAAGGCAAGCCGGCCATAACGACGCGGCGCTGGTCAGCCAGGCCCGCGAACTCGCCACCGGGCTCGGCTATCCGGACAGCGTCGTCTTCGCGCTCGACGTGTGCTTCGCGAACCTGGCGTTGCTGCGCGGCGTCGGAGACGCGGGAACACCCGCGCTGCTAAGGCGGCACGCCGCGCTACCGGAACTCCCACGCGAGGGACTGCGCTGCGCGCTGGGGATGCTGAGCGCGCGTTATGGCTACAAGGTGCTGTCAACCGGGCGGCTGACCATAGATCTGGCGGCCGCGGCGGCACCGTCGTTCCGCGCCGCGGCCGAGTTGGTGCCACGCGACGACAGCCTGCAACGGGACGTGGCGAAGGTACTGTTCTGCGCTGGTGACGAGACGGCGGCCACGGCGGCCGCGCTCCGTGCGATAGCGCTGGCGCCACGGGATCCGGACATCGTGCTGCCCGCGGTGGACGTGCTTTGGAAGCTGGGCCACGCCGCCGCGTGCGCCGAGGCGGTGGCGTCGCTCGCGCTGATACGGCCCGACGATCCGCGCGTCGCGCGGCACGGCTACTGGCAAGCGCTGCGAGCCGGGGATTTCGCCGAAGCGGCCCAGTGGCTGTGCCGCGTCGCGCGAGCGGGCACGGTTATGCCGCCGCTGGAGGCAGCTGGCTCCGCGCCGGAGGACCGGGCGCGGGGACTGCTGCGCCGTGCGCTCGGCGCGCACCTGGCGGGCGATCCCGCTGACGAGATCGCCGCGACGCTGGCCGAGGCGACCGGCACCGGGTTGGCCGAGCCAGCCTACGAGGACCTGATCGTTTGTGTCTGCGACGTCTGCGCGCTGGCGCGCACCGTGTGTCCGTTGCTGGAGGCGCACGCCGGCGACGGATGCGCCGCGTTCCACTCCCGGCTCGACGCCGCCCGCGAGACCGTGGAACGACTCCCGTGGCGGGCCGCCGCATTGGACTGTGCGTGCTGAAAGCGTGCGTGCTGAACCGCGCGAGAGCCGGGGCACCTGGGGCACCCGCAGTGCAGGGAGCATCTGAGGCTGATGTGGTCCGCCCAGCGGGCCCCGCGACCGCTATCGATGGCCCATCGATAGCGCAATAGCACCACCGATGGGCCATCGATAGCAACCGGTGCCGCGTGCCGCGGGCTGGTGCCGCGGGCTGCGGGCGCGCGGACACCGTGACTTGCGCGGTATTGACTTTCCCCACCGTTTGGCCACATATAGCACATAGGCAGCTTTTAGATATGTGCGAGTCTGGGTGGTCAAGGTGGATGATTCAGGCAGAAGAATCGTGCGCGCCCTCGCTGCGTTCGCGATAACTGTAGGCCTGGCAGTGCCATTGGGGGCGGGGGCCGCGGGTGCCGCGACCTCGGCCGGAACAACGAAGACAACCGTGAGTACGACCGCGAGCCGCGGTCACACCGGGTCAAGCGGAACAGCCGCGACCTGTCCAGGGGCCAGTGCCTCCGCCGCGTCCAGCACGACGGTGAGCGCACCCGTCGACGCGCGGGCGATCGCGGGACAGGCGTCGGCGACCGTCGTGTGGTGCCCGCCCGCTACCGGAGCGAGCAGCGTCGTCAGCTACACGGTCACCGCATCGCCTGGGGGAGCGTCGGTCACCGCGACAACACCTAACGACTGGGCGATCATCGACGGCCTGACCAACGGAACGAACTACACCTTCACCGTTACGGCCAACACCAAGACCTCCTCCGGCGCCACGGCGACCACCGGCGGGACCACGCCGGAGCCGATCGCCAAGCCGAAAGACGTGCTCACCGGCAAGCCGGAGACCGTCAGCTACGACGGGTACTCGATGATCATCGGCGGCAAGCGGGTGTTCATCACCGCGGGTGAGTTCGACCCATGGCGCACCCCGTCGCCGTCGCTGTGGCTGGATGACCTGCAGAAGATGAAGGCCGACGGCTACAACGCCGTCACCGTGTACTTCGACTGGGACTACAACTCCTCGGACCCGGGCGCCTACAACTTCAGCGGCGTGCGGGACTACAACGAGTTCCTCAACATGGCCCAGGAAGCCGGGCTGTACGTCATCGCCCGGCCGGGACCGTACATCAACGCGGAAACCGACGGCGGCGGCATCCCCGGCTGGGTGCTGACCGGCGAGAACGGCTACCGGACCGACACCGAGCCCTACCTGTCGGCCGCGCTGCAGTGGTTCAGCGAGATGGACGCCATCATCGCGCCGCATCAGCTCACCAAGGGCGGCGACGTGATCCTCTACCAGATAGAGAACGAGTACGCCGACCAGGGGACCGCCGCGCAGCAGTACATGGCGGACCTGGAAGCGCAGGCCACCGGCGACGGCATCGACGTTCCCTACACGTTCAACCAGTGCTGCGGCTCGCAGACCTTCACCTCCGGGCTGGGCGCGGTCAACATCAGCGGCACCGACAACTACCCGCTCGGGTTCAACTGCGCGGACACCACCGCGTTCGGCAACCCGTACAGCTACCCCCAGTACCTGGGCGAGCCGATCTACCTGCCGGAATTCCAGGGCGGTTCGATCGACGACTGGGGCAGCGTCGGTGACGCGGACTGCTATACGATGACCGGCCCGAACTTCGAGAACGTCTATTACAAGAGCAACGTCATCCAAGGCGCCACCATGGCCTCGTACTACATGGGCGTCGGGGGCACGAACTGGGGCTGGCTGCCAGCGCCGCAGGTCTATACCAGTTACGACTACGGCGCCGCGATCCACGAGGACGACGAGATCGGCACGCCGACCGACCCGAATGACATCGCCGGCTCCAAGTACGGCGAGAACAAGCTGATCAACGACTTCGAGACCTCGGTCGCGCCGGTGACCGAGACGGTGGCGTCGGCCGCGCCGACCGCGGACAACTCCGCGATCTACACCCAGAGCCGGGTCAACCCGTCGGACGGCACCGAGTTCGTCTACCTCCGGCAGCAGAACGCCTCCTCGACCTCGACCGTCACCACGCACCTGGCGCTGAACACCGACGAGGCGGCCGGGTACACCTACGACGACACCAACTCCGCGCTGGACTACAGCGGTACCTGGTTCCACGCGAACACCAGCAACAGCAACTACACCAGCGGCGACTACGACCAGACCGAATCCTGGTCGGCGACCACCGGCTCGAGCATGACACTCAGCTTCACCGGGACCGCCGTGCAGTGGATCGGCCCGAAGGACACCAACGGCGGCATCGCCGCGGTGTCCATTGACGGGGGCACCCCGACCGACGTCGACACCTACGATTCCGGTGGCAAGGAAGTCCAGCAGGTGCTGTTCAGCGTCTCGGGGCTGAGCGACGGCACGCACACGCTGACCATCACCGTCACCGGCACGCAGGACCCCGCGTCCAGCTCGGCCACGATCGTCATCGACGCGATCAACGTGCCGACCGCCGCCCAGCTCGCGGACTACTTCCCGCAGGTCCCGCAGACCGGGACGATCACCCTCGACGGTGAGGACTCCGATCTGCTGGTCGCCAACTACGACTTCGGCGGCAACGACCTGGTGTACTCCACCTCGCAGATCGCCAGCAACCAGGTGATCGGAGGCACCGCTGTGCTGAATCTTTACGGTGACGAGGGCAGCGACGGCGAGACCGTGCTGAATTACACCAGCCAGCCGACGGTCAAGGTACTTGGCGGCGCCGATGTCGCCACGACCTGGGACAGCTCCCGGAGCGACCTGCGCCTGGACTACACGCACACCTCGACTCCGCAGGAGGTTGAGATCACCGGTGGCGGCCGGTCGCCGCTGCTGCTGATCCTGACCGACACGGACTCCGCGCAGGAGTTCTGGCCGGTGCAGACCAACGATGGCCCGGTGCTGGTCGAGGGCGGCTACCTGGTCCGCGGTGCGAAGTTCGTAAACGGCGTGCTGGAGCTGCAGGGCGACACCTCCCAGAGCGGACCGCTGACGGTCTGGGGAGGCAGTCACGTCGTTATGGTCACCTGGAACGGAACCCCGGTGCGGGTCGCGAAGGGTGCGGACGGTTCGCTGAGCGGGACAATCCCCGGTCCGGCCTCGGTGAGCTTGCCGACGCTGACGAACTGGAAGTTCGCTGACGAGACCGAGTACATCAACCCGTCGTACAACGACAACTCGTGGACGCTCGCCGATGACCCGACCTCCAACACGAGCTCACCGTCCACTCCGGTGCTGTACGCCTCTGACTACGGGCTCGACCACGGGTTCGTCTGGTACCGCGGCCACTTCACCGCGACCGGATCCGAGACCGGGGTCACGCTCGAGGCCGACGGGATATCGCCGACCGGCGCGTACTCGGTCTGGCTGAACGGAGTCTTCCTCGGCTCCGGGCAGGCGGCCGGCGCGACCACGCAGACGTTCGACTTCCCGTCGGGCGTGGTCAAAACGGGCGCGGACAACGTGCTGGTGGTGCTGGTCGAGAACACCGGTAATCCGGAGGGGCCGTCCGGGGAGAAGGTCGGGCTGTACAGCGCCTCGCTGGCCGGCTCGTCGGCGGCGATCACCTGGCGGCTGCACGGTGCCTCGTCCGCTGATGGTTCCTCGACCCTCGACTCGGTACGCGGCATCATGAACGGCGCGGGTCTGGCCGGGTCGGACGAGGGCTGGTCGCTTCCCGGCTATCCCGACCAGAACTGGACGAACGTGACGCTGCCCGACAGCTGGTCCTCGCGCGGCGTTCCCGCCGGGATCGGCTGGTACCGCACGACGTTCAACCTGAACCTGCCCAGAGACACCTACGTGCCGATCGATGTGCAGATCGGCGCGGCGACCGGCGTCGGTACCGCCGATTACCGCGCGTTCATCTACGTGAACGGGTGGCTGATCGGCCGGTACGTGAACAACGTCGGACCGCAGCACCAGTTCTACGTCCCGGAGGGCATCCTCAACGACCACGGGCAGAACACGATCGCCATCGCCGACTGGGGCCTTGACGACACCACCGGCGGGCTGGACAGCGTGTCGCTGGTGGCGGCGGGTACTCAGTCGACGTCGCTGCCGGTCTCGCTGCTGGACAGCCCCGGCTACAACCCGGCGGTGTACGGCGCCCCGACCCAGCTCACCCCGGTGCTCGGCGTCGTGCCGTCCACCTCGCTGGCATCCGGGACGTTCACGGTGAAGGCCACGTTGAGCAACCCGTCGTCGAGTCCGCTGCGCGACCCGTCGGTCAAGCTGTCGCTGCCATCCGGGTGGTCGGCGACGTCGACTACCGCTTCGCTGCCGACGATCGCCCCCGGATCGTCGGGGACGGCTTCCTTCTCGGTGACGGCACCGACGTCGGCGCAGAGCGCGGGCACGGTGGCGCTGCTGGTGACGGCGACCTACGACGGGACTGTCTCGCTGAGCAACTCGGCCACCGTCGAGGTGCCGTACTCGAGCCTGGCCGCGTCGTTCGACAACACCGGCATCACGTCTGATTCCGATCCCGATCCGTCCTCGTCGTTTATCGGCTTCGACGGGGAGGGCACGTCGTACTCGGCGGAAGGCCTGGCGGCCGATGACCTGACTCCTGGCGCCTCGGTGTCCTCGGGCGGGCTCACGTTCACCTGGCCGAACGTCGCGGCCGCGACGCCGGACAACACGATGGCCGAGGGTCAGGTCATCTCGGTGAGCGGCTCGGGATCGTCGCTGGGGTTCATTGCCGCCGGTAACAACTCCGCGGAATCGGGCACCGGGACGATCTACTACACCGACGGGACCACGCAGACGTTCAACCTGGACGTGGGCAACTTCTGGTACGCCTCGGATGCCAGCGGCAATCCGACGAATACCACGGTCGCGTCGGTGAACTACGCGAACTACCCGACCGGGTCCTCCGGGCACACGGTCTACCTGTTCGAGCAGTCGGTCCCGCTCGACCAGTCGAAGACAGTGGAGGCAATCCAGCTCCCATCCCTAGGCAGCGTCACCGGTTACAACGCCGCGCTGCACGTCTTCGCGGTGTCGGTCGGGTCGTAGCGCAAGGCGGTCGATGACTCATCGACACCCCTAGATGGGTGTCGATGAGTCATCGACACCCTTACTTTTCGGCGGTCAGCCGCCGCAGCGCGGCGCGGACTACCTCGGGATCGGTGGTGGTCCAGAAGGGCGGGAGCGATGCGCGCAGGTAATCGCCATACCTTTTGGTGGCTAGCCGGGGATCTAGCACCGCGACCACCCCGCGGTCGCTGATCGAGCGCAGCAGCCGTCCCGAGCCCTGGGCGAGCAACAGCGCCGCCTGCGTCGCGGACACCTCCATGAAGCCGTTCCCGCCGCGTGCGCCGGCCGCCCGGGTCCGGGCCGAGGCCAGCGGGTCGTCCGGCCGGGGGAACGGGATCCGGTCGATGATCACCAGGCTGAGCGATCGTCCGGGGACGTCAACGCCCTGCCACAGCGACAGCGTGCCGAACAGGCAGGTCTCCTCCGACTCGGAGAACTGCTTGACCAGCTGGCCGGTGGAATCATCGCCCTGGCACAGCAGCGGGTAGGCCAGCGAGTCGCGCAGCGCGGCGGTGGCCTGCTTGGCCGCCCGCATGCTGGAGAACAGCCCGAGCGTGCGCCCGCCGGCCGCCTTGATCAGCTCCCACATCTCCTGCAGGTACTCATCGGACAGCCCCTCCCGGCCGGGTTCCGCCAGGTGCTTGGCCACGTACAGGATGCCGGACTTCGGATGGTCGAACGGCGAGCCCACATCGATCGCCGACCAGTTGGGCTCACCGGCCAGCCCCCACTGCTTGGCCAGCGGCTCGAAGGAGCCGCCGAGCGTCAGCGTGGCCGAGGTGAGGATGACCGTCCGGTCGCTGAACAGCTCGCCCGCCAGCAGCTCACTGACCTCAAGCGGCGCCACGTGCAGCGACGGCTGGCCGTCATCCGGGTGTTCGATCCAGACGACCTCGTCGCGTTCGGCGATGCCCGGGCCGAAGGCGTCTAGCACCCGGTCGGCGTTCTCATGCAGTTCCTCGAGCGCCGCCTCGGCGGCCTGTCCGGCCGAGCCCTCTCGTTCCTCACGTCCGGCGGCGCGCAGCGCGCTGGCACATTCGACCGCCGCGTCCCGCAGCGCCGCGAGCGAGGCGGCCAGCGCTTCGTCGATGGAGTCCATCCGCCCCGACGGCGCGGCCAGCAGCATGGTGCCCAGGGCGTTGCCCGCCGAGATGAGATTCTGCGTGCCGCCAGCGCCGAGGACCCGGGCGCACCGGCGCGCCGCCATGTCGACGGCCATCGCGGACAACTCGCCGGTCGCCACCGCGGTTACCCGGTCGACAAGTTCGTGCGCCTCGTCGACGACCACAACCTGATGCTCAGGCAGGACGCCCTCGCTGATCGCGTCGATCGCCAGCAGCGCGTGGTTGGTGACCACGATGTCCGATTCCCCGGCCTTGCGCTTGGCCTTCTCCGCGAAGCACTGGGGGCCGAACGGGCACTTGCCGGCGCCGACGCACTCGCGCGCGGATACCGAGACCTGGCGCCACGCCTGTTCTGACACCCCGGGCACCACCTCGTCCCGGTCGCCGGTGTCGGTCTCATTCGCCCACTCGTGCAGCCGCTTGACCTGGCGTCCGGTCAGGCTGGTCGGCTCGAACAGTGCGTCCTGTCCGTCGTCCTCCGGCATCTCGCCGGTCTTGGCCAGGCACAGGTAATTGCGCCGCCCCTTGAGTATCGCGAACTCGGGAGCCCGGCCCAGCGGCTTGCGCATCGTCTTGGCCAGCCGGGGCAGGTCCCGGTCCACTAGCTGGCGCTGCAGCGCGATCGTCGCGGTGGATATCACCACGGCGCCGCCGCCCCCGGCCGCCGCGAACAGCGCGGACGGTACCAGGTAGGCCAGCGATTTGCCCGTACCGGTGCCAGCCTGCACGGCTAGATGTTCCCCGGTCCGCATCGCTTCCCAGACCGCTTCGGCCATGGTGACCTGGCCAGGTCGCTCGGCACCGGAGATCCCGGATACCGCGGACGAGAGCAGGTCACGGATATCGGGTGTTGCTTCCGCTGGATTTGCCGCCACGAGCGATGACGCTACCCTGCGGGATCCCTTAGCGGCAACGCGCCCTCGGCTATCCTGCTGACGTGCCAATTTATGCCCTTGGTAAATATGAGCCGGACATCGACCCACTTGCGTACGTGCATCCGGAGGCGGTGGTGATCGGCCGGGTCACGCTCGGACCCGAGTCATCGGTGTGGCCGTGCGCCGTGTTGCGCGGCGACCACGGCACGATCACCGTGGGGGCCCGGACATCTGTGCAAGATGGCACGGTGGTGCACACGACCGAGCAATGGCCGACGGTGATTGGCGCGGATTGCGTCGTGGGGCACAACACGCATCTCGAAGGCTGCGTGGTGGAGGACGGCTGCCTGATCGGCTCGGGATCGGTCACGCTGAACCGGGCGCTCGTGCGAGCCGGGTCTATCGTCGGCGCCGGGGGAGTGGTGCCCGAGGGCTTCGAGGTGCCGCCGGGGTCGCTGGCGGTCGGCGTGCCGGTGGTCATCAAGCGCACCGGCCTGCCGCCGGATATCACCGCCCTGGCAGTGGCCAAGTACATCGAGACGGCCCGCGAACACCGCGAACTCCTGCGCCGCTTGTCCTGACCGGTGTCCCTGAGCGGTGCCCCTGAGCGCCCCGGAGCCCACCGATGGCCCATCGCAGGCGCTATGGCACCATCGGTGGCCCATCGCTGGCCCTCCGGTCCTAGCTATGGACCGCACCGCAATCGTGTGCACACAATAGCCATGCGACGCCAGCCCGGGAACGGGAAGGAGCTGGCATGGCCAACGACGAGGGACCTGCCGTACCCCAGCTGAGCCGTACCGAGCTGGTCGAGCTGTACGAGATCCGCAAGCTGCTCGAACCGGTCGCCACCGCGCGGGCGGCTAAGTCCGCGAGCGCCGAATCGATCCTGCGGGCCGTTGAGCTGGCCGCCATCATGGGCTCGGAAACGGAAGCGTCCCGCTGGGCCCAGCACAACCTGCGGTTCCACGCCATCATCGAGGAGGCGGGCAGCAGCCCCCGGCTCGCCGAGATCCTGCGTAACCTGCGCGAGCTGTCCGCGCGCTACGTGACCCACTCCATCCTCACCGAGCCAGAACGCGTCGCCCAGGCCAACGCCGAGCACGAGCAGATCCTGCGCGCGCTCGTCGACCGGGACCCCGAGGCGGCCGCCGACGCGGTGCTCAGGCACCTGAACGGCACGCTGCGGTGCCTGCTCACCGTCCGCCAGGTCGGAGCACCGCTCCGCGAACGCCAATAATCATGATTGCATAACGTAATGATGTGTGCTCAGCTCGCGCTGGCGCCCGGTTCGTCGGCGGGGGAGAGCAGCCGGTCGAGCAGCACCGCCTCGGCCCGGTTGAGCTCATCGGTGACCGGCCTGCGCCGCGAGCGCCGCTCGAGTTCCAGGTCACGCTGCGCCTCGCGGAGCTGCTGACGAAGCTTCATGTTCTCGGCGGTCAGCGTCCCGTGCCTGGTCCACGCGGTGGCGAGCTCGCGCTCGAGTCCAGCCACCGTTTCCTCGATCGCGGGATCGCTGGCCAGCTGCGCTCCGGTCAGCTCGCCCGGGTTAGCGGACAGCCGCCGTACCACCTGGACGAGCAGCCGCCTGGCCAGCTCGTCATAGTCGAACTCGGTGTCAGCGGGGAACACATCGGCGGGATCGGACAGCCCGCCCCGACCGAGCGGGCTCGCCGAACCGGCCAGCCGGGTCCCGGTTCCGCGGCCTGCGCCGACGCGGCTAGCACCCGCCCCGCGACTACGCCCGGTACCGTTTCCGCGCGCCGCGCCGAGTCCGGAGGCAGCGTCGGTTACGCCTTCCCGCTGCCGTTGCTCGCCCTGCGCGGTGAGCGTGATGCGGTAAGTCCGCTTGCCTCGTACCTCGCGCGCGATGAGCCCGTCCCGCTCCATGCCGGACAGCAGCTGCGCGAAGGCGACGCTCGAGCCCGGATAATCGACGGCCTCGGCCAGCCTGGTGGATGCCATGCCGGCGTCGTCGGCGACATCGCTGACCAGGGCCAGGTGCGAAATGATCTTGTCGCGAGTGCCAACCGCGCGCCGTCGGTAACCCGACCCCGCGCGCCTGGCCTTGCTTCCTGCCTTGGTGTCCCCCACCTGAGCACACTCTCCCTAGACTGTGCAATCACGCCTGTCGGAACTACGACGTACTCATGATAGTCAAGCTCGGCCGGCCGATAACACGGAGAGTGTTGGGCGCGGATGTCTCATTGGACGCATTCAGTGGCGTGCCGATGGCCCCGTTACGTGTGTAGCTATCCCGCTTACGGGTAGCGGCCAGAGCGAGCGCGGTACGCCGCCGCTGACGGAGGCACCGATCCCGTGGCGACAGCCCGTTTTGGCACCAATCATGAATGGGATCTCAATGATCTGGTTGGCGGGGTCGACAGGCATTAACTTTCAGTGTCGACCTGGATACGATTAGTGACTAGAATTGTTGCAACACGCGCGCATCCTCGTGCGTTTACTCTAGAAGACCGTCAGATTCACTGACTAGCTGGGAGAACGTGGACGGAGACCCGACGCTCGACTACGCGACCACCCTGATCGCGGCGCTGCTGATCGGGACCGGCTTCGTGCTCCAGCAGCATGCCGCCGAGCGGGAGCCGGACTCGCGCTTTCTGCGGGTAAAGCTGATCACCGACCTGCTGCGCAAGCCCCGCTGGCTGGCGGGCATGGTCTGCATGATCGGCGGGCAGATTCTCGCCGCCTGGTCGATCGGACACCTCGAGCTGACGGTTGTCGAACCGCTGCTGACCACGAACCTGATCTTCGCGCTGGTGCTGGCGGTCCCGCTGTCCAGGCATCCAGTGACGCTGGCCGAGGTGCTCGGCGCGATCGTGTTGTGCACCGGGGTGGCGCTGCTGTCCGCGTCGCGATCGGCGCAGCCGATCGGCCTGTCGTTCGGCTCGTTCTCGCACTGGCCCGCCGCCGCGCTCATCGCGCTGATCGCGGCCGTCCTCGTGCACTCCGGCATGCGAAGACGCGGCCCGCTGCGCGCTGGGCTGACCGGCGCGGGTGCGGGGCTGGTGTTCGGCATCCAGGACGCGCTGACCAGGCAGACCCTGGAGATCATGCAGAGCAACCCGTTCAGCGCGCTGTTCACCACCTGGTCCGCGTACGCGCTGGTCGGTGCGGGCGCGGTCGGAATCTGGCTGATGCAGTCCGCGTTCAGCGCCGGGCCGTTGCAGTTTTCGCTGCCGTTGATCAGCGCCTGCGAGCCGCTGGCGGGCATCACGCTCGGCGTGCTGGTCTTCGGCGACCGTATCCAGGTCTCGCCGGGCGTGCTGGCGATGGAGGCCAGCGGCCTCGCGGCGCTCGTCGCCGGTGTGATCCTGGTGGGCCGGTCCCCGGCACTGTCCAGCCTCGGGCACAAACGACCCGACGACCGCCCGCCGGAACCGCCCTCGAATCCGGTCAGCCACCCCCCAGAGGCCAAGGCGCCACCAGCGCCCCCGGCGGCCCCGGCTAAGAACCCGCCGTCAATAACCCGCTTCGTCGCCCGGCTGAAACCCCCCAAAGCCCAGCCCCAACGCGACGCCTAGCTGCCCGCTCGCCGCGCCGCGCGACCCCTAACCCGCCTGCTCGACCCCAGCGATGGGCCACCGATAGCGCGATAGGCCCGCCGATGGGACATCGCGGGGGGGGGTGGCTTACTCAGCGCGCCGGGCCGGTGGTGTCGGCGCGCCGGTCGCCCATCCGGTGCTGGCTCGCGAGCCGCGGCGTACGAAGTGATCGAGCGCGGTGCCGATGCCGCTCTCGTCGGCGATCAGGTTCCGTACGGTCACGATCATCGTCGGAAGCGCCCAGAAGTCCCCGCACACCCAGAGAATGGCCGCCCCGATCTGCTGGTCGGCGAACGGCGACAACGTCACCCCCGCGATGTGGTCATAAGGCGCATAGACCGATTTCGTCACGAAGATGGACAGCGCCATCGCGGTGAAGATCATGACGACGTTCGTCCCGAGCAGCGCCCCCGCCCGGCCCAGTGGCTGCAGCTGGCTCCGGAACGGCGGTGACGGAATGAACTGCAGCCAGAACAGCACGCCCGCGGCGAAGAACGAGGAGTGCATCAGCCAGATGTGCACATACCCGTTGTCCTCGGCGAGGTCGAACAGCACGGGGATATGCCAGCCGACCATGACCACGTTGAACGTCACGATGGCTGGCCACGGCCGCAGGAAGAACGCGCCTACTGCCCGCAACGGCCGCGACCATCCTCCGGTCATCACCCCGCGGGTCGCGGCCTGCCCGGAGCGTCCCGGCAGGCCATCGAGCAGCGGCTGCCACGGCGCCCCGGCCACCACGAGCGAGGGAGCCGCGAACATCAGCAGCAGATGCTGGATCATGTGCACGAAAAAGTAGTCGTCGGCCCAGTAGTCAATGGGGGATTCGACGGCGATCAGCAGTACGGCGAGCCCCGAGTAAAACCAGAGTGACCGGATCCGCCGTTGCCGGGTCCGCTCCGGCCGGGATCGCCGCGCCAGCCGCCGCAACCCGATCTCGTGCCACGCGACGACCACGATCACCAGGATCAGGAACGGATCGAACGACCAGTTCTGCAGGACATAGTGCACAACCCATCACGGTAACCGCCGCCCGCCGCGGCGGACAGTTCCCGCCGTCAACATGAACAACTTGTCATCCATAACGACGGGTGGCCACTCACCCGGCCAGCGCTGGCTAACTCCGCACCCGCACGACCCGCTCCCGCGCATCCCGCCACCCGAGACCCCGCCAACCCGGGATCCCGGCCCCGGCCCCCGGCCCCCGGCCCCCGCCACCCCAGACCCCACCGATGGGCCATCGACGGCGCTATGGCGCCAGCGATGGGCCATCGCTGGCGTGTGGAAGACGGCTAGGCAGCGGCGGTGGCGCGACGGGGCGTGGGGGCTAGGCCCCACAGGGCGGCGCTGACCGCGATAAGGGCGAAGATCAGGAAGGTGATGATGTGCACTGAGGTGCAGTAAATGCAGATCGCGCCGATCTGGAAGAGCTCGGCGTAGACCAGGTACAGCACCATGCCGATCCCGGCGATCACCGCGGCCAGCCGCAGCTTCGGCATCCACTTCCAGCTGGAATTCCACGCCCACGGCGACAAAATCCCCACCATGACCACGTAGTACAGCAGCCCGGTCAGCGCGACGGGTATCACGCCGAAGATCATGGACTGCGAGCTCGTGGTCACCTCACCGCAGTTGATGGTGCCGGACGTCTCGTGGCAGCCCGCCAGTGATGAGTCGGTGTAGTGCGCGTAGGTCAGGTAAATCGAGACCCCGAGCCCGGCGATGGCCAGCAGGAAGGTCGCGAACTTCAGCCACGTCGGGGGACCGGTGGGTGTCTCCTCGACCGGCTCGGCCGCCTGCTTACGCTGCTGGGCCTTGCCAGCCTGGGCTTTACCAGCCTGGGCCTTGCCAGCCTGGGCCTTGCCTGCCGCAGCGGACGTCTTGGTGCCGCCGCGGCTAGCGGACGAGCCGCGGCCCGCCGCCGAGGCGGCGGGCCGGTTACGCGTTCGGGCCTTTGAGCTTGCCATGAGGACAGCCTACTAAATCTTGCTCTGCAGGCTAGTAATCGTCGAGGTGCAAACATTTGCGGGCTGGTCCCCGGTGAGCTTGCACAACGCGGCGGTGATGTAATTCGCCGTTCCGTCCACTGCCTTCGCGACCGCGCTGGACGGACTGTGCAGATCGGTCGCGATCTGCTGCCAGTTCAGGCCGGCGAGCGTCTGCGGCGAGTAACTGGCCCCGATGACCAGGTACTTGTTGCCGAAGTCCACGAACGGGATCGAGCCGGCGTCGCTCGAAGAGACATATGGCGCCGCGTCGTACTTGGTCATCAGCGCATTTTCCGCGCTGGTCGGCGTCTGCAGGGTCTTCTCGGCGCGGTTTTCCATTTCCACGGTGGTGAGTGAAAGGTACGAACTGGTGTACGTGGCGTTTTGGAACGTCCAAGTGTTGGTGTTCGGGTAAACGTCGGTGCCGGACGATTCCATCGCCTGCAGTCCCTTGAATGTCCCGAACCGGCTGAGCGCGAGGATCAGCGGCCAGCGCTCGGCCGCGCAGTACGGGCAGTACGCGGCGCCCATGAAGAGAACCTCGGGCTTGCCATTCTCGGTGAGCCCGGCCGGGTTGCCCTGGGTCGACTGCGGCAAGGTGCTCACCGAGCCCGCGCCCACCGACTCCAGGGTCGAGGCGGGGACCGAGGTCAGCTGGCTGATCGCCGAGGTCAGCTTCGAACCGGTCAGGAAGTCGGTGTCGGAGTTCGAGTTCGACGTACTGCCGCCCGTAGACACCTTCACGATGACGAAGACCGCGACGATCACCAGCACCGCGAGGACGGACCCGCCCCCGATGAGCAGCCGCCTGCGCTGTTCGGCCCGCTTGGCCGCCGCCCGCTGAGCGGCGACCCGCTGCTGGCGCGAGACGCTCTGCTTTGTTCTGCTTGCCTTGCCCATGACCGCCCTATCTGACCCGGAAGGTTGTCCTGGACCATCGTAGGGCGTATGTCCGGCTTGGGGGGACTCGGAAAGCTGAGAGATAGCTCAGATCTTACTTTGGAGTTTCTTGATGGCTGAAGTGCAAGCGTCCGCGGGCTTGTCATGGGTCAGCTTGCACAGCGCCGCGGTGATGTAATTCGCGGCGCCGTTGACCCCCTTGGCTACCGAGGTGGACGGATCATGCAGGTCGGTGGCGATCTTGTCCCAGGTAAGCCCCGACAGCACGCCCGGATCGTAGCTGGCGCCCACGATCAGGTAACGATTTCCCATATTCACGAACGGGATCGCACCCGCATCGGAGGAAGAGACATACGGCGGGGCGTCGTACTTCTTCAGCAGCGCTTCCTGGGCCGCGGTGGGCGTCTGCAGCGTGTTCTCGTTGCGGTCCTGCATCTCGACGGTCGTGAACGTCAGGTACTTGCTGGTGTATTTAGCGTGCACGAACGTGAATGTCGGCGTGTTGGCGTACACGTCGCTGCCGGAGGACTGCATCCCCTGCAGCCCGCTGAACGTGCCGAAGTGGCTGAGCGCGACGATCATCGCCCAGCGCTCGGCGGCGCAGTACGGGCAGTACTCGGCGCCCATGTAGAGCATCTCGGGCTTGCCGCCCGATTTCAGCTCGTCGCCAGTGATCGATTGCGGCTTGTCGGACACCGAACCGGCGCCGACCTCGCGCAGCACGCTCTCCGGGACGCTGGTGGTCAGTCCGACGATCTTCGCCAGCGCCGCTCCCGTGGGGTAGCTGGAGGCGGATGGTGAGGATGAGCTGCTGTTGCTGGTGGCCTTTATCACCACGAAGGCGATGACGATGGCGACCACGGCGATGACCGCGCCGCCCGCGATCAGCAGCCGGTTCCTGGTCTCCTGGCGCCGGGCGGCCGCCCGCTGGGCCGCGATCCTCGCCCGGCGGTCCGGGTTCTGCTTGGCGGCGCTCGCCTTGCCCATCAGCCGTCAGCCTTCCCATAACGATGAGTGATCGTACGAGCACTTATCGTAGGCGATCTGATGTGCAGCGCGCGCCAGATCGGCTGATCGCCGTGATCGGAAGACGCAGGATTCCGCAGGCACAAAAATGCCGGCCCTCACGACAGGAGTGAGGGGGGTGTCGTGAGGGCCGGCCGCTTTGTGTGGGATGAGCGGGGGTCGCGGGTAACCCCTTTACACGGTCCCGATAGCGCCGGAACCTGCTGGCGCGTGCACGTTCGGCGAGCTGGCGGATGAGATCGGCGGTCACATCGTGCGCTTGGATCTCAGTGGCTGACGCCAGATGCCGGGCGCCATCACTGATATCGGGTACCCCACTGTGATCTGGAGTCCCGCTTGCAACCGTTTGCACGTGGCCTGCCTCTCCTGCCTGCCGCGCCGCTGATGGTTTCGTGAATGTCCAGCCGCCAGTGTCTGGACCACGTTTAGTGATAATTGCTCGATCTGGATCTCATCTAGATTTTTCCTAGATGCGGGTGACTAGTCCCTGTAGGCTCTGTTGACAGGGAATCGGCGCAAACGAGCGCGGGCGGAGAGAGGACGGGCGGCCGTGTCGCTGCGAGTGGGGGTGCTCGGTCCGGTAACCGCCTGGCTGGGCGGTCGCGAGGTAAGTACCGGGCAGCCTAGACAGCGGGCGCTACTGGCCCTGCTGGCGAGTCGCGCCAACCGTGTGGTGTCCCGCGGTGAGCTCGTGGACGCGATCTGGGGGGCGCAGTCACCGGCTACTGCCGAGGGCGGCATCTATACATACGTGGCTGGCCTGCGTCGTGTCCTGGACCCGGACCGTAAGCCACGTGACCCGGGCACGGTGCTGATCAGCACCGGTGCCGGTTACCTGCTGCGTCTTGACCCAGGCGCCCTGGACGCCGTGGCCTTCGAGAACCTGCTTACGCGGGCACGAACCGAGCGCGCTGACGGGTATCTTCCCGGCGCCGAACGCGGACTGCGCGAAGCGCTCGGCCTGTGGCGCGGCGCCGCGCTGGCGGGCGTTCCCGGGCCGCATGCCGAGTCCGAGCGGCACCGGCTCACCGAGTTGCGGGTCGGGGCGGCTACCGACCACGCCGACGTGCTGCTCGCGCTCGGGCGAAACGAAGAGGCCATACCCGAGCTGACCGTGCTCGCCGCCGAGCACCCGCTGCGCGAGCACACCCGGGCGATGCTGATGGTCGCGCTCTACCGCTGCGGGCGCCAAGCTGAGGCGCTGCGCGTCTACTCCGAGGCGCGAGAGGTACTCGCCACCGAGCTGGGTATCGAGCCCGGTCCTGAGCTGACCCGCGTGCACCAGCGGGTACTCGACATGGATCCGGCGCTGTCTGAACCGCAAGTCAAGGCCGTCGGCTCCGCCTCGACGGCCAGCGCCGGCCCGGCCCGGCAGGCGGGAACGAAGTCCCGCGCTGCGGCCAGCGGCTCGCGAAGCGGGGCCGGGAGCATGGGCACCGCGGAAGGCAGAACCGCCGACGAGGCCAGGACACTCGGCCCCACCAGGCTCTTCGTCCCGGGCCGTATACCGGCGCAGCTCCCGCTCGAGGTCGCGGGATTCACCGGCCGCCACGACGAACTGGCCAGGCTGCACACGCTGCTGCCCGGCGACGCACCGGCGACGGTCCCGGTAGCCCTCATCACCGGGATGGCCGGGGTCGGCAAGACCGCGCTGGCCGTCCGGTTCGCTCGTCAGATCGCGTCGCGTTTCCCGGACGGCCAGCTCTACGTGAACCTGCGCGGCTTCGACCCCGCCGCGAAGCCAGTCGACCCGGGCGACGTGCTGCGCGGCTTCCTGGAGGCACTGGGGACCAGCGGCGACCGGGTACCGGAGTCGGTGGAGGCACAGATCGGGCTGTTCCGCAGCCTGGTTGACGGCAAGCGCATGCTCGTGGTGCTTGACAACGCGGGCTCCGCTGACCAGGTTCGCCCGCTGCTGCCGGCCAGTCCGGGGAGCATGGTGATAATCACTAGCCGTAACCAGCTGACCGGGCTGGTCGCCGCCGAAGGCGCGCATCCGCTCCCGCTTGACGTGCTAGGCGACGAGGAGGCGCGGGACCTGCTGCGGCAGCGGCTGCGCGCCGGGGTCGTCGACGGCGCGCCCGCCGCGGTCGGGGAGATCACCAAGCTCTGCGGACGGCTGCCACTGGCGCTAAGCATCACCGCCGCGCGGGCCGCGACCCAGCCGCGGCTCACGCTGCCCGCGCTGGCCAGGGAGCTCAAGCTCACCGGGGCGCACCTGCTTGAGGTGGGCGCGGAGGCGTCCACCGACGTCTCGGCCGTGTTCTCCTGGTCCTACAACCAGCTGACCGACGCGACGGCGCGCGTCTTCCGCCTGCTCGGCACGCATCCGGGACCTGACGTGAGCGCCGCGGCCGCCGCCAGCATGGCGGGGCTGCCGGTCACCGACACCCGCAAGGCGCTGGCCGAACTCACCAGGGCGTCCCTGGTCTCCGAACCGGCACCGGGCCGGTATACCTACCACGATCTGCTGCGGGCTTTCGCTTCCGGACTCGCCGAGAGCATCGACCGGGAGACGGAGATCGAGGCGGCGGAGCGGCGGGTGCTGGATCACTATCTCCAGTCGGCGGACAACGCGGTGCGGCGCGTCTATCCGACGACGTTGCGGGTGACCGTGCCCGAGCCGTTCGCGGCGGTGCGGCCGGAGGCATTCCGGTCGTATGAGGAGGCTCGGTCGTGGCTGCGGACCGAGCTGCCGGTGCTGCTGGCCGCCGTGGCTCATGTGGCGGCGCGCGCCCCGGTCTTCGATACCTACTGCTGGCAGCTGCCGCTGCTGCTGGCCCCGACGCTGGTGCGGTCCGGCCGGTGGCATGATGACCTGGCCTGCCAGCGGACCGCGCTGGCGGGGGCGGAGCGGATAGGTGACCCGCGCGCGCTCGGGCACGCCCACGCGGGTCTGGCCTACGCGTGTGCCACGCTTGGCGATACCGGGGTCGCTCGTGAGCACCTGGACCAGGCGCTGGCGGCGTTCGAGGCGTCCGGGGACCGGGCCGCGCTGGCGGCGGTCAGGTCGCGGCTGGCCCTGCTGCTGGAGCAACAGGGCCGGTATATCGAGGCGCTGCAGCACAGCCGGGAAGCGCTGCGGCTGCGGCGAGCGTTCGGCAACCGGGCCGGGATCGCGCATGCCGAGAACGTGGTCGGCTGGATCTACGCCAAGCTCGGCCAGTACGAGGAGGGGCTGCGGCATTGCCGACGCGGCCTTGACCTGGCCACCGAGACCGGCAGCCGGTCACTGGCCGCCGACATCCTGGACAGCCTGGGCATGATCAACCTGGCCGTGGGCGAGCATGAGCAGGCGATGAGCTGGTACCAGCAGGCACTGGCCGCCTTCCGCGACAACGAGGAGTCGCGCGGCACGTTCTCCGCGCTGTCGGGCATCGGTGATGTCCACCTGGCGGCCGGCCGGTCCGAGGCCGCCAAGGACACTTGGCGCCGGGCCCTCGCCGGAGCCGAGGGACTCCCGCCGAGTCTTATCGGGCAACTCAGGGAGAAGCTCGCCGCGCTAGAGTCCGGATCGATCTCCGGGGGAATGGCGACCGTCGTTAGGTAGACTGTGCCCGTTACCTACGGTGAGGGGTCCTAGGCATGAACGCGGTCATGCGCGCGCTGCTGCTTGAGAACATCCACCCGGACGCGTCGGCTCGCCTGGCTAAGGCGGGGTTCGAGATCGACACGCTGCCCCGGGCGCTGGATGAGGACGAGCTTATCGAGGCGGTACGGGGGGTACACCTGCTCGGTATCCGCTCGACCACGCACGTGACCGAGCGGGTGCTGGCTTCGGCGCCCGACCTGCTGTCGGTTGGCGCCTTCTGCATCGGGACCAACCAGGTCGATCTGGCTGCCGCCAGCCGCCGTGGCGTGGCGGTGTTCAACGCGCCGTTCTCCAATACCCGCAGCGTCGTTGAGCTCGTGATCGCCGAGATCATCTCGATGGCCCGGCGGCTGCCGGAGAAGAACGCCAAGATGCACTCCGGCGTCTGGGACAAATCGGCGACCGGCTCCCACGAGGTGCGCGGCCGGTCGCTGGGCATCGTCGGCTACGGGAACATCGGCACCCAGCTGTCGGTGCTCGCCGAGTCCCTCGGCATGACCGTCTACTTCTATGACATCTCGGACAAGCTGGCGATCGGCAACGCCCGGCGCTGCTCCACCCTGCAAGAGCTGCTCGAGTCGGTGGACGCGGTGACCTTGCACGTGGACGGCCGGGCCTGGAACCACGGGTTCTTCGGCGAGGCCGAGTTTTCCTCGATGCGGCCGCGGTCGCTGTTCCTCAACCTGTCCCGGGGTTTCGTGGTCGACCACGCGGCGCTGCGGAGCAACATCGAGTCCGGGCACATCGCCGGCGCGGCGATCGACGTGTTCCCCGCCGAGCCGAAGGGCCGCGGCGACGAGTTCGTCTCCGAGCTGCGCGGCCTCGGCAACGTGATCCTCACCCCGCACATCGGCGGTTCGACCGAGGAAGCCCAGCAGGACATCGGCGAGTTCGTGGCCGGCAAGCTGGTCGACTACGTGACCTCGGGCTCCACCTCACTGAGCGTGAACTTCCCGGGGAGCCAGCTGCCAGACGCTCCGGGCGCGCACCGCCTCGTCCACCTGCACCAGAACGTGCCAGGGGTCCTCGCGGCGATCAACCGGGTCCTCGCGGACCACGGCGTCAACGTCGAGGGCCAGTTGCTGCGGACCCGTGACGAGCTGGGCTACGTGCTCACCGACATCAGTTCCCAGTACAGCGACGAGGTACTCGAGGAACTGCGGGCCATGGACGTCACCGTCCGGCTCCGCACCATCGCCGCAGCCTGAAGATAGTGGAAGCTTGCCGTCGGCCTGCGACGGCTAGTTTCCACCGTATTAGCGTCTACACCGGCGTGACGTAGGCGCCGGAGATCCCGCCGTCCACCAGGAACGTGGACGCGGTGATGAACGACGAGTCGTCCGAGGCCAGGAACGCGACCGCCGCGGCGATCTCGGAGGCCTCGGCGAACCGGCCCATCGGCACGTGCACCAGCCGCCGCGCCGCTCGCTCGGGATCCGCGGCGAAGAGTTCGGCCAGCAGTGGAGTGTTCACCGGGCCCGGGCACAGCGCGTTCACCCGGATGCCTTCCCTGGCGAACTGGACGCCGAGTTCACGAGACAGCGCGAGCACCCCGCCCTTGGACGCCGTGTAGGAGATCTGCGACGTCGCCGATCCCATCACCGCGACGAACGACGCGGTGTTGATGATCGAGCCGCGGCCCTGTCGCCGCATATAGGGCAGAGCCGCGCGGCAGCACAGATAGACCGAGGTCAGGTTCACCTCCTGCACCCGCCGCCACGCTTCAAGATCGGTGTCGATGATCGAGTCATCCTCCGGCGGCGAGATGCCCGCGTTGTTGAACGCGATATCCACCGAGCCAAACGCCTCAAAGGCTAGCCGGTAGACGCGTTCCACGTCGGACTCGTCTGCCACGTCGGCGGGCACGAAGATCCCGCCCGCATCGAGCGCGGCCTTCTCGCCGGCTTCCGCGTCGATGTCCACCGCGACCACACGCGCGCCCTCGGCGGCGAGCCTGTGCACGGTCGCCAGCCCAATACCGCTCCCGGCACCGGTCACGACCGCGGTCCGTCCGTCCAGCCTCATCCGGTTTCCTCCTGATTTTGTTACCCCAGCGATGGCCCATCGCTGGGGTAATAGCCCCAGCGATGGGCCATCGCTGGGATCGGGCACCGCGATGAACACGTTCTTCGTCTCGGTGAACTCCAAAGCAGCGTCCGGGCCGAGTTCCCGGCCGAGCCCCGAGGACTTGAAACCGCCGAACGGCGTCGAGTACCGCACCGAAGAATGCGAGTTCACCGAGAGGTTGCCCGATTCCACCGCCCGTGCCACCCGGATCGCCCGGCCCACGTCGCGGGTCCAGATCGAGCCAGACAGACCGTAGGGTGTGTCGTTCGCGATGGCGATCGCGTCGGCCTCTGACGAGAACGGCGTCACGCACACTACCGGCCCGAAGACCTCTTCCCGCCAGGCGGGCAACTCAAAAACAGCAGGCCCGGCCAGCACCGTCGGCGGGAACCAGAACCCCGCGCCCGCCGGGCACGACCCGCGAAAAGCCACGGACGAGGACACGTATCCAGCAACCCGGTCCCGGTGCGCGGCCGAGATCAACGGTCCCATCTGCGTCGCCGACTCCAGCGGAGAGCCAACCACCACCGACTTCACTGCGGATTCGAAGCGCGCCATGAACCGCTCGTAGACCGAAGCCTGGACCAGGATCCGCGACCGCGCGCAGCAGTCCTGGCCCGCGTTGTCGAACACCGCCATCGGCGCGGCGTCGGCGGCCGCGTCAACGTCGGCGTCCGCGAACACGATGTTCGCCGACTTACCACCCAGCTCAAGCGTCACGCGTTTCACCGCGGACGCGCAGGCCGTCATGATCGACTGGCCCACCGGAACAGATCCGGTGAAGCAGATCTTGCGCACCGCCGGGTGCCGCACGAGATACGACCCGGTCACCGGCCCGAGTCCCGGCAGGACCTGCAGCAGCCCAGCAGGCAGGCCCGCGGAAAGCGCCAGCGACGCGAGCCGCAGCGCGGTCAGCGGCGTCGCCTCGGCCGGTTTCAGCAATACCGCGTTGCCCGCCGCCAGCGCCGGAGCGAACCCCCAGGCCGCGATCGTCATCGGGAAGTTCCACGGCACGATCACCCCGACCACGCCCAGCGGCTCATGGAAGGTCACGTCAAGGCCGCCCGCGACCGGGATCTGCTGTCCGGCCAGCCGTTCCGGCGCGGCCGCGTAGTAGGCGAGCACGTCACGAACATGCCCGGCTTCCCAGAGCGCCGAGGTGATCGGATGTCCGGCCTCAAGAACCTCGAGCTGGGCTAGCTCCTCGCGCGCGCCGTCCACCGCTGACGCGAACCGCGACAGCAGGCGCGCACGGTCGGCGGGGGGCAGCCGCGCCCACTCCTTCGCGGCTGCCCGTGCCCGCTCGACCGCCTCCTCGGCGTCGTCGCCGGAGGTCTCTGGTACGTCCGCGACGACCTCTTCGGTCGCCGGGTTGAGGATCCTCATATCCGTTCGAAGTAACGTCGCAGTTCCCAGTCGGTGACCGCGGCGCGGTACGCCTCGATCTCCACCCTCGCCATGTTCGCGTAGTGCTCGGTCACGTCCTTGCCGAATGCCCGGGTGACCAGCGACGACGAGGTCCACGAGGCGAGAGCTTCATCCATGCTGGCGGGGACTCTGGATACGTCGTTATGGTCATAGGCGTTGTTTGTTATTGGGTCGGGCAGCGGCAGCGACCGGTCCACCCCGTCCAGCGCCCCGGCGATGAGCGCGGCGGTCGCCAGGTACGGGTTGACGTCGCCGCCGGGCACCCGGCATTCGACGCGCAGCGACGGGCCGTGCCCGACGAGCCGCAGCGCGCAGGTCCGGTTGTCCGGGCCCCAGGCGATCGCGGTCGGCGCGAAGCTCCCGGAGACGTACCGCTTGTAGGAGTTGATGGTCGGAGCAAGCATCAGCGTCAGGTCGCGCAGCCCGCTGAGCAGGCCGGCCACGATATGCTCGCCTGCCGCCGACAGGCCATACGGTCCATCGCCCGACATCACCGGCTCGCCCCCGCCGGCGCGGAACGAGAGATGAATGTGGCACGAGTTGCCTTCTCGCTCGTTGGGCTTGGCCATGAAGGTAAGCGCGTACCCGTGATGAGCGGCGATCTCCTTCGCCCCGGTCTTGTAGATGACGTGCTGATCCGCGGTGGTCAGCGCGTTGGTGTACCGGAAGGCGATCTCATGCTGCCCGGGGTTGCATTCGCCCTTGGCCGATTCGACGGTCAGCCCCGCCGTGGTCATCGAGTTGCGGATGTCCCGCAGCAGCGGTTCGACCCGGCCGGTGCCCAGTACCGAGTAGTCGACGTTGTACCGGTTGGCCGGGACCAGGCCGCGGTAACCGGAGTCCCAGGCCTGCTCGTAGCCGCCCTCGAAGACGATGAATTCGAGTTCGGTGCCGGTGTAGCAGGTCCAGCCGAGGTCGTCGAGCCTGGCGATTTGCTTCCGCAGCACCTGCCGGGGCGAGACCGCGACGGGATCGTGGTCCAGCGAGAGCACGTCGGCCAGCATCAGGATGGTGCCCGGCTGCCAGGGGATTATCCGCGACGTTGAGATGTCCGGCTGGAGCACGAAGTCGCCGTAGCCGTTCTCCCAGGATGACAGCGTGTACCCGTCCACGGTGTTCATGTCGGTATCGACCGCGAGCAGGTACGCACATGCCTCGGTGCCGTGCGGCACCACCTCGTCGAGGAAGAACCGGGCGTGGAATCGCTTCCCCTGGAGCCGGCCCTGCATGTCGGTGATCGCCACGACGACCGTGTTGACCTTGCCGGTTTCGATGGCGATGGTGAGTTCTTCCAAGGTCATCAGGCAAGTTCCTCCAGTTCATGCTCGATCGCCGCCAGTTCCGCCTCGCTACCCTGCACCTTCGGGCCGGTAAACCACTTGCGGGCGGAGACCAGCCACCAGATCCCGGCGAAGCCGAGCACGGCGGCGACCGCGACCACCGTGTAGTTGAAGTTCGTGCCGGTGATCGGTGACGCGGTGGGGAGCATGAACAAGATGGTGATGATCACGACCCAGGCGACGGCGGCTATCCCGATCGGGCGGGACCACCGGCCGAGTTGCCATGGGCCGGGCTGGAATCGTGAGCCGAGCCGCAGCCGCAGCAGCGTCGGCGTTACATACGCGATGTAGAGGCCGATGACGGCGATGGAAGTGACCGCGACGTAAGCGGTGTTGTTCCACAGATAGGGCAGCCCCAGGATCAGCGCGCCGCCCGCCGCCAGCCAGATCGCGTTGGTGGGAGTCCTGGTCTTGGGGTTGATCCGGTGCCAGATCGCGCTGCCGGGCAGCGCGCCGTCGCGGGAGAACGCGTAGATCATCCGCGAGTTCGCGGTCACCGACGACATGCCGCAGAACAGCTGCGCGCCGATCGCCACGAGCAGCAGCAGCTTCCCGCCGGTCGAGCCGACCGCGTTGATGAACACCTGGGCGGCGGGCACCGCCGAGGTCGACTCGGCGGTGTAGTGCTGGATCGCGAAGGTAATGCCGATCAGCAGCACCCAGCCCGCCACCAGGCTCACCAGGATGGAGGTGACGATGCCGCGGGGTCCGGCGGTCGCGGCCGACCGGGTCTCTTCGGTCATATGCGCGGACGCGTCATAGCCGGTGAACGTGTACTGCGCGAGCAGCAGCCCGAGCAGGAGCACGTAGAACTTCGACGACCAGCCGGTGTTGTTGGCGAAATGCCCGAACACCCAGGACGCCGACTGATGGTGCGACGGGACAAACGCCAGCACGCCGACGATGATCAAGACACCGGTGATGTGCCACCAGACCGAGACGTTGTTCAGCTTGGCGATGAGGTCGACGCCGAACTGGTTGATGATCCCGTGCAGCGCCAGGATGGCCGCGAATAGCACGATCGTGTGCCAGGGCCGGGTATCGAAGCCCCATTGCAGGTCGAGCAGCGCGTTGAGGAAGAATGCCGCGCCGAAGTCGATGCCAGCGGTGACCGCGACCTGGCCGAGGAAGTTGAACCAGCCGGTGAACCACGACCACGCGGCCGGGTTCTCCGGTGCCAGCTTGGCCGACCAGTAGTACAGTCCGCCCGCGGTCGGGAAGCTTGAGCACACCTCGGCCATCGCCAGGCCCACCAGGAGCGTCATCAGGCCGACGAACGGCCAGCCCCAGGTGATGATCACCGGGCCGCCGGAGTTCATGCCAGTGCCGTAGAGGGTCAGGCATCCGGACAGGATCGAGATGATCGTGAAGGAAACCGCGAAGTTGTTGAACCCCGACATGTGCCGGCGGAGCTCCTGCGCGTACCCGAGCCGGTGCAGCTCTTGCTCGTCGGCGTCGGGCGTGGTGACGGTCGCATTGGCGGGAACAGTATCGTCGGACACGGCAGCCTCCCGGTACGGAAATGGCTTAGGCCTGATCCATTCTTATTAGCGGTATTGAGCCATCGAGGTGCCGCACCTGTCAAGAGCTGCGCAAGAAGCCGCGTAGCAGCGCGGCCGATCCCTCGACGTGCTCGTCCATGGCCTGCCTCGCCCGGTCCGGGTCCCCGGCGAGTATCGCGGCGACGATCCTGGCGTGCTGGGCATTGGAATGCGCGAGGTTCACCTCGAGCATCGGGATCGCGTCCAGCAGGTCGACCATGCGGACTCGGGCATCCACCACACCGGCCGCCAGCGTCGCCGACCCGGCCGCGTCGGCGATCGCCAGGTGCAGCAGGGAGTCCGCCTGCCGGTACTCGTCAAGGCCGGCCGCGCGCGCCGTGGCCAGCGCGGACGACAGCGACTCGCGCCGCTCGCGGCTGAGCGTCGCCCGGGCCGCGGCCTCCGCCGCACCCACCTCGACCGCACGCCGGAAGGTCAGCGTGTCGGCCAGTGTGGCGGCGTCAATGGCGGCGGGGGGTGCCGGCCTGCGGATCACGAACGTGCCGCCGGATCGACCCCGCCTGGTCTCCACGTACCCGGCGGCGGCCAGTTCGCGCAGTGCGTCGCGTATGGTGACCCGGCTCACTCCCAGCCGCGCCGCCAGCTCGCGTTCGGCCGGCAGCCGGTCATGAATGCCGAGCTTGATCCCGTCAAGCAGCCGCTCAACGGTCTCCTCGAAGGCGTTGCCGCTGCGCACCCGGCGGAAGATCACGTCGGTGAGCGCGGACACACCGTCGGCCACTCGCGCATCCTTCCCTGCGTAACGTCCTGTTAACGGATCAAGAATAGACCAGCACGGGTCGCCACCGGCAGCCGCCTGCCAGGCAGAAGCTGGCAGAAGTCTGAGATAGTAATTAGTACGTTACGATAACGTTATGTGAACTCACTAATGTAGCTTCGTGCCAGCCGGTCATAATGAGCCCGTATCTCCCCGCAACGGGCCGACACGACGTGGCGTGCTGCGCGGTAGCGCGCTCGCTGCTGCGGGAGCATTCGGGACAGCCGTGGTGGTCGGCGGTGCAATCGAGGGAATGCACGAGATCGACTCGGCCGAAGACGCGAATAGCAAGCTGATCGCGACCGGCGCAACACTCTATGACTTTAACCAGAGCTGGCTATTCGGCGGCACCTATATCGCCGGATCCACTGATCCCAATTTCGACGACAGCGGCTACGAAACGGTAACCATCCCGCACACTGTGGTTCCGCTGTCCTGGAATGGCTGGGAGCCCGGCGACTGGGAAGGCCTCTGGATCTACCGCAAGCATTTCGATGGCGGTACGGTAACCGGCGGCCGCGTGCTGCTCACCTTCGACGGCATCATGACCAACGCGAGCGCCGTGCTCAACGGGAAGGCGATGGGCAGCCACGTGGGCGGTTACCTGCCCTGGACCGTGGAGCTGACCGATGAGGTCACCACGGGGGAGAACGTGCTCGCCATCGTGGTCGACTCCCGTTGGCTGGACGTACCGCCGGCTGCACCGCCGCTCGGACCGGACTCGATCGACTACGTGCAGCCCGGCGGCATCTACCGGGGCGCCACTCTCGCCACGGTGCCGGATGCCTTCATCAGCGATCTGTTCGCCAAGCCCGAGCACGTCCTTGATGTCGGGGCCCGCCGGCTGACGACGGAGGTCACCGTCGACGCCGCCGCCGTACCCAAGGCATCGCGCCGTGACACCACCATCACCATCACGCTTAACGACGGTTCCGCATCCCTCGCCAGCACCACCGTCCGCGTCGACTTCGAAGCCAACCAGGTGAAGACGTTCACCGTGACGCTGACCGGCCTGACGGACATCGACCTGTGGTCACCGGAGTCACCGAAGCTCTATCAGCTCGCCGCGACCCTGCGCTATGGCGCCAGCGGCCTGCACACCGTGACGAAGCAGATCGGGTTCCGTGAGGCCGTCTTCGCGACGGATGGCTTCTACCTCAACGGCACCAGACGCGTGCTCTTCGGCTTGAACCGGCACCAGATGTTCCCCTACACCGGGATGGCGGCACCCACGCGGCTGCAGCGACGCGACGCCGAGATCCTGCGCGATGAGCTGAACTGCACGATGGTCCGCTGCAGCCACTACCCGCAGTCGCCGGACTTCCTAGACGCCTGCGACGAGCTCGGCCTGATGGTGTTCGAGGAAACGCCCGGCTGGCACTGGGTTGGTGATGCCAGCTTTCAGGACATCGTGCTCGACAACGTGCATGACATGGTGCTGCGCGACCGGAGCCGGCCCAGCGTCGTGATCTGGGGCAGCCGGCTGAACGAGACCGCGAACTATCCCGGCCTTTACCGTAAAACCCGGCAGATCGCCGACGAGCTAGACGGCACCCGGCCGAGCACCGGCACGATGACCACCCAGAGCACGGCTGGCTGGGCCGAGGACGTGTTCTCCTACGACGACTATGCGGTTACCGGTGAACTGCCCGTCCTGTTCGCGCCGGTCCCGCGCGTCCCGTACCTGATCAGCGAGGCGGTCGGGGCGATGCTGCCGCGATACTCCTGGACCGACTCACCGGATGTGCTATCCCAGCAGGCGGTGGCGCACGCCGTCGTGCACAACATCGTCGGGTCAAAGCCCAGGTACGCGGGAGCGGTGTGCTGGGCGGCGCTCGACTACTGGTCAGCAGCGGACAACGACAAGGACTGGGACTCGATGCGGACACCCGGGGTGCTTGACGTCTTCCGTGTCCCCAAGCCCGGCGCGGCGATCTACCAGGCGCAGGTGAGCCCGGACCGCGGAGTGGTCATCGTCCCCGCGTTCTGCTGGCCAGAGGGAGCGGGCCAGGACCGGATGATCGCCACCAACTGCGACCGGCTGGAGATCTACCTCGACAAGCGGCACTACGTCACCGCCCGTCCCGCCCGCGAGCGGTTCAGCGGGCTCGCCTACCCGCCCGCCTTCGTCGACTTGCCCGCGGATCAGGCCGAGTTGCGTATCGACGGGTACCTGGGTGACCGGCTAGCCGCCACGCTCAGCATGTCCGCGGACCCCTCCGGGGACATGCTCGAGTTGACCGTCGACGACGACCAGATCACCGGCGACGGCAGCGACGCTACCCGGATCACGTTCCGCGCTACCGACGCCTACGGTAACCACCGCGCGGGCGTGACCGGCGACGTGACGCTGAACATCAGCGGCCCGGGCATGCTGATCTGCCAGAACCCGTTCGCGTTCGCTGAGTTCGGGGGAGTGGGCGGCGGGTTCGTCCGATCGCTCCCGTCCCAGACCGGCACGATAACGATCACCGCCGCTCACCCGTACCTCGGGCAAGCGACGGTGACCGTGACGGTAACCCCCGTCGTCCCGTACAACTACCTGTAGGGATTAGCCCGCGCGGCCGCCGCCGCGGGCCCGCCGCCGCCCGCCGCGCGGCCGCCGCCGCGCCGCCGCCAGCGCCAGCGATGGCCCACCGCTGGCGCTATAACCCCCGCGATGGGCCATCCATGGTGCTGAAATGCCGGTTCAGGCTCCGCCGGTTCAGGCTCCGGCGAGGAGTTCCGCCCCGTGTCCCTTGCCGGTGCGGCGGGTTTCCGCGGCGGCCAGCAGTGCCTGGAACAGCCGGGGGTCATCGCCCTGCTCTGGATGCCACTGGATCCCGACCACGAAGCCGTCAAGTTCGCCGGGCGCGCCTTCGATCGCCTCGATGATGCCATCCTCGGCCCAGGCCACCGGCACCAGGCCGGCCCCGGTCACGTCGACGGCCTGATGGTGATGCGTGGGCACATCGAAGTAGCCGCCGCTGGGCAGGATGCTCGCTAGCCGCTGGCCCGCGGTGATCCGTACCCGGTGCCGGCTGAAGCCGCTTCGCGGTCCGTCGTGCCCGTCGTGCCCGGTGAGATCCGGGACGTGCTGGTGCAGCGTCCCGCCCAGGCAGACGTTCAGTACCTGCATGCCACGGCAGATGCCAAGCAGCGGAACGCCGTCGCGCAGTGCGGCCTTGGCGACCGCTAGCTCCCAGGCGTCGCGGTCCGGATCGCTGACGGCGGTTGCCGGGTGCGGCTGCGCGCCGTACCGTGCCGGGTTCACGTCGGCTCCGCCCGCGAGGACAATGCCATCGAGATCGGAAACGGTGGCCGCGGCCTCGTCGTCGCTCCCGCCGGGCGGCAGCAGCACCGGGCGTCCGCCGTTGCGGCGGATCGCGTCGACGTAAGCCCACGGAAGCAGGGCAGCGGGGGCGGACCAGCCCTTCCAGTCCGCCTGCGCCGCATATGCGGTAATGCCAATGATCGGCCCCATTGATCAATTCCCCTAGATAGCGTCGTCCGCAGCGCTGCCCATCAGGCCGTGGTCGCCGGGCCACCGATGGTTGGCTAGCGTTCGTTTGATTAACAGTGTGTTATCCGGGATTGCCGAACACTCGCTAATTTACCCAATGTGATTGGGTCACTATTGATGGTAGCGGACAAAATCGTTCTCCGCTGGCCATTTGCCGAAATCGATCACGGTCCGTTTCCACGGACGACTACGCTCGGCTACCTATTACCCCTGTCAGCGTGGCTTAAGCGCGGTCGGCGGCAGCGGTGGCGCGGGCAGCGGCTCGCCGTCGTACCCGGTCACGTCTCCGAACTCGCCGGCTATCCACGCCGCGCGGGCCCGTTCGATCTCATCGTTGGTCCGGGCCACGAAGTTCCACCACATGACGAGCCGCTCGCCCAGCGGCGCGCCGCCGACAATGAGGAACCGGCGCGGCTCGGGCGCCGTCAGCCGCACCGAGCTGAGCCCGGTCGGCAGGTGTGCGAGATGTCCCGCCGGCCGTTGCTGAGGCGATGCGTGGTGCTGATGTGACTCGTTACCCCGAGCTTTTCCGGGTCAGTGCGGCACTACCCACACTCTTCGCTGGTCGGTGCCACACCGACCAGCAAAACCGGGCCGCTGGTGAGGTCCCCGGCGGTGCCGCGCCGCACCAACGGTGCTCATAGGTACGAGAGGTACCATTCCCTCGGGAGCGGACCACCCGGATGAGAGGGCATCGCCAGCCGTGCGGGCAACGTATGACCGGCCCTTGCGCCGTGGATGACGCCTCGACGACCGCCGAGGCGGCACTGCTTGACGACGCCACACAGGAAACAGCAGCCACAGAGGCCCCGCTAGACGCGGAGACCGTCCAGGCCAGCGAGGTAGCCGATCAGGACGACCTAGCCGACACGGGCAAGCTGGCCGATACGCGTGAGCTCATCGAGACGGGTGGGGAGACCGCGGCGCAGAAGCCTCGGCTGCTGACTCGTCGGCGGCTTATCGCCGCGGTGGCCGGTGTTTCGGCCGCGGCCGTGGGGGCCGGGTACCTGACACGCGGGGCCGCGCCGGTGACGCCGGCGACGATTCCGCTGGTGCGCAAGCCGATGCCGACCGGGTACGCGCCCGATGGCACCGCCGGCCGCACCGCCGCGTTCCCGCTGGACCACGTGGAGCTCGACAGCAGCGTGTTCTCCGCCAATCAGGGGCGAAACGCGAATTATCTGCATTTCCTGGACCCGGACCGGATGCTGCACACGTTCCGCCTCAACTACGGACTCGCCGACCAGGCGCTCCCGCCCGGCGGCTGGGAGAACCCGGGCTCGCAGGTTCGCGGCCACACCACCGGCCACCTGCTGTCCGGTCTCGCGATCACCTACGCCAACACCGGCGACGAACGCGCAAGGAGCAAGGCCGAATACCTGGTCGGCCAGCTCGCGGCCCTGCAGCAACGAGCGCAGAAGGCCGGTTTCCATCCGGGCTACCTGTCCGCGTTTCCCGAGTACTTCTTCGATTGGCTGGAAAGCGGCCGCCACGTCTGGTCGCCGTACTACATGATCCACAAGTACCTGGCCGGCCTGATCGACGCCTATCAACTCGGGGGCATAACGTCGGCGCTGGACGTCGCGATCAACCTCGCCGACTGGGTGGACTGGCGCACCGGCCGGCTGAGCTACGACCAGATGCAGCGCATCCTCGAGGTCGAATACGGCGGCCTGCCCGAGTCGCTCGCGAACCTCTACATGATCACCGGAGAGCAGAAATACCTGGTCACAGCCGGACGGTTCTACCACGCGGCGTTTTATGACCCGCTCGCCGCGGGAGTCGATAACCTGACCGGCCTGCATGCCAACACCAACACCCCCAAGGTCATCGCGGCGTTGCGCATGTGGGAAGAGACCGGGGACACCGTCTACCAGGACATCGCGCAGAACTTCTGGAACATCGTCATCGACCATCACACCTACGTGATAGGCGGGTCCAGTAATCATGAGCACTGGCAGGACCCGGATCAGGTCTCGACCCAGCTGTCCAACTACACCTGCGAAGGCTGCGTAACCTACAACCTGCTCAAGCTCGCCCGGCTGTTGCACTTCCACAATCAGGGTGACACCGCGTATCTCGACTATTACGAGCGCGCGCTGTTCAATCACATGCTTGGCACTCAGGATCCGACCAGCCCGCACGGCTTCAACTGCTACTACCTGGGCCTGTCACCGGACGCCTTGAAGCAGCAGCCGCTCAACTATTTTCCCACCGGGAACCCGAACATCTACGCAACCGACTATGAGACGTTCACCTGCGACAACGCCACCGGCCTCGAGACGCAGGCGAAGTTCGCCGACACGATCTACTCGCGTGACGCCCTTGGCATCTACGTCAACCTTTTCATTCCGTCCCGGGTCCGCTGCGCTGACCAGGGGATCGCCCTCCGGCAGACGACCACATTCCCGGCCGAACCCGCCACGACGCTGACCGTCGTCGAGGGCAGCGCCGCGATGGAACTGCGGGTCCGCGTACCCGGATGGATCGCGGGCAGCCCGCAGGTCCGGCTGAACGGCCAGCCACTCACCGGTACCGTTCGTGGCCGCTGGATCACCGTCGCTCGCTACTGGCAGCCGAACGACGAGCTCCATGTCACCCTCCCCATGACCGTGAACCTGACCCCAACCCCCGATAACCCGCAGGTCCAGGCGGTCAGCTATGGCCCCTCGGTGCTGGCTGGCGCCTACGGCACGTCCACCGCCGCGACGATGCCGACGCTGACCGAGGCGACCGTGAGCACCGCCGACCCAGTTCATCCCGTCTTCAGCGCGACCGCCGACGACAAGACCGTCTCGCTACTCCCGGTCGCCAGCGTCAATCATCAGCATTTCACTGTGTATTGGCGGACGGCGTGACCAGACCCGATTCGTAGGCGAGCACGACCGCCTGCACCCGGTCTCGCAGGCCGAGCTTGGCCAGCACCCGCGCCACGTGCGTTTTCACCGTCGCCTCGCTCAGCACCAGCTCGGCGGCGATCTCGGAGTTGCTCATCCCCCGCGCGACCTGCCCGAGCACTTCAAGCTCACGCGGCGTCAGCGTGGACAAGTCCCCGGACACCCCGCCGTACGCGGGCGCGAACCGGGACACCAGCCGCCGGGTGATGGATGGCGCGAGCAACGCGTCCCCGGTGCGGACCAGCCGTACCGCGGCGACCAGGTGCTCGGGGGTGACGTCCTTGAGCAGGAACCCGCTCGCCCCGGCGGCCAGCGCCTCGTACACGTAGCGGTCCAGGTCGAACGTGGTCAGGATGAGCACGCGGACCTCGTCGTTGTCCGCGAGGACGTGCCGGGTCGCCTCGATCCCGTCCATCTGCGGCATCCGGATGTCCATCAGCACCACATCCGGCCGGTGCTCGCGCACCGCGGCGACCGCCTCCACCCCGGTGGCCGCCTCCGCGACGACCTCCATCCCCGCCGCCCCCAGAATCAGCCGGAACCCGCCCCGTACCAGTGCCTGGTCGTCGGCGATCACCACCTTCATGCCGGCACCACCGCCCGTACCCACCAGCCCGCCCCGCCCGGCCGCGGCCCGGCGTCCAGCTCACCGCCGTACAACGCCAGCCGTTCCCGCAACCCGACCAGCCCCCGCCCCGGCGGGCCAGCCCGGGCCACCCGCCCGTCGTCGCTGACCGTGATCACCAGCCGCGTTTCCCATTGGACCATAACGACGGTAGCCACTCTCCCGGCATGCCGCAGCACGTTCGTGAGGGCCTCCTGCACGACGCGGTAAGCCGCCAGGTCAGCCCCGGGCGCCAGCGGTCGCGGCGTACCGCTGACCACGAGTTCCACCGGCAGTCCGACCGCGGACACCCGGCCGATGAGCTCGTCCAGTTCGCCCAGCCCCGGCTGCGGACGCAGCACGTCGTCCTCGTCGCCAGCCGGACAGAGCAGGCCGAGCAGGTTCCGCAGCTCGGTCATCGCGGTCCGGCCGGTGGCCTCCACCGCGAACAGCGCCTGCTCCGCGTCGGCGGGTGAGCTGGCCAGGACCGTGCGGGCCGCCCCCGCCTGAACGATCATGACGCTGACGTTGTGCGTCACGACGTCATGCAGTTCGCTCGCGATGCGCGCCCGTTCCGCCGCGATCGCGCGCGCGGTCGACTCCTTGTGCCTGGCGGTCGTGTCGCGAAGCCGGCTGCGCAGTTCCCTGATGCCGATCGCCGCGGCCATCGTCGGCAGCATCGCGAACAGCGCGGTCAGCCGGCCAGGGAAACGCGGCAGCGTGGTAGCGAAGGTCGCGGTCACCCAGAGCGTGATCGCCAGCACCGCCGCGATGGCGAGGTTACGGTAGCGGCTGTTCGCGACGGCGCTGTAGCCGGCGAAAACCGCGGCGCCGAACGAGCAGGCGGGCACGGCCATCTTGGCATACTGCATGGCGGCGACGCCCGCGATGATCACGAGCAGCGCTGTGATGGGGTAGCACCGCCTGAGCGCGAGCGGCAGCCCGGTCAGCACTGCCGCGGCCAATTCCAACGGGGTTGTGTGCACCGTGATGGCCTGGGAGAAGATCACGGCCTCGTTTTGCTTGATGGTAAGGAGCCCCGTCCGCTGCAATGTCTGGATGACCGCGCCAACCGCGAGGCCCACCGCGATCACCGCGTCCAGCACGAGTCCCCATCTGGACGGTCTGCTACGCGGCTCGGCGCGCAGCAGCGTAGCGACCAGCTTGCCGATACGTCCCGCCATGCGACCATTGTTATCTGTTTCGGCGGACTCGGCATCCGCCGTTATGGCTAATGGTCATACATCCCGGGGATGACGGTCGGCCACCTGAGGTACGGAGGTTCGCCCGTGCGGGCGACGCGTGGTTGCCGGGCGCGGGTCTAGGGTCGGCGCATGGATGCACTTGTTCACCTCAAGAACGTGACGAAACGGTACGACAGCGGCGCCGCCCCGGCCGTGGCTGACGTGAGCATGTCAGTGGCGGAGGGTGAAGCGGTCGCGATCATGGGGCCGTCGGGCAGCGGAAAGTCGACGCTGCTCAACCTCATCGCCGGAATGGACCGGCCGACCAGCGGTACGGTCCGGGTGGGTGAGGACCGGGTAGACAAGCTCAGCGAGACTGGGGTGGCCAGGTTCCGGCGGCGGACGGTGGGGATGATCTTTCAGTTTTTCAACTTGCTCGACGATATGACCGTCATTGACAACGTGCTGCTGCCGGCGCAGCTCGCGCGGACTCCCGGGGCGCGGGCGCGGGCCGAAGAGCTGCTGGCCACGCTGCGGATCGACCATCGTCGCGACGCGTACCCGGCGCGGCTGTCCGGCGGCGAGCGTCAGCGGGTGGCGATCGCGCGGGCGCTGATCAACCAGCCCGCCGTGCTGCTGGCCGACGAGCCGACCGGCGCGGTGGACAGCGCGACCGGCGACGAGATCGGTACGCTGCTGCTGGAGCTCAACTCCGCGGGGCAGACGCTGATCCTGGTCACGCACAACCCGGAACTGGCCACCAAGTACACCCACCGGGTGATTTCGATCGCCGACGGCCGGGTGGTGGTATGAGTGCGGTCATGCACGCGGCCCGCGGTGGCATCGGAGGACGCAAACTGCAGACCGTGATCATCGGCTTGGTGGTGCTCGCCGCCTGCGCCGCCTCGACGCTCGCCGTCGGAATGCTGGTCAACGCGCATAGCCCGTTCAATCACGCGTTCGCCGCGCAGCGCGGCGCGGACGTCACCGAGACCGTTGACACGTCGCTGGCCACGCCATCACGGCTTGCCGCCACGACCAAGCTGGCGGGCGTGACGGCCGCCGCCGGGCCGTTCGCGGAAGTGACGGTCGCGGCGAAGGTCGCGATTCCTGGAGTGACCGGCTCGCAGACGACGCAGTTGGAGATCGCCGGGCGCTCCGGGCCGGGCGGGCCGGTCGACGACCTCACCCTGGACGACGGGCACTGGGCGTCGGCGGCCGACCAGATAGTGGTCAGCCGGGGCGTGGCCGGCGGGATCGGTTCGGTCATCACGATCGGCTCCCACGCGCTGACCGTGACCGGCGTCGCGGACTCGGTCACCGACTCCGCCCAGGCGTGGGTACTGCCGTCTGAGATCGCGGCGCTCGGCGGTTCCGGGCAGGCCCTGATGCTTTACCGGTTCGCTTCGGCAGGCGACGCGTCGGCTATCTCGGCCGACGAGGCCGCGGTGCGCGGGGTCCTGCCGCGCGGGGCGGTGCTGGATACTCCGGTGTCCTGGCTGAACGTGGCGCAGGCCGAGCAGAGCAACGTGGCGGTGTGGGTGCCGTTCATCATCGCGTTCGGCGTGATCGCGCTGGTGATCTCGATCCTGATCGTGGTCAACGTGGTCAGCGGGGCGGTGATCGCTTCTGTTACCAGGATCGGCGTGCTGAAGTCGATCGGTTTCACCCCCGCGCAGGTGGTCGCTTCGTACGTACTGCTGGTGGCGGTGCCCGCGGTGGCCGGGTGCGTGATCGGCGCCGTCGGCGGGAACCTGCTCGCCGCCCCGCTGCTCAGCCAGAACGCGCGGGTCTACCAGGTGGGGACGCTCGGCGTGCCGCTCTGGGTCGACGTGGCCGTGCCGCTGGCGGTCTTGGCGCTGACGGTGGCGGCCGCGATACCCCCCGCGTTGCGCGCCGGGCGGCTGTCCGCCGTGCAAGCGATCGCGGCCGGGCGTGCACCGCGGGTCGCACACGGGTACGCGACGCAGCGGGCGCTCGCACGGCTTCGGTGGTTGCCGCGACCGGTGACGCTGGGGCTTGCCGCGCCCTTCGCTCGCCCGGCTCGCACGATGGTGACCCTGCTGGCGGTGCTGTTCGGCGCGGTGTCGGTGACGTTCGGCGTCGGGCTGGCCACCTCGCTGAGCCGCGCTTACGATGAGCTCTCGCAGACGACGGCGCTTCCGGTGCAGGTGTCGGCCCTTCCGCCCGGCCTGGTTGGCACGCTGCCCCCGAAGGTCACGCATCGCCATATTCACATGTCCGGCGCCGCGGGCGGACTGACCGCCGCGCAGCAGAGCGCCGTGACCACGGCGCTGGCCGGCAGTCCCGGCACGCTGCACTACCTGACGGAAACCGACGAGCAGCTCAGCCTGCCGGGCGCGGCGAGCGAGACGCAGCTCACCGCTTACAACGGTGATCCGTCCTGGAGCGGGCTCGCGCTGATTTCCGGCAGCTGGTACTCCGGTCACGACTCGATCGACGTCAACACGATGTTCCTGACCGACACCGGTACGTCGGTCGGCTCTTCTTACACGCTGGTTTCCGGCCCGCACCGGGTCACCGTGCGGATCGCGGGCGAAGTCTTCCAGCCGGGTGACAATACGAAGATCTACACCAGCGCTGCCACGCTGTCGGCGCTGAACCCGGGGAGCGGGCCCGCGACATACGACATCGATGTCACACCCGGCACCAGCGACCAGGCCTACGCCAACTCGCTGTCGTCTCGCCTCGGTGACGCGTACAACGTCAGCACCGACGCCGGCGGGGACAACGTGCTGTTCGCGGCGATCACGCTCGTCACGATGCTGACCATCCTGATCATCGTCGTCGCCGGCCTCGGCGTGCTGAACTCGGTGGCGCTGCAGATCAGGGAGCGTGTGCACGACATCGGGGTCTTCAAATCGGTCGGCATGACGCCGCGGCAGACCCTCGGGATGGTCGTGTGCTCGGTCGCGCTGTCCGGCCTGGTGGCGGGGATCGTCGCCGTTCCGGCCGGGGTGTACCTGCACCACGCTCTGGTCCCGGTCATGGCGCACGCGGCGAACTCGGGGTACCCGGCGTCGCTGATCTCGGTGTTCTTCCCCTGGGAGCTTGTACTGCTGGCGCTGGCCGGGCTGGTCATCGCGATCGTCGGGGCGCTCGGCCCGGCGAGCTGGGCGGCTGGCACCCGTACCGCGTTCGCCCTGCGCGCCGAGTAGCCAGGCGCAGTGCTCCACCGCATGGATGCTCCACCGCATGGATGTCCCACCGCTGGCGCTATACCCCCAGCGGTGGGACATCCATGGGGGCAGTCCGGATAGCTGGTTGTTATCCCGCATTACGTCGAGATTTACGTCTGGTTCGATATAAAGCCGGTTTAGTAGGTGATTCTCGGTGTTGTCCGGTGTTGATGACAAGTGGCGACGCGGGCAGTTCCCGAATTACCGGGGCCAGCTTGATAGCTTCCCGT
The DNA here is from genome assembly GCA_963743085.1 of uncultured Actinomycetota bacterium. Lineage (GTDB taxonomy): Bacteria > Actinomycetota > Actinomycetes > Streptosporangiales > Streptosporangiaceae > JBEKHI01. Next base: position 44,432 of record CAVUOU010000019.1, read on the forward strand.
CTAGTGCCGAAAACCGCCGCAACCGACTTAGGGTCCAATATGGACATACCCTACCTACCCCCTGGAAAAATGACCGGCCGGTTAGCGCGAGAGAGGCCGCTCTACCGCGCTAACCGACCGGTCCGGTGATGCCAAAGGACGCTGCAAACGTTAGCGACCTCGCGGCGCTGACGCACCGGTTTTTCGTGGATTAACTGGATGTTCGCAAAGCCCGGACGACTCCGACTGATTGCGGTAAACCTAACTTCTGCATGGCGCGTCCTGTTAGTCGCGGTGGGGCGAACTCTCCGGTTGGTTTGTCCGATTATTTGCGACGATTCCAGAAAGGGTGTCAATTCGTGATACCTGATCGCTTTAATGCGGCGCGCGGCGGCCGCCGGGTCGCGGTCATCCTCGGCGTGGTCGCGATCCCGGTGCTGGTGGCGGCCGTGCCGGCCGTCGCCAACTCCCAGCACCCCGCCGCGCATAGCGACTACGGAGCGGCGAACCCGCACGCGCTGGGCGAACTGCCTAGCCCGCCGAAGCCGCCCAGCACCCATCCGGGCCTGCCAGCCAGCTACCACGCCCCGACCGCGCTTACCAGCGGCCGCCACTCCAAGGTTGCGCAGATCACCGTGGTGACCACGCCCTCGAAGGCCAGGACCTGGGGCGATAGCGGTTCGTCGACCACGCTGGTGCTGTACGACAGCACGGGTGATTACGGCTGGCTGGGGGAGCTGTACGCCATCGGCGCGGGTAACCTGGCCACCCATTTCGGCAAGGTCACCGCGGAGCCGGTCGTCGACTACGTGGCTGGCCAGGTCAACGACTACACAACGACGATCTACCTGGGCTCGACGTACAACGAGCCGCTGCCGTCATCGTTCCTCGACGACGTGCTGACCACGACCAGGCCGATCATCTGGGCCGGCGACAACGTCTGGCAGCTCACCGGTACCGAGGGAAGCTCCGCCGACACGGCATTTGAGTCCAAGTACGGCTGGGACCCGTCCTCGTCCTACTTCGACGAGACCGACAGCATCGGCTCGGTCACCTACAAGGGGACGAGCTTCACCAGGAGCCCGGCCAACGCGGCGGGCATCATCGCGCCGCACATCACGAACTCCTCCTCGGTCGACGTCCTGGCCTCGGCCAACTGCGGGTCGACGTGCGCCACGATCGCGCAGACGGCCGGGAGATCTTTCCCCTGGGCGATCTTCGCCGGGAACATCATGTACCTGGGGGAGGTCCCGTTCTCCTACATCTCGATGACCGACCGCTACGTAGCGTTCGCCGACCTGCTGTTCCGCGACCTCGCGCCGGACGTGGCGCCAAGCCACATGGCCCTGGTCCGGCTCGAGGATGTCAGCCCGCATTCGAGCCCGGCCGATCTGGACGCGATGTCGGCCTACCTGAAGTCGCAGAAGGTGCCGTTCAGCATCGCCACGATCCCGCAGTACCTCGACCCGAAGGGGGTCTACGGTGTTCCGGTGTCGGAGTCGCTGCTTCAGGAGCCCGCGATGGTCAGTGCGCTCAAGACGGCGGTGGCCGACGGCGCGACGCTGGTGCAGTACGGGTACACCGACCAGTACTCCGACGTGGACAACCCGTTCACCGGGGTGACCGGGGACGACTTCGAGTTCTACCGGGCGCAGTGCGCGACAACCCAGTCGCCGCCATACAAGTACGTGGACCCGTGCGCGAACACCGACTACGTGATCGAGTCGGGTCCGCTGCCCCGCGATTCGCAGACCTGGGCTTACGACCGGGTGGTCACCGGACGGCGGCAGTTCGCGCGCGCGGGCCTGCCGGTGCCGACGATCTGGACGACACCGGACTACGCGGCGTCCGCCGTGGATTACGCGGGGATCGACAAGGTGTACTCGGTCAGGTATGAGCAGGAGCTGTTCTTCGGCGGGCAGCTCACTGGCGGGACAATCGATTACAGCCACGTGTTCGGCCAGTTCTTCCCGTACGAGGTGCACGACCTGTACGGCACGACGATCATCCCGGAAGACATGGGTGACTACGAGCCGGCCGAGCAGCACAACAATCCGCTGCGGACCGTCGCGGACGTCCTCACCGAGGGACGGATTGACCTGTCGGTCACCCAGGGCGTGGCGAGCTTTTTCGTCCACCCCGACAACGATCCGCTATCGGTGCTCGAGCAACTGGTCGGCGGTATCAAGGCGGAGGGCTATACCTTCGTCAGCCCAGCGCAACTGATGGCAGAAAACGGTTAATGATCATGGTTGGTGTGGCACTGACCAGTCTCTTACCTGGTGAGCGCCGCACCGACGATGAAAACGGCTCAGCGCCACCAGGGCCGGCGGCGCACCGCGGCCACTCGCGCGGCGGGTTCCGCGATCGCCAGCGCGTTGCTTTGCAGGTGCTCGATGTGCTCTGACACCCACAACGCGCGCGGATGCCGGGGCTCGACATCGGAGATCGCCAGGTCATCGCTGGTCACGGTGTCCTCGGCCGCTCCCAGCTCGTCGGCTATCCGCTCGTAGTACAGCGCGAGCCCAGCTGCCTGCAATCGGAGCGCATCGGATTCGCGCATCGCGTGTTTTGGCGGCGACAACCCGGCGAGCACATTCGCCGTAAGCCGCAGTCGCACCGTGCCCATGACGAGCGCCCACACATCCGCCTTGCTGATTCGCTTGGATCCCTGTTCGGCCAGGTAGGACCGGATGGCGTCCTCGAGTCTCAGGTCGGCGGTGAACGACGACGACCCGGCCGACGGCGGCTTGGATCGCGATCCCATGGCCCAGTCAACCGATTGCGTCAGGTACTGAGCCCCATGGCGGAACGCGTCGGCTAGGTCCGTGCCGACGACGCCGCTCGCGCCGCGTGGCCAGAACAGCACACCAACCACCAGGCTCACCCCGCAACCGATTGCGACATCCTGGACGCGGAGCAGTCCGACCTTCCAGCCAACCGGGGCGAGCAGGTTGAACAGCACGGCGACCGTCACGGTGAACGCCGCTTGGCCGAGTATGAATGGCGCGGTTCCTGGCGCGTACGCCGCTACAAACACGGCCACCGGCAGCACCGCCCACAAGGCGTAAGTCCCCGTGCCTATCGCCAGCAGCAGCACCGCGCCAACAGCGAACCCGATGACGGTGCCGGCCAGTGCTCGCCACGCGGTTGCCCCGGTCCCCGCCGCGTTCGTCCGGAGCACCGACAGCGTCCCGAGCACAACCCAGAACCCGTGCTGGACGCCGGACGCGTCCGCGACAGCGACGGCCGCCGCTAGCGCCGCGGCACCGCGCAAGCTATTGATCATCCAGACCGAACGAGCGCTGGCGTGCCTGCCGATCACCCCGGCAGCACCCGCGAGACCGGCCGCCCGTGTCGTGGAATCTCCGCTGGTTCCGTACCATTGGCGGCGTTCGGCGGCGACGGTCTCCGGATCGGCCTGCCGGGAGGCGATGAGGGCGTCGGCCGCCACGGTCCGAGCGGCGATTGAAATCGTTTGCGCGTGGGCTGAGTGGGCGGCTGCCGCGCGCACCGCCGCCCCAGCATGGTTGTCGTCGTCCTGAATGCCCGGCATCGCCGTCATCGAGGCCATTCGCGCGGCCTCCAGGGCCGTCAGGTCGGGAGACGCCTTCCCGCCATCAAGCAACGTGGCGACGGCTCGGAGTGCGTCCGCCGAGTCGGCCAGCAGCTTGCGGTCGGCGTCCGTGGCCCGGCTCAGGTCCAGATGCCCCTCAAAGGCGTCGCAGAGCAGAGAGGTGATCCACTCGAGTACCGGCACGATGTTGCTGAGTGCCTGGTCCGCGGTCGCCAGCCCAGTGGGCCGGTACGGCGTCGAGGTGAAGACCTCCATGAGGTGCTGCTTGGCCTCAAGGGTCGCCTCCTTGCTTCGTGCCGCCGAGGCAGCGTCATCGCGCACCGCCTCGTCCAGCCGGCCCGCCAGCGCGGCCGCCAGCTGGGACGCCGCCGCGCGCAACCGGTCGCCGGGACTCGCGGGAGAGATCACCAGCACCGCGATGGTGCCGACCACCGAGGCGAGCCACCACCCGCCGAGCCGGTCCGGAATCGTCGCGGCTCCGCCCTGGGTGGCGACGGGCAGCACGAAGGCCAGCAACGCACCGTTCGTACCTGAGGCGGCGTTTGGGCTGATTACCCCGGCGAAGAAGATCGCGAACGCCACGCCCAGCGTCGCGATGGCGGCCGTCCACCAGGCTCCGCTGGCCAGCGTGCCGATGATCAGCCCCACCGAACCCGCCACCGCAAGGCCGAGATGCGCGAGCAACTTGTCCTTACGGGTACCGCCAAAGCCGGTCATGACCAGCGTCGCGAAGCTGCCGAACGCCGCGAACAGGGCAAACTGCAGGTTGTGCATTCCCTCGAATGTGATGGCGAACAGTGTCGGCATCACCAGCGTCGCGCGCACCGCCCGCAGCGCGGCGGGCTTTGACCAGGTGATAGCCCACGGAGAGGCGGTAGCGGGCCGTGGGGCCGGTTGTTGTCCGCGACCCGCTCGTCGCAAGGAAGGAAGTGTCGCTGCAGGTGCGGCCATGGGGAAATCGTACATTTAGGGGAGCACACTAGGCAGACGCAGCTTCCGGTTCGGCTGTCCCCGTCAGGTGTGAGCTCCGCGGGTGGCGTCGAGCTTGGTTGGCGGACCGCCTCTGGTCCCCTGGTCACCATGGCCGCCACGGTTCTGGTGTCCGGGCCACCACGCGCGGGTCCCGAGCATTGCCGTCGTCGATGGCGTCAGGAACATCGCCATCACGAACGCCGCGATGACAATGCCGCACGAGATCGCGAAGCCCATCTGCTCGAACGTGGACCCGCCGGCCAGGATCAGCGAGGCGAAGGTCCCGGCCAGGATCAGCCCGGCCGAGGCGATCGTCGGCCCGGCGTGCTTGAGCGCCACGGCCGCCGCGTCCCGCGGGGTCTTGCCCTCGGTGGCCTCCTCCCGCAGCCGAGACACCATCAGGATGTTGTAGTCGGTGCCGAGCGCCACCACGAACAGGTACATCATGATCGGCAGGATGAACGTGAGCCCGCTCTGATTGCCGAGTTCCTGGAAGACGCCCACCGAGGCTCCCAGGGTGGCGGCGAAGCCGAGGCCGACGAAGATCATCAGGTACCAGGGCGCCACGAGGCTCTGCAGCAGCAGCCCGAGGATGATGCAGGATCACCACGGCGGCCACCGGGAACACGATGGAGTAGTCGTGCTCCATGGCCGACTCGAGGTCCACGTACACCGAGGTGATGCCGCCGACCAGCGCGCGGCTCCCGGCCGGAGCGTCGGCGCGCACGACGGCGTCCAGCGGCCCGCGCACCGTGTTCATCGCCGCGGCGGACTCGCCCGAGGCCGACAGGATCACGGTGTAGTCCGCCACGTCGCCGCTGGAGTTCACCTTCGCCGGGCTCACTGAGGCCACGCCGGGCACCTTGGCGAGCCGCGCCCCGAACGACGTGAGCGACGCGGTATCGAGCGGCTTGCCGTCGGTCGACTGCACGAGCACGTCGGTCGGCTCGGTGTCCCCGGCCGGGAACCCCTTGAGCAGCACGTTCGCGTATATGGCGGACTGGGTGGTGGAGGTGTTGCCCGAGGTGAGGTCGAACGTCGGGTGGAAGCCGAAGGAAACGATCCCGAGCAGCGCCGAGCAGCACCACGGTCGTCCCCGCGAAGCGACCCGGGTGCCGTCCGAGTGCCTGGCCGATAGCGGTGAACCGCGCCGCCTTCGGCTCGGTCTTCCAGGCCTTCGAGGGCCAGAAGACGCGGGTGCCGAGCAGCGAGACGACGGCGGGCACGAGCGTCAGCCCGGCCGTCGCCGCGCTGAAGACGGCGATGGCCAGGGCCGGTCCGAGCTGGCGGAACAGCGACAGGCTGGACAGCGTCAGCGCCAGGAACGCGATCATCACCGCGCCGGCCGCGGTGGCGATGGCCGGCCCGACCCGGGCGATGGCGCTCTCCATGGCCTGCTTGGAGGGCTCGCCCGAGCGCAGCCGCTCTCGGTACCGGAAGAGCAGGAACAGGATGTAGTCGGTGCCCACCCCGAACAGCACCACGATCAGCAGGATCGACGTGAGGCTGTCGGCCGCTCCAGCCGGCCGCCTTGCTCACAAAGTCGATGAGCCCGTTGGCGATCTGGGAGACGAGGCCGATGGTGAGCAGCGGGAGCAGGACGATGATGGGGCTGCGGAAGATGATGAGCAGCAAGACGATGATGAGCAGGATGGTGCCCATGAAGACGATCTCTTGCGCCTTGTTGCCCGTTGACGCGGAGTCCACGTCTTCGGGCACCGTCCCGGTCACGCCTGCCTTGAGGTCCGTGCCGGACACGAGCGACGCCAGGTTAGACCTGAGTGTCCCGATGGCGTCGGTCTGCGTGGTGGTGAGCTCACCGTTGACGTTGGGTATCTGTATCGAGATCGTCTGGATGAGCTTGTTCGCCGATGGCGGCCCGGCCTGCATGGTGCTCAGCGTCGGGATGTGGTCCGCCGCCAGCTTGGTGGCGATGTTATCGACCAGGCTCGAGTCGGCGGCCGTGAGCTTGCCGCCGTCCGCCCGCTCGAACACCACGATCGCACCCGGTGCCGCGGCGGCCGGGAAGGCGCTCTGCTGCAGGTTCTGGGCTTGCACCGATTGGTAATGACTGGGCAGGAACGAGGACTCGTTGCTGTTGGTCGCCAACTTCGGCGCCAGCCCAATGATCGCGACCGCCGCCACGACCCAGATCCCGATCACTAGCCACGGATGCCTGACTACGCCCCGTCCTAGTCGCAAAACATGCTTGCGCTCCGCTCCGCCCGTACCGCCCGTTATCTGCTGACCGCAGATACGATACTGTCTCGTACCCCTTTAGGGGGAAACTGTACCGTAGGGTGTTGGCCAGTGAATCGGGCACCCCAACGGTGAGTGCGAAAGAGGAACCATGGACTCAGCCACCAGCCACGAGGCCCAGGAGACCAGCACTCACCGAGGCCGCCAGCTGGATGCCTCCCGTGACGCCGCGCTCCGTGACGCCGCGCTTGGGCTGCTGGCCGAGATCGGCTACGACCGCCTGAGCATCGACGCGGTGGCGGCCCGAGCCAAGGCGAGCAAGATGACGATCTACCGCCGCTGGTCCGGTAAGGCCGAGCTCGTGGTTGACGCGCTCAAGCTCTCTCAGGAAGCCAGGCGAGGTACCTGACACGGGGTCGCTCCGCGGTGACCTCGAGGCCTTGGGGCACAGGTCCGACAATCCCGACGTCCGTTTCGACGCCAAGCTCGTGCTCGGCGTGGTCAGCGCGCTGGCCCGCAACCCCGAGCTCCGTCAGGTCATCCGCGAGGAGTTCATCGGCCGGGGCGGCGCCCGGCTCAGGCAGGTCTTCGAACGAGCCGTCGCCCGAGGCGAGATTCCCCAGGGCCGCAACCTAGACCTGCTGATCTCGGTTTTCCCGGCCCTGGCCATCCACCACCTGCTCATCTTCGGTGAGCTTCCCGACGCCAATTTCAGCACCCAGGTGATGGAAGAACTCATCCTTCCGCTGGCCGCCGCGCCGCTAAGCCCGCCTCGGTCATAGGCGCAAGTCAGCAGTTTCTTCTCTGTCGCGGCGTGTGTCACCTTGTAGCGCTGTAGGCCGTCATGTTGCGCCGTGCACGGACGCATAGCGGACGGGTTTCGTGCCGGTAGGACGGTCGGTGTAACCGCAGTCTATGACCGTCGTAATGGGGGATTGCGCTGGTGCGGAGTGACGCGCAGACCAAGTGATACACGAGTGATCATTTCCGTATGTCTCCGCTGGAAAATTGATCGATGATCAGTGGCCGTCGGCCCGGCCGAGGGTCTCGCTCGGGGGCCGCGCCGGGGCGGGTCCACTGCGGGACGGGGCGGCCGGTCGGGCCCCAGGTGGCGTTCCCGTCCGCGTCCGAGCGCCAGTACCAGCACGGGCCGTGCCCCTCGGGCCAGCCCTCGGGGTTGTCCTGCCAGGCCTCGCCGCGGCCGTAGGGCGTCATGTCGAGCAGGGCGAAGGCCCGCTGGCCGGCTCGTTGCCACGGCCGGTCGTGGAGTAGGTGAGGAACGCGCGGTCGCCGTCGCGCAGGAAGCAGGTGATGTGACCCATGTCGCCGCCGACCGGCTCGGCCGAGGTCGCGCACCGAGTACCAGGGCTGGGTGTAGCCCATGAACTCGACGAAGGAAGCCACCTCGTCCCAGCGGCCCGGGGTCACGATGGCGAACGAGACGCCGCGGGCGTTCAGGTAGACGGCGTCCTTCAGGTGCCAGGCCGTGATGGTGCAGCCCTCGCACTGCCCCTGGTGCGGCGCGCCGTCCCACCACATGTGCTTGTAGACCACGAGCTCGTCGCGGCCCTGGAACAGGTCGAGGAACGGGACCGGGCCGTCGGGGCCGGTGACCTCGACCGTCCCGTCGAACTCCACCATCGGCAGCCGGCGGCGGGCCGCGGCGATGGCGTCGCCCTCGCGGGTGTGGGCCTTCTCGCGGACCAGGAGCTCGTCCCGGGCGGCCTGCCAGGTGGCCAGGTCGACGACGGGCGGGCGGCCGGGCAGCGCGGTGGCCGGGTCACTTGGCGTGGTCGTCATGGTGTCCTCCGTGATGTCTCGGGCCGCGCAGCGCAGTCACCCTAATAGACCGGCCATCCGGTCGGAATTCATCGCGGCGGGCGGCCCGTCACCAGCCCGGGTTCAGTGCGGGTACCGCGCGACCGGGCCGGCGTGGCCGGGCACGGGGCTGGGTCGGCGCTCGTTGGCGATGACGATAGCGGACGTACCTGGCGGCGTCGGAGCAGACGGCCGCGCTGGTGCGGACGGCAGGCAAGGCGTCGTAACCGGAACGGGTGTTCTCAGATTGTTCTCACCAGATGGTGGGGCAGCGAAGTCACAACTTGCCGCTAACGGCTCTTCCGCAGGTCACCCGCAGTGGGGCGGGTGGGGCTCGAAACTACGATCGGCAGATTATGAGTCTGGTGTGTGCGGGCAACTGCCCGCACCGCTTTTACCTGCGTGAACACAAATCGACCGGCACTGATCATCGGCCCAGGCCGTTACATTCCAGCGACGCCGCAGTTTTTCTGGCAGTACCTGCGGACGACCTCGGCCAGCGAGCAGGCGAACGCGTCGGGCCGGTCTTCGTAGGCGTGGTGATGTCCCGGAAAAGTCACCAGGGAGCAGTCGAGTGCGTCCGCCATGGCCCGGGCCACGCGTACGTAAAAGTAGTCCCCGGCCATGCTGCCTTCGCCGGCACCGATCACCATGCGAATTCCGGCTGCCCTGATCGCCGCGAGGTCTGGCATGAATTCGATCATCCGCGGAATGTGTAGCCGGATGACGAAGTCCCCGTCCCGCCGCGCGCGGGCGAGAGCCCGACGCCCGAATGTGGGCTTTATGTCAAGACCGATTGAGCTTGTCCAAGCTATGTATGCCGCGAGGGCGCCCTGGCGATCATGCAGCTCACGCAGGTCGGCCACGAATGCCCGCTGCTCATCGGCATCGGAAAGTATTCCTATGCTGATAGGTTCGTGGACAATATATGCATTGACGTAGCCGGGATATCTGGTAACGAAATCAAATCCAACGGATGCGCCGCCGCATGTACCGAACACGGTCGCCTGCCGCACCCCGAGCGCGTCGAGCAGGGTGCTGATGTCCTGGCTTTCCTGGGCGAGATCAAGCGGACGGTCTGTCCGGCCGGTGCTCTCCAGGGTGCCGCGGCGGTCGTAGCTAATGACTTGGAAATCTCTGGTCAGACGGCGCGCCATCCGGCGGAACTCGAGCACGCCTGCTCCGGCGCCGCCGATGGTGAGCAGGGCGGGCCCGCGGCCGACGCTCTGATAGTGGAGTTCCGCGCCGTCGAGGCTAACGATCGCCATTCTCGCACCTCCTCATGGCAATATGTCTTCTTCCTATGACATGATGCCAGATGGTCAGCACGTTAGTAGGAATGGTGAAGGCGATGGCGAGAGGTCTCCAAGAAGAAGAATTGATGAAGCTGGTAAAGGAGGTCACTGAAGAGGCTCTTGAAGTTGACCTTGGCAATGCGACGCCGCAAACGTCACTGCGCTCTCTGGGATTGGATTCAGCGGACCAGCTCGAGCTGGTCAGCCTGCTGGAAGACCGGCTGGACATCTGCGTACCCGACGGCCGGTTCATGGAGATCGAGACGGTCGGCAACTTGATCGCGGTGCTCGGGGAACTGCAGGCTGCGGAGCTATCGGCGGACCAGCCCGCCCAGGACGGCGCCGATGTCAGCTGATGATGTCGTCATTACCGGGCTGGGGATCGTCTCGCCGGTAGGCGGTGACGCCCGGTCCACCATGAAGGCACTGCTACGCGGGGAGTCCGGGATTACGCTGCTGCCGGCAGAGCAGCGGGAGCGGACGCCGGTACAGCTGTACTCCCCGGTCGACGACGCCGTTCTGACCCGGGTTAGCCGAAAGGAGAAGCTGCGCCACGACCGGTCCGTCCACCTCGCCTTGCAGGCCGGACGGGAGG
>CAVUOU010000020.1:0-196471 GCA_963743085.1 uncultured Actinomycetota bacterium
GATGGGAGCACCTGGTCTTACTGATCCGGGAAAAGTGCGGCGCTGAGGGTGGTGCGAACCCAGGCCTCTAGCTGGTCATAGCCATAGCCCGCCTCGCGTACCAGTTGGTGGTGGGTTTCGGGGCTGGCGATCGCCCAAGCGGTATCGGCGGCGACGGCGGGGGAGAGCCCCGGGCGCAGCGCCGAGGCGGGGATCCGGGCGAGCATGACGCGGAAGGCCGCGCGGCGCATCTCGCTGATCTCCTGCCAGTCGGCGGCGATATCTGGGTCCATGGCGGCGCCGTCACGGTAGGTCTGCCAGCCGACGGCCGCCCGCTCGGCGAGCAGCCGGTACTCCCTGGCGAGGTGGGCGAGCAGTCGGCGCGGGTCGTCGGCTTCGCCAGGGCTCAGAGTGGCGGTCATGATGGCGGGCGGCTTCCCGGGCGTCATGAGGATGTCGTCATCACCGGTCACGGCGGCCTCCATGACCGCGTGCAGCAGGTTCCGCTTGTTGCCCCAGTCGTTGTACAGGCTCTGCACCGAGACGCCGGCCCGGCTGGCGATGCGGGCCACGGTGGCCGCCACGTAGCCCCGCTCGGAGAACTCGGCCCGGGCCGCTGCGAGCAGCCGCCGCCGGGTCTCGCGCCGGGTGACCTCGCCTGCTTCCCGCTGCCGACTGACCCGCCCTGTCCCGGTCTGCCCCTGCGGCTGCGCCTTCTCCGCTGGGCGCTGCGGCCGCTCGGCTCTGTCCCGGCTGGTCATGGCAGCATCATACATGATCTTGACTATCATTCAAAAGCTCTATAAGGTCGTTCTAAAGCATAGTTTCTGAGATCAGCAGCTGGAGATGGCAACCATGAAGCTCATCGCCCCCACTTCCGCACCCCAGGCGAGCGCGGTCCGGCCCGGCGCGGTGACCGCGGTGGTCTGCCTGGCGCTCGCCGCGGTCGTGGCCGCGATGTCGTCGCTGAACGTCGCGTTGCCCGCCATCGCCCAGGCCACCCACGCCAGCCAGACGCAGCTGGCCTGGGTCATCGATGCCTACTCCCTGGTGTTCGCGTCGCTGCTGCTGCCCGCCGGCGCCCTCGGCGACCGCTACGGCCGCCGGCGGGCGCTGATCGCCGGCCTGACGATCTTCGGTGCCGGGTCGGGGGTGGCCATGACCGCCAGTTCCGCCACCGAACTCATTGGCCTGCGGGCCGTCCTTGGCCTGGGGGCGGCGCTAGTCATGCCAGCCACCCTGTCCACCATTACCGGGACCTTCCCCGGCGAGCAGCGCACCCAGGCCGTCAGCGTGTGGGCCGCAGTGGCCGGCGGGGCCGCCGTGCTGGGGGTCCTGGTTTCCGGGCTCCTCTTGGAGGAGTGGTCGTGGCCGTCGGTGTTCGGGCTGAACGTCGTCCTGGCCGCCGCCGCCATCGCGGGCACAATTCGGTTCGTGCCTGAGTCCGCTGACCCCAAGGTCCCCCGCGTCGACATCGGCGGCGCGATCCTGGCCGTGCTCGGCATGGTCGCGCTGGTGTACTCCATCATCGAGGCCCCGACCGAAGGGTGGGCGTCGGTTCGCACGCTGGCGGGGCTAGCCGGCGGGGTCGTGATCCTGGCCGGCTTCGTCGCCTGGGAGCTGCGCCGCCGCGCCCCGCTGCTCGACCCCCGGGTCTTCGCCCAGCGGAACCTGGCCGCCGGCAGCCTGTCGATCTTCGCGCAGTTCTTCGCCCTGTTCGGGTTCATCTTCATCGTCCTGCAGTACCTGCAGCTCATCCGGGGCGACTCCGGGTTGCTGTCGGCGGTCAGCATGCTGCCCATGGCCGCCTTCTTGATGCCCTGCGCCCGGCTCGCCCCGGTACTTGTCGCCCGTCTCGGCGCCCGCACGGTCTGCACTGCCGGGCTGATGCTCATCGCCGGGGCACTGGTGGTCCTGGCTCAGCTGACCGCCGCGAGCGGCTACTGGCTGCTAGTAGTCGGGCTGATCCCCCTCGGCGCCGGCATGGGTCTGGCCACGACCCCGGCCACCAGCGGCATCACCTCGGCCCTGCCGGCCGCCAAGCAAGGGGTCGGATCGGCGCTCAACGACCTGTCCCGCGAAACCGGCGGCGCCGTCGGTATCGCGGTGCTAGCCAGCGTCCTGACGGCCACCTACCAGAGCCACCTCAGCCTGGCCCACGTGCCCGCCGCAGAGGCTGGCCGAGCCCGGTCATCGGTGGCGTTCGCCGCCCGCCTGGGCGGAACCGCCACCGCGCACGCCCAGACGGCCTTCACTGACGGGATGCATGTCGCCCTGCTCATTGCCGCCGGAGTCGTCGCCGCGGCGGCCGTCACCGTCGCCCTGCTCATGCGCCAAGCCGCGCCTGGGGCGCTGCGCTGAGACCCTCGGAGTCACCACTCGTTCGGAATGTTATCCCCAACGAGCGGCGGCGAGCAGCTTCTGGTCAGGACGCCCTGCCCGCGGCTGGAGCCGGGCTGGCTGCACACGGTTTGATGGGTCACGATGATTCCGTCGTCTTCCAGCGCTCAGGCCGCGCGTGAATGCCTCGGCGGCGAGTTGCCAGGCATCGAAGGTATCGCAGATCGAGAAGGGCATCCGGCCCGCGTCGGTGGCCGACGTGCGAGACCATTACGAACACCAGCACCACGCTGGGCATGCACGCTGGCACCAGTCCCGCCCATCAGCACTCCATACGAGTAGGGCGCTGGTCGCGTCACGACCACCTGGTGCCGTCTTCGGTCAGGCGGTCGTGACCAGGCCAGATGCGGCCCCGGGCTTCCAGCACGACGTCAAACCGGTCCCGTCCTAGCAGCGGGACAGGGCCTCACGCAACGGGTCCAGGCCCATGGCGCCCAGGCTGAGCGCCTTGGAATGGAAGTCCTTGAGGCTAAAGGCACCTCCGGCCCTGGCTTTGGCTTCTTCCCTGGCCTGGAGCCAGACTCGTTCGCCGAGCTTGTAGGACGGGACCTGCCCAGGCCAGCCGAGATAGCGGTGCAGTTCGAAGCGCAGCCGCTCCTCGTCCCAGCTGGAGTGGGCCTGCAGGAACTCCCAGGCGATCTCTGGGTTCCAGCGCTCGCCCATGAGCCGCTCGGCGTAGGTCGCCCAGCCCTCGCCGTAGCCCGAGACCCAGGACATCAGCCGCTGCCAGCGGTTCAGGTTCCCCTGCTCGGCCAGGGACTGCGAGATCTGCAGGTGGTGACCGGGAACACCCTCGTGGTAGACGGTCGTGACCTCTTTCCAGGTCGCGAAGCTGTCAAGACCTGATGGCACCGACCACCACATCCGCCCGGGCCGGGACCAGTCCTCGGAGGGCTCGGAGTAGTAGATCCCTCCATCGTTGACGGGAGCGATCATGGCCTCGATCCGCCGCGCGGGCTCTGGGATGTCGAAGTGTTTTCCATGCAGCTGTGAGATGGTGCAATCGGCCAGTTCCTGCATCCAGGCACGGAAGTTCTCCTGACCCTCGATGCGCCGCGCCGGGTCCTTGTCCAGGATCGCCATGGCTTCCTCCCGGGTGGCGCCTGGCTGGATCAGGCTGCTGACGCGCGTCTGCTCGGCACGCAGCCGGGCGATCTCCTCCCAGCTCCAGGCGTAGGCCTCCGCCAGGTCCACGGCGGCGCCGAGGAAAAAGCGCGAGGCCCGGGCGTAGACCTCCGGTCCGCAGGCGTCCTTCTCCCGGGCCAGCGGCAGCAGCTCGCGGCGGAGGAATTCGCCGAGCCTGGCCGTGGCGGCCGTCGCCTCGCGGGCGGCCGCGTCCAGTTCCCTGCGCAGCGAGTCCGGGACCCCGGTCAGCCGCTCTACCAGTCCGCTGTAGAAGGAGTCCTCCGGCGCGGCCCATTCGGCGCACTGCTTGGCGACCTCCTCGACCTGCAACCGGGCCGGGGGTCGGCCGTTGCGGGCCGCACCGAGAACTGCTGGTAGGCATCCGGCACCGCGGCCATGCGCTTGGCCACGGCGGTGGCTGCCTCCTCTCCCTCGGTGGGCATCAGGTCGAAGATCTCGCGCACATACTGCACCCAGCTATCAATCACGTTGAGGTCGCTGGTGGTGTCCCCGGCGTCATAGCGCTCCACGGCCACGGCCAGCCGCTCCTGCATCGCGGCCCGTACGGTCTGCTCGCGCGGCCCGGATGCCTCGGCCGCATCGAGGGCCACGAGGGTCGAGCGATCCAGCCCGGCCCGTTCGGCGAACCCGTCAGCACTCAGATCCGGCAGCTCATGGTCGTGTCCGGCGATCCCAGAGAAGGTGGCGAGGGCCGGATCCAACGCGGCCGCCCGCTCTACATAATCCTCGGCGATGCTGTCGATCGAACGCATACCGAAGACCCTAGCCCGACGCTCCTTCTCCCGAACAACTGTTTTCGCTTGATCCGCAGTGACTAGCAAGTGGAAGCCAGGTGCGTCGCAGTCACAGCAGACGACATCCTGCCCGTCAACCTGGCCGCTGGTGAGACGGCTAGGAGCTGCAGTCCCGGGCGACGCCGCGGAGCCCGCGCCGACCGGTCCTGTGACCGGATCACGAACGATCCCGGGTGACCCGGAATCCTGGGGACACGGGGACGGGAGTGCGGGGTGTGCCGTGCTGGGCTCGTACTGGCCGGTAAGCTGCCCGCAGAGGGCAGGTAGGCGGCTCGCGGGGTGTTTCCCGTGCTGGACGACGGCTCTTTCCATGCTTGATTGGTTGCGGACAGGGAGAGGACGGGTCTGCTGATGGCCCAGCGGGTACAGGTGTCGTTCGAGGACGACATCGATGGCAGTGAGGCGGAGGGCACGGTCCGGTTCGGGCTGGACGGCGCCGACTACGAGATTGACCTGAACGCTAAGCACGCGGCGGCACTGCGCGATGCGCTCGGGAAGTACCTGGAGCACGCTCGCAAGGCCGGGGGCGGTGCCGCGCGGCGTACGGGCCGCGGGCCGCGCCGGTCGCGGCAGGACACTACTGCGATCCGTGACTGGGCGAAGGCACAGGGGCTCACGATCGCTGAGCGTGGCCGGGTACCCGCCGAGATCATCGCTAAGTACCAGGAAGCGGCAGCAAAGTAACCATCAGGTACTGGCCTCAAAGCCGAAGGGCTGCCCGGCTCCGTGCTGTGGTCAGGTCGCGGTTATGGTGTCAGCTGGTCAGCGTGATGGTAAAGACGGAGAACGTTGCCTGCGGGATCAAGATGGGGAAGTCCCCGGACCCGCTGATCAGCACGGCCACCGCGATGAAGGCACATGGCCGCCGGACCCCGGCAAAACCCCGCACGTCGCGATCGAGCCACCGCTGACCAGCGGTGGCTTGATAAACGCCGTCGAGTTCCGTTCGCGTCGGCTGCCCAACGTGATGACTAGGCCCCGAGGGGATGGTGCAGTGGTTGCTGCCGGAGCCTGGCGTCCTCGAGTTCGGTGATCTCGCGATCGCGGTTCACGCCGAGCTGGGTGTGGTGGATCTTGTCGTGCAGTTTGAGGATGGCGTCCATCAGCATCTCCGGGCGCGGCGGGCAGCCGGGCAGGTAGATGTCGACGGGCACGATGTGGTCGACGCCCTGGACGACGGCATAGTTGTTGAACATGCCGCCGGAGGAAGCGCACACGCCCATCGCGATCACCCATTTCGGGTTGGGCATCTGATCGTAGATCTGCCGCAGCACCGGCACCATCTTCTGGCTTACCCGCCCGGCGACGATCATCAGGTCGGCCTGCCGCGGGGTGGCCCCGGTCTTTTCCATGCCGAACCTGGCCAGGTCGTGGCGGGGCCCGCCGGTCTGCAGCACCTCGATCGCGCAGCAGGCCAGGCCGAAGAAGGCCGGCCACATGGACCGGGAACGGGCGTATCCGGCCCACTTCTCCACCGTGGTCAGCAAGAACCCGGCGGGCAGGTGCTCTTCCAGGCTCATCCTTATCGTCCCTCTCCTGAACTGGCCTGCGTGCTCGCGCCATCGGCGGCGGGCACCTCGCGTAGCTAAGCGTTCCGCCGGGTGGGGGAGGTGATCTACGGCGATCTGCGCAACAATTGATGTCATCGGGACATGAATTGAGGTCAAGGCCGTGGACCTGATGCAGGTACGGGCATTCCTGGTGCTGGCGGACGAGCTCCACTTCGGCCGGGCGGCCGAACGGCTGGGCCTGTCCCAGCCGCGGGTGAGCCGGCTGGTATCGGCGCTGGAGCGGGAAGTCGGCGGCTCGCTGTTCGAGCGGACGACCCGCCGGGTCCGGCTCACCCCGCTCGGCACGCGGCTGTGCGACGGGTGGCAGTCGGCGTACGGGCAGCTGCTGGCCGCCCTGGATGATGCCCGTACCGCGGCCCGGCAGCCCGCAGGAACACTGCGGGTCGGTTTCACGCTGACCACGGGCGGAACCGCGCTAACCCGCCTGATCCGCGCGTTCACCGCGGCCTACCCCAGCTGCGACGTCCAGTTGCGGGAAACCAACCTGCGGGACCTGTACGAGGCGCTGCGCCGTGATGACATCGACGTCCTGGTCAGCTGGCTCTCCATCGACGAGCCCGACCTGACCGCCGGGCCCGCAATTGAGCACCGCCCCCGCGCCCTCGCCGTCAGCCGCGATCACCCGCTCGCACGCCGCGGCTCGGCATCGGCCGAGGACCTGGCCGACTACGAGACGGCCTCGGCCCCGCCTAGTGCACTCTTCGACGCGATCGTCCCGCCGCGCACACCGTCCGGAAAGCCCCTCCGCCGCAACCGCATCGTTGGCGGCCTGCATGAGACCCTTGCGCTAGCGGCCAGCGGGCAGATCGTCCACCCCACCGTCGTCGGCCTGCCCTTGGCGCAGCGCGGAGACATCGCTCTCATACCGCTCTCCGGGCTGCCCCCCTTGAGGCTCGGCCCGATCTGGTGCACCGCCCATGAGAACGCCCGCATCAGGGCACTCGCCGAGATCGCCGCCACCCTCCCGCCAGCTCGAGCAAACCTTAATACCCTGGAGTCGGCCAGGCAGGCTCCCTGAAACCGGGGTCAACCTGATGAGCCTGGCCCTCGGCTGGCGATCACCAGCGAACAGAGGTATCCCTGGTCAGGGACGTTGATTTCCTCGCTCATGGGCCTCCCACGCCTGAGCGGATTCCGCCAGTCCCACCCGCCGGATAAGCTGCCCTCTCCCGCTATCCTTTCCCAGCCCGCGCCGAGCGCCTCCGACAGATCCAGCAGCTGACCCCGGGTCCAGCCCAGGCTGGGGACCCCCAGCAGCACCCGCTGACCGTCATCCACAAACGTGAACGACCGGCCATACCAGTGCATGGCCGCGCCACTGGTCCGATGCCTCCAAGCACGACGGTGTCGGCGCTCAAGTGTCATCACGGCGCACTGACGTTCGGCTAAGGCGCCATTCCAAAGCAACGTGCTGCGTGTGGCGGGTCCTCGATGTGATCCACTCCGCGCCCGCAGGCGCGCGATAGGGTCGCGAACCGAACATATATGCCATTTATTCCCGTTACCATGCCCGGCAATTGCGGTGGGTGCTGCACTGCCGAGTCTCTTTGCCGGGTAGGGCAGCACCCACCATAATCCCGGCCCAGGGACGGCAGCGACGGCCGACGCAACCGGGAGATACCCCGCCGAACCGGTCAGCCGCGGCGACACGGACGTTGTTCCGGAACGCCACCTGCCGCGGTCAGCGCTCGCCCGCAGCGCGAGCCAACGACACCGATGCCGTATTCATGCCGTCAGGACAACAGCAACGCCACATCGATGCTGTTGAAGCCAGCCCCCAGAAGACGCATACCGGGCAAAACGGGCACCCGGTCAACGCGACGCGCCCGGGACAGCCGTCGCGACGCGCCCGGGGCAGCCGTCGCGACGCGCCCGGGGCAGCCGCCGCGACGCGCCCGGGACAGCCGCCGCGACGCGCCCGGGACAGTCTAAGCGAGGGAGGATGTTCGGGTTCAGCGTGCCGGACGGGTCGAGCGCCGAGCGGATCCTGGCGAACAGCGCGCGTTCTTCCGGGCTACGGGCCAGTCCGAGCCATCGCGCTTTCAGCGCTCCGATGCCGTGCTCGGCGGAGATGGAACCGCCGAGGGAAGCGACAAAGGACAGCACCGCATCCTCGTGCCGCCCGTCGGCGGCTTCCGCGGGGACGATGTTGATGTGCACGTTGCCATCGGCGACATGGCCGAACGTGATGACCTTGGCGCCCGGGTCCGTCTCGGCCACCACGTCGGCGGCGGCCGACGCGAGCCTTACCCATTGCGCGGCCGGGGCGGAGACGTCGAGCTTGATCGGGATGCCGTAGAACCCGGCCGCCTCCGGGAGGCGTTCCCGGTACGACCAGAGGCGGCGCCTTTCCGCCGTGGACTCGCCGACGGCCGCCTCCCGGTCGCCGATGACATCGGCGAGGGCCTCGAGTGCGTCGGCTCCTGAGGCTTCAAGCAGCAGGTACGCCTGCGCGGGTGAAGGCAGCGGCGAAACCAGGCCAGCCTGCTCGACCAGGATGTCCAGTCCGGTCCTGGTGAAGAACTCGGCCGATACGAGGCCGGGCACCTCCCTGACCGCCTGATGAGCCAGCGCGTGGAGTTCCTCCAGGCTGCCGAGCCCGATGATGGCGGTGACCAGGTGCCGCAAGCGCGGGACTAGCCGGAGCCGTGCCTGGGTGATGACGGCCAGAGTGCCTTCGGAACCGGCGAACAGGGATGGGTAGTCGTACCCAGTGTTGTCCTTGACCAGCCCGGCCAGGTGCGACACGACGGTGCCGTCCGAGAGCACGGCCTCGATGCCGCGCAACTGCGCGCGCATCGGTCCGAAGCGCAGCACGCGGACCCCGCCGGCATTGGTCGCCACCGCTCCGCCCACGGTCGCGCTCTCTCGGCTGGCGATCTGGATGCCGAGATCCAGATCGGGGTCGGCGTCCGCGACCTGCTGGAGGGTAACCCCGGCCCCGGCTGTTACCTGGGATGCCTCGCGATCGACCGGGCCGATCTGGTTTAGCCGGGTCAGGCTGAGGACGAGTTCTCCGTGCCGCGGCACGCCACCGCCGACCAGGCCAGTGTTACCGCCTTGCGGCACGACGGGTATCCCGGCGTCGGTGCACAGGGCGAGGATGGCCGCGACCTCGGCGGTGTCACGCGGCCGGACGACGGCGGCCGCATGTCCACGAAACCGCCCCGTCCAGTCAACGGCGAAACCGGCGGTCGCGTCACCGGTCAGCAGATGATGCTCACCAACAATGCCGGTCAGGGACTTGAGCACACTGTCAGGAATCACCCGCCGAGGCTATCCCGGTCAGCCCACACCCCAGAACGAGCAGTGGTGCTCGGCCGCGTAGTCCGTCTCCAGCTGCGGGCGCGGCGGGACAAGGGACAGTGCCTGCTGGTCGGCGGCGGTGAACTGGGGCCAGCCGAGCGGCGGGGACGCCGGCCGTGGCGAAGTTCGTCCAGTCGCGCTTCATGGCCCGCGCCAGCTGCTGCTGCGGCCCCGACAAGGTGCCCGGATAGGCGGTGTTGCTCAGGTCGAACAGGTACTGAAGCTCGAACGTGTGCGCCGCCCCGTACGGGAAGCCGAACGAGGGCAGGGAGCGGTCGGGCGCGTTCTCGTCGTTGAACTCATAGGCGTAGGTCGGCGTGTACTTGGACAGGTCCTCTTCCGCGACGAGCGCGGGGCAGGCGAAGATGGCGTCGGTACCGACCGCGCCGAGCGCGACCGCCGGGCTGGAGTAGCTCGCTCAGCGGGTACTCGCTTGGCGACCACCGAGGCCACGCTCGCGGGCAGGCCGAGGGTCGAGGCGATGTCCGCCACGTAGTTCGCGGCGGTCACCGGCGGGGCGCCGTCGTAGCTGGTCCAGGCCGACGAACAGCCGCCACTCGTCGTGGTTGGTCCCGATGATGACCGGCACATGGCTGAACTGGCCGCTGGCCAGGGCGGTGCTGATCGACTGCGGCAGCACCGCGCTGTCGATGTTGGGGTCGTAGCCGCCGATGTCCTCGTTGTCGAGGATGGTGGACACCGGCAGGCTGCGCAGGCAGGCCGCGGTATTGGTCTGCTGGTGCAGCCGACCTTGGCGGCGAAGGTCGCACCGGACGGATTCGGCGCTGGCCAGCGATTGCTGGGCCAGTTCGTAGGTGCCGCTTTCCACGATGGCCCGCTGGAACAGCCCGCGGGCACCGGGGGAGACCAGCTGCGCCAGCGTGGACAGGCCGCCCGCTGATTCGCCGAACAAGGTCACGTTACGCGGGTCGCCGCCGAAGCCGCCGATGTTGCGCTGAACCCAGCGGAGGGCGGCCTGCTGGTCCATGAGCCCGTAGTCACCGGACGACCCGCCCGGCTGCTGGCCAGCGCCGCGTCGGCCAGGAAGCCGAGCGCCCCGATCCGGTAGTTGATCGTGACGACGATGACGCCGTTGCGTACCAGCGCGGCGGGGTTGTAGTCGTTGCTCTCGCCGACCAGCAGCGTCCCGCCGTGGATCCACACCATGACCGGCAGGTCGCGGTTTCTGGCGTCCGCCGGCGCGAAGACGTTCAGGTACAGGCAGTCCTCCGACGTGCTGGCCACGCCGAAGGGAGAAGGCGGCTGCGCGCAGTGCGGAGCGAAGCTCGTGGCCTCGCGGATACCGCGCCAGGACGCGGCGGGTTGCGGGGGCTGCCAGCGCAGCGCACCGACGGGCGGGGCGGCATACGGGATGCCCAGGTACTCGGCCGTCGCCCCCGCGGTCTTGCCCCGGACCCAGCCGTCGGCGGTGTGCACGATGGGGCCTGTTACCGAAGCTTGGCCGGGCGGAGGCTAGGGCTCCGCCCGCGATCAGCGCGGCGGCGGCAACAGAAACCGCGGCGGCCACCCGGATACGTCTGCTCCAGCCCATTAGCAATCGCTCCCATCCGCGCCGAGGGGATTCTTACTCAGCATCGCACACAGAGCTCGCGCAGTCACCGCCCCGCCTCGCGCGCCGGCGCCGGGGATTGCGACATGATCGGCGGATGGACAGCCTCACGCTCGCCAGCACGTTCGGCACGTTCCTCGCGCTGCTCGGCCCGCAGAAGGTACTGCTCGCGTTCGCGCCCGTCGCACGCCGCGAGGCGACCCAGACGGCACACCGGGTGGCGGTCATATCCAGTCTGGCGGCCATCGTGGTCGGCACGGCGTGCGCATGGGCGGCGCCCTGGCTCACCGGAATCTTCCACATAAGCACCGAGTCAGTGGAGCTGGCTGGCGGGCTTATCTTTTTCATCTACGCGGTCGGGCTGGTGCTCGGCCTGCACCTCGGACTGGAACTCGGCTCGGAAGACGGGGAGTCAAGTGCCCCCTCGAACCCGGTCATCAGCGGGTTCCGTGAACTGCTGCTGCCGTACATCGTGAGTCCGCTCGGCGTGACCGCGGTGCTGGTGGAATCGCTGAGCGCTGGCGGCTGGGGCTGGCGTTCCACGGTGGCTGGGGCGTTCGCGGCGGTCGCGGCGGTCAACGCGCTCTGCATGATCGTGCTGGGCCCGGCAATGCGCCGGGTGCATGCGACGACGTTCGAGGTGCTGTCCAGACTGCTCGGCATGCTGCTCGCGGCGGTCGGTGTTGAGCTGTTCCTGCAGGGCCTGACCGTGCTCGGAGTGCTGCCGAAGCACTGACGATAAGCGAGCGAGCGCCAGGTCGAGCTGCTCCGCCCAGGTGTCGAGTATCCGCGCCCGCCGCCCGCTGTCGTCGGTGAGGACGTTGGCCAAGCCGAGTCCGCGCGCGAGGTCCAGGATCCCCGACACGACCGTGCGGACATGCGCGTCGTCGCCATCGACGTCGAGCAGGGTCACCGCGAGGCGATAGGCCTCCCGGGCCAGCACGCGTTCCAGCGGAATGACCTGGGCCCGCAGCCCGGCGTCTACCGCGGCCTCGGACCACACGTGCAGCGCGGCGGTGAACAGCGTGCTGGTGTAGACGGCGCAGATCTGATCGAGCGCCCAGCGGGTGCGATTCGCCCCGGAAGGAGGCGTCCCGATCGTCGCCTGCACCTCTCTGAGCCGGACCTCGCTCATGTACCTGATAGCGGCGGTGCCCAGATCCTCCCTGGTACGGAAGTGATGCTGCGCGGCCCCGCGCGACACCCCGGCCCTGGCCGCCACGCTCGCCACGGTCGTCCGTGCCCAGCCGGACTCGGCAAGCGAGGCCACGGCGGCCTCCAGCAGGCGATCGTGGGTGGCGCGGCTGCGGTCCTGTTTGAGCATGACGGGCACCGATCCATCGTGCCGCACAATGCCGCAAGAAAAAAGCAGCACCGCTGCTTGTTTTCTCCCGGTCCGCGTGGACATACTTGTCCGGCTGGGAGGTGACACCGTGGTCGCGCTAACGGACGTGCTTGCCGATCTGGCCGATGAGAGTGCCTGGCTCGACGCGGCAGTACAAGGACTCGACGACGCGGGGTGGAACCTTCAGACCCCCGCGCCTGGCTGGACGATCGCGCATCAGATCGCGCATCTGGCCTGGACCGACGGCCAGGCGCTCTGTTCCGCCACCGACCCCGAGGCCTTCGCGGTCATACTCAACCGGATGCTCACCGGAGAAGAGACCATCGACAGCGCCGCGGCGGAAGGCGCGGCCGACCCTCCGCCCACCCTGCTGCGCCGCTGGCGCCAAGGACGCGCGGACCTGGCCCAAGTCCTCGAGGCGCTGCCCAAAAGCGCTCGGCTTCCCTGGTTCATGACCACGATGAGCCCAACCTCGACGGCGACCGGCCGGCTCATGGAGACCTGGGCGCACGGGCAGGACATCGCCGAGACACTGCAGATCCCGCACCCGGTCACGAACCGGCTGCGGCACGTCGCCCACATGGCCGTGCGGGCCAGGGATTACGCCTTCGTCGCCCACGGACTCACGGCGCCCGCCGATCCGGTATACGTCGAGCTCACCGCTCCCGACAGCACCATCTGGACCTGGGGACCAGCCGACGCCGAGCAGTACATCCAAGGCCCAGCGCTAGATTTCTGCCTGCTAGCCACCCAGCGCTGTCACCGGTCAGACACCGATCTCGTCGCCACCGGCCCGGACGCAGAACGCTGGCTGGACATCGCCCAGGCATTCGCCGGACCCCCCGGAGCGGGCAGGAAACCGCGAGGATGACGATCCGCATCGCCAACGCCTCCGGCTTCTACGGCGACCGGCCGGAAGCCTTCCGCGAGTTGCTCGAGACGGCGGACGTGGACGTCATCACCGGCGACTACCTCGCCGAGCTGACCATGCTGATCCTGGCCCGTGACAAGGCCAAGGACCCGGCAACCGGATACGCCCGCACCTTCGTCGCCCAGTTCCAGGACTGCCTGGAACTGGCCGCCGAACGCAACGTCCGTCTCGTCGTCAACGCCGGCGGCCTCAACCCCGCCGGACTGGCGGCCCGGCTGCGAGAGCTCACCACCCGAAGAGTCGCGCACGTTGAGGGCGACGACCTGACGCACCGCGCCGCTGAACTCGGACTGGGTAAGCCGCTGGCCGTGAACGCCTACCTCGGCGCGTTCGGCATCGCTGAGTGCCTCAAGAACCAGGCCGACGTCGTGGTGACCGGCCGCGTCACCGACGCGTCCCTCGTCGTCGGGCCCGCTGCGGCCCACTACGGCTGGTCGCCGCACGACCTCGACCAGATCGCTGGGGCCATGGCCGCCGGGCACGTCATCGAGTGCGGCACCCAGGCGACCGGCGGAAACTACGCCTTCTTCCGCAGCATCGAGAACCTCGACCACCCCGGTTTCCCGATCGCCGAGATCGAGCCCGACGGATCCTCGGTGATCACCAAGCCAGCGAAATCCGGCGGCGCCGTCACAACGGGCACCGTCACCGCCCAGCTGCTCTACGAGGTCACCGGCGCCCGCTACGCCGGCCCCGACGCCGTGCTGCGGCTCGATTCCATCCAGCTCACGCAGCAGGCCACGGACCGCGTCAGCATCAGCAAAGCAAAGGGCGAGCCGCCACCGGACACGCTCAAGGCCGGGATAAGCGAACTCGGCGGTTACCGCAACAAGGTCACGTTCGTGCTCACCGGCCTGGACATCGAGGCCAAGGCCGAGCTGGTCCGGCGCCAGCTGCCCGGCGACCTGACCTGGACGCTGGCCCGCACCGACCACGAAGATGCCGCCAGCACCGAGACCGCCAGCGCCCTGCTGCACTGCGTCGCCCGCGGCAAGGATCAGGACGAGGTAGGCCGCCGGTTCTCCGACGCCGCGGTGCACCTAGCGCTCGGCAGCTACCCCGGCTTCCACCTGACCGCCCCGCCCGGCTCCGCCCGGCCCTACGGCGTCTTCCGCTCGGCCCCGGTCCCAGCCGGCACGGTCCCGCACGTCGCGGTACTCCCGGACGGGAGCCGGATCCAGATCCCGCCCTCGCCGCACGCCGTCCCCGCCAAACCGGCACTCGCCCCCGTGCCCGCCCCTGTCCTCCCGATATCAAAACGGCGGGGCCCCATCCGCCGCGTCCCCCTCGGCCAACTGGTCGGCGCCCGCAGCGGGGACAAAGGCGGCGACGCCAACCTAGGTGTCTGGGTGCAGGACGACCGCGCGTGGCCATGGCTCGCCGACTACCTGACCCTGGACCGGGTGCGCGAGCTACTGCCCGAGACCGTGGGCCTCGAGCTGGAGCGGCACGTGCTGCCCAACCTGCGGGCAGTGAACATTGTCGTTCATGGCCTGCTCGGTGAGGGCGTGGCGTACAACGCCCGGTTCGACCCGCAGGCCAAAGCGCTCGGCGAGCTGCTCCGTTCCCGGTTGGCGGACATCCCGGAGGAGTTCCTGTGACGGTGTTGCGCTCGGCGTTCGATCCGGCGTCGGCAGAGGGTAAGGCGAACCGGGAGGCCATGCTGGCCCAGATCGCCGAGCTTGACGCTGAATACGCGAAGCTTCCGGAGATCGGCGGCGCCCGGGCGGTGGCTCGTCATCGTTCCCGGGGCAAGCTGCTGGTGCGGGAACGGATCGAGTTGCTGCTGGACCGCGACGCGCCGTTCCTTGAACTGTCCCCGCTGGCGGCGTGGGGCACCGAGTACCCGCTCGGCGCCAGCGTGGTCACCGGCATCGGCGTGGTCGAAGGCGTCGAGTGCATGATCGTAGCGAACGACCCGACCGTGCGCGGCGGCGCCAGTAATCCCTGGACGGTACGGAAGGTGTTCCGCGCCAACGACATCGCCCGGGAGAACCGGCTGCCGGTGATCTCCCTGGTGGAGTCGGGCGGCGCCGACCTGCCGACCCAGAAGGACATCTTCATCCCGGGCGGGCGGCTGTTCCGCGACCTGACCAGGCTGTCGGCCGCCGGGATACCCACGATCGCGCTGGTCTTCGGCAATTCGACCGCCGGGGGAGCGTACGTGCCCGGGATGAGTGATCACGTCGTTATGGTCAAGGAAAGATCTAAGGTTTTTCTCGCCGGGCCACCGCTGGTGAAGATGGCGACCGGCGAGATCGCGGACGACGAGTCGCTGGGTGGTGCGGACATGCACGCCCGGACTTCGGGGCTGGCCGACTACTACGCGACGGACGAGCTCGACGCGCTCCGCATCGGGCGGCGGATCGTGGCCCGGCTCAACCACCGCAAGGCCGGACCCCCGGCGGCACCGGATCCATCGCCTCCCCGGTTCGACTCCGAGGACCTGCTGGGGATCGTCCCGGCCGACCTGAGGGAGCCGTTCGATCCGCGTGAGGTGCTCGCCCGCATCGTCGACGACAGCGACTTCGACGAGTTCAAGCCGCTGTACGGCACCAGCCTGGTCACCGGGTGGGCGCAGCTGCACGGCTATCCGATCGGTGTCCTCGCCAACGCCCGGGGCGTGCTGTTCTCCGCCGAGGCGCAGAAGGCGGCCCAGTTCATCCAGCTAGCCAACTCCGCCCGCACGCCGCTGCTGTTCCTGCACAACACGACCGGTTACATGGTCGGCGCCGAGTACGAGCAGGGCGGAATGATCAAGCATGGTGCGCTGATGATCAACGCGGTGGCGAACTCGACCGCCGCGCACCTGACCGTGCTGATGGGCGCCTCCTACGGCGCGGGGAACTACGGGATGTGCGGCAGGGCCTTCGACCCGAGGTTCCTGTTCGCGTGGCCGTCGGCGCGGTCGGCGGTGATGGGTTCGCAGCAGCTGGCGGGGGTGCTCTCGATCGTGTCCCGCGCGGCCGCCGAGGCACGGGGACGCCCGTTCGACGAAGACGCGGACGCCGCGATGCGCGCGGCCGTCGAGCAGCAGATCGACGCCGAGTCGCTGCCGATGTTCCTGTCCGGCCGCGTCTACGACGACGGCGTCATCGACCCGCGCGACACCCGCACCGTCCTGGGCCTAACCCTGTCCGCAATAGCCACCGCCCCCGAACCGGCGCCCGCGGGTTTTGGAGTGTTCCGGTGAGCCCCGTGAGCGAAGTGCGGGGCGCGGCGGTGCCTGGACTGAGAAGCGACCCCGTGAGCGAAGTGCGGGGCGCGGCGGTGCCTGGACTGAGAAGCGACCCCGTGAGCGAAGTGCGGGGCGCGGCGGTGCCTGGACTGAGAAGCGACGAAGGAGCGCCGAAGGAAGGCGCCGCCTCAAAGCGCCTCGCTGCGAGCGAACAAATAAGCAGAGTCTTGGTGGCTAACCGGGGGGAGATCGCTCGGCGGGTGATCGCTACCTGTCACCGGCTGGGGCTGGAGACCGTGGCGGTGTGCTCCGATCCGGATCTTGAGGCCCCGCACGTGCGCGAAGCCGACACCGCTGTCCGGCTGCCGGGGGCTGCCGCTGCGGACACTTATCTGCGGGCGGATCTGCTGGTGGACGCGGCGCTGCGGGCGGGGGCCGACGCTGTGCACCCGGGATACGGATTCCTGTCGGAGAACGCCGACTTCGCTCGGGCCGTCATCGAAGCCGGGCTGACCTGGATCGGGCCTTCCCCCGAGGCCATCGCGGCGATGGGGGACAAGATCCAGTCCAAGCGGCTGGTCGCGGCGGCCGGAGTGCCGGTGCTGGCCGAGCTTCATCCGGACGCGGTGACCGAAGACGACCTGCCCGTGCTGGTCAAGGCATCGGCGGGCGGTGGCGGGCGCGGCATGCGGGTGATCCGCGGTCTCGACGGGCTGACCGCCGAGATTAAGGGTGCCGAGGCGGAGGCGGCTGCGTCGTTTGGTAATTCAAGGGTCTTTATCGAGCGCTACGTCGAGCACGGTCATCACGTCGAGGTACAGGTGATGGGCGACCTGGTACTCGGGGAACGGGAGTGCTCGATCCAGCGGCGGCATCAGAAGGTCGTAGAGGAGGCACCGTCGCCGCTGGTGGAGCGGACGCCGGGGCTGCGCGAGCGGCTCTGCGATGCCGCGGTAGCGGTGGCACGGAGCGTCGGCTACACCGGAGCGGGAACCGTCGAGTTCCTGGCCACGGCGGACGGGGAGTTCTGGTTCCTGGAGATGAACACCCGGCTCCAGGTCGAGCACCCGGTGACCGAGTGCACGACCGGGCTGGACCTGGTCGAGCTCCAGCTGCTCGCCGCGGCCGGCGGCCGACTGCCTTCGGAAGCGCCGGTCCCACGTGGTGCGGCAGTCGAGGTGCGGCTGTACGCGGAAGATCCGGCCGAGAACTGGCGGCCTGCCAGCGGGACCCTTCACCACCTGGAGATTGGGGTCAGTGCCCCTGCATTCACCGCTCCGGTGCTCGACGTGGCGCCGCGTGGCGTACGGCTGGACTCTGGGGTCGAGGACGGCACCGTGATCGGGGTGCACTACGACCCCATGCTGGCCAAGGTGATCGGCTGGGCGCCGAGCCGGGGCGAGGCCATCGCCGTCCTGGCCCGCGCGCTGGTTGGCGCGCGGATCCATGGGCCGCGCACCAACAGGGACTTGCTGGTGCGGGTGCTGCGGGATCCGGCTTTCGCTGCCGGTGAGACCGACACGGCCTTCCTTGCCCAGCAGAGTTTGGCGCGGCACGATCTGGTGGTTCCGCTGGTGAGCCCCTCGGACGAGCGGCTCGCCGCGGTTGCCGCCGCACTCGCGGATGCGGCTCGTCGGCGAGCGGCCGCCACCGTGCTGGGCGGTCTGCCGAGCGGCTGGCGCAACGTGCCGACCAGCCCGCAGCGCACGGTCTTGACCGGGCCGGCAGGGGAGCACGAGGTCGCGTACCGAGGAGCAACGGCCGACGGCGTGCAGGTGATCTCGGTGACGCCTTCGGATGTGGTGCTTGAGGTGGACAGCGTGCTGCGGCGCTTTCAGGTGGCGCGCCACGATGGCCGGCTCTTCGTCGACGGCGACACCGGGTCGGTGACGTTCACCGAGGCCCCGCGATTCCCGTCGCCGACCGAGCTGGTCGCCGAGGGGTCGCTGCGCGCTCCGCTGCCGGGCACGGTGGTCTCCGTGCTGGTCTCCGTCGGCGAAATCGTGAAATCCGGGCAGGAACTGCTTGTCATCGAGGCGATGAAAATGCGGCACGTCGTACGCGCCGACCGGGCCGGCCTGGTCGAGTCGCTCGCGGTACAGGTTGGCAGCACGGTCGATGTGGGCGCTGTCCTCGTGGAGGTATCACCATGAGCTTTACCGAGTCACCCGAGCGGCAGGCGCTGCGCGAATCCGTCCGTCAGGTCGCGCGGAAGTTCGGCGTCGAGTACGCCACCGGGCGTGCCCGGCGCGGCGAGCCGTTGACCGAGCTGTGGCAGGCCATGGGGGCGGCCGGGTTCCTCGGGGTCAACTTGCCCGAAGAGTACGGGGGCGGCGGTGCCGGTATCTACGAACTCGCGCTTGTCGTCGAGGAAACCGCGGCCGAGGGCACGCCGCTGATCATGATGGTCGTCTCTCCGGCCATCGTGGGCACCGTGCTCGCCAGGTACGGGACGCCGGAGCAACGTGCTCAGTGGCTGCCAGGGATCGCGGACGGGAGCACGGTCGTCGCCTTCGGCATCACCGAACCAGACGCGGGCAGCAACTCGCACAACCTCAAGACGACCGCGCACCGAGACGGCGCCGACTGGATCCTCAATGGCAGCAAGACGTTCGTCACCGGGGTACCCAACGCCGACGCCGTGCTCATCGTCGGCCGCATCCAGGACTCGACGAGGCTACGGCCCGCGATGTTCCTCGTTCCACGGGAAACACCCGGGTTCGCCTACCAGCCGATCGAGATGGACATCGCCGAGACCGAACGGCAGTGCCAGCTCTACTTCGACGACGTGCGGCTCCCGGCGTCGGCGCTGGTCGGCGGGGACGACGCACCGCTGGAGGCGCTGTTCGCGGGGCTCAACCCGGAGCGCATCATGGGGGCGGCGATGGCCGCTGGCACCGGACGTTTCGCTATCGGCAAGGCACGGCGCTATATCAGCGATCGCGACGTCTGGGGCGTGCCGATCGGCGCCCACCAGGGCCTGGCGCATCCACTCGCCCAGTGCCACATCGAGGTGGAGCTCAGCCGTCTCATGCTCATCAAGGCCGCGACGCTCTACGACGAGGGCGACGACAGGGGAGCAGGGGAGGCCGCCAACATGGCCAAGTACGCGGCGGCGGAAGCCAGCATCCGCGCCTTGGACCAAGCCATCCAGTGCCACGGCGGAAACGGCCTCGCGGCCGACTACGGCCTGGCCATGATGCTCGGCTGGGCCCGGGTGGCGCGCGTCGCGCCGGTCAGTCGCGAGATGATTCTCAACTTCGTCGCCCAGCACTCGCTGGGGCTGCCGAGGTCCTATTAAGGGGCCCCGGCCCCGGGTCCGGCCCCGGGTCCGCGGCCCAGCGATGGCCCATCGCTGGGGCTATTCACCCAGCAATGGGCCATCGCTGGGGCTCCGGGGGGTGCCGGAGGTACGACTTAGCATGCAAGCCACCTGCAACGTATGAGGAGCCCTCGTGATCGTGCACAGTAAATCCTCCGACGGTATTGTCACGGTCACGCTCGACTCGCCCGCCAACCGGAACGCGCTGTCTCGCCAGCTCGTGATCGAACTGACCGCCGCGCTCGAGGCCGCGTCGGCCGACGAGAGCGCGCACGCCGTCCTGCTCACGCACACCGGCCCGGCCTTCTGCAGCGGCGCCGCTCTCGACGAGATGCTCGGGGGTTCCACGGCGGAGGGGACGTCGGAGATGCTCGCTCTCTTCCGGAAACTGCTCACGCTCCCGATTCCGGTCGTGGCCCGGGTGGACGGCGCGGCACGGGCAGGCGGTATCGGCGTGCTCGGTTCGTGTGACGTGGTGGTCGCCTCCGCTCGCTCGACGTTCGCCTTCACTGAGGTACGACTCGGGCTGGCGCCCGCGGTGATCTCCTTGCCGCTGCGACCGCTGCTCACCGCACGGGCCGCGTCACGCTACTTCCTCACCGGCGAAACCTTCGATGCTCTTGCGGCCGTCGAGATGGGTCTGGTCACCGCGGTCGGGGATGACGTGTCGCCGGCGCTGGATGGCCTCCGGCGGGCTGACCGGCAAGGATTGCGCGAGACACGGCCGCTCACCACCCGCGACCGGCTGCGGGCTATCGACACGGACGGGGTCGCCATGGCTGAATTGTCTGGGCGGCTGTTCTCCTCACCGGTAGCGCAGGCGCACTTTTCCGCCTTCCTTGAACGGAGGGGTCGACGGTGACGGCTTCTGTTCTGCGCGACCAGCTCGACCACTGGGCGCGCGTGTCGCCTTCCGCGCCCGCGATGTCCTTCGGTGAGCAAGACTTCACCTGGGACCAGTGGCGGCAGCGGATCCTGCGGCTGACCGGGGCGCTGCGCGACGCCGGAATCGGTCCTGGCGATCGCGTCGCCGTGCTCGACCTCAATCACCTCGCCGCGGTCGAGCTCACCTTGGCGGCATCCGCCCTTCGCGCCGCCACGGTCGTGGTGAACTTCCGGCTGAGCCCGGGCCAGATCCGCTACATCCTCAAG
Organism: uncultured Actinomycetota bacterium; assembly: GCA_963743085.1. Classification (GTDB taxonomy): domain Bacteria; phylum Actinomycetota; class Actinomycetes; order Streptosporangiales; family Streptosporangiaceae; genus JBEKHI01. Next base: position 20,695 of record CAVUOU010000020.1, read on the forward strand.
GACTCCCGGCCGGCTCTGCTATTCCACGGGGCCGGGTTCACCGACAATCTTGTCTCCCGGCGTGTGGCGATCGACGACGGCTACGAGTCCTTCCTGGCGGCGGGCCAGCCGGACGAGGGCGCGGGCGCCGAACCCGACGACGTCTGCCTGGTCTTGTACACCTCAGGAACCACCGGGCACCCCAAAGGCAGCCAGCTCACTCACCGCGGCATCAACACGCACAGCGAATCGTGCAACACCGTCTTCCAGATGGGGCCTGGCGACATCAACCTCGTCGCGATGCCGCTCTTTCACGTGGGCGGCTCGTGCTACGCCCAGGGGGGCATCTATGACGGGGCGCGCACGCTCCTGCTGCGTGAGCCGTCACCGGCCGCGTTGTTCGGGGCGATCGCGAGCGGCGCCAGTCACGCTTTCGTCGTACCGGCCGTCATCCAGGGTGTCCTCGCCGCTGGCGACCAGGCGATCGCGGCCTTCGGCCGCCTGACGAAGCTCGTGTACGGCGCCTCGCCCATGCCGCTGCCGATGCTGCGCAAGGCGCTCGACGTGTGGCCGGACACCGGGCTGCTTCAGGTCTACGGGATGACCGAGTCGTCGGGCGCGACCACCATCCTGACTCCTTCGGATCACCTTGACGTGTCTCATCCGGAGCGGCTCGGCTCGGCCGGGCGCCCGGTGCCGGGTACCGAGGTCCGCGTCGTGGATCCGGTCTCCGGCATCGACGTCGAGCCCGGGACGCCGGGGGAGATCTGGATGCGGACGGCCCAGGTGATGCGCGGCTACCTCAACCAGCCGGAGGCGACCGCGCAGACGATCACTCCGGACGGCTGGCTGCGCACCGGCGACATCGGCCGCGTGGACGCCGCGGGCTACGTGTACATCCTGGACCGGCTCAAAGACATGATCATCACTGGCGGTGAGAACGTCTACTGCCCCGAGGTTGAGAACGTGCTCAGCGCCTGCCCAGGCGTCGCGGAAGGCGTGGTCGTTGGTGTACCCGACGACCAGTGGGGCGAGGCCGTCAAGGCCATCGTCGTCCCCGCCCCCGGCGTTTCGCTCACCGCCGATGAAGTGATCGGCTTCTGTCGCGACCGGCTAGCCCACTACCAGTGCCCGGGCTCGGTCGACTTTGTCCAGGACCTGCCGCGGAACGGCACCGGCAAGGTGCTCAAGCGCGACCTGCGCGAGCCGTACTGGGCTGGCCGGGAACGGGCTATCTAACGTTTTCGTTCCGTAGCGGTCAGCAACTTGCCCGATATGCCCTAGCCAGCGGTGCCGCCCGACGGCCCGGACCGGCTTGTCGGCAAGACGATGGTAACTAGCCGTCGCGTGCCGACGGCTAGTTACCATCATCCTGACTCGTCGCTGGATGCCAGCGCCGGGAAAACTCTCTCAGCCACCGGTTTCTTGACGGTCTCCGGCACGACGCCCTAGCCAGCGCCGTTTCTTCCGCGCCTACGACCACCAGGCTGGCCGCCGTCGCGAGTGCGACGGCGGCCGTGATCATCCGTCTTTTTATCTCCATGGGGTGGGATTGTGTGGCTACGCGCCTTCGTGCCGTGGTGCCTGGAGAGACTGCGTGCGTCGGTCATGTCTCGATCGTCGCGACCTGCGGCCACCGCGGCGATGGTGCGATCCCCCGGAGCCGAGGTAGACATAGCACAACCATGCGATTCCTCGGCCGGGTGTCGCTCTTCCGGGACTACATGAACCCGCTGTCGAGGCGATAGCCGCGATCGCCCTCCTTGACGCGATTTCCTGCTCGCGCGGCTCTTGCCCGGCTGGCTCCGCTGTGACAACGTTGTCAGCGGTCTTGTTCTTCGGCGGAACGGGTGGTTATGCGCGCCTTGAGGTCGGGTTGGGCGGCCGTCGCGGTCTCGGTGGCGGTGTGTGTGGCGGCACTCACTGGGGTGCCGGCTTCAGCGTCGGTTGCTCCGGTGGCCACTTCCGTTTTCTCGACGGGGGCTTGGCCGGGGCTCGGCGGGTTCGGGGTTGGCGGCTCCGCGGTGCGGCTGGTGTCCTCGGCACCGGCCAGCTACGCGAACGGGTACCAGGCGTCGGTCGAGAACCTGGACGGGCTGCAGGAGTCCGACGGCGAGGTGACCGCGACGCCGGAGGAGCAAGCGTGGGTGGCGGCCGCGTTCGACGCGACCGGTGACCCGGCCCGGGCGGCCAGTGCCCTCGCCTGGCTGCTCAGCCAGCAGGACTCCGACGGGTCATGGGCGAACGACACCGCCTCGACGGGTGTGGCGCTGTGGGCACTCGCCGAGCACGCCAGGCTCGGCGCCGGCGCTGCCTACCTGCGGGCGAACTGGTCCGCGATTCAGGCGGCGGCTGACTACCTCGTCGCGAACCAGGATCAGGCCACCGGTGCGATTGGCCCGGCGGGCGGGCCTTACCTGGCGACAAACGACGGCGAGGCGCTGCTCGGGTTGCAGGCCGCGGCCGATGCCGCCTCGATCATCGGCGAAACGGTCGGCGCGCGGGCCTGGGCGCCCGCGTTGAGCCACGGCTGGGCCGGTCTTGAAGGCGATGTGGGTCTCGCGCACGAGCAGAGCACTGACTTCTTCGCGAACGCGCTGTTCGACCCGGACAGCGGGACGCTCCGGCAGCGCCGCGAGGTGGCGGGGGCCTCGGAGCTGGCGCTTACCTACCCGGGCTGGGGAGTGAAGGCCGGCCCGGGCTGGTACGACGGGACGGACTGGGTGTCGGCGCAGGCGACCTTCATGTACGTGCTGGCCGCGGTGCGTAACGGGCTGCCCGAGCAGGCCGGGTCGCAGTACGACGGCGGGCTGAACATGCAGTGCCCGGATGGCTCCTTCGGCTCGCAGTACCACCCGCCGGTCGGGCCGCAGACCGGGAGCTTCTCCTCCGGGCCGAGCTGCCAGGGCGCGCAGGATGACCCCGGGCTGACCGCGCTGTACCTGCTCGCGACGAACGCGCTGCTCGGCACTCAGGCGGACCCGCATCTGCCGCCGTCCTGGGACACCGCGACGGTGGTGACCGGCGGGCATGCGGTGACGCTCAGCCAGCGGCTCACCGTCGACCCATCCGTGCCGTTCGCCTCGCGGCGGGTCGCGGTGATCGCGGGGACATCGAACGGCAACGAGAGCGGGCTGGCGATGGACGCGGCGTACGAGGCGCTGGCCCAGGGCTACCTGCCGTGGATCTTCTGGTACCTGAACAGCGGGGACGGCAACAACGGAACGCTCTACAGCCTGTCCGACCTGTTCGCCAACCTGTCCAGATACTCGGTCATCGTGATCGGGGACAACGCGCTGACCGCGCCGTCCGGCGGGTACGCCTGCAGCGGCGGGTCGTGCGCGAGCCCGACACCGCTGCAGTACTTCACCAGCAACGCGACCGCCCTGGCCGCGTGGGTGCACGCGGGCGGGCGGCTGGTCTCGCTTGGCGACGCGACGGCGGTTCCGCTCGGCGGCACGCTCGCCGCGCAGACGGCAGTGGCGCCCACGCCGATCGAGCAGGTGGCGTTTACCAGCGCGGCCGGATCGCTGCGGACCAGCCCGTATCGGCTGAACGACGCTTCGGTGTCCGGCTGGTCGCCTGGCACGCCGGACTACTACTCGTCGGCCGGGAGCTACACGGTTCTCGCGCAGGGGGAGTCAGAGCCGGTGATGATCGGGCAGCAATACGGAGCGGGCCGGGTGCTGCAGACGACGCTGGAGGTGGCGTCGGCAGCGCACGACTTCGGCCAGGTCGCGGCGAACGAGCTGACCTGGGCGATGGCCGGCCTGCCTTCCGGTACCGCCGCGCCCGCTGATTACGGGCAGCTGGCCAGCCAGGCGGCCGCGGCCATCACCCCGGGCTGGTGGCAACCATCGGTCAGCCGCTACATCGCGCCGGCCTGCGTGCAGGACGCGTGCACCGATGGGTACTCCTCGGTGTGGCCGGTCAGCCAGATTTACGCCACGGGGCTCGACCTCGGCTCGGCATCGCTAGTCGCCGAGGCCAAGCAGGCACTCGCCGTGTACTACAACCCGACGGTCGGCGCCTACCAGGACTGCCCGCCGGACGGCACGTTCTACTACGACGACAACGGCTGGCTGGTCAACGACATGATGACGGAGTACAGCCAGACGCACGCCGCCAGCCTGCTGCAGCGGGCCGAGACCGTGTTCAGCTACCTGAAGACCGGGTGGCTGGCCACCGGCGGCGAGGAGTTTTACCCGGACTGCGGGTGCGTCGAGCAGGTGGCGACTGGCAACTTCCTGCAGGCCGCGCTGCGGCTGTACCAGGCCACCGGGCAGGAAACCTACCTGCAGTGGGCGCAGACGATCTACGCCTGGGACAACGCCCACATGGAGGCCGGTCCGTCCGGCAACGGCCTGTACTACGACACGCTGACCGGCAGCACGCTCACCGACTCGATCCAGTTCACCTACGACACTGGCGTGATGCTGGAGGCGGACGTGCTGTGGTACCGGGTGACCGGGAACCGGCAGTACCTCGTCACGGCGCAGCGGCTGGCGACAGCGGCCAGCGCGGCCTTCGTCGACCCGGCGGATGGCGTCATGGCACAGGCGGGCGCGTCCGGACCGGCGTTCAACAGCATCTACCTGCAGGCCGCGGCGGATCTGGCCGCCGCGGACGGAAACCCGCAGTGGCTTCGGATCGGCGAGACGAGCGCCTCGGCCGCGGCACTGTGGGACCAGGACCATACTTCCGCCGGGACGACCTACGGCGCGAACTGGGACGGAGCCAACGCCTATTACGACCCCGGGAACCTTGACGTGCTGACCCAGGCGGGGACGGCGACGCTGTTCGCGATCCTGGCGGACGCTAAAGATCGCTAGCTGAGAGACCGCGTGCTGCTTGAGCCTAGGAAGTCGCCCTGCGCGGCGAAGACGATCTTGAACTCGCCATTGATCGTGCCGCCCGGCTCGATTGCCACGCTGCCGCCGTTGGCGCTTGTGGCACGCGATTCGCCAAGGTAACGCCACGTCTTGCTGCCGTTAGCTTCGTAGTAGAACTTGGCGACACCCGTGACGTTCGCGTAGTGCACGCCGCCCGATTGCGGGTAATCCTGGATGATCGCTCCGAGAGACGTGTCCCCGTTCAGGTGCATAGCCACGAAGTGCGTGACATAGGTCCTGTCGACGAAGAAGCTGTCCTTCGCGGTGCTGTCCGATGGCTTGTACCCGGTGGAGCCGACCGCCGTCTGCTCGACCCGGGCTTGCCACCCGAACTTCCCGAGCTTGTGGATCTGGGACTTCCAAGCGAAGGCACCGCTCGATCCGGTCTTGACGTTGCCCGCGTACGTCCAATTCCCGCTCGGCAGGGAACGGTAGTAGAGGGCGACTGTGGCCGAGGCCGCCGCCTGCCACTTCTTACCGTTGAGGTCCTGCACGGTTCCGGAGGCGCCGAAGGTTCCGTGGATCTCATACGTGGCCGGCACCGTGAAACTCTCTACCCGGGTCTGCCGGGGGTTCACCACGGTGACCGTCGTCGGGTCGACGCGAGTCTCGTAGACGTAGGGACAGTACGGCCAGGGCTCGCTCGCGATGACTTCGACGCTATACGTGCTCGTCGCGGTCGGCTTGACCGAGACGCTGAACTTTCCGTCCGTGGCCGTGGTCGTGTGCGGGCTCGTCGACGTGTACTCACTTCCGGTGAAGACGTACACGTTCGCGCCGGCGATCGGCGTCTCGGGGTTAGTGCCGCCGTAGTCATCGGCAGGTACGTAGACCGTTCCTGAGAACGTCACCGTGCTGCCCGCGGCCACCGGGTTCGGGGTCGCGGTGTAGTCAACATCGACGTCCGAGGGCCAGGTGGGAACGACTGTGACGGGCGACGAGGTTGTGCCGGCGTAGTCGTTGCCGTTGGAGGTGTCGCCGGCGAAGACCGCCTCGAAGATCCCGCCGACGGGCTGATCGGTGAGCGTGACCGTGAAATTGCCGCCGGCGTCGGTGGTGGCCGATCCCACGTCTTGCGCTGGGCCGGTTCCCGCCACCTGCTCGGTGATGATCACTGGCTCATCGGCGAGGGTCGTGTTCGGGGTGACCGCCGTGTTCCACAGGGTGCCAGACAGCATGATGGTCTGGTTCGTGTAGTTGTAGGCGGGCTCAATCTGGCCGAACCCGAAGCCTGTGGATACCCCGGTATCAGCGAAAGCCGGGGCCGCCGCGCAAGTTCCGGCCAGCCCGGCGAGAACAAGGACGACGGCAAGCTTCCCCGAAGCGCGCATGAACTTCTCCCCCGCAAACGGTAAGAAATACCTAAGACGGTAGGAGGTTACTCGGACATGGCGTGATTTTGGCGGTATGCGGCAAATCCGGTCACGACGCGGGCATTGTGGCGGCGTCACGGTGCGCCCAGGTGGTGAAGTCTGTTGCTGGCCGGCCGAGCAGGCGCTCGACGCCGTCGCTGAGGTACGCGTCGTCGCCGCGGCGGATACCGCCGAGCATGGCCATGCGCCAGCGGATGTATTCCTCCGGGGTTCCGGCAGCGCGGAGGTCCGCTATGTAGTCGGCGTCATCCTGGTCATGGAACTCCACGTGCCGACCGGTCGCTTCGGAGAGGATACGGGCGGCCTGGTCGAAGGTGAGCGCGGCGGGGCCGGAGAGAGGCACCGTCTCACTGGTCGCCGTGCCGGTGGCGAGGATGTGAGAGCTCGCCTCGGCCAGGTCCTCGACGTCGATGAATGGTTCGGCGCCATTTCCGACCGGGGCCGTGATGCGGCCGTCGACGGGTACGAACATGGCCTCGGTGAAGTTCTGGGCGAAGTGAGTAGGACGCAGGATCGTCCACGGCACCGGGCCGGTGCGCAGTGCCTCCTCGGCGCGGGCGACATTCCCGTCCGGCAGGAACTCGACGCCGCGCGCGGAAAGCAGCACGACGTGGCGGACGCCGGCGGTGGAGGCGGTCTCCAGCAGCGCGGTCAGCAGTGGGCTCCAGTCGGTGGCTGAGCCCGGACCGACGACGAATACGCCATCGGCGCCGCGCACCGCCGGTGCCCAGGTCTCCGGGTCGCTCCAGTCGAAGCGCAGCGGCGTCGAGCGTCCGACGGGCCGTGCTACGTGTCCGTCGCCTTCAAGAAGGCGAGCCGTTCTGCGCCCTACCTTGCCGGTCCCGCCGAGAATGAGAAACGTAGCCACAAGTGTCACTTTGCCATAGCCGGCTTGTATCCACAGGAGACACCCCGCCCGTCTCACGGGTCGCCATGGTTGCCTCAATCTCACAGCATCTTCTCGGTCCGCTGCTGACCTTGACCTTCCGGTCTGTCGCACGATCGTGCCGGTTCTATCCCGTATTGCGATAGCTCTCAGAGCCCGGGGGCCCATACCTGGCGGAGCCGCCCGGCGGCCGTCCGGACTGTCCGTAGAATCTGCTGCTGTAGCAGCAGATTCTACGGACGTTTATTCGAGAGATGGGAAGCTTTCCGACAAAACGGTCACTCCGGCTCGCGCCCGATTTGCGAGGTTCGAGGCGGGTGTTCCCATGATGGCAGGTAGGCGGACCGAGCGCCATCGCGGTTGCTGCGCGTTGCCGGTAGCGTGAGGCGCTATGGACGACCAATTCCAGATTTCATACGAAGCCGTCCCGCTTGGGGTTCCGGTGCGGACCAGGGATGGCGAACAGTTCGGCATCCTCGAGCATGTCCTCGTGGTGGAGGAAGAGGACATCTTCGAGGGCATTGTGGTGTGGGCAGGAGGCGGTGGCTGGGCCGACCGAAAGGTCCAGCGCGAACTGAGCCGCAATCACCAGTCCGCCGCCCGCTTTCTTGAGACGTTCCAGCACAACAAGCTGCGTTTCGTCGAGGCTGACAAGGTGGCGTTGATTACCGTCGGCTACATCACGTGCGACCTGGATCTTGCCGAGACCGGGCTGCTGCAGCCGCCGTCCGGCGCGCCGGTCTTCTACGCCAACGCCATCGACCAGGCCGGGCCCGATCAGCAGCAGCCGCTCTATGGGAACCGGTACGGGAACCAGGCATACGGACGGATGTTCAACCGGGCCCGGTGGCGGCAGGAATAGCGGCCCGTCAGTAGGAGCGTCCGAACAGAACGCGCTTGCCGTATGCGGACGGCGCGTTGCAGCGCACACAGGCACCGGCCTCGGCGGGCGCCTCGCTGGGAACGCAACGCGGGGTTGCCCCCGTCTCGGCCTTGATGTCGTCCTCGCAACGCGGCTGGCCGCAGTGCAGCGTACGAGCCCAGCCGCCGGTTACCGTCTCGGCGAACTCCGGCCACGAGTCCACCGTTCTGGTACGGGACTCCCGGAAATCGGTAGCCCGCTGAAGTAGCAGCGCCTGGAAGTCATCCAGCACGGTCTTGAGTGTCTCCGGCGCGGTATCCAGGCCGATGGCGGTCTTGCCTTCGTCGCCGAGCCGTTTGGCGAGCAGCGCGGTACCGGTCGCGAGGTCCCGCGGTCCGATCTCCAGGCGCAGCGGGGCACCTCGCATCTCCCACTCGTTGAACTTGAATCCAGGCGATACCTGAGGACGATCGTCGATGTGCGCGCGGATGCCCGCGGTCTTAAGCCGTTGGGCGAGGTCTCGCGTCGCTGTCAGTACCGCGTCGGCCGCCTCGCCGCGAGCGATCGGCACGATGACGACCTGGTAGGGGGCGAGCTTAGGGGGCAGGACCAGCCCCTTGTCGTCGCCATGGGTCATGATGACGCCGCCGATCATGCGCGCGGACATGCCCCACGAGGTGGTGTGGCACAGTTCCTGCTGCCCGGTATCGCTCAGGTACCTGATCGAGAAGGCCTGCGCGAAATTGGTGCCGAGGTAGTGCGACGTTCCCGCCTGCAGGGCCTTTCCGTCGCGCATCATGCCTTCGATCGAGAACGTCTTGACCGCGCCGGCGAATCGCTCGCCCGGCGTCTTCTCACCAGGCACGACCGACATCGCTGCGATGTCGCGGGCGACCTCTTCGTAGACGTCGAGCATCTGCCGGGTCTCGTGCATGGCGTCGGCTTCGTCGAGGTGCGCGGTGTGGCCCTCCTGCCACAGGAACTCGGTGGTGCGCACGAACATGCGCGGGCGCAGTTCCCAGCGCACCACATTCGCCCACTGGTTCAGTAGGAGCGGCAGGTCACGGTAGGACGAGATCCACTTCGACATCATCTCGCCGATGAGGGTCTCGGAGGTGGGCCGCACAATCAGCGGTTCCTCCAGCTCCTTGCCGCCCGCGTGAGTGACGACGGCGAGTTCGGGTGAGAAGCCCTCGACGTGCTCGGCCTCGCGTTTCAGGTAGGACTCGGGGATGAACAGCGGGAAGTACGCGTTCTCGTGCCCGGTGTCCTTGATGCGCTGATCGAGCTCGGCTTGGAGCAGCTCCCAGATCCGGTAACCATACGGCCGGATGACCATCGTGCCCTTCGCCGGACCGCGCTCGACCAGCTGGGCCTTGATCACCAACTCGTTGTACCAGGAGGAGAAGTCCTCGCTCTGCGGTGTTACCCCGCGCTCGTCGCGTGCCATGCGGGGAAGGTTACCGGGCCACTGCGAGGCGAAGCGAGGCATATTTTCGCGGCCCGCATATCTCGCTCGCGCCGGGAGGGGACCGGCGGCGAGCGCGTCTTAGCGCATTTCCTGCTGCGCCTGGATCGAAATTCCAAGCTCCTCCGGAGTGTCGGCGTCTACAGTCATTGACCACGCCGGGTCATGATCACGGCTCAGTTGCTCGTTCCCGCGGCGGGTCGCCCACCAACGGCCACCGCGAGAGTTCCAAATATGCCAATTTGGGAATTCTCTGGCAAGACGGGCGCGATCTTCGGGTGGTCGGGCAGTTGCAGCTGCAACTGTTATGGCTACCATGTCCCCCTCCAAGGACCGGCTGAAACGGTCATCTGCTTGAACACGATGCCAGTGACGGCTTACTTTTGGGACGACGTTACGGGCTTCCCATGACGATCGCGCAGAACCCATGAGCGTTGCGTAAAGACTGGTTCACCCTGCGGAGGGGCGATGAGCGCGGAAGATATACCTGCATATCAGGACAGTCCGTACCCACAAGCGGGCTACGCCGAGCGCGGAGACGCGATGCACGCAGACGCCGCGCCCATGGGCGGCCACGCGGGCGAGGCGAGCGCGCACGAGGCGAGCGCGCTCGCGATGTTCGCGAGCGAACTTCGCGCGCAACGACAGCGCGCCGGATGGACCCAGGTCGTTCTCGGGGAGAAAATCGGCTATTCGGGATCTTTCATCTCGGATATCGAGCGCTGCGCCAGAACTCCGGCCCTTGATCTGGCCCAGGCCTGTGACCGCGAGTTCGGTCTGCCCGGAACTTTTGAGCGGATGCATGAGCTCATTCGGCGTGACACCTATCCGACATGGTTCTACCCGGTGATCACGTTCGAACAGCGCGCGACGCGGATTCACGAGTGGGAGATGCGAGTGATTCCGGGACTGCTGCAGACGCCCGAATACGCTCGCTCGGTGATCCGGGCCGGCTGCCCAAGAGATTCGGATGAAGTAATCACCCGGAAAGTAATGGATAGGATGGCCCGTCATGAACTTCTGAACCGCGATAATCCGCCTATGCTGTGGTATATCCTGCATGAAGGAGTTGTTCGGCAGCGCATCGGCGGGCCGGACATCATGAAGGAACAGCTCACCCATCTCATCGAACTAGCCAGGAAGCCGGGCATCCTGCTGCAGATCTTGCCGTTCTCCGCTCCGGAGAATGCGGGCACCAACGGACCGATCATGATCTTCGAGTTCGATGACTCCCGGACTGTCTGTTACACCGAATGTTACGGTGGCGGACGCGTCGTCGAGGTGCATAATGAGGTTGCGGATCTGATGACGGCTGTCAACATGATCCGCGCGTCGGCGCTGTCGCCGGGAGAGTCCATCGGTCTACTGCGAGAGATCAGAGGTGAGTTTCAATGAGCCATGAGCTTACGTGGAAGAAGTCGAGCTATTCGGGTTCTGAGGGCAATTGCGTGGAAGTTGCCAAACTTCCAGGTGACGGCCACGCGGTCCGCGATTCCAAGGATCCTGCAGGTCCGACGCTCCGTTTCGGATCTGGTCCGTGGCGGGAGTTTGTCGCCACGGTCAAGCAGCGGTTATCTCGGCTGGCTCGCCGCAAGTGCGCGGGCCCTAGTCCCCGGTCCGCGCTTCAGCCGCTGCGTATCCGCCGCCAACAGCTGATGATGTCTGCTTAACCGTCATTACAGCCAGTCAGGCCGAGAATACAATTCCCGAAAAACCGATCATTCCCGCCGAAACCTGCATCGCAATCACCGTGCAATTTGCAATACGATGCTGGGAAATGCCCCGGCAAGGCACAAACCCCCCACCACCCATTAGTGTTCAGGTCCCCAGCGATGGGTCATCGATGGCGGAATAGCGCCATCAATGGGATATCGATGGCGCTGCGGCCGAAGCCGATGGTACTGCTGCCGAGACCGTAAGTGCGGAATTCCGGAGATGAGATCCCCGGCCCGCCCCAGTGCCTTACCCGCCGCCACCCGCGCGGAAGGCTGGCCGTCCGACTCGAGCCGGTCCGCCAGTCGGTAGACCGAGTAAAGGCTGTGAACCCCTGCCCACCGGAACGGCTCCGGTTCCCACTGCCGCGCTCGGTGATTCACCCACGGCAGCGAAACCAGCGGTGACGAAACGCCGCGCGCCAAGTCCGCCAGCGTACGTCCGGCCAGGTTGGCCGCGGCGACCCCATGGCCGGTGTATCCGCCGGCCCAGCCGAGCCCGGTGGACGAATTAAACGACACGCTCGCGCACCAGTCGCGTGGCACGCCGAGCACGCCGCACCAGGCATGCGCGATTCCTACCTCCGCTGCCGCGGGAAACATCCGCGCCAGCACCGCGTGCAACTCGGCGACGGTCGACGGGGCCACCGCGCCGCGCGAGTCGATCCCCGACCCGAACCGGTACGGTATGCCGCGCCCCCCGAGGGCGATCCGTCCATCCGCGGTCCGCTGCGCGTACATGTACGCGTGCGCCTCGTCCCCGAGTGTCTCAGCGCCCGACCAGCCGATCGTGTCCCAAACGGATGACGGCAACGGCTCGGTGACGATCATCGCGCTGTTCATCGGCAGCAGCGTCCGGTGCTGTCCAGGGAAGTCAGCTGTGAAGCCCTCTGTGCACCGCAGTATGTACCGGGCCCGCACCTCGCCGAACGCGGTGCGGGCCACGCCGGGGGACACCGACACGACCCGCGACCCTTCGTAGATCGTGGCCCCCAGCCGAGTCACGGCCGACGCGAGACCCGACGCCAGCACCGCCGGCTGGATCCGCGCGCAGTGCGGGGTGAACATGGCACCGTGAGCACCCGCTACCCGTAGCCGAGACGACAGCTCCTCGGCGGTCAGCCAGGTCTGTCCGGGCGACGACGCCCGCAGCCGTGCCTCTTGGGTTTCCGACATGGCTACGCTCAGGCTCCCGCCCTTGACGTAGTCGGCCTGGATGCCCTCCGCCTCGCATACCCGCCCGACTTCGTCCACGGTCTCCTGCAGAGCCGTCTCAAGCGCGTCCACGTCACCGTGACGTTCGTAAACCGAGCGCGACCCGGTCAGCGCGGCCGTCACCCAGCCGCCGTTCCTTCCCGAGGCCCCGAAACCGGCGAACTCGGACTCCAGCACCACCACGCGCAGCGATGGGTCGGCTCGTCGCAGGTAGTAGGCAGTCCACAGCCCGGTGTACCCGCCGCCGATCACGCAGACATCGGCTTCGGCGGGCCCGGTCAGCGCTGGCCGCTGCGTTGGCAGCCCGATGGCGTTCCACCAGTACGAAACATCACCATTGTGCACGTGTGCGACGTTATCTCACTGAGCGCAGTGACGCAGATCCGTCCGCTGTCACAGCGGCGAGAAGACCGTGCAGGTCCAAGGGCCGCCGCGTGCTTTCTTCGTGATCCACAGGGTAGCGTCGAAGTATGAGGCTTGGGGTTCTCGACGTGGGCTCGAATACCGTGCATCTGCTCGTTGTCGACGCGTACCCCGGGGCACGGCCGCTACCGGCTTTCTCCCACAAGACTCAGCTCAAGCTCGCGGATCTGCTCGAGGACGGAAACCGGCTCTCGGCCGAGGGCCAGGAACGGCTCTGCGACTCGGTCGCCGAGGCGCTGCGGGTCGCGGAAGACAAAGGGGTCGAGGACCTGCTCGCCTTCGCGACCTCCGCCGTGCGTGACGCGGTCAACGGCGACGACGTGCTCGCGCAGGTGAAGGAGCGGACCGGCGCCTCCATCACCGTGCTGCCCGGCGAGGACGAGGCACGGCTGACGTTTCTCGCGGCCCGCAGGTGGTTCGGCTGGTCGTCCGGACGGCTGCTGGTCATCGACATCGGCGGCGGCTCGCTCGAGATCGCGACCGGACCCGACGAGGAGCCGGAGACGGTTGTCTCACTGCCTCTGGGCGCCACCCGGCTCACCAGGGACTGGTTCCGCTCCGACCCGCCGTCTCCCGACGAGGTCCGTCGGCTCCGCAAGCACGTCCGCGCCGAGATCGCGCGTAAGGCCGGGGCGCTGCTGCGCCAGGGCGTCGCTGACCATGCCGTCGGCACGTCCAAGACTTTCCGGCAGCTCGCCAGGATCGGGGGCGCCGCACCGTCCGGTGACGGTCCCTACGTGAGGCGCTTCATCAAGCGCTCCGACGCCGCCGCCATGGCTGAGCGCTTGCCGGCGATAAAGCCCGCCGAACGAGCGCACCTGCCCGGTGTCTCGGCGGGCCGCGTTCCGCAGCTCCCAGCCGGCGCCATCGTCGCGGACGCGGCCATGGACCTGCTCGACATCCCCCAGCTTGAGATCTGTCCCTGGGCGCTGCGCGAAGGCGTCATCCTCCGCCGCCTGGACACGCTGCCCTAAAAAGCCGAAGGCCCGCCGTCCGGGAAGTTATCCCCGGCGACGGGCCATCGTGCGAACTCAGTTGGGCATGAGGCGTACACCTTCGGTGGCCTCGTCGGGATCGATGGCACCACCCGTACGGCTGGTGGCTTCCCGTCCCGCTGGCCGCGGGGTATCGGTCGGCTCCGCCTGGTCGGCTGGCTGCTCATCGCGAGCGTTGGCCGCGTGAGCACCCGCAACATGGGAACCCATCGTGCGGGGGCCGGCCGCCCGCGGGCTGCCCGCGTGCGCGCCTGGCGTGGCCGCTCCCGCCCTCGCAGCACCGGCTGCGGGCGCCGCCGGGGGTTCAGCGGAACTCGCGTTAGGAGCCGGAGCCTGGGGCGTCGCGGGCGGGGCGCCAGCGGCGGCCACCCGGGTGGCCGGGTTGGGCGGTGCCGGAACAGGACGCGGCTTGGCGGCGGGATTGCCGGGCAGCGCACCCTCCGTCCCCGCGGCCGGACCGGCAGGCCCTGCACCAGCAGGCACAACGCCAGCAGGCCCTGCACCAGCAGGCCCTGCACCAGCGGGCACAACGCCGGCAGGCACAGCGCCGCCCGGCGCCGCACTAGCAGGCGTCGGCCCAGCAGGCATCGGGATGGCGGAAGTAGTTCTAACCGGAGCGGCACTGGCAGCGCCACCCGGCTCGGCACCTGCGGGGACCGAGGCCGGAGCCGGGGTCGGAGCCGGAGCCGACGCGGGGCCGGAGCTCGGCACCGAGGTGCCGCCGCCGCTCATGGCGTTGGAGACAGCCTGGTCAACTTCTTCCTCAAGCGACGGCCGGGAGTCCTCGGCCTGAACCAGGTCGCCCACGCCCTCAAGGATGTCCTTGAGCCGGCGCATGGTGTCGGCGTGCCGGTTGGTGAGCATGTTGAGCCTGCGGTCGGCGCCGTCGTGAATCGCCGTCGCACGAGCCGTCGCCTCGTCCAGCACCTTCTTGGCCTGAGCCTTGGCGCTCTCAACCGCGCCATCGGCCTTCTTCCTGGCCTCGCTGGTCAGCCGGTCGGCCTCGGCTCGCGCGGCCGTACGCGTCTTATCGGCTTCCGAACGCGCGGCCGCGACCCCACGTTCCGCCTGCTCTTGCGCAGCGGTTAGCATCCGCTCCGCTTGGTCGCGGGCGTCCGCGCGAACCCGATCGGTCTCGGCCACGGCATCGGCGCGGAGCTGGCTGATCTCGCCGGTGGCTTTGTCCTTCTGGGCACGGGCCTCGTCATCTGCGAGCTTGAGGATCTGCGCCATCCGCTCGCTCAGCTCTTCATGGGCGGGTCGGCCCGCGAGCGCCTGCTGCCGCAGGATGGACAGCTCGCGTCGCAGGTGCTCGGTTTCGTCGAGGGAACGGGACAGGCGTTGCTCTAGGTCGCGGACCTCGCTGTTGCGCTTGGCGACGAACTCGTCAACCTGGCGACGGCTGTATCCGCGCATTTGTACTTCGAATTCTTCATGCAGGAGATCCGGAAGGAGGTCAGTATTTTCATTCATAGCTTCACGAGAATCTCTGGGTCCGTGGTGTCGTCAGGGAACAAGTGTCCGGTTCTGGGACAGTCCGGAGTCTAACGGTGCTGGTGGTGAGTAGGTTCGCTCCGGGTGCCCGTGTTGCGGCGAGTGCATCGCTACCCTGCACTCTTCTCCCCAGTGACCCATGCTCGCAACCGAAACGACTGAGTGTCCCGATATATCCACGGTTGCCCCGTGACATGGGGAGACGTGAAAGCAGCCCGGTTTGCGGGGAGATAGCCACCAGGAACTATGGCGTATACGGCAAAGCTGACCTAGTCTGTAACTAGACGGCTACTTGCGGTGTAGCAAGGGGTCGCCCGAGCCCCGGGGGTCGCCGGACGCTCACTACACGGTTTGTAACGTGCGCCGCGAAGAACTTCACGCAATCGTTACCGACAAAGTGGGTAATACGGTACGTAAGGGTGGTTAACGAATGACCCTATCGGGTCATGCGAAGGCACGGTCTCACGACGTAACCTCAAGGTAAGGCTAATAAATCCTCGGGCGGCGGCGGAGGTGAGCACGATTCCGAAGCAAGTTGACCTGCGCGTTCACGATCTAGAGGCGCTGGACGAGATCGAGCTCTATACCGATATGCTCGGGGCCGTCGCCGCGAGTGACGGGCCGCTGAGCCGCGCCGAGATCGACGCCGTGCTGGGGATCTCTCCGTCGGCCGTCTGCGGGCGGGCCCGGTTACGATACGCCGGGCCGGGCGTACATCACGTCGGTGCTCCACCGGGTAAAGCCGAGCGCCGTGTACATCTTCACGGCCGAATGGTTGTCCTCATCCACATAGAGCATCGCGTCGGCCAGCCCGCGCGAACGCAGGTAACGCAGCCCCTCGATGGTCAGTGTGCGGCCCAGCCCGCCGCCCTGTGCGGACGGGTCCACCCCCACCACGTAGACCTCCCCGATCGGATCCGGGTGGATCTTGGTCCAGTGAAATCCGACGAGACGCCCGGAACGCTCGGCCAGGAAGAAGCCTTCCGGATCGAACCAGGACTCCTCCTCCCGCATCGCGAGGTCCGGTGCTGTCCAGGATCCCTGCTCGGGATGGTGCGCGAAGGCCCGCCGGTTCACCTCCAGCCAGGCTTCCTCGTCCCGACCGGGGACGAACGTCCGCAGCGACACCCCGGCCGGGAGCGAAACCTCGGGCAGCGGATCCGCCAGCGGCCGCCGCATCTGCCACAGTGCCCGCACCCGGAGCCAGCCCGCCGACCTGGCCAGGGCCGCCGCGGCGGGCAGGTCGCCGTGCGCCCAGACGCGCAGGTCGCCGCCCGCACGTGACGTCAGGGCGTCGAGCAGCGCGCGTCCATAACCACGCCGCCGCGCCCTCGGATGCACGACGAGCTCGCCGCCGGGCTCCTCGCCGATATCGAGGTGCGCGTATCCGTCCACGTCGCCGACCACGAAGTCGGCGTACGGACCCGCCGCACGATCGTGCCGCACGTGCAGCACCGTCGCCTCGGACAATGGTGCGACGCCGTCCGCCGTGTCCGCCGCATTAGCCAGGTCCATAACGGCGGTGGCTAGTTCATCGTTGACCGGTGTGACCTCGCGGGGGGTTGCGTTGTCGCGGCCGGTCACCGGTCCGAGACCTGCATGCCGGCCACGTCCGGCACGCTGTCAGCGTCCGCGATGTCGGCACCGAGGTCCTCGGGAGACCCCTTGACCGGTACGAACCGGTAACCGACGTTCCGCACGGTGCCGATGAGCGCCTCGTGCTCCGGGCCGAGCTTGGCGCGCAGCCGCCTGACGTGCACGTCCACGGTGCGGGTGCCGCCGAAGTAGTCGTAGCCCCAGACCTCCTGGAGCAGGTGCGCCCGGGTGAAGACCCGTCCCGGGTGCTGCGCGAGGAACTTCAGTAGCTCGAACTCCTTGAAGGTCAGGTCGAGCACCCGGCCGCGCAGCCGCGCCGAGTAGGTGGCTTCGTCGATCGACAGGTCGCCGGAGCGGATCTCGTCCGGGGTATCGGCGGCGGCCTGCAGCGCCCGCCGGCCGGTGGCCAGCCGGAGCCGCGCCTCGACCTCGGCCGGGCCAGCTGTGTTCAATATCACATCGTCAGTGTTCCAGTCGGCGCTGACCGCGGCGAGACCGCCCTCGGTCACGATCGCCAGCATCGGACAGTCCAGCCCGGTGGTGTGCAGCAATCGGCAGATGCTTTTCGCGTGGGCCAGGTCGCGTCGCGCGTCGACCAGAACCAAATCCGCAGGCGGTGCCTCGACGAGCGCGGAGGCGTCGGCCGGCAGCACACGGACCGGGTGCAGCAGGAGCCCGAGGGCAGGCAGTACTTCTGTCGACGGTTCAAGCACTCCGGTCACCAAGAGCAGGTCACTCACCGCTGCACCTCCACCTCACGGCGCCGGACGCGCCACATTACCTGTAGCTGTACTCCTTATAAAAGGCCAACGGGACCCGGGGGCAACATCGCCCGGATCCCGATGATGTCAGGATACCTAATATGGCGAAAGTGACAATAAGGTACTGGGCCTCGGCTCGGGAAGCCGCGGGGGTGCCCGAGGAAGAGGTCGGCGCGGACACGCTGGCTGAGGCCCTGGACGTGGTTGCCGCCCGGCGGGTACCTGACTTCCGGTTGCGCGACGTGCTGATCCGCTCGTCGTTTCTCGTCGATGGTGACCCGGCGAAGCGGCCGGACCACCCCGCGATCGTGTTGAGCGACGGTGCCGTCGTAGAGGTGCTGCCACCCTTCGCGGGTGGATAAATCCTTACGATCCGCACAACTGGCTGTTTTTCACCATGGATACCGGGAACAATCGCTACGTCGAGTAAGCCAGTTCGTTCTGTCCCCTCCAGGCCCCCGTGGTGAACGCCGGTGAACATAGGCAGGGATTCCGGCCCGAGCGGGCCGGAGAAATTTTCCGGAGCCTTGAACCAGTCAAGCTCCAGTGACGTTCTAGCTAATGTGCCAGGCGCACCCACGGTGGCCCCCCAAGGGCGGGTAGCCGACGAAGCTTTTATCCGAGCGCTCTACGCCGAGCATGGCGGCGCTCTGCTTCGGTATGCCTTGCACCTAGCAGGAGGTGATCGGCAACGGGCGGAGGACCTGGTGCAGGAGACTATCGTGCGGGCCTGGCGACATCCGGACGCCCTGGCGGACCGGCCAGCGCGGCCGTGGCTCTTCGCCGTCGCGCGTAACCTCGCTGTGGACTCCTATCGTGCCAGGCAGTCTCGCCCGGCAGAGGTCGGGCAGGCCATTCTCGACACGCTGCCCTCCGCCGACGATGCCGACCGGACACTCGAGTCGTGGGCGGTGGCCGAGGCCATCGCCTCGCTGCGGCCCGATCATCGCAAGGTCATCATCGAGACGTATTACCGCGGATGCTCGGTCGCGGAGGCGGCCGCGACCCTGGGGATCCCGCCGGGCACCGTGAAGTCGCGGACCTTCTACGCACTCAAGGCACTCAAGCTGGCCCTGGAGGAACGGGGACTGGCACCATGAACCAGACTATGGACTGCGAAGAGGCGCGCATCTCGCTCGGGGTCTACGTCCTCGGGGCGATAGACCCAGCCGAGCGCGCGATGGTCGAGGCGCACCTGGCCACCTGCCAGGAGTGCCGTGACGAACTCGCCGGACTGGCGGGTCTGCCCGCGCTGCTCGCCACGGTCAGCACCGACGAGGCCCTGCAACTCGGGGAAGATCTTCCGGGGCTGGCGCTGGTCCCTGACGACGGGCCCGGCGCAGTGCCAACCGAGCCTCGTGCCCTGTTCCCCGACTCAGTGCTGGCTGAGGCCGGGCTGGCCGAGCCTGGCCGGCCGCCGGCACCTCGCGAGCCGGTAGCCGAGAAGCCACCAGCCAGCAAGCCGCCGTCCGCGCCGGCCGAAAACGTGCGAGATCTCGCCGCCGCGCGTCATCGCCGCAACGGCTGGCGCAACGGGCTGCTGACCGCCGCCGCGGCGGTCATCATCGCGGTCGGCTCCTTCGCCGGGGCGCACCTCTTCGTCGCCAAGCCCGCCGCGACGACCTCCGCCGCGGGTGACCCGTCCAACTTCGGGCCGGGTAGCGCGTGGGAGACCACCAAGCTGGTGCATACGTCCAGCGGGCAAGGCGCGCAGATCAGGTACCGGTCGATGGGCTGGGGTCTGCAGATCGACACCAGGGTGGTCGGCATTCCGGTCGGGACGACCTGCGACCTGTACGTGATCACCACGTCGGGCCAGCGTATCCAGGCGGGGAACTGGCTGACCGACCGCAACGAGGGCACCGTGTGGTACTCCGGTTCCTCGGCGGTCAAGGACAGTGACATCGCGGCGTTCGAGGTCACCACCGGTGGCCGGACCCCGCCGGTCACCGTCGAGGCCAGCAGCAGCTGAGGAGTTAGTTTCGCCCCAGCGATGGCCCATCGCTGGGGCTCTGGAAACGTTTCAAAGCAACCTGAGTTTGCGGCGTGTCGCGCCTGTGAAGCGCACACTGGGGCAAACGCCGCATACCGGCCAGCTGTGCGGGCCTGGTTCGCGGCGCCAGCCCCAGCGGTGGGCCATCGCTGGTGCTATGGCGCCAGCGATGGGCCACCGCTAGCACCGCCGGGCGAGCCGGACAGGCAACATCAGCCTCACCCGGACCCTGCACCACGTATCCCCCGGGTGTCCCGGCCGGAAGAACGCTGGAAACGCGGCGACGCGCGCCTTAGCACGCAAGCCACCTGCGACATGCCGGAAAATCACCTTATTTTGAAACGTTTCCCTGGCGCTAGCGATGGGCCATCGCGGGCGACCGCAGAGGCCCCCCAGTGGCGAATAAAACTGACATGGCGGGCATTTCGGGCCCGGAGGGGGCCGAAGGCCGCCGGCCGCCATCGAAGCCAGCGGCAGCTGAGCTGGGAATGGATCGGGGGAGGGGCCGGAGCAGTCGGCTGGGGGTTGGGAATAGATCGGGGAGAGGGGTCCGGAGCCGTGGCTGGGGGCTGGGAATGGATCCGGGGGTGCGGGCGCTGCAGATGGCATGTGGATAGGGCTCGCCGCGATCGTGGTGGCACTGGGTGCCGCCAGCGTCGTGGGCGTTTTGTCGCGCCGGGCTAAGTTCCGCGGGGTGCGCCGGTCGGTGCCTGCCGATGGCGAGCGCGTGAGGAACGCCCTGACCGAGGCTGATCTCGGCGCTCCGCTCGGGGAGCGGGCCACGCTCGTTCAGTTTTCCACCGACTTCTGCGCGCCCTGCCGCGCCGCCCGGCAGGTGCTTGGCCGCGTCGCGGACACGGTCGACGGAGTAGAGCATGTGGAGATCGACGCCACCACCCGGCTGGACCTGGTCCGCAGGTTCAACGTGACCACGACACCTACCGTCCTGGTCCTGGGATCCGGCGGTGCCGTTACCCGGCGAGCCACCGGAGCGCCGCGCATGTCAGACGTCATTGCCGCCCTTGGCGAAACGGCCGCCGTTGAATTATCCTCTAAACCGGTCGATAATGGGTTATATGCCGCCTAGCTGGGGAGTGACAGCAGCGCCGGTCGCGAATACCATCGTGTACGTGTCTTCCCGATCACAACGGAGCCTGCTGACCAAGCGGCGCGCTGTTGACTTCTGCCGCGTGGCCACGGCCATCTGTACGCGGCACTGTCCAGCGTCCGCTTAGTCCTGTCCTCGTCCGCTGGCGGCATCGCACGCTGAGGAAACAGCCTGCCACGCCAAGGGAGCACAAATATGGAGATTGATCCGCGAGGTCCGCGGTTTGCCGCGGCCATTACCTGCGTTGTGCTCGCTGTGGTGCTCTTGACCGGCAGCGGAGTGCTGCTGGCGATTCAGGCACTGGTCTTCGCGATCGGCGCGATCGCCGGGCTGAGGTACGCCCCGTACGGTGCGCTCTACCGGGTCCTGATCCGCCCGCGACTAGGGCCGCCCGCCAGCACCGAGCCGGAAGCCCCGCCCCGGTTCGCCCAGACGGTCGGGATGGTGTTCACCATCGTCGGCGCGGTTGGCTACCTGAGCGGTCTGACGGCGCTCGGAATCGTATTCACGGCACTGGCCCTGGCCGCCGCGTTCGCGAACGCGGTTTTCGACTACTGCCTGGGTTGCCAGATGTATCTGTATATCCAACGAGTCCGGCCCAGTGACGGCCGGGTGTAACCAGGAGGAATCAACCCCATGAGCCGCTCCGACGCTCTCGTGGATGCTGGCTGGGTGGAGTCCCAGATCGGCGCCCCAGGTGTCGTCATCGTCGAGGTCGACGAGGACACCAGCGCGTATGACAAGGGCCACATCCCGTCGGCCATCAAGATCGACTGGAAGAAGGACCTGCAGGACCCGGTGCGCCGGGACTTCGTGGACAAGACCGGCTTCGAGAACCTGCTCTCCGAGCGCGGCATCTCCAACGACGACACCGTGATCCTGTACGGCGGCAACAACAACTGGTTCGCGGCTTACGCGTACTGGTACTTCAAGCTGTACGGTCACAGAGGAGTCAAGCTGCTCGACGGCGGCCGCAAGAAATGGGAGCTTGACTCCCGTGAGCTGACTCCCGACGTGCCCGCCCGGGCCAAGACGTCGTACCAGGCACAGGAACAGGACGCGACGCTGCGCGCCAAGCGCGATGAGGTCATCGAGGCCATCGGCAAGCGCAACCTCGTCGACGTCCGCTCGCCCGACGAGTTCACCGGGCGGCTGCTCGCTCCGGCGCACTTGCCGCAGGAGCAGGCGCAGCGGGCTGGGCACATCCCGACCGCGCGCAACATCCCGTGGTCCAAGGCGGCCAACGAGGACGGCACGTTCCGCTCAGACGAGGAGCTTCGTGACCTCTACTCGGACGAGGGCGTGGACTTCGGCAAGGACACCATCGCCTACTGCCGGATCGGTGAGCGCTCGGCACACACCTGGTTCGTGCTGCACGAGATCCTCCAGCAACCGAAGGTGAAGAACTACGACGGCTCGTGGACCGAGTACGGTTCGCTGGTCGGCGTCCCGATCGAACTGGGTGAAGCACGTTGAGCGCGGAAGGCTGCGGCGCGCCCGCCGGAGGCGTGACCATCACCAAGGGCATCGACAGCGAGGCGATCGTCGAGGGCTACGTGACCCACGACGGCACCGCGGTCACCACCGGGTACGCCCGGCTGCTTGGTACCGGGGACGAGTTCGTGGCCGAGGTGCCGCTGGGCGACGAGGGGCAGTTCCGCTTCTTCGCCGCGCCGGGCAACTGGAAGCTGCGAGTGCTGGCCCCGGGCGGCCTGACCGCTAGCGAAGAGGTCGAGGCTGCCCTCGGCAGCATCACCAAGCTAGAGGTGGCCGTCTAACAGGCGAAGAAGCGGTAAACGTCCGCAGAATCCGCCGCCCTGGCAACGGATTCTGCGGACGTTTACGCTTAGGCTGTCCGCATGAACGGGAACCGGAGCGAGTTCCACCAGGAGCTCGAGGGTATCGAGGCCAAGGTCATCGAGCTGTTCGCCATGGTCGCCGAGGACCTGCCTAAGGCGACGCAGGCGCTGCTGACCGGTGACGACGAGATACTCAGCGTGCTCGCCGAGCGCGAGCAGATCATCGACGCGCTCTACCCCGAGATCGAGAAGCTGGTTAACCGGGCGATCCTGCTGCAGGCACCGGTAGCGGATGACCTGCGCTTCCTGTTGTCGGTGCTGCGCATCGCCCCAGAGCTTGAGCGGTCACACGACCTGGTGATGCAGATCGCGACCCGGGCCAACCACATCCTCAGCGAAGACCTGACCACCCGCGCCCGCCGGATTGTTGAGCGGATGGGGAACCTTACCTCCCGCATGTGGCAGCAGACGGCGGACTCCTGGTACGACCGGGACCGGTCCGCGGTCGACGCGCTGGTCGAGCGCGACGAGGAGATGGACGAGCTCAACACCAGCCTGATCGCCGAGCTCGCCTCCGGGCGGATGTCCCTGCCGGTCGCGATGGAGATGCGGCAGGTCACGTGGTTCTATGAGCGGCTGGCCGCGCACGCGGTCAACATCGCCCGGAGGATCGTCTACCTGGCGGGAACTAGCCCATCCGCCCCGTGACGTAGGCCTGGGTCCGCTCGTCGCGCGGGTTCTCGAAGACGTTCGCCGTGCGGTCGTACTCGACCAGCACGCCGGTGCGGGTGTCGTTCTTCGAGTCCCGCAGCACGGAGAAGAACGCGGTGCGATCGCTGACCCGGGTGGCCTGCTGCATGTTATGGGTGACGATGACGATCGTGTACTTGGACTTGATCTCCCGCATCAGATCCTCGATGCGGCCGGTGGCGATCGGGTCGAGCGCCGAGCACGGCTCGTCCATCAGCACCACATCCGGCTCGACCGCGAGCGTGCGGGCGATGCACAGCCGCTGCTGCTGACCCCCGGACAGGCCCAGGCCCGACTTGCCGAGCCGGTCCTTGACCTCATCCCACAACGCCGCCTGGCGGAGCGACCGCTCCACGATCTCGTCGAGCTCGGACTTCTTTCTGATGCCATTGATCCTCGGCCCATAGGCCACGTTGTCGTAGATCGACTTGGGGAACGGGTTCGGCTTCTGGAAGACCATGCCGATCCGCCGCCGCACCGCGGTGGCGGACACGCCAGTGTCGTACAGGCCCGCGCCGCGGTAGTGCACGGCGCCCTCGACCCGCGCGCCGGGCACCAGGTCGTTCATCCGGTTCAGGGTGCGCAGCACCGTCGTCTTGCCGCACCCTGACGGGCCAATGAACGCGGTGATCTCGTTCTCGTAGATCGTCAGCGAGACGTCGGTAACCGCACGGAAGGAGCCGTAGTAGATGGACACGCTCTGCGTGTTGAACACTGAGTTCCCGGTCGCGGTCTCGGCCGGCGTGGCGGAAACTTCGAGCTTCGGAGCGATGACTTTCTGGTCTTGCGGATCCATGGCGTTCCTCAGCAGGTTCTTTTACTGAAGTTGAGTCTGGGCAGTGACGCGGCCGGTGACGAGACGTGCTACCAGCATCAGGATGAATGCGATGGCTATCAGCGTCAACGCCGCCCCCCATGCGCGTTCTTCCGCGCCGGTGTAGGGCGAGAGCGCGTTGGTGAAGATTTGCGTTGACAGGGCGGTGTTGGCACCGCTGAACAGGTTGGTGTTCGTGGACTCCACGGTGAGGATGGTGAACAGCAGCGGGGCGGTCTCGCCCGCGGCGCGGGCGATGGCCAGCAACGCACCGCTGACGATGCCGCCGACTGCGGCGGGCAGCACCACGGTCAGCGTGACGCGCGCCTTGGTGGCGCCCAGGGCGTAGCTCGCCTCGCGCAGGCTATCCGGGACCAGACGCAGCATCTCAAAGGAGGAGCGAATCACCACCGGCAGCATCAGGCACGCGAGAGCGAAGGACCCCGCCATGCCCGAGTAGCCGAAGTGGAGTATCCAGATCGTGAATATGAACAACCCCATCACGATCGATGGCACGCCGGTCATCACGTCGGCCAGGAAGCCGATGCAGCCGGCCAAGCCAGCCGGTGCTGTTGTACTCGTTGATGTAGATGGCGCCGAGTACACCCAGGGGGATCGCGATCAACGCGGCGAAACCGGTGATCTCCAGCGTTCCGATGACCGCCGGGCCCATGCCGCCGAAGGTGGTGGGCAGGACGTTCGCCGGGATCGTGCTGCTGGAAAGGAACCTCCAGCTAATGACCCCGGCACCCTTGCTGATCACCGTGTAGAGCACGAAGCCCAGCGGGATCATCACGATCACGAAGGCGAGCCACATACCGACCGTCGCGATCCGGTTCTTCGTGCGCCGCCAGCCGGACGGCTCTCGGAGATCGACGGTGTCACCAGGAATTACGGCCATCATGCCCCCCTCATGCGCCGGGTGGAACGAGTCACGATCCCGCGGGCGATCAGGTTGACGATAATCGTCAGCACGAACAGCAGGACGCCGATCCCGATCAGCGCGGCCCGGAACTCACCGGATGCCTCGCCGAACTGGTTCGCGATGACCGCCGGCATCGAGTATCCGTTGTAGAACAGGTGCGGGGTCACCTCGGCGGCGGAGCCGATCAGCAGCGCCGCGGCGATCGTCTCGCCCATCGCGCGCCCCAGGCCGAGCAGCACCGCACCGACGATGCCGGCCTGGCTGTGCGGCCAGACCGCGCCGCGGATCATCTCCCAGCGGGTGGCGCCGAGCGCGTAAGCACCCTCCTTGTCGATGGCCGGCACGGTCGCGATGACCTCGCGAGACAGCGAGGTCACGATCGGGGTGATCATGATCGCCAAGACGAGGCCGCAGGTGAAGAACGAGGTACCGCTCACCGCAGCCCCGCCGAACAGCGAGTCCAGCACCGGGATGCCTTTGACTCCAGAGGCGATGTGAGTGTAAAAGGTCTGCAGCTTCGGTACGAGCACCAGGATTCCCCACAGGCCCCAGACCACCGAGGGCACCACGGCCAGCAGATCGATCAGGATGACGATAGGCCGGGACCAGCGGCGCGGTACCACCTCGGTGAGGAGCAGCGCGATGCTTATGCTGACCGGGACCGCGATGATGATCGCGATCACCGAGCTGATGACCGTCCCGTAGACGAAGGCCATCGCGCCGAAGCTGTTGGTCGCCACGTCCCAGTTGGTGGAGAAGATCCCCGAGAACCCGGCCTTCGAGAACCACGAACTGGCCTGCTGGGATGTGGAGACCAGGATCAGGACCAGGATCACCAGCACCAGCAGCCCGGAGGCGGCCGTGAGTATCGCGAAGCCTCGGTCGCCCAGCGGGCGCCGGTGGGCGAGAGGACCGGCGGGTCCGGCCGTGTCGGCCGGACCCGTCTGCGTCACTGTGCTCACTTACTTGACCCGCTCGCTGCTCAGCCGGTGATCTTGGACAGCTGCGCCACGGCCGCCGAGTCGATGCTGGAAGGCAGCGGCGCCAGGTTGATCGAGCTGAGCAGGCTCTGGCCCGTGCTACCGAGCAGGAAGCCGAGGTACGCCTTGAGCAGGGACGCGTCGTTCGCGTTCGGCTGGTCCGCGTACACCAGGTCCCACGACTGGTAGGTGATCGGGTACGAGGTCGCGCCCGGCTCGTCCACCGTGAGGAAGGTCAGGTTCGCCTTCGGCGTGACGTGGGTGGCGGCGGCCGAGGCCGAGGCGATCGACGGGGCCACGTAGTCGCCAGCCGAGTTCTTAACCTCGGCGGCGCTGAGGCTGGAGGCCGTCGCGGTGGAGAAGTCCACGTAGCCGATGGAGTCGGAGGTGGTCTTGACGGCCTGTGCGAGACCGCTACCGCCGTCGGCGGCGTGGAAGGTCGACGGGAACTTGATGATCGAGGAGGTGCCCAGCGTCCAAGCGCTGCCCCCGGCATCGACAAGGTACTGGGAGAAGTTGGCGGTGGTGCCCGAGGAGTCGGAACGGACCACGACATGGATGGCCGCGCTCGGCAGGCTGACACCCGGGTTCAGCGCCGTGATCGCGGAGTTGTTCCAGGTGGTGATCGCGCCGGAGAAGATTCCCGCCAGGACCGTGGCGTCCAGCTTGAGGGTCTTAACGCCGGAGAGGTTGTAGGCGATCGCGATCGGGCCGATCTGGACCGGGAAGTACAGCACGGTCTTCTTGAAGTCCTTGGCGTCCGCGCTCGGGATCGGCGAGTCAGAGCCGGCGTAGTTGACCGTGCCCGCCGCCAGGTCGTCGCGGCCAGTACCAGAACCAACGCTGCTGTAGTTGACCGTGATGCCGGGGTCGGTCGACTTGAGGGCCGAGATGGCGGCCTGCTGGAAGTTGGTCTGGAAGGTCGAGCCCGCTCCGTTGAGCGTGCCGGACGCCGAACTGCTACCCGACGAGGGGGCGCTCGAAGCGGTCGAGCCGGTGCTCGGCGTCGAGCTAGACGAGCATGCGGCGAGGGCCACGGCCAACGCAGCGACGCCACCTACTAGCGTGACGTTCTTTTTGCCGCGAAGTTGCATATCAGGATTCTCCTTAAAGGGTTACTTTGTTTAGAGGTTATCTGCAGGTTTTCTCGCCACGATGAGCAGCCTTGGGTAACCGGTCAATCTTCTCTGTCCGGACGTCCCAGTACAGTGTGCCGGCCTATGGAGAACCGATGCTCCAACGCAAGACGAATAAATGGGGTCTAGAAGGTTAACATCTGGTGTCTTATACGGACGGCAAGTGAACCGTTCCGCTGTGGAACTTCCAGCTCAACGGGGTGTAAGCCAATGGCAACAGGGGTTTTAAGTATTTTCTTCGGGCTCGGGCGCATGTTCGGACAGAGCACTCCGTTTACCTACATGACATCAAGATGCTAACTGTCCGTTCCCTTATCGTTCACCTTTCGTTCATCTGTGATGAATATCAATGAGCGTGGCGCGGAGAAAATGGAGGCACGGGCAGGCTTATGGGAGCTGGAGCAGGGCGATCGGTGATCGCCTCGTGAATCTATGAGCGCGGACGCCGAGGGAAACGGTGCGCCAGTGCCGCCATCCGTAACCGGTTTGCGCGGCGCTGCCAGCGTGCTCGCCGATCGCATCGCGGCCGCCCTCGTGCACCGGGAACCCGGCTGGCGGCTACCCCGGCGCAGCGCCCTCGCCCGCCGGTATAACGTGAGCGTCGCGGAGATCGACTCCGCCGTGACGGAGCTGGAACGACGGTCGCTGATCCGCCGGCTGCCTGACGGCCAGCTCTACCGCGCCAGTGCCGCTGAGTACCTGATACCGGTGGAGGGCGTCACCGGCCTGGCGACGCGACTCGACCCGATGGGCAGCCAGATCAGCTGCCAGACCAGGCATGTCTCCCGGCGCGCGGCATCCCAGGACGTCGCGGGCGCGCTTGGCCTGACCGACGGTGACCAGGTGCGGATCGTCCGGTGCGTATGGCTGGCCGACGGCGTGCCCGCCGCGATCTCCACCGCTTACGTGCCCGAATCCATCGCGGACTCCTACGCCGACGCGGAGCTGCCCTCCTTCGGCGCGCTGCTGCAGCCGGCCCGCCAGAGTGCCCAGCCGACCGCGGTGGACCTGGAACTGGTACCGCCGCAGCCCTCGATCGCGCGCAGCCTGCGGCTGCCCCCAGGCCAGCCGGCGGTGACGGTGACGATCAGGTTCTCCGATGCGGGAAGCCCGGCGGCGCTCACCATCGTCATCATGAAACCCGATCTGTTCCGGGTGGCGGTAGAGGCTTCCACAGGGTGATCTTCCGGTAACGGGTAGACACCCGAAGTCCTGACCTGGGACTCTAGTCCCAGGATGCAGCCCCCTGTCTCGAGGGATCTTCCGCACCGTGGCGAGGTGCTCGCAGCGGCCGCGGTGCTCATCGTGCTCGCACACGCGCTTTTCGCCCAGCTCACCGGCCTGATAGCGCTCGCCTGCCACTTGACGGGCCGGGCCACCCGCTGGCGGATCGTCTGGCTAGCCGCACCGGCCGCCGTCGGGCTCATCTGGACCCTCGCCGTAGGCATCGGACCCGCCGTCGCAGGCCTGATCGCCGGACCCGCTCATGTTCTTTCCTGCCTGCAAGGCCATCCGCCCCGCCTCGCCGGGGCGTTCGCGGGCGTGGCCTCCTGGCTCCCGCGCCAGCTACCCCTCGCGCTGATCACCGGGCCCGCGGAGGCGGCGCTCGCCTGGCCGCTCCGCGGGCCGGATGGCCATGAGCCGAGGCCAGGCCTGGTGGCGGGGGCGCGCCGCCGGCTTAACCTGCGGCGGCTGCGGGATGGCGAGCTGCCCGCCAGGGATGGCGCCGTGCTCGGCGTCGACGAGGAGACCGGTGCCCCGGTCGCACTGTCCTGGTCCGCGCTCGGCGGCGGGGTGCTCGTGACGGGTACTCCGGGCCACGAGGTCACCGAGACCGCGTGGCGGCTGGTCCGCGCCGCGTTGCGTCGCCGTAAGCCCGTCATCGTGATCGACCTCGACCCCGCCGCTGGAGTCGCGGGGTGGCTGGGGACTGAGTGCGCTCGTTATGGCTGCCCGGTAATCACAGAAGTGGCGACGGACCTTGACGTCGCGCTGCTGGCGGCGGTGCGCGGGCGTGCCGCGGCGCTGGTGACGGCGCGGGGCGGCGGGGTGGAAAACCCGGTGGTGGAAAACCCGGTGGTGGAAAACCCAGCGCGGTGGCGGCGTGCGAGGCGGTGGTCTCGCTCTGCGGCGAGCTGCAGCGGATCGGCGCGGACGGGGACGGACTCGTGTGGCTGCGGGGCGGCCAGGGGCTGCCTGAGCAGTTGGTCGCTTCGCTCGCCACGGCCGGCGCCGCCGCCGGGCTGCCGCTTGTGCTCACCGCATCGGACCCGGGGCAAATCCCGGTTGGTGTGGTTATTCGGCACACCGGGCCGGGTGAGCTGACGCTAGGGTCGCGGCGGGTGGTGACGCCGTGAGCGGTGACCGGGTGGTGCTGGGGTGGCAGTTCGCGCTGCCGCATCCCGATCCTGGTCCGGCGCCGCGGCGCCCATCGCCCGACGAGCATCCGCGACTCGACCCCGGCTGGGTGGCGGCCCAGCGCCGCGAGGAAAACCTGCTGGACCGGCCGCTGAAGCTCGTCGCGGGTGTCGCGGGTGTCGCGGGCCTGGCGTTGCTGCTGGCGGCGCTCACGGGCGTCGTCAACGCCATCGTCGCTGGTCTCGCGATAACGATCTGCGTGATCGCCGGCGCGATGAGCTCCGCGGGGGTGTGGCAGGGGGAGCGCGCGCTGCGCGCCCGGATAGCCGCCGAGCGGGTGCGGGTGCAGCGGTTCCGTGCCGACGCCGACGCGAAGCTGGCCACCGCGCAGGATGAGCACGCCCGCCGGGTGCGGGACTGGCAGGCACGCAGGTTCGCCTTCGAGAGCCAGAAGCGCTGGTACGGCGTGACGCTGCCATCCGGCATCGACCGGGTGGACCTCGCCGGAGGTACGCTGCCCGGCTGGTCCGCGCTGGCCACCACGCTCGCCGCGTACCGGCTAGCGGCCGGCGGTGAGGTGACCATCCTCGACGTGTCGGGCGGCAGCGTCGGCTCGGATCTGCTCGCCGTCGCCCGCGGCCTTGGGGTATC
The DNA here is from genome assembly GCA_963743085.1 of uncultured Actinomycetota bacterium. GTDB lineage: Bacteria > Actinomycetota > Actinomycetes > Streptosporangiales > Streptosporangiaceae > JBEKHI01. The sequence continues at coordinate 50,865 of CAVUOU010000020.1, forward strand.
GCCGCTGGTCTGGGTGCTCCCCGGCGACCTGCCACGGCTGGACCTGATCAGCGGTCTGGACCCGCATGAGCGCGCGGACTTGTTCGCCGTGACCGCGAACGCGGGTTCAGGTCCGGAGACGCCGCGCGACATCGCCGCCGACACCGTGATCTGCGAACGAGTGCTCGGGGTTCTTGGCGGTGATGCGCCGACCGCGCGGTTCATCGCCGGGCTGCGAGTGCTGGCCGGGGTGGGCGATCCGCTCGCCGACGTGTCCGCGGGCCTGCTGTCGGCCGACGAGGTGGTGCGGCTCACCACGCTGTACGGCCACGATTCCGCGGCGCGCATCGTGGCCGAACGGTCCTGGAACCTGGTGGCGGCGCTCGAGGGGCTGGCGCTCGAGGGGTCGGATGTGCCTCGGCTGCCGCACAGCCGGCTGCGCGTCCTCGCTGTCGACCCGACGGCGGAACCGCACCTGCCGGCCCTGGGGACGTTCGCGGTCAGTGCGCTAGCGCGGCTGCTGCGCCGCGCCCCCGCCGGGGCGCCGGATTCGTGGCGGCATTGCCTGATGGTGTTCGGGGCCGACCGGATCCGCGCCGACGTGCTTGACCAGGTGTCCGACGCGTGCTCCGCCGCCGGGGTCGGGCTCTTGCTCGCCTTTCGCTCGATCCCCGCCGCGGTGCGAGAGCGTCTCGGTCGCGGGAACGCGGCCGTCGCGTTCATGCGCCTGGGCAACGCCGAAGACGCGAAGGCCGCGAGCGAGCAACTCGGCAGCGAGCACCGGTTCGTGCTGTCACAGCTCACCAACACGGTCGGGTCGTCGGTGACCGATACAACGGCCACCTCCTACACGAGCACGGTGTCCGCTTCCGGATCGCTGTCGTCTTCGATGACGGTCAGCGAGTCCTCGGGCTCGGGCCGCAGCCACAGCGCGCAGGACGGGCCGCTGCCCGAGGCCGGCACCTTCGGCCGGGAGCGGAGCCGGTCCCGCGGCACGTCCGCGGGCGAGTCGGTGACCGAGAGCATCGGGGCTAGCTCGGCATGGGGGCTGTCCACGTCGAGTGCGGCGGGCGATAGCGAGTCGGTGGCCGTGTCGGTGCAGCGCTCACGGGAACTGCTGGTCGAGCCGCATGAACTCCAGCAACTCCCGCCGACCGCACTCATCCTCAGCTACGCGTCGACGGCTGGCCGCAGCGTGATACTCGCCGACGTTAACCCCGGCATCGGCGCCTTGCCGGCTGCCACCCGCACACCGCTTGGTGAAGCGGCGATGCTGGCGGCTAACGGATCTACCGACCCGGCGGACAGTCCAAATCTGGGGGCGCCGCCCGCTCGGCTCGACTGGCGCCGCAAACCAATGGAGTTACTTAGCGTTAGATGATAAGCACTTAAGGTGATGTCTGTGACGGCAAGTGTCCGAGAACTGGCGCCCGGCCTTGGGCCGCCGCGTCCGCCGACCGAGGTGCCATGGCTGCGCGTCGGGGTCAACCCGCTTGGCACCGGGGGCACCACAGCTATTGATCTCACGGACCCGTATGGCGTCGCGCTGACGCTGAACCCGCTTGAGCCGGAGCCTGGCTTCCCTGTCCCGACGCACTCGAGCCTGCTGGCCGACGTGTTCTGCGTCGCGGGGCGGCTGCCCGCGTCAGCCAGGGACGTGCTCGCGCTGGCGCTGCTGCGCGCCTACCGCGACCGGACGGTCCCATCGCTGGACGATATCGATGTCGAGGACGCGCTCGCGGAACTGCGCTGCGACGAGGTGACCGGCACACTCGTCCGAGGCTTCGTCCGGGTCCGGCTCGGCGAGTTGTCCCGCGGCGGACTGTTCCTGGCCGACGGGCACCCGCTCAGCATTGGCGCGCTACTCGCCTCCGACGTCGAGGTGATCACCGGCGCGCTCGACCACACCGGCCGGGCGCTGATCGCTGGCACCCTGCTCCTGCGGCTCACCGAACACGCCCTGCTCCACCCAGGCCGCCATGTACTCGCTATCGATGACGGGGAATCGCTGTTCGGCGGCGCGCTCGACACGCTGATCGCGGACGCCGCCGCGCACGGCGAGACGGTGCTGCTGTCTGGCTGGGCGCCGCCCGCCGCCTCCGAGGCCCCGCTCCCGGAGCTTAACCTGGTCTCTACTCTCCGCAGCCCGGCCTGCGGCCGGACCTGCCGTCAGTCGGGCCCGTGCACCCGGCGGGACATCACCGCCGCCGCGAACATCGCGGCCGGCAACGACCCGCTGCGCCGGTGGTTGGAATCCCTGGTGACCGCGTTCTTGACCGGCGACTCGCTGCCGCTGGCGCCCAAACCGGTGAAGGACGGCTGGGCCGCGCTCCGCCCGCGCACCCGCGAGTGTGTCCTCGCCACCATCATCACCGCGGCCATAACGGCGCGAGCGGCGGCCTTTCGTGGCTTTTATTCGCCCGGGCGGCTAGCGGCCGTCGCCGCCCGGGTCGCCGCCGCGTCGCTGGCGGGCGAGCCGGTGCCGACCAGGGCGGGCCAGTGCTGGGTCCCGCCCGTGTTCCGCTGGACGCATGAGGCGACGCGCGTCGGGTGGCGCTCCGACGTGGCGGTCGACGCGGACGAGATCGCTCCGCCGCTGGATTTCGCGATCGGCGGGCTCACCGACTGGCCCGGCATCCGGCCGGCCAGCGGCTCGCGTTGCTATTGCGCCACCCGCTGTCGGCAGAGAGGCTGACCTTCCCGAGATAGCGGATGCTCCGCACTTCGCTGAGGTGCTCCGGCTCCATCATCTTGGCTTGCTTCGCTTCGGGGCTTCCGGCGGACAATGGCGGATAACATCATCGGCATGGCACCCAGGCTCCCTGTGCGGGCAAAGATCGCTGCGACGGTTGGCGGCGCGGCCGCCACGGTCTCCCGCATGGCAGGTAAGGGGGACGGGTCGGTCATCGGCGGCATCATCGGGCTGCGGCTGCAGCCGGACCTGCTCAGCTTGCTGGCGACCGACCGGCAGATCGTGCTGGTCACCGGGACCAACGGCAAGACCACGACGACCAGGCTGATCACCGCGGCGCTGAGCCCGCTTGGTCACCAGATCGCGTCCAACGCGTTCGGCGCGAACATGGAGGCCGGGCTCACCTCGGCGCTTAGCCGTGCGCCCGACGCACCGCTCGCGGTGCTCGAGACCGACGAGAAGTACATTCCGGCGATGGTGCGCGCCACCAGGCCGAAGGTCGTCACGCTGCTGAACCTCAGCCGGGACCAGATGGACCGCGCCGCCGAGATCTGGCTGCTCGCCCGACGCTGGCGTGACGCGCTCGCCGAAGCTCCTGACGTCCGGGTGATCGCGAACGCCGATGACCCACTGGTGGCCTGGGCCGCCAGCCAGGCTCGAAAGGTGACTTGGGTAGCGGCCGGCCAGCGCTGGCGAGATGATTCCTGGTGCTGCCCGAACTGTGGATCGCACCTGCTCCGCGACGGTGACGACTGGCGGTGCAACGAGTGCGCCTACCAGCGTCCGCGGGTGAGCTGGGTGCTCACCGGGGACAGCTTCATCGGCCCCGATGGGCGAACCCGTCCGCTGGAGCTTTCACTGCCCGGTCGTGCGAACAGGGCCAACGCGGTGGTGGCGCTGGCGGTGGCCGACGCGTTCGGGGTGAACGTCGTGCACGCCCTCCGGGGCCTTCGCACCGTGACGTCCGTGGCCGGCCGGTACACCCAGGTGGAGCGACGCGGCACGACGGTGCGGCTGCTGCTCGCGAAGAACCCGGCCGGCTGGCTGGAAGCGCTGGACGTGCTCGAACCAGGTCCGGTGCTGCTCGCGGTCAACGCCCAGGGGCCGGATGGGAAGGACACTTCCTGGTTGTGGGATGTGGACTACACCCGGCTGCGTGGCCGTCCGGTGTTCGTGGGTGGTGAACGCCGGATGGACCTGGCGGTGCGCCTTGAAGCCGACGAAGTGCCTTTCCAGCTGGTTGGTTCCCTTGATGAGGCCATCGACCTAGCCAGGTCTCCGTCTCTTGAGGTCCTGGCGAACTACACCGCATTCCAGCAGTACCGCGCCGTCGTCGGCCGTACCGAGTAAGGAGCCTGCCATGCTGCGACTCGTCTGGATCTACCCGGACCTGCTGAGCACCTACGGCGACCGAGGCAACGTGCTCGTGTTGCAGCGCCGCGCGCGGCTGCGCGGCATCGGAGTTGAAATCGTTTCCGTGAACTCCGACCAAGCGGTGCCCGTAGAAGGTGACATCTACCTGCTCGGTGGTGGTGAAGACTTGCCGCAGGTGCTGGCGGCCCGTCGGCTGCGCGCCGACGGTGGGCTCAACACGGCGGTGAGCCGCGGCGCGGTGCTGTTCGCGGTCTGCGCCGGTTACCAGCTAACGGGTGCCGAGTTCGGCGGGGTAGATGGTGAGCCGACCCCCGGCCTGGGCATCATCGAAATCCGCAGCAGCCGCGGACCGAGGCGAGCCGTTGGCGAGGTCCTCGCCGACGTCGACCCCGAGCTCGGCGTCGGCCGGCTCACCGGCTTTGAAAACCACGCGGGTGTTACGTCCTTGGGACCTGGTGTGCGGCCGCTGTCCCGCGTGGCCGGTGTCGGCATCGGCAACGGCGACGGCACCGAGGGCGCCTACAGCGGCAAGGTGATCGGCACCTACCTACACGGCCCCGCCCTAGTCCGCAACCCAGCGCTGGCCGACTTCCTGCTAACCCTCGCGGTCGGCCCGATCCAGCCCCTCCCGCCAGAAGCAGAAGAACTAGCCGCCCACCTCCGCTCCGAACGCCTAGCGGCAGCAACCCCCGCCTAGCACCCAGGCACCGCTCCGGGGAGCGCATAGCGGCCATCTTCCAGCGGGTCGACCAGGCCGTCGGCTACTAGGCCGTCCAGGGCGCGGGCGCGCTGTACGGGGTCGGGCCACACCGCGTCGAGGGCGGCCTGCGAGACGGGGCCGTCCGCGGCGCGCAGCACGGCCATCAGCCGTCCGCGGCAATGCCGGTCCGTGCCGGTGAACTTCTGCCCCTTGGGGCGCTCGCCTGGCGGCTGTCCGGCGGCCAGCCACGCACAGCGGCTAGCCACCGGGCAGGCACGGCAGTCCGGGCTGGACGCCGTGCAGACCAGCGCGCCCAGTTCCATCACCGCGACCGACCAGCGAGCAGCCACCGGAGATTCGGCGGGCAGCAGAGACTCGGCGAGCGCGGTTTCGGCGACGGACTGATGAGCGGGCGGGAACTCTCGTCCGCTCATCAGCCGGGCGAAGACCCGCCGCACGTTCGTGTCCAGTACCGCATGCCGCTGGCCGAACGCGAAGCTGGCGACGGCGGCGGCCGTGTACCGGCCGATGCCAGGCAGCGCGAGCAGCGCCTCGTGCGACGCGGGCACCTCGCCGCCATGGCGCTCGGTGATGATCCGCGCGGCCTCGTGCAGTCGCAGCGCCCGCCGCGGATAACCCAGCCGGTCCCACTGGCGGACCGCCTCGCCCGGTGCGTCGGCCGCGAGCGCGGGCGGTGCGGGCCACCGCTCCAGCCAGGCTTGGTGCGCCGGTATCACCCGCTTCACCGGGGTTTGCTGGAGCATGATCTCGCTGACCAGTACCGACCAGGGCGACACGCCGGGGCCACGCCAGGGCAGTTCCCGTGCGTTCGCCGCGTACCACGCCAGGACGGGTTCGCCATACACAGAGACGGCAGTCACACCGACACAGTACTGGCCTGATCGCCGGCGGGTCGGCCATGTGCACAGCGTTACTTTGCGCATACTTTTCGTATGGGGGATCGTGGCGATGACCTGGACGGGCTCTGGCGTCGGCGGGTGATCATGCTCGTTGGAGGCCTGGTCATCCTCGGGCTGCTCGCGTGGGCGCTGTCCGGGACGGCTAGCCGGACCACCGCGGCCGCGCAGCAGTCGGCGGTGGCGGAGGTCCGAGCCGCTAACGCGCTGCCCTCGGCGGCCTACGGCACCGTGCCGCCGGCTCCGACCGTCGCGGTGGCGGGGTCACCGAGCGCCCCCGCATCACCGACCGCGTCACCCAAGGCCACCAAATCACCGAAAGGCCAATCACCGAAAGGCCAGTCCCCGAAAGGCCAGCCGCCCAAAGACAAGTCACCAAAAGCCGCAAATTCATCAAAGGCCCCGACGAAGACCAAGGCCGCCAAGCGAGCCAAGCATGTCAACCTCCAAGCCGACGGCGCCTGCCCGGCGGGCAGCGTGGTGATGACGCTGTTCTCGGTGCGGCCGATTTACTCGGCAGGCGAGCAGCCGGTATTCGACGTGTACGCGGTGTCCACCTCGGCGGTCGGCTGCGAGTTCCGGTTCGGCCCGGGCGCGGTGCGGGTGCTGGTGTCGCAGCACGGCTGGACCGTGTGGAACTCGGCGGAGTGCCACCCGGCAACGGCCCAGCAGGAACGCCTGGCGCGCGGCGTCCCGCTGCAGATGTCGGTCACCTGGAACCGTAACGCCGCCTACGGCTGCCGCGGCTGGCTGCCGTCGCGCGCCTCAGGCCACTTCACAGCCATCGCCCGCACCGCCACCCAATCCACCCCCGCCACCACCTTCGAGCTAACCAGGTGATTTAACCTGGCGCGTCCTGCAAGGACAAGACAGTGGAAACGTGCCGTCGCGACGCGACGGCACGTTTCCACTGTCTTGCCGATGGCCCAGTCCGGCGCCGCGGAATGGGGTATATCGGGCAAATTGCCACCAGGGGGCGCGCCAGGGGGCGCCAGGGGCGCGGCCGGGGAGCGCTGGGGTGGTCAGCCTGCTAGGCAGGCGGCTAGGGCGTGCCGGATGTCTTCGGCTTCGACGACCGTGATGTTGGCTTTCACCGGACCTGAGCCTGCGGGGACGATGGCCTTGGTGAAGCCCATTCGTTCTGCTTCGGCGACCCGGCGGGGGACACCCGCTACGTTGCGCACCTCGCCGGCCAGCCCGACCTCGCCGACGGCTACCACGCCGGGCGGCACCGCCAGGTTGGATACCGAACTCGCCAGCGCGAGGGCCACCGCGAGGTCCGCCGACGGCTCGGTGATGCGGACGCCGCCGACGGTCGCCGCGTAGACGTCGGCCTTGCCGAGCTTGACGTTGGCGCGGCGCTGCAAGACGGCGAGCACCATGCCGACCCGGGAACTGTCGAGCCCGGAGGTTACCCGGCGGGGCACCTCGGAGGTGGCCGTGCCGACCAGCGCCTGCACCTCGGCCACCAGCGGACGGCGGCCCTCGAGCGTGACGGTGACGCAGGTGCCGGGGACCGGCTCGTGGTGCCTGGACAGGAACAGCCCGCTCGGGTCGCTGAGCCCGATCAGCCCGTACTCGCCGAGGTCGAAGCAGCCCACCTCATCGGTCGGGCCGTACCGGTTCTTCACCGCCCGCACCATCCGCAGCCGGGAATGCCGGTCTCCCTCGAACTGCAAAACTACGTCCACCAGGTGTTCCAGGGTCCGCGGCCCCGCCACCGAGCCGTCCTTGGTGACGTGCCCGACCAGGATGGTCGCCATCCCGCGCTCCTTGGCCGTGGCGATCAGCGCGCTCGCCACCTCGCGGACCTGGGTAACGCCACCGGGAACGCCGTCCACGCCCGCCGCCGCGATGGTCTGCACCGAGTCGACGATCAGCAGGCTGGGGCTCACCCCGCCGATCTGGCCGAGCACCGCCTCCAGATCGGTCTCGGCCGCCAGGAACAGGTTGTCGCTGATGGCGCCGATCCGGTCCGCGCGCAGCCGGACCTGCGCCGCCGACTCCTCACCAGTCACGTACAGCACGGACCCGGTGGCCGCCACCAGTGCGGCGGTCTCCAGCAGCAGCGTGGACTTCCCGACCCCCGGCTCGCCCGCCAGCAGCAGCACCGCGCCCGGCACCAGGCCGCCGCCCAGCACCCGGTCGAACTCCTCCATGCCGGTCGGCCTCGCGCTAGCGGCGGCCGCGTCGACCTGACCGATCGGCATCGCGGGCGACGCGGGCGGGGCACCGGCGGCAGCGCGGATGCCGGCCTTTACCAGCCTTGGTACCCCGGTCTCCTCGACCGTGCCCCACGCCTGGCACTCGCCGCACCTGCCGACCCACTTGACGGCCTGCCACCCGCACTCGGCACACCGGAAGGTCGTCCCCGTCGCTGTCTTGGCCATGACTCGCACCCTAGCGGCAGCGACTGACATTCCCGGTTAGGCTGAAGTAGTGAGCCGAGACAGCGCAACCAGGGATGGGGGCACCCCCATAGCGCTATCCACATCGTCGGTGTACCCCGAACGGACCCCGGACGCCTTCGAGCTAGCCTCCCGCCTGGGCTACGACGGCGTCGAGGTGATGGTCTACACGGACCCGGTGAGCCAGCACGCGGACGTGCTGAAACGGCTCATCGACTACCACCAGGTGCCGGTGCTCGCGGTGCACGCGCCGAGCCTGCTGCTCACCCAGCGGGTCTGGGGCCGCGAGCCGTGGGCCAAGCTGGTCAGGGCTAAGGAACTCGCCGAGGACCTCGGCGCGCGGACGGTTGTGGTGCACCCGCCGTTTCGCTGGCAGCGAGACTACGTGAAGGGCTTCGAGACCGGCATTCAGCAGCTGGAGCACGAGACCGACGTCATCTTCGCGGTGGAGAACATGTTCCCGATCCGCTCCGGAACCGCGGAGGTCACGGGTTACGCTCCCAGCTGGGACCCCACCGCCCTCGATGTGCCGAACGTAACGCTCGACCTGTCGCACACCGCCGCCTCGAACTCCGACGCCCTCGCCATGGCGAATGACATCGGCTCGCGCCTCGCCCACCTGCACCTGGCCGACGGCAGCGGCATGCCGAAGGGCCCGATGCCGGACGAGCATCTAGTCCCGGGCCGGGGCCGCCAACCCTGCGCGGCCGTGCTGCGCGGGCTGACCGCGACCGGCTTCCGCGGCATTGTCGTGGTCGAGGTGAACACCAGGAAAGCCGGGAACAGGGACGACCGGATCACCGATCTCACCGAGTCCCTCAGCTACGCCAGAACCCATCTCGCCCCGGCAGGCGTCAGTGCTAGCTAGGTGTTTGCAATAGCAAGCACCCCAGGTAGAATGAGCCATATGAACACCATTGGGGATTACATCCGGCAGCAGCGAGAGCAGGCCCGCATCTCCATGCGACAGCTCGCGGAAGCGGCGGGCGTGTCGAACCCATATCTGAGCCAGATCGAGCGCGGGCTGCGTAAGCCGTCCGCCGACATCCTGCAGCAGATCGCCAAGGGGCTGCGGATCTCCGCTGAGGCGCTGTACGTTCAGGCCGGCATCCTGGAGGACCGCCCGGCCGACTCGGGCGTGCGTTCGGCGCTGCTGGCCGACCCGAACCTGTCCGAGCGGCAAAAGCAGGTTCTCATCGAGATCTACGAGTCCTTCCGCCGGGAGAGCGAGGACGCGGTGCCCGCCGACGCCGTTCCGGTGGATGAGCCCGGCGACGACAGGTAGCGTGAACTCGTGCTCGCAGGAACTTCCGCGTATACACCGCTTACATGGTTCTTCTACGCGCTATCTATAGCCGCCCTCGTGGTTGAGGCGTGGGCGTTCATCGACGCCATCCGGCGGCCCGCTGGTGCCTTCACGGCCACGGGTAAGCAGACCAAGCAGCTGTGGCTGATCATCTTGGGCGTGGCCACCGCGATCGGCCTGTTCGGCGTGACCTACGGGGTCAGCCTCATCTCGATACTGCCCGTCGCCGCCTTCGTCGCCGCCGCGATCTACCTCGCCGACGTCCGCCCGAAGGTACGCGACTTCAACAACAGCGGTTCCAGCTCAGGCCCGTACGGACCATGGTGATTTGACCATAACGGCGGGGGCGACGCCACCGCCGTTATGGTCACTGCCTAGGTAAGCGGGTAAACGAGCAGCGCCATCGGTACGGCGGTCAGCGCCATGGCGATCAGGCATATCCCTAGCTGGCAGTGCCGGGCCAGCGGCGGTGGCGGTGTCAGCAGCCGGTTGACCCGCGCGGTGATGTCGCCTGCTCCGGCCGCCAGCGCGCCCGCCGGAGCGTCGCAGCCCGAGCCGGACGAGCCGAAGCGCAGCAGCGCGGTGGCCAGCTCGCGGGCTGGCCGTGAGCGGCGCGCCCGGTCATCAGCCAGCATCTCGATCAGCAGGCCAACGGCGAGCAGTGTGTGCAGGATCAGCCGGGAGCGGGGGAACGCCCGGCGCAGCGAGGTGAACGGCAGCAGCACCAGGTCGTGCCGTTCCCGCAGGTGAGCGCGCTCGTGCTCGAGCACAGCGGCGAGCTCGGCCGGGCCGAGCAGGTCCAGCGTGCCGACGCTCACCACGATCTTGGAACGCAGTCCTGGCAGGCAGTAGGCAGCGGCTGCCGGGTGGTCGACCACCAGGGCTCCCGGTACCTTCGGGTCGCCATGGGCCAGCAGGGCCAGCAGTTCGCGCTGCCGGCGGCGGGCCCGGACGACCGCGGCGGAGGCGCCAACGAGCACCCAGCACAGCAGCGCCAGCAGCGCCGCGCCAGCGGCGAGGCAGCCGATCTGGAACGCCTTGGCGGCCATCGAAGTGCTTGGCTCGATCAGCTGTCCCGCTTCGAGGTGATCCGCGAGCGCGCCGAGGATGGTGGCCCTTGGCGGCTGCGCCGAGCCGATCGCTAGCAGGGCCCCGATCGCGGACACGCCGCCGGCCAGGCCAAGCGCCTGCCACATCACGATCGCGGTAGCCGGGGAACGCCGGGGCCAGCTGGCGCGCAGCATCACGCTGGCACCCCAGACACTCCCGAGAGTGACCGTGGCGAGCAGTGCCGCGTCGGTCAGCTCCGCACTGAATTGGGCCGGCATTTACGTCCCGTCATCGTTTTCGAGGCTTCTGAGCGCCTCCTTCAGCACTTCGGCCTCGGTCCCCGTGACGGACTGAGCGAACGCTGCGAGCGCGGCACTCCGGTCACCGGTCTGGTCCAGCGCGGTGAGCATCAGCTCAGCCACATAGGACTCCCGCGTGGCCGCGGGCCGGTACCGCCAGGCACGGCCGTCCCGGTTCCTGCGAGCGAAACCCTTCTTCGCCAGCCGGTCCAGCACGGTCATGACCGTGGTATGTGCCAGGCTATGCTCCGGGAGGCCGTTACTGACCTCTCTTACGGTAAGCGGCTCGTCGGTGTCCCACAAGACTTCCATGATGGCCCGCTCAAGTTCACCCAGCCTGTTCACCTTTGTGACTGTACCCTTCCGTGACACGCCCAAGCTAGTGGGTGTCATGCGCCTCAATGAATCTGGCGAAGGCCTGCAGGTTCGCCAGGGACTGCCCGGTTTTAGCGCGCCAGGCCCACTCGCGGCGTATCGATGAGCCGAACCCGAGTCGCAGCGCTTGGTCGAATGCCTCATCCGCGTTGCTGAGCACGCTGCCGAGCAACTGATCGATGCCGTCTGGCGTGATCGTGCACAGCGGCAGCCTGCCGGTCAGGTACACGTCGCCCGCCGCGTCGAGCGCGAACCTGACCCCGTACATCCGGCCGTTACGGCCGAGCAGGTAACGATAGAACTCAGCGTGGTTCTCGTCCGGCTGGCGGCAGAAGAACGCCTCCACCGCCAGGCTGTGCTGGCCGGCGATCAGCCAGGCCATCGTGGCCAGCTTGTGCTGGCCAGGAAGCGTCACCAGGTAAGCGCCAGGCTCCGGGTTCTCGTACTCGACGCCGAGTTCGTCAAGCGCCGCGCCCAGTGGGTGGCTCACGCACGCACCCGCCTGGGAGGCCGGTCGGGGCCGGTTGATCGGGGAAGCACCGCGGCTTCTTCCATGGCACCTGTATATACCTCGAGCAGCCGGTCAACGGTCGCGCCCCACCCGAACGCCCCAGCGTGCCGCAGTGCGCCCGCACCGAGGCTGTGCAGTCGCGCGGGGTCATCCGCCAGGCCGCGTACCGCCCGCGCGTAATCGGCCGGGTCGTGACCGGCAATCAGGATTCCCGACACACCGTCGCGCACCACGGTCCGCAGGCCGCCGACCCGGGCCGCGATCACCGGGGCCCCGCAGGCTTGCGCCTCGAGCGCCACCAGGCCGAAGGACTCCGAGTGGGACGGCGCCATCAGCAGGGTCGCCGCCTGGTACCAGCGAGCCAGTTCGGTCTGCGGGCAGGGCGGCTCGAACCGGATGATGTGCTCGATGCCCAGGTGGTGCGCCAGTTCGCGCATCCGGTCCGGGTCGGAGCGTTCGTTGCCGCTCGGACCTCCGATCATGACCACGACCAGCCGGTTCCGCAGCTCCGGGTCGTCGGCGAGCAACCGGGCCGCGCACCGCAGCACCACGTCCGGGCCCTTGAGCGGCTGTACCCGGCCCGCGAACAGCAGCACCAGCGCGTCGGCGGGCAGGCCAAGCTCGCGTCGCGCCGCCTCGCGGTTTCCCGGCTGGAAGGTCCGCAGGTCCACTCCGGGGTTCACCACCGCGATCCGGTCCGGGTCGGCGTCGTAGAAGGTGGTGAGCTGGCGGGCTTCCTCGGCCGTGTTGGCGATCAGCCGGTCGGCGGCGGCGATCACCTCGTGCTCGCCACGGATCCTGATCCCGGGCTCGGCGGCATCATTGGAGGCCAGCGAGGCGTTTTTGACCGCTCCGAGAGTGTGCATGGACTGGACGAAGGGGACGCCCCAGCGCTGCCTGACCCTGGCGCCCACCTGGCCGGAGAGCCAGTAGTGCCCGTGCACCAGGTCGTAGTGGCCAGGGTCGCTGGCGGCCGCCTCGGCGCGCAGCACCTCAAACGTAAACGGACAAATCTGAGCGGGAAGATCGGTTTTGTCCAGTTCCTCGAACGGCCCGGCGGCGACGCTGCGGACCAGGACGCCAGGCGCCAATTCGGTGACGCCGAGGCTGTCGCGGCAGGCGGCACGGGTGAAGATCTCCACCTCAACGCCCTCAGCGGCGAGCCTGCGGGCGATTTCGGCGATGTAGACGTTCATGCCGCCCGCGTCACCAGTGCCCGGCTGATCGAGCGGCGAGGTGTGGACGCTGAGGGTCGCGACCCGCCGGGGCATTATGGACACAGTTGTAACCAACCGTCCGTGCGGGCGGCATGTTCCCACAGTGCCGAAGGCTTTGGGTGCAGGGCCCGCTAGGCTTTAATCCATGGCGACACTGGTGCTGTTCCGGCATGGCGAGAGCGAGTGGAACTCGAAGAACCTGTTCACCGGTTGGGTGGACGTCAGCCTGTCGGCTAAGGGTGAAGATGAGGCTTCGGCCGCTGGACGGATGATCGCGGAGGCGGGGCTGGGCCCCGACGTGGTGCACACCTCGGTGCTGACCCGCGCGATCCAGACCGCGAACATCGCGCTGACCGAGGCCGGGCTGAGCTGGCTGCCGGTCCACCGGTCCTGGCGGCTGAACGAGCGGCATTACGGTGCCCTCCAGGGCAAGGACAAGGCCCAGGTCCGGGGCGAGTTCGGCGACGAGCAGTTCATGCTGTGGCGGCGTTCCTACGACGTCCCGCCGCCGCCGATCGCGGACGACGACCCCTTGTCCCAGTCCGGCGACCCGCGCTACGCGCTGCTGCCGCCGGAGCTCAGGCCGCGCAGCGAGTGCCTGAAGGACGTGGTGGCACGGCTGCTGCCGTACTGGTACGACGCGATCATCCCTGACCTCGCGGTCGGGCGGACCGTCATGGTGGCGGCGCACGGCAACTCGTTGCGTGCGCTGGTGAAGCATCTTGACCAGATCGACGACGAGACCATCGCCGAGCTGAACATCCCCACCGGCATCCCGCTGGTGTACGAACTGGACGACGCGTTCCGTCCGGTGGAGAAGGGCGGGCGTTACCTAGACCCGGAGGCGGCGGTGTCCGCGGCCGAGGCGGTTAAGAATCAGGGTCGGTGACGACGCCCGCAACTCTGGCTGAATGCGACATGTCCTGATATTCACGAAGAGGTGAACATCAGGGGAACAGTGGCATTTCAGTGGAGCTGCTGATTGTGGACACCTAGGGATATCCGCATACCATCTAAGACGTGAGTCCGATGTGGCCGCTTCCGTCCTCGCAGGTCGTGGGGTTGGAGTGGCGATAAGAACGCGCGCTGGCAACTCCTTGCGCCAGCCGCGGAATCCTCGTTTGCGATCCGCCAATCAGCCGGCCAAGCTTCCCCCCGGCATCGCTTCGGTTCTTTCCGTTCTATCGTCGTCCGCTGTCGTACTTGACAGCGAAGACCGGGTGTTGCGCGCTAGTGCCGCCGCCCGTGCGTTCGGCATTGTCAAGGGCGACCGGTTGATGGTCAGCGAACTGCTCGCGCTCGCTCGCCAGGTCCGTCGAGACGGCGAGATCCGTGAGGGCGAGTTCGACGTTCAGGTCCCGCGGTTTGGCGGGCGGACGACGAGCTTCGCGGTCCGGGTCGCGCCGCTGGCTGGCGCGGTGGGCGGCGGCGGACTCGTACTGGTGCTCGCCGAGGACCAGACCGAGAGCCGGCGCGTCGAGGAGGTCAGGCGCGACTTCGTGGCCAACGTGAGCCACGAGCTGAAGACCCCGGTCGGCGCGCTCGCGCTGCTGGCCGAGACCATCGAGGACGCGGCCGATGACGAGGAGGCGGTCCGGCGGTTCGCCGGCCGGATGCGGCACGAGGCGGCGCGGCTCACCTCGCTGGTGCAGGACCTCATCACGCTGAACCGGATCCAGGCCGCCGAGCCCATTCCGGATCCGCGGCCGGTCGACCTGGACCAGGTGGTCTCCGAGGCGCTTGACCGGTGCCGGATGAAGGCGAACGACCGCGGCATCTCATTGGCCTGGGTAGGCACGCGTGGCCTGTCCGCGCTCGGTGAGGACGAACTACTGGTCACCGCGTTGCGCAACCTGCTGGAGAACGCGGTCGTCTACAGCCCGGAGCACACCAAGGTCGTGGTGTGCACCCGGCGGTCCGGCGACGGCGGGGCGGAGATCAGCGTTACTGACCAAGGCATCGGGATTCCAGAGCGGGACCTGGAACGGATCTTTGAGCGGTTCTACCGGGTCGACCCGGCGCGCTCGCGCGCTACCGGCGGCACCGGGCTCGGGCTCGCGATCGTGAAGCACGCGGCCGCCGCGCACGGCGGACGCGTCATGGTCAAGAGCGAAGAGGGATCCGGTTCGACGTTCACCCTCTGGCTTCCGCTGCGGGAGGACAGTTCATCACGTCAGGAGGAATTCAAGTGACTCGCGTGCTCGTGGTCGAGGACGAGGAATCGTTCAGTGACGCGATCTCGTACATGCTGCGGAAGGAAGGTTTCGAGGTCGCGGTCTGCTCCACTGGCCCGGACGCTCTCGACACCTTCGACCGTACTGGCGCCGACTTGGTCCTTCTTGACCTGATGCTGCCCGGGCTGCCGGGCAGCGAAGTGTGCCGTACCCTCCGCGAGCGGTCGAGCGTCCCCGTGATCATGCTGACCGCCAAGGACAGCGAGATCGACAAGGTGGTCGGACTGGAACTGGGCGCCGACGACTACGTGACCAAGCCATTCTCGTCGCGCGAGCTGGTGGCCAGGATGCGCGCGGTGCTGCGGCGGCGCGGCGACGTCGAAGAGGTCACCGAGGCGACCCTGGAGTCGGGCCCGGTGCGGATGGACGTCGACCGGCACGTGGTCACCGTCCGGGGCGAGCCGGCCCAGCTGCCTTTGAAAGAATTCGAGCTGCTGCAGGTGCTGCTGCGCAACGCCGACCGCGTGCTGACCCGGATGCAGCTGATCGACCGGGTGTGGGGCGCCGACTACGTGGGCGACACCAAGACCCTCGACGTGCACATCAAGCGGCTGCGCGCCAAGATCGAGACCGACCCGGCCAAGCCGCGGCACATCATCACCGTCCGCGGCCTAGGCTACAAATTCGAGTCCGCCAGCTAACGTTTTCGCGCGCGCCCGCGCCGCCGCCGGCGGCGGCCGCAGCGGCGGCCGCCGCCGCCGCCGACGGCGCGTCGCGGCCAGTCCTCCGTGCCGCCGCGAGAATGTGCCGTTGACGCGGTCACAACCGGCACATTCTCGCGATGGGCGAGCCTCTACTTGCTGGCGGTGGCGCCGCGAGACCGCGCCCGAAACACAACAGACCCGTGGGTACCCTGCGTCCCACGGGTCACGTCTTGTACGGCTAGCCGAACCCAGCTATGGGCCATCGCTGGCGCTGTAGCCCCAGCGATGGCCCATAGCTGGGGTTCGGAACCCTACTTGCTGGCGGTGGCGCTCGGGCTGGGGGTGGCGGTGGCGCTCGGGCTGGCGGTGGCCGTCCCGGTTGTGGTCGCGGTCGCGGTGCTGCTCGCCTTGGCGGTCGCGCTGGCCTTGGCGGTTGGCGACGTGGAGGGGGACGGCGCGGGCGAGAACGTGTCGTAGTAGAACGCGTAGGGCTCTACCGGGACCTGGAGGGTCACCGGGCCGGCGTTCGAGAAGTCCAGCGTGACCGTGATGGACTGTCCGCCGCGCAGCGCCGTGGTGAGCTTGGTCAGCACGATCTCGGGCTCTGGTCCGGTCAGCAGCGTGGAGGCGTTGGGCGCCACGCTGACCGAGCCCTTGTCCAGCTTGACCGACGAAGCCACGGAGGCGGTGACCTTGGTCAGGCTGTCGGACGACTTGCCCGAGTTGTACAGCGACAGGAAAACCCCGGCCGAACTGCCAACTGGGAGCGTCTCGCCGACCGCCGGTCCGAGCACGAACAAGTTGTTGATGGAGATGTTGTCGACCACGTCGTGGGCGCCGTTGTTGGCAGCGTGGAAATTCGGCGCGCCGGCCTCGCACCCGGCGAGGACCGGGACGAGCAGGGCGATGGCGCCGATCATCGCATGTCGCGCCACGGTTGTCCCGCGGGATTTGCGGAGCAAGGCAGCTCTCCTCGATAGGCGGTTTCGATGCGTCATGGCGGATTGCCAGACGTACAGCACTACAAGCCGTAGAAATCGTATCGACCGCCCTCGCCGGGATCGCAGCCGGGCGGCCTTTTAGGGCTTGGGTGAGGCGGCTGTCCGATGCTCGGAGGGCGTCGGGCGGGCCGGGTGAGCGGCCGTGGGCGTCGCCGAAGCGGAAGCACTGGAGTGCGGGCCGACAGTCGAGGTGACCGCTGGCCTGGCCGGACGGGTGGGCGCGGACGCCGGGCTGATCGTGAGGAATGAGAGCATCGCCCCCGCCACCATGGATAGCGCCGCGCAGATCGCGATCAGGGGGACCGCGGTGCCGGGGTTCATCAGCGGCCCGAAGATCCGCCGTGCGCGCTCGCGCCGCCGCCGCGACCGCTGCTCTCGCCGGTAAGCGATCACGTCGCGCTCAAGCTCTCGCGCGTCATCGGGAATCTTGACGTTGACCGGCGGCAGCCCGCTATCGTCTCGTCCCGGTTCGCCGCCGAGCGTCACGGGCGCCTCCCTTGACCACCGCAAAGCGGTTTGCTCCTTCCACCAGTATGAGCCCGGCGGCACCTTCCCTGGCACATCCGACACCGGTCCTTCTGGGTCGGGCACGGCCCGGGAACGCCGTTTCCCGGATCGGCACGTGGGCCTGAGGTAGACTAGTGGCCTACCCACCTATATGGCGGACCGGCTCGTGACGGCGTGCGCGAGGCTGGTCCCCTGACGACGACACCTCATGGTGGCGCCATGGTGGCAGAGCGCGGAGCGTGACAACGGGGGATTTTGACGTGCGCTCGAAATCGTACATTGACCTGCATATTCTGTACTCTTGGGCATTTTATCGGGGCGCGCGGACGTGGTAAGATAGCCTTCAGCGGAAGGGGTACTTGCCACATGTCTTTCAAGGTCGGCGATACCGTCGTATACCCCCATCATGGGGCTGCTCGCATCGAAGCCGTAGAGTCTCGCACGATTAAGGGCGAGGAGAGGACTTACCTAGTCCTGAAGGTCGACAAGGGAGACCTGACTGTTCGGGTTCCTGCCGACAACGCCGAGCTTGTAGGCGTACGGGACGTTGTAGGCCAGGAAGGGCTTGAGCGGGTGTTCGAGGTGCTCCGCGCGCCGCACACCGAGGAACCCACGAACTGGTCTCGGCGTTACAAAGCGAACCTTGAGAAGCTCGCGTCCGGCGATGTCAATAAGGTCGCTGAGGTTGTACGCGATCTATGGCGACGTGACCGTGAGCGCGGCCTATCCGCAGGTGAGAAGCGGATGCTGGCCAAGGCGCGGCAGATTCTGGTGAGTGAGCTGGCGCTGGCCGAGAAGACGAACGAGGACAAGGCTGAAGCCCTTCTCGATGAGGTTCTCGCCAACTAACTTCCGGCGGGCTTGAACTTTGGACATGGTGCCTCGTACGGGCTTGGGCGTCGATGTACATCCATTCGAGTCAGGGCGAGTGCTTCATCTCGCCGGGCTCGAATGGCCCGGCGAGACCGGCCTCAGTGGCCATTCAGATGGAGATGCGGCGGCGCACGCGGCATGCGATGCGTTGTTTTCCGCGGCCGGACTAGGCGATCTGGGTGAGAATTTCGGTACCTCCAGGCCTGAATGGTCGGGCGCGTCCGGAGTGGCCTTGCTTGAAGAGACCTTTCGCTTGGTCGGTAAGGCAGGCTTCAGCGTAGGTAACGTCGCCATCATGATCATCGGCAACCGGCCCAGGTTCGCGCCACGACGCGCCGAGGCCATCAGCGCGATATCGTCCGCCCTCGGCGGTGCCCCGGTCAGCATCGCGGCGACGACCACTGACGGGCTAGGGCTCACCGGCCGGGGAGAAGGCCTCGCGGCCATGGCCACCGCCCTCCTGCTCCCCGACGCCCGCGGCTGACCCACCCACAGCTCTGGACCCACCCCCGGCCAACCTGCCCCCAGCTCTCCTGCCCCCAGCTCCGATCGGCTGGCGAGCCCGCCTGTGGCCCCATAGCGGACATACGGGGCAAGCCGTCGGGCGGAGGGCCTTCAAAGGGCCCATGGATGGCCCATCGCTGGGGCTATCGCGCCAGCGATGGCCCATCGCTGGCGCTGGTGCGGCTCAGTGAAAGTGAAGCTCGCTGCAAGAATGCCGCATTGAGGTCCTCTCCGGCCCGCGCCGCGGCCCCGGTCGCGGGTCAGCCCCCGGTCCCGTCATCCCGCTGGTTTCACCCCGGTCCCGTCATCCCGCGGGCTTCACCCGTGGTGCCGCAGCGGCTCACCGGTCACACGAGCCCCGTCCGCCTCACCAGCTGCCCGCTGCCTGGGCCAGCCAGAACAATGCGAAGCATCCTCGTACCCAGGGGTACGAGGATGCTTCGCGTTATCCCGAACGAGGGAACATACCTCCGCAAAACCGGCGGCTCGACGTCTGGGACAGCCACGCTGATGACCTGCCCGCACCAGAGGCAGGACAGTGCCGACTCGTGCAACCCCGCGATCACAGCCGGGCTCCGCTCACTCCCGTAGAGCCGGACCCATGGCCCATCCATGGGGTCGCCGGAGGAGTCCCGAAGGGCTTCGGCTACCTCATTAGGTTCCGGCGGTTCAGTCTTGCGGCGGGACTGGCGTGGAGCGGACCCGGTACAACCGGAAACTAGGGGCCTCGGCTGCCTCGTTGTCCTCAGACGCCCCACCGTCGGAGGCGGCCTCATCATCAGAGGCGGCCACATCATCGGATGCGGTCTCTCCGGGTGCGGTGTCGGAATCGGCATCCGCTTCGGCATCGTCCGTCGGCTCGGCCGGTGCCGCGCCCTCGTCAGCCGGGTGCTTGTCGGCTGCTGCCTCCTCGTGGGCTGCTGCCTCCTCGTCGGCTGCGGCTGCCTCGTCGATAGTGGGTGCTGCCGCGTCCTTGGCATCCGCGGGTGCGTTGTCGGCTGCGTCGTCGTGCTCGGCCGGTGCCGTGACAGCCTCAGCGGCCGTGTCAGCCTCAGCGTCAGCCCCAGTCTCCCCCTCGGGCTCGGCTGCTTCCGGCTGCGCCGCGTCGGCCGCCTCTACGGGCGACACGGGCGACACGGGCGGTACAGGCGGTACAGGCGGCGCGGGAGCCGCGATATCGGCCTGCTCGGGGTCGGCGTCCGGGTGGCCAGCCCACCAGGGGCTGGCGGACTTCGGCTCGGTGGCGTCAAGCAGCGGCGGCGCGGAAGCACCAGAGCGGGAAACGCCAGGCCCGGAAACGCCAGGCCCGGAAACAACAGGGCCAGACACGCCGGAGCCAGACACGCCGGATGCGGGCACGCTGGGGTCTAGGGGCAGCGGGGCGAACGGGGCGGGCTCCAGTGCCGGATACGCCGTGGCCTGGTACTGCACCGGCTCGGCGGGGGCGGCGTAACGGGGCGCGCGGGCGTGGCGGAGCATCGTTAGCCACAGGCTGAAGCCCAGCATGACCAGCGCCCACGGCAGCGCCGCGACGGTTCCGGCGGCGGGCCGCTTGGGGAGAACGACGTCCATGGCGTGGATGGCGTCGGCCGCGCCGATTACGGCGACGAGCACCGCGATGGCGAACCATGCGTAGATCCGCCGCCAGACGGAACTGTCACGCAACATGAACGCGGCGGCACACGCCACCACGAGCACCCCGTCGAGTATCGCGGGGTACAACCTGGCGAGGTGCAGCGGCACGCCAGCCGCCACGGCCAGATCACGGACGCCGGCGTAGGACAGGATGAAGGTCGCCGCGGCCAGCGCGGCAACCAGTACTACGACGGCAGCCGAGACAAGCCGCCCGGTCCACGAAGAACCGGACATACCGCCAGAGTCGCGGAAGTTCACGCCAAGCACGCTATCGGCTTAAGTGCCGGATTGGAATCATTTACCGCAGTAGGTGAATAGTGTCGTTATCTCGGCGGTAAGCACCCGCATACCGTACGCTATCTGCTGTGACGCTGCGCCTTTACGACACGGCAGCCCGGGGGGTACGAGAGTTCCAGCCACTGAGCGCGCCGCACGTCACGCTGTACTTGTGTGGTCCCACCGTTCAGGCTCCGCCGCACATTGGCCACCTGCGTTCCACCGTGTGCTTCGACATCCTGATCCGCTGGCTCGAAGCCTCTGGCTACAGCGTCACCTACTGCCGGAACGTCACCGACATCGACGACAAGATCCTGGCGGTGGCGGCCGCGCAGAACCTGCCATGGTGGCAGGTGGCCGAACGCAACCTCCGGCTCTTCCGCGACGCCTACGATCTCGTCGGCTGCCGCCCGCCAGACGCCGAGCCCCGCGCCACCGGTCACATCCCGCAGATGATCCGGCTGATCGACAGGCTCATAGACACCGGCCACGCTTACCCGTCGCAGGGCAACGTCTACTTCGACGTCGCCTCGGATCCCGGTTACGGCACGCTGTCCGGCCGCGACCCGGCGGACGAGCTGGTCATGGAAGAACCCGCGCCAGGAAAGCGCCACAGCAACGACTTCACCCTGTGGAAGGCGGCCAAGCCAGGCGAGCCATCCTGGGACACGCCGTGGGGCCCTGGCCGCCCGGGGTGGCATCTGGAGTGCTCCGCGATGTCGGTTGAGTACCTGGGCGAGGCCTTCGACATCCACGGCGGCGGCATCGACCTGCTTTTCCCGCATCACGAGAACGAGCGCGCCCAGTCGACGAGCGCCGGTGACACCTTCGCTCGCTACTGGTGGCACAACAACTACCTCGGCGTCTCCGGCGCCAAGATGTCCAAATCGATGGGCAACTCGCTGAACGTCGCCGACGTCCTCACCCGGGTGCGCCCGCAGGAACTCCGGTACTACCTAGGGCAGTCGCATTACCGCGCGCTGCTCGAGTACTCGGAGGATGCCCTGGAGGAGGCCGCGGCGGCCTACCAGCGGATCGAGCGCTTCGTCCAGCGCGCCACCGCGTTGCTGAACAAGCGGGATGCCGCTAGCCAGCGGTTCACGACTGATGACCTGCCGGTGTCGTTCGCCGACGCGATGAACGCCGACCTCGGCGTGCCGTCCGCGCTGGCCAGCCTGCACGCGACGGTCCGGGACGGGAACCACGCCATCGCCGACGGAGACACCGAAGAGGTCGCGGCGCACCTTACCCTGGTTCGGGCGATGCTCACCGTCCTCGGCCTGGACCCGCTAGA
Source organism: uncultured Actinomycetota bacterium (assembly GCA_963743085.1). GTDB lineage: Bacteria > Actinomycetota > Actinomycetes > Streptosporangiales > Streptosporangiaceae > JBEKHI01. Next base: position 72,661 of record CAVUOU010000020.1, read on the forward strand.
CCCTAGCTGGCCGAACACGGACCGCAATGAGCGCCTGTACGCCATCGTTGACACGCTGGTGAGGCTGGCGCTCGATGAGCGGGAGAGCGCGCGCCAGCGCAAGGATTTCGCCGCGGCCGATTCGATCAGGGAAACCCTGGAAAAGATCGGCGTGGTAGTGGAGGACACCGCTCAGGGTCCTCGATGGGAGCTGCGACGATGAACAAGGACCGGCGGCCAAGCCCCGGCGGCCGTAAACCGGTAATACGGTCCAAGACCGGCAAGCCACGCCCGGGAACCGGCGGGTACGGCAAGCGCGCCCTGGAGGGCAAGGGCCCGACGCCGCCCGCGTCGAAGCGGCCCGGGCACCCCGCCCAGCGCGCCGCCGCGCGCCAGGACCGCGCCGCAGCCGAGCCACGCAAACCAGGAAGGCCGGAGCGGGGGCAGGGGGCCGACGCCGGCCGTCGTTCTGATATCGAGACGGTCTTCGGGCGCAACTCGGTGGTGGAATCGCTCCGTGCGGCGGTACCGGCTACGGCGCTGTATGTGGGGCCGCGCGCGCAGGCCGACGAGCGGGTGGCCGAGGCGGTGCAGATCGCGGCTGGGACCGGCGTCGCGATACTCGAGGCCGGGACCAGCGAGCTCGATCGGCTCGCCGACGGGGGCGTACACCAGGGCGTGGTGCTGCGCGTACGCCCGTACAGCTACGCACACCCGGAAGACCTCCTATCAAAACGGCGGTCAGGGAATCCCCCGCTCATCGTGGCTCTCGACGGGGTGACAGACCCGCGGAATCTCGGTGCCGTGGCGCGATCGGCCGCCGCGTTCGGCGCGGACGGGGTTGTGATTCCGTCGCGGCGCAGCGCCGGGGTGACGGCGGGCGCGTGGAAGTCGTCCGCCGGTGCCTTCGCCCGGCTGCCGGTGGCGCAGGCCGTCAACCTGACCCGGGCGCTGGAGACGTACAAGGAGCACGGGCTGTTCGTCGTCGGCCTCGACGCCACCGGCGACGTGCCGGTACGGGAGATGACCGTAGCCGACTCGCCGCTGGTGGTCGTGGTCGGTTCCGAGGGCCGCGGGCTGTCCCGGGTGGTGTCCGCCGCGTGCGACCTGCTGGTCAATATCCCGATGACGTCGGCTACCGAGTCACTCAATGCCGGGATCGCCGCGTCGATCACGCTGTACGAGATCGCGGCGGCGCGGGCCGCGCGCTAGCAGCTCAGCCCCACCTGGTCCCGGCGGGCACCTGGAGGGTGGTGTTGATGCGGTTGAAGAAGTTGGTGATCGCCACCATCAGCACTATGGCATTGAGCTGCCGTTCGTCGTAGTGCCTGGCGGCCTCGGCCCAGATTTCATCGGTGACGGCACCGGGCCGGTCCGGCAGCCGGGTCGCGGCTTCGGTGAGCGTCAGCGCGGCCCGCTCGGCGTCGTCGAAGAGCGGGTTCTCGTACCAGGCGGAGAGGGCGAGCAGCTTCTCGGTGCTCACGCCGGCCTTGACCGAGCTCGCGGAGCCGGCGTCGACGCACGCGCTGCAGCCGTTGATCTGGCTGGCGCGCAGGTGCACTAGCTCCAGTGTCCGCGGCGGTACGCCCCCGGAGTACGCGGCCTTGTAGAGGTGCTGGACGCCGGTCGTAACGTCGGGCTGGGGTGCGGTGTTCTGGATGCGTGCTGGCATTTTTCCTCCGTGGGTTTGGTGTGCGGCACTACGACGGCTGACCACGGCGGAAGGTAACGTGTTACCTCGTCGGCGCGGGCTGCGTCCTGGTAGTGACATTGCCGCGCGTGCCGGGGAGAACCGTGACCGAGGAAGAACAGCTTGCCGCCGGGTTCGAGACCCATCGGCCTTATCTCCATGCGATCGCGTTCCGCGTACTCGGCTCGCACGCCGACGCGGACGACGCCGTGCAGGAGGCGTGGCTGCGCCTGGCCCGTACCGGCGGCGGTGCCATCGAGGACCTGCGGGGCTGGCTCACCACGGTGACCGGGCGGATCTGCCTCGATGTTCTGCGTCGGCGGGGAGTGCGGGGCGAGCAGCCACTCGAGCTCAGCGTCGGGACGCTGCCCGGGGGCGATCCCGAGCAGCAGGCGCTGCTCGCGGACTCCGTCGGCCTGGCGCTGTACGTGGTCATGGATGCCCTCACTCCGGCGGAGCGGGTCTCGTTCGTCCTCCATGACGTGTTCGAGGTCCCGTTCGACGCGATCGCCGTCATACTCGGCCGGAGCACCGCGGCCACGAAGATGCTGGCCAGCCGGGCGCGTGGACGGATCCGGCTGGGCGCGCCGACCGCGGTGGAAGCGGCGGACCGCGAGGTTGTCGACGCGTTCCTGGCGGCGGCTGGCCAAGGCGACCTCGCGGGGTTGCTCGCCGTGCTCGCCCCCGATGTCGTGCTCCAGGCCCGCGGCCCCGAGGGGACCGTCGTGGTACGCGGCGCGAGCGAGGTCGCCAGCCGGGCGACGTTTGGTGCGCGCCTAGGCGCTCTTACCCATTCGGCGCTTGTGGATGGTGCCCCCGGCGTCCTCATCACGGTGGACGGGCGGCCGGTCGCGGTCATGGCCTTCACCGTCACCGGCGGCGCCGTTACCGCGATCCGGACGCTGACCGACCCGGACCGGCTGGCCCAGATCGTCCCGTCGTGGGTCGCGTGACAGCCGCGCGTACCCCCGAGCCGGGGGACCCGGATGCCCCATCAAATCGAACAACTGTCCGTAGAATCTGCTGCTACAGCAGCAGATTCTACGGACAGTTGGAGCAATGGCAGGCGTCGGCCCGCGAGCCACCCCGGTCTCAGGAGCGGTCGATGCTGGTGTCGGCCTGGCCTAGGGGGGCGGCCCAGGAGGCGAGAAGCTTGAGGGCGTCGTCGGAGGGGGTGCCGGGCTCGGCGCTGTACGCGGAGATCCGCAGGCCGCTGTCGGCGGCGAGGTCGAGTGCTTCGTAGGCGAGGGTGAGGTCGCCGACAATCGGGTGGTGCAGGTGCTTGGTCCCGGTGCGGTGGAAGCGCACGTTGTGCGCGGCCCACATGGTGCGGAAGGCGTCGCTCAGAGGATTTCCGCCGCCGTAACCCCCGTTTCCAGGACGAGGCACTCCGGCAGAATCTCGCCATCGCCGGCCGGGTCCGGGAGATCGCTGACCGGATCGGCGCCAGCCCAGCTCAGGTCGCGCTCGCCTGGCTCGTCGCCCAAGGCCCTCACGTGGTGCCCATTCCCGGTACCAAGACACCGAAATACCTGGCCGATAACGCCGGTGCCGGCGACCTCCAGCTCACCGCTGAGGATTTTGCCGACCTCGATGATCTGCCTGCCCCCGTGGGCAGCCGTTACTGACTTACGACAAGGAGCGAGCACGTGCGCAAGGTCTCGGCCGCCGGGCGCTTCGGCACCTCCGGCGAGGTCGCCGACGCCGCGGCCTTCCTCCTCGGGGACCAGGCCGGCTTCATCACCGGAGCCGATCTCCTGATGGACGGCGGCGTCACCGCGGCCCTGCGGGCCGGGGAACTTACGACCCCTTGACCAGAACCAGTGCAGGGCTCTGTGCGCGGGGGAGCGGCCATCGTCGTTATGACCTGAAGGAGAATTCATGAAAGCGGTATTTATGTACGGTTCCGGGGACGTTCGCGTCGAGACCGTCCCCGACCCGGTGATCAAGGAGCCGACGGACGCGATCGTGCGCGTCGTGCGGGCCTGCATCTGCGGATCGGACCTGCATCCGTATCGCTCGCTGCCGCACACGGCGCCGGGCGTGCCGATGGGCCACGAGCTGGTGGGCGTCGTCGAGGAGGCCGGCGGCGCGGTCACCAGTGTGAAGAAGGGCGACTTCGTGATCGCCCCGTTCGCGTTCCAGGACAACACGTGCGTGTTCTGCCGTGAGGGCTTCCAGACCTCCTGCGTGCACGGCGGCTGGTATGGCACTCCCGAGACCGGCGGCCTGCAGGCGGAGCTGGCCCGTATCCCGCTGGCCGATGGCAGCCTCGTCGCGGTGCCTGGCATCGGCGAGGACAGCGAGTTGCTGCCGTCGCTGCTGACGCTGTTCGGATGTATACCTGACCGGCTGGCACGCCGCGCGCATGGGCCGGGTCGCGGCGGGCAAGACCGTCACCGTGATCGGCGACGGCGCGGTCGGGCTGTCGGCGGTCCTGGCGTCGAGGCGGCTGGGTGCCGAGCGGATCATCCTGATGGGCCGTCATCACGACCGTACCGATCTGGGCGCCGAGTTCGGTGCGACCGACATCGTCGCCGCGCGCGGGCCTGAGGGCATCGCGAGCGTCGTGGAACTCACCGGCGGTGAGGGCTCGCATGTCGTGATCGAGGCCGTCGGCCTGCTGCCCGCCTACGAGCAGGCCTGCGGCATCGTCCGCCCCGGCGGAGTCATCTCGCGGGTCGGCGTCCCGCAGTATGAAGACGCGCCGGTCGGGTTCGGGTCCCTGTTCGGCAAGAACGCGACTCTCACCGGCGGTCCCGCCCCGGTCCGCGCCTACATCGAGCAGGCATTGCCTGACGTTCTCCAAGGCCGCATCACCCCCGGCCGGGTCTTCGACTCCGCCGTGACCCTCGACGAGGTCCCCGCCGGCGTACGAGGCGATGGATAACCGTAAGGCGCTGAAAGTCCTCATCACCCTGTAGCCCGTCATTGAAGGAGCACGCCATGGAGTACACCCGCCTCGGAACCTCAGGACTGATCGTCAGCCGGATCGCCCTGGGATGCATGAGCTTTGGCAGCCCGACGTCCAGGCACGGCCAAGTGGATCGTTCGCCGCGTTCCGGGGGCGCATGGCATCCTGGAGGCCACGGTGATCACGAGGAGATCGGCAATGACCCAGCCTCCTGGTACGCAGCCCCCAAATCTCAGCTCGGCGGAGAAAGCCGCCCCGCCTCATGAGCGTAGGAGCGTTCTCAGCCGGCAGTGGCACCCGGTGCAGCTGAAGGTGCCGGCGTCCAGCGTCGAGAAAGTGGTAACGGCCATTCGTGACAACCAGGATCCGAAGACCCTGCGGGTGAAGGTCTCTGACGACGGGTCGCTGCGCGCCCGGATACCGAGTACCGCGCGTCACGGCACGCCTACCCTCATAGGCCAGCTCGAGGCTGACGGCGACTCCGTGACGCTGCGCGGCGTGATCCGCGAGCCGGCCGCCGCGGTCGCCGTCGTGTGGGTGTACCTGACGATGGCTATCCTCCTGCTCCTGCTCGCGACCCTTCAGGCAGGCCATCCGGTACCCGGCGGTGTCGTCTGCGGCGTCTGCGGCATCCTCCTCGGCCTGACCGGGTACTGGACCGCGCGAGGGCGGATAGATGGCTTCTCCAGGGACTGCGAGAAGCTGATGGATGAAGTGACCTCGCTGCTGCCGGCAGACCACCATCACGTAACGCTGTCACCAGGGGCACTGGCAGCACTGGCCGGAGCCGAGCGGATGCTGACGCGGATCACTGGATTCGGCCGCTCCGGCCCCCGCCGGAACCCGCCGCCGTAGGGTCGCGTGACGGAGGTCACCCGACCGCATATAGCGCCGAGGGAGGGGTATGGCCACGCATATAACCGAATACGCACACAGGGAGTGATACATATGGCAGGAATGCTCCAGATGCGGCGCACTCGCGGCGTATTCAGCGGAATCGTGCTGGCCCTGCTCGGCGCGTGGGGCGCCCTGATCCCGTTCGTGGGACCGTACTTCCATTACGCCTACACGCCAGCTACGGCGTGGACCTACACCAGCGGGCGGCTGTGGCTAGAGATCCTGCCTGGTGCCGCGGTGTTTCTCGGCGGTGTGCTGCTGCTGATCACCGCTGCTCGGCATATCGCGCTGTTCGGCGCGCTGCTGGCGGCGGCGGGCGGGGCCTGGTTTGCCCTCGGCAGCGTGGTAAGCCCGCTGTGGAGTGCCAGCGTTCAGGCCGGTACTCCAGCCGGGACCACGGTCCTGACCAGGACGGTGGAGCAGATCGGGTTCTTCACCGGACTCGGCATCGTCGCCGTCTTCATGGCCGCCGCAGCAGCCGGCCGGATACTGGCCGTGCCTTCCGGCCTCGCCCCGTCGCCGTCGCCCGCCGTTACCGAGAACGGCGCCGCCGTCCCGAAGGACGAGTCCGTCCCCGGGCAGCGCCGGGCCGAAGATGACGCCGTCAGCCAGGACACCGAGCACCGGAGCTAGCCTGTCCGCGGCAGCCCGAACTCAGATTGGGCCATGCTGTTGATCTGAGTGCGATCTGGAGCGAGCATAGGGGCAACGTCCGTATGGTCGTCGAGGACTCCTGCTGAGGTGCTCATGCGTAGCTTCCCGGTGGTTTGCGCGGTGTCGGTCGTGGGCGCGATCATGCTGGCTCTTCCCTCGGGGGCACGCGCTGCCGCTGTCCAGCGGGCGGCCGGTCCTGTGAAGGAACCGGTCGCGGTCGGGACGGGGGGCGCCGTCGCCTCGATGGACCCGGATGCCAGCCAGGCCGGTATCGACGTGCTGGAACGCGGCGGCAACGCGATCGATGCCGCCGTGGCGACGGCCAGCGCACTCGGCGTGACCATTCCGTTCGTGGCGGGTCCCGGTGGCGGCGGCTTCATGGTGATCTACCTCGCCAAGTCCCATCAGGTGGTGACCATCGACGGCCGCGAGACGTGCCCGGGCGCGTGCACGACGACGATGTTCACCGACCCAACGACCGGCCAGCCGCTCAACTACTACACCGCGTCGGACCAGCCGCTGGCCACCGGCGTGCCGGCCAACGTGGCGACCTGGGCGAAGGCGGTCAGCCTCTACGGCCGCGAGTCTCTGGGCACGGACTTGCAACCCGCGATCGCGGTCGCGCAGCGCGGATTCCGTGTCAACGCGGACTTCCAGCAGCTCACCGAGTCAGACCTACCCGAGCTGCAGGCATACCCGGCCAGCCGTTCCTTGCTGCTGACCCCGTCCGGTAACCCGCTGCCGGTGGGCTACCTGCTCCGCAATCCGGACCTCGCCAGGACCTACCAGCTGCTCGCACGGTACGGCCCCTCCTACCTGTACGACGGCCCGTTGGGCAAGGCCATCGTCCAGGCCGATGATCACCCAGCCTTGACTCCCGGGCAGACCGTGGTCTCGCTGCCCGGGATCATGACCACGGGCGATCTGCGCGCTTACCAGGCCAGGGTGCTGCCGCCCACCCACGTCCAGTACCGCGGTCTCGACATCTACAGCATGGCGCCGCCGTCGAGTAGCGGCTCGACCGTTGGCGAGGCACTGAACATCCTGAGCGGATACAACCTGTCGGCCGAGCCCCGCGCGGAAGCGCTGTTCCACTACCTGGAAGCATCCCGGCTGTCCTACGCCGACCGCAACGCCTATGTCGGTGACCCCCGCTACGTCAGCGTGCCGCTGTCCGGGCTGCTGAGCCCGGCGTTCGCCGCGACCCGGCGCTGCCTCATCGGCAACCAGGCGCTGACCTCACCGGTCGCGGCGGGCGACCCGTACCCGCCGTACGGGAGCTGTCCGAGCCAGACTTCAGGGCAGCCGCCCGCAGCGGAGGGCGGCCACACTAACAACATCGTCACTGTCGATAAATGGGGCAACATCGTTGCCTACACGAACACCATCAACTTCTTCGGCGGCAGCGGTGAGACCGTGCCGGGCTACGGCTTCCTGCTTAACAACGAGATGACGGACTTCGACTTCGCCCCACCGTCGGCGGGGGCCTACGATCCCAACCTGCCCGCGGGCGGCAAGCAGCCGCGGTCCAGCATGGGGCCGGTCATCGCGCTCCAGGACGGGAAACCGGTGTTCAGCGTCGGCGCGGCCGGCGGGTCCACGATCATCACGACCATCCTGCAGATCATCCTCAACCACGTGGACTTCGGCATGTCGTTGCCCGCGGCGCTCGCGGCCCCGAGGGTGAGCCAGACCAACTCGGCCACCTCACTGGCCGAACCCGACTTCTACAACAGCGCGCTGGCACAGCAGCTAACCAGCGAGTTCGGCGAGCAGTTCACCCTGGCCACCGGGCCGATACTTCCCCTCGACAACTACCCGGGGGACGCGACCGCGCTGCAGATCCTCGGCCAGGACGACTACGAGGCCATAGCCGAACCGGTCCGCCTAGGCGGCGGCAGCGCGCTCGTGGTGCACCCGTCGCGATAGCGGCCGTCGGCCGCGCCGCTCCTGAATCACCTAATTGCGCGGACACTCAGCGGTGCTCGGCGCGCTGACGCTCGTCCCGCTGGCGGACCAGCTCCTCCACCGCGCTCGGGAGGGTCGTTTCGAAGTCGATCAGCTTGGCCCATGTCGGGGTCACTACGATCCGCACCATGCCGTCGTAGAGCGACCGGACCTCGGCCTCCCATTCGACCCGTTGCTCGTGCGTCATCGAGTTGGCGCCGTTCCCCTCGAGGTACTCGTCCGGGATGCCCTCGACGACGTCCAGTTCGGCCAGGCCGCGGATGAGCAGGATCTTTGGCGGGAACGACTCGGTGTCGATGGTCAGAGAGACGGCCGGATTGCTGCGCAGGGCCGGGAGCTTCGCCGCGTTCTTCGAGGTGCACATCACAATCTCGGTGCCGTTCCACGCGAACCCGATCGGGATGCAGCGCGGCGTGCCGTCCTTGGCGACGTAGGCCACGCGGGCGAAGCCGCGGGCCAGAAGCTCCTGGCTGTACGGACGGCTCAGGATGTCGGTGATCTCGCTCGGTTGCATGTCCATTCGCTCCTTCCAACTGTCGTTCATCAGTACCCCATGGCTGCTGGACTCGACAGTAGTGACTGACGAGAAGGTGGAAATTCATCACCTTGACACGGCACCATGCTGCGACGGCGGCGCGCGTAGCCCTGAGGGAGGGGCAGCCGGTATTCTGGCAGGGTCTCCGGCGCCGCCGGGAGGACCGGCCGGTGTAGCTCAGCAGGCAGAGCGCTCGCCTTGTAAGCGAATGGTCAGCGGTTCGAATCCGCTCACCGGCTCTCTTTAATTTACGCGCATCCTTGTGCCGGGTTTGTCCGCTCTGTGGCTCTTCCCGCAACCCCAGCGATGGGCCATCGATGGCGGAATAGCACCAGCGATGGGCCATCGACGGGGTTGCAGAACCGCTGAACCGCTGAACCGCTGCGCGCTTACAGGTAGCCCCTTTTGCGCATCCAGACGAGGGTGATCCAGCCCCAGATGGGCGGCAGGTACGAGCTGAACAGACGCTGGATGAAGACGGCGGCGGTGGCGGTGGCCTCCGGGACGCCGGCCGCCGTCAGGCCGAGGATCATGCCCGCCTCAACCACTCCCATGCCACCGGGCGATGGCGCGATGGCTCCGACGACCGCGGCCAGGGTGATGACCACGAGCAGAATGGGCAGCCGGAGATGGTCGCCGAAGGCGCGCAGTGAAACTGACAAGGCCATGGCGACGACCAGTTCCTGGGCAACCGAGCCACCCAGTAGCAGCACCAGCTTGCGGGGAGAACTGGCTACCTGGCGAAGGTTGGCCAGCACGTCTCGTACCTTGGGCGTAACCTTGCTGGTCGCCAGGGCGCGGAACCGCGGCACGGTCAGCAGCAGACCGGCCAGCACGCCGACCAGGACCACGACGGCCAATATGATCCACACCAGTTTGGAGTCACCGCCGGACTCCGGGGTGACCTGGAGGTTGATGGACCCCCAGGCGAACGGCAGCGACACAACGAACAGCACGGTGGTCGCGATCCAGCTAGAGACGGTCATAATGGCGCCGGAGCTCAGCGCCACCGACGCGTCATAACCCTGCTGCTGGAAGAAACGCACCCTGGTGGCGAAGACGGCCGCCATGCCGCCAGCCAGTCCGCTGAACGCGTTGGCCACCTCGACCGCCACCACCCGGCCGAAGGGGAGCGGCCCGCTTACGCTGCCGATCGCCTCTACGGCCGAGGCCACGTACGCCAGCTGGGCCAGTACCAGCGCCGCGACGACCCAGAGCCAGTTGGCGCCGATCACGGTGTCGAAGGACTTCGAAACATCGATGAGCACCCCGATGAGTGCCCAGCCGCCGATCAGGGTACCGGCCACCATGATCACGGTCGGCCAGCTCACCCGACGAGGCTCCACCAGCTCTGGCGGGTCGATCGATGCGGCCTCGGCGGCGCGCTGACGGACCTCCTTCAGCAGATCGCCCCGCCCGCGCAGGTGCCGGCCGAGGACGGGGTCGAGCGCGGGCTTGTGGAGATGGCGGAGCGCGCCCGCCAGCAGCTGCGGACCCAGGCACCGCGCCGCGGCCTGGGCGGCACGCTCCGCACCGACGGTTAGCGCGGTCGCCGTCATGACGCCGGCCGCATCACGGTCCAGCTGATCCGGTGTCGCGGTCGCCGAGGCGTTGCGGAAGTCCGTCAGCACGGCGGTCTCCGCGACCGGGTCGACCAGCACCGTGTCGTCGCTGATGGCGCCGTGCGCGATACGGGCCCGGCGCAGCGTCAGCAGCTGACGGTAGATGTCATCGACGGTCCCGTCGGTGATGTCGGCGGCCTCGGACAGCGTGGTCCCGGCCGGCAGCCGGCAGACCAGCAACGCGTCCCCGGACGGCCCGGCGGTTCCCGCTCCAGCGAGTTCGGGCACGGCGACGCCCATCTGGCTAGCTCGCAAGGTGACGAAAGCCTCGTGTTCTACCTGCTGGAGCCGGGTGATCGTGAGGCTGGGTCCGGAGTCCCGGTACAGCAGGAACCGGCCGGCCTTGGTCAGCAGCCGGGCGTCGGCCGCGTCCCGGCCGTAGACGGCGATGCTGAGCCTGCTCGTTCCGGCGGCTTCGTACCTGGCCACTCCCCAGACCTGACGGACCGCCGGGTGCACGTCACCGGCCTGGACGCCGAGCTCTGCCAGCAGCAGCCGCACGTCTTCGGCGGAGGGCAGGCCGAGCGGTGACCCGAAGACCAGCCGTACCGCCGCCGTTGTTCCCCAGCCGATGAGCAGGCTGCCCAGGACGTTGAGCGGCAGCCCGTGGCCCCCGGTAGCCGACGCCAGAGCCACCAAGACGAGGAAGATCTCCACCAGCCGCCGCAGGCCACGCGCCAGGTACGGAAGCGACGCCGTGGCGACGGCCGCGAACAAGGCGATCCAGAAGACCGGGAAGGACAGGTCGTAACCGTGGATCACTATCCCGGTGGGTCGGCCGCCACGGCCGCCGATGGCCAGGATGAGGATCCCGCCCGCCGCCGCCGCACCCGCGGCGCTCACCGCGATGTCGCGCACCATCGCCCACCGTCGCGCGACCAAGGCCAGCAACACCAAGACGGCCACGACGCCCGCCAAACCGGCCCGGTACACCACCGTCACCAGCCAGGTGATGCTTCGTGGCGGCGGATTGAGGACGCCGGTAATGGCCGAGTCGACGCGAGAGGTGTAACGGATGACCAGAACACAGCACACCAGGCCAAGGACGGCGCTCGCCAGCCGCATCCCATCGGTTCCGCGGCGCCGCCGTTGCCCGTCACCATCCGGAGCGAGCAGCAGCGAGTACCACCGGTTAGCCACCCAGATCGCCCAGATTGTTCGGGGTGGGCAGGCCGGAGCAGAGGTTCTCGCTCGCGTTTCTTGTCTGCACCTGGCTGGCGGCGGCAGGCTGGCTGACCGTGGCCGGAATCGCCGTGGCAGCCCGCTTGGTCTTCCGCTTCGGCGTGGCCGCCGCAGCGGTCAGGTGACCGTTCCACGGCAGGTCAGCCCGCAGCAACTGAAACACCTCGGACGCCTCTGGCTGCATGGGAATCAGCCGGTCGATGTTGGCGGGGTCGAGCTCGTTCGGCAACGTGACGAAGGTGATGTCCTTGAGCTTCAGCGCGCGCATGGTCTCCGCCAGGCTGAGCAGCGCCTGTACGGAGCCGAGGGAGGGGTCGGTGGTGAGCGACTTGGTGGCGGCCTCGGCGATCTGGTAGAGCGTCACGGGGTTCTCCAGCGTCCCTGAGCTCATTACCTTCTTGATCAGCGACGAGACGAACATCTGCTGCATCTCGATGCGGCCGAGGTCGCCGCCGTTGCCGATGCCGTGCCGGTCGCGGACGAACGCCAGTGCTTCGTCGCCGGAGATCAGGTGCAGTCCGGGGCTGATGTCCAGGTGGCTGCGCCAGTCGTGGATGCCGGGACGCGGCACGCAGACCTCGACACCGCCGAGTACGTCCGTCATGGTGCGGAAGCCGTTGAAGTCGATCCTGATGAAGTGATCGATCCTGATCCCCGACATGTCCTGCACGGTGGCGATCGCGCAGGCCGGCCCGCCGAGGTTCATAGCGGAGTCGAACATCGCGTCCTGCTCGCCGGGTACGACAGCGTTCCCGCCGACGCGCTCCCGGCACGGTGGCCGGTAGACGAGCAGGTCGCGAGGGATGGACAGCACGATGGCCTTGGTGTGGGTGGCGTTCACGTGGATCAGCATCGCCGTGTCCGACAGGTCCGTTCCCGGATCGAACCCGAAGCCAGGTCCCTGCCCGTCCCGGGTCTGCGACCCGAGCGCGAGGATGTTCATGACCCCGGCCTTCGATGGAGGCGGAGCTTGGCTCCGGCCTCGGTCATTGACTCGGTGGTGATGTTGCCGTTGAGCTGTCCGAAGAACTCCGACGCCGAGCCGGACATGACGAGCACGAGGGCCGAGGCGATCGCGGTCCCGGTCAGCCATAGCCGCTCCGCGCGGCTGTACCGGCGTCGTGCCGGAAGCCGCCGACGCCCGGCAGCGTCAGAAACCCGACGGTCACCGACGCGTCGGTTAGCGCTACTTCGGCCCTTGGCTTGGCGTGGTCCGCTCAATCGCACCGCCCCTGGTCCACCGTAGCAATATAGTCACGCTGCGTGAGTATGGTGCACCGCGCCCTCCAGGGGCGGGTGCGCAGGCCGGGATTGTCGTCCACTTCGTGACTAGATGGCCAGACACGCTATGGTGTTACTGCCTTCGCCGGGTCTTCCGTCGCAGGCCAGATACCACAGATAAGGGTTCGCAGCGGGTGCAGTACCAGCTTTCGCGCGCTATCGCCGGGCCGATCCTGCGTGCCTACGGATGGCCTCGCCTGGTGGGGGCAGCTAACGTCCCTGAGACGGGGGCCGCGATCCTCGCCTCGAATCACCTGTCCGTCGTGGACTCTGTCTACCTGCCGTTCATGCTTGACCGCACGTTGACCTTCCCGGCCAAGGCCGAGTACTTCACGGCGCGTGGCCCGATCGGACGGGTGTGGGCGGCGTACCTGCGGTCCACCAACCAGCTGAAGATCGACCGCGACGGTGCCCGCTCGGCGCAAGCGACGCTGGACGCGGCGCTGCAACTGCTGCGGAACGGCCAGCTGTTCGGCTTCTACCCCGAGGGGACGCGATCGCCTGACGGGCGGCTTTACCGAGGACGTTCTGGTCTCGGATATCTCGCGCTGAACTCTGGGGCCCCGGTGATCCCGGTGGCGATGGTGGGCACCAGGGAGATGCTGCCGCCCGGCGGCTGGCTGCCGCGTCCGCACCGTATCGAGGTACGGATCGGGGAGCCGATGACGTTTGCCGACGTCGCGGATCTGCCTCCGGCCCGTGCGCGCAGCGCGATCGCCGACCGGGTGATGGCCGTCATCGCGGAACTCTCCGGCCAGGAGTACGTGCACATGTACGCCTCCGACCGCAAAGCCCAGATCGCCGCCGCGTAAGGCAGGCCGCCTTGTTTCCGCGGAAACATGGGACGCGGCGTTATGGTCGATCGTCGTTGTCTTGGTCTGGGAGGATCGCCGGGAAGCTGTCGGTGATGGCGTGCGGGTTCCAGTGCGACCAGTCCGGCAGGTCCGTCGGTATCGGTGCGGCCGCGTAGGGCTCCGCCTCGGGCTCGGGAAAAGCGGGCGGCAGGCCTAGCGGCTCCCGGGCTGGCGGGAGTGGGCGCGCCGGCGGAGCGAACGGGCGGCCGCCGGGTGGCTGCGGAGTTATGGGGCCGGGGGCGCTAGGGCTTGGGGGATCACCGTCGAAGGGATTGGTCCCGTCAGCCCCGGCGGGCGCCGGAGCCGGTTCCCACGGGGGCCGGGCCTCTCCACGGCGGACAGAACGCCGCAGCGTCCTCGGCACCGGTGCGAGCGCAGGGCGGCCTTGCCCGCCCGAAGGTCCGGCAGGACCTCTGGTGGGTGGCGGCAGCCCCAGCGAGCCAGAACCGACAGGTTCCCCCGGCCGGCTCTCGCCGTCCACCGTACGATTCGAACGGCTCCTCGGCTGCCCGCGCGCCGCGCGCGTGGCTGCCGTGCGGCGCGCTGCGCAGACCGGACATCGCGCGTAGACCCCGCTGGCCAGGTTCGGCCCGGGCCCGCGCGACGAGCAGGATCACGCCTATTACCGCGATCAGCCCGCCAAGGGCCAGCACCGCGTCGCGGATCACGGAGTTGGCCAGCGCTCCAGAGGCGTTCACCGCCACCTGCTCTCGCTCGTTGCGGGCACGAGGGGACGGCTTCGGCGCGGGGGAGGCGACGGACGTCAGCCGCGCCGCGGACCGCAGCGCGCCCGCCGCGTCCGCCAGTCTTGGCGCCGCGGAACCGGACGAGCCGTTCTCCAGCGCCCGCGTCACTTGCACGACGCTCAGCTGCGGGTACCGGGCCCTGACCAGCGCGGCGATTCCGGAGACCAGCGCGGCGGCGTTGTCCGTGGTGCTCAGCGTCGTGGTACCGCTCGGCGGCGTCGAGACGGTCAGCGCGCTGCCCGGCGCCAGCAACGCGACGTACGGCCGTCGGCTGGAATACGAGGCCACGGTGCCCGACTGGGCTACGGCGCCTACCGCGATCACGCCCGAATAGGACGCCGGATAGTTCACCGAATCCCCGCTGGCACCGTTGTCGCCAGCCGGTGCGACCAGCACCGCCCCGCGCGTGAGCGCATTCCTAACGGCGGCGGCCTCAGCGGTGCTCCCGTCGGCCGCAGCGGGATCACCGGCGCGCTGACCTGCGGCGTTCAGCCCCAGAGTGCCTGGGTCGAGCGGAAGATCTATCACCTGCGCGCCATGCGTGACGGCGTAATTAATGCCGGACGCGATCGCATCCGGCAAACGCCGGCTGATGGCGGGATCGGAATTCAGCGGGTCGTTGTATTCCAGCGTTACCCGAAGCGACAGGATTTTTACGTCCGGCGCGACGCTAGCGACGAGACTGGCGACCGCAGTTCCCTCTATCCCCCAGTACTGCCCGCCCGCATGCCGACCGGAATCACTGAAATCCGGTCCGGTGGTGACCCCGTGCACGAGGCTGCCATCCACTCCGGTAGACAGCACGGCCACCGTGACGCCGGCACCGTGTGAATACTGCCACGCGGCCGCCATGCTCAGCCGGTCCAGCCACCAGGGATTGCTCGCAGCCGCAGGCACGGCGACAACGGACACCGCCACGACGGCGAGTCCAGCCGCGAGTGGCAGTAGCTTGCCACGAGACAGTCGCGAGGACACGTCGGTCAGCTTTCTCCTCCGGGCGGGACCATTCCGGAATCGCGATGAGCGTGACCAGCCCTCTCCCCTTGGCGCGCTTACTCGCGACCCCTATGCTTTCACGCGCGAAGCCTGGAGGCTAGCCTTTCCAGGAATGCGACAATTCCCGCGGGCCCGTCGGTCACCAGATCGGCGGCTCGCGCCACTCGCGCCGCTTCCGGGCTCGCGCTGCACACGGCGCAGCCAGGAATTCCCTCTCGCCGTAGTTCCCTGATCGCCGCGAAGGCGGCCAGGTCACCGAGGTCGTCGCCACAATAGATGACAGAACGAGCGTGCCTTTCCCCCACGAGTTCCCGCAGCGCTGTTCCCTTGTCGGTTCCCGGCGGGCGCAACTCGAGCACGAACCGGCCGGGCTCGGCGAGCAGGCCTGCCTCTTTGGCGAGCCTTTCCAGCGCGGGACGGAGCGTCTCCAGCGTGCCTTGCGGGTCGGCGGCCTGGCGGGTGTGCACGGCCAGCGCGGTCCCCTTGTCCTCGATCCTGGTTCCCTCCGGGGCGTCGGAGAGCAAGCCGGGCAGTTCGGCGCGGACGATCTCAATGCCCGGCGAGGCCGGCGCCGCGGTCAGCGAGCCGCGCTCCCAGCGCTGCGCGCCGTACTGGCCGAGCACGATGATGCCGGGGACCGCGTCCAGGCCGCCGACCTCGATCGCCTGGACGGCTGGACGGCCGGTCACCACCGCGACGGTGCCTACCGTGGCGGCGAGCCTGGTCAGGACCTCGATCGCGCCCGGCTGCGGGCGTGCCGCACCCGGCTCGGAGACAATCGGCGAGAGCGTCCCGTCGAAGTCCGACGCGATCAGGCCCGACTCAGGCAGGGCGACAAGGGCATCGATGGCGGCCTTGCCCTCGACCGTGACGGAGAGCCCGCTCATGAGTGGCGGCCTCCGGACTGCGGCGAGCGCATTCGCTGACGACGGGCCCGCTGCGCCCGGAGCCGCTTGACCAGCACCGGATCGAACCGCATTGCCTCCGGCCGGTCGATCAGCTCGTTGAGCAACTGGTAGTAGCGAGTGGAAGGCATGCCGAGTATGTCGGCGATCGATTGTTCCTTGGCGCCGGGTGACCGCCACCCGCGTCGCTCGAAAGCGAGGATCCGCATGTCAAGTTCGGACAGCCCTGCGGTGTCTCCCTGATCAACCGGACCTCCCATGCGGTCTAGCCTATGCGCCGAGCTGGCCCGTTTCCAGGAGGGTCTTGAGTCCGGATTTACGCCATGGATGGCCCATCGAGGGGGCTGGAGCGCTAGCGATGGGCCATCCATGGGGTGGGGCGGTGGGGTGTTTGGGGCGCTGGAGGTGGATGGTGCGGGGCGCTAGGCGAGGGCGGTTAGCTGGGCGGCTACCCAGTGTTTGGGGGCTAGCGATTCGGCGGTGGTGGCGATGGACTGGCAGCGTCGGCGGCGCTCATCCTCGGGTATCTCAAGGGCCTCACGGAGCGCCTGGGCGGTCATCGTGATGTCGTACGGGTTGACGAGCAGCGCGTCGTCGCCGAACACGCTGGCCGCTCCCGCCTCACGGGACAGCACCAGCGCGCAGCCGCGGTCGCTGAGCACCGGGCCTTCCTCCGCGACGAGGTTCATGCCGTCCCTGATCGGGTTCGCGAGCAGCACGTCGGCGACCCGGTACGCGGCGAGCGAGCGAGAGTAGTCGTCCTTGACCTCCAGCAGCACCGGTTCCCAGTCCGGCGTACCGAACTCGTCGTTGATCGACGCGGCGACTTCCCGCACGCTGTCGGTGTAGGCGCGGTACTCGGCCAGCCCCGAGCGCGACGGGTAGGCGAATGCCACGTGCGTCACACGCTCGCGCCATTCGGGATAGGTCACGATCAGCTCGCGGAAAGCCTCCAGGCCGCGGACGATGTTCTTCGACAGCTCGGTGCGGTCCACCCGGACGATCAGCTTGCGGTTGCCGGTAACTCCCAGGATCTGCTCGACCTCCGCGTTCACGTCCGCTTGGTTGCCGCGCTCGCGCAGTTCGGCGACCTCGACGCCGAGCGGGTGCACGGCCACCTCGGTGACCCGGTTGCGATAGGTGACCAGGCCAGAACCGTCAGCATGGCGCTGCACCTTCGCGCCCAGCACGGATTCGCAGCAGTCCAAGAACGACGCGCTCCATTTCCCGGACAGGAACCCCGCGTGGTCGGCGCCCAGGATCCCGTCACAGACGGCCGCCGCTACGTCGTCGGGCAGAATCCGGTAGTACTCAGGCGGCGCCCACGGGCTGTGCGAGAAGTGCGCGATCCTGGCGTCCGGCCGGCGGTCGCGGAGCAGCCGCGGGGCCAGTGTCAGGTGATAATCCTGGACGAGCACCCGCCCGCCCGGCCGGTAACCCTCGGCGAGTGCCTCGGCGAACGCCTCGTTATAAGCCAGGTAGGAGTTCCACTCGCCGCGGAACTTCGGCCCGAAGCGCGGCTGGTTGGGTGTGTCGAACAGCATGTGGTGGACGAACCACAGCACCGAGTTCGCCACGCCGTTATAGGCCTGCTCGAAGACATCCGCCGGGATATCCAGCATCTTTACCGGCGGCTCCCCGTCCTGGATCCCGTCAGCCGCGGCGGCGCGGTCTGCGTCCGACATGGCGGCGCAGATCCACAGAACGTCGGGATTGTCCGAGGTTTTGGCGGCCGAGCCCAGTCCGGAGGTCAGCGCGGATACCATCCCGCCACCGCCCCGCTTGGCGCTCAGCGAGCCGTCCTCGGCGAACCGGAAGGACAGCGGGCCGCGGTTGGAGGCGACGAGAACCTGTTGACTCATGGGCAGCAGGTTAGTTGAAAGCTGTTCGTCGCCCCGGACGAGGCTGGGCGGAAACGATGAGTTAAAGTGGTTAGCACAACTTCATATTGCTCATCCAGAGGGGTGGAGGGATCGGCCCTGCGAAGCCCCGGCAACCACACGTAGATGCGAACCTCAGTCAGGCGAGGCAAGCCCGTGAAGGTGCCAATTCCGGCCTGTGGTCAAGGTGGCCACGGGAAAGATGGCTAGCGAGGCCTCGCCCAGTGTCGTTCAACGCAGTGACATCATCCAGCCTTCAGCTCGGCAACGCGACCGGACTTTCCTGTCGTGAGTGCGGCAGCACCTCTGGACTCGGACCCTTCTACGCCTGCGCCGAGTGTTTCGGTCCGCTGGAGGTCTCTTACGACTTCCCGCAACTGACCAGAGAAGACATCGAATCCGGGCCGCTGAGCATCTGGCGCTACGCGCAGCTGCTACCGGTCCCTGCTGACATCACGAGCCGGGCTCACCACCGAACCGGGCTACACCAAGCTGTGGCGCGCCGACACGCTCGCCCGCTCGCTCGGCATGCGCTCCCTGTGGATAAAGGACGATCGAGGCAACCCCACGCACTCGTTCAAGGACCGGGTGGTGGCGGTGGCGCTGGCCGCCGCCCAGGAGATGGGCTTCAAGGTGCTGGCCTGCCCCTCGACGGGCAACCTCGCGAACGCCGTCGCGGCGGCCGCTAGCCGGGCCGGCATCCGTTCTGTGGTGCTGATTCCCGCCAACCTGGAACTGCAGAAGATCCTGACCACAGCGATATACGGCGGCACTTTCGTAACCGTCGACGGGAACTACGACGACGTTCAACCGGCTGGCCTCTGAGCTGGCTGGTGAGCATGACGACTGGGCCTTCGTGAACGTGAACGTGCGGCCGTACTACGCGGAAGGCTCCAAGACGCTCGGCTTCGAGATCGCCGAGCAGCTCGGCTGGCGGCTGCCCGACCAGATCGTGGTCCCGATCGCCTCGGGCGCGCAGCTGGTCAAGATCGACAAGGGCTTCAGTGAGTTCGCCTCGCTCGGACTGGTGGAGGACAAGCCGTGGCGGGTGTTCGGCGCCCAGGCGAGCGGGTGCTCGCCGGTGTCCCAGGCGTTCGCGAACGGCTGGGACGCGGTCAAGCCGGTGCGCCCGGACACCATCGCCAAGTCGCTGGCCATCGGTAACCCGGCCGACGGCCCCTACGTGCTCGACGTGGTGCGCCGGACGAACGGCGCCGTGGCGGACGTCTCGGACGCCGAGGTCGTCGAGGGCATCGAACTGCTCGCGCGGTCCGAGGGGATCTTCGGCGAGACGGCAGGCGGGGTGACCGTAGCGGTGCTGCGCAAGCTGCTGGCGTCGGGTCAGCTCGACCCGGAGGCGGAGACCGTGATCATCAACTCCGGTGACGGCCTGAAGACCCTGGACGCGATCGCGCCCTCGGTCACCGTGCCGACGGCCATCAAGCCCACGCTCGAGGCATTCAACGAGGCCGTCGGCTCCTGACCTGCTTGCCTAAGCGTGCGTAGGAAGTGTCACCCCGTTTGGCTTTTGAGGTGGCGCTGGTGCCGACGGGTGTGCGTTATGCCCGGAAGGCGGCTGGCCTCAACAGCATCAATGTGGCGTTGCTGCTGTTCTGGCGGCATGGCTGCGGCATCGATGTCTTTGGCTCGTGCTGCGAGCAGATGCCTGGTCGCAGCGGACGCGTCAGGCGGCGTTCCAGGACAACGTCAGCGTCCCGCGTCCCGCCGCGGCCGACCGGTTTGGCGGGGTATCGCCCGGTTGCGTCGACCGTTGCTGTCGCCCATGAGTTCGATGGATAGTGGTGAATGCTGCACTGCCCAGCAAAGAGTATCGGTAAGGCAGCACTCACCACAATCACCGGGCATGGTGGCGGGAAGAAGTGGCACGTATGTCTGGTTCACGAACATCTGGAGGGCCTGCGGCGGCGGCGCGAACCACATCCAGGGCCCGCAACGTGCGGTATTGCGGCCTGATAACCCATCCTGCGGACGCATTACCAGGCTCGCTGTTTGCACTCTCGGGCCGAGAGTGCTAAACATGACGTTGGCACTCTCGGTATGAGAGTGCTAGCCATACGGCGGGATCGGGCGATGAGGCGTGACCCGCGAGGCAGGAAGGGACTGCCCCGGGTAGCGTCGTCCGTCGCGGGCGTCGGCCGGTCCGCACGTAGCCACGGAGGACTGGAGCCAAATGGCAGCGAAGATGATCGCGTTTGACGAGGACGCCCGGCGCGGCCTCGAGCGCGGCATGAATCAGCTCGCCGACGCCGTGAAGGTAACCCTCGGCCCGAAGGGCCGGAACGTGGTTCTCGAGAAGAAGTGGGGCGCCCCCACGATCACCAACGATGGTGTTTCCATCGCCAAGGAGATCGAGCTCGAGGACCCGTGGGAGAAGATCGGTGCTGAGCTTGTCAAGGAAGTAGCAAAGAAGACCGACGACGTTGCCGGTGACGGCACGACGACGGCGACCGTGCTCGCTCAGGCGCTCGTTCGCGAGGGCCTGCGCAACGTCGCCGCCGGTGCCAACCCGATGTCGCTCAAGCGCGGCATCGAGGCGGCCGTCGAGGCAGTGAGCGAGCAGCTGTCACAGCTCGCCAAGGACGTGGAGACCAAGGAGCAGATTGCCTCCACCGCGTCCATTTCGGCCGGTGACCCTGCGATCGGCGAGATGATCGCCGAGGCCATGGACAAGGTCGGCAAGGAAGGCGTCATCACCGTCGAGGAGTCCAACACCTTCGGCCTTGAGCTTGAGCTCACCGAGGGTATGCGCTTCGACAAGGGTTACATCGCGCCCTACTTCGTCACCGACCCGGAGCGTCTTGAGGCCGTACTCGAGGACCCCTACATCCTCGTGGTGAACTCCAAGATCTCCGCCAACAAGGACCTGCTCCCGCTCCTCGACAAGGTGGTGCAGTCCGGCAAGCCGCTGGTCATCATCGCCGAGGACGTCGATGGCGAGGCGCTGGCGACCCTGGTCGTCAACAAGATGCGCGGCCTGTTCAAGTCTGTCGCCGTCAAGGCGCCGGGCTTCGGCGACCGTCGCAAGGCCATGCTGGGTGACATCGCCATCCTGACCGGTGGACAGGTCATCAGCGAGGAAGTCGGTCTCAAGCTCGACAACGTCGACCTGGACGTGCTCGGCCGGGCTCGCTCGGTCGTCGTGACCAAGGACGAGACCACGATCGTCGACGGCGCCGGTGATGCGGACCAGATCGCTGGCCGGGTCAACCAGATCCGCGCCGAGATCGACAACACCGACTCCGACTACGACCGCGAGAAGCTGCAGGAGCGGCTGGCCAAGCTGGCCGGCGGCGTCGCCGTCATCAAGGCGGGCGCGGCTACCGAGGTCGAGCTGAAGGAGCGCAAGCACCGCATCGAGGACGCCGTTCGCAACGCGCGCGCCGCGGTGGAAGAGGGTGTTGTGCCCGGTGGTGGCGTGGCGCTGCTGCAGGCCGCGCGCACCGCGTTCGACAAGCTGGACCTGCCAGGCGACGAGTCGACCGGCGCGCTGATCGTGCGTCGCGCGGTCGAGGAGCCGCTGAAGCAGATCGCCGTGAACGCCGGCCTCGAGGGCGGCGTCGTGGTGGAGAAGGTGAAGTCCCTGCCTGCGGGCGAGGGCCTGAACGCCGCGACCGGTGAGTACACCGACATGTTCAAGGCCGGGATCATTGACCCCGCCAAGGTCACGCGGTCGGCGCTGCAGAACGCGGCGTCCATCGCGGCCCTGTTCCTGACCACCGAGGCAGTCATCGCGGAGAAGCCGGAGAAGACCCCGGCTGCTCCCGCTGGCCCCGGTGGCGGCGACATGGACTTCTAAGTCCTGCTTCGTCTCGAACGCGATCCGGCCCCGGGGGCGCTTTTCTCCCCGGGGCCGGATCGCGTTCAGCCAAGCTGACTTTCCTGGGCAGTGCAGCACTAGCCACACTCTTCGCTGGTCGGTGTGACGCTAACCAGCAAAGGCCGCCGCCGTGGCCGCGGGACCAGTGTGACCTGGGCGACAGAAGGTGCTGTGTTTTCTAATGGTGACTCCGGGTATAGCGCAGTTGCGCTTCGGAACTGGATCGGCGCACACGGACTCACGGCCTCGCACGCGATCCCGTCCCAGCACCATCCGAACGTGTGAGGCCGTGACCGACATTCTCTGGGCTGCCCGCCAGCGTGCGGCCAGCGGGCAGCCCAGAGAAACGGCACAGGGAAGCGCCCCCAGGGAAGCAGCACGGCGAAGCGCCCCAGGGAAGCAGCGGCACAGGGAAGCGGAAGGCCTGCGGCGGCCTTGAGGTGATGGTGAGGCGGGTTGGCTGACAATGCCGACATCAGGCGTCGAAATAACCATGCTGCCATTCACCGCCGGGGACCGATAGCCTAGAAAGCGGTCCATAGCATCCAGGTCAGTCCGCTGGTTGCCAGTTCCTATAGACGTGAGGTCTGTACGTGCCTACCGGCAAGGTCAAGTGGTACGACTCCGAGAAGGGGTTCGGTTTCCTCGCCCGCGATGACGGCGGCGAGGTTTTCGTGCATTCCTCCGCGCTGCCCGCCGGGACGACTTCGCTGAAGGCGGGCCAGCGAGTGGAGTTCGGCATCGTCGAGGGACGCAAGGGCGCACAGGCTCTGCAGCTTCGGGTGCTTGAAGCGCTGCCCACCGTCTCCGCGGCGCAGAAGGCGGCCGCCAAGCATGCGCGCAAGAAACCGGACGAGATGATCGTCATCGTCGAGGACCTCATCAAACTGCTGGACGGGATCTCCAACACCTACCGCCGCGGCAAGCACCCCGACGGCCGCGACGCGACGAAGATCGCGACGGTGCTCCGCGCGGTGGCCGACGACATCGAGCCGTAACATCGAGCCATAACCCGCCGTAACACGGTCGACGCGACCTTCGTCGGCCGGTGGACGCGCCGCCTTCTGCGGACGACGAGCAGGACCAGCATCGCGGTCATCAACGCGGCCGGGATGGCCAGTCCCACCTGGCCGCTGTCGAGGGTCGAGACGAGGACTCCGGCCAGGCCGCCCGCCACGTTGGCGACCTGGTTCAGCGTCTCGGAGACGGCAAACGCCGAGGACCTGATCTCCTCACCGATCTCACGCTGGACGATCGAGTCCTGCGCCAGCTTGGCCAGTCCCGCGCAGCAGGTGGCCGCGAAGGCGACCAGCACCGCCGCGGCCAGCCCGAAGAAATAGGCGCACACCGCGGCGGCGATCGGCGCGATCGTGAGCATGGAGAACAAGATCAGGTACGGCGCGCGGGCGCGCAGCATCGATCCGACCGCCATGGCGGTCAGGCTGCCGACCGATACGCCCGCCACCATGGCACCGAGCGCGAGGTTATGAGAAACGCCAAAATGGCCGGTCCGCAGCAGGAAGGCCAGGAAGAAGAGCACGTAGCCGGAGAAGAAGCGCAGCACGGCGTTGCCCTCCATGGCCTCGGCCACCACCGGGCCGACACTGCTCAGGGTCCGCCATCGACCGCCGTTATGGTGTGAATTGTCTTCTGGAACCGGCTTCGTCTGATCAGCCGGAGCGTCGGCTGCGGTCTCCGCCACCGGCACCAGCGGCGCGGGCGCGGGCGCGGGCGCCGGGGAGTCGACATGCTCGGGAAGCCGCACGGCGATCAGTACCGCACCGAAGTAGACGAGCGTCCCGACCCGCAGCACCCAGGCGGCGCCGCCCCAGATCTGGATCAGCTCGGCTATCGGAGCCGCCAGCATGGCGGTCGCCAGCGAGATCAGCTGGGAGCGTGCGTTGGCCGTCACCAGCGAGATCTCGGCGGGGAGCAGCCGGGGGGTAACGGACGCGCGAGCCACCCCGTAGGCCTTCTGCAGCACCAGCACGCCGAATGCCATCGGGAGCAGGGTCCACGCGTCGCTGACCGCCGCGGACATGCCCCAGCACAGCAGGCCGCGCGCCAGCAGCGTCCCGGCGAGCAGGTACCGTCGCCCCTGCTGCATGCGGTCCAGTACCGGACCGATGAACGGTGCCAGCACGGCGAACGGTGCCATCGTCACCAAAAGGAACAAAACGACACGACCGCGTGCTTCGGTTACAGATGTGCTGAAGAAGATCGTCCCCGCTAGGGCCACGGCCACGAACGCGTCGCCGGCGCCCCCGGTGGCCGTCAGCTCGATGAGGGCGGCGAGTCCCGTCCGGCTTGCACCAGAGGCACCGGTAATCTTGTGCCAGAACCGGTTGGCGGACCGTCCCGATCGGACACCGGCTTTCGCTCCTGAGCCCGCGGCTCTGCCCGCGGACCGCGCGACTGTCCTGGTCCGGCGCCATCCAGCGGCGAACCAGCCCTCGGACGGCGACTCGGACATCGGCATAAGACCCAGTATTGTTGTCGGACGCCGGTATCGCGACCGCTGGCCGGCCGGCGGAGGGATGCATCATGGTAACCATGAAGACGAGGGAACCCGATCAGGTCTGCGCGCAGGCGGTTGACGCCGCGCGCCAGGCGCTGGTCAGAGTTACCGGCGCGGAGGCGGTCGGGGAGCATCTCGGCGTCGAGGCGACCGCTGACAGGCTGGTCACGCACCTGTTCGCTTGTGCCGACCCGGCCTACGAGGGTTGGCGCTGGGCGGTTGCCGTCGCCCGGGCACCGCGCTCCAAGATGGTAACTGTGGACGAGTCGGTGCTGCTTCCTGGTCCGGATGCCTTGCTGGCACCGGCCTGGGTGCCGTGGCAGGATCGGCTCCGCCCCGGCGACGTCGGCGTGGGCGACCTGCTCCCGGCCACCGCGGACGACGAACGGCTGGTGCCCTTGGTCGTGCTGGAAGGGCCGGACGCCGTCACCGACTGGTTCGGCCCGCACGCCGATGACGCGGAGACCGACGCCGATGCCGGGCCCGCCGAGCCCTCGGAACTGCCGTCGCCCGGCCGGTCCCGGGTACTGTCCGCCTTTGGGCGCGACGAGACCGCCGAACGCTGGTACGAGGGCGATCACGGTCCGCATGCTCCGGTCGCGCATGCCGCGCCAGCGCGCTGCGTGAGCTGCGGGTTCTTCGTGCCGCTGAGCGGGGCACTCGGCCGGCTGTTCGGTGCTTGCGGGAACGCGTTCGCACCGGACGACGGCCGGGTCGTGGCCGCTGATCACGGCTGCGGCGCGCACTCGGAGGCCATCTCGCCGGAGGCCGCCGCGCAGAACGCGGGGCCCGTGATCGACGAGTTTGGTTACGACTTGGTAGACCTTCCCGGGGTGTCGGTCGAGGAGACGGTATTCGAGCCATTGTCTCGCTGAGCCGCGGCCCTGGCCCGGCCGCGCTGGAGGAACGGGACGTAGCACAGTCCGAATAGTCCCAATCCGATCCCTATTGCGCAGGTCCAGATCCACCATCGGTCCCGCGCGGGTACCCCGACGACGAGCAAAACGACGAGCGCGATCGTCCAGGCGGCCGTGAGCGACGCGGTGACCAGCGTGTCATTGGCCTCCAATGGAGGCGGCGGTTCCTTCATCGGGCTCACGTGACCCAGGTTATCGGGCCGCCTTTTAGGTTCTGACCCGCGCAGGAGCATTAAAGGCGCTGAATAGAGCTATCGTTTCTCCATGACGGTTACGCGCTCGGACGCCGGGCTGGCCACGTCGATGCGGATTTCCGTGAGCCGCCTTGCTCGCAGGCTCCGGGTCGAGCGTGTTGGCTACGGGACCCCAGAGGCGGTCCTTTCTGATATTCAACTGGCGGCGCTGTCCGCGCTGGAACGACACGACGGCATGACACCAGGCGAACTCGCTGCGCATGAGAAGGTGCAGCCACCGTCGATGACCCGTGTCATCGCGCTACTGGAACAGCGCGAACTAGTGCGCCGTTCCCCGCATCCGACCGACCGCCGTCAGGTGATACTCACGGTCACCGACAAGGGCAGGGCGCTGGTGCAGCGGATGCGCCGCCGCAAAGACGCCTGGATGGCGCAGCGGCTGGAGGAACTCAGCACGGAGGAACTGTCTATCCTGCGCGCCGCCGCACCGGTACTGGAAAAGCTCAGCCAGTCCTAGCGCGCGGGCCAAGCCCCCAACGGCCGAGTACCTCATACCGAGGTACCGAACGCAGCCTCGACTCGATTAGGAAGATCTCGGTCACCGGCCAGGATTGCCCCTGGTAGTCAGCGAGTTTCGCGACCAGCGGCCGCACATCGGTGGGCGTTCTGCACCGGGCCAGCGTCAGGTGCGGGCGGAACGCACGGCCCACGTCAGGCGGCGCCGCGCCGGCCCGCCGCGCTGCCGCCTCGACCGACATCGCGAGCTCGCCAAGGGCGCTACGGTCGCCGGACAGGCCACACCACAGCACGTTGGCCCGCTCCGCGCGCGGGAACGCGCCCGAGCCCGTGAAGGCGAGGTCGAACGGCCGGTGCCGCCGCGCCGCCCGCTCCAGCCGTGGTGTCATCCGGTCCACTGCCGTGCAGGTCACCTCGCCAAGGAATGCCAGCGTGACGTGCCATGCCTCGCGATGAGTCCAGCGCAGATCCGTGCGTCCGGCGCGCAGTGGAGCGCACGCTTCCTCTAGGTGGTCGATAACATCCTCGGGCGAGCCAAGCGCGACGAACAGTCTCATAGGCTAGCCCCGTGAACAAGGTTCCCCGGTGGCTGCTGCCGACGGTGCTCGCGCTGCTGGTGCTCGTCGTTATCGTGGGCGCCCTGGTGCACTAACACCAGCCGCTCCACGACGTAGTCGATGCACGCGGTAAGCGCGGCCACGTCGTCCGGCTCGATCGACGGGAACATCGCGATCCTGAGCTGGTTGCGCCCGAGCTTGCGGTAGCTCTCGGTATCCACGATGTCGTTCTCCCGCAGGACCGCGGCCACCGCGTTGGCGTCCACGCCCTCGAAGTCGATGGTGCCGACGACGGCGGAACGCTGAGCCGGGTCGGCCACGAACGGCGCGGCGAACGGGGACCGCTGCGCCCAGTCGTACAGGATCGACGCCGATTGAGCGCACCGCGAGACGGTCCAGGGCAGCCCGCCGTTTTCCAGCATCCAGTCGATCTGCGACGCCATCAGGAACAGGGTCGCGATCGCCGGGGTGTTATAGGTCTGGTTCTTCTCCGAGTTCTCCACCGCGATCCGCAGCGACAGCGAGCCGGGGATGTACCGGCCGCTGACCGCGATCGAGGAGATCCTGTCCAGGGCGGCCGGTGACAGCAGCGCGATCCACAGCCCGCCGTCGGACCCGAACCCCTTCTGCGGCGCGAAGTAGTACGCGTCGAATTCCGCCGCGTCGACCGGAAGCCCGCCCGCGCCGGACGTGCCGTCCACCAGCACCAGGCCTTCCGGTGCCACGCGACGCACCGGCATCGCCACGCCGGTCGACGTCTCGTTGTGGGTAAGCGCGTACGCGTCAACGTCAGGCGACGCGACGGGCGACGGGTGCGTTCCCGCGGGCGAGGTGATGACTTCGGGCGACGACAGCCAGGGAGCCTTCGACGTCACGGCGGCGAACTTCGACGAGAACTCACCGAACGACAGGTGCTGCGCTCGTGATCCCACGAGACCGAACGCCGCGGCGTCCCAGAACGAGGTGGTTCCGCCGTTCCCGAGAGCCACGAAATAGTCGTTCGGCAGCGAAAAAAGCTCAGCCAGCCCGGTACGGATGCGCCCGACGATGGACCGGACCGGTGTCTGGCGGTGCGAAGTACCCAGGTAACGCGAGCCGGAGCCGGCGAGCGCGGTGAGCTGCGCGGGGCGGATCTTGGACGGTCCGGAGCCGAACCTGCCATCGGCCGGCTTGAGCTGGGCGGGGATTATGAGACTGCTCACCCGCCCAGCTTACCGGTGTGACTACGCCAGGATCTTGTCCGCGCCCGGGATGTCACGCAGCGTGCGGGAAGACGGCCCGATGTAGCGCGCGGACGGGCGAACGAGCCGGCCGGTGCGCTTTTGCTCGAGAATGTGCGCCGCCCAGCCGGCGGTGCGAGCGCAGGTGAACATGGAGGCGGTCATTTCCGGCGGGACACGCGCGAAGTCCAGCACGATCGCGGCCCAGAACTCCACGTTGGTCTCGAGTACCCGGTCGGGACGGCGGGCGCGCAGCTCGGTGAGCGCCGCGCTCTCCAGCGCCGCGGCCACCTCGTAACGCGGAGCGCCGAGTTCCTTGGCGGTACGGCGCAGCACGCGGGCGCGCGGGTCCTCGGCCCGGTACACCCGGTGGCCGAAGCCCATCAGCCGGTCGCCTCGGTCCAGCACGGACTTCACGTACCCGGAGGCGTCGCCGGTGCGCTCCACCTCTTCGATCATGTGCAGCACGCGGGCCGGGGCGCCGCCGTGCAGCGGACCCGACATGGCGCCGACCGCACCGGAGATCGAGGCGGCGACATCAGCACCGGTGGAGGCGATCACTCGCGCGGTGAACGTGGAGGCGTTCATCCCGTGCTCGGCCGCCGACACCCAGTAGGCGTCGATCGCCTTGACGTGCTGGGGGTCGGGGTCGCCCTGCCAGGCGATCATGAATTGCTCGGGGATGGTCGTGCCCTCGGCGATCCGGGATGGCGGGACCGGAGCCTGCTCACCACGGGCGGACTGCGCGACAAACGACAGCACGGCGGCCGAGACACGCGAGAGGTCTTCCCGCGCTTGCTCGTCGCTGATGTCAAGGAGCGGCGCCAAGCCCCACGCGGGGGCGAGCAACGGGATGCCAGCCTGCACGTCGACCCTGATGTCACCAGAGCGGACCGGGATCGGCTGCGGCTCGCCGGGAGCTAGCCCGGGCTCGAACGCGTTGTCGACCAGAAGCCCCCACACATTACCGAACGACACTTGCCCGGTGAGCTCCTCGATGTCGACGCCGCGGTATCGCAGCGAGCCGCCTTCCTTGTTGGGCTCGGCGATCTCGGTCTCGAAGGCAACGACACCCTCAAGGCCCGGTTTGAAATCTGACATCGGTGTTTCCTTTCCACCCTGTAGGGTGCCTCCACACCAGATACGGCGCGGTCTATACCACCAGATAATTCAACTCCGCCGGGCCGCGTTGTGATAGCGAGAGCGCGTGTGAGGATCGTTACCCTAAGGTCGGTGGAGACACTGAGCTTGGAAGAACTGGATTCCCAGCCGATGGCGCAGTTTGCCGGGTGGCTGGCCGAAGCGGTGGAAGCGAAGTTGCCGGAACCGACAGCGATGGTCCTCACCACCATCGCGTCGGACCCCCCGGACCGTCCGCACGCACGAACCGTACTCCTTAAGTCACATAACGACGTCGGCTTTACCTTTTATACGAACCGCACCTCACGCAAGGGGCGGGACCTGGCGGCCAATTCACGCGCGTGCGTGATATTCCCCTGGTACGGTCTCGGGCGGCAGGTGATTGCGGAGGGGGCGGTGATTCCGCTCTCTGTGGAGGAAAGCGAGCCTTACTTCCACTCCAGGCCACGCGGATCGCAGGTGGGGGCGTGGGCGTCACGCCAGTCCACGGTGCTGTCATCTCGCGCTGTGCTGGACGAACGATACGCCGAGCTGCTAGATCGGTGGCCGGAGGGGACGGAGGTGCCGATGCCAGATTTCTGGGGCGGATACCGGCTGGAACCGGAGCGGATGGAGTTCTGGCAGTCCCGGCCGAGCCGGCTACATGACCGATTCCATTACCTTCGTGTGAACGGGGAAGAAGGGGAGGTCGTCGGGGGTTGGAAAATCGAGCGACTTTCGCCATAGCGCGTACTCTGGACTGGGAGGAGGAGAGTTGACCGCCCAGGGACTCATCGATACGACAGAGATGTACCTCCGAACCATCTACGAACTAGAGGAGGAGGGCATCCTTCCGCTGCGCGCCCGGATTGCCGAGCGGCTGGCACAGACCGGCCCCACGGTGAGCCAGACGGTAGCGCGGATGGAGCGGGATGGCCTTCTGCACGTTGCGGGTGACCGTCATCTAACGCTGAGTGACAGCGGACGGACTCTCGCGACTAGGGTGATGCGCAAGCACCGGCTGGCCGAGTGCCTGCTGGTGAGCGTGATCCAGCTGCCTTGGGAAGAGGTGCACATCGAGGCGTGCCGCTGGGAGCACGTCATTTCAGAGAGCGTTGAGCGGCGGCTGTACGACATGCTCGGCCACCCCGATCGGTGCCCGCATGGCAACCACATCCCCGGGCTGGCGGAACTGGACGCCAGCGCACCGGAAGACAAGCCGGTCACCAGCGTTGACCAGGTAATGGCCGACCTGACCGGGCCGGTGATGGTCACCAGGATCAGCGAGCAAGTGCAGAACGACCTGGCTCTGATGCTTAAACTGCGTCGCGCCGGGATACAACCGGGACGCAGGGTTGTGGTCGGAGCGGCCGAAGGTGGTGTCCAGGTGACGAGCGGTTCCGGTGAGGACGCTATTGTCACGGACTTCCCCCAAGAGGTCGCTGCGCATGTGTTCGTTATCAAATAGTGACTAACGGAGACTTGTCGTAACCGGAGCGTGTGATGGCGGCTTGGGAGCGTGGATGACGCGCTGGGACGACGCGGCCTTCGACGCCTATCTGCCGTCCGAGATGGTCCTCGGCGAGGCCGAGGTAGGCGTGATTGTCGCGGACCGGCTCAGCAACTTGCTGTACATGAACCGGCACGCTGCGTGGTTGATCGGACTCGGGTCCGACGCCGCGCGGTTCGCCGGTCAGCCGCTGCACGCGCTCGGCTTTATCTCGCCCGATGACCTGCCGAAGGCCGCCGACATGGCGCGGCAGGTCCTGCATGGACGCCCATGGGAAGGAACGTTCGCCGGGTTGCGCAACGAAGGTGGCTTGTCCTTCATCAGGACGCTGGCTGTCCCGTTGCGCCACCCGGGTGGTGATATCGACGGCATGGTGCTG
Source organism: uncultured Actinomycetota bacterium (assembly GCA_963743085.1). Taxonomy (GTDB): domain Bacteria; phylum Actinomycetota; class Actinomycetes; order Streptosporangiales; family Streptosporangiaceae; genus JBEKHI01. Next base: position 103,532 of record CAVUOU010000020.1, read on the forward strand.
CTGGTCTCAGAGGCCGGGCGGCGGGACGCTCGCCGTGACCAGGACAGGATCGGCCTGCTTGAGCGGGTCGGAGAGCGGCTGGCGGGGTCGCTTGAGCTGGACGCGACGTTGCGGCACGTGGCGGAGATACTGGTGCCGAAGTTCGCCGACCACTGCTTCATCGACCTGTACGCCGGCGAGAAGCTGATCCGCCGGATACAGACCCACGCGGGGAACTGGGAACCACCGCCGGGCACCTGGGCGAGCACCGGCCAGCAGATCCACTACCCCGAGGGCCACTTCTGCCAGCAGGCGATGAGCAGGCTGGAGACCATCGTGGTGCCGGATCTGCACTCGGGCTATTACCCCGCGCCCAGCCACGCCTCGATGGTCGCGGCCGACGACGCGGGCCTGACCTCGGTGCTCGCGGCGCCGCTATACGCGCGGGGTGAGCTGCTGGGCGTGATGAGCCTGGCGTTGTCCCGGCTGACCAACCGGGACGATCCGCATTACGACATGGGGGATCGTGACCTGTTCGGCGCGATCGCGAGCCGGATCGCGGTGGCGATCGACAACGCGTTGCTGTTCGAGGCCGAGCGGCGGACCGCGCTGGCCTTTCAGCAGTCGCTGCTGCCGCAGGCGGTGCCCGCACTCGACGGACTGGAAGTGGCGTTCAGGTACGTGCCCGCCAAGCCGCTGCAGACCCAGGGCCAGGGCATCCAGACCCAGGTGGGCGGTGACTGGTACGACATCATCCCGCTGGCGGCGGGACGGGTCGGCTTGGTGATCGGCGACGTAGAGGGCCGCGGGGCCCGCGCCGCCGCGACGATGGGTCAGCTCCGGGCCGCGCTGCGGGCCTTCGCCCAGGACGAGAAGGCGCCGGCCGATATCCTGCGCAAGCTAGATGAGTGGGTGCGGACCGACGCTCCCGAGCCGCCCACCGTGAGCTGCATCTACATGGTTTACGATGCCTGGTCGCGCGAGCTGACGTTCGCGGTCGCCGGGCACGCGCCGCCGCTGCTCATCGCGGAAGACTCGGTGCAGCCGGTCGACATGCGGAACAAGGGCGTGCTGCTCGGCGTGCGGGGCCGGGGGATCCGCGGGCTGCCTACCTACACCGAGCAGACGATCGTGGTGCCGCCAGGTTCGACCATGGTGCTGTATACCGACGGCCTGACCGATCGCCGGACCAGAGCAGACGGCCCGGGGCACTACACCGAGGCCGAAGCAGTGGCGATGCTGCGGTCGGCGGTGCTCGAGGCCGCGCGGACCGGGGACGCGGCGCGGGTGGCGTCAGCCGCCGAGCACGCCGTTCCCGGTGACATCGACGACGACATGGCCATCCTCGCGTTCACGACGTCGGCGGCGGAGCTTCCCTCGGTGGAACGCGTCTTCCCGGCCGAGCCGATCATGGTTTCCGACGCGCGCCGGCTGGCGGCGGAGACGTTCGCCGCCTGGGGGATGGATCGCGGGCAGTCGGAGCTGTCCTGCCTGCTGGTCTCCGAGGTTGTCACGAATGCCGTGCTGCACGCGGCCATCACGCCGCATCCGAGCCGCCGGTACACCTTCGAGCCCGAGGCCCTGCCGCAGCCGGTAGCTGTCCCGCTGTCCGCTCCCGTCCCCGGGGGTCTTCCTGTCCCGAGCATTCCCGCTGTTGCTCCGGCTCCGCCTAGCCCGCAGCGGGCAACCGAGTTCGTGCTCCGGCTACGTAAGGGCGAGTCGGCGATCTGGGTCGAGGTCTTCGACCCGGACTTGCGGCTTCCGCGGTTGCGCACCGCGGGCGCGACCGATGAGGGCGGCCGGGGGCTGTACCTGGTAGAGCAGCTCGCGACCCGCTGGGGATCGCGTCCGACTCCGGAAGGCAAAGCCGTCTGGTTCGAGATGCCCCTAACCTCCAGCACCCCGTAACCCCAAGCCCCCGGCAGCTGGTTCACAAAGCGGACATCGGTGGCATTTCAGCTGGCTGCGGCACCCGGCGATTGTGGTCGGTGTTGCACTATCCAGACTCTTTTGTGGGTAACGCGGCACCAACCACAATCATTCGAGCCCAAGGTGGCGGCGCGGGGCCTGCGGACAGTCACACCGGCCACATGCGTCGCGTCAGTGACCGACGCTGGCCGCGTACATGACGATGACCACCAAGACGACAGCCACGATCGCTGTCTTCCAGTGCTTACCGTTGACGGACAGCCCGAGTTTGCGCCGCCCCCGGGTAAAGAAATACGCGGCAATTACCGCTATGAAGACGAGCAGGATCACACCGGACATCGTCGCCTCCGATCGCAGAGCACGCGTCGCTTTCCCCTTGAGGGTACGACAGACTGGGGCCAGTTGTCGTCATACCGGGTAGGTAGTCTCCGGCGCGCGGAGCGTATAGCCGACACCGCGCCGGGTGTGAATCAGCCGCGGACCGAGCGGATCAAGCTTGCGGCGCAGGTAGCTGACGTACGTTTCGACGATCTGAGATTGGCCGTCACCGTCCCAGCCCCAGACGTTCTCGAGGAGCTGCGCCCGGGTCACCACGCGGCCCTGGTTACGCAGGAGGAAGGCGAGCAGCCGGAACTCGGTGGGTGACAGGTCGACCCGCCGACCGCCGCGCTGTACGGTCCAGCTCGTTTCGTTGAGTTCGAGATCGCCGGAACGCAGGGTGCGTTGCTCATCTGGTATGTAGCTGGCGTATGTCATGGTGCCTCACCATTCGTCGTTCTGCGCGCCAAGACGAGGGTGCCGACGCACCCGAAACATGAAGAGTTTCTCATGTGGCGGGCGCGTCGGCTGGGGTGGGAGCGCTTACCGAGTGATTACCTCACCAGTGAGCACTCGTTGTCGTGCCACTCGAGCTGGTGCTCGTGCCCGTGCTGGTCTTCGCGTTGCTGGTCAGCGGCACGAACAGCACCTTCGCCGCGTGCAGGTTCCCGTCCTCGCGTAGCCCGAGGATCAGCGTCAGGTCACCGCGCTTGAGTGACTCGACCGCAGTGGTGGCGGGCTCGACGACCTTGGTTGTGGTCGTCGTGGTCTTCGTGACCACCTCCGCGGTGGTCTTCGTGACCACGACCTCCACCGTCGTGCCGGTACCCGCGATGTTCACTGTCACGGTCTTGGTGGTGGTCGTCGGGGTGAGCAGCTGAGTGGCGGTAGTCGTGGTGGTAACGGTGTCGACCGCCGCGGTCATGTTGCCGGCCATCGCGGACGAAGCCGCCGAGGTACTGGCCGTCAGCGCGGCCGTACCAGTCGAACTGGCGGCCACGTTGTCGAACTTGGTGCCAGCGGACAGCCACCACAGGTGCAGCGAGCCGTTCTTCGACTCCACGATGGCGAACTTCTTGGTTACCAGCACGACGATGCCGCGCTGGATGGCCACATTTGCCCCGTGCACCTTGAACTCAGCGAAGTCCTTCACCGACACCAGCTTCGCCAGCAGCTTGTCCGACGTGAACGAGGAGCCGCTGATGAGCGCCTCGTCAAGCAACGCCGCGGAGCTAGTGCTGGCGTTGGTGGTGTAACCCGCGGACGCCGCTGTGGAGGGGCTGTGGCTGCTACCCGCGGCGACTACCGCCACGCCAATAGCTCCTCCGCCCACGATGACTGCGGTTGCGATGCCGACTTTCGCTTTCAAGTTGGCTTTACGGCTCCTGCCGTAACGCTGGTTGCGGCCGTTCATAAGATGCCTCCTTCGGAGGACACCGCGCCCGCTTCGCGTGTCCCGTACGACTCTTCGGGCCACCAGTGGTCCGGAATTCCGATGGACGGCCCGTACTTATCCATGCTTCGAGAGTGCCGTGACTATCCCGAGATGGACATGGAGTCACGTATCACGTAAGCAGTACGTTCGTGCGCTCACATCGTGACGGCGCGCCACGCATCGGAGCAGGATCACGAGTCGGCCGTGATTCTTACGGATCGAAACCGTTACATTCGGTCGGGAACCGGGACGCCAAGCAGATCCAAGCCGGCGGTGAGCACCCGCAGGGCGGCGGCGGAGAGCGCGAGCCGGGAATCCCGCACTTGCTGGGTGTCCGCCTTCAGCACCGGGCACTGCTCGTAGAACGTGGTGAACAAGCTCGCCACCTCGAACACGTACGCACTGAGCCGGTGCGGTTCCGTCGTCTCGCCGACCTGCATGACGACTGAGCCAAAGCCGAGCAGCTTGAGCGCGAGTTCCCGCTCGGCGGGCTCGGTGATCTCGATCGGGCCCCGTGCGTCGTCGGGGGACAGCTCCGCTTTGCGGAAGATGGACCGGATCCGGGCGGTCGCGTACTGCAAGTAGGGGCCGGTGTTCCCGCGGAACGAGATCATCCGGTCCCAGTCAAAGATGTACGCGCTGTCCCGTGCGGTAGCCAGGTCGGCGTATTTGATCGCGCCGATACCGACATCCTGGGCGATCGCCTCGGGATCGGTCTCCGTGCCCGCTTCGCCGCTGCGTTCCGCGAGCAGGTCCCGCGCCCGCTGCACGCCCTCCGCCAGCAGGTCGCTCAGCTTGACGTTGTCGCCTTCCCTGGTCCGCAGCCTGCTGCCGTCGCCGCCCTGGACCATGCCGATCTGGGCGTGCTTGTAGTCACCGGTATCAGGCAGCCAGCCGGCCAGCCTCGCCACCGCGAAGATCATCTGGAAATGCAGCGACTGGTCCGACCCCACGACGTAGATGGCGCGGTCGACGTTCAGCTTGTCCACCCGGTACCTGATGGTGGCCAGGTCGGTGGTCGAGTAGTTGTAGCCGCCGTCGCTCTTGCGGATGATGACGGGCAGCGGGCTGCCGTCCCGACCGGCGAAGCCGGGCGGGAACACGCACAGCGCGCCGTCGCTGTCCACCGCCAGTCCCTTGGCGATCAGCTCAGCCGTCGTGTCGGCGAGCATGTCGTCGTAGAAGCTCTCGCCCCTGATGTCCTCGTCGGTGAGCGTGACAACCAGGGTGGAGTAGACATCGTGCAGGTAGCCGCGGGCGAGCTCCATGAGCTCCTCCCACAACCGCAGCGTCCACTCGTCGCCCGCCTGGAGCTTCACCACCCGCTCACGCGCCCGGGCGGCGAACGACGGATCGGTGTCGAACTTGACCCGTGCGGATTGGTAGAAGGCGTTCGGGTTGGTGCGCAGCAGCTGAGCTTCCGCGGAGTCCTCTCCCACGTCAAGCAGGTGCTCGAGCAGCATGCCAAGCGGCGTGCCCCAGTCGCCCACGTGGTTGTCCCTGATCACGTTGTGACCAGCGAACTCCAACGTCCGCGCGATGGAGTCGCCGACGATCGTCGAGCGCAAGTGCCCGACGTGCATCTCCTTCGCGATGTTGGGTGAGGAGTATTCCACAACGACGGTCAGCGGGTGCTCCGGCTCAGGTGTCCCCAGCCGGGGGTCGGCCAGCAAGCCGGTGGCCTGACCGGCGATCCAGTCACTGGTCAGGGTGAAGTTGATGAACCCGGGGCCGCTCACGCTGGGGTCTGGCGCGATGTCGGCGACGTCCAGGTGCTTGAGCAGCTCGTTCGCGATCTCGCGCGGGGGCTTCCCCAGCCGCTTGGCCAGCGGCAGCGCGGCGTTGGACTGGAAATCGGCGAACGAGGACGGCCGGACCAGCGGGTCGGCGTCGCGGTAGTCGTCGCCGTACTTGGCGGCGAGCGCGTCGCGCACCCGTTCAGCGAGGACAAGCTGAGGATCGGCCATAAACACCAGCCTATCGAAACCGAAGAAAATTCACGTGAGTTAAACCCGCAGCGCCAGCCCAGGCCACGCCAGCCCAGGCCACGCCGACCCCCGTGGATGGCCCATCGCTGGCGCTCTAGCCCCAGCGATGGGCCATCGCTGGGGCCGGTCCGTGCCGCTAGCGCTCGCGGCGCAGGAAGCGGCGTTCGCCGACGGTGCCGAGCCGTTCGCGGATCTTCTCGGTGATATCGCCGCGGGCCAGGCTGGCCGCGAGCTCGCACGCCGCGGTGACCGCCTTCGCGGTGGACGCCCCGTGCGCGATGACCACGGTTCCGCCGTATCCGAGCAGCGCCGCGCCGCCGTAGCTCTCGGTGTCGAACCGCTGGTGCAGCTCGCGGAGCCCGCGGCGCTGCAGCATTGCGCCCATCCGGGCCGCGCGGGTCGACGACAAGGCAGAGCGCAGTTCCCCGGCCGCGTACCTGATCGACCCCTCCAGCGTCTTCAGTGCGACATTTCCGGTAAAACCGTCGGTCACGATGACATCCACCGATCCGGCCATCAGGTCGCCACCCTCCACGTTCCCGGCGAAGTTGACCGGGGCCGCGCCATGCTGCGGCTCGGCGGTCAGCAGCTCGTGGGCGCGGCGGGTAAGCGCGTTGCCTTTGCCTGGTTCGGCGCCGATGGTGAGCAATCCCACGCGCGGCGTCTGAACATTGAGCGCGATCTGCGCATAAGCCACGCCAAGGTGGGCGAACTGGACGAGCATCTCGGGCTTCGGGTCGGCGGTCGCGCCCGCGTCGATCAGTACCGTCGGGTTGGGGTGGGTGGGCAGCACGACGGCGAGCCCGGGACGGTCCACACCAGGTAGCGAGCGGAGCCGGAAACGCGCCGCCGTGACGATGCCGCCGGTCGACCCGGCGGAGACGGCCGCCGCCGCTTGGCCGCGGCGGACAAGCTGGCAGGCGACCGCGATGCTGGACCGGGGGCGGCGCCAGGCGGCGAGCGCGCCCTCGCCCATGCCCACGGTGTCCTCGGCCGGGGCGATGGCCACCTCGCCCAGCGCACCAAGATCGCTGAGCACCGGCCGGAGCCTGGCTACCGGGCCGCTCAGGATCGTGCGGATCCCGTGGTCGCGGTAGGCGGCCAGCGCGCCCAGGACGATCTCATCTGGCGCGTAGTCGCCGCCCATGGCGTCGACCGCGATGACCGGGCTGGTGAGCGGCGTGTCACCGGTGGTGGCGATGGTGGTGTCGGCACTGCCGCTGTCGCTGGTGATCGTTCCTCATTCTGCTCAGATCGCTGCCTTGACCCACCATTATCGCCCGGTCCAAGCAACGCCTGGGCCGCGGGGAGCGTCATAGGTAACGAGCGGAATCGCTTGTGCCCGTCCGCGGACTGCCCCATCATGGGCTGCTATGGGTACTGGGATGATTACCCATAGTTCACAGATGGGTAATCAACGCGTAAGGAGGTGCTAAGGAGGAACTTAGATATACCCCAGTGCGTCCTAACTTATAGGCGCTATGTTTCAATCGCATAACACAGGGGAGTCACGAGGCCACAAGTATCTAGTGGCCTCAGGGGAGCGGGTGTCTTGGACTATTTCCGCGTGTCCGCCGGTGCCGCTAATGGCGGCTCGCCGGGTGCCGGGACGGAGGGAGAAGACGCTTGACCGAGATCCAGCAAGTCGTGCCCGAACAACGTGAGACAGGGCGGAGATTCCGTGCATTCTCCGCGAAGCACCTGGACACTCTCACCGAAAGGGCTGGCTTGGGCGAGTCCGAACGCCTGGCTGTCCGGGCGGTCGCGACTGTTTTGCCGTTCCGGACCAACGCTTACGTGGTCGAGGAACTGATCGACTGGGCGAAGGCGCCAGACGATCCGATCTACCGGCTGGTTTTCCCGCAGCCGGACATGCTGCCCGCCCACGACGTCCGGGAACTTTCCGGGCTCATCGCGAGCGGCGCGCCAAAGGAGCGAGTCAACGCCAAGGCACATGAGGTCCGGATGCGGCTGAACCCGCACCCAGCCGGTCAGCTTGTGCTCAACGCACCGAGCCTGGACGGCCGTCCGCTGCCCGGGCTGCAGCACAAGTACCCGGAGACCGTCTTGTTCTTCCCCCGCCAGGGGCAGACCTGCCACGCGTACTGCACATACTGTTTCCGGTGGGCTCAGTTTGTGGACGAGCCCGACCTGAAGATGGCGACCGACGACATCGGGACGCTTGTCGCGTACCTGAGACAGCACCCGGAGGTCACCAGCGTGCTGATCACCGGGGGTGACCCGATGATCATGGGTGAGCCGGTGCTCCGCCGCTACGTCGAGCCGCTGCTCGATCCTTCGCTCGAGCACATCGAGTCGATCAGGATCGGCACCAAGTCGCTGGCGTACTGGCCACAGCGGTACGTCACCGATCCAGACGCCGACGCCACGCTCGAGCTGTTCGAGAAGGTAGCCGACAGCGGTAAGACGCTCGCGCTGATGGCGCACTTCTCGCATCCGCGTGAGCTCGAACCTGAGCTCGCGGGCAAGGCGGCGCGGCGGATCCGCGACGCGGGCGGGATCATCCGGACTCAGGCGCCACTGATCCGGTCGATTAACGATGACCCGGAAATCTGGCGCACCATGTGGCGCAGCCAGCTCCGGCAGGGCATGGTGCCGTACTACATGTTTGTGGAGCGGGACACCGGACCGCAGGATTACTTCGCGGTACCGCTGGCCCGGGCGTACGAGATCTTCCGCGACGCCTACCAGGGCGTCTCGGGCCTCGCCAGGACCGTGCGAGGCCCGTCCATGTCCGCCACACCAGGAAAGGTCGTGGTGGACGGCGTAGCGGACATCAACGGCACGAAGGTGTTCGTGCTGCGGATGCTGCAATCACGAGACCCGTCGCTGGTCGGGCGGCCGTTTTTCGCTCGCTTCGACGCGGAGGCGAGGTGGCTCACCGACCTAGAGCCGATGTTCGCGCCGCGATTCCCCTACGAGCCGACCCCAGAGGAACTGCCCGGGCTCTGGCCAGACGAGCTGGCCGCCGCGGGCTGAGGCTCGACCGCATTAGACGGTGCCTGGCCGCGGCGGCTGATCGCCAAACAGCTCGCCGCGGCCAGCACGATGACCGCGATCGGCATGACCATGGTCCATCTCATGGCCTGCACGTAACCGGTGCTGAACACCTCCGCGCCTAGCCGCCGCAGTTCGGCGGCCAGCGCGGGCGGGGTTCCCTTCGGCACGCTGATGCCAGAACTCGTCCCGGTCGTGAAGCTGGCCGCCTGCCCGAAGGCGCCGACGAAGGCGTGCCGCACGGGTTCCGGCAGTACGACAGAACGCCGCGTGGCCTCCGCCGTGAGAGATGACGCCAACCTGTTCTGCAAAAGCGCCCCGACCGAGGCCGTTCCGATGACCGAGCCGACCTGACGGACCGTGTTCAGCATCCCGGAGGCCGCGCCCGCCAGTTTTGGATCGACGTCCCGCATCGCGGTGGTGGTCATCGGCGGGAACACGCACCCCATCCCGAAACCGGCCACGATCATTGGCGCGAGGAAATCGACCCAGGTCGAGGTGGGCGTGGCCACCAGCACCGCCCACCCCATCCCGGCCGCGAACAGGGTGAGCCCGGTCATCAGGATGTACTTGCCGCCGATACGGTCGGTCAGCCGTCCCGACAGCGGCGCCGCCGGGATCATGACGATGGACGACGGCGCTAGGGTCAGCCCGGCCTTGAGCGCCGTGAAGCCCAGCGCGGACTGCAGGTAGATGGTGAACGGCAAGAAGATGCCGAGCATCCCGACCGCCAGCGTCCCCGCCACGATGTTCATGATCGAGAAGTTCCGGCTGGCGAACAGCGCGAACGGCACCAGCGGCTCATCGCCCTGCCGCGACCGCTGGTAGACCAGGAACACCGCGACCATGACGCATCCCACACCGATGCTCACCCAGATGCGGGCGTCCCAGTCATAGCTCTGCCCCTCCACCAGCCCGTAACAGATACCGAGCAGCGCCACGGTGGCGATGGCCACTCCGGGGAGGTCAAGCCGGTGCCTGCGGCCCGGTTTGATGTCCGGGATGATGACCACCGCCGCGGCGAACACGATCACGCCGATCGGCAAGTTGACGAAGAAGATCCACCGCCAGTCCAGCTCGGTGACCAGCAGCCCGCCCAGCGTCGGCCCGGCGATCGTCGCAACCCCGGCCACCGCACCCCAGATACCCATCGCGGCACCGCGCCGGTCAGCCGGGAAGATGATCGTGATGAGGGCGAGCGTCTGCGGGAGCAGCATCGCCGCGCCAATGCCCTGGACCGAGCGGAACGCGATGAGGAACGCCGCGTCGGGCGCCAGCCCGCAGGCCGCCGACGCGAGCGTGAACAGGGCGATGCCCCAGACGAACAGCCTTTTGGGCCCGAACAGGTCGCCAAGCCGTCCGGCCGTGATGACCAGCACCGCCAGGACGAGGGCATAGGCGTTGAGCACCCACAGCACGTCGTCAAGCGAGGCGCCGAGCCTGCGCATCATGTCCGGTATCGCGATGTTGACGATCGTGAGATCGAGCAGGGTCATGAAGAACCCGAGCGACAGGACGAGCAGGACTGCCCATGGGTTCCCGCGGTATCTCATCGTTGCTGCACCCCCAGATAGATCACGCTATGTCGCGATCCGCAGGTGCCGCAAGTCCCTCGCCAGGACTGGGCACTCTCAGTATTTGTTCGCGACGAATAGATCCTGGGCGGGGAACTTGGTGAGGATCTCGGTGCCGCGGTCGGTGACGACGACCTCCTCCTCAATGCGCGCGGCGGAGATGCCGTCGGAGGCCGGGCAGTATGTCTCCATCGCGAAGACCATCCCTGCCCGGAGCTCGATCGGGTTCTCCAGCGAATTGAGCCGCGAGATGATCGGCCGCTCGTGCAGGCCAAGCCCGAGTCCATGCGCGAACTGGAGCCCGAAGGCGGTCAGTTCGTTCTCGAAGCCGAAGTCCTCCGCTTTCGGCAGAACGCGGGCGACAACATCGCTCGGGACGCCCGGCTTGATGGCGGCGAGCGCCGCGTCCATCCAGTCCCGCGCCTGCCGGTAAGCGTCGCGCTGGCTATCGGTCGCGTTGCCGACCCCGAAGGTGCGGTAGTAGCAGGTCCGGTAGCCGTTGAAGGAATGAATGATGTCAAAAAACGCCTGGTCACCCGGGCGGATGATGCGGTCGGTGAAGTTGTGCGGATGCGGGTTGCACCGCTCGCCGGAGATCGCGTTAACCGCCTCCACCTGGTCGCTGCCCAGCTCATAGAGCCGCTTATTCGCGAGCGCGACGATCTCGTTCTCGCGTACTCCCGGCTTGAGCATCTCGACGATGTCCTGGTAGACGCCGTTGACCATTGCCGCCGCCTGGTTGAGCAGCATGATCTCATCCGGTGATTTGATGACCCGGGCGTCGAGCATGGACTGCTGCGCATCGCGCACGGTGATGCCCTGCCGCTCGAGTTCGAATAGGAACGGCGGCTCCACGATGTCGATGCCGAGCGGAGCTTCGGCCACCCCGGCCTCGGTGAGCAGCGACTTGATCTCGGTCACCGCGTCGCGCATCAGGCCCGCCTCGGGGGCGACCGCCCCGCGGAAGCCAAGGAACCCGGCCCGCCAGTTCTCCTCCGGCAGCCACTTCGAGTACAGCTTGTGATGCCGCACCGCCGAGCCGAAGTCCCACAGGATCGGATCGCGATCCCGCAGCAGCAAGGCGTAGCGGATCATCTTGTCGCCGAGTGCGCCGCCGATCCAGGTCTGCGTCGTGTAGCGGATGTTATAGAAGTCGAAGAGCAGGAAAGCGCCGCACTCGCTGGCCTCCAGCGCCGCCTTGGCCCGCGCGATGCGGTGCTTGCGCAGCCGGTCGAAGTCGACGCGCTCCTCGTAGTCGACCCCCATGTGGCCGGGGGCGCCGATCCTGGTCATGTAGCTCCTCTCAGAAGATCTCTGGATGCTTTTCCAGCTCCAGCCGGGTGCGGCGGATGTGGGTCAGCAGCACCCGTTCGGCGTCGTCCGGATCCTGCCTGCGGATGCAGTCGAGCAGCAGGCGGTGCTCCAGGTGCGTGATCCTCAGGCCGTCCCGCGCCGCGAGCCTGGAGAACTCGCGCCGGTAGTGCTGAGTCGTGTTCCACATGCGGTGGATGATCTGCCACATCTCGCCCGACGCGGCGCCCGCGTAGCTGGACAGGTGGAAGTCCCGGTCGTCGCGCATGAACGCGTCGAGGTCTTTCCCCGCTTCCATCTCGTCGGCAAGCTCGCTGAGACGGCCAACCGCGTCGCAGGAGAGGTGCGGCATGCTGGTGCGCAGCAGAAGCGGCTCCAGACGCTCCCGGATGAGATAAGTCTCGGCGCACTCGCTGAGGCTCAGCTTGGTGACCCAGGCGCCCGAGTTGGCGACCAGGGTCACGAGTCCCTCGGAAGCGAGCATGCGCAGCGCCTCGCGCGCGGGGATGCGGCTCGCCCCGGAGCGCGCGGCCAGGTCCTCTTGCCTGATGCGCTCGCCGGGCAGATAGCTCCCGTTCAGTATCGCGGCGCGGAGGCTGTCCGCGATCCGGTGGCTGGCGACGTTCTCCGAAGTCATTGTGGTCACCGCTCCGGATGACCGGGATGCCAGAGCCTGACCGCGGCGTCCTGCTCGTAGGCCTTCCCCGCCGGATAGCTCACGAGCTCGAACTGCATGCCCCACGGGCTGAGAAAGTACTGCCAGCGCTGTCCGGCCGACGCGTTGCGGCTGGCGACCGGGCCGGCCATCAGCCGCACCCCGCTGGCCCGCAGGTAGCGGACCGCCGCGTCCATGTCGTCGACGTAGAGGGCGATGTGATGGCCTCCGATGTCGCTGTTACGCGGCTGCGGGCGCTGGTCCTGGAGGGGCTCGTACTCGAAGACCTCGAAGTTGAGGCCGAAGCCGCACCGGTAGAACCGGATCTCCCGTACGACCGCACGGGGGTCGACGCCTAGATGATCGAGCATCCAGTCATCGTCGTGCCGCATCCCGGGCAGCGAGTAGACGTGGACGCAGCCGAGCACGTCCACGAAGAACGCATGGGCCTGTTCCATGTCCGGGACGGTGATGCCGATGTGGTCACCGCCCCGCAGCCCGGGAATGCCTGCACTCAAGAGTCACCTCTCGTCGTTATGATGTATCCAATATGCCGGTGTTTTGAAGGATTTTCAAGAAATCGCCGTTGATATGGATACATTCGCGATGTAGCCTCCTGTCATGCCACGTGAGAAGCGGCTTCACCCCGGTTCCGAGTGGATCGAGCTGCGCACGACGGCGGCGGACTGGAAGGCCGCTGATCCAGGGTTGCTGGCGACCATGCTCGGTCAGCTGCACCTCATCCGCGCCTTCGAGGAGACGGTGCTCGAACTCGCGGGCGACGGGCTGGTCCACGGCCCGGCCCACTCCAGCATCGGCCAGGAGGGCGGCGCGGTCGGCTCCATCGTCTCGCTGCGCTCGACCGACGCCGTCAACGGTTCCCACCGCGGGCATCATCAGTTTCTAGCGAAATCCATTTCGTACATAACGTCGGGACCGACTCAGCTGGAGAACCTGGTAACCCCCGAGGTCGCGACCGTGCTGCGGCGCACGCTCGCCGAGATCCTCGGGCTCGCCGAGGGCTACTGCGGCGGGCGTGGCGGCTCCATGCACTTGCAGTGGCTCGAGGCCGGGGCACTCGGCACCAACGCCATCGTCGGCGGCGGCGTGCCGATGGCGGCTGGCAACGCCTGGGTGCAGCGGCATTCCGGCACCGACGACCTTACGGTCAGCTATTTCGGCGATGGCGCGGTCAACATCGGTTCGGTGCTGGAGAGCCTGAACCTCGCGTCCGCGTGGAAGCTGCCGCTGTGCTTCTTTATCGAGAACAACCTCTACGCCGTCTCGACCAGCGTCGAGGAGGCCACCGGGGAGCCGCGGCTGTCGGCGCGCGCGCTCGGCTTTGGCATTCCCGCCTGGAGGGTCGATGGCATGGACCCGCTCGCCGTGCATCTGGCGATGGAACGAGCGGCCGCCGGACTGCGCGCCGGCGACGGCCCCGCCGTCATCGAGGCGGTCGTCTACCGTTTCTTCCACCAGAACGGGCCCTTTCCCGGCAGTGCCTTCGGCTATCGCACGAAGGAAGAGGAAGCCCAGTGGCGAGCCCGTGATCCGGTTGTCCGCGTCGCGGCCGAGATGATCAAGCTCGGCCTCATCGATTCTGCCGGGGTGGATTCGGTACGCTCCCAGGCTCAGGAGGCGATGCGGGAGGCGGTCGGCGCGCTCCTCGAGCCGGCCCCCGACGCTAAGCCGGGGGCCCGCCGCATCCGAGCGGGACTGTGGCCGGATCCAGCCTTCGTCGACGTCGGCATCCGCGGCGACCGCTCCGAGCTCGCTGGCGCTCGGACCGTTGAGCGCGCGGACTTCACCGGCTCGCTCAGGCGCGGCAAGTTCATCGAAGCGGTGTCCGGGGTCATGGACCGGCGGATGGCGGAGGACGGGCGCATCGTCGTGCTCGGCGAGGACGTGCACCGCCTCAACGGCGGGACGAACGGCGCCACCAAGGGCCTGCCAGGTAAGTATCCGGGCAGGGTGCTCGGCACGCCGATCAGCGAGAACGCGTTCGCCGGGCTCGGCGGCGGTCTGGCCCTCGACGGTCGCTTCCGTCCGGTCGTCGAGTTCATGTACCCCGACTTTCTCTGGGTCGCGGCCGACCAGGTGTTCAACCAGATCGGCAAGGCGCGCCACATGTTCGGCGGCCGAAACCCGGTGCCGCTCGTGCTGCGGACGAAGGTTGCTATGGGCTCCGGCTACGGTTCCCAGCATCTGATGGACCCCGCGGGCATCTTCGCGACGAGCCCCGGCTGGCGGATCATGGCCGCCTCGACCCCGTACGACTACATAGGGCTGATGAACGCGGCGCTCGCGCTCGATGACCCGGTGCTCATGATCGAGCACGTCGACCTGTACGGGGTTGACGGGGACCTCCCAGTCGATGACCTCGACTACCAGATCCCCTTCGGGACGGCCGCCGTGCGTCGCCCTGGCCGCGACGTGACCGTGCTGACGTACCTGTCGATGGTTTCGGTGGCTTTGTCGGCCATCGAGCAGACCAGCGTCGACGCCGAGCTCATCGACCTGCGCTTCCTCGACCGGGCGTCGCTGGACTGGGAGACCGTTGGTGAGAGCATCCGGAAGACGAACGCGGTGCTCATCGTCGAGCAGGGCACGCAGGGCCCCTCCTACGGTGGCTGGCTCGCCGACGAGATCCAGCGGCGTTTCTTCGACTGGCTCGATCAGCCCGTGCAGCGGGTGACGGGGTCCGAGGCGAGCCCGAGCATCTCGAAGGTGCTCGAGCGCGCCGCGATCGCTGGCGTCGAGGACGTCACCGCGGGACTTGAACGGGTGCGAGCAGGCTTCGGGGGGACCGTCTGATGGCGTCGGTCGTGCGGATGCCGAGCGTGCTCGCGGGCGCGGAACAGGCGGCGATCGTCAGCTGGCTCGTCGCGCCGGGCGACACCGTCGCCGTCGGGGACCCGCTCGTCGAGATCGAGACCGAGAAGGCTCTGGTCGAGTACAACGCGGAAGAGGCGGGCATCGTTGGGCGGATCTTGCTGGTGGCTGGCGGCACTGGTGAGGTTGGCGTGCCGATAGCGGTGCTGGTCGACTCGGGTGAGACCGACGCTGATATGGATGCTGCGCTTGGTGGTGAGGGGCCCGTCGCACTCCACCGCACTCGGCTGTTCGCCAGCCCGCTGGTGCGGAAGATCGCCCGGGAGAAGAGCATCGACCTTGCCGCGATCGAGGGGACTGGGCCGAACGGACGGATCGTGCGGCGTGACCTTGAGCGGCTGGCTCCTGCTCCGGCGTCGGCCGCGGCGGCTGGTCCGGCGTCGGCTGCTCCCGTGGCTGGTTCGGTTGTCCCGCATACGGCTATGCGGCGGGCTATTGCGCGGCGGCTTACTGAGAGCAAGGCTACGGTGCCGCACTTTTATTTGGCTGCGGAGTGCGTCGTTGACGAACTGCTTGAGCTGCGTTCGCGGATCAACGAGACCGGGGCGGTGAAGATCTCGGTCAACGACTTCGTGATCATGGCTGTCGCGGCCGCTTTCCAGGATGTGCCGGAGGCGAACGTCACCTGGAGCGACGAGGGCCTGCTGACGCACGCGTCCGTTGACGTGTCTATCGCTGTCGCGACCGGTGCGGGGCTGGTCACGCCCGTGTTGCGCGGCGTCGAGACCATGCGGCTGTCCGCGATCGCGGGCGCGGTACGTTCTTTGGCGGAGCGGGCCCGCGAGCGGCGGCTGCTGCAGCACGAGCTGGAGGGCGGCGCCTTCTCGATCTCGAACCTCGGCATGTACGGCACGCTGGAGTTCTCCGCGATTATCAACCCGCCGCAGTCCGGCATCCTGGCCGTGGGCGCGGCCACGCCGCAGGCGGTCGTCGTCGACGGGGCCGTCACGGTGGCGACCGTCATGCGCTGCACGCTCTCGGTCGACCATCGCGCGATTGACGGGGCCCTCGCCGCCCGCTGGCTCGCGGCCTTTACGACCCGGATCCAGCACCCGCTGAGCATGATCGTCTAAGGCGCCGCCCCGAGATAGATCACGCTATGTCGCCATCCGCAGCTGCGGCGAGCCCCTGTTATGCTCCGGCCCATGGAGCTGAATGGGACTACGGCGATCGTTTCCGGCGGTGCGAGCGGACTAGGGGAGGCGACGGCGCGAACGCTGGCTTCGGCCGGCGCGCTCGTCGTGGTAGCGGACCTGAACGAAGACCGGGGTAAATCGGTCGCTGAGCAGATTGGCGGCCTGTTCGCCCGGGTTGATGTGTCGGACGAGGCTCAGGTGCAGGACGCGGTAGACGTGGCCGCCGCGGCGGGACCGCCGCTGCGCGTCGCGGTGAGCTGCGCGGGCCTCGGCTGGGCCGAGCGGACCGTGGGCCGTACCGGATCGCCGCACAGCCTGGCGAACTTCGCCAAGATCATCGGAGTCAACCTCACCGGGACGTTCAACGTGATGCGGATCGCGGCCGCCGCGATCGCGCGCACCGAGCCGGGCGACGCCGACGGCCAGCGCGGTGTGATCGTCAACACAGCCTCGATTGCCGGCATCGAGGGCCAGACCGGCCAGATTGCCTACTCCGCGTCCAAGGGCGGCATCATCGGCATGACGGTCCCGGCGGCACGCGACCTGTCCGTGATGGGCATCCGGGTCAACACCATCGCCCCCGGCATCATCGACACGCCCATCTACGGCGGCATCGCGGGCCAGGACCGCGACGCCGAGGAGTTCAAGGCGAAGCTGGCGGCACCGGTGGTGTTCCCCAAGCGCATGGGCCGGGCCGACGAGTTCGGGCATCTGGTCCGCACGCTGGTCGAGAACGACTACATGAACGCGGAAGTCATCCGTTTCGACGGTGGCATCAGATTCCAGCCGAAGTAAACTCAGCTGCCCATCCGGCGCCGCATCTCCCGCTCGAGGCGGGAGCGCGGCGCTCTGACCAGCGCGTATGGCAACTTCGCGGATAAATGAGGTAATCTCCGTCGAGGCTTGGGACCGTCCTCAGGGCGGTCGCCGAGCCCCGTGCGTGCCCTCCCCGAGACCGCCCCCCGTACGAGACCATTTTGTTATCCGGATTGGGTAGATCCCTTCAAGCCGGGTGACATGGAACTGTTGGCAACGTTTGGGTGGGTGAATGGGCAGCATCGCCGGGTGCCTCGCACTGGCGGAGGGCACGAGCCCCGACGCGGGCTGGGTGGATCGCGCGATCCGCCGGATCGCGTACCGCGGGCCGGACGACGAGGGACGCTACAGCGACGACCGGGTCGCCCTCGCCGCGAGCAGCCTTGCGGTCCTCAGCGCACCGCCAGCCGGCCGCCGGCCCTCGCCCGCCGGTGCTGGCTCGTCAGGGGCACAGCAGCCAGTGCGTTCGGTCGACGGCCGGTACGTGCTCGTCTTCGACGGCTTCCTCGCCAACTACCAGGAACTGGGCGACAAGCTACGTGCTCGCGGCGTCATGCTACGCACCGGATCGGACGCGGAAGTACTGCTCGAAACCTTCGCCCTGGACGGCAAGAGCGCGTTGCGTCAGCTTCGCGGTATGTACGCCTTCGTGCTGTGGGACAGCCGCGACAACGAACTGCTGTGCTGCCGTGACCCGTTCGGCATCAAGCCGCTTTACTACTCGCTCGGCACGGGCCGGTTCTTCCGGTTCGCGTCCGAACGCAAGGCGCTAGCCGCCGCGGGCGATGTGACGTCGATCGACCCGGACGCGCTGCGACGATACCTGTCCTTGCAGTACGTGCCGGCTCCGCGACGATGACGCCACCGGTGCGAGCACTTCCTCCGGGGCACTTCCTCGTCGCCAGACCGGACGGTCCGGTGGACGTGTTCCGGTACTGGCGGGCTAGCCTGCGCCCGGCCAAGTCCCCGTCGCCGGAGACGCCAGAGAAAATCCTCGAGGTGCTGCGCGACTCGGTAGCCGTGCATATGCGGGCAGACGTCCCGGTTGGCGCGTTCCTGTCCGGCGGGATCGACTCGGCGGCGATCTGCGCGCTGGCCGCCCAGATCAGGCCTGGGCTGATGACCTTCACCGTGGGATTCGACCGTGAGGACTACAGCGAGATCGAATACGCCGCGGAGACCGCGGACGCGCTGGGCCTGAAATCGGTCCCGTACGTGATCACCGCGTCCGAGTTCGCCGCGCGGCTTCCAGAGATTGTCTGGCACCTCGATGACCCGCTGGCGGACGCCGCCGCCATTCCGCTCTGGTTCGCCGCGCGTGAGGCCCGCAAGCACGTCAAGGTCGTGCTGTCCGGCGAGGGAGCGGACGAGCTGTTCGGCGGGTACGGCGTGTATTACCAGCCGGGCGTGGTTCGCGCCGGGCAGTCACTGCCCGCCGGGATGCGTGCCCCGATCGTCGGCGCGGCCTCGCGGCTGCCTGCCGGGGTTCGGGGCAAGGGCCTGCTGCACCGGATGTCCACGCCACTGCGGGAACGGTACATCGGCAACGCGCGCATCTTCGAAGACGACCAAGTGGACCGGCTGGTGCGATTCGGCGACGGCTACGCGTCCGACGTTGCGGCTCCGATCTTCGACCAGGCGGAAGAGATGGGCCTCGACGACGTGAGCACCATGCAACTCGTCGACATCAACACCTGGCTTCCCGGCGACATCCTGGTCAAGGTCGACCGGGTAAGTGCCGCCCACGGCCTGCAGCTCCGCTCGCCCTATCTGGACCGTGAGGTGATGGCGGTAGCGGCCCGGCTGGCCCGCGCCGAGAAGACGGCCGCGGGCACGACGAAATTCGCGCTCCGTGAGGCGGTGGGCGCGCTGCTGCCGCGCGAAGCCACCGAGCGCCCCAAGTTCGGGTTCCCCGTCCCGCTGGGGGAGTGGCTCACTCGTGAGCTGGGCGGCTTCGCCGAGCAGATCCTCGTGGAGGCCCATACCGACGAGTGGCTGAACAAGCGGGCCGTGCTGGCCGTGTGGCAGCGCTTCCAGGCCGGTGACCCGCTAGTCCAGTGGCGTCAGGTGTGGGCGCTCCTGGTGTTCTCCCTGTGGCACCAGATCTATGTGGAAAAGCTCTACGACCCCGAGTCTCTCGGCTGGTAGCGCAGAAGCCATTGCTAGTGAGTGCTGCACTACCCCGACTCTTGGCTGGTCAGTGCAGCACCCACGAGCAAAACCCCGTCGCCCCGGGCTGCGGGCTGCGGGCTCGGGCACCCGGAGGTTACGCGCCGCGGGACTCGGCGGGGGTGGGGGCTACCGAGTCTCCGCTGATCTGCTCGCGGATCCGCTTGCGGCCGCGGTGCAGGCGGGACATCACCGTGCCGACCGGGGTGCCCATGATCTCGGCGATCTCGCGGTACGGGTATCCCTCGATGTCCGCTAGGTACACCGCGGTGCGGAACTCGTTCGGCAGCCCGCGCAGTGCCCGTAGCAGGTCGGAGTCCGTCGTGCGGTCCAGTGCCTGAGTCTCGGCCGACGGCACCGGGGGTGCCAGCCGGTCGGCGGACATCTGCCATTCCTGCAGGTCGCCGCCGAGCGCCTGCTGCGGCTCGCGCTTGCGCTTGCGGTAGACGTTGATGAACGTCGTGGTGAGGATGCGGTTCAGCCACGCACGGAGGTTGGTACCGGGCCGGAACTGGTGGAACGCCGCGTACGCCTTGACCGACGTCTCCTGGACCAAGTCCTCGGCGTCGGTGGGGTTGCGGGTCATGCGGAGCGCGGCCGGGTACAGCTGACTCAGCTGCGGCACGACATCCCGCTCGAACCGCGCGCGGCTCTCCGCGGGGTCGGCCGCGTTGCCGGGTGTGGCATTCTCGACGCCTTCGCTGGTGGCGATGGCGGCCTCTTCTTCGTTCCGGCTCATGTGCGCTCCGGTGGTTCGATCCGTCCGTCACCCATATAGACGTACGGGAGGCCGCGGACGGTCCGGTCCACGACCAATTAGTTTTAAGATATGTCGCGACTTGTGATCGCGCAAGAGCTTGCGTCGTTCGCTGCCTTACGTGTCGCTAACGTCACGGCTGGGCAAACTAGTGCCGAAACTCTCATGTAACAGGCTCCCCGGCCGGACTGGGGAAGTACTCCAAGGTTCCTGAAAGTCAGCTCAGATCCAACTGCTGAACCACATGTGGGACAACCACGAGGAATACGGGATGATCGATCCGGCCAAAATTGGATAGAAGTAGCGGAACATCAGCAGCACCGCCAGCAGGTAAGAGCCGACGATCGAGGCACCGATGGCGCGCCGCATCGAACTCGCCCTCGCCGGCCCGATGATCAGCCCGATACAGAGCACGATGGCGATGATCATGAACGGCAGGAAGTCCAGCGCGTAGTAGTAGAACTTGGTCCGCGACACGAACGGGAACCAGGGCAGCCAGCCGACCGCCAAGCCGAACAGCGCGGCCCCTGCCCGCCAGTCGCGCCTGGTCAGCCACCAGCCTAGGCAGAATAGCAGCGCCGGGATCGAGGCCCACCAGATCAGCGGGTTCCCGATCGCGAGAACCTCCTGCGAGTACCCGACCTGGCCCTTCGGGCAGGCCACGGTACCCGCGACATTCGACCAGCACTCGTAGTAGTAGGCGATTGGCCGGGCGATGACGATCCAGCCCCACGGCTGGGACATGTACGGCTGATAGGCATGCAGCGTCGAGTCGAACTGCCACATCGACTTGCTGTACTCAAAAAGCGAGTACAGCGCGGAGATCACCGGGATGTGCACGCCGTGCTGCGCGGCGTACTGCCGGTCGTAGCCCTCGCTGGTCACGAACCAGCCAGTCCACGACAACAGGTACGTCACCAGCGGAATCACACCGAGCGACACCGGCAGCCACTTGCCATCGCTGACAAGCGTGCCGCGCCAGTACCGGGGCAGCCCGGCCGCCCGGCGGGCGCCCGCGTCCCAGGCCACGCACAAGAGGAAGAAGCCCAGCAAGTACCAGATGCCGTCCCACTTGACGGCACAGGCGCAGCCCATGCAGAACCCGCAGAGGACCCGCCACTTCCTGATGCCGAGCCTAGGCCCGCTGCCGTCGCCTTCCCCTTGGGACGCGACGAGGGCCGCCAGCCGGGCCCGTGACACGTCTCTGTCGATCACCAGGCAGCCGAACGCGGCGAGCACGAAGAACATCAGGAAGATGTCCAGGATCCCGGTGCGCGCCAGCACGAACTCCAGGCCGTCAAGCGACAGCAGGAATCCGGCGATGCAGCCGAGCAGCGTGGACCGGGTCATCCGGCGGACGATGCGGCACAGCAGCAGGATCGCCAGCGTGCCGCACAAAGCGGACGAGAACCGCCAGCCGAACGAGTTCAGCCCGAACAGCCACTCGCCGATCGCGATCAGCCACTTGCCGAGCGGCGGCATCACCACGTACTCGCCGTAACCGCCGCCACTGCACATGGCGAAGATGTTCGTGTCGTGCTGCTGCGCGATCATCGTGTTGAGGTTCGGATTGTTCGACGTGCACAGCTCGACGCCGTGGTGCAGCAGGCTCCACGCATCCTTGACGTAGTACGTCTCGTCGAAGCTAATCGCGTTGGGCACCGATAGCCTGTCGAAGCGCAGGAACCCGCCGAACAGCGTGACCAGCAGCGGGCCAGCCCAGCCCCACCATCCGTCGGTGGGCAACGGCGACGCGAGGCGGGCGCCGAGCGCCCGTGCACGGTCGATTACGGAGCGTGATCCGGTAGCCTCGCCGCTTGCCTCACCTGGGGCCGGCTGGCTGGCCTGGGTAGCGGTCATCGGGGTTATGTTAGTCGGAAGGGACGCCGTGATGGAAAGCAAAACGGACACTGGAACCCTGATTCTGGCGGCCGTTCCGATCGGTCGGCCCGATGACGCCGCCCCTCGGCTAGCCCGGGCGCTGGAAACCGCGGACATCATCGCCGCCGAGGACACCCGGCGGCTGCGCCGCCTGGCGGCCAGCCTGGAAGTGACGATCACCGGGCGAGTGGTCTCCTATTACGACGCCATAGAGACCCGGCGCGCCGCCGAGCTGGTCACCCAGCTGGAGGAAGGCAACGACGTGCTGGTGGTCACCGATGCCGGGATGCCCGCGGTCAGCGACCCCGGCTACCGGCTGGTCGCGGCCGCCGCCGCCAGCGACATAAGAGTCACGGCCATTCCTGGCCCGAGCGCGGTGACGACGGCGCTGGCCGTGTCGGGACTGCCATCTGACCGGTTCAGCTTCGAGGGATTCCCGCCGCGCAAAGCAGGGGAACGCCATCGCCGTTTTGAAGAACTGGCTTCTGATCCTCGGACTCACGTGCTGTTCGAGTCGCCGTACCGGCTGGCCAAGACGCTCGGTGAGCTGGCGGAGTCCCACGGGGACGACCGTCCCGCCGTGGTGTGCCGCGAGCTGACCAAGACCCACGAGGAGATCGTCAGAGGCAGCCTGGGCGAGCTAGCCGCTTGGGCGAGTGACGTTCAGTCAGGCCGTGTCCGAGGCGAGATCACGCTGGTCGTCGCCGGCCTCAGCCGCCGGGCGGCCCGTGCCAGTCAGGCGGCCGCGGAGCCGGCCGACCGCCGGGCCCGCCGTGATCGCCGCCGCCAGGCAGGCGAGGGGGACGGCGGGTAGCACGTACCGGTAGTCGAACCCCGCGGTGGCGGCCGGCACCACGATCATCGCCAGCGACACCCCCCACGGCAGCAGGGCATAGCGTCCTCGGTCTCGCCAGGTCATTACCAGTCCGGCCAGTCCCATCAGCAGGATCAGCCCGTAGATGGTGCCGGGCAGCCAGACGTACCGCTGGTAATTCCTGATGATCGCGGCGAACGGGTTGACCACCTGGGTCGTTGGGTTCCCGCGCACGTAGTACGCCTCGTACGAGCGGTACCCGTGGATGCTGGGGGTGGCGTAGGTCGGGACCGGCACGGACGAGGAACCGAAGAGGTACTCGTCGTAGGTAGCCGCGTCCGGGTAGGGCGTCCGGGACCAGCCGAAGGCCTTCCAGGTGTCGTCGAACACCGCCCGCGCGTAATCCAGCGGCTGGGACTCGATGGCCCGGATCGCGAACTTCTCGGCGAGCTTGTTCGTCGCCGGGTTGAACGGCTCGGGGGACACCCGCACCAGCGGCGAGTACGGCCGCCAGATGTACTCCTCGGCGGCCGGCCGTTTCGCTGGCGGGACGTTCGTGCATAGCGACCGAAGTTCCGGTGTCAGGGTGCCCATCTGGGCACACTCGGCGAACGTCATGACCCGCGAGTACAGGAAGACCCCGGTGGAGTTGGTCATCGCGAACTGCCCGTAGCTGGCGTTGAACCAGCCCGCGTAGCCGAGCACCGGCAGCGCGCAGGCCACCAGCAGGGCGCCCGCGACCCGCACCCTCCCGAGAATGTCCGGAGAATCTGTCGCTGGGGCAGCAGATTTTACGGACGTTTGCCGACTCCCGACCAGCAGGAAGACCACGAAGACGACTAGCAGGGGGAGCGCCGCCGACCGGATGACGTCGGCCACGCCGATCAGCAGCCCGGCCAGGGCCGCGCGGCGCCAGCCAACGGAGTCCCGGGCCAGCAGCAACACAAAAATCGCCGCGACGATCAGGAACTCGAACGGGACGTCGGTCATGATCAGGTGCTCAAGCTGGATCTGGAACCCGTCGTAGAGCACCGGCACCGCGGCGAGCACGGCGATCCAGGTGCGTGCCCCGAAGCGTTCCCTGGCCAGCCAGTACACCAGGAAACCAACCGCCATGCCCGCCAGGTGTTGCAGTATTGTTACCAGGGCGAGGCTGTGGAACGGTGATACCAGCCAGAGCAGCACCGGGTAGCCGGACACGCGCTGTGTCTCTGGCTGCAGCAGCACCGCGGCCCGGACGTAGCTGAACGAATCGTTGAACCAGGACTGCCACCGATACCCCAGTTCCGCGTCGGCGCGCAGCAAAAGAGCGGGTATCGCGACGAGAATGAACAGCCGATGGCGCCGGAACACGCGCACTACCCTAGGCTAACCGGAACCGCCACCGGAGACACAGACGGGAGCCAGGAAATGAGTGCAGCGTGGAGCTGACCGTGGTCATGCCCTGCCTCAACGAGGCGGAGACCGTGGCGACGTGCGTGCGCAAAGCCGTGGCCTCTATCGAAGCCAACGGTATCGACGGTGAGGTGCTGATCGCCGATAACGGTTCCACCGACGGCAGCCAGGCCCTCGCTGAGCAGGCAGGCGCCCGGGTGGTCGACATCGCCGAGAAGGGCTACGGCAACGCCCTGATGGGCGGGATCGCCGCTGCTCGCGGGGAGTACATCATCATGGGCGACGCCGACGACAGTTACGACTTCACCAACCTGATGCCGTTCGTCACCGCGCTGCGGGGCGGGGCCGAACTGGTGATGGGTAACAGGTTCCTCGGCGGGATCGAGCCTGGTGCCATGCCGCCGCTGCACAAGTACCTGGGCAACCCGGTGCTCAGTTTCGTCGGGCGGCTGTTCTTCCGCAGCCCGATCGGTGACTTCCACTGCGGGCTCCGCGGCTTCCGGAAAGACTCGGTGCTCAAACTCGGCCTGCAGGCCACCGGCATGGAGTTCGCCAGCGAAATGGTGGTGAAGGCGACCCTGGCTGGCCAGCGGCTCGCCGAGGTCCCCACCACGCTGGCCAAGGACGGACGGTCCCGGCCGCCGCACCTGCGAAGCTGGCGGGACGGCTGGCGGCACCTGCGCTTCCTGCTGCTGTACAGCCCGCGCTGGCTGTTCTTCCTGCCCGGCTTCGTGATGCTGATCGCGGGCCTGGTCATCGGTGCCCTCGTGCTGCCCGGGCCGCTGCGCATCGGCTCGGTGACGTTCGACGTGGACACCCTGGTCGCCGCTTCCGCGATGGTGGTCATCGGCTTCCAGTCCGTGCTCTTCTGGCTGTTTACCCAGGTGTACGCGGGCTCGGAGGGTTTCCTGCCCGAAGAGCCGAGCGTGCAGCGCATCCTCGGCAAGCTGTCGCTGGAACGCGGCATCATCGCCGGGCTGATACTCGGCCTGGCCGGGCTCGGCGGGCTTATCTTCTCGGTGGTCTACTGGGACGGCGCTGGCTTCCACTCGCTGAATTACGAGCACAGCCTGCGGATCATGGTCCCGTCGGTCACCGCGCTGATCCTGAGCTGTCAGCTGGTGCTCGGCACGTTCTTCCTGTCGATCCTGGGCATCAAGCAGACCAGGCACCGCCCGCTCGCCACCGTTAATGAGAGCGACCAGCCGGTCTCAGCCCCTACGCTTTAACCATGGGTAAGCACATCCTGGCCGCACCGGCCTGGCCGTACGCCAACGGCCCTCGTCATATCGGACACGTCTCGGGCTTCGCGTTGCCCTGCGACATGTTCAGCCGCTTCCAGCGGATGTCGGGTAACCAGGTGCTGATGGTCAGCGGCACGGATGAGCACGGCACCCCGATCCAGGTGCAGGCGGACGCGGAGGGCATCACCGCCCGCGAGGTCGCGGACCGGTACAACCAGGTGATCGGCGAGGACCTGACCGCCCTGGGCATGACCTACGACCTGTTCACCAGGACCACCACCCTTAACCACTACGCGGTGGTCCAGGAGATCTTCACGACGCTGCTGAAGAACGGGTACATCTTCCCGAAGACCGCGATGGGCGCGATCTCGCCGTCCACCGGCCGGACGCTGCCCGACCGGTACATCGAGGGCACCTGCCCGATCTGTGGCTACCCGCACGCGCGCGGTGACCAGTGTGACAACTGCGGCAACCAGCTCGACCCCGACCAGCTCATCGATCCAAGGTCGCGGATCAATGGCGAGACGCCGCTATTCGTCGAGACCGAGCACTACTTCCTCGACCTGCCCGCGTTCGCCGAGGTCCTTGGCAGCTGGCTGCAGACCAAGGCGGGCGACTGGCGGCCGAACGTGCTCAAGTTCTCCCTCAACCTTCTCGGTGACCTGCAGCCGCGGGCGATCACCCGCGACCTCGACTGGGGAGTTCCGGTCCCGCTCGACGGCTGGAGCGACCGGCTGGACAAGCGGATCTACGTGTGGTTCGACGCCGTGATCGGGTACCTGTCCGCGTCGATCGAATGGGCCAGGCGGACCGGCGACCCGGACGCGTGGCGCGCGTGGTGGAGCGACCCGGAGTCTGAGTCCTACTACTTCATGGGCAAGGACAACATCGTCTTCCACAGCGAGATCTGGCCCGCGATGCTGCTCGGCTACGCCGGACGCGGCGCCAAGGGCGGCACGCCCGGCCCGCTCGGCGAGCTCAACCTGCCGTCCGAGGTCGTCTCGAGCGAGTACCTGACGATGGAGGGCAAGAAGTTCTCCTCGTCCCGGCAGATCGTCATCTACGTGCGCGACTTCCTCGAGCGCTATGACGTGGACGCGCTGCGTTACTACGTGGCGGTGGCCGGCCCGGAGAACCAGGACACCGACTTCACGTGGCGTGAGTTCATCCGGCGTAATAACGACGAGCTCGTGGCTACCTGGGGCAACCTGGTCAACCGCGCGGTGTCCTTCGCGGCCGCCAACATCGGCTCGATTCCCGCGGCGGGCGAACTGACCGAGGCCGACCAGACCCTGCTCGACCATTCGCGGCGGTCGTTCGCGGCGGTCGGTGAGGACCTGGGCCGGTGCCGGTTCAAGTCGGCGATCGGCGAGGCGATGCGCACCATCGGGGAGGCGAACAAGTACTTCTCCGACCAGGCGCCGTGGAAGCTCAAGGAGTCCGACCCGGCCCGGATGGCGACCGTGCTGCACGTGGCGCTGCAAGCGGTGGATGACGCGAAGACGCTGCTCACGCCGTTCCTGCCGAACTCCTCGCAGAAGGTCCACGAGATGCTGCACCCCGAGGGCGGGGTCTGGGCGGACATGCCGGAGATCAAGCGGGTCGACGAGGAGGGCGCGCCGTCCTACCCGGTGATCACCGGCAAGTACGACGACACGCCGCGCTGGGCCTCGTCGCCGATCACGCCGGGCACGCCGCTGGCCAAGCCGGTGCCGCTGTTCAAGAAGATCGACCCGTTGGTCGCCGATGAGGAGATCGCGCGCCTTGGCGGCTGAGTCTCCCCAACCAACCAGCCCCGGCCGACCTCCCGTGCTCAAGCAGCCGGAACCGTTGCCGTCGCCGGGCGCCTTGGACAGCCACACCCACCTGG
Organism: uncultured Actinomycetota bacterium; assembly: GCA_963743085.1. Taxonomy (GTDB): domain Bacteria; phylum Actinomycetota; class Actinomycetes; order Streptosporangiales; family Streptosporangiaceae; genus JBEKHI01. The sequence goes on from CAVUOU010000020.1 coordinate 130,713, forward strand.
ACATGCTCCAGCGGCCGGTGGAGCAGGTGCTGGCCGAGGCCGCGGCGGCGGGCATCCACAAGATGGTGACCGTCGGCTGCGACCTGGAGTCCTCCCGGTACTCGGTGGCGTGCGCCTCCGAGCATGCCGAGGTCTACGCCGCCGTCGCGATCCACCCGAATGAGGTGGCCGGGCTCGACTGGTCGGCCGCCGACGAGATCGAGGCGCTGGCCGCCTCGCCGCGGGTGGTCGCGGTCGGTGAGACCGGGCTCGACTACTACCGGGATCACGCGGCGCCGGCCTTGCAGCAGGACTGGTTCCGCGCGCATATCGCGATTGCCAAGCGGACCGGCAAGGCGCTGATGATCCACGACCGGGAGGCGCACGAGGACGTGCTGCGCATCCTCGCCGAGGAGGGCCCCCCGGAGCAGGTGATCTTCCACTGCTTCTCCGGCGACGCCGCGCTGGCCAAGGTGTGCGCGGACGCCGGTTACGTGATGAGCTTCGCCGGCAACGTGACGTTCTCAAACGCGAACCAGCTGCGTGAGGCGGCGGTCGCCGCGCCCCCGGACCTGATCCTGGCCGAGACCGACGCCCCGTTCCTCACCCCGGTCCCCAACCGGGGCAAGCCCAACTCCCCGGCGATGACCGCCTGGACCATCCGCTTCCTAGCCGAACTCAAAGCCCTCCCGGTGGAGGCGATGTGCGAGCACATCACCGCCACCGCGGCCCGTGTGTTCGCGTGGTAACCCGCGCGTTCCCACCCCAGCGATGGGCCATCAGTGGCGCTATAACCCCAGCGATGGGCCATAGCTGGGCCGCGGTGCGGGCGCGGGTGCCGGTGCGGGCCCGGGTGCGGGTGCCGGTGCGGTGATGGCGGGGCAGACGGTGCGGCTGCTGTCGGCCGGGGATATCCGCCAGATCGCGCAGCGGCTCGGGGTACGGCCGACCAAGCGGCTGGGGCAGAACTTCGTCATCGAGCACGGTACGGTCCGGCAGATCGCCGCGCTCGCCGCGCCCCGTCCCGGCGACGTGGTCCTGGAGGTCGGGCCTGGCCTGGGATCGCTGACCCTCGCGCTGCTCGAGGCGGGCGCCCAGCAGCTCATCGCCGTCGAGATCGACCCGGTGCTGGCTGCCGAGCTCCCGAAGACGCTAACCGACCGCGCGCCGGAAAGCGACGTCACCGTCATCGAAGCCGACGCCCTCCGGCTACGTGGCCTTCCGCAAGAGCCGACCGTGCTAGCGGCCAACCTGCCGTACAACGTGGCCGTGCCCGTGGTGCTGGAGCTGCTGGCCGGGTTCCCCAGCCTGGAGCGCGGCGTCGTGATGGTCCAGGCCGAGGTGGCTGACCGGATGTGCGCGCCGCCCGGAGGCCGGGTCTACGGCGCGCCGTCGGCGAAGCTCGCCTGGTATGCCGACACCAAACTGGCCGGGACCGTCCCGCGCTCGGTCTTCTGGCCGGTGCCGAACGTGGATTCCAAGCTGGTGAGCTTCCAGAAACACGTCCCACCAGCCGGCGACCGCACGCAGGTGTTCGCGGTGATCGACGCGGCCTTCGGGCAGCGGCGAAAGACGCTGCGGGCGGCCCTGGCGACCTGGGCCGGTTCGCCACCGGAAGCCGAGCGGATATTGCGGTCCGCGGGCATCGATCCGTCAGCCCGCGGCGAGCAACTCGGCATCGCCGAGTTCGCCCGCATCGCGGATGCACGTACGATCTAGTGATCGTGGCTCGTGTGACGGTGCGGGTACCCGCCAAACTCAACCTCCAGCTCGCGGTGGGACCGCGGCGCAGTGACGGCTACCACGACCTGGTGACCGTCTTCCACGCGATTTCCTTGTTCGACGAGGTGACCGTGGAGACGGGCACGTCGAAAACGCAGAAGATCGGGATCAGCGTCACCGGCGAGGGCGCGGATTCAGTGCCCGCCGGCAGCGACAATCTCGCGGTCCGCGCGGTCGAAGAGCTGGCGGCCCAAGGTTTCGACATGCTCTCCGGCGAGGACGCGATCGAGTTTGCCGCCGAGGCGCTGCGCGGTGTGCGGATCACGATAGCCAAGCGGATCCCGGTGGCGGCCGGGATGGCGGGCGGCAGCGCCGACGCGGCGGGAGCGCTGGTCGCCGCGAACGAGTTGTGGGGCGGAAAGCTCAGCACCGACCAGCTCGTCGAGATCGGGGCGCGGCTGGGCAGCGACGTCCCGTTTGCGCTGCTCGGCGGCACCGTGGTCGGCCGGGGCCGTGGCGAACTGCTGACCCCGGCGCTGGTCCGGCCGACGGCGAGGTACCACTGGGTGCTGGCCGTCGCCGACGGCGAGCTGTCCACGCCGAGGGTGTACCAGGCCTTTGACCGGCTCACCGAGGCCAACCCGGCGCCGCCGCCCGAGCTCAGCGCCGGGCTGATGAGCGCGCTGCGGGCTGGGGACCCGGTCAAGGTCGGCCGGGAGCTGAGCAACGACCTGCAGCCAGCCGCGGTGAACCTGTTCCCGGCGCTGCGCAAGACGCTGACCGCCGGCCGCGAGTTCGGCGCGCTGGGAGCCCTGGTCGCGGGCTCGGGCCCCACCTGCTTCTTCCTGGCCGCGAACGCCCGCCGCGCGCTCGACCTCGCCGTCGCGCTCACCGGCGCCGACGTCTGCCGCTCCGTCGCCCAGGCCACCGGCCCGGCCCCCGGCGCCGAGGTCATCACCGAGGAGTCCCCGGACATATCGTGAACCTGATCAGCCTGGAGCGAGTCAGCAAGTCCTACGGACCGCACGCCTTGCTCACCGACGTTTCGCTGGGCGTAGCCGCCACCGACCACATAGGCGTAGTCGGCCATAACGGCGCGGGCAAATCAACCCTGCTCAGCCTGCTCGCCGGGGTTTCCGAGCCAGACAGCGGACGGATCGCCCGGATGTCCGGGCTGCGCATCGGGCATCTCGCGCAGCAGGACCGGTTCGACGGGACAGTCCTGGACGTTGTTTTCGGCCGGCGGAAGAGCGAGGTGCCCTGGGAGGCCGACGCCCACGCTCGTTCTGTTATCGCGGAGCTTTTGAAAGGCATCGGCCTGGACGCGGACGTCAGCCGGCTCAGCGGCGGGGAGCGGCGCCGGACCGGGCTAGCGGCGCTGCTGGTCGCGGAGACCGACGTGCTGCTGCTCGACGAGCCGACGAACCACCTCGACATCGAGGCCATCGACTGGCTCGGGCGGCACCTGCGGGGACGGACCGGCGCGGTGGTGCTGGTCACCCACGACCGGTGGCTGCTGGACACCGTATGCAACACCACCTGGGAAGTCGCCGACGGCCAGGTGCACATGACCGAGGGCGGCTACTCGGCTTATGTGCTCGCGCAGGCCGAGCGGCTGCGTCGCGAGGACGCCGCCGAACAGCGTCGCCGCAACCTCGCGCGCAAGGAACTCGCCTGGTTGCGGCGCGGACCGCAAGCGCGCGGTACGAAGGCCAAGTTCCGGGTGGACTCGGCCAACGAGCTGATCGCCGCCGAACCGCCCGCCCGCGACCGGGTGGAACTGACCGCCCTGGCCACCGCGCGGCTCGGCAAGACCGTGCTCGAGCTGGAGGACGTGACGCTGTCGCTCGGTCCGCGGGTGCTGCTGGATCGCGTGACCTGGCAGCTCGGACCCGGTGACCGCGTCGGGATCGTGGGAGTGAACGGCGCGGGCAAGACCTCGCTGCTCAGGCTGCTCGACGGGTCGCTGACGCCATCCTCAGGGAAGGTCGTACGCGGGAAGACGGTACGAATCGCGCACCTGTCGCAGGACCTAGTGGAACTTAATCCGTCGTTGCGGGTGCGTGAGGCGGCCGAGGAGGTCAGGTCACGCATCACGGTCGGCAAGCGGGAACTGTCCGCGGGGCAACTGCTCGAACGGCTCGGGTTCAAGGGCGAGCGGCAGTGGACGCCGGTCGTGGAGATATCCGGCGGTGAGCGGCGACGGCTGCAGATGCTGCGCCTGCTCTTGGACGAGCCGAACGTGCTGCTGCTTGACGAGCCGACCAACGACCTGGACATCGAGACGCTGACCGAGTTCGAGGACCTGCTGGACGGCTGGCCCGGCACGCTGGTGGTAGTCAGCCACGACAGGTACTTCCTCGAGCGGGTCACCGATCACGTGATGGCCCTGCCGGGCGACGGCTCGCTCCGCTTCCTCCCCGGTGGCGTCGACGAGTTCGTCTCGCTCACCCGCTCATCCCCAACCCGGTCGACGCCCCTAACCCGGCCGAACCCAACCCTGTCGATGTCGCATCGACCGGGCTCTAGCGCGGTCGATGTCACATCGACCGCGGCGGGGGCGGCGGGCGCGGCGGGCGCGAGCGGGCCGGTGGATGCCGCGGCGGAGCGGGCGGCGCGGAAGGAACTGCAGCGGCTGGACCGGCAGATGGAGCGGCTGTCTGGGCGCGAGGTGGCGCTCGGTGAGGAAATGGCCGGTCACGCGACCGACTACGAGAAGCTGACGAACCTGGGCGCTGAGCTGCGCTCCGTCCAGGCCGAGAAGGCCGCCCTGGAGGAGCGCTGGCTCGAGGTAGCCGGGTCGCTGGAACAGTTATTGGCGATGGGTGATCGCGGCCAGGAACGTGCGGGCGATCACGCCGTAACCGATGACGTTGGCGTGGATGTTCGGGCCGCGCGGCGCGGGCGTGCACATCCACGTCCAGCTACAGAGCAGGCCGACGTCTTCCGGAACCGTGCCGATACCGGGCAGCGTCAGCTGATCGGTCGCGTCGGCGGTGCGGAACGAGGTGTACACGTCGGCCACCCGCGCGCCTTCCGCCCGGTAGACGCCCGCCAGCAGGTCGCGGAACTCGGTGGCGACCGTGAGGCTCGCGGTAGCGAAGGACTGCCCCGCCGAACCGGTCAGCCAGTCCGCGAGCGAGACGTCGTAGTAGGTCATGCCCACGATGGTCGCGTGCGGATCCGCGGCGCGCAGTTGCCCTACGATGCTGGTCAGCTCGCTTTGCATAATGGGGAACTGCTTCGCCACGCAAGCCGCGACCGCGCTGAACGAACTCTGGGCCAGGCACGGGACGATGTTGTCCGCGCCGACGACGATCGTGATCAGCGAGACCCGGTTGTGCCGGATGAAGTTCAGCGCCGCCGTGAGCTGGGATCCGGTGTCGCTCGTGTAGGAAACGAGGTCGCCGCCGCTGTAGCCGCAGATACCGCCGTTGAGCATCGTGGTGGTGGTATCGCCGGGGCAGCCGAGCTTGTGCAGCCTCAGGCCAGGGTCACCGCGCCGCAGCATGGCGTAGAGCTGATCGGTGAAACCCTGGTCGGTGGGCAGGCTCTGGCCGGTCGCGGCGGGCTGGACACCCTCGGACAGCGAGTCGCCGAGGGACAGGTAGTACCCAGGCTGCTGGCGTCCTGGGTGGTGACCCGCGCCGCCAGGCGGGCTGGCAGTGCTCGCCGACGCGGTGAGGGCAACCGATGCGGTGAGGGCGAGGGCGGCGGCTCCGGCGATGGCCGCGAAGAGCGAGCGGAACAAGGGGCCTCCTCGTTGAGGCGGTATTCTTCACCGGATGTTAACCCTTGGGTAACTTTTCCGGGAGGCCCAACAGCCGGTTCCGCCGATGCGGTCAGGTGGCGTCGAAGGGGACCAGCAGGGTGCGCAGCAGGTCGGCGAGTTGCTTGCGCTCGGGCTCGTCGAGGGTGGCCAGCAGGGTGCGCTCCCGGTTGAGCAGATCTTCAAGGGCCGCGTCGACGCGGGAACTCCCCTCGGAGGTCAGCGTGACGAGGACGCCGCGCCGGTCGCGGGGGTCAGGCTCGCGACGGACCAGGCCGGTCGCGGCAAGCCGGTCGATCCGGTTGGTCATCGTCCCCGAGGTCACCAGCGTCGCCCTCAGTAGTGCGCCCGGGGTCAGCTGGAATGGGGGGCCCTGGCGGCGCAGCGCGGACAGCACGTCGAACTCCCACGACTCGAGGCCATGGCTGGCGAAGGCGCCGCGACGGGCGATGTCCAGGTGCTTGGCCAGCCGGGAGACCCGGCTGAGCACCTGCAGCGGCTCGGTGTCGAGATCGGGGCGCTGCTCGCGCCACGCTTGCACCAGGTCGTCGACCTCATCGGAGTGTTGCGCCACGCAACAAAGCGTATCTCTCGATGTCAAGATGCTTAGCGTTCGCCGTGAATTCCTAGTATCCAGACTGATTCACTCGGGATATCGGTATGATGATCATCATGGGAAACCCAAGTGGCATAACTAAGCGTGAAGAACAGCTGACAGTTGCTGAGCTTGACGAGCTGGTCCGCGACTTCGCGAGCGGCTGGCCGAGTGGATCACCCAGGTGCGCCTGGACTCCGAGGGCCGTTGGTACCAGCGAATTCAGCTGTCAGACCAGCACGAGGTCTGGCTGATCAGCTGGCTCCCTGGGCAGTCCACCGGATTCCACGACCACGGCGGGTCCGCGGGGGCATTCGCGGTGGTGTGGGGCTCGCTCGAGGAACGGCACGTTGGGTCGTCCCGGGTGGTCGAGGCGGGTTCGGCGCGCTCGTTTGGCCCGAAGTACATCCACGACGTGGTGAACAGTTCCACTGGATCGGTGGCGGTGAGCGTGCACGCCTATTCTCCGCCGCTATCGGAGATGACGCGCTACGAGCTGACGTCGAACGGGCTCGTGCCGTCGGGCACCGAGAGCGAAGGCGACTGGTGAGGTCGGTTGCCGACCTTCTGACGGACGCGCGGGCGCGGCTGTCCCGGGTGACGCCGGACACGGCGTTCGGGCAAGTCAGGGATGGTGCGGCCCTGGTGGACATCCGGCCGGCCGCGCAGCGGCGTGAGCACGGCGAGATCCCCGGGTCCATCGTCGTGGAGCGCAACCACCTGGAATGGCGGTTCGATCCGGCGAGTGACGCCAGGATCCCGCAGGCGACCGGCTATCAGCAGCGGGTCCTGGTGATCTGCCAGGAGGGCTACACCTCGTCGCTGGCCGCGGCGGCGCTGCAGGACCTCGGACTGGTCAACGCCACCGACGTGGTCGGGGGATACGCGGCCTGGGTGGCCGCCGGGCTCCCGTGGGCGCCCGGTGGTCAAGCCGGGGTGCTGATCGCGCCCGGCGCCTCGGCCGCTGTCTTAGTCTTCCGCTCGCTCGCGGCACCCCAGCGATGGGTCATCGATGGCGCCATAGCGCATGTAATGGGTCATCGATGGGCCTGGCATCCTAGTCTTTCGGCGGGTCGAGCTGGGAGAGGCCGTACCAGGCCAGGTCGATCAGGTTGGACGCCACCTGCTCCAGCTTCGGCTTGCGCGCGTCCAGCCACCACTGGCCGGTGAACGCCACCATGCCGACCAGCATCTGCGAGTACATCGGGGCGAGCTTCGGGTCCCGGCCGCGGGACTTCAGGAAGTCCGCCATGATGTACTCCACCTGAGTGGCGATGTCCGACAGCAGCGTGCCGAACGTGCCCGGCGTGGTGTCCCGGACCAGGATGCGGAAGCCGTCGGCGTTCGTGTCGATGTAGCGCAGCAGCGCTACCGCCGCCGCCTCGAACTTGGCCCGCGAGTGGTCCGCCTCGAGCAGCAGGCTGGTCACCGTGGATACCAGGCGCTCCACCTCCCGGTCCACCACGACCGCGTACAGCCCTTCCTTGCCGCCAAAGTGCTCATACACCACCGGCTTGGACACGCCTGCCTGAGCGGCGATCTCCTCGATTGAGGTCCCCTCGAACCCGCGCTCGGCGAAGAGGTGCCGGCCGATCTCGAGTAGCTGCTGGCGGCGTTCTTTCCCGGTCATCCGTTTACGGTTATTCGTCCGGGTTGGTTCGGTCACCCGTACATCATGCCGCTACTATGCGGCCTTGCGTTCATCGTTGTTGAGTGGCTTCGCGGCGCCCATGGATGGCCCACCGCAGGGGCTCTAGCGCCATCGATGGCCCATCGCTGGGGTGATGGGAGCGAGCCTCGGCCCGGCATAGCGGGCATTCCGGACTGTGCGGGCCGCGGGAGCGGGAGCGGGAGCGGGCGGGCCGCAGGAAGAGTTCCGGCACCTGGACTCGAACCAGGACGAACCGGGCACCAAAAACCCGTGCTCTGCCAATTGAGCTATGCCGGAGTGTGACCAGACTTACAAAGCCCCCGCACCCGTTGCAGTAACGATACAGGCGAGCGCTGGCCTGGCGCTACGAACTGCGATCGGAGTGGCCGCCGTGGCCGCGCGCAAAACGTTCGGCAGCCTACGGTCGGAAACCATCGGTTGGCCAGTCTTGCTACGTGCTGTGCCGGTCCGGGCGGCTGACGGCACTCATGCGAGATACATCACACACGCGTAGGTTATTGTTGGTTGGTACGAAGCAAGTTGTCTGCGAAGCTGGGTCAGCGCCCGCGCGGGCATCCCGCCCCGGGCACATAGCACCGGCGAAGGCCGGAGAGCTTGGGGGTCGTCGCGCATGTCGGCAGCACCGGACGGATCGGCGAGCGAGGCAAGTAAAGCGAGCGAGGCGAGCACGGAGCACGACCTGGGGCCGCGCTACAAATGGATCGCCCTGTCGAACACGACGCTCGGCATCCTGATGGTCACGATCAACCAGTCGATCATCCTGATTGCCCTGCCGGACATCTTCCGCGGCATCAACCTGAACCCGCTGGGCGCGGGGAACACCAGCTACCTGCTGTGGATGTTCATGGGCTTCCTGGTGGTCAGCGCGGTGCTGGTGGTCAGCTTCGGGCGACTTGGCGATATGTTCGGCCGGGTCCGGATGTACAACCTCGGGTTCGCGGTGTTCAGCATCGCGTCGATCTTCCTCGCGGTCACCTGGATGAAGGGTGTAGACGGGGCGCTGTGGCTGATCATCTGGCGGGTGGTGCAGGGCATCGGCGGTGCCTTCCTGTTCGCGAACTCCACCGCGATCATCACTGACGCCTTCAAGGCCAACCAGCGCGGCACCGCACTGGGGATCAACTCGATCGCCGCGATCGGCGGATCGTTCCTCGGGCTGATACTCGGCGGCCTCCTCGGCCCGCTGAACTGGCACTACGTCTTCCTCGTCTCCGCACCGGTCGGCGTGTTCGGCACCGTCTGGGCGTACTTCATGCTCAAGGACATCGGCCAGCGAAAGCCGGCCAAGATGGACTGGTGGGGCAACATCCTGTTCGCGGTCGGGCTGATCGCGATCCTGATCGGCATCACCTACGGCCTGCAGCCCTACGGCGGTCACCCTATGGGGTGGACCAGCCCCTTCGTGCTAGGCAGCATGTTCGGGGGCCTGGCGCTCCTGGTGATCTTCGCGTTCGTCGAGACCAAGGTCGCCGAGCCGCTGTTCAAGCTCGACCTGTTCAAGATCCGGGCCTTCGCCTTCGGCAACATCGCGAACCTCATGGTGAGCCTCAGCCGGGGCGGCATGCAGTTCATGATGATCATCTGGCTGCAGGGTATCTGGCTGCCGCTGCACGGCTACAGCTTCAGCCAGACCCCGCTGTGGGCCGGGATCTACCTGGTCCCGCTGACCATCGGATTCCTGATCTCCGCGCCCGCGGCCGGCGTGCTATCTGACCACTTCGGGCAGAAGTGGTTCACCTCCGGCGGCGCGTTCGGCGCGGCGATCAGCTTCTTGCTGCTCATAGCCATCCCGGTGAACTTCTCCTACTGGGTGTTCGCCCTGGTCATCGCGTTCAACGGGCTGGTCACGGGCCTGTTCGCATCGCCGAACCGCGCCGAGATGATGAACGCGATCCCCGCCGATCAGCGAGGCGCCGCGGGCGGCATGATGGCGACCGTCCAGAACACGTCGTTCGTGCTCAGCATCGGCATCTTCTTCTCGCTGATGGTGGCGGGCCTGTCAAGCTCGCTGCCGCACAGCATGTCCACCGGCCTGGTAGCCCAGGGCATCCCGGCTAGCTACGCTCACGAGCTGTCCGTCTTGCCGCCGATCGGCGTGCTGTTCTCCGCGTTCCTCGGCTACAACCCGATGAAGGAACTGCTCGGTCCGCTGCTGAGCCACCTCAAGGGCGTCAACGCGAACTACCTGACCGGGCGCGAGTTCTTCCCGAAGCTGATCACCACGCCGTTCAGGGACGGGCTTCGCGAGGCGTTCCTGTTCGCGATCATCGCCAGCCTGGTCGCGGTAGCCGCCTCGCTGCTCACCGGCCAGCTGCGCAAGCGTAAGGCCCAGACGGGAAAGGCAGAGAGCCTGGGCGAGGAACTCGCGGGTGTCGCGGGCGAGGGAAGCTTCGAGCCCAGCGAGCTGGTGACCCCGGAGGCCCCGGAGGGGCGTGGCTAGCTAACCTGGTACGACGCGGGATACCCAGCCAGGAAACGGGACGGTATCCTGCGCATGAGGGGCGGGTTAACAGGTACGAGACCTTTGGCCCGCGAGCGACCACTCAAGGAGACCCTGCCGCGTGAGCGATAGTCGCCCGGCCGCCGTCATCATCCTCGCCGCTGGCGAGGGAACCAGGATGAAATCCACGCTTCCCAAGGTCCTGCACCGCATCTGCGGCCGCAGCCTGCTAGGGCACGCGATCGCCGGCGTCGGCGAGCTCGGCCCGCGGCGTGTGATCGTCGTGGCCGGTCATGGCCGGGATCAGGTGGCCGCGGAAACGCGAGAATACGCCCCCACCATCCTCCCCGGCCCCCTCCAGGCCGACGTCGTGATCCAGGACCAGCAGCTGGGCACCGGGCACGCGGTCCGCATGGTGATCGAATCGCTTGGTGTGATTTCCGGCACAGTGATCGTGACGTACGCCGACATGCCGCTGGTGCGGGCGAGCACGTACCGTGAGCTCGCGGACGCCCACGAGGCCGCGCGGAACGCGGTCACCGTGCTGACCGCTGACGGCGACTCCGAGGGCTACGGGCGGATCGTCCGCGACGCCAGCGGGCAGTTCGAGGCGATCGTCGAGCAGCGAGACGCCAGCCCCGAGCAGCGGAGAATCACCGAGTACAACTCGGGCTGTTACGCCTTTGACGGCGACCTGCTGGCCGACGCTATCAAGCGGGTTACCAGCGACAATGACCAGCAGCAGGAGTACCTGACCGACGTGGTGGCGATCACCCGCGGCGACGGCCAACAGGTCGGCACCGTGCTCGCCGCCGACTCGGGCGAGGTGCTGGGCGTCAATGACCGCGTCCAGCTGGCCACCGCCCGCCGGGTACTCAACGAGCGGCTCGCCATCTCCTTTATGCAAAACGGCGTGACCATCGTCGACCCGGCCACCACCTGGTTCGACGCGACGGTGACCATCGGGCGGGACTCCGAGATCGGCCCCGGCAGCCAGCTGGAGGGCCGGACCGCCATCGGGCAAGGCGTCAGGATCGGTCCCGGGTGCACGCTCACCGACACCGTTGTGAGCGACGGCGCGCAGTTGCGGCAGACGGTCGCCGACCATGCCGAGATCGGCCGCGACGTGACCGTCGGCCCCTACGCCTACCTGCGCCCGGGCACGAAGATCGCCGACCGCGCGCACGTCGGCTGCCACGTTGAGCTCAAGAACGCCGTGGTGGGCGAGGGCGCGAAGGTCCCGCATCTCACCTACGTGGGTGACGCCGACATCGGGGCGGGCTCCAACATCGGCGCTGGGACGATCTTCGCGAACTACGACGGAGTTCGGAAAAGCCATACGACGGTCGGCGAGCACGTGTTCATCGGCAGCGACAGCGTGCTGATCGCCCCAGTCACCATCGGCGATGGCGCCTACGCGGCGGCCGGCTCGGCGATCCAGGAGGACGTCCCGTCCGGGGCGCTCGGCATAGCCCGCGGACGTCAGCACAACTCTGACGGCTGGGTACTCAGGAAACGCGAGGGAACAGCATCGGCCGAGGCAGCTGCTCGCGCCGTTATGAACGAGGAAAGGTAACGGACGTGTCCGGACTGACGGCGCCGAACCGTAAAAAAATGATGCTCTTCTCCGGCGGGCGTTCCCGGAGCTGGCCAACGAGGTCGCCGAGTGCCTGGGGATCGAGGCCACGCCGTCGAAGCTGTACGACTTCGCGAATGGCGAGATCATGGTCCGCTACCTGGAATCGGTGCGTGGCTCCGACGCGTTCGTCATCCAGTCGCACACCGCGCCGATCAATGAGTGGATCATGGAGCACCTGATCATGGTCGACGCGCTTAAGCGAGCCTCAGCCAAGCGGATCACCGTGGTCACGCCGTTTTTCGGTTACGCGCGGCAGGACAAGAAGAGCCGGGGCCGGGAGCCGATCTCCGCGCGGCTGATGGCGGACCTGTTCGAGACCGCGGGCGCGGACCGGATCATGGCCGTTGACCTGCACACCGCGCAGATCCAGGGGTTCTTCGATGGGCCGGTTGATCATCTGTTCGCGCTGCCGATCCTGGCCGACTACCTGGAGGCCAAGCTCGACGTCGCCAACGTGACGGTCGTCGCGCCTGACGCCGGGCGGGTCCGGGTCTGTGAGCGGTGGACCGACCGGCTGGGATGCCCGCTGGCGATTATCCACAAGCGGCGCGACCCGGACGTGGCTAACCAGGTCAAGGTGTTCGAGGTCGTCGGGCAGGTGGCCGGGCGCAGCTGCATTCTCGTGGACGACATGATCGACACCGGCGGCACGATCGCGAAGGCGGCGGACGCGCTGTTCGAGCAGGGCGCGGCGAACGTGATCGTGGCGGCCACCCACGGCGTGCTGTCCGGGCCGGCGGTGGACACGCTGAAGAACTCGAAGATCAGCGAGGTCGTGATCACCAACACGCTCCCGATCGCGGTCGAGAAGCGGTTCGACAAGCTCACCGTGCTGTCCATTGCCCCGCTGATCGCGCGCGCCATCAGCGAAGTCTTCAGCGACGGCTCCGTAACGTCCCTGTTCGACGGCCAGTCCTGACCCGGTTGTAGTCGAGGGGGTCGTCCCACATCTGGGCGTTGGTCGCCGCGCGGTGGATGACCTCGCGGATGACGTCGGAGAGCTTCTTGCCACTGCAGGCGGCGATTTCTTTCAGCGCGGCGAGGTCTTCGGCGTCCAGATAGACGCTTACCTGCTTCCGCTCCATCTGCCCATGGTGACACGGATCGTGGCACGAGGTGACCGTTGTCCCCGCCCCCGCCGTGGGGTGCAAACGGGGACAACGGCCTCGCCCCTCACGTAAAGCGCCGCGCCCACCTCGCGGCGCTGGGTCGTGCGGCCCTGGCTGCGAACGCCGGTCCCTGCCTCGCGCCAGGACCGCGACCCACCCGCCCGCCGATGCCCCAGTCGGCGGGCGGGCGCTTACGGTGCCCTGATGATCGATGGGCGACGTTGCCCAGAAGCCACCGGACCGGACGACGCCCCCGTTAGGCCGTCCGGTCCGGGCCGGGAACCTGACTTGATCATGCCCGGGGGTGATTACGGACCGCTTAAGTTACTGACCGTTGTTGCGGACACGACGCGATTACAGCATTGTCGTCCGGATTTACCGCAGGATTGAGTCGTGATTAAGTAGGTTTAGACCGGCCGGACGGGGCACCGCCCCGTGATGGGGGCGTCGAGCGCGGTGACGAGGTTACAGTGCGCATAGGGAGGCGGCGGTGATGGACCCGGGCGGGCGCGGCTGATGCGTTTCCGCGTACTAGGTGCGCTGGAAGTGCTCGCCGACGACGAATGGCAGACGATCGGCGCACGCAAGTGGCGATCGCTGCTGGCGACCCTGCTGCTGAACGCGGGGCGCACCGTCTCGGTCGACACCCTGACCGACGCGATCTGGGGCGACGAGCCGCCGGCCAAGGCCGCGAACCTGGTCAGCATCTACGTGCTTCGGCTGCGGCGGCTTCTCGGTGATCCCGAAGGCCAGCTGGTTGTCACCCGTGCCCCCGGCTACTTCATCCGAGTCGAGCCCGGCGACGTGGACGCGGTCCGCTTCGAGCAGCTAGCCGGTGAAGGCCGCCGGGTGCTGGCCACCGACCCTGAGCGAGCCGCCGTCATCCTTAATGAGGCGCTTGAACTGTGGCATGGTGAGGCGCTAGAGGACATCCCGCCGTCGTCCTACATCGAGGCCGAGGCGGAACGACTAAGCGAACTCCGCCTGGCCACCGCCGAGCTCCGCATCGAGGCCGACCTTGAGTGCGGCCGGTATGCCCAGGTCGTGCTCGAGCTGCGCGGGATGCTCTCCGGCAATCCGCTCCGCGAACGGCTGTGGCTGCTGCTGATGCACGCCTTGGACGGCGACGGCCGCCGCGCCGAGGCGCTGGAAGCGTACGCTCAGGCGCGCGAGGCGATCGCGGACCAGCTGGGCGTGGATCCAGGTGCCGAGTTGCGGCGGCTGCATCAGGAACTGCTTGAGTCGGATACCTCGCCGGTACCGAAGCCGCGGCCACGCCCGAAGCCGAAGCCGAAGAAGGTGGCCGCACCGAAACCCGAGCCGGTCAAGGCGCCCCCGGTGGCCGCGGAGCCAGCCCCCGCGCCGGAGCCCTTGCGCGTGGAGGAACCCGTGCTGCCGGTCGGCTCGGTGGCGGTCGGGACGGTACCGGCGTCGGCCCCGCCCCGGCGCGAGATGTGGCCTCCGGTGCCGAGCCCGGCGCAGCTTCCTACCGACATCGGCGACTTCACCGGGCGCACTGAGCTTGTCGATCACATGTGCGAGATGCTCGCGGCGCGCGAGGGCGACAGCCCCGGCGCGGTCCCCGTCGTGGTCGTCGCGGGCTCAGGCGGACTGGGCAAGACGAGCCTGGCCATCCACGCCGCGCACCGGCTGCGTGACCAGTACCCCGACGGCCAGCTCTATGTGGACCTGCTCGGCGCCACCCCGCAACCGCAGGCGCCGGCCGACGTGCTCGCGAGGTTCCTGCGTGATCTCGGCGTGGAGAGCACCCAGGTGCCCGCCGACATCGAGGAACGGGCGGCGCTGTACCGGACGCGGCTGGCGGGGCGCCGGGTCCTGGTGCTGCTGGACAACGCGCGAGACGCGGCCCAGGTCCGCCTGCTGCTGCCAGGAAGTTCGACCTGCGCGGTCATCGTCACTGCTCGCAGCCGGATGCCTGATCTGGCGAGCACCCGCCTGGTCGACCTTGAGGTGCTGGACGACGACGAGTCGCTGACCTTGTTCACCAGGATCGTCGGGGAGAAGCGCGCCGCGGCGGAGCCCGAGTCGACCGCCGAGGTCCTGGTTGCGTGCGCCGGGCTGCCGCTGGCCATCCGGATCTGCGCCGCGCGCCTCGCGGCACGAAGCCGGTGGTCCATCAAGACCCTGGCCGAACGGCTGCGCGCGCGGCTGCTGGATGAGCTGAAGACCGGTGACATGGCGGTCCGCGCCAGCTTCCAGGTCAGTTTCGACAGCCTGCGCGGCCCAGGGGATCCGGCCCGCGCATTTCGGCTGCTCGGGTTGTGGCAGGGACCGTTCATCAGCCTGCCGGCCGCTGCCGCGCTCCTGGGCCTGGACGAGAACAAGACCGAGGAGGTGCTGGAGGTCCTGGTCGACGCTTACTTGCTGGAGTCTCCAGGGCCAGATCAATACAGGTTCCACGATCTGCTGCGTGTCTACGCGGCGGAACGAGCCCGCGCCGAGGAAAGCGCGTCGGACCAGGATGCCGCGCTGCACCGGGTGCTGGAGTGGTATCTGCATTCCGTCGATACGGCGGCCCAGACCGTTTCACCGCAGCGGATGCGACCTCCCGTGCCATCTTCACCAGCAGAACTCAGGCCGCTGGACTTCGACGGTGTGGACGTCGCGCTGGACTGGCTGGAAGCCGAACGCGGGAACCTCCTCGCTGCCACCAGGCAGGCGGCCGGCAACGGACGGGACGACATCGCGTGGCTGCTGCCGGTTTCCGCGCTGGTCCTCTTCAGCCGACGGGGCTACAAGAGCGACTGGATCGCTTCACATGAGATAGCGCTCATCAGCGCACGCAGGATTGGTGGGGCCAAGGGCGAGGCGCACGTGCTGACCAACCTGGGCATGGCGTACTTGGATCTGGACTTGGGCACCGCCACCGGGTACCTGGAGCGTGCGCATGAGATCCACCGCGAGACCGGAGAGCTACGCGGCGAGGCACACACGGCGTCCAACCTGGTCTACGCCTACGTGCGCTGGGGGCAGTATGGCGACGCGGTCGCCATGCACACCGAGGCGCTTGAAAGCCAGCGCCGGGCCGGGATACTCAACAACGAGGGCATCATCCTGAGCAATGTCGCAGAGGCCTACCTCGGTCTAGGCGAGGTAGGCAAGGCCATCGAGTGTCTACGGCAGGCGCAGGATGTTTTCAGCAAGACCGGTGACGCCCGAGGACAGGCGAACGTCCTGCAGAACCTCGGTGACGCTTACGTCGCCGAAGAGCGGTCCGATGAGGGGATCGATTCTCTGCGGCGCGCCGTCGAGATGTTCGCCACGGTCCGGGAGCGTCCCGCGGAAGCGGCCGCGCTGCTGCACCTGGGCCGGGCGTGTCACCAGGTCGGGAGAAACGAGGACGCGCGCACGTTCCTCACCCGCGCGCATGACATCTTCCGTGTCCTGGGCGACGAGACCCAGGCTGCCGCGGCGCGGAAGGAACTGGCCGAGGTCGCCGAGGACGACGACTCTGGCGGGAGCGTGAAGTTATGCACCGTCGTTCTGAAACTGACTAGCGCGGGGGCGCAGATTCTGGGACGGTTTCTGGATGGGAGTTAGTCCAGGCTCCCAGGGGAATCGAAGTAGATGAAGGAGTGGACGCCAAATGGGGACTGAGAACGCGGCAGGGACGCCCGAGGCTATCCCGAGTGAAGCCATCCCGAGTGAGGCTATCCCGAGCGAAGCCATCCCGAGTGAGGCCGACCCCGAGGCTATCCCGAGCGAGGCCATCCCGAGTGAGGCCGAGCCGAAGTAGCCGCTGACTGTTCCACGCTGGCCCGCTTGCCCCGGCGGGCCGGCTAAACTACGTCCGCTGTGAACTAAGCCATTCTTGAGGAGAACACCGCCGTGCCCGAGGTCACCATCGAAGCCGAGCTTCGCACCGAGTTCGGCAAGGGGGCTGCCCGCCGTACCCGTCGTGCTGGCCGCGTGCCCGGAGTCGTCTACGGCCACGGGGCCGAGACCAAGCACGTGTCCCTGCCCGGGCACGAGCTCATGCTCGCCCTGAAGACGCAGAACGCGCTGATCCGGCTGGACGGCCTGGATGGCGCGTCGGCCCTCGCGCTGCCGAAGGCCGTCCAGCGCGACGCTATCAAGGGCTTCATCGAGCACGTGGACTTCATCGAGGTCCGCCGCGGCGAGAAGGTCACCGTCGAGATCGCGGTCCGCGTGACCGGTGACATATTCCCCGGCGGCATGCTCGAGCAGCAGCTCGTCCAGCTCCCGATCGAGGCCGAGGCGACTCACCTTCCTGACGGTCTCGATGTCGACGTGACCGGCATGGAGATCGGCACCTCCGTCTTCGCCAAGGACCTAGCGCTGCCGCAGGGTTCGTCCCTGGCCATCGACCCGGAGATGCTGGTGCTGCACGTCGTTGCCGCGCCGACCGCCGAGCAGATGGAGGGCGAGACCGCCGAGTCCGCCGAGGGCACCGCCGCTCCGGAGGTTCCCGCCGCCGTTGGCGAGTCCACGGACGAAGCGAGCGAGTAGCTCTCTCCGCCCGTCGCCAGCCCGATGGCAGACGACCGCTGGATCATCGCGGGCCTGGGCAACCCAGGCCCGGAGTACGCGGGCACCAGGCACAACGCCGGTCAGATGGTGCTCGCGCTGCTCGCCGAGCGCATCGGCGCCCGGTTCAAGGCGCACCGTTCACGCTGTGAGATCGCGGAGGGCCGGCTGGCTGACCAGCCGGCCACCCTCGCGCGTCCGCTGTCGTACATGAACCTGTCAGGGCCGCCGCTCGCCGCGCTCGCCGGGTTTTACAAGACCCCGCCGGAACGGCTGGTGGTTATCCACGATGAGCTGGATATCCCGTTCGGCACCGTGCGGCTGAAGCTGGGCGGTGGTGACAACGGCCATAACGGACTGCGTTCCATCTCCCAGGCCCTCGGGACCCGCGATTACTACCGGGTCCGGTTCGGTATCGGGCGTCCTCCTGGCCGCATGGACGCGGCGAGTTATGTGCTGCGTGACTTCACGCAGGCCGAGCGCAAGGAACTTCCCTGGGCTATCGACCGTGCCGCCGACGCCACCGAGGAACTCCTCGCGCGGGGTCTCGTTGAGGCGCAGAATCGGTATCACACCGACCCGTAAGGAGTTACGGATGGCCAGTGATGATAGTGAGCTCGCGCGCGAGCTGGCGGAGCAGGCGGGTCGCCTGCTGCTCGAGCTGCGGGCCACCCGCAGTGGCGGAGAGCCGAAGGAACTGGGGAAGGCGGGGGACCGGCTGTCTCAGGAATTTATCGCCGCTGAGCTGGCAAAGCGCCGTCCTGGGGACGCCGTGCTCTCCGAAGAGGCCGTCGATGACAAGGCCAGACTGAGCGCGGACCGGGTTTGGATCATCGACCCGCTCGACGGGACCAGGGAGTTCGGCGAGGGCCGCGCGGACTGGGCGGTGCACGTGGCGCTCTGGGAACGCGGCGCGGACGGACTGACCGCGGGCGCGGTCGCGCTGCCCGCCCAGCAGCTAACGCTGTCCACCGCCACGGAACTGCCGCCACCACAAGAGGCTGCCGATCCGATACGGATCGTGGTCAGCCGGAGCAGGCCGCCGGCCTTCGTTGAGCAAATGGCCGGGAAACTCGGAGCAGACCTTGATCCGCTCGGATCGGCGGGCGCCAAGGTGGCCGCCGTGGTCACCGGCGAGGCCGACGCCTACGTGCATGGCGGCGGTTTTTACGAATGGGACACCGCGGCGCCCGCGGTCGTGGCCAAGGCGGCGGGGTTCCACGTCTCCCGTATCGATGGCTCCCCGGTGCGCTACAACGAGGCAGACCCGTTGATGCCGGATATTCTGGTGTGTCCGCCCATGCTTGCGGAAAAGCTACTGGCCGCGATACGGGAAGTTACGCATGCCAACTGATTACCTGCTGTCCCAGCTTGATGTGCTCGAATCCGAGGCGATCCACATCATCCGCGAGGTCGCGGCCGAGTTCGAGCGTCCGGTGCTGCTGTTCTCCGGCGGCAAGGACTCGATCGTCATGCTGGCATTGGCCCAGAAGGCGTTCGCGCCGGCCGCCATCCCGTTCCCCGTCATGCACGTGGACACCGGGCACAACTTCTCCGAGGTGATCGACTTCCGGGACCGGCGGGTCGCCGAGCTTGGGGTGCGGCTGGTGGTCGCCAGCGTCCAGGCCTCGATCGACGCCGGGCGCGTTACCGAGGAGACCGGCAAGCACGCGAGCCGGAACCGGCTGCAGACCGTTACGCTGCTGGACGCCATCGAGGAGAACAGGTTCGACGCGGCGTTCGGCGGTGCCCGCCGGGATGAAGAACGGGCGCGCGCCAAGGAGCGGGTGTTCTCATTCCGCGACGAGTTCGGCCAGTGGGACCCGAAGAACCAGCGGCCCGAGCTATGGAGCCTTTACAACACCCGCATCCACCGCAGCGAGCACATCCGGGTGTTCCCGCTTTCCAACTGGACCGAGCTGGACGTCTGGGCCTATATCGAGCGGGAAGTACTGGAACTGCCGTCGATCTACTTCGCGCACGAGCGGCTGGTGTTCGAGCGTGACGGGATGCTCTACGCGGACAACCCGTTCGTCACCCGGGGCGAGGACGAGCAGGTCTTCACGGCCACGGTGCGCTACCGGACGGTGGGCGATCTGACCATCACCGGTGCGGTCGAATCGACCGCCTCGACGGTCCCCGAGGTCATCGCGGAGGTGGCGGCGACCCGCGTTACCGAGCGAGGCCAGACCCGGGCCGACGACCGGACGAGCGAGGCCGCCATGGAAGACCGCAAGCGCGAGGGGTACTTCTGATGGACATCCTGCGATTCGCCACCGCCGGCTCGGTGGACGACGGCAAGTCGACGCTGATCGGGCGGCTGCTGTACGACTCGAAGTCGATCTTCGCGGACCAGCTCGAAGCGGTCGAGCGCACGTCACGGGACCGCGGCGAGGAGATGACCAACCTCGCCCTGCTGACCGACGGACTGCGGGCCGAGCGGGAGCAGGGCATCACGATCGACGTGGCGTACCGGTACTTCACGACGCCGCGCCGGAAGTTCATCATCGCCGACACCCCCGGCCACACCCAGTACACGCGGAACATGGTCACCGGTGCGTCCACCGCGGACCTGGCGATCGTCCTGGTTGACGCGCGGAACGGGCTGACCGAGCAGTCCCGGCGGCACGCGTTCCTGACCACGCTGCTGCGGGTGCCGCACCTGGTGCTCGCGGTGAACAAGATGGACCTCGTCGGCTACGACCAGTCGGTCTTCGACGCGATCTGCGAGGACTTCTCGTCGTTCGCGACCCGGCTGGACATCGGCGACCTCACGTTCATCCCGATGTCCGCGCTCCACGGCGACAACGTGGTCGAGCGGTCCTCGAACATGCCGTGGTACGACGGGCCGTCGCTGCTGCACCACCTGGAGCACGTGCACATCGCCTCGGACCGGAACCTGATCGACGTCCGGTTCCCGGTGCAGTACGTGATCCGGCCGCACGCCTCCACCGACCCCGGGCTGCACGACTACCGGGGCTACGCGGGGCAGGTGGCCGGCGGCGTGCTCAAGCCCGGTGATGATGTGCTGCACCTGCCGTCCGGTTTCGCCACCAGGATCCAGCGCATCGTCGGCCCGGGCGGTAAGGATGTCGACGAGGCGTTCTCGCCGATGTCGGTGACGCTGCTGCTCGATGACGATGTGGATATCTCGCGCGGCGACATGATCTGCCGGCCAGGCAACCGCCCCGCCGCCGCGCAGGACATCGAGGCCATGGTGTCCTGGATGGACTCGGCCAAGACCCTCGGCCCGCGGACCAGGCTGGTCGTCAAGCACACCACCCGTACCGTCAAGGCGATCGTCACCGATCTGCACTACCGGATCGACGTGAACACCCTGCACAGGGACGAGACCGCGACGTCGCTGGGGCTCAACGAGATCGGCCGGATCCGGCTGCGCCTGACGCAGCCGATCTTCGCCGACCCGTACAAACGCAACCGCACCACCGGCGGCCTGATCCTGATTGACGAGGCCACGAACGCCACCGTCGGTGCCGCCATGGTGACCGAGGCGAGCTAACGGTGGCCCAGCGATGGGCCATCGCTAGCGTTCTGACCCCAGCGATGGGCCATCGCTGGGGTGAAGCCGGGGCCCGCCGCTGAGTGGCGGGGCGCTCACGCGGGGGATAGGGTCCGGATTACACCGATTGTGCGACCAATGGAGTCCTCTGTGACCACTGCCGAAGGACAGACCCCTTTCCACGACCTCGCCGATTACATGGCGATACCGCGAGTGAACGCCATCCGTGTTTCGCCAGATGGAACCTGGCTGGCGGCGGCCGTTCAGACGCTGAACGCGGACAAGAAGAAGTGGGTCACGAGCATCTGGCGGATCGATACCTCAGGTGGCGAACCCCACCGCCTCACCAGATCCGCCGAGGGTGAGGGGAGCCCGAGGTTCCTGCCGGACGGGGGCCTGCTGTTCGTCTCCAAGCGGCCGGATCCAGATAAGACCGAGCAGGAAGAGGCGCCCGCGCTGTGGCTGCTGCCCGCGGGCGGCGGCGAGGCCGGTGCGCGCGCGGCACTGCCCGGCGGCATCGGCGGGGTCGAGGTCGCCGCCGCGGCCGGGACGGTGGTGCTCACGTCACCCGTGCTGCCCGCCGCTGGCGACGGCAACGGCACCGCGGCCGACGATGAGAAGTTGCGCAAGCAGCGCAAGGACGCGGGTATCTCCGCGATCTTGCACGAGTCCGTCCCGGTCAGGTACTGGGATCATGACCTGGGTCCCGCGCAACTGCGGCTGTTCGCGCTGAACGGCGAAGACAAGCCGCGCGATATCACTCCCGACGCGGGCCGGGCCCTCTTCGAGCCGACCTTCGACGTGAGCCCAGACGGTACCCAGGCCGCGGCCAGTTGGTGGCAGGGGAACGCCGAGGCCTACTCCGAGATCGTGCTGGTCGATGTCAAGACCGGGGCCCGCCGGGTGCTGGCGTCCGACCCGCTTTACAGTTACGAGAACCCGGTGTTCTCCCCGGACGGCCGCCGCGTGGTCGCCGCCAAGGCGAGTCATCACACGCCCGAGCGGCCGCACGACTCCACGCTGGTGATCCTCGGCATCGAGACCGGCGAGGAGACCGACATAACCCCCGGTTTCGACCACTGGCCCGCCGCGCCGGTGTGGTCACCGGACGGAGCGACGGTGTACTTCACCGCCGATGACAACGGCCGCCACCCGGTATTCAAGGCCGAAGGCGGTCAGGTCACCAAGCTGACTGGTGACGACGGGGCCTACGGGAACCTGCAAGTGGCGGCCGACGGCACGCTCTACGCGCTCCGCGCGGCCATGGATGAGCCGCCGACGCCGGTCAGGGTGAACCAGGGGACCGGTGAGTTCACCCGGCTGCGGGCGCCCGGAACCCCGTTGACCTTGCCCGGTCACCTGGTCGAGGTCACGGCGACGGCCGATGACGGTCACCCGATCCGCTCCTGGCTGGTGCTGCCCGACAACGGGAAGCCAGCTGACGGGCAGGAAAGGCACCCGCTGGTGCTGTGGGTACACGGCGGCCCGATGATGAGCTGGAACTCCTGGTCCTGGCGGTGGAACCCGTGGCTGATGGCAGCGCGTGGTTACGCGGTGCTGCTGCCTGACCCGGCGCTGTCCACTGGGTACGGCCAGGAATTCATCCAGCGCGGCTACCACGAGTGGGGCGACCGGCCGTTCCGCGACATCATGGCCGCCACCGACGCGGCCATCGCCCGCGATGACATCGACGAGACCCGCACCGGCATGATGGGCGGTTCCTACGGCGGCTACATGGCCAACTGGATCGCGGGCCATACCGACAGGTTCGGCGCGATCGTGAGCCACGCGGGGCTGTGGGTGCTTGACCAGATGTTCGGCACCACGGACATGCCGATGTTCTGGCGTCCGCAATTCGGGGACCCGGCCACCAGCCCGGAGATGTACGAGCGGAACTCCCCGCACCGGAGCCTGGACCAGATCAGCACTCCGATGCTGGTCATCCACGGTGACAAGGACTACCGGGTGCCGATCGGCGAGGCGCTGCGGCTGTGGTGGGATCTGAACCGGACCGCCAAGGACGCCAAGTTCCTGTACTTCCCCGACGAGAATCACTGGATCCTCACGCCGGGTAACCACACCGTCTGGTACGAGACCGTGTACGCCTTCCTGGGCCAGCACGTGCTCGGCGAAGAATGGCGCCGTCCTGAGCTCCTGTAACGTAACAGCATGACCCGGGCTGACCTGCACAAGCGGCCGGGCGAGGTAGCGGCCATGTTCGACGCCCTCGCCCAGCGCTACGACCTGCTCAACGATGTCCTGTCGATGGGCCAGGTGCGGCTATGGCGGCGGCGAGTCGCGCGGATCGTCGCCGCCGCGCACCCGGGTACAGCGTCACCTAAATACGTGCTCGACCTGGCAGCGGGCACCGGTACCTCGACCTGGACGTTCCAGACCCACGGCGCCCGGGCGGTCGCGTGTGATTTCTCTCTCGGGATGCTGCGCGCTGGCCACCCGCCGCACCCGGTGGCCGGTGACGCGGTGAACCTGCCGTTCCGTGACGAGTTCTTCGACGTGACCACGATCTCGTTCGGCTTGCGGAACGTCGAGGACACCAAGCGCGCGCTCACCGAGATGTACCGGGTCACCCGGCCCGGCGGCCGGCTGGTGGTCTGCGAGTTCAGCCACATCACGATCAAGCCGCTGCACGACGCGTACCAGCGTTACCTGGTCAAGGGCCTGCCTGCCATCGCGCGGACGATCGCGCGTAACCCGGTCGCCTACGAGTACCTGTCGGAGTCGATCACCGACTGGCCGGCCCAGGCCGAACTCGCGAACATAATCGAAAGTGCCGGGTGGCGCAGCGTGAAATGGCGGGATTTGTCCCTGGGGGTGGTCGCCGTCCACGTCGCGCGGCGACCGGAGTAAACTGCGTGCAAAGGACTTGTGAAGCGGTTCACAAGGCACAGTCAAAAGACCCCAAGCCAAACTCAAGGCAGCAGAGAATCCGTGACCGAGCACTCCGCCCACCTCCCCGGGACCGCTAAGCCCGCTGATGAAGCCGATGTCATCATCGTCGGCGCCGGGCCGGCGGGCGCGACCACCGCGTACTACCTGGCGCAAGCCGGTATTGACGTGCTGGTCCTGGAGAAGGCCACCTTCCCCAGGGAGAAGGTGTGCGGTGACGGTCTCACCCCGCGAGCGGTCAAGTCCCTGGTGCAGATGGGCGTCCCCATCGAGGAACAGGGCTGGCTGAAGAACAAGGGCCTGCGCGTCATCGGCGGCGGCCAGCGCCTGGAACTTGAGTGGCCAGACCTGACCAGCTACCCCGGCTACGGCCTGGTGCGGACTCGCGCCAGCCTGGACGAGACGCTGGCCCGCCGCGCGCAGGCGGCCGGTGCGCGCCTGCTCGAAGGCGTCACGGTCACCGGTCCGGTGATGGACGATCGTACCGGACGGATCACCGGCGTCACCACCGAAGAACAAGATGGGACCATAACGACGCGAGCTGGTCGCGTCGTTATCGCCGCTGACGGCAATTCGTCGCGGCTGTCGGTGGCCATGGACCTGCGCAAGCGCGACGACCGGCCGCTGGGCGTCGCGGTTCGCACCTACTACAAGTCACCCCGGCACAACGATGACTACCTGGAATCCTGGCTGGACCTGTGGGACGCCAAACCTGGCCAGCAGAGCAGGCTGCTGCCCGGCTACGGGTGGATCTTCGGCATGGGCGACGGGACATCCAACGTCGGGCTCGGCCTGCTGAACACCAGCGAGGCATTCGGCAAGACCGACTACCGGGCGCTGCTGCGCAGGTGGCTCGCTGGGATGCCGGAGGAATGGGGCTTCACCGAGGAGAACCGCACCGAGCCGATACGCGGTGCGGCGCTGCCGATGGGCTTCAACCGGACCCCGCACTACCACCACGGACTGCTGCTGGCCGGTGACGCCGGTGGCTTGGTGAACCCGTTCAACGGCGAGGGCATCGCGTACGCGATGGAGTCCGGCGAGATCCTGGCGCGTACCGTCGCGCAGGCCCTGGCCAGGCCCACCGAAGATGAGATACACCGGGTGCTGCGGCAGTATCCTCGGGCCTTGCAAGATGCCTACGGCGGCTACTACACGCTGGGCCGGGTGTTCGTGAAGCTGATCGGGCGGCCGAAGCTCATGCGGTACGCCGCCAAGAAAGGCATGGACCACCCGACCCTCATGAAGTTCGCGCTGAAACTGCTCGCGAACCTTACCGAACCACGCGGCGGAGACGCGATGGACCGGGTCATCAACGCCCTGACCAAGATCGCGCCCCACCCTGAGTAAATAGCGAAGATCACGATGCCTAGGATGGAAATCCCGCGCGTGCGAACACAGAACACCCACAAGCAGGAAGGGGCGGGGTCAGATGCTGAAGCCTTACGTTCCGATCCTCGTGCTGGCCGTGCTCGCGCTCGGCTTTGCCGCATTCTCCGTCACGATGGGCTCGATCGCGGGCCCGAAGCGCTGGAATAGGGCCAAGCTCGAGAGCTACGAGTGCGGCATCGAACCGACCCCGGTGCCCGAGGGCGGCGGCAAGGTCCCGGTCAAGTACTACCTGACCGCGATGCTATTCATCCTCTTCGACATCGAGATCGTCTTTCTGTATCCGTGGGCGGTGACCTTCGACAAGCTCGGGGCATTCGGCCTGGTGGAGATGGTCACCTTCGTCATCACGGTGCTGATCGCGTACGCCTACGTGTGGCGACGCGGCGGTCTGGAGTGGGATTGAGTCATGGGCATTGAGGAGAAGCTGCCGAGCGGCGTTCTGCTGACCTCGGTTGAGAAGGTGGCCGGCTGGGCGCGGGCGCGCTCGGTATGGCCGGCCACGTTCGGACTGGCGTGCTGCGCCATCGAGCTGATGCAGACCGGCGGTCCACGACACGACCTGGCCCGGTTCGGCATGGAGAAGACCGGGTCCACGCCCCGCGAGGCGGACCTGATGATCGTCGCCGGCCGGGTGAGCCAGAAGATGGCCCCGGTGCTGAGGCAGATCTACGACCAGATGCCCGAGCCCAAGTGGGTGATCTCGATGGGGGTCTGCGCTTCGAGCGGCGGCATGTTCAACAACTACGCGATCGTGCAGGGCGTGGACCACATCGTCCCGGTCGACATCTACCTGCCCGGCTGCCCGCCGCGGCCGGAGATGCTGATGGACGCGATCCTGAAGCTGCACGACAAGATCATGAACATGAAGCTGGGCAAGGACCGGGACCGCCAGATCACCGAACTCGAGCACGCCCAGCTCGAGCTCAGCCCGATCCACGTCAACGTCCCGCTCGGTGCCGGAGAGGAACTCCGATGAGTGAGCCGAAGGGCGCGCCGGAGCCTGGACCGAAGAGCGACGCAGGAGCGACGAGGGAAGGCGCCGGCTCTCTGCGCCCTCAGGCGGAAGGCGCTGCACGGCTCAGCTCTCCGGTGGTCGGCGAGGGAATGTTCGGAGTGACCGGGACACCGGACACCTCCGGTTACGGTCGCCTCTTGGTGCGCAAGCCGGCCCCGCTGTCCACGGAACGCCCCTATGGCGGGTACTTCGACACGGTGGCCGACGCGCTCGGCTTGGACGACGCGATCGAGCGAGTGGTCGTGGCCCACGGCGAGCTCACCTTCCACATCCGCCGTGAGCGGCTGGTGGAGGTGTGCTCCAAGCTGCGCGATGACCCCGAGCTCCGGTTCGAGGTCTGCACCGGGGTGTCCGGCGTGCACTATCCGACCGACGACGGCCGTGAGCTGCACGCCGTGTACCACATGCTGTCGATCACGCACAACCGGCGGATCAGGCTCGAGGTGTCCGCTCCGGACGCCGACCCGCACATCCCGTCGATCACCAGTGTCTACCCGGCCAACAACTGGCACGAGCGGGAGACCTGGGACTTCTTCGGCATCATCTTTGACGGCCACCCGGCGCTGACCCGGATCGAGATGCCAGACGACTGGCGCGGTCATCCGCAGCGCAAGGATTACCCGCTTGGCGGTATCCCCGTCGAGTACCGCGGGACCAAGGTGCCGCCGCCCGACGAACGGAGGTCGTACGCATGACGGCGCAAGAGTCGGCGCCCCACGTCACCGGGGGCGCGTCCGACGCCGACGCGGACGCCACCGAGGGCCGGATCTACAACGTCGCCGGCGAGGACTGGGACGATGTGGTCGGCGCGGGCGACGAGGGTGACTCGGAGAACGAGCTGATCGTGGTCAACATGGGCCCGCAGCACCCGTCCACGCACGGGGTGCTGCGGCTCATCCTGACCCTAGAGGGCGAGACCGTCACCGAGGCCCGGGCCTCCATCGGGTACCTGCACACCGGCATCGAGAAGAATCTGGAGTTCCGGACGTGGACGCAGGGCACCACGTTCGTCACCCGGGCCGATTACCTCATGCCGCTGTTCAACGAGGCGGCCTACTGCCTCGCGGTCGAGCGGCTGCTCGGAATCGAGGACCGGATACCTGATCGCGCCCAGATCATCCGGGTGCTGATGATGGAGCTCAACCGGATCTCCTCCCACCTCGGCGGGCTCGGCCCGTTCGGCATGGAACTCGGCGCGACCACGATCTTCCTGCAGGGCGTGCGGATGCGGGAAAACGTCCTGGACATCTTCGAGATGATCACCGGGCTGCGGATGAACCACGCGTACATCCGGCCGGGCGGTGTCGCCCAGGACCTGCCGCCGGGCGCGATCGAGAAGATCAGGGACTTCCTGTCCAAGTCGCCGCACTGGCTCAAGCAGCTGCACTCGCTGATCGACGCGAACGCGGTGTTCATCGCCAGGACCCGGGGCATCGCGCAGCTCGACCTCGAGGGCTGCATGGCGCTCGCTGTCACCGGCCCGATCCTGCGGTCGACCGGGCTGCCATGGGACCTGCGTAAGTCCCAGCCGTACTGCGGTTACGAGACCTACGACTTCGAGGTCCCGGTGACCGACAGCTGCGACGCCTACGGCCGGTACCTGGTCAGGATCGAGGAGATCGCCGAGTCGCTGAAGATCATCGAGCAGTGCCTGGACCGGCTGACCCGCAAGGAGCACCAGGGCCCGGTGATGATCGAGGACGCCAAGGTCGGCTGGCCGGCCCGGCTGTCGCTCGGGCCTGACGGCATGGGCCCGTCGCCGGAACACATCGCGCACATCATGGGTCAGTCCATGGAGGCGCTGATCCACCACTTCAAGCTGGTCACCGAGGGCTTCCGGGTTCCGGCTGGCCAGGCGTATGTGGGGATCGAGTCGCCGAAGGGCGAACTCGGCTGCCACGTGGTCAGCGACGGTGGCACCCGGCCGTTCCGCGTGCATCTGCGGGATCCCTCGTTCCACCACATGCAGGCCCTGGCCGCGCTGACCGAGGGCGGCCTGCTAGCCGACGTGATCCCCGCGATCGCGTCGATCGACCCGGTGATCGGAGGCGTGGACAGGTAATGCCGTACAGCGAAGAGACGCTGACCCGCCTCAAGGCGGACGCGGCGGAGATCACGGGCCGCTACCCGAAGGCCCGCTCGGCGCTGCTGCCGCTGCTGTACTTGGTGCAGGCCGAAGAGGGGTACGTCTCCGAGGATGGCATCAAGTTCTGCGCCGAGACGCTCGGGATCACCGAGACCGAGGTGCTCGGGGTTGCCACCTTCTACACGATGTACTCGCGCGTTGACGGCGGTGACTACCACGTCGGGGTCTGCACCAACACATTGTGCGCCATCATGGGCGGCGACCAGATTTACGCCGAGCTGACCGAGGGCCACGAGTCCAGTGGTGACGGCCACGGCCCGGTGCAGGACGGCAACGTCTCCATCGAGCGGGTTGAGTGCAATGCCGCGTGTGACTATGCGCCCGTCGTTATGGTCAATTGGGAGTTTTTCGACAACCAGACGCCGGAGACTGCCAGGCAACTGGTTGAGGATCTCAAGGCGGGCAAGCCGGTCAAGCCGACCCGCGGGCCGAACCAGTTGTGCACCTGGAAGCATGCCTCACGGGTGCTCGCCGGGTTCAACGACGGGCTCGCGGACGAAGGCCCGACGGCCGGCGAGGCGTCCCTAGTCGGACTGAAGATCGCCAAGGAGCGCGGGTGGAAGGCGCCGCAGCCATGACCGACACTCTTACCCCGGTCCTCACCGCGGACTGGGATCAGCCTGATGCGTTCACACTGGCGGGCTACCAGCGGGCTGGCGGCTACAAGTCGCTGCCGAAGGCGCTGGCCATGCCGCCGGACGACGTGATCGCCACCGTCAAGGAGGCGGTGCTGCGCGGACGCGGCGGCGCTGGCTTCCCGACCGGCATGAAGTGGTCCTTCATTCCCCAGGGCGACGGCAAGCCGCACTACCTCGCGGTAAACGCGGACGAGTCGGAGCCGGGGACCTGCAAGGACGTCCCGCTGATGATGGCGAGCCCGCACACGCTGATCGAGGGCGTCATCATCGCCTCGTACGCGATCCGGGCCAGTCACGCCTTCATCTACGTGCGCGGCGAAGTGCTGCACGTGGTCCGCCGCCTGCAGGCCGCGGTGGCCGAGGCCTACCAGGCCGGTTACCTCGGCAAGAACATCCTGCGGTCCGGGTTCGACCTGGACATCGTGGTGCACGCCGGGGCCGGTGCCTACATCTGCGGTGAAGAGACCGCACTGCTCACCTCCCTTGAGGGGTACCGCGGCCTGCCGCGTAACCGGCCGCCGTTCCCCGCGGTGGAGGGCCTGTACGCCTGCCCCACGGTGATCAACAACGTCGAGTCGATCGCCAGCGTGCCGTCGATCATCGGCGACGGCGCCAAGTGGTTCGCCGGTCTCGGCACCGAGAAATCCAAGGGCTACGGCATCTTCTCGCTGTCCGGCCACGTGGCCACTCCGGGTCAGTTCGAGGCGCCGCTCGGCATCACGCTGCGCGAACTGATCGATCTGTCGGGCGGCATGCGACCCGGGCACCGGCTGAAGTTCTGGACGCCAGGCGGGTCGTCCACGCCGCTGCTGACCGACGCTCACCTTGACGTCCCGCTGGACTTCGAGGGCGTGGCCGCGGCCGGATCGATGCTCGGCACCCGCGCGCTGCAGATCTTCGATGAGACGACCTGCGCGGTGCGGGCCGCGCTGCGCTGGACCGAGTTCTATCAGCACGAGTCGTGCGGCAAGTGCACGCCGTGCCGGGAAGGCTCCTACTGGCTGGTGCGGACTATCCAGCGGCTGGAGGACGGCAAGGGTACCGAGGAAGACCTGGAAACGGTGCTCGACGTTGGCGACAACATCATCGGCCGGGCGTTCTGCGCGCTCGGAGATGCGGTGCCGGTACCGATCTCATCCGTCATCAAGTACTTCCGCGACGAGATCATCCAGCATCAGAAGGAAGGCGGCTGTCCCTTCGACCCGGCGAAGTCCACCCTGTGGGGAGGCGCTAACTCATGACCGTGCAGTCGGCCGTGGATACGGTAAACGTCACGATCGACGGCTTTGAGATCGCGGTGCCCAAGGGCACGCTGGTGATCCGGGCCGCCGAGATGCTCGGCATCGCCATCCCGCGGTTCTGCGACCACCCGCTGCTCGACCCCATCGGGGCCTGCCGGCAGTGCCTGGTGGATATCGAGGGGCAGCGCAAGCCGCTAGCCTCCTGCACCACGGTGTGCACCGACGGCATGGTGGTGAAGACCCAGCTCACCTCCCCGGTGGCGGATAAAGCCCAGCAGGGCGTGATGGAACTCCTGCTGGTCAACCACCCGCTCGACTGCCCGATGTGCGACAAGGGCGGCGAGTGCCCGCTGCAGAACCAGGCCATGTCCAACGGGCGCGGCGAGAGCCGGTTCCACGAGGACAAGCGGGAGTTCCCCAAGCCGGTGCCGATTTCCACCGAGGTGCTGCTCGACCGGGAACGCTGCATCTCCTGCACCCGGTGCACCCGGACGTCGGAGGAGATCGCCGGCGACGACTTCATCGAGTTCATCGAGCGCGGTCCCGGCCAGTACATCGGTACCGCCGAGGGCCTGCCGTTCAACTCTTACTTCTCCGGCAACACGGTGCAGGTCTGCCCGGTCGGCGCGCTCACCGGCGCCGCCTACCGGTTCCGGTCCCGCCCGTTCGACCTGGTGTCCACGCCGAGCATCTGCGAGCACTGCGCGGCGGGCTGCCGCCAGCGCACCGACCACCGGCGCGGCGCCGTGCTCCGCCGGATGGCTGGCGAGGACCCGCAGGTCAACGAGGAGTGGAACTGCGACAAAGGCCGTTGGGCGTTCAGTTACGCCACCCAGCCGGACCGGCTCACCACCCCGCTGGTGCGGGGCGGCGACGGCGTGCTGCGCACCGCCTCATGGACCGAGGCTCTGACTGCGGCGGCTCGTGGCCTCAAGGCCGCCCGGGACGCCGCCATCGACAGGCCGGACGGAGTCGGGGTGCTGACCGGCGGCCGGCTCACCCTCGAGGACTCCTACGCGTACTCGAAGTTCACCCGGGTGGCGCTCGGCACCAACGACATCGACATGCGGGCCAGGCAGCACAGCGCCGAGGAGGACCAGTTCCTGGCGGCGCTGGTGGCGGGTCAGGGCATCGGCGTGCGGTATGCCGACCTGGAGGCCGCGCCCGCGGTGCTGCTGGCCGGTTTCGAGCCCGAGGACGAGTCGCCGATCGTGTTCCTGCGGCTGCACAAGGCGGTCCGCCATCACGCTCAGCAGGTCTTCTCGGTCGCGGCGCTCGGCTCGCGGGGCCTCGACAAGCTCAACGGCACCGTGCTTGAGACCGTGCCTGGCGAGGAAGCCCAGACGCTGACCAATATCGCCGCGGGCGACACCCCGGCCTCCGAGGCGCTGAACACGCCCGGTGCGGTCATCCTCGTCGGCGAGCGGCTGGCGCAGGCGCCGGGCGCGCTCGCGGCGGTGGTGCGGCTGGCCACCTCGACGGGCGCTCAGCTGGCCTGGATCCCGAGGCGGGCGGGGGAGCGCGGCGCGATCGAGGCGGGCGCGCTGCCCGGGCTGCTGCCCGTTGGCCGCCCGGTCAGCGACGCGGCCGCTCGGGCCGAGGTCGCTCGCATCTGGGGCGTCCGGGCGATACCCGACCAGCCAGGCCGGGATACCTCCACGATCCTGCGGGTAGCGGAGGCGGGTGAGCTCGGCGCGCTAGTCATCGCGGGCGTCGACCCGGCCGACCTGCCGGACCCGGAGTTCGCACTCCGCGCCCTTGAGCACACCCCGTTCATCGTGAGCCTGGAACTGCGGGCCAGCGCGGTCACCGACCGCGCGGACGTGGTGCTCCCGGTGGCCGCCGTGGCCGAGAAAGCCGGCACCTTCGTGAACTGGGAGGGCCGCGGCGGCACGTTCGAGGCCGCGTTGCGAGTCCCTGGCGTCCGCACCGACCTGCACGTGCTCGGCGCGATCGCCGACGAGATGGACGTGCACCTGGGCCTGCCGGACGCCGCCGCCGCCCGTGCGGAACTTGGCGCGCTGGGCACCTGGCGCGGTGACCGGCCGTCCGCGCCGGTTCCCCGCTCCACCTCCGGCGAAACGTCCGTAAAATCTGCTGCTCTGACGCCAGATTCTCCGGACATTGCGCGGGTCTACCTGGCCACCTGGCGCCCGCTGCTCGGCAACGGGCGGATGCAGGACGGCGAGCCATACCTGGCCGGTACGGCTCGCGAGCCGGTCGCGAAGATGTCCGAGGCCACTGCGGTAGCCGCCGGGCTGGTCGACGGCGATAAGGTAACGGTCGCGACCGATACTGGGTCGCTCACCCTGCCGGTCGAGGTCACCACCGTGGCCACTGGCGTGGTCTGGGTGCCCGGCATTAGTGCCGCACATGGGTCGATCGTCACGCTGAGGAGGGCGCAGTGAGCCCGTCGCTTTCCGACTTCAGCCAGCTCATCTGGTGGATGGTGCTGCTCAAGGTCGGGATCGTGTTCGCCTTCCTGCTGCTGACGACGATCTTCATGATCTGGTTCGAGCGGCGGGTCATCGGCCGGATGCAGAACCGTCCTGGCCCGAACCGGGCCGGGCCGTTTGGCCTGCTCCAGCCGGTAGCTGACGCGCTCAAGCTGCCGCTGAAGGAAGACATCGTTCCCACCACGGTGGACAAGCTGGTCTTCGTGGTCGCGCCGGTACTGGCCGCGGCCCCGGCCTTCGTCAGCTTCGCGATCATCCCCTGGGGCCCGGTGGTCTCGATCTTCCACCACCACACTCCGCTGCAGGTCACCGACTCGTCGGTGGCGGTGCTGCTCGTGCTGTCGATGAGCTCGATGGGCGTCTACGGCATCGTGCTGGCGGGCTGGTCGTCCAACTCGCCGTACGCGCTGCTCGGTGCGCTGCGCTCGACCGCGCAAGTGATCAGCTACGAGATCGCGATGGGCCTGTCCTTCGTGGCGGTGTTCCTCTACGCGGGATCGCTGTCCACCTCGCAGATCGTCGCCGCGCAGCAGCACTTCTGGTACGGCTGGCTGCTGCTTCCGTCGTTCCTCATTTACCTCATAACGATGGTCGGCGAGACCAACCGGATCCCCTTCGACCTCCCCGAGGGCGAGGGTGAGATCGTCGCTGGTCACATGGTCGAGTACTCCTCGATGAAGTTCGCGATGTTCTTCCTCGCCGAGTACATCAACATGACCACGGTCTCCGCGCTCGCCACGACGCTGTTCCTCGGCGGCTGGCGCGCCCCGTGGCCCCTCTCGCTGTGGTCCGGGGCGAACACCGGCTGGTGGCCGGTGCTGTGGTTCCTGATCAAGGTCTTCATCCTGCTGTTCGGTTACGTCTGGCTGCGCGGCACGCTGCCCCGGGTCCGCTACGACCAGCTCATGGCGCTCGGCTGGAAAATCCTCATCCCGTTGTCGATCGTGTGGATCCTGCTGATCGCCACCGTGCGCGCCTGGCGGAACGACACGCACTCGACCGCCGTCTACGTCACCGCGGGCATCGTGCTCGTGCTGATCGTGGTCCTGGTGACGCTGTGGGACAACGCGGCGCAGCGGCACGCCCAGCAGCGCGCCGAGGATCTCGCCCGGCCCACTACGCAGGAGACCGAGGACGGGACGATCATCCGGGAGCCGTCGTTCCCGGTGCCGCCGCTCGATCTGCCGCACTACCACGGGATTCAAGCCCCTGCCACGGATAAGGAGGTGACCGGTGCTTGACTTCCTCAACCCCGTGAAGGGGTTCGGGGTCACCTTCACCGAGATGTTCCGGAAGGTTGACACCGTCGAATACCCCGAGGTCAAGCGGCCGACGATGCCGCGATTCCACGGGCACCACCAGCTCAACCGGTGGCCGGACGGTCTTGAGAAGTGCATCGGCTGCGAGCTGTGCGCTTGGGCCTGCCCGGCCGACGCGATCTATGTCGAGGGCCGCGACAATACCGCGGACGAGCGTTTCTCCCCGGGTGAGCGGTACGGCCACGTTTATCAGATCAACTACCTGCGCTGCATTCTGTGCGGGCTGTGCATCGAGGCGTGCCCGACCCGGGCGCTCACGATGACTAACGAGTATGAGATCGCTGACGACAGCCGCGAGAAGCTGATCTGGACCAAGGAGCAGCTCCTCGTGCCGCTAGGGTCCGGCATGGAGCCGCCGCCGCACCCGATGCGCCTTGGCCAGGATGAGAAGGACTACTACCGCCTCGGAGCGGCCGGGCTGTCGAACAGCCCGCACGCACCGGGCAACTCGGGTCCCGGCGGACCCAGTTATGGCCCGTCCCCGGAGGGCGACAGCAAATGACACACGTACTCGCCGCGGGAAACAACGCCGATCAGGTCGCCTCCCAGACCGTTTGGTGGATTCTCGCCATTCTCGCCGTCGGCGGCGCGGGCGGGATGATTCTCATGCGGCGCGCGGTGCACTCCGCGCTGATGCTGGGCCTGACAATGCTCTCGCTGTCGGTCATGTACGCGCTGCTGGGTGCGCCGTTCCTGGCGTTCGTCCAGGTCATCGTGTACACCGGCGCGGTGCTGATGCTGTTCCTCTTCGTGCTCATGCTGGTCGGCGTCAGCTCGCGTGAAGCGCTCAAGGAGACGATTCGCGGCCAGGTGCTGTGGGCGCTTCTCGGCGCGTTCGCGCTGATTATCTTGCTGATCCTGATCACCGGGCACGCGTCGATCGGCTCGGCCGCCCCGGAGACCGCGAGCAACAGCACGGCCAACCTCACCGGCCTCGCGCAGCTGATCTTCACCACCTACGTGTTCCCGTTTGAAGTCACCAGCGCCCTGCTGCTGGCGGCCGCGCTCGGCGCGATGGTGCTGGCCCACCGCGAGCGCACCAGCCCGAAGCCGACCCAGCTTGACCTGTCGCGGCGCCGCATCGCGTCCGGCGCCGACGCGGTGGGCGAACCGCCACCCGGGGTCTACGCCCTGCACGACGCGGTGGACATGCCCGCCCGGCTGCCCGACGGATCGGTCACCCATCGCTCGATATCCGCGGCCATCGCGCAACGCGATGTGGATCTGGGCCGGGACGGCGACCGGGAAGTGAGCCAGGACCTGGCGGCCAGGGAGGCCATCACGAGCGCTGAGGGAGTGGACGAGTGAACCCGATCTATTACGTGTTCCTGTCCGTCATCCTGTTCACCTTCGGCGCCATCGGTGTGCTGCTGCGGCGGAACGCGATCGTGATCTTCATGTCCGTCGAGCTGATGCTGAACGCGTGCAACCTGGCATTCGTTGCCTTCGCCAGGTTGCGCGGCAACCTGGACGGACAGGTGGTCGCGTTTTTCGTAATGGTTGTCGCGGCCGCCGAGGTCGTCATCGGCCTCGCGATTCTGATGGCCATCTACCGGGCTCGCAAGTCGGCATCAGTCGATGACGCGAACCTGCTCAAGTACTGAGGGGTTTCCAATCGTGACGATGACCACGCTGGCGGCGACCGGGGTGCTCAAAGTGGCCTGGCTGCTGCCCGCGTTCCCGATATTCGGCGCCGCGGTGCTGTTGCTTGGCGGCCGCCGGACTAACCGCTGGGGACACCTGCTCGGCGTCACCATGTCGCTGGCCTCTTTCGTCTACGGGCTGATCGCGTTCTTTACGCTGCTCGGCTTCCCGGCGGCGGAGCGCAGCCGTGACGTGACTGTGTACACGTGGGCGGTCACCGGCTTGTTTAAGGTGCCGATCGGGTTCTTGATCGACCCACTGTCGATTAGCTTCGTGTTGCTGATCACCGGCGTCGGCTCGCTGATCCACATTTACTCCATTGGCTACATGGCGCATGACCCGGAACGACGACGGTTCTTCGCTTACCTGAACCTGTTCATCGCCGCGATGCTGCTGCTGGTGGTGGCCGACAACTACGTGCTGCTGTACATCGGCTGGGAAGGCGTGGGCCTGGCCTCCTACCTGCTGATCGGGTTCTGGCAGTACAAGCCGACCGCGGCGGTGGCGGCCAAGAAGGCGTTCATCGTCAACCGGGTCGGTGACGCCGGGCTGTCGCTGGCGATCATGCTGATGTTCGCCGAGTTCGGCAACGTCACGTTCACCGGGGTGTTCGAGGGCGCCAAGCACGGCGGGTCGGGGGTGGCGACCGCACTCGGCCTGCTGCTACTGCTCGGTGCCTGCGGCAAGTCGGCCCAGGTGCCGCTGCAGTCCTGGCTGCTGGACGCCATGGAGGGCCCGACGCCGGTTTCGGCGCTGATCCACGCGGCGACGATGGTCACCGCGGGCGTCTACCTGATCGTCCGGTCCAACCCGCTGTACGGCATGTCGCCGACGGCCCAGCTGGCCGTCACCGTGGTCGGCGCGGTCACCTTGCTGTTCGGCGCGATCATCGGCTGCGCCAAGGATGACATCAAGAAGGCACTCGCCGGATCAACTATGTCGCAGATCGGGTACATGATGCTCGGGGCCGGGCTCGGCCCGGTCGGGTACGTGTTCGCGATCGCGCACCTGATCGCGCACGGGTTCTTCAAGGCCGGGCTGTTCCTCGGCGCCGGGTCGGTCATGCACGGTATGGACGATGAGGTCAACATGCGCCGCTACGGCGGGCTGGCCAGGTTCCTGCCCGCCACCTTTGTCACCTTCGGGCTCGGGTACCTCGCGATCATCGGCATCCCGCCGTTCTCCGGGTTCTTCACCAAGGACGGCATCATCGAGGTCGCCTGGTATAAGGGCGGCACATCCGGCGCGATACTCGGCTGGTGCGCCATCATCGGCGCCGGCATCACCGCGTTCTACATGACCAGGCTCATGCTGATGACCTGGTTCGGCAAGCCCCGGTGGAAAGAGCCCGACGAGACACACGAGACCGCCGCTCATCCGCATGAATCTCCGGGAGTGATGGTCTGGCCGATGATCATCCTGGCGATCGGCTCGGTCTGCGCTGGCGGGTTCCTGATCATCGGGCACCGGTTCGCGAACTTCCTCTCCCCGGTGACCGGGCCATTCACCGACAATCGCGGTCTGTGGACCGAGCCTGGCCTGATCTCGCTTGGCCTGGTCGTCGTCGGCATGGTGATCGCCTGGGCCATGTACGGCCGGGTGCCGGTCCCCGCGGTCGCGCCGCGTGGCCGGTTCTGGACCTGGGCCGGACGCCGTGACCTGTACGGCGACGCGATCAACGAATCGCTGCTCATGCGGCCCGGGCAGTGGCTCACCAGGCTCTCGGTTTTCTTCGACAACCGCGGGGTGGACGGCCTGGTTAACTCCATCGCCGCGGCTATCGGCGGGTCCTCAGGGCGGCTGCGCCGCCTGCAGACCGGGTTCGTACGCTCTTACGCCCTGTCCATGTTTCTTGGCGCGGTGGTACTCGTCGCCGTACTGCTGGTAGTGAGGCTCTGATGCCCTGGTTGACTGTCATCGGGGCGCTGCCCCTGGCCGGCGCGCTGTTGCTGGTGCTGATTCCATCAGTGCCCGCCGACGGCGTGGAAGCCGACCGTGAGGCACGCGCCACCGTGTTCAAGTGGGTCGCGCTGATCTTCTCTCTGCTGACGCTGATCTTCACCGCGATCATGGCCGCGCAGTTCAACACCAGCGGGCCGACCTTCCAGTTCACCGAGACGACGTCCTGGATTCCGCAGTTCGGCGTGCATTACGCGGTCGGCGTGGACGGCATCGCGCTGGTCCTGCTGCTGATGACCGTGATCCTGATGCCGGTCGTCCTGCTGGCCTCCTGGAACGACGTCACGGCCGAATCGCGCGGCTCGGTGAAGACCTACTTCGCGCTCATGCTGGTCCTCGAGACCATGATGGTCGGCGTCTTCGTCGCTACCGACGTCTTCCTGTTCTACGTGTTCTTCGAGGCCATGCTGATCCCGATGTACTTCATGATCGGGTCGTTCGGCACCGGGCCCCGGCAGTACGCCGCGGTTAAGTTCCTGCTGTACAGCCTGCTCGGCGGCCTGCTCATGCTGGTCGCGGTCATCGCGCTGTACGTGTACGCGGGCAAGTCGCTGGGACACGGCACGTTCCTGTTCACCTCCCTTGAGCACGTCACGCTGTCGCCAACGGTGCAGAAGTGGCTGTTCCTCGGCTTCTTCATCGCGTTCGCGATCAAGGCGCCGCTGGTTCCGTTCCACACCTGGCTGCCGGACGCCGCCGGCTCGGCGCAGCCTGGTGCGGCGGTGCTCATGCTCGGCGTGATGGACAAGGTCGGGACCTTCGGGATGATCAGGTACTGCCTGGAGCTGTTCCCCAGTGCCTTCAAGTACTTCACCCCGCTGGTGCTCACCTTGGCGGTCATCGGGATCATCTACGGCGCGGTCGTGGCGATCGGCCAGACATCGATGAAGCGGCTGATCGGGTACACCTCGATCTCGCACTTCGGCTTCATCGCACTCGGCATATTCGCGCTCACCTCGCAGGGTCAGTCGGGTGCCACGCTCTACATGGTGAACCATGGGTTCGCCACCGGCGCGCTGCTGATCCTGGCCGGGTTCATGATCGCCAGGCGCGGCTCGGACCGCATCGCCGACTACGGCGGTGTGCAGAAGGTCGCCCCGGTGCTCGCTGGCCTGTTCCTGATCTCCGGTCTCGCCGGGCTCGCGCTGCCGGGCCTGTCCACCTTCGTCTCCGAGTTCATGGTGCTGGTGGGCACGTTCTCCCGGTACAAGGTCCCCGCGACGTTCGCCGTCTCCGGCATCGTGCTCGCCGCGATTTACATCCTGTGGATGTACCAGCGGACGATGAACGGACCGACGGCACCGTCGGTGGCGAACATGCCTGACCTCAAGGCGCGTGAGCTCTGGGCGATAGGCCCGCTGATCGCGCTGATCGTCGCGCTCGGCGTTTACCCGCAGGCCGCGCTCAACATCATCAACCCGGCCGTTCGCTCGACGATGGCGCAGGTGCACCAGGTCGATCCGACGCCGGCGCATCCGGTCGCGTCTGTCCAGAAGGGGACCCAGCCGTGAGCTTGGCTTTCGCGGTTCAGGCAAGCACGGGCACTATCACGCCGCCCAGCATTGAGTACTCCCAGCTGTCGCCGATGCTGGTGGTCTTCGGCGCCGCGGTGGTCGGCGTGCTTGTCGAGGCGTTCGTGCCACGTGCCGCGCGGCGCCTGGTGCAGCTGTGGGTAGCGCTACTGGCGCTGCTCGCCGCGTTCATCCTGACCTGCATCGTGGCCACGTCCTCGTCGATTTTCTCCGGCGGCCGGGCGGGCCACGCGGCGGCGATGGGAGCGGTCGCTGTCGACCGGCCGACGCTGTTCATCCAGGGGACGATCCTGGTGCTCGCGTTCGTGTCGGTCATGCTGATGGCCGACTCGTACGCGTTCGCCGGGCAGGCGGCCGCGCTGCCGGGGTCCGCCGAGGAGCGGGAGGGCCTGATCGCCGGGCTCACCCATACCGAGGTGTACCCGCTGACCATGCTGTCGGTCGGCGGCATGCTGCTGTTCCCGGCTTCCAACGACTTCTTGACCATGTTCATCGCGCTCGAGGTGCTGTCGCTGCCGCTATACCTGCTGTGCGGGCTGGCCCGCCGTCGGCGGCTGCTGTCGCATGAGGCCGCGATGAAGTACTTCCTGCTCGGGGCGTTCTCCTCGGCGTTCTTCCTGTTCGGCGTCGCGATGCTGTACGGGTACTCGGGCTCGGTGTCGCTGTCCTCGATCGCCTCCGCGGTCTCGACGAACACCAGCGATGACACGCTGCTGTTCGCCGGGCTGGCGCTGACCGGGGTCGGGCTGCTGTTCAAGATCGGTGCCGCGCCGTTCCACTCCTGGAAGCCAGACGTCTACCAGGGCGCGCCGACCCCGGTGACGGCATTGATGGCCTCCTGCGTCGTGGTGTCCGCGTTCGGTGCGGTGCTGCGCGTGTTCTACGTGGCGTTCGGGAACCTGAACTGGGACTGGCGTCCGGTGATGTGGGCAGTGGCGATCCTGACCATGATCGTGGGTGCGGTGGTCGCGGTCACGCAGACCGATGTCAAGCGGCTGCTCGCCTATTCCTCGATCGCGCACGCCGGTTTCATCCTCACCGCCGTCATCGCCGTCTCCACCGCCGGGCTGTCCGGTGCGCTGTTTTACCTAGCGGCTTACGGCCTGACGACCGTCGGGGCGTTCGCGGTGATCACGATGGTCCGTGATCCTGGCGGCGAGGCCGGGCACCTGTCCCGCTGGGCCGGGCTCGGCAAGCGGTCGCCACTGGTGGCGGGGATCTTCGCGTTCTTCCTGCTGGCCTTCGCGGGTATCCCGCTGACCAGCGGTTTCGTCGGTAAGTTCGCGGTCTTCGAGGCGGCTATCGCGGGTGGCGCGCTGCCACTGGTGATCGTCGGTGTGCTGGCGTCGGCGATCGCGGGATTCTTCTACGTCCGGGTGATCGTGCTGATGTTCTTCAGCGACCCGGTGGAGGATGGCCCTGAGATCGTGGTCCCGTCGGTGTTCACCAGCACCGCGGTCGGCTTCGGCGTCGTCGCTACCCTGGTGCTCGGCATCGTTCCCGCCCCGGTCCTCGACCTGGCGCAACACGCCGCGAACCAGCTATTCGTCCGTTAATGGGGGGCGCTGCTAGCTGGGTGTCCCCGAACCAGGCATACTGGAGAGTTCGGGCGGCGCGCGGTGTGCCGCCGGTCGGATATCTGGAGAACGCGTGAGCCTGGCCCTCCCCGTCGAGTTGGCGGATACCGCACTCGCCGCTGATCTGGCGGCGGGCCTGGAAGGGGTGGAGTCTGCCCTGCGGGAGATCATCCACCCCACGGACGAGGTGCTCACCGAGATCGCCCGGCACGGGCTGGCCGCCGGGGGTAAGCGATTCAGGCCCATGCTGGTGCTGCTGGCCGCCCATTTCGGCGACCCGGCCGACCCACGGGTCCAGCAGGCGGCCGTGGCGGTCGAGCTAACCCACCTGGGAACGCTTTTTCATGACGACGTGATGGACGAGGCCACGATCCGGCGGGGTAGCGAGTCCGTCAACGCCCACTGGACCAACTCGATCGCCATCCTCGCGGGGGACTGGCTGTTCGCCCGGGCCTCAGACATCCTCTCCGACCTAGGCCCCGATGCGGTCCGTATCCAGGCGGAGACCTTCAGCCGGCTGGTCGCCGGCCAGCTTGCCGAGACCGTCGGTCCGCGCCCAGGCCAGGATCCGCTTGAACATTACATGTACGTGATCAGCGAGAAAACCGGCTCGTTGATCGCCACCTCCGGCCGGTTCGGTGCCATGTTCTCCGGCACGCCGGATAAGCAGACCGACCTGATCGCTCGCGCCTGCGAACAGATCGGCGTCGCCTGGCAGCTTACCGATGACATTATCGATGTGGTCTCCGACTCTTCTGAGTCGGGTAAGGCTCCCGGTACCGACCTGCGGCAGGGTGTCCGCACGCTGCCGGTCTTCTACGCGCTGCGCTCGGACTCCTCCGCTGACGGCCGGCTCCGTGAACTGCTGTCCCAGCCCGAACTGGCCGACCCGGAACTGCTCGCCGAGGCGCTGAGCCTGCTCCGGTCCTCCGCCGCGCTGGAAGCCGCCCGGGCCGACATCCGTCGCTGGGCCAACGGCGCCCGCGAGCTACTCGGCGGGCTGCCCGACATACCAGCCCGAGCCGCCTTCGAGTCCCTCTGCGACTACGTAATCACCCGCACCGGCTGACCGGCTTTTTTGCTGGTTGGTGCCGCACCGGCTGTGCTTTTTGCTGGTTGGTGCGGCGCCAACCATGCTCTTTGCTGGTTGGCGCCGCACCAACCAGCCTCTGGCCGGATAGTCCCGCACTCAGCTGGCTGCGCGGCAGCGGACCGTTCCTGGGCAGTGCGACGCTGACCAGGTAAGAGTGTGGACAGCACCGCACCACCCAGAAACGGCGCACCCCCGCCCGCAGTCTGACCGCGTGCATGAGCACCACCAATACCAGCAGCAGCATCCGTCCCCCGACCGCCGGACGCAGCGGGCGGCCCCAGCCCGGCACGATTCGCGGCCTCGCCACTTTCGCGTCACGGCGACCATGAAGGCTGTCGCGCGACGGCCGTTAGGT
Organism: uncultured Actinomycetota bacterium; assembly: GCA_963743085.1. Taxonomy (GTDB): domain Bacteria; phylum Actinomycetota; class Actinomycetes; order Streptosporangiales; family Streptosporangiaceae; genus JBEKHI01. The sequence goes on from CAVUOU010000020.1 coordinate 172,941, forward strand.
CAACGTCAAGGCTGCTAAATCAGGGTGCTTCTTCACATATGCCACATCTCGCCGCTGGCGGGCCGCCTAGCCGCGTGCCCGCAGCGGAATGCCAACGACACCAATGAGGCATCGATGCCGCCCCAGCAGCACCGATAAGCCATTGGTGTCGTTGCGGCCGACGCTTCCGGGCATCCTTGAGCACCCCCAAAACGGATGCAACATCGCAAAACTTAGAAAACGGACAGGCCTGTGTTGCGAGTCGCGTGACAGTTTCCAGGCGTAAAAAGCCTTCGTGTTATCCGGACTGGCGCTATCGCGCGGCGATCTGTTCGGCTGCCCACTCGGCCCATTCGCGTTGCATGGCCGCTAGGCGGTGGCCCCACTCCAGTGCCAGGTGGCCGTAGATCGCCAGTCCGCTGTCGTCCCAAGGGATCGATTCATCAAGAGCTTTGAGTTGGTCGGCATCCCGGGCTGACTGAGCGGCCATGCCAGTAAGGTAAGCCAGCGCCTGGTCCTTGGTCAGGACGTCGAGGAAGAACACGCGCGTCATCGCCTCGTTGCGGCGGTTCTTGCCCGGCTTGGTCTCGGTCAGCCAGCGGCGTAGCTCGGCCAGGCCGGCGTCGGTGAGGGCGTAGTCCTTGCGGCCCCGCGGCCCCTCGGCGGCCACCTCGATCAGCCCGCTCTCGGCGAGCCGGCCGAGCTCGGTGTAGATCTGGCTCTGCCGGGCGGGCCACACGTTTGCCAGCGAGATCTCGAACCGTTTCAGCAGGTCGTAGCCGCTGGCCGGCTTGTCGGCCAGCAGGCCGAGTAGCACGTGGGACAAACTCATGACGACGATTCTACCCATTCCGGTTGACATGTCATTTTTGGACCTTCTACTCTCGACCTGTCAAAACTGGAACGTCAACCGAGGAGACCCTTCCGTGTCGTACCTACGTACCTTCCTCCCCTGGATCGTCTACGCCGTGCTATCCGGGCACACGGCCTCCGCCCAGCAACGGGGCACCGTGGCCGCGCTAGCCGTGACCGTACTGGTCATCGCCTACAAGGTCAGGAAGGAACACAGCACCTTCGAGGCGCTCATCATCGAGACCGGCTCAGCGGTCTTCTTCGCCGCCATGGCCATCGTCGCCTTCACCGCCCCGCATTCGGGCGCGCTCACCTACGCCGCCGCCCTATCGAGCACGACGCTAGCCGCCATCGCCTGGGCCTCGCTCGCCGCTCGCCACCCGTTCACCCTCGGCATCGCCAAGCAGTCGACGCCACGTGAGGTCTGGAGCCAGCCGGCCTTCGCGCACTCCAACGTCGTGATTACCACGATCTGGGCCGTGAGCATGACCGTCTCCGCCCTCATCCTGCTGGTCGTCATCCACGCCGGGGGCGACGTTCTCGTCCGGATGGTTTTCCAGCTCCTCGGGTTCATCGCCCCGATGCTCTGCACTCGTCGGTACGTGAAGATGGTCCACGCCCGAGCTCACGAGGCCGCGGGCTACCCGCCGGCCGGTGCCCACGTCCGGTCGTTATCCGCACGCGAAGGGAACGGCACCGTCGGGTGAGCTTATCGATCCCAGCCTCGGCGGATCGCTACAGTTGTTTCTGGCAAGTATCTCTGGCAAAAAGAACGGGGCGGTCCGCGTGGCAGGCGCGGACCGCCCCGTTCGCCTCCGCCTCGGCGCTGGGGGGCTTAACCGAGGCTGAGGGTATAGACGCCCTGCCCGTACCACCAGGAGTCACCTGAGCCCTCATAGGACGGACCGTTGTACTGGAACTCGGCCGCGGGGGTTAGGTAGGCGGGGGCGTACACGTTTCCTGTCAGGTCCGCGCCGGCGACGTTTCCGGGTATGACCTTGTTGCCGGGATAGGCATACCGGCTGTTCACCGTGACGATGGTGTCCCCGTTCTTCATCGTGGTGTCGGCGGCGATGGTGAAGTTCCAGCTCACCATTACCTCGTTGCCGGTCGGCAGCGAGCGGAAGGCGACGTGGCCGGTGATGCCGGTGGGGAAGCCGCTGCTGTAGGTGGCCCACTGGTTGGGCAGCGTGCTGTCACCACCGACCTGGCCCATGAAGATGTAGATGTTGTCGTCGTTGTTGGACGCGGTGAAGGTGTCACCCGCGGCGCCGAAGTTCAGCAGGCCGACGCAGCCGCTGATCGTGTTCGCGGCGGAGCCGAACACGATGGTCTGCGGCGTGTAGTCGCCCGAGCCGCACTCAACGCCAATATCCAGTGAGCTGTCAATGATGCCGGAGGCGCTGTTGTAACCGTTCGTGTCCTGCGAGCCGGTCAGCTTGAGGGCCGCCGAGCTTACCGACGAACTGCTTGAACCGAAGTTGCCGCGGAGTTTCAGCGAGCCGTTGGTGACAAAGGCCCCGTTCTGGAACACCACTCCGTCGAAGGCCGCGTGATCCTGGTTGATATAGATGTCCAGGTCGCAGCGCTCGAAGCTGCCGCTGCTCGTGCTCGCGGTGCTCGAAGTCCAGTCGAAGACGATGTGGCTGGCGCAGTACTGCGCGTAGATCCGGCCGTAGAGCTGCTCGGTCCAGTAGTAGTTGTTGTCCAGGTGCACGCCGATGCTGCCGGACGTGCTGAAGTTCTGCACGGTGAGGTCCAGCTCGTACTGCAGCAGGTCTCCGATGTGCAGGCCGGTGGAGGCCGCAGTGGTGCTGGCGTTGGAGCCGTCGATCGTGAGGCCGATGAATCCGCCGGACCACTTGGTCCGGCTGCTGTAGGTCGAGTCATCGTAGATACGGAAACAATCACCGCTGCCGCTGAATTCAATGATCGAAGCCCACGCCCCGTCGCCCACGAAATACACCGGGACAGTCGTGCAAGTCACCGTGCTGGAAATCTTGTATGTCCCGGCCGGTATGTAGATGACGCTTCCGGCGCTAGCGGCGCTGATCGCATCCTTGAACGCTGTGGTGGAGTCATTGGTGCCAGTCGGATCGGCGCCGTAGGCCGCCGCCGTGACGTTGATCCAGTCGGGCGTGGCGGTCTCAGCCGCCGCCGCGAGCGCCGTCTTGCCGGTGGTGTCGCTGATCACAGCGGCCGCCCCGCCCGCTAGCAGACCAGTCGCGCCCATTGCCAGAAGGGACCGGCGCGTCGCGGCCGAACGCATCGATCCGCCGTGAATTTTGGGTGCCAAGAAAGATCTCTCCCTATGAACAGGACCCACCATGGACACAACTCTCACGGTGGTCCCCCGAATAGCACTACGAACGAATGCCACCTTAGCGGGCAAGATACTGCCATCTCCGGAATTCTGAGCGGGCGCCAGCGAACCGCCAGCGAACCGCCAGCGGCCGGGCGAGCACCCGTTAATCAGGATGCCGCCCCCATGGATGTCCCAGCGCTGGGGCTATGGAGGCTGTTACGCGGGGGTGGCGTGTGGGATTGTCAATGTTGCTGGCGGGCTGGCGTGTCGCGCCCGTGAAGCGCACACTGGGGCAAACGCCGCATACCGGCCAGCTGTGCGGGCCTGGTTCGCGGCGCCAGCCCCAGCGGTGGGCCATCGCTGGTGCTATGGCGCCAGCGGTGGGCCACCGATAGCACCGCCGGGCGAGCCGGGCAGGCAACATCAGCCTCACCCGGACCCTGCACCACGTATCCCCCGGGTGTCCCGGCCGGAAGAACGCTGGAAACGCGGCGACGCGCGCCTTAGCACGCAAGCCACCTGCGACATGCCGGAAAATCACCTTATTTTCCAACGTTGCTATGTCACGATCGATGGGACATCGATGTGTCCCAGCCTGAGGAGCCACGCGGCGTTATGGACATACTTGACCGCCAGGTGGCGCTGCAGGTCGAGGCGGACGCGGCCGTCGTCGATCTGGAGCTGGCCGCGGAGCTGGCCTCGTTCGGCGAGCCGGTGCGCGTCGGGAGTTCGGCGATGGGGCTGATGAGCAAGCCCGACGTCGACCTCACGGTTATCTGTCCGAAGCTTGATGGCGGTGTCGCGCAGGCCGTCGCCCAGCTCGGCGCGAGACTGGCCTGCCATGAGAGGGTCCGCCAAGTCACGCTACGTAATGACACCGGCGTATGGAACTCCGAGCCGGAGTTCTATCCGGACGGTCTGTACCTAGGCATCCGCTATCGGTCGCCCTCGGCGAGGGACTGGAACTTCGATGTGTGGTTCATCGACGAGCCGGACCGCCAGCCGGACCTAGAACACCTGCGCAGCCTGGTCCCGCGCCTCACCGACGAGGCCCGCGTCGCGATCCTGCGGATCAAGGAGGCCTGGTCGGCCAGGCCGGAGTATGGCAGCACCGTGCGCGGGGTCGATATCTATCAGGCTGTGCTGGATGACAGGGTACTTTCCGTCAGTCAGTTCGAGGAGTGGCTCGCGAGGCGTGCCTTACGGATGGGACGCATGTCACGATCCTTGTTCACCTAGCGTTCACTTTTTGTTTGGAGCTAAGACGCCTAGGAGACATACGTTGCATATGTTAGGCAAACGTTGTGGATCGCCTTAAAGGAGTCACGTGGCCGAGAGCCAGACCCTGATCACGTCGCTCAACGAAACCAAGCTCGGGAGGTTCCACCTCCGCGCGGTGCTTGTGTCCGGAACCGGGTTTTTCACCGACGCCTACGACCTGTTCATCATCGGGATCGCGTCCACCCTCATCAAGGAACAGTGGCACCTCGGGTCGGGACAGCTCGGGCTGCTCAACAGCATGACGCTGGCCGCGAGCTTCCTCGGCGCTTTCGTGTTCGGCCGGGTCGCCGACGTGCTCGGCCGCAAGCGGGTTTACTGGCTGGTCGCCGCCATCATGGTGGTGGGTGCCCTGGCGTCCTCGGTCGCACCGGACTTCGGCATCCTGCTGGCGTCCCGGTTCGTGCTGGGCGTGGGCGTCGGCGGGGACTACCCGGTCAGCGCGGTGCTGATGAGCGAATGGGCCAACCGCAAGGACCGCGGCAAGCTGGTCTCGATGGTCTTCGCCACCCAGGCCATCGGCCTGATCGTGGGTCCGCTCGTCGCCTTGGCCCTGCTCGGCGCGGGCACCAGCCACGGGGTCGCCTGGCGGATCATGCTCGGTCTCGGCGCCGTGCCCGCCGCGGCCGTGATGTACCTGCGCAGCAAGATGCCAGAATCTCCGCGCTACCAGTTGCACGTCCAGGCGCGGCCCGCGCACCGGCTAGGCCTGCGGGAGTTCCTGACCAGCCGCCGCAACCTGATCCTGCTGGCCGGGACGGCCGGGACCTGGTTTATCTTCGATTACGCCTACTACGGCAACACCATCTCCACCCCGGAGATACTCAAGCTGGTATCCCCGCATGCCTCGCTGACCGGCGAGATCGCGTTGCAACTGGCCATCTTCGTGGTGGCCGCGGTTCCCGGGTACCTGCTGGCCATCGCCCTGCTGGACAAGATCGGCCACCGCAAGCTGCAGTGGACCGGCTTCTTGATGATGGCGGTCTGCTTTGCGGTGATCGGGGTGGTGCCCGGGGTATCCACCGCGGTGGTGCCATTCATGCTGGCCTACGGCGTGAGCTACTTCTTCGCCGAATTCGGCCCGAACACGACCACCTTCGTGCTGCCATCTGAGCTGTTCCCCGTCTCGATGCGGGCGACCAGCCATGGCATCTCGGCCGGGGTCGCGAAGTTCGGCGCGTTCCTCGGGGTGTTCCTGTTCCCGGTGATCGAATCGAGGCTCGGGCTGCGCGGCACGCTGTCGCTGACCGCCGGGTTGTCCCTGGTTGGCGCGCTGCTCACGCTGGTACTTCCGGAGCCCGCCGGCCGCTCGCTCGAGGAGATCTCCGGCGAGGACGACGTGGTTGCCGCGGCCGAAGAGGTGCTCGCCGCCGCGGCGCCCGAGCCGTCGGCGCGAGTTCGCGCGCCTGCCAAGCCGTAGCAGCAGGGCGGCTTACGATGGCCTGATGGTGCGGGTGACGTGGGCGTGGCGGGTGCTGATACTGGCCATCGGGGTGACGGGTTTGTATCTGAGCTGGGTCTCACCCGCGGGGCCGCTCGGACCCCTGGTCTTCTTTACCATTCAGAGCAACATCGCCGTCGCCGCGTATATGGCGTTCCTGGTGGCGTGGCCTTTTCTGGCGTCGCGGGTGCTGGCCGATGGCCGCGTCGCGCGGGCCCGGTCCAGTCTCGCGCTGCGCGGCGCGATCACGCTGTACATCGTGATTACCGGGCTGATCTACGCCGTCGTACTGGATCATCTCGGGAACCCGCTGGACTTCCTGTCGCAGGGATCGACCGGGGTGGGCACCTTCCTGCTGCACTACCTGATCCCACCGCTGGTGGTGCTCGACTTCGTGCTGCTGGAGCGGCGCGCTGGCCTCAAGTGGCGGTACGCGGCGCTCTGGCTGCTCTACCCGCTGGCCTATCTCGGGTACGCGCTGATCCGTGGTGCCTTCTTCACGGTGGGCCAGTACCCGTACCCGTTCCTGGACGTCACGGCGCACGGCTATCCGGGCGTGATCAAGAACGCCGTTACCTACGCCGTCCTCTTCTACCTGCTCGGTTTGGCCGTCGTGCTGATAGGCCGTCTGTCGGGGCACCGGCAGACGGCCCAGCAGATGACTGGTTAGGAGGGCAGGCCGACCTGCCAGGTGTCGGAGCCACGCAGCAGGTCGCCAAGGTCGCCGTCGCCCGAGCGCTGGCGGGCGTCCTCAAGCTGGGCGGCCATCAGGTCGTCGTAGGCCGGGCGGGGACCGAGCGGAACACGCCGATCGGAGTGTGCTCGAACCCGGCCGAGTCCAGCCGGGACAGCGCGAACGCGTAGGACGGATCCGGGACAGAGACGTCGTGCGTCACCGTGGCCTCAGCGGCGGGCACCGGCTCCAGCGCACCGTACGGTCCGAACCGCAGCCCGAGTGAACCTTCAGGACCGAACCGGACCGGCTCGCCGTCCATGAGCTTGATCAGACCCGGATACGCGGGCTCCTTGACCGCCGCGAACGCGTCGTCGTTGAAGATCGGGCAGTTCTGGAAGATCTCGATGAAGGCCGCGCCGCGGTGGTCGGCTGCCGCCTGGAGCACCGACGTCAGGTGCTTCCTGTCCGAGTCGACGCTGCGAGCGACGAAACTGGCCTCGGCACCCAGCGCCAGCGACACGGGGTTGAAGGGATGATCCAGCGAGCCAAACGGCGTGGACTTGGTGACCTTGCCTTGCTCGGAGGTCGGTGAGTACTGGCCCTTGGTCAGCCCGTAGATGCGGTTGTTGAACAGCAGCACCTTGATGTTCACGTTGCGCCGCAGCGCGTGGATGAGGTGGTTGCCGCCGATGGACAGCGCGTCACCGTCGCCGGTGATCACCCAGACCGACAGATCTGGCCGGGAGGCGGCCAGACCGCTGGCGATAGCCGGGGCGCGGCCGTGAATCGAGTGCATGCCGTAGGAGTTGACGTAGTACGGCAACCGAGAGGAGCAGCCGATCCCGGAGACCACGACCACGTTCTCCCGCGGCACCTCCAGCTGGGGCAGGAAAGCCTGGAAGGCCGCCAGGATGGCGTAGTCACCGCAACCCGGGCACCAGCGCACCTCTTGGTCGGACTTGAAGTCCTTGGTGGTCAGACCGGCCTTGTGCGGGACGTTGGTCAGGGACAGCAGCCGGTGTCCGTTGCTCTCTTCGCTCAGCATGACCCGATCACCTCTTCGATAGCCTCGGCGAGTTCCGCCGCGCGGAACGGGAGGCCGCGAACCTTGTTGTAGGAGATCACATCGACCAGGTAGCGGCCGCGCAGCAGCAGAGCGAGCTGGCCGAGGTTGATCTCCGGCACGAGCACCTTGTCGTAGCTGCGCAGTACATCGCCGAGATTCGACGGGAACGGGTTGAGATGCCGCAGGTGCGCCTGGGCGACCGCGTGTCCGTTGCGGCGTACCCGGCGGGCGGCGGCGCCGATCGACCCGTAGGTGGAGCCCCAGCCGAGGACCAGGACCTTGGCCGTGCCGTCCGGATCGTCGACCTCAAGCGGCGGGATCGCGCGGGCGATGCCGTCGATCTTCGCCTGCCGGGTGCGGACCATCAGATCGTGGTTGTCCGGGTCGTAGGAGATGGTCCCGGCGACATCGGCCTTCTCGATCCCGCCGATCCGGTGCTCAAGGCCCGGTGTACCTGGCAGCGCCCACGGCCGGGCGAGGGTCTCCGGGTCTCGTTTGAACGGCTGGAACTCCTCACTGTTCGCCGTCGCGAATTCGACCGGGATGGGAGGCAAATCGGCGGGGTCCGGGATCTGCCAAGGCTCGGAGCCGTTAGCCAGATAACCGTCGGACAGCAGGATCACGGGCGTCCGGTAGGTGAGGGCGAACCGGGCCGCCTCGATCGCCGCGTAGAAGCAGTCCGAGGGGGAGGCCGGGGCGATGACCGGGATGGGGGATTCGCCGTTTCGTCCGTACAAGGCCATCAGGAGGTCGGCCTGCTCGGTCTTGGTCGGCATGCCGGTGGACGGCCCAGCGCGCTGGACGTCGCAGACGATCAGCGGCAGTTCGACCGAGACAGCCAGGCCCACGGTCTCTGCCTTGAGTGCCATGCCAGGGCCGGAAGTGCTCGTGACGGCCAAGGATCCGCCGAAAGAGGCCCCGAGCGATGCGCCGACGGCCGCGATCTCGTCCTCGGCCTGGAATGTCCGGACGCCGAACCGCTTGTGCTTGGCTAGCTCGTGCAGCACGTCGGAGGCCGGAGTGATCGGATAGGACCCGAGGAACAGCGGCAGCCCGGACAGCTTAGAAGCGGCGATCAGTCCGTAGGCCAGCGCGAGGTTGCCGGTGATGTTCCGGTAGGTTCCGCTCGGCAGGGCCGCCGGGGCGACTTCGTACCGGACAGAGAAGGCCTCCGTCGTTTCGCCGAAGTTCCAGCCCGCGTTGAAGGCGGCGACGTTCGCCTTCATGATTTCGGGCTTCTTGGCGAACTTGCTCTCAAGGAAGCTCAGCGTCGAGTCGGCGGGACGGCCGTACAGCCAGGAGAGCATGCCGAGCGCGAACATGTTCTTGGCGCGTTCGGCGTCCTTGCGGGTGATCTCGAAGCCGTCCAGCGCTTGCACCGTCAGCGAGGTGATCGGCACCGGGTGCACGTGCCAGGGCTCGAGCGACGTGTCCTCAAGCGGGCTGGTCACATAGCCGACCTTGGACAGGTTGCGCTTCGTGAATTCGTCGGTGTTGACGATCAGGTCGGCGCCGCGCGGCAAATCCTTGAGGTTAGCCAGCAGCGCTGCTGGGTTCATCGCAACGAGGACGTCGGGCGCGTCGCCGGGCGTCAAAATGTCATGATCGGCGAAATGCAGCTGGAAGCTCGATACGCCCGGCAGCGTTCCCGCCGGAGCGCGGATCTCCGCCGGGAAGTTGGGTAGCGTTGACAGGTCATTCCCGAAGATCGCGGTCTCCTGGGTGAACCTGTCACCGGCCAGCTGCATGCCATCACCAGAGTCGCCCGCGAACCTGATGATGACGTGATCAAGCTTGCGGACCTGTTTGGACACGGTGCTAAGACCTCCTCTAGACGCCGCGGCTCGCCCTCAGGCGCCTGATCTTCGCCGCACGTCGAGTTCGGACTAGGTAAGATTCTACGCCGATGCGGGTACCGAGTATGCCTCTCGTGACCCTGGTGTACGTGATGTTGCCGACCATCGCCATCCCCCGATAGGTTCTCGTAAGATTTCCGGAACGCGGGTCGTTGGTCACTCGTTGCAATTCGTGACGGGCTGGCATTGACGTGCGGAGTAGGAGGGCCGAGGCAATGCGCCGGAACGGTTCGCTGCCCGGCGTACTCGTGTGGGGTGGCCTAGCTGCTGCGATCATTGCGGCCGGCTGGGCGCTGGCAGGAACCGCCGGACTGGCCGGGGCTTGTGCGCTGCTGATCGCCGCGTGGTGGCTGGCGTATTTTTTCGCAGAACGAGTGGTGCTGATTGCCCTCGGTGCGCATCCGGTAACCGAGGTGGAGCGGCCTGCACTGTTCCGTCTGGTGCGGGAACTGTCGACCCAGGCGCGGGTGCCCGTGCCCCGGTTGTTCGTCTGCCCGTCACCACAGCCCAACTCACTGGTGGTCGGCTGCACCGCGCGCACCGCCGCGCTTTGTGTTACCGACGGACTGCTCGCCGTGCTCTCGCCGGAAGAACTCCGCGCCGTGGTCGGGCACGAGCTAGCTCATATCCGGCGACGGGACATGGTGATGTCCACGATGCCCGCGCTGGTGGCGTCGGTGCTCCTTTGGCCGGGCCCGGCTCTCGCCCCGCTGGCCGCCCTGGTGGTGCGGACGGTCGTGTACCCGTCGCGTGAGTTCGAGGCGGACACGGAGGGCGCGCTGCTGGTCGGCTCGCCGCTGTCGCTGGCCTCGGCGCTTCGCAAGATCGAGCTTGGCGCGCGCTCGGCGCCCGCCCCGTTTGGCGGGCGGCTCGCCGCCGCGGCGCACCTGCTGATCGTCGACCCGTTCGCCGCCGAGGGACTGGCGCGGCTGTTCGACACGCATCCGCCCGCAGGCGAGCGACTCCGCCGCCTAGAGTCCCTAGCCGGCTACCCGCGCTGAGGCCGCGCTTGCTCCCCGCGGTAGCGTCTCGTTCCGGGGGTGGCGTCTCGTTCCGGGGGGTGGCGTCTCGCTCCGTGGGGGGCGGCCTTTCGTGCGGTGGGGTTTCGCTCCGCGGTGGAGTTCCGTTCCGTGGGGCGAAGTCCCGTTCCGGGGGTGGCGTCCCGTTCCGTGGGGCGGCGTCTCGCTCCGTGGGGCGGAGTCTCGCTCCGTGCGGTGGCGTCCCGTTCCCGCGGCTAGGCAGCTCTGCCCCCTGAACAACACCAGCCTCACCGATCCCGCAGTCACCTCATCCCGACCCCAGCGATGGGCCATCGCTGGCGCCCTAGCCCCAGCGATGGGCCATCGCTGGTTACCGGTAGTTGGTGAACTGAAGCGCGAAGTCGAAGTCTTTGCCCTTTAGCAGCGCGATCACCGACTGGAGGTCATCCCTCTTCTTAGAGGTGACCCGGAGCTCGTCGCCCTGGACCTGCGCCTTGACTCCGCTAGGGCCGTCATCGCGGATGATCTTCGCGATCTTCTTGGCGTTCTCCTGGGTGATGCCCTCTTGGAGACTGATGGCGACCTTGTACTCCTTGCCAGAGGGCTTCGGGTCACCCGCGTCGAGGATCTTCAGCGAGACGCCGCGCTTGACCAGTTTGTCCTTGAGTACGTCGAGGACGGCCTTGGCGCGCTCTTCGCTGTTTGCGGAGATCGAGATGGCCTGGTCGCCCGACCAGGCCACGGACGCGCCCACGCCGCGGAAGTCGAAGCGGGTGCTGATCTCCTTAGCGGTCTGGTTGATCGCGTTGTCGACCTCTTGATGGTCAATCTTGGAGACGATGTCGAAGCTGGACTCGCTAGCCATGGCGTACAGGCTAGCGCGGGTATCTGGAGCTTTCCCGCCCCAGCGCCCCACGTGTCCGCGCCTGGCGTGCCATGACGCGGGCACGTGCCCATATCGCGAAGGTTTGATGCGGTTCCAGGTACACCGAACCTTCCCGTTAGCTGGCGACCTGGCAGCGCAGGGGTGGCTTGCGCATCTGGTCGAATCTTGGGCTATTCTTCTGGGTGCCGCTCACACGAGCGGACACGGCAGGTTGCCCGAGTGGCCAAAGGGAGCGGTCTGTAAAACCGTCGGCTCAGCCTACGATGGTTCGAACCCATCACCTGCCACACAAGCTAAAACAGCCCCTGACCTGGGTTTACGGGTCGGGGGCTGTTGTCGTGTCAGGGGTAGGTGGAAGCAGCCGGATGCCACTGTAGGCAGGCGTCGGCCGCTGGTCGTGGGACAATCGTGGGACAGAATCCGGGGTGTTTCCGCAGGTCGCGTCGGGCTTGTAGCCCTTCGAGAGATGGGCGGGCCGCTGCTCGCTCTTGTAAGAGATTAAGCGGGGCGAGAGACTCCGCCTATGGCCCGATGCGGTGCGCGTACGGAGGACGGGACCCCGTGCCGGAACCCTGGTCAGGAGTGCGGGGCTGCGCTGTCACCTCCATGGCGGTTCTGGCGCGGCTCGCGGTACGCCTCGCAGGGGCCTTCCAGGAGGTCGACGACGGCACGACGAGGATCCCAATCCTGGGGTGTTCCGCCAGTCGCCCAGGCGGCTCCTGCGCCGGTGTCTCCGCGTCGTCAGCATCCGGTGCAGCCGCCGCCACGGTACGTTCAGGAGCGCGAACGCGTTGAGGAAGCCGCCAGATTCTGTGCCGACGTGCTCTCCAGCGGCTGGAAAGAAGCCGTCGCTGATCGAGCATCCGACTACGCGCGAAGTACCCAGGGTGACCCGCAAAGTCATTTCCCCAGTTCAGAGGCAGTTTCCTGATGTAGCGCCTGGCTGGCGATCTCGGGGCCGCGGGGACTGGCAGGTGCTGAGGGCAGCGCAGGCCGGCGGGGGTGACGTTCGGTAGCGGTATTCGGGGTGCCGGGCGGAGGCGGCAACCGGGTTCCGTCACGAAGCGTGGTGCCCCGATCGGGGGCAGCGCGTCATAGTTACGTTACGGGCAGGGCGGGTGCAGCGGCAGGAGAGCAACGGGACCCCCGGTAAGAAAGGGATTGTCTAAGTCACTTTCTGTCCCCGGAGCCCCCGTTGCCAGTTCAGTCTACGTCCGTGCCTGCAGAAGCTGCGGGAACGCCAGCCCGCTCCCGGGCGGTGTCCCGTGCCTCGAAGAAGGAGATTGCCAGGGCCGAGAAGGCCCTGGCGGAGCTGATCTCGCGGGCGGCGACGCTGAAAGAGTCGTGCGGGATGGGCCTGCTGGTGTGCTTCGCGGGGATCCCCGATCTGCGGGGCCGACGCGGGCGCCGGCATTCGCTGCCGTGCATCATGGCGCTGTGCACCGCGGCGGTGCTGTGCGGGAACACCACGATCGCGGACGTGACCGCGTGGGTGCATGCCGCCCCGCAGGACGTGCTGGCCCGCACCGGCGCCAAGCGCGAGGACCGCGGGTCGCGGGTCGCGCTGCACCCGGACACCGTGATCCGGCTGTTCGCCCGGCTCGGCGCGCAGGAACTGGCCCGCCAGGCCGGGATGTACCTGGCCCGCCGCGCCCGCCCCGGACCCGTCACCTTCCCGGTAAGCGAGCCGTGCCTGCTGCCGTCGGTCAAGGTGGACGGCAAGGCGGTCCGCGGCGCCGCCGGACCGGACGGGATGATCCCGTAACTGCTGGCCGCCTGCGACGGCACCGGCACGGTCCTGGCCGAGCACCTCATCGGAGCGAAGACGAACGAGGTCCCCGAGTTCGCGCCGCTGCTGCGCGACCTCGACGGATACTACTCGCTGGCCGGGTTCGTCATCACCGCCGACGCAGGGCATACCGTCAAGGCCCACGCCACGATGATCGCCGAGGAGCTCCTCGCGCATTACGTTTTCACGGTTAAGGGCAATACCCCCGCGCTCTGGAACGAGCTCGACGCCCTGGGCTGGGAGAAGATCCCGGTCCGGCATGCCTGCGAGGAACGCGGCCACGGCCGCTACGAGCGGCGCACCCTGCAGGTCATGGACGCGCCCGCGCACATCCGCAAGCGGTTCCCCCACGCCCGCCAGGTCGCCCTCGTCGAACGGTACGTCATCCGCACCGAGCGGATCAGGAAAGGCAAGCGCTGGGTCAAGAAGGTCACCAGGACCGCCGTCGCGGTCTTCATCATCACCAGCCTCACCGCCCGCGAGGCCAGCCCCGCGCACCTGGCCGCCTACGTCCGCGGGCAGTGGACCTTAGAGAACAAGGTCCACTATGTCCGTGATATCACGTTCCGTGAGGACGCTTCCCGGGTCCGGGCCGGCCCAAAACCCCGCATAATGGCCACTCCGCAACCTCGCCATCGACTCATCCGGCAGGCCCGGCTACACCAAGATCGCGGACACCATACGCAAGATCAAATACGACACAGCCCTGCTCATCACCATCCTCGGCCTCGGCAACCCCTCATGACCAGCACAAATAACTTTGCGGGTCGCCCTGGGACCGACGAGGTGCGACAGGCAATCAGGAGCTATCTGCTGCATGAAGTGCCCGAGCACCTCCTGGGCGCTTGCGTTCCCTCACCACAAGGGTGTCCCACCTGAGGAGTGGATCGATGATGTGCTCGAAGGCCAGCGGCCCTGGGACGTTGCCTACCTGTTCCATAACGCCGCCGTCACCTCGCTCCCCACGCTCGACGCGCTGATCGGCCACCTGCAGACGTGGCCCTATGAGGACGATCGCGACGACGCTGCCCTCTGGCTTGCGGTGCATGCCACGGAGTGGCAACTGCATGAGATTTCGATTAGAAGTAAGCAAACCGACCTGGTGCAACGGTCTGCCAGTGGCAGTCACGCATTCAACCGGGCGCACCGGCTAGCCCTGAGAATTCACGCCGCTTCGGGGATGCCCGGTGCGGCAGTCATGGAAAGTGCTTCTGACCAGGGACGATAGGGGAATCGATGTCCTTATTTGGCCCAGTTCGAGGAACACTTTATAAGTGAACGCCGCAGCGCGGGTTACCGCAGACGGCCGATGGTGCCTGTCACGGGCCGCCGAGCAGGCTGTAGGCCTGGTATTTGTCCGGGCCGACGCGCAGGTAGACCACTGTCGCGCACGAGGAGGGCTGTGCGTCGGGGAAGGTGGCGGCAAACAGCGCTTGACCTGGCAGTCCCAGCGGCGGGTACCGGCCGAAGGCGCGGACCGGCCACCGGGACTCGGCAGAGAGCTGCCGCCAGGTCTCGGTGGGGGGACCGTTATTCTGGTAGTGCCGCTCGCACCAGGTCACGCGAGCGGTGGCGTCCTGACCTGGCCAGATGTTGTAGTGGGCGCGGTACCAGAGGGCTGAGCCGCCCGCAGCGACTATGAACAGCGTGAGCAGGCTATAGGCGGCGGTAGGCAGCAATCGCGGGCGCTGCGTTGCTGCGATGGCGCTCATGCCTGGCCATTATGCCCGGTCAGCATGGACCTTGAGATTCGCTCTGGGCTATCCGGCACGGCAGTCATGGAAAGTGCTCCTGAGCTGGGACGATAAGGGGTGTCGAAGCCTTTATCACTCCCAGTTCGAGGAGCACTTTCCACGTGAACGCTACAGGATGGTCGCGCGGTCTTGAAGTCTCCGGCGGCGGCACGGGCGTCGTGTCGCATGCCGGTCTGGTGCTGCTGCGGGAGCTGGCGGACCGGACGGGGCTGACGGCCGGGCTGTCGGCGGCGCTGCCGTCGCCGGCGGGCGGGCATGACCGGGGCCGGGTGTTCGCGGACCTGGCGTGCGCGATCGCCGACGGGGCGCGGGTGATCAGCGATTTCCGGGTGATGGGCGACCAGCGGGAGGTCTTCGGCCCGGTCGCGTCGGTCCCGACCGCGTGGCGGGCGCTGAAGGAGGCCGCGGCCGGCGGGGACCGTGCCCGCCGCAAGGTCACCGCCGCGGTGAACAGGGCACGGCGGCACGCGTGGGCGCAGGCCGGGTCCTTGCCGCCGGTCAGGGTCGCGGATCGGGTCCTGGAGGGCGTGACGTGCATCCGGCTGGACGCGACCGTCGTCCAGGCTCACAGCGACAAGGAACTGGCAGAGGCGAATTTTAAAGGCTATGGGCATCATCCATTGCTCGCGGCCTGCGATAACACGGGCGAGCCGCTGGCCTGGATGCTCCGCCCCGGCTCCGCCGGGTCGAACACCGCGGCCGATCACCTGCGGCTGCTCCGCGAGGCCATCGGGGCCCTCCCGCCCGCGCTGCGGCGCAGGATCATGGTCACCTGCGACGGGGCCGGCGCCAGCCACGACCTCGTGAAAGAGCTGGACCGGCTCGCGTCCCGGCACGGGTACCAGGTCACCTGGTCGGTCGGCTGGGCGCTGGGCCCCCGCGAGCAGGCCGCCATCGGCAAGGTCCCCGCCTCCGCCTGGGAGGCCGCGATCGACGGCAAGGGGCAGGTCCGCGAGCGCCGCGCGGACGGTGCCTGCCAGAACCCGCGCTGCGCGCATCCCGCCTGCTGGATCGAGGAGGCGCACGTCGCCGAGCTGACCGGGCTGCTGCGGGAGGGGCCCGCCGGCGACCAGCTGAAAGGCTGGCCGGAAGCGCTGCGGGTCTTCGCCCGCCGCGAGCGCCCGCACCCCGGAGCCCAGCTGTCCCTGTTCGAGACGGCCGACGGCTGGCGCTACTCGCTCTGGGCGACAAACCTGCCCGCTGACACCAGAGGCTGGCGCGGCCAGTGCGCCTACGCCGACGCCGCCCACCGGGTCCACGCCCGGGTCGAGGACGTGATCCGCACCGGCAAGAACACCGGCCTCGGCCATTTCCCCTCGCACGACTACAAGGTCAACCAGGCCTGGCTCGACGCCGCCATGACCGCCTGCATCCTCCTGGCCTGGCTGAAGCTCACCGCCCTCGACGGCGATCTCGCGAAAGCCGAGCCGAAGACACTGCGCTACCGCCTCCTGCACGCAGCCGCCCGCCTCGTCCGCGGCGGACGCCGCCGGATCCTCAAGATCGCCGCGACCTGGCCCTGGACCAGGAGATCGTCACCGCCTGGCAGCGTATCCAGGCCATCCCGCACCCGCTCTGACCAGCTGAAACCCGTCCCAGCGAGAAAGAAAGGAACCCCGGGGCCAGTGGAACCCCCGGCCACCCGGCCCGACAGCCGGGCCGCCGTCACACCCCGGGCCTAAAATCCAGGGCCAGAACCCGCCAGACGACCGCCGACGGCAGCCATCAGCCCCCGTGAAAAGTCAGGGCTAGAGCCTCCGGCGCTGCTCAAAGTATGGCACGACGTTATGGATTCCGCGCCCAGCGATCTGACGGACACGGAATGGAGCCTGATCGAGCCTTTCATCCCCGCAGGTTAAAATTCTGCCGGCTTCTACAGGTACAGGGCACGTGCAGCAATCAGCGGCATGATGTACTGTGCCCAGACAGGTCGCCATTGGAAGCGCATTCCTATCCGATATGGAAAATGGAAGAACGTCGAGATGCGCTATTACAACTACAAGCGCACCGGCGTCTTCGCGCGGATGTTAAAAGCCCTGCAAGACAATCCCGAGGCTGGACGAATTGTCGCCCGGCTGCGAAGTGAACTCCTGCAAATGAATGCGTCCTCCGAAGGCCATACGGATTCCGCCCCAACCTCTTCGCCCTGAACTTCCCGATCTTGCACTTATCGCTTTTGTCGGCCATACTTTATACGTATGAATACAGACGCTATTCGGCAATGGGCCAGAGAGAGCAGGAAGCATCGTTATAAGAAGAACGGAAGATTCACAGCAATGCTGAAAGCACTCGAAGACAAGCCTGAAGCAGCGCGTATCGTTACCTGGCTGCGGGACGAGGTCGACGCCGCGAGCGATACCGTACGCCCATGAGCCTCATCGTGGCAGTTCACAACGCCAGCGATATCGTGATCGCCTGGGACAGGCAATCTCGCTACACCCAGGCCGGTCGTACGGTCGTGCCGCCGGAAGAGGCCAAGAAAGTCGCGAAGATCAACGATCAGCTTGCCCTGATGGTCACCGGCTCGTACAACAGCGACAAGCTTGCCCTACTCGCAGACTTCAGACAGCGCCAGCGTGAGGCGTCGCTTGACCAAGCCTTCACGGCACTCTACGACCTAGTACTACAACAGCATTCCGTGATTCCTGAGGCGGCGAGCGTAATGCGATTTACGGGCGTCGGCCTGGCGGCGGCGTCTCCAGCCTGACCAGTACTCATGGAACTCGCAGGGCCTGGTGACGCTGGTATGGAGGTTGAACATCCGGCGGGCCTCGGCGGCGGTGAGCGGGATCATGTCCCGTCCCTTTTCATCGCTTATGAAGGCCGGAGGGGCGTATGTCCTGGCGGGCGCGAAACGTTGTCCACAGGCGTCAGGTCCCCTTTTTAACGGACTCGTTTCCGGTGTTTCCCCTGGCAGGAGCGGGTTCCGGGGGCCGTGCGGAGTGGGCGGCGCCGGCGAGGAACGCGTGCGCGAGCATGGACAGGGTGACGTGCCGGTACCAGGCCCGGTAGCGGCGGACCTGGTAATGGTCCAGGCCGGCCTCGTTCTTCGCCTCCGCGAAGCAGTCCTCGATTCCCCACCGGGCGCCCGCGACCGCCGCGAACTCGGCCAGCGTCACCGGCTCCGGCGAGTAGCAGCGGTAGAAGGCCAGCTCAAGCTCGCCTTTCTCGCCCGGCTGCAGCGACCGGCGGACCATCAGGTGCCGGTCCTCGCGGTCCGTGGCGATCAGCGCCCAGTCATACAGCCGCGGCCCCTTGGACCCGTCGGCGCAGCTGATCCGCTGCCACGCATCCTCCGGGACCAGCGCGGCGAGCTCGTCGGCGCGCTTCGGGCCGGCCTTCGTCTCGACCGTCGCGTTGCAGGCGACCGCCAGGACGTAGCCCTTCTTCTGCTCTTCGAGCCATTCCCGCAGCTCAGGGCTGGCGCCGTAGACCTCGTCGCCGGCCGCCCACCGGAACGGCACCCCGGCCTTCACCGCGCGGGCGAGCATGTTCTTCGCCAGCCGGGGCTTCGTCGCGAACGGCACCTCGTCGCCGATCCCCGCGGCCCGGCACCGCTCCCGGTCCTCCTGCGCCCACTTCTTCGGCAGGTACAGCTCCCGGTCGACCAGGGCGCGGGCACCGTCCGGCGCGCAGTAGGCCAGGAACACCCCGACCTGGCAGTTCTCGACCCGCCCGGCCGTCCCGGTATATTGCCTGGCCACGCCCGCCGACATGCGGCCCTTCTTCAGGAACCCGGTCTCGTCCGGCGCCAGGACCGCCCCGGGATCGCCGAACTCCCGGGTCACGTACCGGGCCAGGGCGTCCCGGCAGGCGTCCTCGTCCCACGGGGCGGAGTTCAGCAGCTTCTGCAGCCCGTCCGGCGACGCGTCCCCGGCGAACTCCGCCAGCTGCCACGACGTCTTCCGCTCCTGCTGCGACAGCAGCCCCAGCAGGTACGCCCGCCCGTGCCTGCGGACCTTCGCGTTGGGGAAATTGCCCGCGACCTGCGCGAACAGCTCGTTGAACCGCTCCGACCACGCGGCATGGGCATCCGCATCCCGCGACCGCGTGCCCTCCATGACAGCCAGCATGCCGCAATCCTGGCCGGCACAGGACTTCAGGTCACGCAGCCACGCCGAGAGACGTAACAGCTTGCCGTTGTAGTACTAGGCGACAAGATGGTCCTGCGTCCCAACGAGCGGGGCGTCATGATCGGCCTCGCTGGCTACAGCGCGGGTACGCCGACCTTCCGCCAGATCCAACGCAGCTACGGTGACCCGCATATCAGCTACGTGCCCGACTACCCGATCAACCACTACCTCAGCGGCGAGGAAGCCCCCATAACGACCGCACAGGCCCGTGTACAACGCGAAGGCCTCACGACGCCGCTGGCCACGCCCGAGATCGAGAAGAAGCTCACGGCCATCGTCGGAGATTGCATCGAGCAGTTCCCGGACGTACTGGGCGGCCCGGTCGAACTCCTGACGCTCCTGCCCGCCTGATCTGTCGGTGCGCCGCCAGCTAGATGCGGGCAGCAGGTGCACCCTCGTGCGTTCCATGCACTCGTTATGTCCGAAATCCAGCCATGTACGAGCGGGGATATAGCCGATGCGTCCACCGGTAGCATTTCTCTATGGCAGACCTGCCGCCCGCGCAAATGGATGACACTCCCCCGGCCCGTGCGCCACTGACGGTTGAGCAGGGAACCGTTATGCAGGCGATCTACGACTACTTCTCGACGCACGGTGCCTGGCCGAAGTTCACCCAGATCGACCGGCCTATCCGACGCGAGCACGACTGGGACATTGCCGACATCGTGCAGGAGCTTTCTGAGTCGGTACTCATCCCGCCCCGCCCCGGCGGCCTGCGTCCCGTGCCGCAGGACCACCTGCAGCTCACGCTCCAAGGCATCGCTACCTGCGCAGGAAGCACGCAGGACACGGAACGGTTCGTGCAGACGTTGCGCTGGCTGGCCCAGCAGGAAATGGCCTACGGGCCCGCAATAGATACTGACAATGCCCTGCCGCGGGTCCCTTCGTCCGAGATTGCCGCGCATCTCGGACTCGGTGCCGACGATCCGCTTTCCCTGCAGCGACTCCACAGCATGCTCGACCTCGACCACTGGGGACTCGGCGGCTTCGGAGAGGCTGAGGATCACAGCTGGTACGTCATGCTCACGCCGGACATCTGGCGCTTCCGCCACGTGCAGACGGTCGAGGACTGCGTCAAAGTACGTGCAGATTGGGTGGCGGAAGGCCAGCGTCATCAGTTCCCCTCCGGCACGTTCATGCACTTCAACGGACCCGTGCAATCGCCGTTTGCCACGTTCGGAACTGCGCCTGCTGATGCCGAGCCGCCCGAGACCTCACGCCCGCCCTACATCGCCGAGCAGATCACCGACGCGATCCGCGCCAAGGCCGGACAGAGCCGGTTCGACCTCACCAAACTCCTGGCTCTCATCGCCGAACTGAACGACAACTGCGCGGAACAGCACACCTACGCCGCCCACGCGCTCCTACGGGCCGTCCTCGATCACATCCCGCCCATCCTTGGCTACCGGACGTTCGAGCAAGCCGTGAACAACTACCAGTGGCCCCGGACGGACAAGCAGTACATGCGCAAGCTCTTGGACTTCCGCAGTCAGGGCGACGACGCGCTGCACCGCCCGATTTCGGAGAAGGTGTCGCTCCTTGACTTCTCCGACATGCCGCCCGGCATCTGGATCAACCAGTTGCTGCAGGAGTGCGCTGACCGTTTGTAGGTAGGTGCTAGCTTCCAGAGGTGCGCGCATATCGGTGCACCCGCAAGATCCGAACCCCGGTAACGTCACCAGCGCCACGGTGTACATCTTCGTGCCGGGACGGCGCCTTCCAGCAGCATCCCGAAGACAAGGCGCAAGCCATACGGCGTGTAGCCACCCATCGAGCATCCCGCCCGGGCTGTCGGCCAGCAGCGCGTGTACCCGGGTGCACCGGTTCCTGGCTCACCGCGGCCGACTACGCTGACGCATCGTTCAAATCGGCCGCCAGTTGCCGCAGTTCCGCCTGGTGGATCTTTATCTCCGGGTCGTCTTCAAAGTGGTACGAGACGTACTTGAAACGCCCGTCAGCAAGGGTCTCATTGAAGAAGTAGCACGCGTTGCGGTTCTCCTGCGTGCCACCGCCGACGAGCACCATGGGCACTAGGACCAGGATTGGGCTTATATCCGCATCACGCGCGGCAAAGACAGGATGGCCGCTCTCCAGCGGAGTGCGGGTCTTGAGCTCGAATTCTCCGAACACGCTGTGTGGCCCACGCAACCGCTGCGCCCGGGGATAGGTATAGATACCGCTGACCAGACGGCCCTGGTCGGCGCGCACCAGATCGATGTCATCGAACCCGGACGCAATAGCCTGCTCAACGGCACTCAGTTCCACTTCAAGTGCCTCAGTCCGGGCGTCGGCATCAGCTTTGGTAGGTACGCCGCCATGCGCATCCGCATTGCGGATTTTCGACGCCCGTTCGAGTGCATCCCAGAATTCCGCATTCGTCAGACGCCTCATGAGTTCGACAACCGGCCCGGCCGCTGCTTCCAGCCGCGGCCGTTGCTCCTCGTTCTTGTCACCGTCTCGGACCGCCTTTGCAAGGGTCCTGCCGAGGTTGATCCACATGCCGAAGTCTGCACGTTCGAACAGCTTCCGCCTGCTGCCGGGTGCCGAACGGATCTGTCGACGTGAAGGCTTCAGCAACTCGGTGTCCGCAAGCAGGATGCTGAGCAGCACGGCGCAACCGAACTCGGCCGTTGCTTCGTGGAAATGCGCAAGTCCGTCGTACCGTTCGAAGGAGTCACGCAGCGCCGTGTAGCGGTGCAGTATGGACGCCAACGGATAGGGCAGCGTCTCCAGCCAGCGCTGCACCGGATCGGCCTTCGCCCCCGTTTCCAACTGTGTAAGAACGCGTAGCGCATCCTGAGGCCGCCGCCAGAGCTCATCGTGCAAGCGACCGACCAGGGCTGTCATGCTCGCCAGGTGCACCGCACTACGTACCGCCTGGGACTGGGCATCGATCGGCGGCACCGGCAACCGTATCTCCACCGCGCTGCCCATGCTGAGGTGCGGGAGGTGCCCGCCGCCCGCCATGGATTCGCGCAGCCGTCTGCCCAACGGACTCGACAGAAACCCGGCAACGTACTCGGCCCGGGCGACTGCTGGATCAAGCTCGACCTCCAGCAGTCTGTACTCCTTCTTCCCCGTAAGGTCAGGCGGCAGTGTCCGGACCTCCCCGAAACCGAGCGTGGGGATGTACACGCTGTTCGCCGGCGACGCATACGGGATGTCCGGCTTTAGATTCACGGTTCGCACGATGCCGATCTCGCTAAGCGAGCGCAACTCCTCTGGTCCGAACATGTCGGCGATCTCGCGTTCGAGCAGGAGATGCCGCCATCCGCGGAAGGTGGCTACAGGCGTCATGATGCCGAGATGCGGGTCACGGCCCGGCCGCCGGTTGATCAGATTGCGCACCAAGGCAGTAACGGGGGTTTCCCGCTCTAGCCGCCCAACGAACAGTTCGTGTATCGGCTCCCTGCCAAGCACGACGAGCAAGGTCTCGATGCCGGTATACGGCCATAGCGCCCTGTCAACGGAGACGACAGCCTGGAGGTAGAGTCCGCGCCGGGCAAAGTCCGCCCAGCGGCGTCGCCGACTGTGCATCCACAGAAAATTCTCAGTCGTATGAAAAAGGATAGCCCCGTGGTCAGCGACCAACTCCACTGCGCGCCAGAGGAGGAGGTCCGCGTACTCGGTGCGCCCAGCAGGATCGTCTGCTTCACGGGCGACCGTTGCCTGCATCCCCGGTGACGGCGAGGCAAGCACGAGGTCGAACCGTTTGGGCGGCAGTTCACGCAGCTGCGTGAGCGGGTCCCCAAGCCGCCAATCCACGGGTGCGATGTGCTGGGCAGCCTCCCACAGATGCTCGTCCCGGACCAGCCCGAGGCTCCTGGCGCTGCCGCTGCCTTCGTGGGCAGCAGCGAGCATGGCCGGTGTCTCTACCTGCACGTCGAGGATGGACTTCGGGGCTAGCTCGCGTGCGAACTCAGCGACGAACGCAAGTAGGTGCAGGGCTCGACTGGCTTCGCCGTGCTTCACTTGGAATGCCAATTCGGCGGCATCCCGCCAGCTGACAGACCCTGCACCCGCCGCAGCCGTTACGAGGAACGGGAAATCGATCTCACGATGTTCCCGCCAGGCCTGATCTGTCGCTTCTCGGACCCGCCGCTGCATCTCAGCGTCCACGCCGTATCACCTGTCCGCTCACCTGCTACTTCGTCGACCCGGAACCCTGGCGCCAGCCTGCAGCCCGTGTTGAATGCCGTTGCGTCAGACGCCTGAGCATGCAATTCGGACCGCAGTGATAGCGGTACTTCAGGTTCCGGCGAATACCGCAGCGCGAGCGGCTCAACTCGCCAATGCGAGCTAGTTGTGCAGCTCCGGCGAGTTCCCCGGCGTCGAACGTGAAGCTGGGCATGGGTGTCTCATCGTCGCGGATGACGCGGAGCAGAGTCGCGCTTCGGAGCTGGGCGCGGTCGTTGGTTCGAGCAGTGAACGCTTCGCGGCCGAGTCGTTGGACGCGGCCGTCCCAGTCGCCGATCACGGCGCGGCCTGCAGGTCTTTTTCGGCGGCCAAGTACGCGGCATTAATGAGTGTCACAGA
>CAVUOU010000021.1:0-251982 GCA_963743085.1 uncultured Actinomycetota bacterium
CGTGCCGAATTCCAGCAGTGTCTCGATCCGTTCCAGCGGCAGCGCCAGGCCGGCGTGCAGTCCGAGCGCTTCGGTGAACGCGGCGTCCGCTGCCTGCGTGTCACCGGCTAGTTCCGCGAGCCCGGCCCGGGCGCTGAGCGCCGCGATGCCGGGCCACCGGCACGGCACCGCGCGGGCATCGAGTCGGCTGAGCACTCGTTTCGCGTCTGACGGGCGGCCGGCCCGCAGGTGCGCCATGACCGCGTGCCTCGCCTGCATCGAGAAACACGGCTCGGCTACCCCCGCGCGCTCGGCCAGCTCCTCGGCCTCGAGGAACTGCGTGCTGGCGGACTGCCAGTCCCCGGCGCGCAGCTGGTGGTGCCCGCGGATGCCGCGCAGCCGCAGCGCCGGCTCCCACGCGCTGCGAAACTCGGATACCGACTCGGCCCGCGACAGCCACTCCGCCGACTCGTCCAGCCGGCCGAGATACAGCAGGATCTCGGCGTGGATCACGCTGGCGGTAAAGGCGAGTGCTGGCATCACGTCGGAGAGCTGGAGCACTTTAGAGGTCAGGCGCAGCGCTTCGTCCAGCCGCCCAAGCCGCAGCAGCAGCACCGCGTAGCTCACGTTCAGGCCGAGGACGCCCGCCGTCAGGCTCGCACCGGACTGCTCGGCGGCATCGAGTGCGGTCGCATAGGCGTGTTCGGCCTCCGGGAAACGTTCGGTCAGCGTCGCCGAGACCGCGTACGACGCGAGCGTTCCCCAGGTCGTGGTGAAGTCTCGCAGATGTGCCACCGGCGCGGCGAGCACGGCCTGGCTCGCGGTGCTGACTTCGGCGAACCCGACCGGGTCGCCTGCCTGCAGCGCGACAAACCCCCACAACGCCGCTGCCCGCGACTGGCTTCGGCCTGGCGCCGGGCCTGCTAGCTCGCGAGCCTGGGCCAGGATAGGCAACGCGGCGGCGGGTCCACTGAGCCACCAGCGGTAATAGCCGTGCTCGGTCTTGGCGTCCACCGCGAGCGAGAGATCGGCGTCTAGCGCCGCCGCGACCGTCTCCTCCAGGCAGTCGCAGGCCTCGCCCAGCCGCCCCGACTGCGCCAGTCCGGTGGCGTGCGCCATCAGCGCCTCGGCCCGTTCGCCCGGTTGCGCGCCGGGCATGGAGACCAGCCGTTCGCAGCAGGAGATCGCCTCGCGGAACTGACCGCCGGCCAGCAGCGCCTCACTCAGTCCCTTGATCGCTGTCCGGCTGGCCCGGTGCCCGGCCAGCGTTACCGCCGCGCGCAGGTGCTCGGTGGCAGATCCGACCGCGCCCTGGCGCAGCGCTTCCAGACCAACGCGTTCCAGTACCCCGATCGTCGCCGGATCACCAGCGACGTCCCCGCGCATCGCGTGCTGCGCGGCTTCCCGCTCCAGCCCTTGGTCCAGCAGCACCAGGCAAGCACGGTGATGCAGCTGATCGCGCCTGGCCGAGCCGAGGTCGTCGTACAGCAGTTGCCCGAAGATGGGATGCACGAATTCGGCTAGGTGGTCGGAGACCTCGCGGACCAGGCCGCTACGGGCGAGCGCGTCGAGAGTCCGTTCAGTGTTCTCTTCCGGGATCCGGGCAATCTGCGCGGCCAGACAGGGCCGGAACCGCGTGCCGAGGACGCTGGCGGCCTGCGCGCACCTGATCACCTCGTCGGGCAGCGCCGCGAACCGGCTGAGCAGCAACGGCTGCGGGTCCGGCAACTCCCGCGACAGCCGGGGTGAGGACAGGTCGTCGCCGCGGTCGATCAGCACCGAGATCTGCTCGAGCAGCATCGGGTTACCACCGCAGATCTCGACGGCGCGCTCGATCGTGGACGCGTCCGCTTGGCTGGTGATCAGGCGTTTCGCCGCTTCATCGGACAACGGCGCCAGCTCCGCCAGCCGTGCGTGGCCCGCAGCCCGCAGTCGGCGGGCGACGTCGCAAGCATCCTGAGGCCAGGGCCGCAGCGTCGCGATGACCGCCACCGGCAGCCCGCGGAGCCGTCGGCACAAGAAGGACAGCATCGCGACCGAGTCGCTGTCGGCCCACTGCAGGTCGTCGAGGGTGAGTACGGTCGGCTCGCTGACCTCGCGCAGCCAGCGCAGCACCCGGTGGAACTGCGCGGAGCGCGCGTCGCCCACGCCGGTCTCAGCGAACGGGACCGGGCAGCCAAGCTCGTAAATGGCCTGTCCGAGAAAGCTGAACGCCACGGACGTCTCGACCGGGTCACCGACGGCCGAACCTTCGCGGAACTCACCCGCGGCATCCCGGCTGACCTGCCGCAGCAGCGCCGTCTTGCCCAGCCCCGCGTCTGCGGTGAAGAACAGCGCGCCGCCCTGATGCTCCGCCGCGCCGCGCAGCAAGTCGCCGGCCATCCGCAGTTCCACGTCGCGTTCATACAACCGGACTGGTGACAGCCTCCCCATGAACCCGCCCTCTGCATGGCCAGCTGCCCGGCAATGTGAGGGTGCCGGGGCAGCACGCAACTGTCGACCCTAACGTTCATCTAATTACCATGGGTAACTCAGGCCCTAAACATAGCGAGCCATTTTCCCAGTCACATAAACCACAATTGGCCCATAACGGCGGTGGCATAATCCCCCGGTTCCCCGGCGCGCCCGATCGTCGCCGGGGTGGCCTCCGGCGACGAGTCAGGATGGTGGTAACTAGCCGTCGTGCGCCGACGGCTAGTTACCACTGTCTTGCCGGCGGCGTCACAGGGCGGCGAAAGCGCGCTCGGTGCGCTGCAGCATCTCCTCGCGTTGCTCGGTGGACTTGCTGGTGACGCTGGCGTAGTTGGTCCAGCGGAGGTTCCGCACGCCGATCTTGGCGAAGGTGCCCTTAAACAGGATCTTGGTGAGCGGGTCGCGATACCACCAGCGGTAGGCCTTGTCCGGCGTGGTCATGACCGACAGCACGCTGACTCCGCCGAGGTTCGTCATGCGGCTGCGGAACGGGTTGCCCTTGGCCTCGGGCAGTTCCTCGTACACCACGCCCTTGGTCAGCACGCGGTCCAGGAAACCCTTGGTGGCCGCGGGCATCGCCTCCCACCAGACGGGGAACACGAACGCCAGGTGCCCGGCGGCGAGCAGCCGCCGCTGGTAGTCCATCACCTGCGGATCGATGGCGTGGCCTTGCCGCCAGGCGGCCAGGTCGGCGCCGGTCATCGCCGGCTGGAAGCCGTCCGCGGCCAGGTCGATCAGGTCAACCTCGTGCCCGGCCGACCGGGCGCCGCGGATAGCGGCGTCGGCGACCGCGGCGGAGAAGCTGCGCTGGTGCGGCACGTTGCCGGCCGAGGCGATTGTGTACGGGTGGTCGAGCACGATCAGGACTTTCATGAGTACGGCCTTCCGTCGCACGAATAGTTTCTATTACAACGGTTGCATATAGAACGGTTGGTTGTCAAACGCTTGGGTATGCTCGGCACATGAGTGAGAGCAACCTGCCCGCCGAGCTTCCGGATGAGTTCGCGACCCTCTGGTACCTCATCCGCCGGGTCGCGGGGGCGCTGGATCGTCAGGGCGATGCGGTGTTCCGGCAGGAACTCGGCGTCTCACTGGCCCAGTTCCTGGTGCTCTCGGTGGTCGACGCGCACCCAGGTCCGCTCAGCCAGCAGGCCGTCGCCGACCGGGTCGGGCTGACCAAGGGCACCGTGAGCCGCCAGATCGACCACGCCGTCGCCGCCGGCCTGATGAACGTGCGGGTGGCCGAACACACTCGTCGCGAAAACGCCGTGGCGCTGACCGAGGCGGGGACCGCGCTGGTCCGTAAGGGGGACGCGCTCACCCTGACCACCCGCGCCGCGATGCAAGACGAGATTGACCCCAGGGAGCTCACCGCCGCGATACGCGTGCTAGGCGGCATGCTCAAGGCACTTGAGCCATAATTCCGGCGGACGCTGCTGGCTGGCCACCAGCCGGGCGGCGACCTCGCGCAGCTTGACGTTGGAATTCTGCGACTGGCGGGCCAGTTCTTCGAATGCCCGCTCCGCGGTGACCCCGGACCGGGCGACCAGCACCCCGATGGCCTGGTCGATCACCGCCCGGGAATCCAGCGCCTGAGTCAGCTGCTCGGCAACCTCACGGGCGCGGGCATAACGCTGGGCGTTGGCGATCGCCGCGCCCGCCGCCGTGACGTATACCCCCAGCAGCGCCACGTCGAAGTCCGCGAACCCGTGCCGCTGCTCGCTGTAGAGGTTCATCGACCCGACGAAGCCCTCGTCGAGGATCAGCGGGTAGGCCAGGTAGCTCTCCACCCCCGCCTTACGGGAACTGCGCGCGAACTCGGGCCATCGCCGCTCGGCACCGGAAACCCCGGCCCTGACCGCCTTCCTGGTGCGGGCCGCCTCCAGGCACGGCCCATCCCCGGCGGCGTACTGATCCTGGTCGATGTCCCATACCCGGTGGTCGCTGGCCGCCGCGGTCTCTCCCGTACCGTCGCGCAGCACGGTCACGCTGACCATGTCCGCGCCAGGGACCGCGCTGATGACCTGGTCCACGCTGCGCTGCAGCACCCGGCCCAGTTCTTCCTCGGCCTCGAGCACCTCGGCCAGGTTGGAGAGGTGACCGGTGACCTCATCCAGCCGCCGTACGGCTTCGGCATCAGGCTGATCAGGCATCGAATCCACCTCCATCGCGGTTCCGCGGCATCCAGATTGCCCATGTTCTACCACGCAAGCGCCAGCGTAATCCTGCCGCCGGACCGGTTAGCCGGGCAGCTTGACCAGGGCCAGGAAGAAGTCGTCGATCTGCCGGATGGCCTCGATGAAGTGCTCGAAGTCCACTGGCTTGCTGACAAAGGCGTTCGCGTGCAGCTTGTAGCTGCGCAGGATGTCTTCCTCCGCCTGCGAGGTGGTCAGCATGACGACGGGGATGACGAGCAGCTCCGGGTCCTTTTTCAGCTCCTCGAGCACCTCGAGACCGCTGCGGCGCGGGAGGTTGACGTCGAGCAGGATCAGGCCGGGGCGCGGGGCGTCGGAGAAGGGACCGGTGCGGTGCAGAAACTGAAGCGCCTGCTCACCGTCGGTCACTACGTGCAGCCGGTTGCGTATCTTGTAGAACTCGAAGGCTTCCCGGGTCATGAGAACGTCGCCTTCGTCGTCCTCCACTAGGAGCACGTCGACCGGTTCGGGATACTCGCGATTAGCCATCGGTCTTCTCGTCCTTATCAACGGGGAGGGTGAAACAGAATCTGGCGCCGCCAGAGTAACCGGTGTCGAGCCAGATCCGGCCACCGAAGTACTCGATGATCTTCCGGCACATGGCGAGGCCGATACCGGTACCGGGGTACGCGGCGCGGTCATGGAGACGCTGAAAGATCAGGAAAATGCGGTCGGCATACTCGGGCTCGATTCCCATGCCGTTATCGGTGACGGAAAACCGCCAGAACTCCCCATCGCGGACGGCGGCGATGTCGATCCGCGGCGGCTGCTCGCCGTTGAATTTCAGCGCGTTGCTGATGAGGTTCTGGAAGACCGCGGTCATCAGCGGCAGCTGGCCGCGCACCGTCGGCAACGGCCCGGACGATACCGTCGCCTTGGCCTGTCTGATCTGAGCGGCCAGGTTCGCTGTCGCGCCCGCCAGGGCCTCGTCGCACCGCACCGGGATGGCTTCCTGGCTGGCTCGTCCCACCCGGCTGAACGCCAGCAGGTCGTTGATCAGGACCTGCATGCGCTTGGCGCCGTCCACCGCGAAACCGATGTACTGGTCGGCCCTCTCATCGAGCTTCCCACCGTAGCGACGCTGCAGCAGCTGGCAGAAGCTGGTGACCTTGCGCAGCGGTTCCTGGAGGTCGTGCGAGGCGACGTAGGCGAACTGCTCGAGATCGGCGTTGGATCGCTGGAGTTCCACGGCGTGCGCCGCCAGCGCGTCGTTCGCCTCCCGTACGGCGGACAGCTCCTGGAGGATGCGCTCGCGCATGGTGTTCACGTCGCTGGCCAGGTCCCGCACCTCACGGGGACCGCTGGTCACCACTTCGCGGCCGAAGTCACCGTCGGCGACCCGCCGCGCCTCGGCGGCGAGCAGGTGAACCGGGCGGATGGCAGTGGCCCGCAGCACGACCGCCAGCGCCGCCACGACCGCCGCCAGGCCGATCGCGATGGCCAGCAGCGCCCAGTCGAGCTCGTTGGAGGCGTGGTCCAGCGAGGCGAGTGCCTGTTTCCTGAGGCTGGACACGTCCGACTCGAAGACCGCCATCTTGACGCGCAGCTCATCGAACTCGGCCTTGCCTTCCAGGATGTCCGGGCTGACTACCGGTTTGCCGCTGGCCTGGATCTGCTTGATCGTCGGCTGCGCGTAGCGGGTCCGCCAGTCGTGCGCCTGGGTGAGCGCCTGCGACAGCTCGGTGGCCGCGTCGGCCGGCAGCTGAGGCAGCAGCATGTGAAGCTGGGTAACCGCGGTCTTCTCGGCGGCATAGCCCTGGTTGTACGGGGCGAGGAAGGCCGCCTGGGCGCTCAGCGCGTAGCCGCGCACGCCGGTCTCCTGGTTCAGCAGCGCGCTGTAGAGCTGCTGGGCCTCGAGCTCAGCGGGATCGATCGTGGCCTCGATCCGCCCGCGTTCGGTGTTCAGGTGCGCCAGCGCCAGCGCGCCGGTCACCACGGCGGCCACCGAGAAGGCCGACATGAGCAGCACCGCGCCCATCACGATGCGGCTGAGCGGCCATCGGGACAAGACCGTCATGCGTACCCGATCGCGAGGATGGCGATGTCGTCGTTCAGGTCGCCGTTGTTGAGCTCACGGACCTGATCGATCAGCCCGCTCAGCAGGGCGTCGTCGCTCACCGCACTGGGGTTGAACGGTGGCGTGCCCAGCGCGTAGCGCACCAGATCCATCAGGCCCTCGCTGCCGAGGCGATAGGGGCCGCGGTTGATCCGGCCCTCGATCAGCCCGTCGGTGTACAGCAGCAGCGACCACTTATCGCCGAGCTCGATTTCGCTGCCCGGCCAGTGTCCCGCGGCGTTCAGCCCGGGCGGCGGGCAGGCGGGCGCGGTCAGCTCGGTTATCTGGTCGCCGGTCACCAGCAGCGGACCCGGGTGGCCAGCCAGCCGCAGAACCCCGCTGTGCCGGTCCGGCGCCACCGACATCATGCAGACGGTGGCGAACATGGCGTCTTCCTGCTGCTCGTGCTGGAGCACCTCCTGGATGGCGGACAGCACTTCCTCGGCCGGGCGGCGGGCCAGCACCAGCGCTCGCCAGGCCACTCGCAGGCAGACCCCGAGCGCGGCTTCGGATGGGCCGTGGCCGCAGACATCGCCGATCAGCGCGTGCACCCAGCCGTCGGGGGTCTGCACCACGTCGTAGAAGTCCCCGCCGAGGAGCCGCTGCTTGCCGCCCGCCCGGTAGCTGGGCGTGACGATCAACCGCGGGTCCGACAGCACCGGAGAGGGGAGCAGGCCGCGCTCCAGCCGGGCGTTCTCCTGGGCGATGAGCCGCGCGGCCTGGAGTTGCCGCTGGGTCTCGTCCCAGCGGCGGCGCTCCACCGCGTACCTGATGACCCGGTGCAGCATCTGACCGGTCACCTCACCCTTGACCAGGTAGTCCTGGGCCCCGGCCCGGACCGCGTCCTCGCCGAGGTGCTCGTCGGCCAGACCGGTCAGCACGACGACGGCGGCTTCTGGCTCCTGCTCCAGCAACCAGCGCAGGCCTTCGAGCCCCTGGGAATCGGGGAGACCGAGATCGAGAAGCACGCACGCCGCGTCGCGGATCAGCTTCCTGGCCTCGGCCAGCAGCCGGGCGCGCTGCATCGTGACCCCGGCACCGGCCTCGTTCAGCAGTTCTTCGACCAGAAAGGCATCGCCGTCGTCGTCCTCGATCAGCAGAATCCGTGTCTGCCCGGCGAGACCTGCCGATGCCGTCCCGCTCTGCCCAGCACTCGCTGCCATCAGCACCCACTCGAGGGATATGTGTCGGATACCCATCGCTCGTTCGGACGGTGGAGCCAGCATAGTGCCCCGTTTCCGCACTGAGAGCGATGTTTGCGACGTCGCCGAACAGCGGTCGCCTCCTGGGTGTGAAGAGGCGTCTCACGGGCAGCCGCACTCGCGTGGACACCGAGAAACTGCACCGCACGCTCGCGGAAACCGTCGATGGCGAGGTCCGGTTCGACGTAGGCAGCAAGGCCGCCTACTCCTACGACGGTTCCAATTACCGCATGCCGCCGATCGGAGTGGTCGTCCCCCGCACCCGGGACGCCGCGGTCGCCGCCATCGGGGTATGCGCGGACCTGGACGTCCCGGTGCTGTCTCGCGGTGGCGGTACCAGCTTGGCCGGCCAGTGCTGCAACGAAGCGGTCGTGATCGACTGGACCAAGTATTGCCACCGGGTCATTTCCGTCGACCTCGGGCAGCGGTCGGCCATCGTCGAGCCGGGGATCGCGCTGGACAAGCTCAACGACGCGGTACGCGAGCACGGCCTGATGGTAGGCCCGAAACCGTCGACCCACGTGAGCTGCACGATCGGCGGCATGATCGGCAACAATTCGTGCGGTTCCACCGCGCAGGCCTACGGCAAGATGGCCGACTCGGTGCGCCGTCTGGAGATCCTCACCTACGACGGGCTGCGCACCTGGACCGGCCCGACCAGCGACGAAGAGTACGAGGAAATCCTCAGCGCGGGCGGCCGCAAGGCGCAGCTCTACCAGAAGCTGCGGGAACTGCGCGACGAGAACCTCGCCGAACTGCGGACCGGCTACCCGGACATTCCGCGCCGGGTCTCTGGGTACAACCTGGACCACCTGCTGCCAGAGAAGGGCTTCAACGTGGCCCGCGCGCTGGTCGGCAGCGAGTCCACGCTGGTCACCGTCTTGACCGCCGAGATCGAGCTGGTCGAGATACCGAAGTTCCGGTCGCTGGTCGTCCTCGGCTACCCGGACATCTTCACCGCGGCCGAGATCGTACCGCTGGTGAATGAGCACCAGCCGCTGGCCGCCGAGGGTCTCGACGACGTGCTCATCGGGCTGGAGCGCCAGGAGCACCTTTCACCCGACGCGCTGGCCAAGCTGCCAGAAGGCGCCGGCTGGATGATGGTGCAGTTTGGCGGGGAGACCGAGGA
Organism: uncultured Actinomycetota bacterium; assembly: GCA_963743085.1. Lineage (GTDB taxonomy): Bacteria > Actinomycetota > Actinomycetes > Streptosporangiales > Streptosporangiaceae > JBEKHI01. The sequence goes on from CAVUOU010000021.1 coordinate 9,034, forward strand.
CGAGGCGAAGGCCAGGGCCCAGCGCCTGATCGATGCCGCCCAGTCCGAAGGCGAGCACCCCAAGCCGCACGTCGCCTACATCGAGGACGCCGAGGTCGAGGACAAGCTCTGGGAACTGCGTGAGCTCAGCCTGGGAGTGACCGCCTATCCGCGCGGCAAGCACGAGACGCACGAGGGCTGGGAGGACGCGGCGGTACCGCCGGACCGGCTGGCCGGCTACCTGCGCGACTTCCGGGCGCTGCTGGAGAAGTACGACTACCACAGCGCCTCGCTCTACGGCCACTTCGGCCACGGCTGCGTGCACACCCGGATCCCGTTCGAGCTGCGCACCGCCGAGGGCGTGGCGGCGTACCGGTCGTTCGTCTCCGAAGCGGCCGACCTGGTGGTGTCCTACGGCGGCTCGCTATCTGGCGAGCACGGCGACGGGCAGTCGCGCGGTGAGCTGCTGTCCAAGATGTTTAGCCCGCGGCTGATGGGAGCCTTCGCCGCGTTCAAGTCGGTCTTCGACCCGGATGACCGGATGAACCCCGGCAAGATCGTCGCGCCGAACCAGCTTGATGAGAACCTCTGGCTGCGGACCTGGCGCCCCCGCGAGCCAACCACGTTCTTCACCTACCAGCAGGAAAGTTTCAAGTTCAGCGGCGCCGCGTCCCGCTGCGTCGGCACCGGCAAGTGCCGTGGCGACGAGGGCGGTGTGATGTGCCCGAGCTACCGCGTCACCCGGGACGAGGAGCACTCCACCAGGGGCCGCTCCCGGCTGCTGATGGAGATGGTCCGCGGCGACACGATTCCAGACGGCTGGCACTCGGAGGCCGTCCGTGACGCGCTCGACCTGTGCCTGGCCTGCAAGGGCTGCCGCAAGGAATGCCCGGTGGATGTGGACATGGCCACCTACAAGGCGGAGTTCCTGGCCCACCACTACGCCGGCCGGCTGCGGCCAGCGTCGCATTACTCGATGGGCTGGCTGCCCGCCATCGCCCTACTGGCGAGCGCCGTACCCGGCCTGGCCGCCGTACTCAACGGCGCCGCCCGCACCCCCGTACTTTCTTCTCTGACAAAACGACTGGGCGGAATCGATCAGCACCGCGACATCCCCGCGTTCGCCAGCCAGCCGTTCACCCACTGGTACCGGAACCGCCAGCCTCCCCAGGGCGGCCGGCGCGTGGTGCTCTGGCCGGACACTTTCTCCAACTACTTCCATCCCGAGGTCGCCCAGGCCGCGGTCGCGGTGCTGTCTCGCGCCGGGTACTCGGTCAGCGTCCCGTCGCGGCCGGTGTGCTGCGGGCTCACCTGGATCTCTACCGGCCAGCTCGGCACCGCGTCCCGGCTGTTGCGGCGGACGCTGCGGACGCTGATGCCCGACCTGCGGGCGGGAGTGCCGGTCGTCGTGCTGGAGCCGAGCTGCGCCGCGGTGTTCCGCTCCGACGCGGCCGAGTTGCTCGGATCGGAGGACGCGAAATTGCTCGCGTCCCGGACCAGGACGCTGGCCGAGGCGCTGAAGGAGGCGGACTGGCCGCCGGACGGAATGCTGACCGGCGACGCGGCCGCGCATGCCGTCGCCCAGGTGCACTGCCATCAGCACGCCATCATGGGCTTCGACGCCGACACCGAACTGCTGCGCCAGTGCGGCGTGGAACTTGACGTGCTGGATTCCGGCTGCTGCGGCCTGGCCGGGAACTTCGGTTTCGAAAGCGGCCACTACGAGGTCTCGGCGGCGTGCGCGGAACGCGGCCTCTGGCCCGCCGCCCGCGAAGCGGACGACGCCACGGTAATCCTCGCCGACGGCTTCTCCTGCCGAACCCAGCTAGCCGCCGGCCACACCGGCCGCCAAGCATTGCACCTGGCCCAGCTCCTAGACCACCTCACCGCCGGCCCCCCGGAAGCCCCGGAAACCCCGGAAGGCGGTCGATGACTCATCGACCGCCATAGAGGGCGGTCGATGAGTCATCGACCGCTGCGCGCCGGCCTTCAGGGGCTGGGGCCCGGACGGTAGCGCAAACTCCGGGCCCGTTTCACCAGCGGGTCCCCGGGTAGCCGCCTGCGGAATCGACGTCGGAAGGAGGGCACTATGGCCAAGACAGTCGTGGTCACCGGGGCGAGCGCGGGGATCGGCCGCGCCGCGGCGCGGATGTTCGGAGCGCGCGGGGACCGGGTAGGCCTGATCGCCCGTGGCGAGGAGGGCCTCGCGGGTGCGGTCCGTGACGTGGAAGCGGCGGGTGGCACCGGCCTGGCGCTGCCGGCCGACGTCGCCGACTACTCCCAGGTGGACACCGCGGCGGAACGCGCCGAGAAGGAACTCGGTCCGATCGACGTATGGGTCAACGTGGCCTTCACCTCGGTGTTCGCTCCGTTCGAGGAGATCTCACCGGAGGAGTTCCGCCGGGTCACCGAGGTGAGCTATCTGGGTTTCGTGCACGGGACCATGGCTGCGCTGGCCCGGATGAAGCCCCGCGAAGCCGGCACGATCGTCCAGGTCGGCTCGGCGCTGGGGGAGCGCAGCATCCCGCTGCAGTCCGCCTACTGCGGCGCCAAGCACGCCATCAACGGATTCACCTCGTCGCTGCGCTGCGAGCTGCTGCACGAGAAGTCGGGCGTTCACGTCACGCTGGTGCAGATGCCCGCGGTGAATACGCCGCAGTTCTCCTGGGTCAGGTCGCGGCTGTCGCGGCACGCGCAGCCGGTGCCGCCGATCTACCAGCCGGAGGTCGCCGCCCGCGGCATCGGCTACGCCGCCGATCACCCGTATCGCCGTGAGTATCTCGTCGGATCGAGCACGGTGGGGACGATCGCCGCCAACCGGGTGGTCCCAGCGCTGCTCGACCGCTACCTGGCGCGGACCGGCTATGACTCCCAGCAGACCAGCCAGCCTGCTCCCGAGGACACCCAGGGCAACCTGTACCAGCCGCTGGACGCGGCCGGCGAGACCGACCACGGCGCGCACGGCGAGTTCGACGAGCAGGCCCACTCCAGCAGTGCGGAACTCACGTTGTCGCAGCATCCGGTGCTGACGGCGGCCGGGGCCGCCGCGGGCGCGACCGGGGTGGCACTCGGACTGCGGGCGCTGCGCCGTCGGCCGGCCCGGCGCGGGAAGTGAACCGCGTCCGTGCGTGGCTCGCCTGGTGGGTGCTGCTGATGGCGCTGTGGGTGATGCTCGACGACTCGCTGGCCACCGATGAACTGCTCGCCGGAGCGGGAGCGGCCGCGCTCGCCGCCACGGTCGCCGAACTGGCCATGCACCAGGCCGAGACGCGCTTCGATGCCCTGCTCGGCTGGCTGCCCCGGGCGCTCCGGCTGCCCGGCCAGGTGCTCGCTGACCTGGTGACCGTGTACGCCGCGTTGTGGCGGCTGATGGTCCGGCGGGAACGGCCGGACAGTGCCTTCGTGACCGAGCCCGCGCGGTACGGAGATGATTCGCCGCGAGAGCTGACCCGTCGCACGCTGCTGATCGGAGCCCGGAGCCTGGCACCGAACCAGATCGCGGCGGGTATCGACCCGGAGACGGACACCCTGGTCATCCACCAGCTCGTCAGCAGGCCGCGGCCATGATGGCGGTCGGGTTCATGGCGGCGGCTATCGCGATGCTCGCCACGCTGATCCCGGCCGGGATCGTGCTTTACCGCGGCGACCTGGGGTCAGCGGTGGTCGCGTTCGAGTTCGTCACCGCCGTTATGGTCATGGTCTTGATCTTGATTGTCCAGGCCTTCCAGCGGCCCAGCCTGTTCGAGCTGCCGGTGCTGCTCGCGGTGCTGATGCTCGGCGGCGGGCTGGTCTTCGTCCGGGCGCTGGAGCGCTGGCTGTGACCGGCCGGGACATTGCCTCCGACGTCCTGCTCGGACTCGCCGTGCTGACCGTGGCGAGCGCGGCGCTCGGGGTGCTGCTGATGCCCGACGCCTATCAGAAGCTGCACTTCGTCACGCCCGCCGTGCTGGTCGCGCCGGTCCTGGTGGCGCTGGCGGTGCTCGTCCAGACCGGACTGGACGAGAACACCGGCGAGACCTGGCTGGCCGTCGCGTTCCTGGTGGTCGCCGGGCCGTACCTGTCGCACGCCACGGTGCGGGCGCTCCGGATCCGCGAACACGGCGACTGGAGGCAGCGATGACCGTGCTGGCCTCGGTTCACACGCCGTACACCGTGGCGACCGGGATGATGGACGCACTGCAGGTCTGTCTTCTGGTGCTGGTGGCGATCGCCGCCACCGCCGTGGTGCTGATCCGCGTGCCGGTACGCCAGGTGCTCGCGGTCAGCGTCTACGGACTGCTGCTGGCCGTGCTGTTCCTCGCGTTCCAGGCTCCCGACGTCACCCTCTCCGAGCTGACCGTCGGCGCGGTGCTGTTGCCCGCGGTGCTGCTGCTGACCTTGGCCAAGGTCAGGAAGCGCGAAGAATGACGCCAGGTCAGCGCCGCTGGGTTTTCCTGGTGGCCGGTGCCGGGCTGGGCGCCTTTTACCTCTGGGGGCTGTCCGGGCTGCCGGGATTCGGGGCTTACCCAGGTCCGTACGGCCCGGCCATCCTGAAGGCCGTGGTCGCGCAGACCCACGCGACCGGGGTGGTCTCCGCGGTGAACTTCGACTACCGGGGTTTCGACACCGTGGGGGAGGAGTTCATCCTGTTCAGCGCCGCGGCCGGGGTGTCGGTCGTGCTGCGCAGACTGCGCGGCGAGCGGGAACGCCCGGCGGTTGACGAGGCGGCGAACCGTGACGTGCCGTCCACCAGCGACGCGGTGCGCATGGCGGCACTGGTCTTCACCGGTCCCGTGGTGCTGGCTGGCTGGTGGCTGGCCTCGCACGCGCAGACCGACCCGTCCGGCGGTTTCCAGGGTGGCGTGCTGCTGGCCACCGCGTTCGTCATGATCTACCTGGCGGGCGAGTTCCTGGTCTTCGAGCGGTTCAGCCCGGTTGCGCTCACCGAGGTGGTGGAGGCGGTCGGTGCGGGCGGGTTCGCCGCCGTCGGGCTCACCGCGCTGTTTCTCGGGCTGCCGTACCTGAAGGACTTCCTGCCGCTCGGGCAGGTCCCCGGCGCGATCAGCTCGTCCGGGACGATCGCGCTGATCAGCTTCTTCGTGGGGCTCGAGGTGGCGGCGGCGTTCATCTTGATCGTCGGAGAACTGCTGGAGCAGACGTTGCTGATCAGACGTGGAGGCGACAGATGACGGTGTTCCCGTTCGTGGTGGTGGCCTGGATCCTGGGCGTCGGACTGTACGGCGTCGTGACCAGCCGTCACCTGGTGCACCAGATCGTCTGCCTGATCGTGGTGCAGTCCTCGACGTACGTGCTGCTGCTTGGCGTCGGTTACGTCACCGGGGCGGTGGCGCCTTACTTCTACGACGTGCCGGACCACACCCCGGCCGTCGATCCGGTGGTGCAGGCGCTGGCCCTCACCGACGTGGTCGTCGAGGCGGCGGTGACCGCGTTGCTGCTGTCCTTCGCGATCCAGGCCCACAAGCGGTTCGGCACCCTCGACCCGCAAGAGCTCGCCTCGCTGAAGGGCTAGGGCGTGGACCAGTTGCTGGCCCTGGTGGTCGTCGTGCCGCTGCTGAGCGCCGCGGCGATCACCGGGTGCGGGCCGCTGCTGCGCGGCCGCCGCGGGCTGGACCTCGTCGCTATCGCCACCGCGGCGGCCGTCGCCGTCATGCTGTTCGTGATCATGATCAGGACGGCCCGCGGCGACGAGATCTACTGGTTCGCGGGCTTCCGTCCCGCCCACGGAGTCGTCATCGGGATCGACTTCGAGGCCCAGCCGCTGAGCGCTGGCCTGGCGTGCCTGGCGGCGGTGCTCATGACGGCCGCCCTGACATTCTCCTGGCGGTACTTCGAGCAGGTCGGCACGTATTACCACGTGCTGATGATGACGTTCCTGGCGGGGATCACCGGATTCTGCCTCACCGGCGACATTTTCGATCTTTTTGTGTGGTTCGAGCTGATGGGAGTGTCGGCTTACGCGCTGACCGCCTACCGCCCCGAGGAGCGCGGGCCTATCCAGGGCGCGCTGAATTTCGCCATCACCAACAGCATCGGCGCCTACCTGTCGCTGTCCGGCATCGCGCTGATCTACGGACGCACCGGTGCGCTGAACATGGCGCAGATCGCCGTCGCCCTGGACAAGCACCCGGCCGGGCGGCTGGGCGTCGTGGCCTTCCTGCTGATCATCTCCGGGCTGCTGATCAAGAGCGCGATCGTGCCGTTCCACTTCTGGCTCGCCGACGCGCACGCCGTCGCGCCGACACCGGTGTGCGTGCTGTTCTCCGGTGTGATGGTGGAACTCGGCCTGTACGGCATCGCGCGGGTGTACTGGTCGGTGTTCGGCGTCTCGCTCGGGCACCGGACCGCCGTCGGGCATGTCTTCCTGGCCCTGGGCGTGGTCACGGCGGTGGGCGGGGCCGTGTTCTGCTTCCGGGAGCGCCACATCAAGCGGATGCTGGCGTTCTCCACGATCAGCCACGCCGGAGTGTTCCTGGTGGGCATCGCGCTGCTCACCCCGCTCGGCCTGGCCGGAGTGGCTGTCTACGTGATCGGTCACGCGCTGGTCAAGGGCGCGCTGTTCCTGTGTGCTGGCATCTTGCTGCACCGGCTCGGCTCGGTCAACGAGCCGTCGCTGCATGGCCGGGGCCGCCGGCTCATCTGGACCGGCGTCGTGTTCACCGCCGCGGCGCTCGGGCTGACCGGCCTGCCGCCATTCGCGACGTTTCTCGGCGCTGGGTGGATCTCCGGCGGGGTCGGCTGGCTCACCGCGGTGCTGATCGGCTGCTCGGTGGTCACCGGCGGCGCCGTGCTGCGGGTCGCCGGCGGAGTGTTCTACGGGCTTGGCGACCGGCCGGGCGAGGATACCGAAATGGCCTCAGAAGCCACCGAGGAGACCAGCGAGACCGACGCGGCCAAGCAGCGCACGCCGCTGACCATGCTCATTCCGCCCGCCCTGCTGACAGCGGCGGCTCTCGTTATCGGCTGCGTCTGGACGCTCGGCCCGGCGGTCGAGGCCTTTGCGGTCCGGTTCGAGGACCAGGCGGCGTACACCGCGACCGTGCTGCCTGGGGCGCAGGTTCCGCATGCGGTAGTGCCTCTTCCGGCGCCGGTGACGGTGGCGGACGTGGTTTCCGGGGCTGGTTCGGTGGCCGGCGCGCTGGTGCTGGCGTGGCTCGCCTTGTACTGGCGGCGGCTGCCCGTACTGCGCGGGTACCGGCCGAGCGTGCGGGTCGCGGTCGCGGCCCGGCGGTTCCAGAGCGGGGTGATCAACGACTACGTGACCTGGATCGTCGTCGGCATGGCATGTCTGGGCGGGATCTTCGCGCTGATCACGTCCTGAGTCGCGACCCGCTGTCAGAGGGCGCAGGGCTGGGACTGTCGCTGGGTGCGGGCGTGGCGCTCGCGGTAGGGGTCGGGCTGGCTGTGGCCGGTGCGGGTGACGGACTGCTGCTCGTGACCGGGCTGCTCGCCGCCGGGGTAGCCGAGGCCGGGTGCGCGGTTGGCTTGCTCGGCCGTTTCGGCCCGGCTCGCGTTGCGGCACCGGATGGGCGCACGAGCTGTTGCCCGGTTTGCTGCGGCAGCGCTCCCGTCACCGTGATGAGCGTTCCGGTTGCCACCTCACCGGTTGGCGAGACGGAGACAACCCGCCCGGGCGGCACCGCGGTGCTGACGGCCCAGCGGAGGGAGACCGCCAGACCTAGCCCGCGCAGCTGAGCCTGAACCGCGGTGACGGTCCGCCCGCGAAGCGCGGTACCGCTGATGTTCACCAGCGTGACGCTCGCCGGTGCCTTCGCGGTCGGCCGGACGGGATCGATGATGTGGCCGAGGAATATGGCCAGCACGATGGCGGCGACCGCTACCGTGGGCAGCACTACCTGCCGCTGGCGGCCGGAGCGCGAGTACACCGGCGCCAGTGACGCGAGAGGCATCGGGCCGAGGGGGTCAGCCTCCGCGGGGTCAGCCTGGGCGGGGGCAGAAAAGGGCTGAGTGTGGTGCGGCGGCGAGATCATCCGGTCCCGGATGGCGGCCGCCGCCCGGGCGACCTCGCCCGCGCTGCCCGGCCGGGCAGCTGGGTCGGTGGCGGTGAGCTCGCCGACCAGCTCGGCGATCTCGGGCGGGAAGGCGGCGGGCAGCGCGAGCGCGGCCTCGACCGGCAACCCGGTGAACGGAAGAGTTCCCATGAGGCACTGGTAGGCCAGGACACCCACGGCGTACAGATCGTCGGCAGCGCTGGGGTGGCCACCGCTGACGCGTTCTGGCTCGTCGGCGGGCTCGTCGCCGGTTCCCGCTTCCTGAGCCGTCCCGGCGATCCGTGAAGTGCCGAAGTCGGTGAGCTTGACCAGGCCGTCGTGGCTGATCAGTACGTTTTCTGGGCGGATGTCGGGATGGGCCAGGCCGGCCCATTGGGCATCCTGGAGAGTCCGCGCGATCTGCGCGACGATGTCCAGCGTCCGCTCCGCTGTGAGAGGACCGCCGGCGAGGATCTCGTCGAGGGAGGGGCCGTCGATGAACTCCATGACCATGAACGGCGGGGAGCCGGGGCAGGTCTCGTTGAAGTCGTAAACCCGGATGATTCCTCCGCCGGGTACCGATCCGGCGTGCTGTGCCTTGTCGCGGAAACGTGCGACCGCTTCAGTGTCGGCGGCGGGTTCTGGACGCAGGATCTTGACGGCGACCGTCCTGGACAGCATCACGTCCGTGGCCCGCCATACGTCGGTGGAATCTCCCGCGGCTACGCGGTGGTGCAACAGGTATCTATCGGCGAGCGGCGGGGCGCCCTCGGCAGTCATGGCGCGGAAGTACCCGGGAGAATGATCCTTAATCAGCTGTGGTGTATCCGCTACTCCCCGGCGACGAGTGTGGTTACCGTGGGTAGGCTGAGGTGCGTGACTTTGCCCGCGCTTCAGCAGCCCCAATGGCCCGATCGTGCTCGTCTCAATGAAGTTGTGCGAGGCCTGGAGGGCCTGCCGCCGCTGGTGCTGGCCGCCGAGTGCGATCAGCTGAAGGAGCGGCTGGCCGCGGTGGCGCGTGGTAAGGCTTTCCTGCTCCAGGGCGGTGATTGCGCGGAGACGTTCGCTGGCACGACCGCCGACAGCGTCCGTGGCAAGTTCCAGACGCTGCTGCAGATGGCCGTCGTGCTGACCTACGCGGCCAGCGTGCCGGTGGTGAAGGTGGGCCGGATGGCGGGCCAGTTCGGCAAGCCGCGGTCAGGGGCCACCGAGGTGCGCGACGGCGTGGAACTTCCGGTCTACCGGGGTGACGCGGTCAACGGCATCGAGTTCACCACCGCGGCCAGGACGCCTGACCCTGGCCGGCTGCTGGAGGCGTATCACTGCGCGTCGGCGACGCTGAACTTGTGCCGGTCACTGGCCAGCGGCGGGTATGCCGACCTGCGCCAGGTGCATTCCTGGAACCAGGACTTCGTGGCGGGCAGTCCGGCCGGGCAGCGTTACGACCAGCTGGCAGGCGAGATCGACCGGGCGATCGCGTTCATGCACGCGTGCGGGGCCGATCCCAGGGAGTTCCAGGCGGTGGAGTTCTACTCCAGCCACGAGGCCCTGTTGCTGGATTACGAGCGCGCCCTGACCAGGACCGGCGCCCGGAGCGGGCATGATTACGACCTGTCCGCTCACCTGCTGTGGATCGGCGAGCGGACCCGGGACCCGCGGGGCGCGCACGTCGAGTTCGCCCGGCAGATCCGCAATCCCATTGCCGTGAAGATCGGTCCCGACGCCAGCGCGCAGGACGTGCTCGAGCTGATCGACGCCCTGGACCCGGATCAAGAGCCCGGCCGGCTCACCCTGACCACCAGGATGGGCGCGGGACGGATCCGCCAGGCGCTGCCCCCGCTGGTAGAGAAGGTGGCGGCCAGCCGCGCCCCGGTGGTCTGGGTATGCGATCCGATGCACGGCAACACGGTGGAAGCGGCCGACGGCCGCAAGACCAGGAACTTCGACGACGTGCTGGATGAGGTCACCGGATTCTTCGAGGTGCATCGCGCACTTGGCACCTATCCCGGCGGCATCCACATCGAGTTCACCGGCGACGACGTCACCGAGTGCACCGGCGGCGGCAACTACATCGCCGAGAGCGATCTGGGCTACCGCTATGAGACGACATGCGATCCCCGCCTCAACCGCAGCCAGTCCCTGGACCTGGCCTTCCGGGTGGCCGACCTGTACCGGGGCCACCTTGGCCTTCCGGCGTCCCGTGCACCTCACGGAACAACGGCGGCAGATAGCGCAGCATGAGCACGGACCAGGTGACGGTCAGGCCGGGCCGTCCCGTAACCGGGACATACCCCCGACTACCCGCCACCCTGGGCTCATACACGCGGGCCGCTCAGGGGATGGCGGGCAGGCCGCGTTCGAGGAGGTCGAAGATGGCGTTGAGGGCGACCGCCGGGTCGGGCTCGGCGCCGGCGAACTGGGGGATCTCCAGGACGTAACGGGCCGCGGCGCGCGCGGTCATGTCGTCAGGGGAGCGGCCGATTTCGGCGGCGATGGCGGCGGCGAGGTCGTTTTCACAGCGGATCCACAGCTTGCGCGAGTAATCGCGCAGCGCGGGGGTGTTCTGGATCAGTTCGGTCCGGCGGCGGAACCCGGGGGTGGGGTCGGCGACGAAGGGGCCCCGGCCGGACATGAACTGCCGCAGTGCCGCCATCACGGACTGCCCGGCCGGCCGCTCCCGAACGGCGGCCAGCAGGCTTTCCCGCCGCTCGGTGCCGTCATCGAACATCAATGCTTCCTTGCCGTCGGGCACGTGGTTGAACACCGTCGGGACCGAAATGTCCACTGCGTCGGCGATCTCCTTGACGCTGACCTGGTCGTAGCCACGCTCCAGGAAGAGCCGCAGCGCGGCCTCGCGCAGTGCCCTGCGGGTCTGGGCGTTCTTGCGCTCACGGCGCCCCGCGGCTGGCGTAGTCACCACGTCATCATACCGGACGACATTACTTACTAAAATTCTTTACTGAGTTGTCTTTTTTAGTGAGTTGTGATTTGCTGAAGGAACAGGCGGGCATTGTGTCTGGTCGAGGAAAGGACTGATTGCGATGGACGAAACAACTGAGGTGCTCGTGGTCGGAGGCGGTCTGGTCGGTCTGTCCGCCGCCATGTTCCTCGCCGACCGGGGCGTCCCGGTCGTGCTGGCGGAAAAGCACCCGGGCAGCTCGGCTCACCCTCGGGCCATCGGCTATACGGTGCGGACGCTTGAGCTGTTCGCGCGCCGTCGGGCTCGCCTTCCCGCCCTCCCACGGCGGCAAGCCGCGCCGCGCCCGCGTGGAGAGCCTGGCCGGGCAGTGGTACGAGGAATATCCGTGGTCTCCGGCCGCGGCGGCCAAGCCGGACGCTGAATATTCACCATGCACCGCCACCGCTATCGCGCAGGACCGGCTCGAGCCCATACTGCGGGACAAGGCGATCGAACTTGGCGCCGATGTCCGGATGAACACCGAACTGACCAGCTTCAGCCAGGACGACGACGGGGTGACGGCGACCCTGCGGCGGCGCGACGGACACGAGTACCGGCTGCGCGCCCAGTATCTGGTAGCCGCCGATGGGGTCCACAGCCAGGTACGCGAGACGCTCGGTATCGGCCGCACCGGGCAGGGACTGCTGGCCCATCAGCGCAGCATCCTGTTCCGTGCCCCGCTGGATGAGTACCTCAACCGCGGTGTGGTGCAGTTCGAGATCGAACAGCCCGGCCTGTCGGCCTTCCTGACCACCTATTCCGATGGCCGCTGGGTTCTCATGCTGTCCGACGACATCGAGCGCGACGCCGATGAGCAGCGCCGCCTGGTCCGCCAGGCGATCGGCCGCGCCGGATCTGGACATCGAACTGCTCACCACCGGCCGCTGGGAACTCGCCGCTCTGATCGCCGACCGGTTCTCCGCCGGGCGGGTGTTCCTGGCCGGTGACGCCGCCCACCAGTTGCCGCCCAACCGCGGCGGCTACGGCGCGAACACCGGCATCGAGGACGCGGACAACCTGGCGTGGAAACTGGCCGCGGTCGTGTCGGGCCAGTCTCGGCCCGGAACTGCTGGACAGCTATGACGCCGAGCGGCGGCCGATCGCCTGGCTGCGGCACGAGCAGATATTCGCCCGCGCCGACTACAAGGCGCGCCTGACGACGCCGGTCGCCGACGTGCCGGTCATCGATGACGACGCGATGGAGCTGGGCCAGCTCTACCGGTCGGCGGCGGTGCTCGGCGCCGGCCCAGAACTGCCCCCCGCGCTGCGACCGGACCAGTGGGCAGGCCAGCCCGGCACCCGGGCGCCGCACCTCCGGGTCGCTGGCCGGTGACGCCGAGCGCTCGACACTGGATCTGTTCCACCACGGCTGGGTGCTGCTCTCCGAAGACGGCCAGTGGGCGGCGGCTGCCGCCCACGCGACCGCCGAGACGGGTGTTCCCGTGACGTTCGTGCAGGTCGGCGCGGACGTCAAACCAGTCGAGCCAGCAGCGTTCCGGTCCGGCTACGGGCTTGAATCCGGCGGTGCCACCCTGGTGCGCCCGGACGGCTACATCGCCTGGCGCGCCGTCACCGCACCCGCCGATCCCGCTCGGACACTCACCGCCGCCCTCGCCAGCGTGTCATCGGCCCCAGGCCGCGCCGCCGTCGGCTCAGTCGCAGCCGGCCGCTCAGTCGCCGTCGGCGAGCAGGACGGCGGCGGTGATCAGCGCCAGGTGAGATAGGCCTTGCGGGATGTTGCCGAGGAACGCGCCGGACCTCGGGTCTATCTCCTCGGCGAACAGGCCCAGGTCACTGGCACCGGCGATCAGCTCAGCCCAGAGCTTGCGGGCCGTGGCCAGCTGGCCGCTGCGGACCAGCGCGTCAACCAGCCAGAAGGAGCACGCCACGAACGCGCCCTCGTCGGCGCGGGCGCCGCTGAGCCGGTAGACCCATGGGCCCTCGGACAGCTCACCTTGGATGGCGTCGATCGTCTGCCGGAACCGCTGATCATCACCGGGCAGGAAACCGGTCCGCGCCAGCAGGAGCAGCGACGCGTCGAGTTCGTCCGACCCCGCGTGTGCGGCATAACAGGATCGGCTCGGTGACCAGCAATGCTCGTTGATCCAGTCGGCTATCACGGCCTTCTCGGTCTCCCAGCGGTCGGCGTCGCGGCCCGACACCTGACCGCTGCCGGCCAGTCGTACCAGCCGGTCAAGCGCGACCCAGCAGCCGACTTTGGAGAACGTGTTGTGTCGTGGTTCGGCGAGTTCCCAGATGCCGCAGTCCGGCTCGGTCCATACGTCGCAGACGTGGTTTCCCAGCGCCGCGAGCAGGTCAGCGCTGTCGGAGTCCAGGTGCGCGCCAGCCCGGTCAACCGCCAGCCACACACATTCCAGCAGATCACCGTAGCTTCCCCACTGCGGCTGATCCACCGCCCGGTTACCGTCGAGCGGCGGCACCGAGCCCCGGTAGCCGCACAGGTCCAGCTCCCGCTCGCTCTCCGGCACGTGCCCGCGCAGCCCGTAAAACGGGTGGATGACCGGCGCGGTGTCGGCGATGCTGCGCAGCATCCAGGTCAGCGTTCCCTGCACCTCCTGGGTGAGGCCGAGCTGGATGAACGCGTCGAGGACGAATGAGGTGTCCCTGATCCACCCGTACCGGTAGTCGTAATTGCGGCCGCCGCCGATCTGCTCTGGCAGCGACGTGGTCGCGGCGGCCGCCATCGCGCCGGTCGGTGCGTAGGTCAGCAGCTTGAGCGCCAGCGCGCTGCGCATCACCAGTTCACGGTCTCGGCCCTGGTACGGCACATCCTGTGACCAGGACTGCCAGGAGGACTCGGTGGCCTCGCGGCGCCGCCTGATGTCGCCTGCCGACGGGACGACAAGCGGGCCTGCCTCGGTGGCGATGAGCGCGAGCAGTGCGTCCGAGCCCTCCCGCGCCACGAACTCGCCGTGGAAGGATCTGGGGTCCGGGTGAGGTGCGCCCGCTCGTTCTGCGACAAGGGCAATTAGCACCTCGCCCACCCGCAGCAATGGCACGTCGCGGTACCTGGTCCACGGCCGGCGACTCTGGAATCCCGGCCCGGGAGCTACCCGCCATCGCATGGGGACCTCACCGCGGAGGACGCGGATGTCGCGGGCGAGTTCGGACCAGGGGAGTTCGCCGCTGGGGCCCCGGTTGATCGAATCGACCACCGTGACCGAGCCGTCCCGGGTCTCGAACGTGGTCTCAAGGACGTTGCTTCCCGGCAGGTAGCGGCGGGAGACGGTATACGGGACGGTCGGCTCCAGCATGAAGCATCCGCCGGCGGCCGGATCAAGTATCGCCGCGAAGAGCGGCGCCGAATCCATCGCCGGCGCGGCCCACCAGTCGATCGCGCCATCGCGGGCGACCAGCGCGGCGGACTGGCCGTCTCCGATGATGCCGTAGGACTCGATCGGCGCGAAGCCGTCGGTGCGGGTGGTATCCAGGTCGTTCAGGAGCGGAACTCCTCAATCTTGGCGGCCGGTTCCTGAACGGCTTCCCTTGCTGAGGTCGGTAAACCCCTTGGTAAATGGTTTGCTGGCAAGCTGCGTGATCGCGGACAATCGGTGTCCCGTCGAGTGATCGTGAAAGTGGGGGTAAGGCCGTGGAGCAGATTGGCAAGAAGCTGTTCAGCTGGGCCTCAATCCTGGAGCCGTCGGCGCGGGAGCAAGCCTCCCGCACAGCCTCGATGCCTTTTGTCTACCCGCACCTCGCGCTCATGCCGGACGCACACGAGGGCAAGGGCGCTACGGTCGGATCCGTGATCCCGACGCTGGGCGCGATCGTGCCCGCCGCGGTCGGAGTTGACATCGGCTGTTTCCGTGGCGACACGCGAGTCCCACTGCTGAATGGCAGACAGCGGATGCTCAAGGATCTCGCCGAGGGGGACGGACCTTACTGGGTCTACTCGCTCGACGACAACGGGCAGGTCGTGCCGGGACGTGCCATCGCGGTCCGGACTCGTACCGAGGCTGAGTTGATGAGGGTAACTGTTTCTGGCGGCGACGAGATCGTCTGCACGCCTGACCATCCCTTCATGATGAACGACGGCACTTACCGGGAGGCGCGGGAACTCCGATTCAATGACAGCCTGATGCCGCTTTATCGCAGGTGGCAGACCCGAGACGGATACGAGAGCGTCAGCACCGGCAAGGGGACCTCGCGGGAGACTCACATCCTGGTCTACGAGGCGATGAACGGCCCCGTACCAGGCGGCTACCACGTGCACCATCGGAACCATATCCATTTCGACAACACGCCTGACAATCTCGAACTGCTCGAAGCGGGTGAGCATTCCAGCCACCATCGCAGGACTGGGCATTCTTTCGCCAACGACTCCCCGGAGTTTCAGGAGAAGCGCTTGGCCGGAATACGGCGATCGAGTTCCGATCCCGCGATGCGTGCGCGGAGAGCGGCGGTAGGCACCGATACCATCACCCGGTACATGGCTGAGCGCCCGGAGCACTTCCGGGAAGCTGTGGCGGGCAACGGGAAGCGGGGCGAGCCTTACCTTGCGAAGTTCAATACGACCCCGCGCAGTTGCAGCGATTGTGGAGAGGAATTGCCAAATCCAGCCGCACTGCGGTGGCACAAGCAACGTGAGCATGCCTACAACCACAAGGTCATAGCCGTGGAATTCCTTACCGAGCGGGCCGACGTGTATTGCCTGCGAGTGGAGGAATATCACAACTTCGCCTTGGCAGCTGGAGTCTTCGTCCACAACTGCGGAATGCAGGCGGTCCGGACGCAGTTCACGGCCGAGGACATGCGAAGCCGGGGGGACCTCGCCAGTCTGCGGGAAGCGATCGAGGCGGTGGTCCCGTTGTCCGCGGGGGTGTACAACACCGAGATCGCACAGGACGGGACCAAGGAGCGGGTCGCTGTGCTCGAGGCCCTGGACGGCGCCGGAAGCGCCGAGTCGGTCGCGCCGAATTGGCGGCTGCAGCTGGGGACGCTGGGATCAGGGAACCACTTCATCGAGGTCAGCCTGGATGAGCTGGACCGGGTCTGGCTGTTCCTGCACTCCGGCTCGCGTGGTGTCGGCAACAGGCTGGCCACCAGGCACATCAAGGTCGCGCAGCGGCTGTGTGAGCGGTGGTGGATTCCGCTGCCCGATCCGGATCTGGCGTACCTGGTGGAGGGAACCAATGAGTTCTGGGCGTACATCAGGGACCTGCGCTGGGCGCAGCACTTCGCGCTGCTGAACCGGGACGAGATGATGGACCGGATCATCGGCTGCCTGGCGGCCTTCCTCGACCAGGAAGTGCAGCCGGCAGAGGTCATCCGGTGCCACCACAACTACACCGAGGAGATGACCGGTGAGCTGGCACGGTACTGGCGCCCCAAGGTGCGGAAGGGCACCGGCCGGATCTGGCTGTCCCGTAAGGGCGCGATCGATGCGACTTTGGGCAAGCCCGGGCTGATCCCCGGATCGATGGGCACGGCATCGTACGTGGTCACCGGCAAGGGGAACCGGCTGGCGCTGAACTCTTCGCCGCACGGCGCGGGGCGGAACTACAGCCGGTCGAAGGCGCGCAAGACCTTCACCCGCGACCAGCTCGAGCAAGCGATGACGGGTATCGAGTGGCGGCACACGGACGCGTTCCTGGACGAGATCCCGCAGGCCTACAAGCCGGTGGACCAGGTCATGGCCGATGCCGCGGACCTGGTGGAGATCCGCCACACGCTGCACCAGATCGTGAACGTGAAGGGCGATTAGCACCGCTGCGAAACCCCAGCGGTGGCCCATCGGTGGCGTGAGAGCGCCACCGATGGGCCACCGCTGGGGTCGCTGAGCGCGCGGTCGCTGAGCGCGGTCGGCTCAGGAGCGGAACTCCTGGATCTTGTCGGCCAGCAGCGTGGTAGCGATCGTCGCTTTGCGCGGCTGGCCGCGCAGGAACGCCTCGGCGAAGTGCTTGGCCTGGTCGTACTCCACCTTGCCGGGCAGCGGCGGCTCGTCCGGGTTGACGTCGACGTCAACCAGCGCGGGCCCGGAGTAGGCGAGGGCCTGGGTGATCGCGCTGGGCAGTTCCGTCGGCCGCTTCACCTTGGCGCCGAACGCGCCGTTGGCGGTCGCGAAGGACGCGTAGTCCGCGGGCGGCTGCGGGTAGCGGACACCGTGCTCGGGATAGCCGAGGACCATCTGCTCCCACAGGATCTGACCGAGCGAGTTGTTGTTGTTTACGACGATCTTCACCGGGAGCCGGTGCTGGATAGCGGTCAGGAACTCGGCCATCAGCATCGCGAACCCGCCGTCGCCGACGAACGCGATCACTTGGCGTCCCGGGAAGGCATGCTGGATGCCGATCGCGTACGGCATCCCGGGTGCCATCGTGGCCAGGTTGCCGGACAGGTAGAACTCGCGGCCGTCCCTGATCGTCCAGTGCCGCGCGGCCCAGGTGGCGATCGTGCCGCTGTCGCAGGTGAGCACGGCGTCATCGGCGGCCGCGTCGTTGATCACGCGCATCAGGTACTGCGGTGCGACCGGATCGCGCTCGGAGTCCTCCAGCGCGGCCATCTTGGTCCGCCAGTTCTCCATCTGCTTCTGGTATTTGGCGAGGAACGCGGTGTCGGTGCGCCGCTTGAGCAGCGGGAGCAGCGCCGCGATCGTCTGCTTCGCGTCGCCTACCACCGGGACCTCGGTCTTGATCCGCGCGCCGGCTCGTGCCGGGTCGGCCTCGATCTGCGCGACGCGCGCATCATGGGGGAGGTGCTTGGTGTAGGGGAAGTTCGTGCCGACCAGCAGCAGCGTGTCGACCTCCTCCATCAGCTCCTCCGATGGCCTGGTGCCGAGCAGGCCGATGCCTCCGGTGGTGTACGGCGAGTCGTCGGGGACCGTCGCCTTACCCGGGAGCGTCTTGACGATCGGAGCCGCGAGCGTTTCGGCCAGCGCGAGCAGTTCCTCGCGGGCGTGCAGCGCCCCGGCGCCGGCCAGGATGGCGATCTTGTCACCGTCGGCCAGGAAGTCGGCGAGCTTGCGCAGGTCGGCGTCGGATGGCAGGCCGGGCGCCTGGAGCCGGACCGTCGAGGAGGTGGGCACGGCGGCCGGGGCCACGTGCTGCCACGGGTCGGCGTCCGCGTCGGCCACCTGGATGTCGTTCGGCACCGTGATGTGCGCGACGCCGCGCCGCGCGTAGGCGGTCCGGATCGCCAGGTCAGTGACGGCGGGAATCTGCACCGGGTTGTAGATCATCTGGTCGTACTCGGCCACGTCGGCGTACAGCTTGTCGAGCGCGACTTCCTGCTGGTAGCCGGTGCCGAGCACCGAGGTCTCCTGCATGCCGGTGATCGCCAGCACCGGCATATGGTCCAGCTTCGCGTCGTACAGCCCGTTCAGCAGATGGATACCGCCCGGCCCGGAGGTCGCCAGGCACACCCCGAGCTTCCCGGTCGCCTTCGCATGGGCGGTCGCCATGAACGCGGCGGCCTCCTCATGATGCACCAGGACGAAACGGATCCTGTCCTGGTGCCGGCGCAGGGCTTCCATGATCCCGTTGATGCCATCCCCCGGCAGGCCGAACACGGTGTCCACACCCCAGTCGGCCAGCCGTTCGATCAGTGCCTCGGACGCGATCTGTGCCATCGTTCCTCCGGTCCTCGGTTGCGTGTCCTCCTCGGCTGCCCGTGCTGAGGACGCTAAACCGACCGGGGGAGCTCAGTGCGGGATGCCAAGCTCCACTGCGCTGCCGTCGGGATTGGTCCGGGTGAAGCTGTTGTAGGCGACCTTGATGTCCTGAAAGAGCCCGTCTGCCCGCAGCCGGTACATGATCAGCCCGCGGAAGTCGAAGATGGTCCCCTTCTCGACCTTGCCGAAAAGCGACTCCGGGTCGTCGCGGTGGGCGGTGAAATGCGTCCACATCTGGATCGCGACGGTGTCGGAATCGCTGACGTACCGCTCGATGTGCAGTTCCTCGTCGAAGGTGACCCAGACCTTCTCGTAGTGCGTACGCATGCCCGTAACCCCGTCGAACTCCAGGGTGCCGTTCATCATGTGCATATCCGGCGCGAGGTAATCGTCGAACGCGGTGCGGTCACGCTCGTTGAAACGCCTGATGTACTCGTCGAAGTGGCTTTTATCCATGCGGTTCCTCTCCTCGCGGTCGATCGTAGGGCCGGCCGATGAAGAGCGGAACTCGCATGTGCTGATGCCACCCATTGCCAGTCGCGATCCAGAGCCGGTTCGGACCCTGCGATGGGTCATCGATCGCGCTGGAACCCCGCCGATGGGCCATCGCGGGCGTGGCGAGGCTGGTCCGGTGCCCCTGCCTCATTGATCAGGCTTCGTGATCGAAGTCGATTCGAAATCGTCGTTGGACTCCTTCAACCCATTCCTACTATTTTAGTCGGCATAAGAGGGAAAACTGAGCCTTGAACGGGAGCCAAGATGACGTTGATCAGCGAGCAGACCCCGGTCGCGAGCTGGAACGAGCCGGACGGGATCGCCGCGCGCGGCACGCTGATCGTGATCCCCGGGCGTGGCGAGCGTCCCGAACTGTACGAACGCTTCGGCCGCCGGGCTTCCGGCGACGGCTACCGGGTGCGGGTCGTGGCTGATCCTGTCCAGGACGAGGCACTGACCACCTCTCAGGTACTTGCCGAGAAAGACGGCCCTCGTCCGCACGTGCTCGTCGGCTCGGACACCGGGGCATTGTTCGCGGCCGGGCTCGTCGCGTCCGGCCGTGTTACGGAGGTGGACGCGCTGGTGCTGTCCGGCCTGCCGTCGGGGGACAGCGTCGCCCCCACCTCGTGGGAGGAGGAACTCGCCGCGCGTACTGCCTGCCCCACGCACCGCGCCAGGCTCGAGGGGCCGGCCCTCAGCCGTGGCGCGCTGTATAAGCCGGTACCGGAAGGCTGGGCCGAGCGAGCCGACCTGGCCCACGTGCGGCCGCCGGTGCTCGGCATTCACGGCGCCGACGACCAGGTCAGCCCGCTAGCCGCCGCCCGTACCCGGTACGCAGCTGCCCCGCGGGCCGAGCTCGTGAGCATCACCGGCGGCAAGCATGACGCGCTGAACGACGCCACGCACCGGACGGCGGCGGCGACCGTCGTTTTGTTCCTGGAAAGGCTCCGGCTCGGTGCGGACCTGCCACTGATCGCGGTCAGCGAGCAGCTGTTACCGGGGATGCGCGGCAGTCCGGCTAGTACCGAGAGGTTAAGCACATGCCCGTCGAATTCATCAGCGTAGGTGCCCGATGACACGTGTGATCGAGCTGGACGCGGACCCGGCGGTCGCGCCACTGGTCTTCCACGCGAGCCGGTTCCGCCAGCTCCGCTGACCGGCACCGCGCCCGGTAACGCGGGCCTTGCCGGACTGTGTTCGGGAGGTCACCGTGACCGGTTACCCTGAAGTGCACCCGCAGTTCGGCATTGACGTCGGCGCTCAGCGGGACCGGGGCATCTGAGCTACGCGAGGAATTGAGCACTGACCACGCTAATCGAAGGCAAGAAGATCGCCCGCGACATCAGGTCGAGGATCGCTGAAGAAGTCGCCGCGAGTGACCGGGTACCGGGATTGGCGACCATTCTGGTCGGAGACGATCCGGCGAGCGCGGTCTACGTGGCGAACAAGCGACGCGCGGCGCTCGCGGTCGGCATGCGGGAGTTCCACCGGTCGCTGCCGGCCGACGCCACCCAGGATCAGGTCGCCGAGGTGATCGACGAGCTCGCGGCTGATCCGGATGTGTCCGGGATCTTGCTGCAGTTGCCGATGCCGCCCGGCCTGGATTCAGCGCCGCTGATCGACCGGATCCCCGCTAGCAAGGACGTCGACGGCCTGACCACCATCAGCACCGGGCTGCTGGCGCGAGATGCTCCTGGTCTGCGGCCGTGCACGCCCAGCGGCGTGATGGAGTTGCTGGACGCCGAGGGGGTGTCCATCGCGGGTGCGCACGCCGTCGTGGTCGGTTATTCGCAGCTGGTGGGGCGTCCGATGTCGCAAATGCTGCTGCACCGGGAGGCGACGGTCACCGTGGCGCACAAGCGCACCGTCGACCTGGCGTCGGTGACCCGGGTCGCGGACATCCTGGTGGTGGCCACCGGTGTGCACGGGCTGATTGGCGCGGAGCATGTCAAGCCTGGTGCCACCGTGATCGACGTGGGCATCAACCGCACACCCGACGGCCGCCTGGCCGGGGACGTGCGGGCGGCGGAGCTGGATGGCATCGCGGCGCGGATCACCCCGGTCCCGGGCGGGGTCGGGCCGATGACGATCGCGATGCTGCTGGCCAACACCCTGCAAGCGTCTCGATGGGCTGCCTGAAAGCCGTTCCGCGACCCACCGATGGGCCACCGCTGGCGGAATAAGCCCATCGATGGGACATCCATGGGCGTCACGCGGCGCGCCGCGAACTTAGGCGGGCTCGCGTTCCCGTAGGACAAACACTGACTACTGTGCGTGTTCCCGGCGAACTCCCCCTAATACCACACGGGATCTATTGTTACAAACCCGATATATTCCGGCATGTCCTGTGGGACAGTTGTCCTCCGAGCGCCACGTTGAGAGGACTTGTTCTTTTTGCTAGCCACACGACGCCGCGCGAACAGCGCGAACGACCGTGATCGAACGACCGGGCCGGGCCAGGCCGCGACCGCACCGCCGGCGCGCCCGCCAGCGGCTCTGCCGCCAGTGGCACCGCCGCCTGCGAGAAACGGTGGGCGCGGGATCAAGCGTCGTCATCGCCGCAGCCCCATCGTTCCGGTGGCGATCATCGCGGCGCTCGTCGTGGTAGCGGCGAGCCTGGCTGGCTACTACCAAGGCTCGTGGCGGCATGGAACCGGCTTCTCCGCGGCCTACGAAGCGTTGCCGAACAGCCAGGCCATCACGGTGCTGGAGGCGAAGCGCCAGGAGATTATCGACCTGACGGCGGCGAGCCAGACGGTTTCCACGATGGGGAAGCCGAAGCTCGTGGCGCCGATGAAGGTCGTGGCCGCGGCCAAGGAAAAAGCCGACGAGGCCGAAGCTGAGGCGCAGGCCCAGGCGGCGGCGGCCGCCTCGGCGTCCGCGGCCGCAGCGGCCGCGGCGGCCGACCAGGCGGGCAGCACAACCACCAGCACCGACCCCAGCACCGCGACGGGAGAACTGAGTCCCTCGGAGGCGCAGACGGTCGCCCAGCAGCTGATGCCTAGCTACGGCTTCAGCGTGTCGACGCAGTGGACGTGTCTGCTCGACATCTGGAACCAGGAGTCCGGCTGGGAGTGGGACGCGGAGAACGCGTCGGGTGCGTACGGCATCCCGCAGTCCCTGCCGGCTTCCAAGATGGCCTCGGCGGGCTCGGACTACATGACCGACGCGACCACGCAGATGAAGTGGGGCCTGAGCTACATCCAGAGCACGTACGGATCGCCCTGTGCCGCCTGGGACTTCGAGGAAGCGAACGGCTACTACTAGTCTGGCCTGATGCGGTATTGCACGTTTAGCGTGGCGGGCGGGCCTGACGCGCCCGGGCGGGTTTCCGACGACGTCGTGGTCCAGTTGGAGGCCCCGACGCTGGTGGACGTGCTAGCCGCGGACTTCGACGTACCGGACGGACCGAGCTTCCCGCTCGGCGACGTGACACTGCGGGCACCGCTGCCCCGGCCGCCGACGGTGCGGGATTTCTTCGCCTTCGAGCAGCACATCGCGACCGCCCGCGCCAACCGGGGCGCGCAGGTGCCGAAGGAGTGGTACGAGTTCCCGGCGTTCTACTTCACCAACCCGGACGCGATCTACGGCCCCGGCGAGGACGTGCCGTATCCCGCCGGGACCGCGGAGCTGGACTACGAGCTTGAGGTCGCGGCCGTCATCGGGGTTGGCGGGCGGATCGCGGGCTTCACCGTGATGAACGACTGGTCCGCCCGGGACATCCAGCGCAAGGAGATGCGCATCGGATTGGGCCCGGCGAAGGCGAAGGATTTCGCCACGTCGTTTGGTCCGGTGCTGGTCACCGGTGACCTGGGGGACGCCGTGATGACGGCCAGGGTCAACGGAGAGGAGCGTTCCCGCGGGAACGCGGCGGACATCCACTACTCCTGGGAGGAGATCCTCTCCCAGGCTGCGCATAACACTCGCGGACTTCGGCCGGGCGACGTGATCGGCTCGGGCACCGTAGGCACGGGATGCATCCTTGAGCATAACGACGGTCGGTGGCTCTCCCCAGGCGACGTTGTTGAGTGCGAGATCGAGGGCATTGGGGTATTGCGTAACAAGATCAGGTAAAGGAGCCGTAACATGGCCGATCTTGACGTCACGATCCCTCCCGAAGGGTTCTGGCCAGCGCCGGAGGTCCCGCAGCCCAACATCTACCCGATGGAATGGCACGTGGACACCGAGAAGCTGGCCGCCATCTACGAGAAGTCCAAGCGCGTGGTGTGGAACCCGGCTGACCTGCCGTGGTCATCGCTGCGCGCCGCGGATTTCACCGAGGAACAGCGACTGGCGGTGATGTACTGGTTCTCGGTCCTCGCGAACTTCGACGCCTCCGGTCCGGCGGTGTTCGCGCGGGCGACGATCCAGGCGTTCGAGCAGCACGAAGAGGATCCCGTCCGCAAGTGCTTCTTCTCCATCACCCGCGACGAGATGAACCACGAGGAATGCTGCCAGCGGACGATCGCCTCGCTGTGGCCTGGTGGACCGCTGGACTGGACGCCGCGCACCGACCTGGAGCGAGCCGCGCACAACAACATCGGCTGGCTCTACCACAACGGCGGCCGGTACTGGAGCGGCTACAACAAGGCGGTCGGCAAGTACTCGCTCGCGGTGCTGTTCACCAGCTTCATGATGGGGGAGATGGCGGCGTCCACGCTGTTCCGCGGCATGTCCAGCGGCACTTCTCATCCCGTCTTCCGGGAGATGTTCACCAAGATCGGCCGGGACGAGTCCCGGCATCTGCAGGTCTGCATGACGATCCTGGAGAACGAGTGGCCGGGTCTGGTCCCCGATGTGAAGGAACTGATCACCAGGCAGCTTCGCGCCGGGTTCGTGTTCCTGTCGATGATCTTGTGGGAGCCGCCTCCGAGCGGCTTCTGGGACCTGCCACCGTACTTCCTGCCGAACCACCGTGTGCTCATGTCCATCGCCCGCGACGCGGGCCTCGGCGTGCTGACGTATGAGGAGCAGGCGGAGAACTGGCGGGTCGCGATGGCGCGTGTCCGCGCGATCGTGCAGCGCTGGGGGATTGAGTTCCCCGCCATACCTGAGCTGGACATCGAGGGCGTCGAGGTGAAGGACGACATCGACCCCGAGGACATCATTCCGGTTTTTTAGTTCCCGTCTGTAACGCTGCGGGGTGCTCGAAACGATTAACAAGTAGACGCGGCCGCCCTGGGTACCCCCGAGCTCAGGGCGGCCGCCCTTCTTTTCGGGCTATCATCTACTTGGTGGTGCCGGCCACCGCTGGGTCCGCGGGAAGTGCTGCAAGCACACCGGTCGATGTAGCTAGTCTCCGAGGCGAGTCTTTCCTGCCCGGTGCACGCGGATCCACGGGCGTGAGGAAGGGCTGCCATGCCCGCACGCGATCGTGTGCTCCCCGGCCAGCCGAGCCTGCGGTACCTCAGGCTTGAGGCGAAACGGCGTCACGCCGCCGACGAGTTTTCTTGCCTGCACGACGCGCAGCTAGCCGTCGCGCGGGAGCACGGCCAGCCGAGCTGGGCCGCGCTCAAGCAGTTCGTGAACGGGCCGTCCGGGTCGGGAAACCCTGCACTGGCGCAGTTCCAGTGGGTGATCGCCCGGTTCCGCGATGCCGGACTGGATGGCTGGGCGGTTCCCGGTGAGGACGAGCTACGGCAGCACTTCGACGACCGGTTTCTGGCCGCGATACCTGCCGATGCGCTGGTGCGAACCATCACGAGCGTAGCGGCGGCGTTGCGCGAGGAACTAGTGGTCGCGCGGCAAGCGCCACTGGCCGTCCGGGCGCGAATCGGTGGCCTTGACGTGATCGCCGCGGCCGCCGCCGACCCGCCGCACAAGCTGACCGGCCTACTGGGATTTCCGCTCGGCAAGTTGATCGCCGACCCTCGTACCAGCCTGCCGGAAACCCGCAGCAGCGGCACGCCGCCGGCATGGGCCACCGAGCTCGCGGGATGGGCGTTCGGTGAACTCGGGCTGGCCGGGCTGCTCCTCGCCGGGGATGGCCCCGGCGGCGCGCCTTGGGTGACCGCGACCGGGTGGGCGGACCTGGACCGGGGCGAGGTCCTCCGGCCCGACCACCGGTTTCCGGCATCGGGCGTCTCCGCTCTCGTCACTGCCACCGCGGCGCTGCGGTTGGTTGCCGCTGGCCGGATCGATCTCGACGCGCCGGCCAACGACTACCTGCGTACCGTGCGGCTGGCCGACGACACCGTCACCATCCGGGAACTGCTCAGCAGCACCGGCGGAGTGGATAGTCCCGCGGGCGAGAAGCTGATGGCCGACCAGGTGCCCGAGCTAGTGGCGATCACCGGCCCGGTGATCGGCTGTGGCGGACCGCGCGGCGTCGTGGGGACGGGCAACGGCGGGTTCGCCGTACTTGGGCAACTGATCGCCGACGTCATCGGGTCACCGTTCCAGGAGGCGGCCGCCCGTCTCGTGCTCGAACCGCTGGGCATGCGCGACTCGTCGTTCCCCGCCAGCGCGGCCGAGTTCGGCCCACGCGCGGTGACCGGCTACCGGGTGACGGCGAAGGGTGCCATGGCCCCGGTGCCGGCCAAGGTCTGCACCCTCCCCGCGGTAGGCGGGCTGTGGGCGACTCCGGCCGATCTGTTGCGGCTGGGTACCGGCTGGGCGTCCCTGCTGCCTGACCCGCTGGCGCGCGAGGCAGTAGCGCCCGTGGCCGTCAGCGGTGAACTGCGGACCGGGCTGGGCTGGCTGCTCAGTCCGCGCGCGGACGTCGCGATGACCGGTGGCGGGCTCCCCGGCTGCGCCGCCTCGCTGTTGCTGCGGATCCGCGACGGTCGGGTGCACGTCTCCCTCACCAGCAGGCTCATCGCGGTCGACCGCGTCAGCGACGGCGTGCTGCGCGCCTGGGCCAAGACCGCACGCTGAACTTCCGCTCCACGGGGGAGCGGACACACCGAAATGAGAGGAACTATCAGATGCGAATGCGATCAGCATTGGCAGTTATCGGATCGGCGGCCGTGGCGATCACGGTCGCGTGCGTGGGCAGCGGGCCGGCCGGGGCGTCAGCCGAGCCAGCTGGCCACGCTGGAGCGTCACTTACCTTTGCACTGCCCAAGTTCGCGGTGGGCAGGCAACTGGGCTGGCTGCTTTCGGCGGCGCCGCATGCCCCGCTGCCGGTCAGCGAGATCGACCGGCATTTCGACCAGGCATTCCTGGCCAAAGTTTCCGCCGCGCAGATCAACCAGGCCCTCGAGCAGTTCCCGAGTAAGGGCCCCTGGCGGCTGCTCTCCCTCGACGCGGGAACCACCCGAACCGTGCTCGAGGCTCAAGCCGAGGCCGGAACTACCGAGCTCGCGATCGAGATCGAGACCGACTCTGCCGGGCTGATCGAAGCCGCGGACCTCGGCGGGGCCCCGACCTTGCCGTCCGGCCCGGCCTCCTGGCAGGCGCTGGATACCGCCGCGGCCAGCCTGGCCCCGGATGTCGGCTTCGAGGCCGCCACCATCGGCGCCAACGGCACCTGCGACCCGGTCAACACGGTGGCACCGTCGACCGCCAGGCCGCTGGGGTCGATGCTGAAGCTTTACATCCTCGGCGCGGTGGCGGACGCCGTGACCGCCGGACGGCTCTCCTGGAACCAGACCGTCGCGCTGTCCGCGGGGCTGCGCAGCCTGCCCAGCGGCAGCCTGCAGATCGAGCCCGCCGGGACCCGTTACACGGTCGCCCAGCTCGCCGACCTGATGATCTCCAGCAGTGACAACACCGCCGCCGACGAACTGGCCGCGCTGGTCGGCCGCGCCGCGGTTGAGGCGCAGGTCCGGCTGACCTCCGCGCACGCCAGCCTGGACGAGCCGTTCCTGCGGACCAGGGAGATGTTCATCCTCAAGTACGACGACTACCCGTATTACGCCGACGCCTACCTCGCGCTCTCCCCGTCGGCCCGGCTCAGCTATCTGCGGAACATCATCGACCGCATTCCGCTGTCGGCCATCAACCTGACGGCGGCCGATCTCGCCAGCCCCAGGGACATCGACAGTATTGAGTGGTTCGCCTCGCCCGCCGACCTGTGCGCGCAGTTCGCCCGGCTGTACCGCGACGCTGGCCGGCCCGAGCTCAGTCCGGTCTCGACCGCCTTGTCGTTCAACGACGGTGACATCGCGCTGTCGCACTCGGCGTGGCCGCTGGTGTGGTTCAAGGGCGGATCCGAGACCGGCGTGCTGACCCTCGGCTACCTGGCCCGGTCGGCCGACGGCCAGGTGGCGGTCGTCGTCCTGGAGCTGTCTGACCCGAACAACGCCATATCCACCAGCACCGAACTGAGCGCCCTGACCCTCGCGCACGCCGCGTTCGGCCTAGTCAGCGAGGCCGCAACGCGCCCCTGAACGGGCGGCCCAAGCACCCGCACGACGCCCCGTTCCTGGTGGGGTGCTACCCAGAAAAGAGGGCTTGTCGGAAATTTAAGTTGTGGTTCGGCGGGTGGCACCCAGCCTGAATGCCGGGCAGCACAGTGATGCGGCTGGTGCACGCAGGCAGATCACCACATACCGGCCACCGGGAGGCGGCCCCGCCAGGCGGCGGGGCCGCCTCCCGGTCTTAGCACCTCAGCGCTTCCCGTTTAACCTTCGGGAGTCTCGCGACGACCGGTCGGCAACTTGCCCGATATGTCCCGGTCTGCGGGGTCGCCCGACGGCCCAGGCGGGCCTGCCCGCAAGACAGTGGAAACCAGCTATCGCGGGAAGACGGCTACTTACCACCATCCTGACTGGTCACCTGATGCCACGCCAGGCTGGATGACCAGCACCGGGAAAACCTCAACCCGGTAATAATGCAGCACCAACCATCATCGCCCGGCGCGGCGGCCTCTATGGCGGTCGATGACTCATCGACCGCCATAGAGGGGTGTCGATGAGTCATCGACCGCCTTCGGTTTCCCGGTTGCGCGGGGCGGGCCGCTGGTTCTATGGTTTATCCATGACTACCGATAAACCGGTAAGCGGGGGTGGCGAGGACGCTGTGTCGCCGATCGCGTTTTACCTAGACCCGGGCTCGGGTGCGCCCACGTACCGCCAGCTCATCCAGCAGGCGGAGCGCGCGTTGCTGCTCGGCTACCTCAAGCGCGGCGACCAGCTCCCGCGCGTCAAGGACGTCACGTCCTCGCTGGCGATCAACGCGGACACCGTGCTGAAGGCCTACCGCGAGCTTGAGCACAAGGGGATCGCCGAGGGCCGTCCTGGCGTCGGCACGTTCATCGTCGCGGAGCCGTCGACGCCGAGTCCGCGTGACCTCTCGAACCTGCGCCGTTCGCTGACCCAGTGGGTCGGGAGCGCCGCGACGGCGGGTCTTGACCAGGGTTCGATGGCCGCGCTCTTCGAGATGGTGGTCCACGATTTCCATGCGGCGCAGTCGGGGGCGGTCGCATGAACAGCGCAGTGCAGACCACCTCACTCGGCAAGCGGTACCGGCGGAACTGGGCGCTGCGTGACTGCGGGCTGACGGTCCCGGCGGGCCAGATCACCGCCCTTGTCGGGCCAAACGGCGCGGGCAAGACCACCCTGCTCAGCATTTTGGCCGGACTGTCCAAGCCCACCGACGGCGTTGCCACTGTTCTCGGCCTGCCGGCTGGCTCGCCCGAGGCCCGGCCGCGGGTCGCGTTCGTCGCGCAGGACACCCCGGTCTACGCCGAGTTGACCGTCCGGGACAACCTGCGGGTGGCCGGCGACCTCAACCATCCGTGGGACGAGAAGCTGGCCGAGGAGCGGCTAGCCGGCCTGGACATCTCCCTCGGGCACAAGGCGGGCAAGCTGTCCGGCGGACAGCAGGCACAGCTGGCCCTGACGCTGGCGCTGGCCAGGCACCCGAGCCTGCTGCTGCTCGACGAGCCGATGGCCAGGCTCGACCCGCTCGCCCGGCATGAGTTCCTGGCCGCGCTGGTCACGGTCGCTTACGAGCAGGAGATCTCGATCGTGTTCTCCTCGCACGTGCTCCCCGAGATGGAACGGATTGCCAGCTACCTGATCGTGCTTTCCCATGGCAAGGTCCAGGTAGCTGGCCGGTGCCTGGAACTGCTCGCGGCCCACCAGGTGCTCACCGGCCCGGCCGACCAGGCCGCCGAGCTGGCCCGGCGGCTCGGCGCGATCTCGCTGCTGCGGGCCGCGCGGCAGGCACACCTGCTGGTTCGGGACGCCGGCGACCCGCCGCCCGGATTCCAGTCCCGTGAGGTGGGCCTGGAGGAACTGATCCTCGCCTACCTCCGCGATCCCGACGCCACCTCGCTGCCGGGACCCGTCACCGCCGGGGCGGCGGCGTCATGACCGCGATCACCGCCGAGCGCGGGACGATTCCGGTCTGGCGGGTGGTGCGGGCCGCGTGGTTCCGCAACCGGCTGGCGCTGATCGGCTTGCTCGTGGTGTTCGCGGCGGGGGCCGCCTGGACGCTCTACCAGGCGATGAGCATGCGCTCCTGGCTGGTCGCGCACCAGGTGCTCGGATGCACCGCGGATCCGCTCACTTCGCGCTGCGAGGCGAGTCAGGCGTGGGCGCAGTTCTTCGGGCAGTACAACGCTTATAAGGTCATCGTCCCCCTGTTCGCGCTGCCCGTCGTCGTCGCGATGTTCGGCGGGGTCCGGTGGCTCACCCGGGAGTACGAGACCGGAGCCTTCCGCTATACCTGGACCCAGGGTGTGAGCCGGCTTCGCTGGGTGGCGGGCACCGTGGCGCCGTTGCTAGTGGTGACGATCGCCGGTGCGATTGCCTGCGGTCTGGCGTTCGATCGCTGGTTCCCGTTGGGGCAGTGGTTCCTGGACGGTCCCGCCACGGGAGCCCCGTGGGACTGGGGCGACTTCCCGTTCAGCCCGCTCGCCTTCACCGCGCTCGTGATCGCCGGTTTCGGGATCGCGGTGCTCGCCGCCGCGCTGATCAGGCGGACCCTCCCGGCGATGGCCACGACGCTGGCCGTGGGTGCCGCCCTTGTCTACTTCGCCGACGACCGCCTGCGGCCGTGGCTGCTCAGCCTGCACCCGGTGATCACCCGCGCGCAGTACGGCGGTTCGCTCACCTCGACGGTAAACCATACCTACATACTGAGTGGCTGGTTCACCGACGGTGCCGGGCACATCGTCCCCGGACTGTCCATCACGTCGGACGGCGGATTGGATATGACTTCTGCGACCCCTTCCACCGCGATGACCACCGCTCTGCTGAACGGGTCATTCGCCAGTCAGCGCCGCTGGCTCGCGGCGCACCACTACACGTACTGGCTGAGCTACCAGCCGCAAGATCGCCTGATGCTGTTCCACGCTATCTGGGCCGGCGGGCTGCTGGTGGTGGGCGTCGCGGCGCTTGGTATCGCGATGTGGCGGGTGGCGGCGTCCAGGTAACTTGCCGACCGGGCGGGGTGGCGGCTGCTGGGGCCGCCACGCCGCGTCGTTATGGCGCAATGTTGTTGGTCAACGGCGGCATGCCGACTACCCGAGGGTCGTGTCGGCGGGTAACGTGCGGTTATGACGACTATCGCGGCTCCCTTCGGCCGGATGATCACGGCCATGATCACCCCCATGACGTCTGACGGCGAGATCGATTACGACGGCGCCGCGCGGCTGGCGACCTACCTCGTCGACGACATGCGCAACGATGGTCTCGTCATCAACGGAACCACCGGCGAGGCCCCGACGACCACCGACGAGGAGAAGGAGCGGCTGCTCCGGGTGGTTCTCGACGCGGTGGGGGACCGGGCCAAGGTCGTGGCCGGGGTGGGGACCAACGTGACCTCCCATACCCAGCACCTGGCCAGGCAGGCGGCGTCGGCGGGGGTCGATGGTCTGCTCGTTGTCACGCCGTACTACAGCAAGCCGGCGCAGGACGCGCTCGAGGCGCACTTCAAGGCCGCCGCGGACGCCACCGACCTGCCGGTGCTGATCTATGACATTCCCGGGCGTACCGGGGCGGAGGTGGCGACGGAGACGCTGGTGCGGCTCGCCGGGCACCCGCGGATCATTGGGGTGAAGGACGCGAAGGACCGGCCCGGTGCCACCTCGTGGGTGCTAGCCAGGACCAACCTGGTCTACTACTGTGGCAGCGACATGCTGAACCTGCCGTGGCTGTCCCTCGGCGCCGTCGGGTTCATCAGTGTGGTCGGGCATGTGGTGGGGGACCGGCTGCTGGAGATGATCGAGGCGTTCGCCGCCGGACGCAACGCGGAGGCACTGGCTATCCACAAGGAACTTCTACCGGTATATACGGGAATCTTCCGGAACCAAGGTCTTGTTATGACAAAGGCCGCTTTGTCGATGCTCGGTCTCCCGGCCGGGCCTGTCCGCGGGCCGCTGCTGGCGGCCAGCGAGGCTGAGCGGCGTCGGCTCCGCGAGGACCTGACTGCGGGAAGTGTCAAGCTTCCCGGCTAGCTTTTCGGTGCGCCAGACCGGCGCGCCGGCCCCGCTGCTGTACTCAACTACAACGATATGCTCAACTGAAACAATGGAATTGACCGTAACGAGCTGCTGCCTGGGCGCCCGCGGAGGCGCGTCGTGAGCCACCCGCACCCAGACCTGGCCCCTCCGCCCCCGCTGCCTGCCAACGGGCTGCGAGTCGTCCCGCTTGGCGGGCTCGGCGAGATCGGCCGGAACATGACCGTCTTCGAATTCGGCGGCCGGCTGCTGATCGTTGACTGCGGCGTTCTGTTCCCCGAACCTGATCAGCCCGGCGTGGACCTGATCCTGCCGGATTTCGAGTACATCAGGGACCGGCTCGACAAGGTTGAGGCCGTCGTCCTCACGCACGCGCACGAGGACCACATCGGCGCTGTCCCTTACCTGCTACGGGAGCGCTCCGACATACCGCTGGTCGGCTCCAAGCTGACGCTGGCGCTGGTGCGATCCAAGCTCACCGAGCACCGGCTCACGCCGACGACGGTCGAGGTCACGGAGGGCGAGCACCGCAAGTTCGGGCCCTTCGACCTTGAGTTCCTCGCGGTCAACCACTCGATTCCGGACGCGCTGGCGATCGCGATCCGCACCCCGGCCGGGCTGGTGCTGCACACCGGCGACTTCAAGATGGACCAGCTTCCGCTGGATGGCCGGCTGACCGACATGGCCGGGTTTGCCCGGCTCGGTGCGGAGGGCGTCGACCTGCTGATGTCCGACTCCACCAACGCCGAGGTGCCGGGCATCGTCACGCCGGAGCGGGACATCGCGCCGGTGCTCAGCAACATCTTCGATAGCGCGGGGCAGCGGATCATCGTCGCGTGTTTCGCCTCCCATGTGCACCGGGTGCAGCAGGTGCTCGACGCCGCGGCAGCGCACCGGCGCAAGGTCGCCTTCGTCGGCCGGTCCATGGTGCGGAACATGGGCGTCGCGCGGGATCTCGGCTACCTGCACGTGCCCGGCGGGCTGCTGGTCGACCTGCGAGAGGCCGAGGAGATGCCGCCGTCCGAGGTCGTGCTGATCTCGACCGGTTCCCAGGGCGAGCCGATGTCCGCGCTGTCCCGGATGGCCGGGCGGGACCACCCGATCAGGATCGCCGCCGGGGACACCGTGATCCTCGCGTCGTCGCTGATCCCGGGGAACGAGACCGCGGTGTTCCGCGTGATCAACGGGCTGACCCGGCTCGGTGCGCGAGTAGTGCACAAGGCCTCCGCCCTGGTGCACGTCTCCGGGCACGCCCCGGCCGGCGAACTGCTGTACGTGCTGAACCTGACCAAGCCGCGAAACTTCATGCCGGTGCACGGCGAGTGGCGGCACCTGCGGGCGCACGCGAGGCTCGGTGAGCTCGCGGGGGTGCCTTCGTCGCGGGTGGTCATCGCCGAGGACGGGGTCGTGGTCGACCTGGTGGACAAGGTCGCCGGTGTGTCCGGCGCGGTCGAGTGCGGTTACGTCTACGTGGACGGCCTGACCGTCGGTGAGGTCACCGAGTCCCAGCTCAAGGACCGGCGCATCCTCGGTGAAGAGGGCTTCGTCTCCATCATCATCGTGATCGACTCCAACTCGGGCAAGGTAGTCGGTGGCCCCGAGGTCCACGCCCGCGGCGCTGGCATCGACGACGCGGCGTTCCGAGACGTGCTCCCCAAGGTCGAAGAGGCACTGGCCCGCGCCGCCGCCGACGGCATCACCGACGCCTACCAGCTCCGCCAGCTAGCCCGCCGCGCCATCGGCAAGTGGGTAAGCGACAACTACCGCCGCCGCCCCATGATCATCCCCGTAGTAGTAGAAGTCTGACCCCGCTCACGGGCCGGTGTCGCGGGCTCGCCGGGGTGCGCGGGCCCGCCCGCTCACCGGTTCACCCGCCCGTTCACCCGCCCGCTCACCGGTTCACCCGCCCGTTCACCCGCCCGCTCACCGGTTCACCCGCCCGCTCACCCGGGCTCCCGCGCCCGCCCGCCGGGGGTGCGGGTGGGTCCTGAGTGGCTGGTGTGACCAGCGGTGTCTTCTACAAGGCTGTCGATGGCCCATCGCTGGGCCTACGACCCCAGCGATGGGCCATCGACAGCAACGTAGAAGGACCTGCAGCCACCTCAGGATTCACACGGATCTCTTGGGTCCCGGTGGTACCCACCCGCCGGGCAGTGGCCGCCGCCGCCTGGGCCGCCGCTGAGAAAATTATTTGCGGGAATCATTCGGGGCATATTCGCATATGTCGTTCTTGCGTCGACGAGAAAAGTCAGACCTCGCCGGCACCATACGACTATGGGACGAAACACATCGGACACCGTTCAGACCCTCGATCAGATCATGGATTGGCAGCGTGACGTGATCTCTCGGAACCAAGCCCTTCGCCTGGGCATGACAGTCGACAGATTGCGGAACCGGCTGCGTCCTGGCGGATCCTGGCAGCGGATACTCCCAGGGGTTTACGGCGGATTCACCGGGACACCAACTCCATTCCAGAAGCTCATGGCGGCTCAGCTTTACGGTGGCACCGGAGCAGTGATTACCGGAGCGGCCGCGCTCGAGTGTCATCGCATCTGGCGACCAAGCGACGACACCATCGATATCCTCATCGCCGCAAATAGGAAGCGACGTGATCACGCCTTCGTGCGTGTTCGGCGGACGACGCGGATGCCTGATCGAACATGGCGCGAAGGCCCGCTCCAGTACACGCTCGCCCCTCGAGCGGTAGCCGACTCCGCGGTCGTCATGGATGATCTCCGCTCCGTCCGGCAACTCGTTTCCAGCGGCGTGCAAACAGGCCGCTGCACGGTGCCCGAGCTCGCGCTGGAACTCGCCGCCGGGCAGGTCATCGGGTCCGCGCTTTTCAGGGAGGCGCTGTCGGATGTCGCGGACGGGATCAGGTCGACGGCCGAGGCCGATCTGAAGGATCTGCTCAAGGGCTCGGGCCTGGAAATGCCGCTGTTCAATCCCGAAATCTGGGCTGATGACACCCTCATTGCCATACCGGATGCCTGGTGGCCACTCTACGGCGTAGCCATCGAGGTCGACTCGCGCGAATGGCACCTTGGGCCAGAGGATCACGAGCGCACACTCGATCGAGGTCGCCGCATGACAAGGCATTGCATTCTGGTGCACCGGTTCACGCCGAAAAAGATTCGCCGCGAAGGGCGTTCGGTGATTACCGAGATCGCGGGCGCACTAGAAGGCGCGCGGGGACGGCCCCCACTCAACCTGCGCACCGTCCCGGTCGACGACCCCGAGTATGGCGCGTGGCGCGGTAATCCGACCCCAGCGATGTCCCAGCGATAGCGCTATAGCCCCAGCGATGGGACATCCATGGGGAAGGGAAGCGCCCGTGAGGGAAAGCCAGGGGAAAGGGGAAGCGCCCGGGAAAGGGACATCCATGGGGAAGGGAAGCGCCCGTGAGGGAAAGCCAGGGGAAAGGGGAAGCGCCCGCGAGGGGAAAGCCAGGGGAAAACGCGAGCCTCAGCGGGCGACGGTGGCGGGGGCGCTGTCGGCGGGGGCGTCGGTGATCTGGGCTACTAGGTCCAGGACCTTGCGGGCGCCGTCGGCTACCTCGTGGCGCATGGTCAGCACCTTGATCAGTTCGCGGCCACCCGGGTCGGCGGAGCGGCCCTCGTGCGGCAGCCATAGATGAGTCACGTCGGCGATCCGAGCCTTGATCGCGTCCAGCCGCAGGCTGGCCTCGGCGACTGGCCACCGGTCCAGCGGGTGCGCCATGCCAGCGGGCGCCGAACGCGAGACCCGGCGGACCGCCTCGTTGAACGCGGACCGGGCGAACGAGTACTGAATGCTGGCGAGCACTGAGAAGCCCCAGCCCATGGCGCTGATCGTGAAGACATCGGCGGGGGAGCCCGCCGGAAGCACGCGGGAAATCCGGTAAGACGGCGTACATCGTGAGCCGCGCCCGGCGAACGCGAGCACCGCCTCGGGCCGGGCGGAACCAGAAGTGACGGCGTGCACGGCCGTCCAGTCCCAGCCGGGAGTCAGGCCGGTCAGCACGCCCGCGGTCCGGAACCGGTATCCGCTCTCGCCTGACGGGGCGCAGCGCGACTGCGGGGCGGCGAACTGCAGGTCGGCGCCGGGCAGCCGATGGCCTCCGGCGAACAGCGCGCCGCGTGCGGCCTCCAGCAGGATCCACTTGGCTGACATGTCACCGGACCGGTACGCATCGGAAGCGGCGCCGGTCCAGTACAGATGCGCGCTTACCGCCAGCGCGGTGAGCGGCGAACGGTAGGTGAGCTGTCGCTGCCCGCAGGCCGCCTGGCGGAGCGTGCAGCCCATCCCGCCAAACTCGGTGGGCAGCGCGACCTTGAGATACCCGACATCGCGCAGCCGGGCAATGTCCCGGTTGAGGGTGGCGGACGTCTCGGCCGAGGCCAGCCCGGCCCGCCCCGTCGGCAAAGCCGACGAAGAATAAGAGGATAGCCCGGCTAGCGCAGCGACATCTGACGCTGAGTCACCGCAGCCAAGACCTCTCGCGACCTGGTGTCCGCCGATCCGCCGCAGCAGGTCGTCGGTGAGCAGGTCGCGCGGCCTGATCGATGCCATGGACTGCTCCTCCCTCGACCCAAACTTACCCCTAGGACACCACAAAGCGGAACCAATGTCAACTTAACAGGTAGGAAAAGTGGGTCTCAAGCAACGGGCTCAACCCAGCACCCGCAACGGCTTGTCGTCAAAGAACGCGGCAATATCTTCCACCGCGTCCTCGTAGAAGACCCGGTACCCGTCGTCGGTGACGTACCCCAGATGCGGAGTGAGCACCGTCCTGGAGGCCGAACGCAGTGGGTGTCCGCCCGGCAGCGGTTCCTCATCATAGACGTCAAGTGCCGCACCGGCGATCGATCCGGAACGCAAAGCCTCCAGCAGGGCCGGGGTGTCCACGATGGGCCCCCGCGAGGTATTGACCAGGTATGCCGTCGGCTTCATCAGCGCCAGTTCGGACGCCCCCACCAGGCCCACCGAACGGGGACCCAGCTTGTAATGCACGGTCACCACGTCCGAGGTAGAGAACAGCGTCTCCCTCGAGACCGCCGAGACGCCGGGCATATCAGAGTCAGAAAGGTTAAGGCTCCACGCGATCACACGCATCCCGAAGGCCTGCCCGATGGCGGCGACCGCGCGTCCCTGCCGCCCGAGCCCGACCACGCCAAGCGTCCGGTCGCGCAACCCGAGGCCGACGGTCTGCTGCCAGCCGCCGGCCCGCATCCGCCGGTCTTCTTCCGGAACGCGGCGGACCAGTGACAGAATCAGCGCCCAGGTCAGCTCGACGGTCGCTCCGGCAGAGCCGCGGGTCCCACAAGCAGTCACTCCCTGTGACCGAGCGGCTGAGACATCGATTGACGCGTTCGCCATCCCGGTCGTCACCAGCAGTCGCAGGGCGGGCAGTGCCGCGAGCCGGTCGGCGTCGAAATAGGTCCGCTCCCGCATGGCGACAATCACGTCGTACGGCCGCAGCGTGGCGATCAGATCCTCGGTCCGGGCGATATGCGCGTGGAACGGAGTGACTTCCACAGCCCCCAGCCGTGACCAGTCCGCGCTGGTCAGCGCCACGTTTTGGTAGTCGTCCAAGATGGCTATCCGCATGATGACTCCCGAGCAAGGCTCCGCTGCCATCTCAGAGGTTACGCCTGATAGCGTCTGGATCATGCTCTGGCTCGACGCGCTGGCGGACAAGGCGATCGCCGGTGAACCCCTGACCAAGGAAGACGCCCTCGCGGTCCTGCGCACGACGGACGACGAGATCATGGACGTCACCGCCGCCGCGTTCCGGGTGCGCCGCCATTTCTTCGGCCGCCGGGTCAAGCTGAACTACCTAGTCAACATCAAAAGCGGCCTGTGCCCCGAGGATTGCTTCTACTGCTCCCAGCGAGTGACGTCCAAGGCCGAGGTGCTCAAGTACACCTGGCTGAAGCCGGACGAAGTACTCCAGACCGCCGAGGCTGGAGTCAGCGCGGGCGCGAAACGCGTATGCCTGGTCGCCAGCGGCCGCGGTCCAAGCGACAAGGACATCGACCGCGTCGCCGGGATGATCGAGAACTTCAAGGGCAAGCACCCCGACGTTGAGGTGTGCGCCTGCCTCGGCTTCCTGACCGAGCCGCAGGCGGGTCGGCTCAAGGACGCGGGCACCACCGCGTACAACCACAACCTCAACACCGCCGAGGACCACTACGGCGACATCTGCACCACGCACGACTTCGGTAACCGCGTCAACACGGTCAACACCGCCAAGCACGCGGGACTGTCCCCCTGCTCCGGCTTGATCGCCGGGATGGGCGAGAGCGACGAGGACCTCGCGGACGTAGCGCTCGCCCTAAGGAACCTCGACCCGGACAGCGTCCCAGTCAACTTCCTGCTCCCATTCGATGGCACCCCGCTCGCGGACACCTGGGAACTCACCCCGCAGCGCTGCCTGCGCATTCTCGCGATGGTCCGGTTCACCAACCCGGCCGCCGAGGTGCGGCTGGCGGCCGGCCGCGAGGTTCACCTGCGCACGCTGCAGTCGCTGGCGCTGCACATCGTGAACTCCATCTTCCTCGGCGACTACCTGACCAGCGAGGGCCAGCCGGGCCAGCAGGACCTGGACATGATCCGCGACGCGGGCTTCATCGTCGAGGGGGCGCAGGACGCCGCGGACGAGCAGCACGACGCGGTCCGCATCCGCCGTCGCGGCGCGGGCACAGCACTTCCCGCGAACACGTGAACACATGAACATCGCCAGGATCATCGATGAGATGGAAGCCGACGATCAGGCAGGCCACTACCCGAAGCTGATCGTCGAGCGTCCCTGGTCCGAGCACAACCGCGTCATCGACGGCGAGTTCGCGAAGCCAGGCGCTATCCGCTGGTATCTGGAGCGCGAGCTAACCCGGCTCGCCCGGGCCGGGGCCAGCATCAGGGTCGAGCCCGGCCGGGACGCGGTTGGCCTGCACGACCCGGCCCTCACCAGCAACGTGGACGAGACCACCTGGGACCTGCGCCGCAAGAAACTGTTCCTGTTCCCGCCGGAACGAATGGCGCTGTCCATCGACCGGCTGGCGCACTACACCGGCACCGACGCGAGTGACTTCCAGCGTTATGTCCTGCTGACGAACTACGCGTGGCACGTCGAGGAGTTCCGCAAGCAGTTCCCGGACGCGACTGGCCCGGACCACGAGGGCCGCCAGATGCCCGCCTGGCACTACGCGCGGCCGGACCGGACCGGGGTCACGATCGTCAACATCGGCGTCGGCCCGTCCAACGCCAAGACGATCACCGACCACCTCGCGGTACTGCGCCCGGA
This sequence comes from uncultured Actinomycetota bacterium, assembly GCA_963743085.1. GTDB lineage: Bacteria > Actinomycetota > Actinomycetes > Streptosporangiales > Streptosporangiaceae > JBEKHI01. The sequence goes on from CAVUOU010000021.1 coordinate 47,722, forward strand.
CCTGATGCTGATGATCGGTCACGCGGGCGGGCTGCGCAACCACCAGGAGATCGGCGACCTAGTGCTGGCCAACGCGTTTCTCCGCGATGACCTGGTGCTTGACGTGCTGCTCCCGCTGTCCATTCCGGTGGTCCCGAACCACACGCTCAACGCGTTGCTGCTGGACGAAATCGGCGATCGCGGCCTGCGCAGCCGGATGGGCACCGTGTTTACCACCGCCAACCGCAACTGGGAACTGCAGTTCACCAGCGTCGCCGAACGGATCCGGTTGTCCCGGGCGATCGCCGTCGACATGGAGTCGGCGACGGTCGCGGCGAACGGTTTCCGGTACCGGATCCCGACAGCGACGCTGCTCGCGATCAGCGACAAGCCGCTGCACGGGCTGCCAAAGCTGAACGAGCAGGCCCAGGCGTTCTACGCCAGCACCCGCCGCCAGCACGTGCAGATCGCCACCGCGACCATCGAACGGGTCCGCAAGCAGTACCCCGAGGGTCTGCCAGCCACCGACATCCGCTCGCCCGACGAGCCGCTGCTCGGCCAGTAATGACTCCGGAGGAACTGGAGCGCGCGGCGGCGCGGCACTGGCGCGCACCCGAGGAAGAGTACCTAGGCGACTGGCTGCTGCGGGCGGCCGACGGCTTCACCGGCCGGGCGAATTCCGTACTCGCGCTGGGCGATCCCGGACGTCCCCTCGCCGACGCCCTGGCTGAGGTGGTCGACTGGTATCGCGCCAGGAACCTGCCCGCTATGATTCAGCTCCCCACCGACCACATGCTGGATATTTCGCTATCAAAACGGCGATGGGCCATTCGTCCGGCCCCCGCCATCGTCATGACCGCGGACCTGACCGTGATCCCAGCCGCCGAGGCAAGCTTCGACCCCGAGCCGGACGACGCGTGGCTTCGCCGGTACAACTACCGGGGGAGCGCGATTCCGCCGATCGCGAAAACGGTCCTGCTGTCGGCTCCGCAGCAGTACTTCGCCAGCCTCCGCCGCGACGGCGAGACGCTCGCGATCGCCCGGCTGTCCCTGGACGACGACGCCCTAGCGGGCCTAACCGCCATCGAAGTCGACCCCGCATACCGCCGCCAGGGCCTAGGCACCGCCATCACCGCCGCGGCCTGCACCTATGCCCGCACCCGCGGCGCGAAGCAGGTCTTCCTCCAGGTAGCGACCGACAACACCCCCGCCCGCACCCTCTACGAATCCCTAGGCTTCCACGACTCCCACGAGTACCACTACCGCCTAGCTCCCTGACGGCCGGACGCCACTTGTCGATGTGACATCGACCGCGCTCTATACCGGTCGATGTCACATCGACCGCCGGGGGCGTGGCGCCGGGGGGAGCGGCGGCGCGGCGGCGCGGCGGTGCTGGGGGCGGCGGGGGCGCCGTGGGGCTGGGGGTTCTGCTGGGGGGAGTGGCGACACGGGGGCGGCGACACGGGGGCTGGGTGCTTCGGAAAGCGGGGCGATCTCGGTAGCTTTGTCAGTATGGCTACCCGTGCGCCCAGGCAATCGACGCGTCAGTCCCCCGCGACGCGCGCCACGGGGAAAACGCGCGCTAGCACGGGAAAATCGCGGCCACGCAAGAGGACCCCGCCGCCACCGCCGCCGCGTAAGCCGGCCCGTGATCCGTTCGTGATCCTAGCGAGCTGGCTGTTCAAGACGCTGGCCGCGGGCTGGATGCTCATCGCGAACGCGGTGGGTTTCGGCGTGCGCGGAGTCGGACGCGGTGCCAAGGATCTGCCAGAACACCACAAGCGCGATGGTGTCGGCCTGTTCACGTTCGGTATGGCGATCGTGCTCGCCGCCTCTATCTGGTGGCGGATGGGCAACGCCGCCGGGCGGGGGATCTACGACATTGCCAGCGGGCTGTTCGGCATGCTGGCCTGGGTGGTACCCATCGGAGTCGCCCTGCTGGCCTGGCGGTTCCTGCGGCACCCGGAGCGCAACTCCGAGACCGGACGTGCGGTGATCGGCTGGCTCGCGCTGGGCGTCGGCGCGCTCGGCATGGTCAACCTGGCCAAGGGCATCCCGAATCCCGCGCATGAGATGAACATGGTGCGCTCGGCCGGCGGGCTGATCGGGTACGTGGTCTCGGCGCCGTTCGCAGCGGTGCTCACGCCGTGGGTGACGGCGCCGCTGCTGGCGCTGGTCGCGGCGTTTGGCGTGCTGGTGATCACCGGGACGCCGATACACCGGATCCCGGACCGCATCGACGAGCTGCGCGGTGTGTTCGGGCACCAGACACCGGTCTTCGAGTACGACCCAGATGACGATGACGAGGAAGACGGCGACCGGCCGAAGCGGTCCCGTGCGCGCGGCGAGATCGCGGGTAAGTCGATCAAGCTCAAGCCCGCGCTCGAGCCGGGCGAGCACCTCAAGCCGTACGACTCGCCGGTGCTCAACGAAGGCGGCACGAAGCGGGTGAAGGCGGCCGGTGCCGCCGCGGCGGCCGCGGCAGGCGCGGCGTTGTCCGGGGCTGGTGCGGCGCTGACCAACATGGGCTCCTCCAAGGAAGCACAGGTCACCCACGAGGAGCTGCTGCAGGACCTCGGTTTCGGTCCCGCCGACGAGCCCCCGCCCCTCGAGCCCGAGGACATCGAGCCGCCGGAAAGTGTGCTCGCCCCGGTGGGGCCGACGCCGGTGGACCCGGCCGGACCGCTGCGCAAGGGTGAGCAGCTCACGCTGTCCAGCGCGACGACCGGCAGCTACACGCTGCCGCCCGCGGCGATGCTGCGGGCCGGGACGGTGCCTAAGGCGCGGACCCGGGCCAACGACGCGATGGTCGCCGCCCTGCAGGAGGTCTTCGAGCAGTTCAACGTGGACGCGCAGGTCTCCGGGTTCAGCCGGGGGCCGACCGTCACCAGGTACGAGATCGAACTGGGCGCGGCGGTCAAGGTCGAGCGGGTCACCGCGCTGGCGAAGAACATCGCCTACGCGGTCAAGACCGCTGACGTGCGCATCATCCCCGTCATCTCCGGCAAGTCGGCCATCGGCGTGGAGATACCCAACGCCGACAAGGAGGTCGTCTCCCTCGGCGACGTGCTGAAGTCGGACGCCGCGGTGAACGACCATCACCCGATGGTGGTCGGCCTCGGGAAGGACGTCGAGGGCACGACGGTCGTCGCCAACCTCGCGAAGACACCCCACCTGCTGGTCGCGGGTGCTACCGGGTCCGGTAAGTCGGTCTGCCTCAACGGGCTGATCACGTCGATACTTACCCGGGCCACTCCGGACGAGGTGCGGATGATCCTGGTCGACCCCAAGCGGGTCGAGCTGACCATCTACGAAGGCATCCCGCATCTGATCACCCCGATTATCACCTCACCGAAGAAGGCCGCCGAGGCTCTGGAGTGGGTGGTCGGCGAGATGGAACGCCGCTACGACGACTTGGCGGCGTCCGGGTTCCGGCATATCGATGACTTCAACAAAGCGGTCAGGGCCGGTAAGCTCAAGCCTCCGGAGGGCTCGGAGCGGGTTTACGAGCCGTACCCCTATCTGCTGACGATCGTGGACGAGCTAGCCGACCTGATGATGGTGGCGCCGCGCGATGTTGAGGACTCGATCGTGCGGATCACTCAGCTGGCTCGTGCGGCCGGCATCCACCTGGTGATCGCCACCCAGCGTCCGTCCGTCAACGTGGTGACCGGCCTGATCAAGGCCAACGTGCCGTCCCGGCTGGCGTTCGCCGTCTCCTCGCTCACCGACTCCCGGGTCATCCTCGACCAGCCGGGGGCTGAGACCCTGGTCGGTCAGGGTGACGCGCTGTTCCTCCCGATGGGCGCGTCCAAGCCGATGCGGCTGCAGAACGCGTTCGTCTCGGAGAAGGAGATCCGGGAAATCGTCGCGCACTGCAAGAAGCAGGCCGAGCCGCAGTACCGTGAGGACGTTTCCGTCCAGCCGGAGAAGAAGAAGGACATCGACGAGGAGATCGGGGACGACCTGGAACTCCTGATCCAGGCGGCGGAACTGATCATCTCCTCCCAGTTCGGCTCGACGTCGATGCTGCAGCGCAAGCTGCGGGTCGGGTTCGCCAAGGCGGGCCGGCTGATGGACCTGCTTGAGTCGCGTGGCGTGGTTGGGCCGTCCGAGGGTTCCAAGGCCCGGGACGTGATGATCCGGCCGGATGACCTCGATGAAGTTCTCACCGCGTTGCGCGGCGGCCAGTAACACGGATCGCTGCCGATTGGCAACCGTGGCTTCACCAAATTCCGGCAATTAACTGTCTACACTAGGTGACTGTCCGCGTACCTGGGGTACGTAGGTGGCTACATATTCACCAAGATCATCAGGAGGCACGACGTGAGTATCGGTGAAGCCCTGGCGGAGGCCCGCCGTCAGGCCGGACTCACGATCACAGACGTCAGCCAGCGGACGAGGATCAGGGAATCCATCGTCCGGGCGATCGAGCAGGGCGACTTCTCGGCCTGTGGCGGTGACTTCTACGCCCGCGGGCACATCCGCTCGATCGCTACGGCGGTCGGGCTCGACCCAGTGCCGTTGATCCACGAGTACGACGAGACGCACGAGCCGCCTGGATCCATTTCGGCGGCCGAGGTATTCGAGCCGAGCAAGCCGATCCGGATCTCCGAGCCGAGATCATTCGGACTTGGCAAGGTGATGATCGTGGCGCTGCTGGCTGTGATCGGTTTCGCGGCCTATCACATGGTTTCGACGGGCTCGCGGAACCAGGCCGCCGCTGGGCTCGCCTCCACGGCGGACCATTCAGCCGCCAAGCCGACAGCGGCCCCGTCGCCCACGCCGAGCCCGGTGCGCACGGTGGCGGTGACCCGGGTAGCGGACCTGTCGATCACGGCGAACGAGAACTGCTGGGTAGAGATCACCCGTACTAACGGGCAGGAGCTCTACGACGAGACCATCCAGGCCGGCGAAACGGTGCGCTGGAGCGAGCGGCAGAAGGTCTACGTGGAGCTCGGCAACCCCGGCGGCGTCGTGCTGCGGCTGAACGGGAAGCGGACCTCGCTCAAGACCGCGGATCCGGTGGTGCTGACCGTGGCCCCTGGCAAGTCCGTGAAGGTAGTCGGCTCGCCCAATACCTTCCAGGTTCCGGTGGCCACTCCGGCCAACTGACCGGCCGGGATCGCATAATCTCAGTTGGTGCCCCAATCTCGTTCAGTGAGCCTAGTCACGCTCGGCTGCGCGCGTAATGAGGTGGACTCGGAGGAGCTCGCCGCGCGCCTATCCGACGCGGGCTGGACGCTGCGTGCCGAGGGGGAGAACGCCGACGTCGTTCTGGTAAATACTTGTGGTTTTATCCAGGCAGCGAAGCAAGAGTCGATTGATGAACTGCTCTCGGCCGTCGATTCCGGCGCGAAGGTCGCCGCGGTCGGATGCCTCGCCGAGCGCTACGGAGCGGATCTGGCGGGCGAACTGCCCGAGGCCCAGGTGCTCAGCTTCGACGACTACCCGGACATCTCGCAGCGGCTTGAGGACGTGCTGGCCGGGCGGCCGCACGATGCCCACGTACCCAGGGACCGTCGCAAGCTGCTGCCGGTAGGCCCCGCCGACCGGCCGTCCGCGAAGATCGCCGACTTGCCGCCGGGCCTGGCCCCGGCCTCCGGCCCGCGTCCGGTCCGCCGGCGGCTGTCAGGGAGCGTTACCGCGCCGCTGAAGATCGCCTCCGGGTGTGACCGGCGCTGCTCGTTCTGCGCGATCCCGACGTTCCGCGGCGCGTTCATCTCCCGCCCGCCGGCCGAGCTTGTCGCCGAGGCGGGCTGGCTGGCCGCCAGCGGCGCCCGTGAGCTGTTCCTGGTCAGTGAGAACTCCACCTCCTACGGCAAGGACCTAGGCAACCTGCGGCTGCTGGAGGAGACCCTGCCGGCGCTCGCGGCCGTGGACGGTATCGCCCGGGTGCGGGTCAGCTACCTGCAGCCCGCCGAGGTCCGGCCCGGGCTGGTCGACGTGATGACGTCCACCGACGGGGTGGCGCCGTACTTCGACCTGTCTTTCCAGCACGCCAGCGGGCCGGTGCTGCGCTTGATGCGGCGTTTCGGCGACCGCAAGCGGTTCCTCGAGCTGATCGAGCTGATCCGCTCCAAGCGGCCGGACGCGGGCATCAGGTCCAACTTCATCGTCGGCTTCCCCGGCGAGACCAGCGAGGACCTCACCGAGCTGGAGCTGTTCCTCAGCGAGGCGCGGCTGGACGCGATCGGGATCTTCGGCTACTCCGACGAGGACGGCACCGAGGCGGCGACGCTGCCCGGCAGGCCGGAAGACGACGAGATCGCCCGCCGGGTGGAGGACTTCTCCGACCTCGCCGAGGAAGTCATGTCGCAGCGGGCGGCCGATCGCATCGGCGACACCGTCGAGGTGCTGATCGAAGAGTCGCTGGGCGACGGGCGCTATGAGGGGCGGTCCGCCCACCAGGCACCGGAGGTAGACGGCACCACCACGGTCATCTCCGGCCAGGAGCTGACTCCGGGCGACCTGGTGACCGCCCGGGTCACCGACTCCGATGGCGTCGACCTGGTAGCGGACCTGCCTTGACCGCGCCGACCGGCCCGACGGCTGGGCTGGTGAACATCGCCAACGCCCTGACCGTGGCCCGGTTGCTGATGGTCCCGGTTTTCGTGGTCACCCTGGTGGCCGGGGGCAACACGTGGCGGCTGATATCGCTGGTCATCTTCGTGGTGGCCTCGGCCACCGATCTGCTCGACGGGCAACTGGCCCGCAGCCGGGGACTGGTCACCGACTTCGGGAAGCTCGCGGACCCGCTGGCCGACAAGGCGCTCACCGGAGCGGCGCTGATTACTTTGTCCGCTCTTGGCGAACTCGGCTGGTGGGTGACGGTGGTCATCCTCGTTCGTGAGCTGGGAGTGACCGCGCTACGATTCTGGGTAATCAAGGCGGGTGTGATCGCGGCGAGCCAAGGCGGCAAGCTGAAGACGGTGCTGCAGATCATCGCCATCTGCCTGTACGTGCTCCCGGCCTCGCTGGCCCCGCCCGGCTACGTGCGGGACATCGCTATGGCGCTGGCGGTCGTGGTAACGCTCGTGACCGGAGCGGACTATGTCGTCCGGGCGGTCCGCTTGCACCGGGCTGACCCGGCTACCTGAAGGAGCCTGATGGCCGGTGTCGCGGGGGAGACAGCGCGAGAACTCGCCGCGGGTGTCCTGGAGGCTTTGCGTGCCGCGGGCCAGACGGTGGCGGTCGCGGAGTCGCTGACCGGGGGCCTCGTCGCCGCTGCCCTGACCGATATTCCTGGCTCGTCGGACGCTTTCCGTGGCGGTGTGGTGTCCTACGCGACCGAGCTGAAAGCCGAGCTGCTCGGCGTGGACGCAGCGATGCTCCGGGCCCACGGCCCGGTGTACGCGCCAGTGGCCGCCGCGATGGCGACTGGGGTGCGGGACCGGCTCGGCGCGACCTGGGGAGCCGCCACCACCGGTGTGGCCGGACCAGGCGCCTCCGACGGGCATCCGCCCGGAACGGTACATATCTCCGTGAGCGGTGATGGTGAGACAGTCGTAAGCACTCTCGCTCTGGCGGGAGACCGGGACACGGTCCGTAGACTAACGGTAGAGCGTACGCTGGGGCTTCTGCTCGTGAGGCTGCGGGAAGATAGTTGATGATTACAGCGTTACGTCAGGAGCGAACACGCGGGGGCAAGGTCTCGCGGACGTACCGTAAGGAAAGGTACGGTGGAGTAGTGGGCAGGCGCTGGCAACGGATTGCCACCCGCAACGTAGGGTTAGGTCGGGAAGGACCCGGCACTAGGAGACCCGCAGGAGGGAGTGCGACGATGGTTCTGCTTCGTCACTTGCTTGGTGACGTGCTGCGCCGGCTGCGCATGCGGCAGGGTCGCACCCTGCGTGAGGTCTCGGCGTCGGCACGGGTATCCCTTGGTTACCTATCAGAAGTAGAGCGCGGCCAGAAGGAAGCGTCTTCGGAACTGCTTGCCGCGATCTGCGCGGCCCTCGACACCCCGCTCTCCCAGGTTTTCCGTGAGGTCTCCGACAACTTCGCGCTCGCCGAGCTGCAGAGCGAGCCGGTACTTGGCGCTCCGCGTGAGCCCGGCCTGCGGATGCCTGCTGGCACCGACGGCGCGGCTCTGGAGGGCTCTGGCCTCACCGGTGGCACGCTAGACCGGGTGGGCACCGCGACCCTTGAGCGGCCGTCTGGCCTCGATCGGACGGCGCTCGACAGGACAGCGAGTGCGGCGATTGAGCGGGCCGCCCTCGAGCAGCGCCAGCCCGGCCGCGACGACGACAGCGGTCACGTATGCGACGTAACGAACATGGTTCCCGTCTGAGCTAAATCCCTGATCACGCAAACGTCCGTAGAATCTGGCGCTCCGGCAGCAGATTCTACGGACGTTTTGATTTAGATCCAGGCGCTGGGGTTCGCGACCAGGCTCTGCACCATGTCGGGCAGCTCGCCGCTGACGATATCGGACAGGGTGACGGTCTCGAGTACTGCCCGCTCGTTGGCTCGTAGCGCGATCCAGACCCGCTGCAGCGGCGCGGCGGCCCCCGGGTACTCGATGTTCTCTGGCCGCTCACCACGGACGCCCACCAGCTGGCCGTCGATGGCGCGGATGATGTCCGCCAGCGAGATCTCCTTCGCCGCGCGTGCCAGCCAGAAGCCGCCGTCTGGACCCCGCTGGCTTCTTACGAGGCCAGCTCGCCGGAGCTGGGTCAGGATGGTCTCGAGGAACTTGCCAGGAATATTCTGGGTCGTGGCGAGCTGCTCGGCGGTCACATGGCCTTCCTGCGCAGCGGCCAGCTCAATGGCGGCACGAAGCGCATAGTCGGCGCGGGCTGACAGTCGCATGTCGCCATTATGCAGCTTCCCGGCCTGGCAAGCTGACATCGACGGGCACACACGGCCAACTCGTAATCGTTTGTTTTCGGGAAAAACAGGATGTTCAGGGCCTTTCGGGCACCGGAAAATATCGGGTAAAACGGCACGAATACCCCTCGATCGCCAGGCTCACGACACCATCGATGGCCCATCGCGGGGCCTATAGCGCCCTCGCTGGCCCATCGCTGGGGCGAGGATCGGGCGAGGATCGGGCGAGGATCGGGCGGGCGGCCGAGTGCACGGAAACATCAGCCCCGTGGGCACCAGGGGCCCCGGGCGCCTGGCGGCCTGCGGGCGGCCGGGGCGCTGGAAACCAGAAACCAGAGGCCCCGCAGGCTTGATGGCCTGCGGGGCCTGTGGAGCCGCCTGAGGGGGTGAAGGCGGCTAGGGGGTGGCTAGGCCCAGGATCTCGGCGGTTGCCTCTGAGCTGGCCCGTGAGGCCCCGTAGGTGGCGATGAACGTCACGGCCTGGGGGCGCCAGAACGGGAGCCCCATCTCGACGAGAACCGCGTCAGGGCGCTCGGCTAGCACGGCGTTGACCAGCGCGCGGGTGCCAGCCGAGCGGTGCGCGTCCCGGTAGAGCAGCACCAGGTCGCGGCCGTTGGCTGGCTTCAGCACCGCGGACGCGTCGGCGTCGGGGGAGACCCGGCGCAGGCTGTCGGCCGGGATCCAGCCGCCCAGACCCCAGTGGAAGCTGCCGGCCGCGATGTTCTCCAGCGGCTCGATCTCCACCACGACCGGCTGGGTGAGCGCGGGCCGAGCCCCGGTCAGCCGCAGCGCGCGCCGCGCCGCGACCAGCCCGAGGTCGTGCATCGGCGGGGCCGCCGGCATGGCCCGCGAGCTGAGGGAGAGCCGGAGCGCGGCCGCCCGGGCCGCGGCCTCTTCCAGCCGTGCGGCGGGGATAGTGCCGTCACGGACCGCCGCCACCAGCGCCTCCCGCGTCGCGAGATAGCCCTCGGCCGATACGTCCCGGCCGAGGCACAGCAGGTCGGTGCCCGCGACCACCGCGAGTACGGCGGCCCCCGCTACGCCGTACACATCGCTGACCGCCCGCATCTCCAGCGCGTCGGAGACCACCACGCCATCGAAACCAAGGGACCGGACCAAAGCCACCGCCGAAGGCGACAGCGACGCCGGTGACGTCCCGGTGAGCCCAGGTACCCGCAGGTGGCCCGGCATCACCGCCGCCGTTCCAGCCTCGATCGCCGCGGTGAAAGGCGGCAGATCGCGTTCGGTCCAGCCGTCGGTCACCACGGCCAGCGTGGCGTGCGAGTCGGCCAGCGTCGATCCATGCCCGGGGAAGTGCTTGACGCACGCGGCGACACCCGCGGCCTGCAGTCCCAGCACCGCGGCGACCCCGTGCCGCGCCACCAGCTCCGCCGTCATGCCGAACGAGCGCGTCCCGATCACCGGGTTCTCCGGCTCGTCCAGCACGTCCAGGCACGGCGCCAGGTTCAGGTTGATGTTGAGCCCGGCCAGGTCGGCGCCTATGGACCGGTAGATGTCGTGGGTCATCTCGGTGTCGTCGGTCGCGCCGAGCGCGGCGTTGCCCGGGTACGGGCTGCCGGAGGCGTACCACAGCCGGGTGACGTCACCGCCCTCCTCGTCGATCGCGATCAGCGCGTCGGGCGCGGCCGCCAGCATCGCCGCGGTTAGCTCACGTAGCCGCTGCGGGCCATCGGCGACGTTCGAGCCGAACAGGACTACCCCGGCCAGCCCGTCGGCCAGCGCGTCGAGCACCCACGGCGGGGCATCTGGACCGTAGAACGGCGGCATCAGGATGCCATCGGCGAGGCGCGTCAGCGCGGTATCTATCACGCTCATCCCTTCAGAGCTCCGGCCACTAGGCCACTACGCAGACGGCGCTGGAGGATCAGGAAGAACACCATCACCGGGATCGTGAACATGGTGGAAGCCGCCATGATCGCGCCCCAGTCCGCCGTTCCCTTGCCGAAGAAGTACGTGACGTACAGCGGCAAGGTGTATTTCGTTGTGTCGGTGCCGAGGAAGCTCAGCGCGATGACCAGCTCGTTCCAGGCGAAGATGAACGAGAACACACTGGTGGCCACCAGGCCGGGCGCGACCAGCGGCAGCAGGATACGGAAGAACCGCTTGACCGGTCCGGCACCGTCGATCGCCGCGGCCTCCTCCAGCTCACGTGGCACGGTGGCCACGAAGTTGCGCAGCATCCAGATCGTCACCGGCAGCGAGAACGCGGTGTAGGTGAGGATCAGGCCGACCAGGCTGTCCAGCAGGTTCACCCGCCGGAAGTCGAGGAACAGCGCGATGACCAGCGCCTGCTGCGGCAGCATCTGCACGATCAGCAGCAGCACCAGGTAGGTCGCGCGGAACCTGAACCGGAACCGGGCGACGGCCACCGAGGCGAGCAGCGCGATGAACGATGACAGCACGACCGACACGACCGTGACGAGCAAGCTGTTGCGCAGGAACACCCAGTAGGGCATTCCGATCACGCTGCCGCTGATTACCGAGCTGAAGTTCGACCACGTGGGGTGGGTCGGGAGGAGCTGCGGGGTGAGCGAGAAGATCTCGTTCTGCGGCTTGAACGCTGTCGTCACCATCCAGAAGATGGGGAACAACGTCACCAGGGCCACCAGCACCCCCAGCCCGTTCAGCCCCGCGCGCCGGGTGCGTGGTCGCGTGGTCATTCGACGGCTCCGGTGCGGATGGAGGAGCGGACGTAGCCGACTGTGATTATCAACAGCACCACCGTGAGGATCAGGCCCAGGGCGCTCGCCACGCCGTAGGCGGGTGGCATCGTGAACGCCTGGTCGTAGGCGTAGATACCGAGGTTGAACTCGTCGCGGTTCCCAAGCTCACCGGTGACCAGGTACGCCTGGGTGAAGATGCCGAAGTCCCAGATCACCGACAGCAGCAGCAGGACGAGGAACACCGGCTTGAGCAGCGGGAAGCGCACCCGCCAGAACACCCGCCAAGGTCCGGCGCCGTCCACCCGGGCGGCGTCGATCAGCTCGTCGGGAATGGTGCGCAGGCCCGCCAGCACCGACACCGCGATGAACGGGAAGGCCTGCCAGATCACCAGCAGGGTGAGCAGCGTGTAGGCCGGCAGCGGCGCGTTGGTCCAGGAGAACCCGGTCCAGTGCGCGCCGCCGCCGAGCCAGCCGGGCAGCTGGCTGAGCAGCCAGTCGACCACTCCGCCGTCCGGACTGAAGATCCACACGAAGATCACCGAGGCGGACACCGCTGGCGTTGCCCACGCCAGCAGTGCCGCCGTCGATACGAACGCGGCCATCCGGTTGCCGAGCTTGCTCAGCAGCAAGCCGACCAGTGTTCCGGCGGTCAGCGTCAGCGGCACGACGACCGCCGCGAAGATGACGCTGATCCGCAACGATGACCAGAATTCTGGGTCGGAGAGTATCTGGGTGAAGTTGGACCACCCGACCCACTGCGTGCTGGCGGCGCCGGACAGCTGCGGCAGCCCGTAATTCTGGAAGGAGAACAGTCCCAGCTGGATGGCCGGCCAGACCAGCAACAGTCCGATGGCCACCGCCGACGGGAGCAGCAGCAGGTAGGGCGTCCACCCCCGAAGCCCCCGGCGCCGGGCGCGTGGGACGCGCCCAGCGTCGTTATGGGACAAATTAGTGGTGTCCGGAGCGGTGCTCAGCATGGCAGCGACGCTAGCTCTCCTTGCCTGTGTTGAGAACGTTCTGCAGCTGGGTGTTGGCCGTCGCCACGGTTGAGGCGAACGGCGCGCCGCGCATGAGCGCCTTCATCATGGTCGGGATGATGGCGTCGGTCGCGTCCGCGGTTGACCAGTTCTTCGAGTTCAGCGGCGAGATCTGGGTGACGGCCGCGGCCTTGGCGAATCCGGACATGAGCTGGCTGGAGGAATAGGTCCCGCCGGTCAGCTGCGAGGTGAACGGCGGAAAGAATCCCTCCGCGTTCGCGAACGAGGTGGAGTTGGGCACGCTGTCCATCACCTGGATCAGGTCCCAGTCCGTCGTCTTGTACTTGCTCGCCGCCCAGACGCCCAGGTCGGAGCCGCCAGCGAACGCGGGCGCGGGGTCGGGACCGTTCTCGCTCGGAATGGGGAACGAGGCCCAGTCCGACTTGTCCACCGCGTTCGCCGGGAACTCGGCGGAGGCCCACGGGCCGTCGATGTACATGTCGAGCTTGCCGAGTGCGAAGTCCTCGTTGGACCCGCCCGAGGTCGCACCGACGTTGCCCAGCTCGGTCTCGCCGATGTACTTCGACGGTGAGACACTGTCGGTGAGGTACAGGTCGGCGTAGAACTTGATGCCCGCCTCAGACGCCGCCGAGGTCAGGTCGGCCTTCCAGGTGCCGCCTGACTCGGTGGCCACCTGGCCGCCCGCGCCCCAGATGAAGGACACGATCGCGTTGGTGTAGTCGCTGGGCGCGCCCAGGCCGTAGGTGCCCGGGTACTTCTTCTGCAGCAGCTTGGCATCGGCGAGCAGCGCCGACCAGGTGGTTGGCGTCGAGGTGATGCCCGCCGCCTTGAACTGGTTGGTGCGGTACCAGATGCCGCGGACGCCGCCGAACCACGGAACGGCGTAGGTGTTGCCGTTGGTCGTGTCGTTGGCGAGCATGCCAGCGACGAGGTCCGACTTGTTGGTCCACGAGTCGACGTTGCTGGTGATGTTGGCGAGCATGCCGAGCGAGGCTTCGGTCGGTGTGTCGGTGTTGCCGAGCTCGGTGATGTCCGGCGCGTTCTTGCCGCTGGCCAGCGCCGTGGTCCAGTCTTGAGTGCGGTTAGTCCACGGGACGTAGACCACCTTGATCTTCGTGTTCTTATCTGCGGGATAATCCTTGTGGAACTGGGTGATCACGCCGTTCATCCAGGTGACCTGGGACGGAGTGGACGCACCCATGCGCCACACGGTGAGTGAGCTTGGGGCGGACGACGCGGACGTGCTGCCGCCGGCGGAGCTGGTGCCTGAGCTGCAGCCCGCGGCGGCGGCGAGCGTCGCCGCGACCGCGACCGCGGCCAGGGCGGTTCTCTTGGGTCGCACTACTGGTCCTCCTCTTGATCCTGCTAGGGGATACCGGAAAAATTAATCGGAAACTTTCCTATAAGATAGAGCTCGGGGCTGGCTGTTGCAGGATTGAGATTTTCCCGTCCCAGCGGGGATGCTGAGAACTGACGGAAAGGCACGCGGATGACGAGTGGGTTGACGGGACCGGCGGGAGGCCGGTCGGGACTGGCGGCGGACGGCCGTGGACTGGTGAGCGCCCCGAGGGATATCCGGCCTCGCGGCGCGCGGCCGGGGACGCCGAGCCTGCTGCGCGAGCTCAACGACCGCGCCGCGCTCGAGCTGCTATTGCCCGGCGAGCCGCTGACCAGAGCGCAGCTCGCCGAGGCAACCGGGGTGTCCAAGGTGACCGTGGCGCAGATGCTGACCAGGCTAGAGGACCGCGGGCTTGTCTACGTCTCCGGTGAGGTGGCGGGCGGCCGCGGCCCGAACGCGGCGCTCTACTCCGTCGTGCCCTCCAGCGCCTACGTCGCCGCGCTTTACGTCGAGTCCGGGCTGGTGGCCACCGCCGTCGCTGATGTAACCGGCCGGGTGATCGCCGAGGTCAGGGAGAACCCGGAAGACGGGCCCGATCCGGTGGAGCTGATCCGCGGCGCGGTGGACCGTGCCTGCCGCAAGGCCGGTGTGTCGGTGAGCGCGCTGAGCTCGTTCGTCATCGGCACCCCAGGCGTGGTGGACCCGTCGACCGGCGATCCCAGGTTCGCGGTGAACCTGCCGGCCTGGCACGAGGGTGTGCTCGCCGAACTGCGCAGCGCGCTGCGCCGTCCGGTGGTGATAGAGAACGACGTTAACCTCGCCGCGATGGCGGAGCATTCCAGCGGGGCGGCCGTGGGCGTGGATGACTTCGTGCTGGTCTGGGTGGGGATCGGGGTAGGGCTGGCGACCGTGTTGCGCGGCCAGCTGCACCGGGGTGCCGCGGGTGCCGCCGGGGAGATCGGCTGGCTCCCGGTGCCGGGAGCGCCGGTGACCGCGGATGTCCGGGTTCCGGCGGGCGGCGGGTTGCAGTGGCTGGCTGGAGCGGACGCGGTCCGCGTGCTGGCCAGCGCGTACGGGTTCGCGGCCTCGTCGGTGGGTGATTCGGTCCGCGCCGCGGTCGCCGCGGTCGCCGCTGCCGAGGACGCTGCCGAGGACGCCACCGAGGACGCTGCCGCGGCGCGGGCCGACGAGTTCCTCGGCGAGCTGGCGCACCGGGTGGCGCTCGGCGTCGCTTCGGTGTGCACCGTCCTCGATCCTGGGCTGGTGGTGCTCGGCGGGGAGGTGGGACTCGCGGGCGGGACGCGACTCGCCGAGCGTGTCGGGGCCGAGGTGACCGGGATGTGCCCGGCGCACCCGCGCGTCGTACCGACCGAGGTACCGGTGGTGCCGGTGCTGTGCGGCGCCCTGCAGACCGCCGTCGACCACGCCCGCGCCGACCTGCTCGCCTCGGTCGGCACCTGAGCCCCGGCGCCAACCCCATGGATGGCCCATCGAGGGTGCTCTAGCGCCATGGATGGCCCATCGCTGGGGCCGGTAACCGGTCGGTAACCGGGCCAGGCGGGCCAGCAGGTTCTGGTTCCAGACCATGATCGTGCAGCCAGCGGCGCGGTAGACCCGGGCCGGGCGGCCAAACGACGCGAGGGCCTGCCTGCGCTCGTTGAAGCCGCCGTAATCGCCGGCCGATGGGTACAGCACCACGAAGTTCGCGCGGTACTCGTGCGGGTTGTACCAGTTTTCGTTGGTCTCCAGGCCCCCCGCGTCGAACTTGCCCTTGCGTGAGTCGCCCACCACGATCCGCACCCCGCCGTCGGTGGTGACCGAGGTTACGCTGGAGGCCCAGTAGCCGCTCAGCCCGCTGGTCAGATGGTGCCGCGCCAGCCAGCTGGCCAGGTTGGCGTGCATCGGGGGAGCGGGCGGCTGCACGACCTCGTGCGCCAGTCCGGCCGCGTAACCAGTGAGGACGAGGCTGAGCGCGGGGACCAGAATTCGCCGTTTTGACCAATGAATCAGAACCGGGCCGAGACGCCGGCCAGCGAGCGCGGCAGCGAGCGGGAGCACCGGGTTCAGCTCCCGCGTGGTGCCCACCGAGACAGCGTTGGTGGTGAGCACGTAGCCAGCGATGTTCATGATGATCGCGACGACGATGATCTGGTCGACCAGGTTGGAGCGGAACCAGCGCCAGGCGGTGACCAGGAACGCGCCGGCGGCGATCGCCACTCCCACGAAGTGCAGCACCGCGAACGCGTAGTTCACGCCGCCCCGCAGCCCGCTGAAGCTCGCGCCACCGAGCAGCAGCAGGCCATCGGCGACGACCTTCAGGTTGTGCCAGAGGATCTCGTGCAGCGGCGCGAGCTGCGAGTGCGGCCAGAACATGTAGAACCCGCTGTCCGCGTGGATCAGCCGCAACGCCCCGATCGCCGCCAGCGCGGCGGCGAGCGTCCCCGCGCCCAGCGAGATCTCGAACCACCGTGGCCCGCCGCGCACCGCATGGTAGGCACATATCAAAACGACGGGGACCACTCCCACGTACAACGTCAGCACGTCACCGACGGTGGTCCAGCCGAGCAGCAATGAAACGGCGACCGGTACATACCAGCGGCGCCCGCAGCGCTCAAGTATCAGCCAGGCGAGCAGGATTGGCACCGCGGTGCCGATGTGGTCGGGTGAGGAGACCAGGGTGTTGGTCCCGTAGCCAAGCTGCGGGGCGAGCATGATCCCGGCGGCGGTGACCGCGCGCAGCACGCCCTCGCGGCCGGTGGTGGTGCCCTTGGCCACCAGCGCGGCGGTGAGCACGGCCAGCGTGTAGGTCATGGCGGCGGCGATGTGCACGACACCCGCGTTCAGGCCGTGGACGAGCTCGATGAGCATGTACTGCGGCAACTCGGTGGTGTAGAACGAGACGTCGGACACCCGCCAGCCGCGCAGCAGCGGGTTCCCGTGCAGCATGTCCCAGGCCTGCAGCGCGTTGGCCGCTCCGTCGGAATCCACCGCGCGCGTGCGGGCGAGTTCGAGGTACACCACGAACCCCGCCACGGCGAACAGCCCCCAGGTGACGAGGGCTAGCTTCTTGCTCGAACGGGGCGTCACGGAGTCTGGAGCAGCCTTGGGCAGGCCTGATCGCAGGATGGTCACCGGACCAACACTACGAGTGATCAGAACTTGCTGCCGTGCACCTCAGCCAGCAGGTTCTTGTTGTACACCATTACCACGTAGTCACCGAATACGTACGTCTTGCGCGGTATGCCGAATTTGGCGGTGACCTGAGCGATGCCTTGCGACGGGTGCTCGAAGTCGTAGCCCTTTTCCTCAACGACGAAGTTCGCGTCGCCCTTGTACCAGGAGGTCTTGGCGCCCCACAGGAACTTCTTGAAGTCGTCGATCGCGCGTATCTGCACCTGGTTGTGGGTGTCCACGGTGACGATGCTGGCTTCCCAGTAGCCCGCGATCCCGTGGGTCAGGTGGTGATCCTGGAGGAACGCCGCGAGCGGGGTTTCGGTGGGACCCTCGGGCGGCAGGGTGTCGGTGCCGATCAGGCAGGCGAGGTAGCCGGCCAGCGCGGCCACGCCGACGACCGTGACGAGCCGCAGGCCGGACCGGCCGAGTGCCTGCCGGAACCGGTCCGAGGCGGCCAGGCTGGCGATGGCCCGGCCGGCCAGTACGGCGCTGAACGGCAGCACGATCGCCATCTCGTGCGCGTCCATCTTGGCTACGTTGCTGGTGGCGAACAGCAGCAGGTTGAGCACGACGCCGCCGGTCATGACCTGCTCGATAAGGCTGGCCCGGCGCCGCACGTATCGCCAGATCCCCCAGCAGACCGCGGCCCCCGCCAGCGCCAGGCCGACGAAGTGCAGCCCGGCGGCCACCAGCCAGATCCCGTGCTGGTGGTGGTAGTAGTCCGCGCCGAACAGGATGAGCAGCGCCCGCCAGGTCAGCGAGAGGTGGTACACGAGCTGATGCAGGCCCATGAACTGGAACTGCACCGGGTA
This sequence comes from uncultured Actinomycetota bacterium, assembly GCA_963743085.1. Classification (GTDB taxonomy): domain Bacteria; phylum Actinomycetota; class Actinomycetes; order Streptosporangiales; family Streptosporangiaceae; genus JBEKHI01. Next base: position 65,540 of record CAVUOU010000021.1, read on the forward strand.
CAGGTTGAATCCGCCGAGCGCGTGGATCACCTTGAGCGCGGCGTTGGCCACCCCGATCGATACCAGCGCGGCGATCCCGAGCTCAAGGTGGAACCGGCGGTTGTCCTTCATCGTGATCGCGCGGTAGCCACAGGCGACGGCCAGCGGGATCGAACCGAGCACGTAGGTCAGCGAGTCGCCCATCGTGGCCCAGGCGAGCAGCACGCCGGTGAGCACGGCGATCTGCCAGTGAAGGGGGCTAGGGGAGGTGGGTGGGCTCGCCCGGTCCAGGATGACCAGGATCAGCAGCAGCGGCACCGAGGCCCCGATATGCCCGACGGACAGCACCAGGATGAAGACGCCCCAGTTGTACTGCGGGGCCAGCATGATCCCGCCCGCCACCAGCACCCGGATGAGCGCGCCGCGGCCGGTGCTGCTGCCCTTGGCCAGGATGATGGCCAGCAGCACGGACAGCGTGTAGGTCATCGCCGCGGCGATGTGGGTGACCACCGGGGTAAGCCCGAAGATCGCCTCCAGCATGGCGTACTGCGGGATCTCGGTCGTGAGATAGGGGACGTCGAAGGCGTCCCAGCCATGCAGCAGCACGTTGCCATGCAGCATGTCCCAGGCCATCAGGTCGATGTTGGCGCCGTCCGAGTTGACCGCGTATGTCCAGGACAACCGGAGGAACGCCACATAGAGCAGCGCGGTCGCGATCGCGAAACCGGCTACCCAGGCCCAGCGGCCGGTGTACCACTTGCCAGGAGTCGTCGGCGGGGCCTCAGACTCGGGTCCCGGCGTGTCGGGCCGTCCGGGGACCACAGCTGTGTCGTTGCGCATACCCAGATTTCCGTGTCGAATAGGGCACCCAGCATGCCAGGGTACATAGCGTTCTAAGGTGCCAATACCGACATCGAATGCATCGCACGAAGTAATGTTACTCTAAGTGACTATTTACCCACGAACTGCTCGCGGAAACGACCCGGTCACTGACCGGATACCGCTCGTTTCAGCCCCTGATCATGCGGCGCGGGCGTCAGGTAGTAGATGGCGGTCAGGGCCGTCATGGCCAGGGCCACCGGGGGAGAGGCGAACGAGACGGCTATGGCGGCGATGTACATGGCCTGGCCGGCGTAGAAGCGGCGGCGGATGGCCCAGTTCCGGTCGGCGGGCGGCGGCTCGCGCAGCTGGTCGCGGTGCCGGAGCGTCCATTCGAGTATGCCGGTGAAGCCGAGCCCCATCGCCTCGAAGATGAGCGCGTACAGGGCCATCGCCACCTGGGCGTCGCGTCCGCCAGCCGTGAGATAGGCGGCCATGGTCGAGGTCGCGAACGGGATGGCGACGACAAACAGCAGCAGGGCCAGGTTCAGGTACATGAGCGTGCGGTCGATGGCCGCGATGTTTCGCACCAGTGCGTGGTGATTGACCCAGATCACGCCAATCGTGAAGAAGCTGATCACGTAGGCCACGAAGGATGGCCAGCGGTGGCCAAGCTGCCCGAGCAGCGCGCCATGCCCGGGTCCCGGCACGGCCAGATCCAGCGCCAGCAGCGTGATGGCGACCGCGAAGACGCCATCGCTGAGGGACTCCAGCCTCGACCTGTCCACCGTTATCCGCGCAGCCGCAGTCCGCGCGGGGTAGCGCGAAAGCCGGCCGTCTCCAGCGCCGCGGCGAGCGGTGAGTCAAGCACGCCCGCGCCATCGGCCCGTTCCACGGTGACGCGGCCGAGCGCACCCTGGCGCACCGCGGCGGCCAGCGCGGCCGCCGCGGGCTCGAGCAGCACGGGGTCGGCCGACCAGGACAGCAACGTTCTCCCGCCGCGCTCCACGTAAAGCACAAGCTCCCCATCGACCATAACGACGAGAGCGCCGGCTTTCCGGCCAGGCCGGTGCGTGACCTCGGAAGCAGGCCACGGCAGCGCGGCCCCGTACGGCTGCGCCGGGTCAGCGGACGGGAGTACCAGCGCTCGTTGCGACGCCGGTTCGGAGGTCAGCCCGCGCATCCGGTCTACGGCTCCGGCCAGCGCGAACTGGGCACCGCCTAGTCCTTCGACGAAGTAACCGCGGCGGCACTGACCGGTCTCTTCCATCGCGCGCAGCACCGGATAGACGCCGCCGAATCCACCGGGTATGCGTTCGGCGGCGACCGCGCCGCGGGTGAGCACGCCGTGCCGCTCAAGCAGTGCGAGCGCCCGCGCGTGGGCGGCCACGGTCGGGTCGATCGGCTCGCTGGGCAGCAGCGACCAGCGCCCGCTGACGGTCGGCGGACCGCTGCGGCTCGGCATCGCCGGGCGGCGCGGACGGCCGATCGGGGGACGCCGCGGCGCGGACCGGCGCGTCCCGGACGCGCCGAGGGTGACCCGCAGCGGCGCGAGCGTGTCGTTGGTGAGCCGGCCCGCCCACACCAGGTCCCAGATCGCCGCCGCGACGTCAGTATCCGGCCGGTCGCTGGCGATCGCGCGGAAGAACAGCGCGCCGCCGCCGTCCAGGGCCTTGAGGATCGCCTCGTGGGCCGGGGTCATGGTGATCTCGGTGGGCTCGGGCAGCAGCAGCGGGGCCTGCTCGGCGGGGGAGAACACGAGCCAGCCGTCGCCGCCGGGCAGCCCGCCGGCGCCGGTCCAGACCACCTCGCCCGCCGCGGTCAGCTCATCCAGCATGCCAGGCGCGTAGCCGGGCAGCCGGGACGGCAGCACCAGCGTCTCCAGCGCGCTGGCCGGTATCGCGGCCCCGGCCAGCTGCTCGATGATCTCCAGCACCGCGTCCGGACCTGGCCTGCGGTGCCCGCCGGGGGCGATGTCATGCCACGCGGGCAGGAACCGGCCGAGCACCTTCGGCGGCACCGGCTCGGCCTCGCGGCGCAGCCGGGCCAGGCTGCGCCGCCGCAGGATCCGCAGCACCTCGGCGTCCGCCCATTGGCTGCCGCTGCCGGTGAACTCGCCCTCAACGACGCGGCCTTCGGCGGCCAGCCGGCGCAGCGCCATCGTGACGACGGCGATGCCGAGGCCGTACCTGGCCGCGATGTCCGGTGCGGTGAACGGCCCGTGGTTGCGGGCGTACCTGGCGATCAGGTCACCGAGCGGGTCGGGCACCGGTTCGGTGAAAGCCTCCGGCACCCCGACCGGGAGCGCGACGCCGAGCGCGTCGCGCAGCCGTCCGGCGTCCTCGATGGCGGCCAGCATCGGCTGGCTGTTGATCCGTACCTCGATGACCCGCCGCTGCGCGATCAGCTGGGCGGCCCATTCCTTTGAGTTACCGGTGCAGCGATCCGCGAGCTCGGCGGCGGTGTACGGTCCGGCCGTGCGCAGCAGGTCGGCAAGGCCCTCGGCGTCGCGGGCCTTGCGGTCGTCGGCCAGGTGCTGGCGTTCGGCTTCGGTGCGCGCGATGACCTCGGGATCGAGCAGTTCCCGCAGCCCCTCGGTGCCGAGCAGGTCGGCCAGCAGGCTGGGGTCAAGGGCGAGGGCCTGCGCGCGTCGTTCGGCCAGCGGAGCGTCGCCCTCGTACATGAAGGCGCCGATGTACTTGAACAGCAGCGACTTGCCGAACGGGCTCGGCAGCTGCGTCTCAACCTCGACGACCCGGATCTTGCGGGCGGCGATGTCCTTGAGCAGCTCCTTGAGCGCGGGCACGTCGAACACGTCGCGCAGGCACTCGCGGACGGTCTCGAGCACGATCGGGAACGCCGGGTAGCGGCTCGCCACCTCCAGCAGCTGCGCGGACCGCTGCCGCTGCTGCCACAGCGGGGTACGCCGGCCTGGCTGGCGGCGCGGCAGCAGCAGCGCGCGGCTGGCGCATTCACGGAACCTGGACGCGAACAACGCGGACGCCCCCACCTCCGCGGTGACGATGTCCTCGATGTCGTCGGGGTCAATCGCGGCGATGCCCGCGGGCGGGGGCTCGTCCGCGTCGGGCACCCGGATGATGATGCCGTCGTCGGTGTGCAGGGCCTGGACGTCCATGTTCTGGTAGCGCTCGCGCAGCCTCATGGCGATGGCCAGCGCCCACGGCGCGTGCACCCGGTCCCCGTACGGCGAGTGCAGTATCACCCGCCAGTCGCCCAGCTCGTCGCGGAACCGCTCGACGACGAGCGTCCGGTCGTCGGGCACGTACCCGGTGGCCTGCTTCTGCTCTTTGAGGTAGTTCAGCAGGTTGTCGGTCGCGAACTCGTCAAGTCCGTCGGGGGTCTTACCCGCTGCCATCTGCCTGACCGCCGCGCCGATCGCCTGGCCAAGCTCGGCCGGGCGACCCGGAGTGTCGCCGTGCCAGAACGGCAGTTTGCCCGGCTGGCCGGGCGCCGGGGTGACGATGACCCGGTCCGGGGTGATGTCCTCGATCCGCCAGGAGCTGGCGCCGAGCACGAACACCTCGCCGACCCGGGATTCGTACACCATCTCCTCGTCGAGCTCGCCGACTCTCCTCGGGGCCTTGCCCGTGTTGCCTGACGCTGTGCCCGCGGGCAGGAACACGCCGAACAGCCCGCGGTCCGGGATCGTCCCGCCGCTGGTGACGGCGAGCCGTTGCGCCCCTGGGCGGCCGGCGATCGTACCGTTCACCCGGTCCCAGATGATTCGCGGTCGTAGCCCGGCGAACTCCTCGCTCGGGTACCGGCCAGAGAGCATGTCGAGCACCGCTTCGAGCACCGGCCGGGTCAGCCCGCCGAACGGCGCCGCGCGCCTTACGGTGCGCTCAAGCTCTTCGACCGGCCAGGTATCCATCGCGGCCATCGCCACGATCTGCTGGGCCAGCACGTCCAGCGGGTTGCGCGGGACGCTCAGCTCCTCGATGGCGCCCTCGCGCATCCGGTCGGTGACCACCGCGGCCTGCACCAGGTCGCCCTGGTACTTGGGGAAGACGATGCCGCGGGAGATGTCCCCCACGTTGTGCCCGGCGCGGCCGACGCGTTGCAGGCCGCTGGCCACGCTGGGCGGGGACTCGACCTGCACGACGAGGTCGACCGCGCCCATGTCGATGCCGAGCTCCAGGCTGGAGGTGGCCACCACCGCCGGCAGCCTGCCCGCCTTCAGCGCTTCCTCGATCTCGCTTCGCTCGGCGCGTGACACGCTGCCATGGTGCGCCCGCGCCACGATCGTGTCCTCGTCGCCGCTGCGCTCCGCGGCCAGCTCGTTCAGCCGCCCGCACAGCCGCTCGGCCAGGCGGCGCGAGTTGGCGAACACGATCGTCGATCGGTGCTGTTGGATCAGGTCGAGCACCTTCTCCTCGACATGCGGCCAGATGGACCGCTGCGCGACCGGATCGTCGTCCGCGTCGCTACCCCTTGCACCGCTCCCCGCTTCCCCCATGCCGGACAAATCCGACATGTCGGCTACCGGCACCACGATCCGCAGGTCCAGTTGCTTGGTGCTGCGTGGCTGCACCGCGGTGACCGGCCGTCCGCCGCCGAGGAATCCGGCGACCGCGTCCACCGGGCGCACGGTGGCCGACAGCCCGACCCGTTGCGCGGGCGTGTCGGTGAGAGCGTCCAGCCGCTCCAGCGAGAGAGCCAGGTGCGCGCCGCGCTTGTTGCCCGCGACCGCGTGCACCTCGTCCACGATCAGCGTGCTGACCCCGCGCAGGGTTTCCCGTGCCTTGGAGGTGAGCAGCAGGAACAGCGACTCCGGCGTGGTGATCAGGATGTCCGGTGGCTTGGACAGCAGCGCGCGGCGCTCGTCGGCGGCGGTGTCGCCGGTGCGGACCGCCACCCGGATGTCCGGCTCGGGCAGCCCGAGCCGCCGCGCGGCCTGGGTAATGCCGGTGAGCGGGGAGCGCAGGTTCCGCTCGATGTCGACCGCCAGCGCCTTCAGCGGTGAGACATATAGCACACGGGTCCGGTCGTTCTTGCTGGCTGGCGGCCGGGAGGTCGGTCGGGGCTGGTTGGTCGGGGAAAAAGGCGCGGCCGTTAGCTGGTCGATCGCCCACAAGAACGCGGCCAGCGTCTTACCAGAGCCGGTCGGCGCCACGACGAGGGTGTCCTCGCCCTTACCGATCGCCTGCCACGCCTGGGCCTGGGCGGCCGTGGGCTCGGCGAACGCCCCTTCGAACCATGCCCTGGTCGCTGGGGAGAACCCCTCCGGCAAGCTCTGCATACCCCCATAGTGCCTCCCCGCACCGACATTCCGGTCCGGGGGCTACTTCCGAATGGTTCCCGAGATCGAGCCGGAGTCGAAACTGGCCTCACAGATCACGGTGCGCTCCCCGGCGGTCCAGGCGTGCTGGTTCGGGTACACGTACTCGTTGGAGAAACCGATGTCGGCGTACTGCGGGTTCACGTAGGCGGCGAGCTGGGTGGCGCAGCCAGAGACCACCATCCGCTGTACGGCCGCGGCACCCGGGTACGTGCTCCCGGCGAGAGTCAGCGTGCCGTAGACCTCGGCGTTGTGCGACGAGGAGCAGGACACGATGGAATATGAACCGTCGTTATTCAGATTGAGGCAGTCGCCGGTACGCAAGCTATAGGCGGCGGACGCCTTGTACTCCGTGTGGACCCGGGGCGAGAAACCGTGGGTGAAGTAGATGAGCGCGGCTGCCGCGGCGCCGATGAGCACCCAGATCCACGCGGCATAAATGCCGGCGAGCGCCATCCCGTAGCCTCTGCGGCCGGTTCTTCGTATGACGGCCAGCGCGGCGATGCCGAAGACGAGGGCCAGCGGCAGCAGCGCGAGCAGCCCGGACACCAGGGCGGCGACCGCCAGCTTGCTCAGCGGTTGCTTTTCGTAGTCCCAGTCGTCGTACTCCTCGTCCGTGTAGGGCTCGTCGGGGTACGGCGGCTCGCCATCCTCATACTGGGACGCCTCAACATCGGGATCTTGTGCTCCGGGATCCTGTGCTCCGGGATCTTGTGCTCCGGGATCTTGTGCGTAGAGATCCTGTGCGCCGGGATCTTGCTCCCCGAAGTCCTCCGCCCCGAAGTCCTCCGCCTGGGGAACCTGCTCGCCGGGATCCGGGACCTCCGGCTCCCGCGCCACGGGAACCCGCGCCTCATCTAGGGACGTTTCCTCAGCAGGCGGGGCAGCCTCCTTCGGAGCCGTGTCGTCGACAGTGGCTGGCGCCTCGCCATCCGGCATCGCGGCTGGCTGGGTGGCCCCTGCTGTGGACATCCCTGCTCCTGATGTAGACGGGCCGGAACCCGCCCGGCTCGTGTCAATGTTCCCTGTTTGGTGTAACGCCATTCACGACGTAAATGTCACCATTGTCGCGGCACCAGCTGAACCTCGGCTGCATGGCCCCTCAGTCCTGGCCAGTACGCTGGTCAACGTGCGGATGACGACGTTCTGGGACCGGATGCGGGCGTTCTTCGGCGAGAACTACGCCGACAGCGTCGCGAAGGACCAGGTGATCGGTGACCTCGGCGACCGCACCGTCAACAAGGCGCTCGCGGACGGTATCGACGCGAAGACTGTCTGGCGCGCGGTCTGCGACACCTTCAACGTTCCCGACTCGCTGCGCTGATCGCCCGCGGACTGCTCGCAGGTAAGGTGCGTTACGTGGGATCTTGGAGCGATTTCCGTGCGGCGCGGCCCGCCGCCCGCGTGGTCCACCTCGACTCGGCCGCCGCCGCCCGCAGTTCCGTCGGCACACTGCGGGCCGTCGCCGAGCACGCCGAGCTTGAAGCGGAGACCGGCGCATACGTCGCGCAGGATCTGGCCGCCGAGGTGATCGCCGACGGCCGCGCCAGGCTGGCCGGATTGCTTGGCGTCGAGCCGGACGGCCTCGTCTTCACCGAGAGCGCGACCGAATCGGTGGCGACGCTGCTGTCGGTGTGGCCGCTGGCCGAAGGGGACACCGTGGCGGTCGTGCCCAGCGAGTGGGGGCCGAACCTGGCTGCCTTCATCCGCCGCGGCCTGCGCATCCACGAGCTTCCGGTGACCGCCGACGGCACGGTCGACACCGACGCGCTCAGCAAGCTGCTGGCGGACGCGCCGCCGGCTTTCGTCCACCTGACGCAGGTGGCCTCGCACCGGCCGCTGGTGCAGCCGGTCGCGGCCGCCCTCGAGATCTGCCGCGCGGCGGGCGTGCCCCTCTGGGTGGACGCGGCGCAGGCGCTCGGTCATGTGGACACCGCTTCCGGCGCGGACGTGATCTACGCGCCCAGCAGGAAATGGCTGACCGGTCCGCGCGGAGTCGGCCTGCTGGGGGTCAACCGCCGATGGTGGGACAAGCTGGAGATCGTGCCGCCGCGGCTGACCGAAGGACTGACGGACCAGCCACCTCTGAGGCTCCTGGAATACCGCGAGGCGCACGTCGCGGGCTGGGTCGGCTTGGCCCACGCGGTCAGCGAATTCCTCGACGCCGGGCCGCAGGCCGTCTGGGAGCAGCTCGTGGCGGTCGGCGCGCTGACCCGCGACATGCTCGGCGACCTGTCCGGCTGGGAAGTCGTCGGCGAGATATCCGCGCCCTCGGCGATCACCGCGCTGCGGCCCACCGACGGCCAGGACGTCGCGACGGTCCGCGCCCGCCTGCTCGCCGAACACCGCATCGTCACCACATCCGCCCAGCCGTACCGCGCCCCCGCCGAGATGAAGTCGACCTACCTGCGGGTCTCCCCGCACGTCGACTGCACCGAAGAGGACCTGGCCCAACTGCTCGCCGCCCTCCGCACCCTAACCTGACCGCCCGCGCCCCGCCGCCCCCGCGGCGTCCGGCCGGCGTCCCGGGCCGGATGGAGCCCCCTCGATGGCCCAGCGCTGGTGCTATAGGCCCCTCGATGGGCCATCGATGGCACCGTCGGCGCCGAGGATATTTCGCGCGGGGAAACGGCGTGTCTTGCCCATGATCGAATAATCGTTCCCCTATAGTGGGTAGTAGGTGCCGCGGGGTCGGCGGCGCGCGATGGCTGAGGATGGGGCATGAGCACCAGCGCAGCTGACTCGCGTTTCCGCAGGCCAAGCAGGTGTCCCCACAGAATGTCAGTGGTGCCGCGTAGCGTGTGCGGTGATGGTCGCGGACGGGGGCGTCAGCGGCCGGAGAACTTACCACTAAGCGGGCGGCCAACTGGCCTCCGTCAACCCGGCAGGGAGTCCTCATGGCAGCAAACAGCAGGCCGATCCCCGACAGGGCAGGCGACAAAGAGAAGTCACTCGAGGCCGCGCTCCTCCAGATCGAGCGGCAGTTCGGCAAGGGCTCGGTCATGCGCCTCGGCGATGAGGCCCGGGTCCCGATCGAGGTGATCCCGACTGGAGCGATCTCCCTCGACGTGGCGCTCGGCATCGGCGGCTACCCTCGCGGTCGCATCATAGAGGTGTATGGACCGGAGAGCAGCGGTAAGACGACCGTCGCGCTGCACGCGGTCGCGAACGCGCAGAAGGCGGGCGGCATCGCGGCGTTCATCGACGCGGAGCACGCGCTCGACCCCGACTACGCGAAGAAGCTCGGCGTTGACACCGACGGGCTGCTCGTCTCCCAGCCGGACACCGGTGAGCAGGCGCTCGAGATCGTGGACATGCTGGTCCGGTCCGGTGCCATCGACATCATCGTCGTCGACTCGGTCGCCGCGCTCGTCCCCAAGGCGGAGATCGAGGGCGAGATGGGCGATAGCCACGTCGGTCTCCAGGCCCGGCTGATGTCGCAGGCGCTCCGCAAGATCACCGGCGCGCTGAGCCAGACGAAGACCACCGCGATCTTCATCAACCAGCTTCGCGAAAAGATCGGCGTCATGTTCGGCTCGCCAGAAACGACCACCGGTGGCAAGGCGCTGAAGTTCTACGCGTCGGTCCGGCTGGACGTCCGGCGGATCGAGACGCTGAAGGACGGCACCGAGGCGGTCGGTAACCGGACGCGGATCAAGGTCGTCAAGAACAAGATGTCCCCGCCGTTCAAGGTCGCGGAACTGGACATTCTCTACGGCATCGGCATCAGCCGTGAAGGCGGTCTTATCGACCTCGGCGTCGAGCAGGGAATCGTGCGCAAGGCGGGCGCCTGGTACACCTACGAGGGCGATCAGCTCGGCCAGGGTAAGGAGAACGCGCGGAACTTCCTGCGCGACAACCCAGACCTGGCCAACGAGATCGAGAAGAAGATCAAGGAGAAGCTCGGCGTCGGCCCACGGGTTGACGCGGACGCTAGCGCGGGGCCGGGCGGAGCGGCGGGCGGCGCCGCGGCGCCGGTACCGGCGCCGACCGGTAAGGCTAGCGTCAAGACTGCCGCCGCCGTTTGACGGGACGCGAGAACGTGACGGGGTGCGAGAACGTGACCGGAGCGAGGAACAGGGCTGGGCCGGGGAGCCTGGCCGGGGCGGCGAACGCGGCTGGGCCGCAGAGCACGGCCTCGCGCGGCCGCGAGAGCGAGCCCGAGACTAGTCCGGCGGCGCGGGCGCGGCAGGAGTGTTACCGCCTGCTGACGCTCGCGCCCCGGACCCGGGCCCAACTCGCCGACGCGCTGGCCAAGCGCGGCATACCGGACGACGTCGCCGATGATGTGCTGGCGCGGTTCGCCGACGCCGGGCTGATCGACGACACCGCGTTCGCTAAGGCGTGGGTGGAGTCTCGCCATCAGGGCCGGGGGCTGGCCAGCGCGGCGCTGCGCGCGGAGCTGAAGAACCGCGGTGTGGCCAGCGACGATATCCAGGGCGCGCTCGAGGAGCTAGATCCGGGCGCGGAGGCCGAGACCGCTCGGCGACTCGTTGATCGCAAGCTCGCGAGTATGACGAATCTTTCGCCGGAGGCCAAGACACGCCGTTTGGCCGGCATGCTGGCTCGCAAGGGATACCCAGCGGCACTCGCGTTTCGCGTGGTGCGCGAGGCGCTGGAGGCCGAGGGGCTGGATGTGGTTACTGACGACGTTCTGTCCGATTAACCCAGTTCAGTGCGGCATGCCTTGATAAAGCTGTTATCAACGCTTAACCTCTCTGTGGCGAGGTGTTTTCCGGGTAGAACCGGGACATATGTCTCTAAGTGCCCTATGGACACCGGTCTGGGACGTCGCACGGAAAGGGGTGGCCGTGAGCAGCGCAGTGTCGTTCGCGTTCATGGTGATCGGGCTGCTGGCCCTGGCGGTCGCGTTCACCACGCTGTGGCGTCGGACCGCGTCCCGCACCCCCGCCGTCAGCAACCAGGAGGCCGAGGCCACCAGCCGCGCGCGACTCGAAGCCGAGGCTGCTCAGCTCGAGGCCGAGACCGCACAGCGCCGGGCCCGGCTGGAGAAGGAAGCCGAGCAGACCATCGCCCGCGCGAAGACAGAGGCCGGGGGCATCCTCGACCGGGCTAGCCAAGAGGCCGCGGAGGGCCGCCGCGAGGTCGAGGATGAGTTCCGGGCCGTCAAGGACGAGGTGAAGGAACTCCGCAGTGACCTGGAGCGTCGCGAGATTCGGATCGGCGAGCGCGAACAGCGGCTGGACGCGGAACTGCGCCGTCAGGAGGACCGGTCCGCGGCTCTGGAGCGCCAGCAGAAAGACCTTGAGCGGCAGCGCGCCGAACTCGCGGAGGCCACCGCCAGCACCACGCAAGAGCTTGAGCGCGTCGCGGGCCTGTCCGTCAAGCAGGCCAAGACAGAGCTGATCGATTCGCTGGAGAACCAGGCCAAGCGCGAAGCCGCCGTCACCATCAGGACCCTGGAGAACGAGGCTCGCGCCGAGGCTGACCGCCGGGCTCGAGAGATCGTCAGCACCGCGATCCAGCGAGTGGCCGTCGAGCAGACCAGCGAGTCGGTCGTATCCGTGATGCACTTGCCCGCCGAGGAGATGAAGGGCCGCATTATTGGCCGCGAGGGTCGCAATATCCGCGCCTTCGAATCGGTAACCGGCGTCAACCTGATAATTGACGACACGCCAGAAGCGGTGCTGCTGTCGTGTTTTGATCCGGTGCGCCGGGAGATTGCCCGGCTCACATTGGAACGACTCATCGCCGACGGCCGGATCCACCCGCAGCGTATCGAGGACGCCTACGAGGCGGGCCGGACCGAGATCGAGCAGCTATGCCGCAAGTCCGGCGAGGACGCGGTAGCCGAGCTTGGCATCACCGACATGCACCCGGAGCTGATCGAGTTGCTCGGTCGGCTGCGTTACCGCACCTCCTACGGCCAGAACGTGCTCCGGCATCTCCTCGAAGCCGCGCACATCGCCGGCATGATGGCCAGCGAACTCCGGATGGACCCTGTGCTGCTCAAGCGGTGCACGGTGCTGCATGACGTCGGCAAGGCACTCACCCACGAGGTCGAGGGCAGCCACGCGCTGATCGGCGCCGACCTGGCCCGCAAGTACGGCGAGTCGGAGGACGTGGTGCACGCGATCGAGGCGCACCACAACGAGGTCGAGATGCGCACCGTGGAAGCGGTGCTTACCCAGGCGGCGGACGCGATCAGCGGCGGCCGCCCCGGCGCCCGCCGCGAGTCGCTGGAGCTGTACGTCAAGCGGCTGGAGCGCCTGGAACAGATCGCCACCAACCACGAGGGCGTCGAGAAAGTCTTCGCGATGCAGGCCGGCCGTGAGATCAGGGTCATGGTCAAGCCGGACAGCATCGACGACATCCAGGCGCAGGTCATCGCGCGGGACATCGCCAAGCAGGTCGAGGAGGAACTCACCTACCCCGGCCAGATCCGCGTCACGGTGGTCCGCGAGTCTCGCGCCACCGAGTTCGCCAGGTGACCTAGGCGCGCGGCACCAGCCCCAGCGATGGGTCATCGATAGCGGAATAGCACCATCGATGGCCCATCGCTGGGTCCGCCGAGTGTGCCGGGCGGAGAACATCGGCCTCGCGTGGACCTTGCGTCGCATGAACCCCAGGTGCCCCAGCCGGAAGATCGCGTGCGGTGGAGCGACGCGCACCCTAGCCACCTGCGACATTCCGGAAAATCACCTTACTTCGGAACGTTGCCTATCGCCCTAGCGATGAGACATCGATGGGCCCGGCGCGAGCCTTAGCTCATCCTGGTCAGCAGGTTCTCCTTCCAGGTCAGGATCGTGTAATCCTGGAAGTGGTAGACGCGGGCGGGACGGCCGAAGCGATCTTCCAGCCAGGCCAGCGGGACGGAGTAACCGGTCCTGTCGCTGGAGTCCTCGACCACGAAGTTCGCGTTGGTGATGGCCGCGTTGAACCACTGCTCCTTGGTTTCCCACCGGTAAGGCGAGATGCCATGGGGGCTGACCACCGCCGGGAAGATGAGTACTCGCTCGTGGGAGTCGAGCGAGACGGAGTCGGCCTGCCAGTAGCCGGACATCCCGGCCCGCAGGCTGTGCGCCTGGAGCCAGTTCGCTAGCGCCTGGTTGCTGGGGCGGGCGGGCGGCGCCGTGGCCGCTATCGCCAGCGCGGCCAGAAAGCAGCCGAGGACCGCGCCGAGTACCGGTCCGGATACGAGCAGCCGACGCCCGCGCAGTACCTGATCAGGGAGCAGCCTGCCGGTGAGCGCCGCGCCCATCGGAAACACGACGGCGATCTCATGAGCGTCGGAGAGCTGCGTCACGTGCGTTCCGAACACGCCTGCCGCTAGCGTGCCCAGTATCCCTAGCACCAGTACCTGTGCCGTCCGGCCGATCCGCCGGAAGAAGACGATGCCGCCAAGCAGCGCGAGTCCCGCGACGACCATGCAGGCAACGCGGAGCCACGCCACCAAGCCCAGGAAACCTGCCGTGCCACCCGGCAGAGCGCCGAACAGGATACGCAGGCAGGCCAAGACCGTCCGTGCATGGGAGAACCATTGGGACGGCGACGCGAGCAGGCCCTGTAGCGGAGCTTGGTAGTACCCGCCCAACGCGTGAATCAGATGCGGTATCGCTAGCGCCAGCACGATGGAGACCGCGCCCGCGAGTGTGAGCCAAGCGTCATAGGGCGTACGCCCCTGCCCCTCCAGTTTGCCCGCTCGCCGGAACCACACGGCCCGGATCAGGCAGATCAGCGTCAATGGCAGCGCCGCTGAGTAGATGACCAGCTGATCGCCTACCTGGCCCCAGACCAGCAGAATCCCGATCAGGGCCGCGGCCCACCGGCGGGCTGGCACCCGGTCCAGAGCGAGCAGCGTTACCAGGATGGGGACGGAAGTGCCGGTGTGGTTCGGCGACAGCATGAGCACCCGGGTACCGGGCACAATCGACGGCGCCACCAGGATCGTCGCCGCGATCACCGCTCGTAGCAGGCCTTCGCGCCCGCGGGCATCGCCGCGGGCCACCAGCGCCCCCAGCAGCACGATCAGCGTCCAGGTCAGGGCGGCCGAAATATGAATCACCTGGGGGGTCAGCCCGCGCACGACTTCCACGAGCGCGTACTCGGGCAACTCGGTGGTGTAAAAGGACACGTCCGACATCGACCAGCCGTGCAGCAGCCAGTTGCCGTGCAGCAGGTCCCAGGCCTGCAGCGCCTGCGCCGCGCCGTCCGAGTTCTCCGGGGCGATGCTGGCCTGGTGCAGGTAACCGACGAACAGCCCGACGCCGATGGCGATCAGCCCGACGGCCCAGAACAGCAGCGGCAGGCGCAGCGGCCAGGAGCGCGGACGGCTAGAAGTGATCGTTTGCCGCGTTATGGCTGCCACGAGCCGGGAGCTTACCGGACAGAATTCTCCGGCTGGCACCAACTCAGGAGAACGTCAGAGACAACCCAGCAGCGGCGCCGTGCTACAACCGTGCTACGTCGGTACTACGGCAGTCGGCAATGGTGGACGTAGGCACCGCCGATTTTTCCGGGCCATGATTATCGAGCTTCCCGCAGAATCCGCCGCCAGCGCGGCGAGGGAATGCGCTCGTGGTGTATCGATACCTCGGCTATCAGGACACAATGCCGTTGAGCTTGTGGGGCGGCACTGGCGCCGACGGGTGCGCGTTATGTCCGGAAGGCGGCTTGCGGAGGCTGGCCTCAACGGCATCGATGTGGCGTTGAGGCTGTTATGGCGGCATCGGTGCGGCATCGGTGCCGTTGGCTCGCCTGCGGGCAGGTGCCTGGCCGCAGCAGGCGTCTGAGGCGGCGTTCCAGGACAACGTCAGTGTCCCGCGCGTCGCCCCGGCCGACCGGTTTGGCGGGATATAGCCCGGTTGCGCCGGCCGTTGCTGCTGTCCCTGGGGCCGGGGGATTGCGGCGGGAGAAATGGCACGTATGTTCGGTTCGCGGACCTCCGGAAGGCCTGCGAGCACGGAGTGAACCACATTCAGGACCCGCAGCTTGCCTTAGCTAAACGGCACCAACTCAGGACAACGTCAGGGATGGGACATCGGCCGCGTCGAAGCCCATGACAGACGCGTAGAAGGACAGTTCGGCCTCCAGCGCCGCGACGACGGTCTCCGCGCGCCGGAAGCCATGCGACTCGCCGGGGAACGGCACGTACGCGTGCGGCACCCCCGCGGCGGCGAGCTCATCCGCCAGCGACTCCGATTGCGCGGGCGGCACCACCGGGTCCTCGAGCCCCTGCAGCAGCAGTACCGGGCAGGTCTCCGGTGAGACGTGCCCGAGCGGCGACCGCTCCAGGTACACCGCCAACGTGGCTGGCAGCGGCCCGATCAGGCCATCCAGGTACCGGGACTCGAAATCGTGCGTGTCGGTCGCGAGCGCCCGCAGATCCGACACCCCGTACAGCGACACCGCGGCGGCGAACCGCACGCCGCTGGAGAACCGCAGCCCGGTGGTCACCGTCGCCAGTACCGTCCAGCCGCCCGCCGAACCGCCGCGGATAGCCAGCCGCTTGGCGTCCGCCTGGCCCGAGTCCACCAGCGCGGTGGCGATGGCGTAAGCGTCGGCCACGTCCGCGATGCCCCACTGCCCTCGCAGCCGGTTACGGTAGGCCCGGCCGTAGCCCGCCGAGCCGCTGTAGTTCAGCTCGACGACGCCGATCCCGCGCGAGGTGAAGTACGCCTTCGACAGGTCGAGCACCGGCGGGGAGTAGGACGTCGGCCCGCCGTGGACCCGCACCACGAATGGCGGGAGCTCGCCGTCGGGCGCCTCCGCCCGCGGAGAGATGGGCGGGTATACCAAGGCGTGCACCGCACCGCCGTTTTGGTCAATCGAAAGTGGTACTGGGTCGGGCAGCCACGCTGCGTCCACTACGGATGGTGATGCGGCGCGCAGTACGCGGGACGTGCCGTCGGCGACGTTGACGGTGATCACTGACCATGGGTCGGCGGGACCGCCCGCGACGGACGCCACCGTCGCGCCCGAGGCGGACAAAGTTGATATATAGCCGCGATACGGCAGGTCTAGGTCGGTCAGCTCGCCGGAGGCCGGGTCGAGGATCGCGAGCCGCTCCTCGCCGCGCCCGTGCAGTACGGCCAGCCGCCCGTCGTCCAGCAGCGCGTACGGGCTCCCGCCCAGCTGCCACAGCGGCCCGGCGAATTCCTCGTCACGTCGGCATAGCGGGCGCGGCGCCGTCAGGCCCGCCGGGTCCAGCAGATACAGATTCCACCATCCGGATTTATCCGAAATGCCGTACAAGTGGGCGTTGTCGCGCCAGGCGGGGGCGAGCGCCGCTTCCTCCGGGCCGCCGAGCAGGGCGGGCACGTCGGCGGCGCATACCGGCTCGGCGCCCAGCGGCGCGACGCGCAGCGCTGCGCCATCCCACGGCATCCGAGGGTGGTCCCAGTCCATCCACGCGATCTGGCGGCCGTCCGGAGACGGGGTGGGGAACCCGAAGAAGTCCGCCCCGGTCACTAGCTCGCGGATCTCGCCGTCCAGCGAGACCGCCACGATGGCCCGGGATATGCCGCCGTCGCGATGCCGCTCACGCACGCACCAGATGGCTCCATCGGGAGCGAGCGTCAGGTCGGCGTAGCGGTCAAAGTTCTCGGGGGTCAGCGCGACCGGATCCGCCCCGGAACGCACCAGGTAGAGGCGCTGGTCATTCAGGTTCGTGAAGACGAAATCGGAGCCGTTCAGGGGCAGGTAGGACCGGCCGCCGTACTCGTGGACCCGGTTCCGGGCGTTCCAGCCGGGAGGCAGCATGTCTTCGCCGTCGCGGACAATCGTGGTCCGGCCGCCGTCGGCCGGGCGGCCTTCCTGCCACCAGACCGTGTCCCCGTCGGCCACCGCGAACCCCAGCGACACCCCTGCTCTCGCAACGTCTTGCGCTGAGATAGGTGAGGTCCAAGTGCCGTAGGGTGCGGTTGTCATGTGATTATCCATATCACGAGAACCTCATATCCTAGACGGGTGACCGAAGCCAGGACCTTTGAGATCCGCACCTACGGGTGCCAGATGAACGCGCACGATTCCGAGCGCCTGGCTGGTCTGCTGGAGAACGCCGGCTGACGTCCCGGCGCCGGACGGCGAGACCGCCGACGTGGTGGTCTTCAACACCTGCGCGGTCCGGGAAAATGCCGCTGACCGGCTTTACGGCAACCTTGGCCACCTGCTGCCGGTGAAAAACGCGCATCAAGGCATGCAGATCGCCGTCGGCGGCTGCCTGGCCCAGATGGAGCGCACTCGGATCACGGCGAGGGCTCCGTGGGTCGACGTGGTCTACGGCACGCACAACATGGCCTCTCTCCCGGAGTTGCTGGAGCGAGCCCGCGAGCGGCAAAGCGCACAGGCCGAGTTCGAGGAGACCCTCGAGACGTTCCCCAGCCTGCTGCCTGCTCGCCGCAAGTCCCCGTACTCCGCCTGGGTGGCGATCTCCGTCGGTTGCAACAACACCTGCACGTTCTGCATTGTCCCGTCGCTGCGCGGCCGGGAAAAAGACCGCCGTCCGGGTGACATCCTCGACGAGATCCGCGGCCTCGTCGCCGATGGCGTGCTCGAAGTCACCTTGCTCGGCCAGAACGTGAACTCCTACGGCGCCGAATTCGGTGACCGGGGCGCCTTCGGCAAGCTGCTGCGCGCCTGCGGCGATATCGAGGGCCTGGAACGGGTCCGCTTCACCTCCCCCCATCCAAGGGACTTCACCGACGATGTGATCGAGGCCATGGCCGAGACGCCCAACGTCATGCCCAGCCTGCACATGCCCCTGCAGTCAGGCTCGGACTCCATCCTGCGCGCGATGCGCCGTGCCTACCGCCGGGACCGGTACCTGTCCATCCTGGCCAAGGTCCGGGCCAGCATCCCCGATGCCGCGATCACTACCGACATTATAGTCGGTTTTCCCGGCGAGACAGAACAGGATTTCGAAGAAACCCTCGATGTCGTGCGCGAGGCCCGCTTCACCAGCGCGTTCACGTTCCGCTACTCGATCCGCCGCGGCACGCCAGCGGCCGAGATGGACGACCAGGTGCCCGCCGCGGTGGTGCAGCAGCGCTACGACCGGCTGGCCGCGCTGGTGGAGGAGGTCGGATACGCGGAGAATCAGCGGCTTGACGGCTCGGTCGTCGAGGTCATGGTGGCCGAGGGCGAGGGCCGCAAGGACGCCGCGACGCACCGGATGTCCGGCCGCGCCCGGGACAACCGCCTGGTGCACTTCTCCCCGTTCACCCCCCCTTCCTCCACCACGGGCGCGCCCCGCCCCGGCGACGTCGTCACGCTCCGCGTCACCGGGGCGAAACCGCACTACCTGCTGTCGGACGCCGAGCCGCTCACCGTCCGCCGCACCCGCGCCGGCGACCACTGGGCCGCCGACCACGGGGCCGCCAACCACGGGCAAGAACTTCAGGTATCAGAACGCCGCGAGCCGGTCTCCCTGGGCATGCCGACGCTCGGAAAGTCCTGACTTCCTGGTGCCATGACCCCAGAAAATCAAAACGTTTCCGGAGGGCCGGAGGTCATCGCCGTGGTCGGGGCGACGGCGACCGGGAAGTCGTCGCTCGCCATCGAGCTGGCCCGAGCACTGGACGGCGAGGTGATCAACGCCGACTCGATGCAGCTCTACCGTGGCATGGACATCGGCACCGCGAAGGTCACCGTCGCTGAGCGCCACGGCATCCCGCATCATCTGCTGGACATCTGGGATGTCACCAAGACCGCCAGCGTGGCCGAGTATCAGGACCTGGCCCGCGAGGTTATCGACGGCATCAACGCCCGGGGACGGCTGCCGATCCTGGTCGGCGGATCCGGACTGTATATCAGGGCCGCGCTGGACGACCTGACCTTCCCTGGCACCGATCCCGAGGTTCGCGCCCGGCTCGAGGCACAGCTAGCGGCGGCCGGGCCAGAACCGCTCTACGAACGTCTCCGCGAGCAGGACCCGGAGGCGG
The DNA here is from genome assembly GCA_963743085.1 of uncultured Actinomycetota bacterium. Taxonomy (GTDB): domain Bacteria; phylum Actinomycetota; class Actinomycetes; order Streptosporangiales; family Streptosporangiaceae; genus JBEKHI01. Next base: position 84,539 of record CAVUOU010000021.1, read on the forward strand.
CCGCCGCGATCCTTCCGTCCAACGGCCGGCGCATCGTGCGGGCTCTTGAGGTCATCGAGATCAGCGACCGCCCGTTCAGCGCGACGATGCCGGGATACAGCGGCGGACGCCCCGCGATCCAGCTGGGCCTGACGCTGCCCCGGCCGGAGCTGGACCGGCGGATCGACGAGCGGGCGCGCCGGATGTGGGACGAGGGATTCACCGGCGAGGTCGCGGAGCTTGCGCTGCGCGGGCTGCGGGATGGGCTGACCGCGAGCCGCGCGCTCGGGTACGCGCAGGTGCTGCGGTCCCTGGCGGGGGAGTGGACCGGCGAATTCGCGCGGGAGGAGACGGCCCGCGCCACTCGGCGTTTTGCCAGGCGTCAGGAGTCCTGGTTCCGCCGCGACCCGCGAGTGACCTGGATCGATGCCGCGGAGCCAGGGTTGGCTGCCCGGGCGCTCGACCTGGTCAGGCAGGGCGCCGCGCGGTCGGCAAAAGCGTGACCTCGTCCAGCGAGCGGAGCCGCTCGCGGAGCGCGTCGGCCTCCTCGGGCGCGACGCTGATCGCGACACCGAGCGCTCGTTCCCAGGTACGCCGCGCGCTGTCGTAGTCCCCGGAGTCCAGATACGCCTCGCCGAGCGCGGTAAGCGTCATGTACTCGGTCAGCACGTTCCCCGCCGCGCGATACAGCGAGATGGCCTCCAGGTAGCTGGTGATCGCCTGGCGGTGCGCGCCCAGCCCGTAGTAACCGCGGCCCAGCGTGTCCAGCGCGTCGGCCAGGTCGGTGGCGGCGTCCATCGGGCGCAGCAGGTCCACCGCGGCCTGGCAGTGCATCCGTGCCTGCTCGAACTCGCCGGCCTGGACGAAGAACCAGCCGAGGGCGTTTTCCGCGTAGGCGACCCACACCGGGTCACCTACCGCGATGCGCAGCCGGAGCGACTCACGGGCGTGCGGGAAGGCCTCGCTGGTCCGGCCCTTTGCGTCAAACAGCATCGCGCGCCGGTGGTGGGCCATGGCCAGGTTGGCGTGGTCGCCGTGTTCGGTGAAGATGCCGATGGCCTGGTCCAGCATCTGGTGCCCCTCGAGAGGGTCCACGATCTGGACGGCGGGGCACGCGCATTCCGACAGCGAGCGGGCCAGCAGTTCCGGCTCGCTGAGCTGCTCGGCCGCCGCGAGCGACAGCCGCCTGGCGGCCGCGTCCTCGTAGCGCAACGCGTACCGGGACAGGTACGGGCCAAGCGTCCAGGCGATCTGCCAGCAGTACTCATGCATGCCGAGATCGAAGGCGCGCGCGGCGACGGTGCGGAGCACGTTGTGCTCGTCCCGCATCCAGGCGAGCGCCGCCTGATGGGTTTCGAACCGCTCGGGCACGACGCCCGGCTGCGGCCGCGGCGTGGCTGGCAGGTCGCGGGCCTGGTCCAGGAGTGCCGTCGCTGCCTGGGCGGACCTCATGTAATAGTCGAACACGCGGTTCCAGGCCAGCGCGCGGCTCTCGGCGGTCTCGGTTGCGTTCGCCTGCTCGGCGGAGTAGGCGCGGAGCAGGTCGTGGAAGCTGAACCGGCCAGGCACATGCTCGGTGAGCAGCGAAGTGCCGGTGAGCTCGGCGAGGGCGGCCCGCGCGTCCGCCTGCGGCAGCCCGGCCAGGCTGGCGGCCGCGGACGTGGTAAGGTCCGGGCCCGGGTGCAGCCCGAGCAGCCGGAACATCCGCGCGGCCCGGTCGCTGAGCTGCTGGTAGGACCAGGAGAACACGTGCCGGACGTCGGTGGTCGTGTCGCCGACGGTGAGCACGTCGAGCCGCTGGCGGCGATCACGAAGCTCGGCGACCAGTCGGCCAAGCCGGGCGCTCGGACTGGTGGCCGCTCTCGCGGTGGCGACGCTCAGCGCGAGCGGCAGCCCGGCGCACAACCGGATCAGCTCGTCGACAGCCTCCGGCTCCGCGTCCGCCACCCCCGCGCCCAGCCGGGCGGCGACCGCCTCCTTGGCCTCGCCGGAGGTCAGCAGGTCCAGGCTGAGCGGCCGTGCGCCCTCGGCGGCGACGAGCCCGGCGAGCTGACTGCGGCTGGTGATGATGGCCATACATCCGGGGCTCGCCGGGAGCAGCGGCCTCGCTTGGTCGGCGGTGCGCGCGTTGTCGAGTACGACGAGCACGCGCTTGCCGGCCAGCAGGCTGCGGTACAGGCCGACCTGCCCGTCCAGGGATTCGGGCACTCGCTGGGGCGGCACGCCCAGCGCGTGGAAGAACCCGGCGAGCGCATCCCGCGGTTCGACTGGCGCCCCGGACGGGTCGAAGCCGCGCAGGTTCAGGTACAGCTGACCGTCGGGGAACCGGACGGCCACCCGGCGGGCGAACCTGATGGCCAGCGTGGTCTTGCCGATCCCGGCGGTGCCGGTGACGAGTGCGACCGGAACGGCCCGCTGGCGCTGGCCGTCGTCTACGGGAAGCAGGGACCACAGCAGGTCGAGCTCGGCGTGCCGGCCCGCGAACCCGGCCGCCTCCAAGGGCACCTGCGCGGGAACGGCAGACCCGTCGCGGTAGGACGGTTCTGGCGGTTCGACCGCGGCCGGTTCAGCTTCCAGGGCTTGATCCGCGAGCACCAGCTGGTAGATCCGGTTCAGTTCCGCTCCGGGGTCGAGTCCGAGGTCCTCGGCGAGCAGTTGCCGGATGTCCGCGTAGACCCGCAGCGCCTCGGCCTGCCGACCGCAACGCTGCAACGCCAGCATCAGCAGCCCGCGCGGCCGCTCGCGTAGCGGATGCTCCGCGGCGAGCGCGATCAGGTCGGGTATCGCCTCTTCGGGGCTGCCCGCCGCGAGCAGCACGTCGGAGAGTTCCTCGGCGGCCGTCGTGCGAAGCTCTTCCAGGCGGCGCCGCTCGGCCTCGGCGAATGGCCCGGGCACGCCGGTGAACGCGGTGCCGCGCCAGGCCCGCAGTCCCTCGCGCAGCGCCCCGGCGGCGCCGGTCAGGTCGCCTGCGGCGCGCAGTTCCCTAGCCAGGTCGAGGCAACCCGCGAAGGTGGCCGCGTCGAGCGCGCCGGGCTCCAGGCGCAGCAGGTAGCCGGCGGCCTTAGAGACGAGCACGCTCGGGCTGTCGCCCGGCTGCCGTCGTGGCTCGAGGATCTTGCGCAGCCCCGCCACGTAGGTGTAGATCCCGCTGTCCGCATTCGTGGGGGGAGTTGAACCCCACAGCGCGTCGATGAGCTCCTCACGGGAGACGACAAGCCCGGCCCGCGTAGCGAGCACCCCGAGCAGAGCACGCTGCCTGGGTGGCCCTGGTGAGATCTCCTGGTCGTCAAGCCACACGGTGACCGGACCAAGCACCCCTACCCGCAACGGGACCACCGCTCCCCCTTTCGTCCGGGGTTGTTTTTCCGAGAGTAACCCCTTGATACCTAAGACGACTATGAATTCCCGGTAACGCCTTTCGGGACGTGCCCCGCGTGCAATCCCATTCGCGTGCAATCCCATTGCACCCGCGCTGACCAGGGGTTTTCCCGAAAAAGGTCAGGAGCCGAGTCGATAAGCCCGCTGAGCATTTTCGGTGCAAATGAGGCGAGTGATGCGCTCGGCGTCGGTCTCGGTCCAATCGCCATCGTCCAGACCTGCGGACAGGAACGCCGACAGGCCACGGCGGAAGTGCAGCGCGCCGAGGTAGTACAGCTCGGGGAGCCCGAACGCGTCCGAGGAGTACAGGAACTTGCCGAACGGGACGAGTTCCAGCGCCTCGGCGAGCAACGCGGCCGACTGGCGTCCGACGTTATGGGTGGCTAGTCCAAGGTCGGCGTAGACCAGCGGGAACACCTGCGCGAGGTAGCCCGCGTGCCGGTGGAACGGGTAATTGTGCAACAGCATGATCGGCGCGCCGGTCGGCTCGAGCGCCCGCAGCAGCGGCGTGAGCAGCAGCGGGTCGCACCGGTGCAGGTCCACGTCCCGGTCGCCATAACCCACATGGAACTGCACCGGCAACCCGAGCTCGGCCGCGGACCAGATGAAGAACCGGTGCAGCGTCTCGTCGGCGAGCCGGCCCGCGCCGGACGACAGCCACCGATCGGCCGCCCGAGCGACGTCGCGGTCATCCGGGCGCTCCGGCGCCAGGTCGAGCCCTACCCGGTACGCGGCGATGGACTTGACCGCGACGACCGGCGCACCGGCCGCCCCGGCCGCACCGGCCGCCCGGGCCGGGCCCGCCGCGCGTCGGCCTGTCGCGGCGGACAGGGCAGAGCGGTACGCGTCGGCGAAACCGGCCGCCGTCACCCCGGAAGACACCACCGTCGAGGCCAGCGCCTCCAGGCGGAGCACCTCACGGGCCGAGGCACCGGCCAGCGAGCCCATCTCCTCGGGCGAGAACAGCCGGTCCCCATGAAATCCGGTGTCGACGAACATCGCGCCCAGCCACGCCTGCCCCAGGAACCGGCGTACCACCTCGGGAACCCCGAGTTCCGCTCGCCGCGCGACGTACCCGGCGAGCGACACACCGGGCGAGAGGTCCAGCACTGGCGGGCACCAGCGCATAAACGAGAAACCCGCCAGCGAGTCGAGGGTTCCCGTGCCCTCGTCCAGCAGGCCGATGATGTCACCAGCCGTCACACCGTCCCTGAGCACGCCGTGGCAGTGATGATCGGTCAACGGCTGGGCCGCGACCCAGGGGAGTACGTCGTTCAGGAGACCGGCTCCTGTCGCTGCGAATCGGTGATGCTTGCGGTAAGTGCGGCGCCCAGCCGGCGTGCGGGGCGAGGCAGCGCGAAGACGGCGATGATCGCGGCGAGGAGCCAGCCGCCGGTGACGATCGGGTACCAGTGCCCCGGACCGGACGACGGATACGGGAAGACGTTCCGGTAGAGCGTGTAGCCGAGCAGCACGATCGCGGCGATCGGGATGATCACCTGCCAGGTCGGGACGGCCATCTTCCGCCGGACGAAGACCAGCAGCGTCATTCCGATGGTGGCGAGCGCGTAGGCAACCAGCAGGATCAGCGTCCCGATCGTGCCGGACCAGGCGAACGCGTCGGTAGCGGTGGCACCGGCCGCCACGTACACCAGGTAGATCGCCGCCGTCAGCACGCTGATGAACAGCGTCGCCGCCGCCGGGGTGCCCCAGCTCGACGCCCGGCCGAGACCGCGTGAGCCGAACGAGTCGCGCGACATCGCGAACACCAGACGGGAGGCTCCGACGGTGCAGGCCAGGCAGCAGCCGAACGCGGAGATCGTGGTCCCCAGCGTGATGATGTCGCCCAGCCAGGAGCCGACGTAGGAGGAGCCGAGGTCACCGAGCAGCGATGGGGACGACGCGAACGCGGACACGCCCTTGGCCGAGGTGCCGAAGCCCATCATCTCCGCCGCGGTCACCACGACGAAGTAGACACCGCCGAACACCGCCACCCCGAGGATCGCCCGCGGGATGTCGCGGCGCGGGTTCTTGGTCTCCTCGCCGAGCGTCGCCGACGCCTCGAAACCGGCGAACGACAGGAAGCCGAACACGACGCCGAGGAACAGTGCGGACGCGCTGGTGCCGCCGGGCACGGTGAAGACCTTCATCGTGAACGTCTCGTGCCCGGGCGCGTCGCCCGCGATCAGCCGGACGAAGACGACAGCGGTGACGATCAGGATCAGCACCACCGTGGTGCACTCGATGATCAGCAGCGTGTTGGTGCCGCGGCGCGACGGCAAGGCCGCGACGACCAGGGCGAGCACCAGCACGAACGTGATGATGAACCAGGATCCGTAGGACGGCGGGTGCGGCCAGATCCCGAGGGTTTGCAGCAACCCGGTGCCGAAGATGCCAGCGGCGGCCGCGGTGGTGACCGCGTAGAAGACATAGGTGCCGACCAGGCCCCAGCCCGCGACCACGCCGGTGCGGGCGCCGAGCGTGGCACCGACGAACGCGTAGACCGAACCCGAGTGGTGGTAGTACTGGCACAGCCGGACGAAGGTGTACGCCACTAGCAAGACGCCCACCGCGGCGATAAGGAAGGTAAGCGGGACCGCGTAGCCAGCGGTGGTGGCGCTCTGCTGCGGGTTGATGTTGGCCGCCATCGACGGCGCCATCAGCGCGAGGGATAGGCCAACCGCTTGCCAGACGGACAGCGATCGGCGCAATTTGGGCGGGGCGTCTGTGGTGGTAGCGGGCTTGGCTGGAGCTGACACGGCGTTCCTCCCCAAATGTCTTGGCTGGTAAGTGTGCATGATCACGACGCGCAAGGGAAGGGGTGTGAGCGAAGAATTAACACAGGCGATTGAACCGGAGGCCTATACGGCACGTAACTAAAAGTAGATGGATGGTATCGACCCGTAGTGGGTATAAACCCAGGGGGTGATCGCGAATGTCGGCAGCATATCCAGTGCTTCGTCCCGCTCCTGGCCGCGAGCGAGCGGCCCGTGTGTTCCCCGGTACTCCGGTTTCTATTGAGCGAGCTCGTGCCTTCGTCGCGGCCGAACTCGCTGGCTGTCCGGCCCAGGACACGCTGGTGACATGCGTGTCGGAGCTGTGCACCAATGCGATTCGCCATACGCGTTCTGGCGCTGGCGGAGTGTTCACCGTCGAAGTAATCCGCCCTCGTGAAGGTGTCGCCTGCGTCGCGGTCACCGATGCCGGGGGTTCCGGCGAGCCCCGTGCGCACCCGGTGGAGCGCCGTTTCGAGGGACTGCTCGAATACCCGTCAGACGTGTCAGACCTGGCCGAAGGCGGCCGCGGGCTATCGCTGGTCGCCGCGCTGACCTCGCGATGGGGTCACTTTCCCGCAGGCCCGGTGGGCGGGCAGACTGTCTGGGCCGAGGCCACTTGGCCGATCGGGGTCCCCTCATCTCATAGATGAGATACCATATTCGGTATGAGTGAGGATCCGCTGCCCGCGTTGCCGGGTTTCCGCGAGATGGCGCTCCGCCGGATGGCGGATTCGCGCGCGGACCTGATGCGCGACCTAGCGGCACGGCGCGAGGCCGTTGGCCTCACCCAGACCGAGGTCGCCGCGCTGATGGGCACCTCACAGTCGGCGGTCGCCCGGCTGGAAGCCGGCACCGCCGACCTTCGCGCCTCAACGCTGGAACGCTACGCGGCGGCGGTGGGCACGCATATCGACTGGAAAATCTCCTCCTGATTGGGAGACAGCAGATGACGTTCAGCACCGCCCGGCTTCCCTGGGTCCCCGACGAGCCGATCCGCACGCCGTGGACACCGACGCGGCCTGAGCCGGGACCACTGCCGGTCACCAGGGTGTGGCTGGACCCGGGCCAGGCGCTGTACGAGCGCCTGCTCGAGAACCGGATCGTGCTCGCGGCCGGTGTCCTGGACGACGACGCGGCGACGCGGCTGTCGGCGCAACTGCTCACCCTGGACGCCGAGGAACCCGGCCCGATCCGTCTCGAGCTGCAGAACCTCCGGGCCGAACTGCCCGCCGCGCTCACCGTCATGGGCGTGCTCGACACGCTGCGCTCCGAGGTGCACGCGCACGCCAGCGGTGAGATCGCGGGACCCTCGCTCGGCGTGCTCGCCGCGTGCCCCATTCGCCTCGGCTACCCGAACTCGTCGTTCACTCTCTCCGAGCCCCGAGTCGACCTAGGCGGCGTCCTCACCGCCTCCGCGCTGGCCGCTAGGGAGCAGCAGGTCCAGCGGATGCTCGACTCGCTGTTCCACCAGCTAGCCGAGGTCACCGGCCGGGAAGTCGACGAGATCCGCTCCGACGCCCACAACGCCCGCACCCTAACCGCCGCCGAAGCCATCGGCTACGGCCTCCTAACCGCCCGCGCCACCCCCGCCTGACCCGCCCGCGCGGGGGCCCGTACGCGAGCCCCCGCGCCCGCGCGCGAGCCCCCCGCGCCCCCGGGGCCGCCCCGTCGGCCGCGCGGGGGCTCCCCGCGCGCCGCGCCGCGCGTAAGCCCCGGGGCGACCCGAGCGGCAGCCCTCCCACCCAGCGGCCCCGCTTATCGCCGCGGCCCGCCACCCCTGCGCGCCCGCACCGCCTGAAATGCCCCTTATCTCACGCATGTCCACCTCCAGCGCCTCTTCGTCACCCCAGCGATGGCCCATCGCTGGCGTCCCAGCGCCAGCGATGGGCCATCGCTGGCCCGGTGCCGGGGGCGGAGTGCTTGCCGTCAGGCGGTCAGCGCCGGGTGGTCCGACACGGTCGGTCACGAATTGCGATGTTTCGAGGACTTAGAGCAACTTTTTTGTGCTTTAGGTGTGGGCAAACGAGGTTTCCCTCGTTAGCATCGAACCGAGGGGGCCTCCCGTACGAAGTTAAGAGTGGAAGGACCGCGCGCCACCATGACCACGGTGTGCATTTTGCTGAATACCCGGAGTAACAGATGAGCGACACCGGAAACGGGACCCATCCAGAGCCGGCCGCTGGCACCAATGGTGTCCCGGACATGTTGCCTCCGAAGTGGCCCGCCTGGCCCGGTGTCACCCGCCCTGCGGGCTGGTTCCTTCCCTCTGACGAGCCGGCGGAAGTCTCCGCCGAGACGCCCATCGAAGAGACTCCAGCCGAGGAACCCTCGCGCCCCGAGGACTCCGAACTACGCGCCCAGTACGTCAGGGACTTGCCTCACCGCCCGCACGTCGTCGAGTTCGATGACGAGTACGACAGCGAGTATGCCGAGCCAGACGCCCAGTACGAAGTGCCCGCGGACGACAACCAGCCGACCGGATTCGACGGATCGACCGGGCATGACGAGCCGGGGGAGGATGTGCCGGAGCGGTCGGCGTCCGGGCGGTGGTTCGTGGCCAGCGACGATGATGCTGCCTCTTGGTACGCGGAAGAGGCCGACGACAGCGAGGGCCCGCAGGTCGTCGGCCCGACCGCCGCGCTGAATGGCCGTCCTGGTGGCCCCGGATTTGCCGTCCCTCCTGGTGCCGTTGCCGGGCTGTCGGACCAGCGGTCCCCGTGGGAGCAGTCTCAAGAGGTCTGGATGGATTCGGGGATCCGCTGGGAACGTCCGGACACTCCGCCGGCCGATGTGGCGGGGCGGGGCCGCTTTGGTCACGAGCCCGACGAATACCGCGCACCATCCGCGTTCGGTGGCCATACGGCGGCAGACTGGCCGGCCGCCATGCCGCCCACGAGGCCGCAGAACCCACCCACGCCGGACGCGGGACCGCGAGACCCACTTGGTCCGCTCAGCGCACCGACAATGGCCGACGCCCCGACCGCTCCCGCTGCCCCTTACCGCCCGGCCACCCCATACGCCCCGGACGGACCACAGCCTCCGAACAGGTCGTACGCCCCCAGTGGACCGTACGCACCGAGTGGACCGTACGCACCGAGTGGACCGTACGCACCGAGTGGACCGTACGCACCGAACAGGCCTTACGCTCCGAGCGGGCCGTACACCTCAGACGAGCCGTACGGCCCCGCCACCCCGAACGACCCCTACGAGCAGAGTCCGTTCGAGCAGAGTCCCCACGAGCAGAGTCCCCACGAGCAGAGTCCGTACGAGCAAAGCCCGTACGAGGAGAACCCGTACGAGCAGGCCCAGTTCGAGCAGAGCCAGTTCGAGCAGAGCCCCCACGAGCAGAACCCGTACGAGCAGCAGGCCCAGCACCCCAGCACGCGGAATCGCTATCCACGAGAAGCGTACGACCGGGGCGGTTACCAGGCGGACAGGTACGACCAGAACTACGGCCCGCAGCGAGTGCCCTACCCCGACCTGCCCGAGCCAGCCCGCGCTCGCCGGGTCCCTCGGCGCCGCTGGAACGCGATGACCTTCGTCCGGCTCGGCGTCCCCGCGGTGGTCATCGTGGGAGTCGGCGCGGTGGCGATCATGATGCTCACCGGCCGCGGTCCCACCACCCTCGCCGAACGCGGTAACCAGAAGCCCGCAGGCACGCCCGCCGCCATGCCATCGATGAGTGCGGGCTCCGCAGCCAGTCCGAGCATGACGATGCCGATGTTCCCCGGCTACGCGGGCAAGACTTCCAGTGCGCCAGAACAAGTGATGGGACTCGCCAGCGACGGGACAACCGAGGTCGCGGTCGGTACCGTCGATGGCCGGTTGGCCGCCTGGCAGCAGAGCCGGGGAGGCAACTGGTCACTGGCGACCGCGCCAGGAACCGGTAACCAAGCGCTGACCTCGGTGTACGAGAGTTCTGGCGGCTGGATCGCCGTCGGCGGGTCCACCTCCGGCGCACCGCATCCGGTGGTGCTGACCTCATCCGATGGCCACAGCTGGCAGGCGGTGGACGGCGAAGCCTCGTTTGGCAACTCGGGTGAGTACATCTACGGAGAGGCGGCCGGCCCGGCTGGCTATCTCGTCGTCGGAAAGATCCACGAGATGGGCCGGACGTACGCGGCGGATTGGTGGTCGACGAACCTCCGTGACTGGAGCCGGGCCGGCAACGGCGGGCTCGACGGCCGGCTGGCGTCCAGCGAGATGCTCGCGGCGGTGGGGACTCCTGGCGGTTTCGTCGCGGTCGGGCAGCACGCGAACCATCCTGCGGTGTGGATGTCGGGGACCGCGCACGACTGGATGGAGATGGACCTGCCGCTCCCGGATGGCGCGTCGAGCGCTGTGCTCACGCAGGTGGCGGGCCGCGGCAACGATCTTGTCGCGCTCGGCAGCGCGACCACCGCGCACGGCCCGGTTCCGTTCGCCGCCGTCTCTGACGATGGCGGCGCGAGCTGGAACGAGACCGCGCTGAGCGGCGGGGCGACGGCGGTCACCGCGATTACGGTCACCTCGTCGGGAGTGTTCGTCGCGGCTGGGCAGGTTGGCCAGACGGCGGTTTACTGGACGACCACCGACGGCGCCACCTGGTCCGCGCCGAAACAAGCGGCCGGCCTCACCCGCATCACTGCCCTCACCCCGAGCACCAACGGCACCGTAACCGGCATCGGCACGATGGGCGGGAAATCCGTCCTGGCCACGCTGCCCGTCGGCTGACGTCCGGTCGGAGCCGAGGACTACAGGCTGGCGCCGCGGATGGAGGCGTCCAGCACCTGAGCGGTATGCGCCACGCGCACCGACTGGCCGCGGGCGCGCAGAGAGGACGCGATCTGCAGCGAGCAACCCGGGTTGGCCGAGATTACCAGCGACGCGCCCGAGGCGAGCACCGCGTCGGCCTTCTTGTCACCAAGTTCCTGGGCGGTCGAAGGCTGCAGCAGGTTGTACACCCCGGCCGATCCGCAGCAGGTGCCCGCATCCGCTAGCTCTACCACCGACAGCGACGGTATCTCCGACAGCAGCTTGCGCGGCTCCGCCGAGATTCCCTGCGCGTGCAGCAGGTGGCACGCGTCGTGATAGGCGGCGGTCACCGGCAGCGGGTGCCGGGTGGCCACCGTACCCAACGACACCAGGAACTCCGATAGGTCCTGCACGCCGTCCATTGAGGACTTCATCGACGATCCGCACCCGGCGGAGTTGACCACGATCGAGTCGACCCCGGCGCGCGCGAACACCTCAGCCAGCCGCGACGACATCTGCTCAGCCTCGTCCCGCCGCCCGGAATGCACCGACAGCGCGCCGCAGCATCCCTGGTCACGCGGCACGATCACGTCACAGCCCTCCGACGCGAGTACTCTCGCGGTCGCCGTGTTCACCTGCGGGAAGAACACGGACTGCACGCACCCGGTCAGCATCCCCACCACGGCGCGCCGCGGCCCGCGGGCCGGGATCCGCTCCGGCAACCGAAGCTGCCGTGGCACGCGCGGAGCGAGCCGCAGCGCCGACCCGAGGAACCCGGGCAACGGCAGCCGCTGGTCAAGCCCGGTGCGCTGCAGCGCGCGCAGCGGCAGGCTCAGCGCCCGCAGCCGCCGCCGGTACGGGAAAACCGAGAAGATCGCCTCTCGGGTGGCCCGGTCCCGAGCCGACCCCTCCGGCGCGGTCATCTCCCGCGCCGCCTCGATCAACTGGTCGTACTGGACACCGGACGGGCACGCGGTCATGCAGGCCATGCAGCCCAGGCACCGGTCGAAGTGCGACGCGCCCGCCTCGGTCAGCGGCGCCCCGTCGAGCAGCTGGGTGAGCAGGTGAATCCGCCCGCGCGGCGAATCCATCTCCTCGCCCCACAGCTGATACGTCGGGCACGCGGGCAGGCAGAATCCGCAGTGCACGCAGTCGCTGGCGAGCGCTCGCAGGTCCTCTGACTCGGACATAAGATCCCCTCCGCTATCCGCCCCGGCGCCATCAGGTGGAACGGGTCGAACTGATCCTTGACGGCTCGCATCAGCGCCAGGCCGGGAACGTCGCCGAGCACGTCACCGTCCCACGGCGTGAGCCCCGTGACGCTCCCACGCTGGCCGGCCAGCCGCGCCCGCAGCGCGCCGACGAACGCCCCAGGATCACCGTCGAACCAAACGTCGAGCACGCCCGCGCCCGCGGACCCGCCGACCGCGGGCCGCACGCCCGCGTCAGCGGCCGCGCCGTCCACCGCCGCCAGCACCGCGTCCAGCGCGGACACCCAGAACGAGACCCGCACCCCCGTACCACTCCCGTTCTTTTCCCAGTCATAACGCCGAGCCCCATCCCCCAGCAGCCCAGCCATCGCCTCCGCCCGGACGTCCACCCCGTCAGCAGTTCCCTCCAGCAGCACCCCGATCTCCACGGGAGCCCCCGGCTCCGCCCGCCAAATCTCCACCGCCGATGGCAGCAGCGTCGAGTTAGCCGCCGCCGCGACCGTCGCCCCCAGCCCGTCGATGTGACATCGACCGCGCTCCTCTATACCGGTCGATGTCACATCGACCGCGGCGGCGGGGGTGGGGGGTGGGAGGGTGGCGGCTACCCACTCGGTGGCGGCGGGGATGGGGTGCAGGCGGAAGGTGGCTTCGGTTATTACGCCTAGGGTGCCGCGACTGCCTGCGAACAGCTTGCCTAGGTCGTAGCCGGCGACGTTCTTGACCACTCGGCCGCCGGAATGCGCGATTACGCCGTCCGCGCGGACCACGGTGATCCCGATGACCAGGTTCTCGCGGCGTCCCGTACCGCAGCCGCAGCGGCCCGGCGAGACCGTCCGCGATCACACCGCCCACCGTGGCCGAGGCCGGGGCGTCCAGCGAGATCCGCTGACCGGCACGGGCCAGTACCTCGGCGACGTGGCCCATCCGGGCGCCGGCCTGCACCCGGGCTACCAGATCACCCGCCGCGTGCTCAAGCACCTGGTCCATCCCGGACATGTCGAGGACCAGGTCGCAACGCGATGGCGGGCGGCCCCAGTCGAGGCGGCTGCCCGATCCGCGCGGCACGACCGCGAGGCCGTCGGCGGCCGCCTCGCGCAGCAGCTCAGCCGTTTCCTCGGTGGAGGCGGGGGAGGCCACCCACTGCGGCTTGAGACCGGCTACCGAGTCGGCGGGACCGGCGGGATGAGCGAGCGTCGTTATGGTCATAAGAAGATCTCTGCGACGGCGGGATGGGTGGCGCGGTGCTTGCCGGGCACTTCGCCGCACAGCCGGGGGGTGGGGAAGATCTTGCCCGGGTTGCACAGCGAGCGCGGGTCGAAGGCGCAGCGCACCAGCTGCATGGTGTCCAGATCGGCTTCGGAGAACATCTTCGGCATGTAGCGGGACTTGTCGACGCCGACGCCGTGCTCGCCGGTGATCGAGCCGCCCCGTTCGATGCAGGCGTCGAGTATGGCGCCCGAGAGAATCTCCGCGGCTTCGGTTTCCGCGGGCGACGCGTCGTCGTACAGCACGAGCGGGTGCAGGTTGCCGTCGCCAGCGTGGAAGACGTTCGCGACCCGCACGCCGTGCTCGGCCGACAGCTCCGCGATGCGGGCCAGCACGTCGCCGAGCGCGGTCCGCGGAACCACCCCGTCCTGCACGATGAACGACGGGCTGATCCTCCCGACCGCGGCGAACGCCGACTTGCGGCCGGCCCAGATCTTCGCGCGCTGCGCCGGGTCGTCGGCGGCCCGGATCTCGGTGGCCCCCGCCCCGCCCCCCTCCCCTGCCCCCTTCTCCAAGATCTCCCGGACGATCGCCAGCTCCGCTTCCACCTCGGCGGCTGGGCCATCCAGCTCCACGATGAGCACTGCCTCCGCGTTCTCCGGGTAGCCGCAGTGGACCGCCTTCTCGGCGGCCTCGATGGACAGCGCGTCCATCATCTCGATCGCGGCGGGCGTGATGCCGGCGGCGATGATGTCGGAGACGGCCCGGCCCCCGGCAGCGGTGCTCTCGTAGGCGGCGAGCAGCGTATGGATGGTTTCCGGTACCGGGGTGAGCTTGACCGCGATCTTCGTAACGATGCCGAGCGTGCCCTCGGAGCCGGTGAACGCACCGAGCAGGTCATAGCCCGCTGTCACTCCGGTGCCGTCGCCGATCCAGGTCAGCTCGCCGGTCGGCGTCACGATCTCAACGCCGGTGACGTGGTGGACGGTGAACCCGTACTTGAGGCAGTGCGCGCCGCCGGAGTTCTCCGCCACGTTCCCGCCGACCGAGCAGACCACCTGGCTGGACGGGTCGGGCGCGTAGAACAGGCCGTGCTCCTTGACCGCGTTGCTGACGTTCAGGTTCGTCACGCCGGGTTCGACGATCGCGCGCAGGCTGACCGGGTCGACCTCGAGGATCTTCCGCATCCGGGACATGACGATCAGCACGCCGTCCTGGCGGGGGAGTGCTCCGCCCGACAGCCCGGTGCCGGAGCCGCGCGCCACGAAGGGAACCCGGGCGGCCACGCATTCCCGAACGATTTGCGCCGTTTGTTCGGCGGTGCTCGGGAGGACGGCGAGGGCCGGGATCGACCGGTGCGCGGTCAGCCCGTCGCACTCGTAGGTACGCAGCTCCAGCGGATCGGTGATCACGTGTTCCGGCCCGGTGATGCCGCGAAAGGCGGTCGCGAGCCCGTCCATTACCTGAGTCATGCCACCTCCTCGTGGCCCGGAGATTCTGGTGAGTGTTGCACTACCCAGACTCTTTCCTTGGTAGTGCGACATTCACCAGGAAAGGCCTCACGGCATGCGCTCGTAGGCCGGAATGGTGAGGAAATCCGCGAACGAGTCGGCCAGCGCCACCTCGGTGAACAGGGCGGTCGCCTGCCCGTAGCGGTCCGCGTCGAACGCGTCCCCACCTGCCTCCCCTGCCCCCTTCACTGACCTGATCTTGGTCAGCTCCTCATCGATGAGCTGCTCCACGAAATCGCGGGTGATCACGCGTCCGTCGTCGAGCGGGACCTCGTTGTGCACCCACTGCCAGATCTGGGACCGGGAGATCTCAGCGGTCGCCGCGTCCTCCATCAGGTTGAAGATCGCGACCGCGCCGTTCCCGCCCAGCCAGGTGGCCAGGTACTGGAGGGCGACGGAGATGTTGTTCCGCAGGCCGTTCTCGGTGATGTTTCCCGGGGTCTTGCTGATCGCCAGCAGGTCCTCTTCGGTGACGCTCACCTCGGGTCGCTGTTTGTCCAGCTGGTTCGGCTTGTCGCCGAGCACGCCGTCGAAGACCTCCTTGCACACCGGCACCAGGTCCGGGTGCGCGACCCAGGAGCCGTCGAACCCGTCGCCCGCTTCCCTGGTCTTGTCGTCTTTCACCTTGGCCAGCGCGATCTTGTTGACCTCGGGGTCTTTGCGGGACGGGATGAACGCCGCCATCCCGCCCATCGCGTGCGCACCGCGCTTGTGGCAGGTCTGCACGAGCAGCCCGGTGTAGGCGCGCATGAACGGCGCGGTCATGGTCACCGAGTTCCGCTCAGGCAGCACGAACTCGCGGCCCCGGGTGCGGTGCTTCTTGATCACGCTGAACAGGTAGTCCCAGCGGCCCGCGTTGAGCCCGGCGGAGTGATCGCGCAGTTCGTAGAGGATCTCGTCCATCTCGAACGCGGCCGGGATCGTCTCGATGAGCACCGTCGCCCGGATCGTGCCGCGCGGGA
Organism: uncultured Actinomycetota bacterium; assembly: GCA_963743085.1. Classification (GTDB taxonomy): domain Bacteria; phylum Actinomycetota; class Actinomycetes; order Streptosporangiales; family Streptosporangiaceae; genus JBEKHI01. The sequence goes on from CAVUOU010000021.1 coordinate 100,297, forward strand.
TGCCGAGCGAGTCCTGCGCGATGTTGAACGCGTCGTTCCACAGCCGGGCCTCGAGGTGCGACTCGATCTTCGGCAGGTAGAAGTACGGGCCCTTGCCCTTGTCGATCTGTTTTTGCGCGCTGGCCGTCATGTAGAGCGCGAAGTCGGTCAGGCTGCCGGAGGCGCGGCGCCCGTCGATGAGGATGTGTTTCTCGTCGAGGTGCCAGCCGCGCGGGCGCGCGACGATCGTGGCCAGCTCGGCGTCCGGGCGCAGCGCGTACAGCTTGCCGTTCTGCTCGAAATCGACCGTCCGGTCCAGCGCGTCCCTGAGGTTGAGCTGTCCGGAGATCATGTTGTCCCACAGCGGAGTGTTCGCGTCCTCGAAGTCCGCCAGCCAGACGTTCGCGCCGGAGTTGAGCGCGTTGATCGTCATCTTCTTGTCGGTGGGGCCGGTGATCTCGACGCGTCGGTCCTCAAGGCCGGGCGCGGGCGAAGCGACCTTCCAGCTGTCATCGTCGCGGATCTCGGCGGTGTCCGGCAGGAAGCTGAAGTCGGTCCCGGCCGAGATCTCAGCCTGGCGGCGGCGTCGCGCCGCGAGCAGTTCGTCGCGGGTGCCGGCCAGTCGGACATGGAGCTCGCCGATGAGCGCGAGCGCCTGATCGGTCAGTATTTCGTCGTAACGGTCACCACGCGGACCGGTGACCTCAACGTTCGTCATGCCCGACTCCTCCTAAGGTGTGACATTACATCTTAGGGAGTTCCGACCTCCGGGGGCGAGACCCGCGAGCATGACCCCGCTCACACGCGATAGCGGCACTATGTTTTGGTGGTACTGCGATGTTTTGGTGGTACTGCGATGCTAAGATAAATGGTCTAATTGCTCTCTTACAAAAAAGCTCGTCTAACCGAAAAGAGTATACCAAAAAGCATGGGAATTCGTCAAGCTGAATCGGCTGACAATTCAGAGAACGGGCGCGCCGTTTCGGCCGCGGACGAGCAGGCATATGTCTCGATGCTCTACGGCCTGCTCGATGACGCGCGTTCCCGTGGCGAGGAAGCCCTTCGCGAGGTCCAGCGTAGCGTGCCCGCGGGTGGCACCCACCAGGCACGACTCGAGCGTGACGTGACCGCGGCAGAGCATGAGCGCAGGCTGGCGCAGCTTGACGCGACCGAGCGCGGCCTGTGTTTTGGCCGCACCGATGATACGGCTGACGACACGCTGTATATCGGGCGGATCGGCTTGCGCGACGGAAACTACCGGCTCAAGCTCATTGACTGGCGCGCGCCCGCGGCCCGGCCTTTTTACGCGGCCACGCCGAATGATCCGCATGGCCTGGTGCGACGTCGGCACATTTATACGCGCAACCGGACGGTAACTGGTGTGGACGATGAGGTCTTCGACCTCGACCGGCTCAGCGAGTCCGACCGGCGTGGCCTGTCGGGCGAGGCGCTGCTGATCGCGACGATCAACCGGGCGCGCACCGGCCGGATGACCGATGTTGTCGCCACCATCCAGGCCGAGCAGGACCGGGTGATCAGGTCGTCTTTGCAGGGCATCCTGGTGGTACAGGGCGGCCCGGGTACCGGCAAGACGGTGGCCGCGCTGCATCGCGCCGCGTACCTGCTGTACACGCACCGGGCCACGCTGGAGCGGCGCGGGGTGCTGGTGATCGGGCCCAACGGAACCTTTTTGCGCTATATCAGCCAGGTGCTCCCGTCACTCGGCGAGACCGACGTGGTGCTGCGCACCATCGGTGACATGTTCCCCGGGGTGCACGCGCTCGATACCGAGGACCCAGCGGCGGTGCTCAAGGGTTCCACCCGGATGGTGAAGGTGCTCAGGCAGGTGATCAGCGGGCGGCAGCACATCCCGTCCGGGGACCTGGTGATCACGGTCGATGGCGTGCCGATGACCGTTTCGCGTGATGCTTGCCTCCGGGCGCGGGACAAGGCGCGCGCGCTCCGCAAGCCGCATAACGTCGCGCGCAAGCTCTTCATCACCGAGATGCTCACCGCGCTCGCCCGTTCCGAGGCGCGCGTGCTGGACCGGCCGCTCGACAACGAAGACGTGCCGTACGCCCGCGCCAGGCTGTGGGACGAGCCGGAGGTGCGCACCGCGCTTGACGCGCTGTGGCCGATGCTGACCGCGCAACGGTTGCTCGCCGACTTTTACGCCGCGCCGTCGATCTTGTCCATGGCAGAACGGCGCATACTAGCTCGCCCGGACGCGCCTGACGCCTGGACGGTGGCGGACGTGCCGCTGCTCGATGAGGCGGCCGAACTGCTCGGAGTCGATAATTCGGCGCAGCGGCGGGCGCGGCGCGCGGTGGAACGCGAGCGTCGGCTGGAGGAGAAGTACGCCCGCGAGGTGCTCGAGATCACCGGGGTGGTGGACCTTGGCATGCTGGACGCGGCGACCCTCGCCGAGTGGAACCGGGACAACGGTCCCGCGCTGACCACCGCCGAGCGGGCGGCGGCCGATCGTTCGTGGACGTACGGGCACGTCATCATCGACGAGGCCCAGGAGCTATCCGCGATGGCCTGGCGCATGGTGCTGCGCCGCAACCCGTCGCGCTCGATGACGATCGTCGGCGATGTCGGGCAGACGGGCTCGCCCGCTGGCGCCGAGTCCTGGGACTCGATGCTGGGCGCGCGCTTCCGCGAGGAGCGGCTCACCGTCAACTACCGGACCCCGTCGGAGATCATGGCGGTGGCGGCGGACATCCTGGCAGCGGCCGCGCCGGGCGAGGAGCCCCCCGAGTCCGTCCGGGCTGAGGGCGTGCCTCCGCGGGCCATTCCCGGGTCACCCGATACGGTCGCGCGGGTGGTGCGGGCGGAACTCGCGGAGATGGCGGCCGGGGACGGCGGCACGCTCGCGGTGATCGCGCCGCCGGACCAGGTCGCGAAACTCGCGGCCGCGATCCCCGAAGCGGTACCCGGCGACCGGCCAGAGGCGCTGGACGCGGAGGTCGCGCTGCTCACCGTGTCGCAGGCCAAGGGCCTGGAGTTCGACCGGGTGGTGCTGGCTGACCCGGCCGGAATCCTGGCCAGGTCAGCCAACGGCGGCCGCGACCTCTACGTCGCGATCACCCGCGCCACCCACCGGCTCACCGTCGTCTACTCCGGCACGCTGCCGGAGTGCCTGCGGCGGCTGGAACCAGCGACCGTAGGCAGTCCCTGACCGCCTGGCCGTGCGGTCCGTACCCTGTCCGTGCCGCGCCTTGACCGGTGCTGTCCGCGCGGTCCGGGCGTGCCACGCCTTGACCGGTGCGCACCGTGTTCTGTCCGCGCGGTCCGTGCATGCTGGGCCTTGACCGCCTGGCCGTGCACCGCGCGCCCTGTCCGCGCGGTCCGGGCGTGCCGCAGTGACAGCCAGCCGTCCGTTTTTTCGTATATATCCGTCAGCTTTGGTTATCCCGAAGTAATTTTGCAGCCCTGGGTGCAAAAATACTTCGGGATAACTCCGGTGCCGGATTTACGACGTGGCGTTGAGCGCGGTTCCCATATTGTCGTAGGCGCTGGACAGTGCGATCAGCGACTTCTGCAGCTTGACCAGCCCGGAGTTATACGCCGATGCCGTGGTCGCCGCGCCTTCGGCGTTGAAGTCGTTCGCAGTGGCGGTTGTGTCGGCTGCCAGCGTGTTCAGCGCTGTGCTCGCCTTCGAGCCGGACACCGGGACCGACTGAAGCTGAGTCGCGACTCCGGCCAGGTCGCCGCCGATCGACTTGTCGAGCGCCGCCAGGCAGGAGAGCTGCTGGTTGCAGGCCTCAACCTTGGACGTGTAGGAGTCCAGCGCGCTATTAACCGTGCTGAAGTCCGACTGGATCGTGGTCGCCGCCTGCTGGTTGACGACCTTATTGATGCCGGAGGAAGCGACGGCGATCTCCGCGGCGACAACCCCGGCGAGCACGACCACGCCAAGGGCAATGTAGAAGACGACCAGCCTCTTCGCACCGGTGGACAGCGTGAGAAGCCATGAGTCCGGGGTCGCGAGGGGGCCGGGCTGCACGGTGGCCGGTTGCCGGAAGGCGGGCCACCCTTCTGCTGGGGTGACCTGCTCGGTCGCGGGCGCTTGGTCCGCCACGGGGGGCTGTGGTGCGGTGAACGGCGTTGCGGTGAACGGCTCTGCCGTGGTGAACGGCTCTGCCGTGGCGGACGGCTGGTCGCCGAACAGCCCGCCCGGGTAGGCGCTGGTCAGCATGTACTCGTAGCCATACACCCGGATGCTGTAGCGCAGCACCGCGGAAAGCGCCTCGTAAAGGGTGTCCGGCATCCGTCCGGCGATCAGCACGATCAGCCAGGTTATGAACCCCATGATCGTGTACGCGCCATAGGCGAGGAAACCGAGGAGAAGCGTCACCGGGATTAGCAGGAAGTAACGGAACAGGACGGCTAGCCTATTCAGCCTCCCCGGTCGCAGCGCGATCCGTACCGGATAATCGGAGTCGCCGAACTCGAACGGTGGGTACTTGTCGGTGAGCAGCATGACGTACGCGGCCACCCTGGTCTGCCAGCGCAGCACCCCGGTGAGGAACTCCGCGGCGAAATCGGGCAGCTTTGCGGTGAACAGAGCGCCGAACCAGCCGATGACGAGCACCACGCTAGCCGCGATGCCCAGCGCGTAGAGCACGACGATGTGCGGTATCGCCAGGATGATGCGGAACAGCACGGTGACCCGCCGCTGCTTGGCGGATGGCGCGATCGCCAGCAGAACCGGCGCCAGCGGCTCGGGTTCTGGCGGCGAGTAGCCGGCCCCCGCAGCCGCTCCCCATTGCTCGTTCGAGTAGTCGGTCATCTGTCCCCGTCCCGTGTGTCGCGTTTGTCGCAGCCTGAGCGTTCCAGGGCTGAGCGTTCCAGGGCTTGAGTGTTCCAGTCGAACCAGTAAGCATTGCAGAGACGATGCTGAAGCGTGACAAAAGAGACACTACGGTGTGGCCGACCATGGCCGGGCACAGATGGCGATCACCGGTTGTTAATACAGATGCGGGGTAGTCACGACAGTGACACTATCGGGGGACCCGATAATTCTTGGAGGACAATGACTGTCACCGGAGAGCTTGACCTCGAGGACCGGCACGCGCTGCGGCGGGTCGCGGGGCTCTCCACTGAGCTGACCGACGTATCCGAGGTCGAGTACCGGGCGCTACGCCTGGAACGCGTCGTGCTGATCGGCGTGTGGACCGAGGGTACCCAGGCGCAGGCCGAGAACTCGCTGCACGAGCTGAGCAGGCTTGCCGAGACGGCGGGTTCAGAGGTACTCGACGGGCTTATCCAACGGCGGGGCAAGGTTGATCCCGCCACCTACGTCGGTTCTGGCAAGGCCAACGAGCTGGCCGGGATCGTGTCGGCGATGGGCGCCGACACCGTGATCTGCGACGGTGAGCTCAGTCCCAGCCAGCTACGTCGGCTGGAAGGCGTGGTCAAGGTAAAGGTCATCGACCGGACCGCGCTGATCCTCGACATCTTCGCTCAGCACGCGCGCAGCCGAGAGGGCAAGGCCCAGGTGGAGCTGGCGCAGCTGCAGTACATGCTGCCTCGACTGCGAGGCTGGGGCGAGTCGTTGTCCCGGCAGGCTGGCGGCCGGGTCGCGGGCGGTGGCGGTATCGGTACTCGCGGTCCTGGTGAGACCAAGATCGAGACCGACCGGCGCCGGATCCATACCCGGATCAGCAGGCTCAAGCGTGATCTGTCCTCGATGTCGACCGGGCGAGAGGTGCAGCGCGGGCGCCGCAAGCGGAACGCCGTGCCCGCCGTCGTCATCGCCGGCTACACCAACGCCGGCAAGTCCTCGTTGCTGAACGCGCTGACCGGGGCGGGCGTGCTGGTCCAGGATGCGCTGTTCGCGACGCTGGATCCCACCGTCCGGCGCGGGCATACGCCCAGCGGCCGGGACTACACCCTGACGGATACCGTCGGATTCGTCCGGCATCTGCCGCACCAGCTAGTTGAAGCATTTCGGTCAACTCTGGAGGAATCGGCAGAAGCGGATCTAATTGTGCATGTAGTGGATGGCTCGGATGCCGATCCGCAGGCACAGATCACGGCTGTCCGGGAAGTTCTCAATGAGATCGGCGCCGCCGAGGTACCGGAACTCATAGTGATCAACAAAACGGACGCGGCCGATCCGCTGGCCCTGGAAGCTCTCCGGCTGCGCGAACGCGGCTGCGTGCTGGTTTCCGCCCGCACCGGTGACGGAGTGGACAAGCTGCAGGCGGCGATCGAGGATGCGCTGCCGGAGCGGGATCGGGCGGTCAGCGTGGTGGTTCCGTACTCCCGTGGCGACTTGGTCGCTCGCGCGCACGCCGAGGGAGAGGTGCTGCACTGCGAGCATCTGACCGAGGGGACGATGCTGCAGGCGAGGGTACCTCCAGGTCTCGCCGCGGAGTTCGTGCCGTTCGCCGCGGCCTCGGCCACCGGTGACGATTTCGCTCACGCAAAGTAATTGCCCAAGGCTATGCTGACGTTTGCAAATAACAATGCGTGAAAGCATGCCTCGGGAAACCTGTGAATTCTCTGAAGGGGTTGTGCCGGGTAGTCCAGGTGCAATACCGTGACTGAACCGATATGTAGGTCGCGGGTGCGTATAGCGCCGCTCCCGAGGCACGTCCGGTCAACACCGCAGAGTGCCGCGACGGAGTAACCCACCATGGCAGGTGACCGCAGATGATGGATGGAACCGCCACCCTTGGTTCCTGTTGTGCACGGGGTTGCCAGTGACTGCCCGGCTGCTGACCAATATTGGTCGCCTGTGGACCGGATCGGAGATCCTGAGCAACGCGGCGATCGTCACTAACGACGACAGGATCGCGTGGGTCGGGCCGATCGCGGAGCTACCGCGCAGCCTGCCTGGTGTCGTGGACGACATCGTTGACGTCGACTTGGTGGAGAACCTCGGCGGCGGCCTTGTCACGCCTGGCCTGATCGACGCGCACACGCACCCTGTCTACGCCGGTAACCGCTATGCGGAGCTGGCGATGCGATCCAGCGGCCTGACGGACAACGAGATCAACGCGGCCGGTGGCGGAGTTATCTCGACCGTCACCGTGACCCGCGGGACCGACCCGTGGACGTTGTGCAACGGGGTGAAGGAGCGGCTGGTCGCCTGGCTGGCCTCCGGGACGACCACCATCGAGGCGAAGACCGGTTATCACCTGACCCGCGATGGTGAACTCGCCGACGTCCGGATGCTTCGCTCGCTGGAAGACGAGCCGGGGATGCCCCGGGTCCACGTGACCTTCCTGGCGGCGCACACCGTGCCACCGGAGTTCTTCGGCCGCCGGTCGGACTACATCGACGCGGTTGGCAACTGGGCCGCCGACGCGGCAGCGGTGGGCGCCGACAGCATCGACGTGTTCTGTGACGACACCGGATTCACCGCTGACGAGGCGCGCTGGATCCTGGCGGCGGGTCGGCGTTGTGGGCTCATCCCCAGGCTGCACGCCTGCGACGAGTCACGCACCGGCGCGGTGCGCCTGGCCGCGGAGCTGGGCTGCGCCTCGGCCGACCTGCTGCACGGGGCCACCGACGAGGACGTGGCGGTGCTGGCCCGCAGCGGCGTCGCCGCCGTCATCTGCCCGGGCACGGACCTGCAGCATGACGTGCGCCCGCCCGTCCGCACCATGCTCGACAAGGGTGTCGCGGTCGCGCTTGGCTCCGATCACACGCCTGGCGGCAACGGGATCACGTCGATGCCAGTGGTGATCTCGCTCGCCGTCTCGTACCTCGGGATGAGCGTTGCCGAGGCGTTGCGGGCCGCGACGATCGGCGGTGCGCACGCGCTGCGGGCGCAGGATCGTGGCGCGCTAGCGCGCGGCCGGCTCGCCGACATCGTGCTCTGGGACGCCGACCACGAAGGCGCGTTCGCGTGGTCCTACGGACTACGGCCTCGTCGCGTGTGGCGCGGCGGAGAACCTGTTCCATTCTGAGGCTCCCGTTCCGTTCCGAATGCAAATTCCCGGGTAGTTGCAGAGCATGAAGATCAGGCGGTGGCGTAATAAGAGGCGGAAGGTTGTCTGGTCTGAACCAGAGCTTCCGGACTTTGTGAAGATCAACCCGAACAGCCCGCCAGGGTCGGCCGAAGGGCTGCAACCTGGTGACATCACGATGACGACCGTCGCCGAGCAGTTCCTTAACGTGGAGGAGCCCGAGTCTCCGTTATCCACTACGGTGATGAGGTGAGTACCGCACCTGTTACCGTGATCGTCGGCGAGGAGGAGTTCCTTGTCGACCGGGCGGTTCGTGAGCTGGCCTCGGCGGCGCGATCCGGCGTGGATCCACCTCCCGATCTGCACGACTCCGAGGGTGCGGCGCTCGTGCCTGGCGAGTTCACCACACTGACGTCTCCGTCGTTGTTCGGCGGGGGCAACATCGTGGTGATCCGTGCCGCGCAGAACGCGGTCAAGGATGTCGCCGCCGAGATCACCAGATACGCCGTCTCACCCGACCCCGAGGTAACACTCATCCTGACGCACCCGGGCGGGGCCAAGGGCAAGGTGCTGCTGGCCGACGTGACCAAGGCCGGCGCGCAGATTGTGCAGTGCCCGAAGCTGACGCGGTTCTCTGAGCGGGTGGACTTCATCCGCGCCGAATTCCGCCGGAGCGGCAGGAAGATCGACGAGGACGCGGTGCGGGCGCTGCACGACGCGGTGGGTTCTGACCTGCGTGAGCTGGCCGCGGCCTGCGGGCAGCTCATGAACGACACTGAGGGCCGGATCACTGGCGAGCTGGTGAGTCGCTACTACCGAGGTCGCGCCGAGGCGACCGGGTTCACCGTGGCGGACAAGGCGGTGGAGGGCCATCTGGCGGAGTCGCTTGAGCAACTCCGCTGGGCGCTGTCCACCGGAGTGGCGCCGGTTTTGATCTGCAGTGCGCTAGCCCAGGGAGTCCGGATGCTCGGCCGGGTAGGCGCCGCCCCGCGCGGGGCCTCAGCCGCCTCACTGGCGGCGTCGGTCGGGGCGCCCCCGTGGAAGATCGACCGGGTACGGCAGCAGCTACGCGGCTGGCAGCCAGACGGCGTGGCGCAAGCCCTGCGGGCAGTCGCCGAAGCCGATGCCCAAGTAAAGGGCGAAAGCGTCAGCGCCAACTACGCCCTAGAACGCGCCATCCGCCGCATAGTAGCCGCCCGCCGCCTCTGACCGTCGTGGCGGCGTAGCCCGCGGCGCCCCGCGCCCGCCTGGGACCGCACCTGCGGAGCCACATAACCCGCATACGGGACATATCGCTAGGCTGAGGGCCTTCTACGGTGCTGTCGATGACCCATCGAGGGGCCTATACCGCCATCGATGGCCCATAGCTGGTGTCACAAGAGGTGCCGCTGGGGGTCGCGAGAGGCGGGCCGGGGCGTAGCAAAGCCCGGGCATGGCAAAACCCGGGCATGGCAAAGTCCGTAGCGGTGGGCGGACCCGTAGCTACGGACTTTCGTTCAGGGGTCAGGCCTTCTGGAGCTCGGCGAGACGCTTGGCGATGGCCGACTTGCGGTTCGCCGCCTGGTTCTTGTGGATGATGCCCTTGCTGGCGGCCTTGTCGAGCTGGCGGGTCGCGTGCCGGAGGGCCTCGCTCGCCTCTTCGACGTTGCCGCTGTCGACGGCCTCGCGGAACTTCCGCACGTTCGTGCGGAGGGCCGACTTGGCAGCCTTGTTGCGCTGGTGCGCCTTCTCGTTCTGGCGGTTGCGCTTAATCTGCGACTTGATGTTCGCCACGCGTTACTATCCTTCACGTTGAGTCTGTAGGCGGCGCCACGTCCGGCGCGGCGGGAACCCCGTAACCGCGCGGTCTCGCTGGGAAGGCGCGCTGACGTAGGATATCCGAGCCACCCCCAGACCCGAAACGGAACGCAAGTACTGCCCCGGCCAATCCTGGTCGGTGCTGCATTACCCACCGAAAGAGTATGGGTAGTGCAGCACTCACCAGAAGCGCCAGCCGCCGCGGGCCGCCGCGGGCCGCCGCGGGCCGCCGCCGCCGCTGGCGAGCGGTTAGGACGCGGGGGAACCCAGGTGGATCGGTAGGCGGACAGGTCGGCGGCGCTCGGGGCGGGAACGGAACCCGCCGCGCCGGGCGGCGGGACTACCAGGCCGACGCCGACAACCAGCCGTCCGTGGCCGCCCCCGGCGGCCAGTGCCGCCGCGCCCGCGCGGGTGAGGCCGGCCCGGACGCCGGTCACCGCGGCCACCACCGTTTCCGCGGAGCCGTGGTGGCCGGTGGTGCTCTCGGTGAACGCGGGAACGCCCATCAGCAGCGAGGCGCCGGTGCCGGATACGGCGGTCACCGCTGCGCGGGTCTCGCGGGAGACGTAACCGCTGTACCAGGACGGGAACGGCAAGCCGGTGCTGTAGGCGAGCACCGTCACCTGGGTCGCGATGGCTGCCACCTTGGACAGGTACGCCGCGGTCCAGAACACCGGATGCCCGAGCACCAGCGAAGCCGGCACCGTGAGCCCGGCCAGCGGCTCCACCTTGGGCGTCATCACGCCGAGCACCGAGGGCCGCAGCGCGCGCAGCGAGGTCAGCAGCGTGATCAGCCCGGAATCACCGCTGGCGGACGGACCCAGATCCAGCTCCAGACCGGCGAACCCCGATCGAAGCAGAGACCGGGCCGCCGCCACCACAGCAGCACGGGTCGACGCGGACGATAGATCGAGTCCGCCGACGCCGACCGCTCCGGTGACCCAGGCGAGAACACGGTGGCCGCGCAGCGATCGCACCGAAGCGTCCGCCCCGCGAGCCGCGGTGAACCGGCCAGAAGAACCGAAAGTCCCGGCGAACACGTTCACCTCATTGATACCGGCAGGAACAGCGCCCCCGGGAGAGACCCAGACCGCGTCCGAGCCAGCTGACCGAGCCCAGGAAGCAAGACCGCCGCTGGCCTGCCGGGAAAGCAGGAAGCCCCCGGTGGTCACTACAATGAGCACAGCCGCCAAGGCGGCACCCAGGCGCACCATGAACCATCGTGGGCTTGGCAGCCCGCTGGAAGCCCGCGAGCCGCCGCCAGAGCCGACGGCCAAGCGAGACCGGACAGACCCGCGAGGCATGACCACCCAACCCACTCCCTTGGGAAATTAATGACCAGCACCGACCAGGCCGTGATCCGCAACTTCTGCATTATCGCGCACATCGATCACGGCAAGTCAACGCTGGCTGACCGGATGTTGCAGCTGACCGGCGTGGTGTCTGGTCGCCAGATGCGCGCGCAGTACCTAGACCGGATGGACATCGAGCGTGAGCGTGGCATCACGATCAAGTCCCAGGCGGTCAGGCTGCCGTGGCGCGGCCACGTGCTCAACCTCATCGACACGCCCGGCCACGTGGACTTCACCTACGAGGTAAGCCGGTCCCTGGCGGCCTGCGAGGGCGCGGTGCTGCTCGTCGACGCGGCGCAGGGCATCGAGGCGCAAACGCTCGCCAACCTGTACCTGGCGCTGGCCGCGGACCTCACCATCATCCCGGTGCTGAACAAGATCGACCTTCCCGCCGCGCAGCCCGAACGCTACGCCGAGGAGATCGCCGGCATCATCGGCGTCGACCCGGAAACCGTGCTCAAGGTCTCGGCCAAGACCGGCCAGGGCGTGGAAGAACTCCTCGACGTGATAACAGCAAGAGTTCCACCGCCAAACGGCGACCCGAACGCCAGGGCACGCGCGCTGATCTTCGACTCGGTCTACGACACCTACCGAGGCGTCGTCACCTACGTGCGGGTCGTCGACGGCCAGCTCACCAAGCGCGAGCGCACGCTGATGATGTCCACCCATGCGGTGCACGAGACCCTCGAACTGGGCGTCATCTCTCCCGAGCCGATCGCCAAGGACACGCTCAACGCCGGGGAAGTCGGCTACCTGATCACCGGCGTGAAGGACGTCCGCCAGGCCCGCGTCGGCGACACGGTGACGACCAGCAAGGACGCCGCCACCGAGCCCTTGGCCGGATACGACAACCCCAAGCCCATGGTGTTCTCCGGGCTGTACCCGATGGACGGTGATCAGTACCCGGACCTGCGTGACGCGCTGGACAAGCTCCGGCTGAACGACGCCGCCCTCGTCTACGAGCCGGAGACCTCCACCGCGCTCGGGTTCGGGTTCCGCTGCGGCTTCCTCGGCCTGCTGCACATGGAGATCGTCCGCGAGCGGCTGGAGCGCGAATTCGATCTCAGCCTCATCTCCACCGCGCCGAACGTGGTGTACCGGGTAGTGATGGACACCGGCCGGGAACTCACCGTCACCAACCCCAGCGATTTCCCGGGCGGAGACGGCCCAAGCGCGCAAAAGGGAAAGATCGACAAGGTCTACGAGCCCATCGTGAGAGCCACGATCATCTCGCCAAGTGAGTTCATCGGCACGATCATGGAGCTGTGCCAAGGGCGGCGCGGGACCCTGCTGGGCATGGATTACCTATCCACCGACCGGGTGGAGATCCGCTACACGATGCCACTGGGCGAGATTATCTTTGACTTCTTCGACCAGCTCAAGTCGCGCACCCGCGGTTACGCGAGCCTGGACTACGAGCCTGACGGCGAGCAGCAAGCGAAGCTCGTCAAGGTCGACATCCTGCTGCAGGGCCAGCCGGTGGACGCGTTCAGCCAGATCGTGCATACGGACAAGGCGCGCGAGTACGGACTGTCGATGGCGTCGAAGCTCAAGGAACTCATTCCGCGGCAGCAGTTCGAGGTGCCGATCCAGGCCGCGATCGGATCGACGGTCATCGCGCGGGAGAACATCCGCGCGCTGCGCAAGGACGTGCTCGCCAAGTGCTACGGCGGTGACATCACCCGTAAGCGCAAGCTGCTCGAAAAGCAGAAGGAAGGCAAGAAGCGGATGAAGACCATCGGCCGGGTCGAGGTTCCGCAGGAAGCCTTCGTGGCCGCGCTGTCAACCGGCGAAACCGGGAAATAACCCGCCGTTGGGCTGCACCGACGTGTGCGCGGCCCACAGCAGCATCAGCGCGATGAACACGAGGGAGTACAGCGCGATCGCTCCCCAGCCGAGGATCAGGCCGACGACGGCCATGCCGTCGCCGTCCTGCCCGCTGTCCCGGATCTCCAGCCGCGCCGAGTGCCCGAGTATGATCGCCGGGATCGCGGTCAGCCCGAGGGTAGGAAACTCGGCCAGGCCGCAGATCAGCGCCGCGATCGCGGTCCCGTTCGTGTTACGTGACGCCGCCGCGCCCTCTGGATGCGGTACTCCCGGTACCGGCCCGACGGGCAGATCGCTGGTCAGCGCGGCGAGTTCGCCGTACGTACGGGACTGACATACCAGGGAAACCCGCTCCTCGTGCTCTTCCTTGGTCAGTCTGCCCTCCGCGTAACCGGCTCTCAGCACGTCGATCGCCAGATCCCGGTCGGCATCGGCCGCCCGCATATCCGGCTGGAATCTTGCCGCCGCAGCGGCGGGCTGGGCCGGTCCTGCCGGGTATTGTCCGGGACGCGCTAGCCACGACTCGTCGGTCACAAGAGCCTCCTGTCCGCGAGGTCTAATATCCACTGTAACCTCGCAGGCATGCCCGCTCAGCCCCCAGATGGTGCGCCCGGCCGATAACGACGGCCGGCTTCCCGCCGCGTCGCTCGCCCGTTTTGGCGACCGCTCGTTCGGCGTGTACGTGCATGTGCCGTTCTGTCAGGTCCGATGCGGTTACTGCGACTTCAACACCTACACGGCGGAAGAGCTCGGCAACGGCGTGTCCCGCGCTACCTATCACGAGCAGGCCATCGCCGAACTGCGGCTGGCTCGTCAGGTGCTGGGGAACTCTGCCTCCCCAGCCAACCAGCCCCGACCGACCCCCCGGGATGTCCCGGTCCAGACCGTTTTCTTCGGGGGCGGGACCCCCACTCTGCTGCCACCTGAGCACATCGGGGCGATGCTCAAGGCGATCAATGACCAGTTCGGCTTGGCTCCCGGAGCCGAGGTCACGATCGAGGCGAACCCGGAGACCGTGACCCCCGCCTCGCTGGCGCAGCTGCGGGCCCAAGGGGTAACACGCGCGTCGTTCGGGATGCAAAGTGCAGTACCGCACGTGCTGCGGGTGCTGGATCGTGTACATCAGCCGGAACGGGCAGTGAACTGCGTTGAATGGGCGCATGAGGCGGGTTTCGAGCATGTGAGCCTGGACCTCATCTACGGCACCCCCGGGGAGAGTGACGACGACTGGCGGGCGTCGCTGGAAGCGGCGACCGGGGCGGATCCTGACCATATTTCGGCCTACGCGCTAGTGGTCGAGCAGGGAACGAAACTCGCGGCCCGGGTCAAGCGCGGCGAACTGCCGCTGCCCGACGACGACGTGCTGGCCGACCGGTACGTGATCGCCGACGAGTTCCTCGAGGCGGCTGGTTACCGGTGGTACGAGGTCTCCAACTGGGCTCGCCGCGAAGCCGCTCAATGCGCCCATAACCGCATCTACTGGACCGGTGGCGACTGGTGGGGGGTCGGTCCTGGCGCGCACAGCCACGTGGGTGGCACCCGCTGGTGGAACGTGCGGCACCCCGCCGCCTACGCGGCGCGGCTCACCGCCGGACGCTCGCCGGCCCAGGCCCGTGAGGTGCTGACCGCCGCCGACACGGCGCTCGAGGAAATCATGCTAGGTGTCCGGCTGGCGTCCGGCTATCCAGTGACCGCCTTGCCCGCTTCCGGCGTTGATTTCGCCATAACGGCGGTGGCCGATCGGCTGATTTCTCCGGATGCCCTACGGGACGGCCGGATAGTGCTTACCCGGCGCGGGCGGCTACTGGCGGATGCGGTGGTCCGCGGGCTCAGCGGCTGACGATGGTCGCGCACATCCAGCGGGGCAGCTCGGCGAACGTGCCGCGGGAGGCCGTCATCGCGCACCGGATGAGCTGGATGACCAGGAAGATCCAGCCCGCGGCCAGGATGAGGGCCATGAGCGTGAAGGCGACCACCGCCGAGGCCAGCGTCAGCAGGCCGGTCACGATGACCGCGGAAATCGCGTAAAACAAGAAGGTCAGCGTCAGGTTGAGCGCCTGCGTGACGTGCTGCCTGACGAACGGCGACCGGCGACCCTCGGCCAGCCAGACGATCAACGGGGCGAACGGGCCGAGGAAGATGGCGCCCAGGCTAGCGATCGCGGCCCACTGGCTCTCGGTTTCGGTCACGGTCATGGTTGCTGGTCCGGTTATGGTGGTCACTCGCCCCCCGGCGCGGTCACGAAGTCGATGAGTTCCTCGACCCGGCCGAGCAGTTCGGGGGTCAGGTCGGTATATCCGCGGACAGAACGCAGGATTCGCTGCCACCCAGCGGCCGTGTCCGGCGGCCATCCTAGCGCGCGCAGCACGCCCTCCTTCCAAGGCTCGCCGCGCGGAACTTTGGGCCATGCGTCGATGCCGACCGCCGACGGGCGGACGGCCTCCCAGATGTCGATGAACGGGTGCCCGACGATGAGGACCCCCGGGTTCTGCTGGACCGCGGCCGCGATCTTGCTTTCTTTGGATCCGGGCACCAGGTGGTCGACGAGCACCCCGAGCCGACGGGCCTGATCCGGGTCGAACTCCCGGACGATGGCCGGGAGGTCGTCCACGCCTTCCAGGAACTCGACCACCACGCCGACATCGCGCAGGTCATCGCCCCAGATCCGCTCGACCAGCTCGGCGTCGTGCTTGCCCTCGACGTAGATCCGGCTGGCCCTGGCCACCTTGGCCCGCTGGGGTCCCGATACCGCGACCGACCCGGAAGCGGTACGGCGAGTCTCTTTCGCCTCGGCGCTAGGCTTGGGGCGGACCAGTGTCACCGGGCGGCCGTCAAGCAGGAATCCACGAGGCGTGTAGGGGAAAACCCGGCGCTTGCCGTACCGGTCCTCGAGCGTCACGGAGTCTTTATCAATGCGAACGACCGCCCCGCAGAACCGGCCTTCGCTATCCTCAATGACCAGGCCGGGCTCCGCTACGATCTCCGGTACCGGTCCCTGTCCTGGCTTTTTCCGCGGACTGTGGGTGAGGACGTCCATGCTGTACCGCTTGCTCCGCACCAGCGCTACCTCCTTAGCCCCTTCTACGCAGGGTAGCGGAACAGTTGAACGCTTGCCGTCAGGGAACATTCCGTGGCGCAATAGAATTAGCACTCTGGGATTTGGAGTGCCAGGGATCTCGTGGTGCTAGCCCGTGGTGCTATGGAGGGAGGTCGCATGCTTGACGAGCGGAAGCTAGCCGTGCTTCGTGCCATCGTCGAGGACTATGTGTCGACCACCGAGCCAGTCGGGTCGAAGTCGCTCGTTGACCGGCACGGTCTGGACGTGTCGCCTGCGACGATACGTAATGACATGGCGGTGCTTGAGGAGCAGGGGTTCATCATGCAGCCCCACACCAGCGCCGGCCGCATCCCGACCGACAAGGGATACCGGCTGTTCGTTGACCGGCTGTCGACGGTCAAGCCGATGTCCTCGGCCGAGCGTCGCGCCATCGAGACGTTCCTGGCCGGCGCGTACAGCCTGGACGACGTGGTCACCAGGACGGTGCGGTTGCTCGCGCAGCTGACCAGGCAGGTCGCGGTCGTGCAGTATCCCTCGCTGACCAGGTTGGCGGTGCGCCACATCGAATTGGTGCCGCTATCGGAGACCCGGGTGCTGCTGGTGCTGATCACCGACACCGGCCGGGTGGAGCAGGTCGCGGTGGAACTTCCCGGTACGGCGTCGCCCGATTCGGTGGCACATCTGCGGGCGGTACTCAACGCTTGCCTCGACGGTCGTAAGCTGGCTGACGCGGCGGGAATGGTGGCCGGGCTCGCCGATCGTGTCCCCGTCGCAGAACGTCCGAACGCGAACGCTGTTTTCTCCGTGCTGCTGGAAAGCTTGGTGGAGCGCACTGAGGAACGTATCGTGATCGGCGGCACCGCGAACCTGGCCACGCGTGACTTCAACCAGGGGCTGCGTGAAGTACTCGAAGCGCTTGAGGAACAGGTGGTGCTGATGCGGCTCCTCGGCGAATCCGCCGAGCCGTCGTCGCTACATCCAGGGGTCACGGTCCGGATCGGTGCCGAGACTGGATTGATCGAGACGTCGGTGGTTTCGACAGGGTACGGGGCGGACGAGCGGCCGCTGGCTATGCTCGGCGTGCTCGGCCCGACTCGGATGGACTATCCCGGGACCATGCGCGCGGTGCAGGCTGTCGCCCGGTATGTCGGCAAGATTCTCGGGGAGTCTTAGTGGCCACACCAGATTATTACGGCCTGCTCGGCATCCGCCGGGACGCCTCGCAAGACGAGGTGAAGCGCGCCTACCGGCGGCTGGCTCGTGAACTCCACCCGGACGTCAACCCGGATCCGGAGACGCAGGAGAAGTTCAAGGAGATCACCCAGGCGTACGAGGTCCTCTCCGATCCGGAGAAGCGCCAGATGTACGACCTGGGCGGCGACCCGTTCGGCGGGGCCGGTGCGGGTCCTGGCTTTGGCGGGGCCGGTGCGGGTGCGGGCTTCCCGTTCAGCGACATCATGGACGCCTTCTTCGGTGCGGCGGGCGGCGGCCAGGCCACTCGCGGGCCGCGCAGCCGGGCGCGCCGCGGCCGGAACGCGACGATCCGCGTCGAGCTCGACCTCAGCGAGTGTGCGTTCGGCGCGACCAGGGAACTGACCGTCGACACGGCGGTGGTGTGCCCCACCTGTTCCGGTGAGGGCACCGCGCCGGGTACGCACCCGGCGACCTGTGACGTCTGTGGCGGCCGCGGCGAGATCAGCCAGGTACGCAGGTCGTTCCTCGGTCAGGTGATGACCACCCAGCCGTGCCCCAACTGCCAGGGTTACGGCACCGTGCTGCCGCACCCGTGCCCGGAGTGCGATGGCGACGGCCGGGTGCGCACCCGGCGCACCATCAAGGTCCGGATCCCGGCGGGCGTGGAAGACGGCACGCACATCCAGCTGGCCGGTGAGGGCGAGATCGGCCCCGGCGGCGGCCCGCCCGGCGACCTGTTCCTCGAGGTCGCGCAGCGGCCGCACTCGATCTTCGAGCGGCAGGGCGACGACCTGCACTGCACGCTGACGATCCCGATGGTGGCCGGCGCGCTCGGCGCCACTGTCACGGTGGAGTCGCTTGACGGTCCCTCCGAGGTGGACATCCGGCCGGGCACCCAGTCCGGCCAGGTCATCCCGATGTACGGCAAGGGCGTCAAGCACCTGAACGGCAACGGCCGCGGTGACCTGATCATCCACGTCACCGTGGAGACGCCGGCCAAGCTGGATACGGAGCAGGAGAAGCTGCTCCGCGAGTTCGCGAAGCTGCGCGGCGAAGAGGCGCCGCCCGGCAAGTTCTCGCCTGGCTCACAAGGCTTGTTCTCCCGGCTGCGCGACGCGTTCAACGGCCGGTGACGGCTCCGGTCTTCCTGTGTGATGATGCTGCACTCGCTTCGGACCGGATCGAGCTAGCCGGTCCCGAGGGGCGGCACGCCGCCACCGTGCGGCGGCTGCGCCCCGGCGAGCATGCCGAGCTGACGGACGGCTGTGGTTTGGTCGTTTCGTGCGTGGTGGCCGCCGTCTCGGCGGGCGTGGTGACGTTCGACGTGCTTTCGCGCCGGCGTGAGGGCTATCCGTCGCCGTCGCTCACGGTCGTCCAGGCGCTGCCGAAGGGGGACCGCGGCGAGCTGGCCGTTGAGACCATGACCGAGGCCGGGGTGGACGCCATCGTCCCGTGGGCGGCCGAGCACTGCGTGGTCCAGTGGCGGGGGGATAAGGTCAGCCGAGGGGTGTCGCGCTGGCGTTCTGCCGCTCGGGAGGCGGCCAAGCAGGCCCGCCGGGCCTGGCTCCCGGAGGTGGCTTCTCTCGCCTCGACCGCCGACGTGACATCGCGGATTCTTGCGGCAACGCTTGCCATCGTGCTCGAGTCCGACGCTGATGCGGCGCTCAGCGACTCACCGCTGCCAGCCGCGGGCGAGATCCTGCTGATCGTCGGGCCCGAAGGCGGCGTCAGCCCAGCGGAGCGATCGGCGTTCGCGGCCGCGGGGGCAGTCGAGTGCCGGCTGAGGCCCCACCGTGCTGCGCACCTCAACCGCCGCGGTAGCCGCCGCCGCCGTAATCTTCTCCCGCACCGGCCGCTGGTAACCCCGGCCCCCGCTCCCCGCGGCCCCAGCCCGGCACCCCAGCCCGGCACCCCGCGGCCCCAGCCCCGGCACCCCTCTTTGCCCCAGCCTGCCCCAGCCTTCACCCCAGCGATGGGCCACCGATAGCGGTATAGCCCCAGCGATGGGCCACCGCTGGGCCCGCGGACGGGGCCCTATGGGGTAGATGTGGCCTGGGCGTCAGCGCCAGCGCTGGCCTCGACCGAGGGGGAGGCCGATGGCGACGCGCTCACCGACGGGCTGGAACTGGCAGGCGGGCTCGTGCTCGCGCCCGATGTCGGGCTGGACGAAGCCGCTGCCGAGGCGGTCGCGCTCGAGGAGACCGCCGCGCTCGCGGTCGGTGTTGGACACGTGGTGGCCGACGACGACCGTGCCAAGGCGGCGGCGCAGGACGAAGCGCTCCTGGATGCCGATGGCGATGTACTGCTGCTGCGGGTACCGGCCACCGGGCTCACCGTCGTGACCGAATCCGGGCTGACATGATTGCCGGTCCCGTTGAGCATGCCAGTGCTCGACCCGTTGTGTGACTGGCCATTGGACATGACCGATGAACCAAGCTGGACGATGGCCTGGCGAACGGGACCGACGGTCACGGCCAGGACGGCCACGAAGGCCATCGCGGTCGCGGCGAGTACCGGGCGCATCCAGCCGATCCGGTTCGGCGGCGGCCCCGAGTCGGCGTGCTTTGGCTGCCCTGCTGCCGCCGATGTCGGCTCCGGACCGAACCATGCCCGCGCTGGTGCCGCCAGCCACTCTCGCGCTGGTGCCACTAGCCGGTCTCGTGCCGGAACCAGCAGCCGCGTCCGGACGGAGGTTACGAGCCAGTCCCGCGCGGCCGTAGGCCAGCCGCCTGACCACTCGCGCACCCGCCGGACCGAACTCGCCATCCAGCCGCGGACCCGCCGGGCGGAACCCGCCGTCCATTGACGGACCCGCTGCACGGCGTCAGCCGACCAGACCGCGGACGACCACGCGCCCAGCGTGTCCTTGGCCATCGTGCGGTAGTGCAGCAGCCGGTACGCGCGCCACGGGATGATAGCCGCGAGGAAGGCGTCGATCCTGCGCTTTGGCGTGCGGACGCTCGCCCGGGCGCGGATGCGCTCCAGGGCGTCGCCGTCAGGGGCGGCCTCTGCGGCGCCGGAAAACGCGCGCCGCAGAGCCTCGCCAAAGTCAGTCTCGGGATTGGTCATGCTGCCAGCCCAGCCCAGCCCGTCATAGTGCCTCCCTTTCAAGGGTAGTCCGCAGGGCAGACATTCCTCGCGCGGTATGGCTCTTGACGGCCCCCCTGCTGATCCCCATCGCGGACGCGATCTGTGCCTCGGACAGATCGGCGTAGTAGCGGAGGACAAGCGCCTCGCGCTGCCGCTCGGGCAGTTCACGCAACGCGGCGATAACCGCGGTCCGTTCCAGCAGTGCCATCGCGCCCTGTTCGGCGCTTGGCTCATCGGGCGCCGGCTTCGGCGCGTTCCTGTCGACGACAGTCCGGTGCCGCAGGACTGACCGTGACCGGTTGACCACCGACTGACGCAGGTACGCCAGTGCCTTGTCGCGGTCGCGCACTCGCCGCCAGCCGGTGTGCATGGCGACGAACGCGTCCTGGACGACCTCTTCGGCCGTCTGCACGTCGTGCAGCAGCAGCAAGGCCAGCCGGACTAGTGACCGGTATTGCTCGGTGTACAGCGTCGTGACCAGGTGATCTGCGTCGTCCTGCGCGATCGGCACCGCCTGGGCGGCACGGACCGGAGGGACCAGGCCACTGGCCACGATCGCTTCTGTCATGTTGGTAGGACGCGCTGCGGCGTCTACTGGTTCACTCACGGCCGCGCCGCTCTTGTGCCGTGCGGTATCCCGCCGTGCACCCGGCTCTGCCTGTCCTGACTGCTCTTCTTGTTTCGTTATGTGGGCTTATCCGACCCTTGTCGCCCAACGCGCCACCCCACTCGCCCCGCACCCGTTTGGTCATGATCCGCAGAAACCACCGGAGGATTACGGAAAGACAAGAATATCGGCCGAGGGGCGCCAAGAACAGCACTTGTTGGGATCAACCCTGTAACGCAAGTTGAGCCCGCACGCTGGAGATTCTCCGCGTATCATGCCATATCGTCCTCTTCTGGTTGGCTAGGTTGCTTCGCGTTGGCCGCGCGAGCTGGTTGCCCGACGGGGGTGATGATCATTTCGGTGGGAATTACACCTATCTGGCAAGCGTTACAACGCTAAGTGAAATACCGTGTGCGTAACGCGTGTTCTACAAGTGAATGATCCGCTGTCGTCGGGTTAAAACTTACTGTTCGGTAAATACTTGTGTCGGAAGTCCGCAGCCCTGTACCGCCTGCGGGGCAAGGGATTCCGAACCCGGTGGCGCGCGGGAGGCTGCTGGGGGAACTATGATCACGGGTGTGTCAGACTGCTTGTTCTGCGGGATCGTGGCTGGTGAGATCCCGGCTACCAAGGTCCTGGAAAGCGAGCGCGTGCTTGCGTTCCGTGACATCAATCCTCAGGCGCCGGTGCACGTGCTCGTGATTCCCAAGGAGCACCACTCCAACGTGGCGGCTCTCGCCCAGGCGGGCGACGGGCTGCTCGATGAGGTCATCACCCAGGCGCACCAGGTCGCGGAGGCCGAGAAGGTGAGCGAAGATGGCTACCGGGTCGTGTTCAACACTGGTCTTGGTGCTGGACAGACCGTGTTCCACGTGCACGCACACCTGCTCGGCGGGCGACCGCTGACCTGGCCGCCCGGCTGACCCGCGGCAACGACGAAAGCATGCCATTGACAGATACTCACTCAGAAAATACGGGCCGGGTCCGGATCGTCATCCCGGAGGACCAGCCGATGGTCCAGTTGCTCGGCTCCAGAGATGAACTACTGAGCGTCATCGAGCGTGAGTTCAACGCCGACATCCACGTTCGGGGCAACGAGATCACCGTCTCCGGCTCGCCTGCGGAGACCGCGCTGGTCAGCGAGCTGTTCGCGGAGCTCATCGAGCTATTGAGCAAGGGCGCCGAGTTGTCGCCTGACGCCGTCGAGCGGGCCGCCGCGATGCTGCGCGTAGAGCGCGGCGTACGTCCCGCCGAGGTGCTGACCCAGGGCATCTTGTCCTCACGCGGCCGCACGATCCGGCCGAAGACGCTCAACCAGAAGCGTTACGCCGACGCGATCGACAAGCACACGATCGTGTTCGGCATAGGGCCCGCGGGTACCGGAAAGACTTACCTCGCCATGGCCAAGGCGGTGAAGGCGCTGCAGGCGAAGGAGGTCAACCGGATTATCTTGACCCGGCCGGCAGTAGAGGCGGGGGAAAGACTCGGTTTCCTGCCGGGAACTCTGTACGAGAAGATCGATCCGTACCTGCGCCCGCTTTACGATGCCCTGCACGATATGGTCGACCCGGATTCCATTCCGAAGCTGATGTCCGCCGGCACGATCGAGATAGCTCCGCTCGCCTACATGCGAGGCCGGTCCTTGAACGATTCATTCATCATTCTCGACGAGGCGCAGAACACCACTCCCGAGCAGATGAAGATGTTCCTCACCCGGCTGGGGTTCGGTTCCAGGATCGTGGTGACCGGCGACGTGACTCAGGTGGACCTGCCGACGGGTCAAGTCAGCGGGCTGCGGGTCGTGCAGGATATCCTGGACGGTATTCCGGACATCCATTTCGCCAAGCTGACCAGCCAGGACGTGGTCCGGCACAAGCTGGTCGGGAAGATCGTGGACGCTTACGAGTCTTACGATGCTCGCGAGCAGACCCTGAAGAAGGGCCAGCAGCGTCGTGACAATTGACATAGCCAACGAGTCCGGCGTGAGTGTCGACGAGGTTGCGATCGCGTCGGTAGCCAGGTACGTGCTCGACGAGCTGCATATCCACCCGCTCGCGGAGCTGTCGGTCCTGATCGTTGACGAGCCTGCGATGGCCGAGCTGCACGAACGGTGGATGGGGGAGCCGGGGCCGACGGACGTGCTGTCGTTCCCCATGGATGAACTGCGTCCGCCGTCTCCGGTGGGCGGGCAGGCCGGCCCCGGTGACGAGCCTGGACCCGATCCCGGGCTGCTCGGCGACGTCGTGCTGTGCCCGGAGGTCGCTGCCGTTCAGGCACGCAAGGCTGGCCACTCCAGCCAGGAGGAACTTGAGCTCCTCACGGTGCACGGGATCCTGCACTTGCTCGGCTACGATCACGCCGAGCCCGAGGAACACGCCGAGATGTTCGGGCTGCAGGACAAACTGCTCAGCGCTTGGCGGTCCGGGAGCGATACGACCTGATGTCTGGATGGCTGCTGGTCGCCGCGGCCGTATGTGTCCTCATCTCCGGGTGGTGTGCCGGCGCTCAGGCGTCGCTCGCCAGGCTAGTTCTGGTCGGCCCGGACACCCAAGGGGATAACGCGCACCTGTCCGACGAGCTCCGCGTCGTTTTGGACAATGCTCCTCGCTATGTGAGCGTGCTGGTCCTGATCCGGGTGGTATGCGAGGTCGCGGCCACTGTGCTCGTCACTGAAGCCTTCACCGGCTTCGTCGGTGGTGGCTGGCGCGCGTTCCTTCCGGCCGTCGTGCTCATGATCGTGGTGCGGTACGTGATGATCGGCGTCGGTCCGCGTGCCCTGGCCCGCCATCCGGCGGAGCGAAGCGGGGAGAAGACCGCGCGTATTTTGTATCCCTTGGTCAAGGTCCTCGGCCCGCTGCCATCGCTGCTGGCTACGGCCTCTGGGCGGCTGCCGCTCGGTCGTGGCAGGCCGGCCGCTGAGGCAGCCGCGTCCCGGCGACCGGAGCTTCGTGGCCTAGTTGACTACATCGAGCGGCGCTCGGTCATCGAGCCCACCGAGCGCGAGATGGTTCGCTCGGTCTTCGAACTCGGCGACACTATCGTCCGGGAAGTGATGGTGCCGCGCACGGACATGGTGTTCATCGAACGGGGCAAGACGGTGAGCCAGGCGCTGTCGCTGGCGCTGCGCAGCGGGTTTTCCCGTATCCCGGTCACCGGTGAGAGCACCGACGACGTGGTTGGGATCGCCTACCTGAAGGATCTGGTCGCCTGGGAGACGGAAAATCCCGGGGGTGAGAATTCCAAGCCGGTGGGTGAGGTCATGAGGCCAGCTACCTACGTGCCGGAGAGCAAGCCCGTGGACGAACTGCTGCGGCAGATGCAGGCCGAGCGCATCCACGTCACGATCGTGATCGACGAATACGGTGGCACCGCCGGGCTCGCGACCATCGAGGACATCCTTGAAGAGATCGTCGGCGAGATCGCCGACGAATACGACAACGAACGCGATCCGGTGGAATGGCTAGCACCCGGCACCGCCCGCGTGACCGCCAGGCTCGGCGTCGACGAGTTGTCAGAACTGTTCGGGGTTGCTGTCGAGGCCGAGGACGTGGAGACGGTCGGCGGCCTGCTGGCCCACGAGCTGGGCCGGGTCCCTATCGCCGGGTCCACCGCCGACGTGGCCGGCTTGCGCCTGACCGCCGAGAACCTCTCCGGCCGCCGCAACAAGCTCGGCACCGTCCTAGTCGAGCGCCTCCCCACCCAGTAACGCCGGCCGCCGGCGCGGCGGCCGCAGCACGGCCCGCGGCGCAAAACGACCCCGTCGATGTCCCACCGATGGCCCACCCAACGGCGGCAAAGCCGCCGCACCCCTGCGGCACGCACCCTAATTAGCAAAACGCTGCACTCGTAGTTAGCAAAACGCTGCCCTGATCCCGCGCTGTTCAAGTCACTAGCTGAGCATGCCCGACCGTGCTCCGCCCGGGGCGGCATGCCGGAATTGCCGATCATTAGACTCATAACGTGGAGGACCCGTTCGATATCGCGGTCATAGGTGCCGGCCCCGCCGGGTCTGCTGTCGGCTACGCCGCCGCACGGCGCGGTCTCCGCGTCGCCCTCATCGACCGGCAGACCTTCCCCCGCGACAAGGCATGCGGCGACGGCATCGGCCCCGGAGCCGTCACGACCGCCAGACAACTCGGCCTAGACGGCCTCTTCGACCCGGACGTACCGGTCACCGCCGTTACCGTCGCCGGGCCGGACGGGTCCCATATCGACACCTCCCCGTCGGAGATGGGTACCGCGATTCACGGCTACATCGTGCCCCGCCTCGACTTCGACAACCGGCTCGTCAACCGCGCCCTCAAAGCCGGCGCCACCGACCTCACTGGCTGGAAATTCCACCGAACCACCCTCAACAGCCGGTACCGCACCATCGACCTCCAGTCACGCGACGGCACCCCCCGCCAGATCACCGCCCGCCTCCTCGTCGGCGCAGACGGAGCCAACTCCGTCGTGCGCCGAGCCCTCGGCGTAGCCCCCAGCCAGCCCCGCCACACCGGCATCGCTATGCGCGCCTACGCCGAAAGCGACGCCTTCAATCCCGGCGGCGCGATCGGCCCCCGCATGCTCTTCTCTTTCACCCGCGACCTCCTGCCCTCCTACGCCTGGCTCTTCCCGACCGGACAGGGAACCGTCAACATCGGTGCAGGCGGACCACTCACCGAAATCCAGAAAACCCGGCAGAACCTCCGCGCACTGGTCGCCGCCTACACCGAACAACTCCGAAGCCAGGGGATCCCCCTCAGCGACCCCACCGGCCACCGCGCTCACCACCTGCCTCACTTCGGCGGCATGCCCGAACTCGCACACCCCCGCGCAGCCCTCATCGGCGACGCCGCATCCATGATCAATCCGTTCTCAGGGGAAGGCATCGCCTACGGCATGACCGCCGCCGCCCTCCTCATCCAGTCCCTCCCCGACGACCCCGCCAGCCCCCACAACCTTCACGACGCTCTCACCCGGTTCGAGCACGAATTCCGCCGTACCTACCGCGCCCACATGAAATCCACGCTCCTCCTCCACAAGCTCATGCGCTCCCCGGCCTGGGCCAAGCTCTTCATCACCGCCGCCCAGCGAGACCCCGAAATCCTCCGCGACGCCATCGACCTCCTCTTCGGGAGCCGGCCGCGTCCGCGCCCTCACATCCGCCCGCATCCTCCGCACCCGCTGGCACCACGCTCTGACACCGCCTAGCAGTTAACACCCGCCTGCCCTCACCCCGGAGCAAGTCCGGGCGCAGCCGCCCCAGAGGGAACACGGTAAGTCTCACATGAATCACTCAAGGTTGAGCAACGCTGGACAATCCCGCCATAATTAGGCGGTGCTGAAGGACACCCCCGCCCCAGCCAGTGGGACCCCGCCAGCATCCCCGGCCGCGCCGTCGCTCACCGACCGGCCCACCCCGTTCGTTTCGATACCCCGCAGCATCCCGTTTGTCCGGGGGAGCCCATGGCGCGAAAGGCTCTGCATCTTCGCCGTCTTCTCCTTCCTCCCCACGCTGTTCTTCTGGATCTATTTCACTGCCTCCGTATGGCCGCGCATCACCCCCGCCTATTCCGGCCTCCGCATCGCCGCCCCCATCACGTCCCTGTGGATCACCCTCGGCCCCCTGCTCATGCAGCAAGGCGAATTCGGCCTGGAACGGCTCATCAGCGCACTCAACCGCGACGGCCCCGACAGCGGATGGAACTTCGATGACATCCAGTACGCGATAGACAAGGCGGCCCGTGCCTACTACTGGGTGACTATCCCGCTAGCCGTCCTCGCCGCCGCCGCGATCCTCGCCGCTTATCCTCCAGCTCCGTGACGCCATCGCAGCCCAGAACCCCGCCCCCGTCTTCAGCACCCTCGCCCGCGCCGCCACAACCCTCGTCATCCCGCTCTTCCTCACCCTCATCCAGATCGCATCAACCCTCATCCACTAGGCGAACAGCGCAACGCGCACGGTGCCTGAGTGCGCCTGCGCCGAGCAAATATGGAATAGTCAGCGCCATGACGAGCGACCCCGGCGACCCCAACCTGCTCCCACGGCACGCACACCGCGCCCTGCTCTACATCGAGAAACTGAACAGCGTAGGAGTGCAGCCACTGGCCAAAGACGTCGATGCATATGCAGTGACCGACTGGCCCACGGAGACGCAATACCGGGTGAAACTCATCGATATATTCCCAATCCATCTTCCGCCCACCAAGACATCCAAAGCCGAGCCGGTAACAGACTGGCTCATCCAGATGAAGTGGCTCACGAGCAACGGAGATCGCGTTGCGCTCTCCGAAATGGGATCGGCGCTGCTCGCCGCGCTGCGCACGACACCGCCCGAGTGGTCACCGGAACGCGAGGGATCGAGCGCGATCGTTCTCCGGCCTGAAGGCGAAGATCCTTTCGTCTACGCCGAACTCACTCGAGCAATCGGCCAAGCCGGCGCTGCGACGCTGGTCGATCCGTACTTCAAAGCAGATACGCTCGAATGGCTGCACAACGCAACGCAAGTCACGCGCCTACTGCTATCGATCAGAAACACTAGTCAAGCCCGCGAAGTTGAACTAATAGGGCTGACCCTGCACGCCATGCGCGAGAACCCCCACTCCGGACGTGTCGAAATCCGCCCACCAAGTCAGACGAACTACACGACCGGTACATCATCAAAGACGACGACGGTGTCCTCCTGCTCGGAACATCCCTCACAGGCATCGGGCATCATCTCAGCACCATCGTTCCCTTGCCCTCAACAGGCGCAACAGCCGTAGGCGAGCAGATCCAAAAGATCTGGGATAACTCAGAACCAGTCGAGCCCCAGAGAATACGACGGTCAATTGCCTGACGCTCTCCCGTGCCCGAGCTGCACCGAAAACCGGGCCGCTAACTGCCGCACAGCCCCGGCGCAGGCACCGTACAGCCACCCGCCCGCCCGTGCGGGCGCTGTGCATCCCGTGGCAACCGCAAACACCGCGCCCTACGGGCGCGGTGGCTCCGTGCTGCCTCCGTAAACAGTTCCTGACCTCACTCACACCCCTAGGGGGGCGCGACCGAGGTCAGGAACAACTACAGCAGCACTCCGCCAAAAGCAAAAGACCATCAGTGGTGACCCACCAGCACAACACCGCACGCCACGATCACGGGGAAACCCTGAACCCCCCGCCCCCAAAAAACCGGCCCGGTTCCAGGTTTCCCCCATCCCCCTTCCTGCCTCCCCAAGCAAGCACGCACATACCGCACCGCACACATGACCGAGGAAACAGCCCGGCACACGCACATGCGAACCCCGCGACGGCTCAGGCGGAAAGTGCCCCCGTCCACGCACATGCGACACCAAGAAATCCCGGTACCTGACAGCGAGGCCGGACGGCCAGTCACGGGCGAGACAGCCCACGACAGCGGGGACACCGGCCCGGACGGGGTGCGGATGTGAGCACTGGCACAGCCCAGGATGACACGGTGCCGGCCCTGCGCAGTGAGGTACGCCCGCGACCCTAGGGTCGCACAGGGAATGCGGCGCATCCGCCTAGAACGGGGATGGACCCTGGACGTGGTTGCCAGGATGTTCGAGTGTCACCCGTCCAAGATCAGCCGCATAGAAAACGGCAAGCGCAGGACGCCCAGACCAGCGCTCGCCGCCGAGATCCTCGGCGTGACCGTCGGCTACCTCCTCATGCCATGCCCGCAATGCGCCGGGACACCCCGCCCCGGCTACCAGTGCCAGCGATGCGGAACTCGGGGATGCACGTGCCAGCCATGCGTCACCCAGCCACCACACACCCCCAAGCAAGGAGAGGGCGCGGACGCACGTACGTACGGCCAGAGCCCCACCCGTGACGGCGGCCCCCCGAACGTCACCCGCGCGGAGGCAGCACGCCACCATGCTCAGCACCCGGAGCAGCTATGACCATGCACACCGTCACCCAGATCTACCTGTGGCGGGCAGGAGGCGAAGGAGGCAAGGGAGGCAAGAAAATTGCCGTGCCCACCATCACCGCC
This sequence comes from uncultured Actinomycetota bacterium, assembly GCA_963743085.1. Lineage (GTDB taxonomy): Bacteria > Actinomycetota > Actinomycetes > Streptosporangiales > Streptosporangiaceae > JBEKHI01. The sequence continues at coordinate 129,101 of CAVUOU010000021.1, forward strand.
CGCCTCACCGCCGACCCCGCCACCTACCCGTCACCAGACGGCAAGCCGTGGAGCGAGCAGACCGTCTACAACATCCTCCGCAACCCCAAGTACACCGGCCACATGGTCTACGGCAGGACCACCAAGAAAAACGGCAAGATCATCAAGCTCCCGCCCGACCAGTGGAACTGGTCTGACAAGCCCACCCACCCCGCACTCATCGACCGGGCCACCTGGGACGCCGCCCAGCAAGCCGGCGCAGAACACGGCAACATCCGCGACCCCGAGATACCCGGCACCCGCCCCGGACGCACCTACACCCTCCGCGCCCGCATCCGGCACCGCGCCTGCCAGCACCGCATGTCCGGCTACACCCGCAGCTACGACCGCAACGGCAAGCACTCCGAGTACACCTACTACCGGTGCCCGGTCAACCCCTACAACGCCCGCCACGCCGCCGCCAACCCCGGCCACCTCAGCATCAGCGTCAGCGAAACCCGGTTCACCACCGCCATCCACCAGTTCCTGGCCGAGCGGATATTCGGCCCCGACCGCGCCGCCATGCTCGCCGCCCAGATCCCTGCCACCGCAGCCGAGCGCGCCGCCAAACAGCGCCAACGGGCCGAGCACCTCAGGAAAGAGCTAGCCCGCATCGACAGCGCCCAAGCCGGACTCATGACCGAGCTAGAAGAACTCGGGGCCGACAAAAACCCCGCCGCCAAGGCCTACCGCGCCCGCAACGCCGAACTCCACCAGGACCACACCACCACACAAACCCAGCTAGCCGAACTCCACGCCACCACTCCCGACAATGACGACGACCCCGCCCTACTCGACGAACTCCCGCTACTGCCCGACCTCATCAGCCAAGCCCCCGCCCACCTCCTAGAACGCCTCTACGACGCATTCGACATCCAGATCCTCTACCGCGACGACAAGCAGCAAGCCACCATCTGGGCCACCATCACCGACGCCACACCCCAGACCATCCACAACCTCACCACCGACCCCCGCACCGACCACGACACCCACCCCACCACCCCCACCCAGAATTTTTCACATCTGGCACCAGCCCCTATAACGCCAGCGGTGGGTCATCGCTGGCGCTGCCGCCGCTGCCCCCTCGGGAAGAGCTGGGCGATATGTGGCTTTTGTGGCTAGGGGGCCGTTCGCCAGGGGAGGCGGAGCGGCCGTTCTGGGGGGCCGTCGGCGAGCAGGCTGGTGAGGAGGTCGGCTAGGCCGACGGGAGTGACTACATCGGTCGTTTCGCGCAACTCGGCGGGCGTCCACCAGCGATGGCCGGTGATGACCGACCGTTCAAGTGGCTCCCAGTCGTCGTCGCTGATCGCCGTGTCGTCGACTCGCACCAAGAAGAACGAGTCGGCCCCGATGAAATGCGTGCCGTCGTCGGTGGTCCACGGACCGGCGCAGGTTGCGACGACCGGACCGATATCGGATTCGCGCCGGACGTGCCCGGTCTCCTCGGCGAGTTCCCTGACGGCCGCCGCTGCTAGCGTCTCGCCGCGGTGGACTCCGCCCCCAGGGGTGAACCACCAGAGGCCTCGCGGGTCCATCGCGCTGAACAGGAGCACACGGCCCAGCGGGTCGAGCACCAGCAATCGTGCGGTGGGGCGCCAGATGGGGGTGGGTGCCATAGCCACGACGGTACCGGTCCGCGCCCGGCTCCGCCGCCCGCGCGGGACGCGCGCGGGACGGGCGGGACGCCGGTAAGCGCCGCCCGTCTGGGCGAGCAGCGTCAGGCCCGGCGGATGACCGCCGGTTCGCGGGCGTCGGCGGCCGCAGCAGCACTACCGGGCGCAGCAGCACCGTCGCGCACCGCGAGCCGCCGCGAGGCAATCCCGAGAAAGCCGAGCGCGACCGCCTCGCAGAGCGCCGCCGCGCCGAGGAGGCTGGCCGGGCCGTAGCGCAGGAGTGCGCCCCCGAGCACTCCTGCGACCGCCTGCCCGGCGTACAGCGACGAGGCGGCGAGCGACAGCGCGATGGCCGCGCGGGGACCGGCGGCGGTCGCCAGGATTTTCTGCAGTCCCGGGTAGAACATCCAGCTGGCCAGCCCCCACAGCATGACCAGGATGCCCAGCTCGTACCGGCCAGTGACCATAGCCAACCCGACGAAGATGACCCCGACGCACGCGATCGAGGCCGCGGCCACCTTGATGGGCGATCTGCGGTCGATAAGCCAGCCGGCGGTGAAGTTGGAGATGACCGAGGTGACGCCGAACAGCAGGTAAATCAGCGTCAGTGCGCCGCCGGACACCCCGCCGACTCGCCCGGCGAACCAGGCTAGATAAATGTAGAGAGTGAACACGCCGCAGATGGAGAACGCGAGCGCGCCAAGCGTTGCCGGGACGGCGCGGATCCTGGCGACCTCAACCCGCTGCGCGAGCGAGGCGGCGCCCGTCGTCGGCACCGGCCCCAGCGACCGGGCCAGTCCGCCGAGCGCGATCAGGCCGAGCACCGCCACCATCAGGAACGTCGCATGCCACGATGCGTTCTGACCGATCAGGGTGCCCAGCGGGACACCGACCGCGTTGGCGATCGCGAGCCCGCCGAGCACGGTGGTCAGCGCCCGGCCGCGTTCTTCGGGCGTGGCCAGCGACGTCGCGGTGGCGGCGGCCGCGGGAGTGTAAGTTGCCGCTCCGATGGCGGCCAGCACTCGCGCGATGGCCAGCACCCCGTAGCTGGGCGCGACGGCGGCGAGCACGTTCGCCACGATGAACACGCCAAGCGCGGCCAGCATGACCCGTCGGCGGGGCAGGTTCCCGGTAACGACCGCGAGCACCGGTCCGCCCACCGCGTAGACGCCGGAGAATATCGTGATCAGCAGCCCGCCGACGGCCAGGCTCACGCCAAGATCGCGGGCCACCGCGGGCAGTACGCCGCTGATCACGAACGCGTCGGTGCCCAGTGCGAAGGCGCCGAGCGCGAGCAGCAGCACGGGCCGTCGGGCCGGACCGCTTGGCAGGAACGAGAGACTCATGATGCCTAGTGTGCGAACCAGCACCTCTGGTGATCAATGACCGGTTTCGTGACGAGCGTTTAGCGTGGCTATACGATCTCGGTAGCGGCCACCGCCGCGAACCGGGTGATCCATGGGTTTTCCGCGTTTCGTGCCCACACGACGACGCATGCCAGCGGGGGCAGCCCCGTCACCGGGATGACAACGAGGCCGTCGAACGGCGGCAACGCCGACACCGTCAGGTGCGCGAGCGTGCCATCGGCCAGCAAGTCCGGCAGGTCCTCCACGTAGGTGAGCCTGGTCTGCTGCGCCCGGCGGATGGGTTTGCCGCCCGGCGTCACCGGCGGGGCCCAGCTGTCGGCCCACGGGGCGAATCCCCACGGCCGGATCACCGTATGCCCGGCGAGATCCTCGGCGTCCACGCTGGACCGGCCGGCGAGCGGATGCCGTCGGCTGACCACGATCGCCCGAGGTGACCGCAGCAGCACCGGCCCGGTTTCCATCCAGCCGGGAGCAGCGATGTCCTGCGGGAACCAGCCGATGAAGACATCGACGTCGAGCTGGCCCGAGTCCAGCCAGCGCAGCAGATCACTCGCCGGGAGCGTCATCGAGGCGATCCGGCACTCCGGTACCTGCCGTGCGAACGCCGCCGTCAGCCGAGGCGCGAGGTCTGGCGGCAGCGAACTGGCGAATCCGGCGCGCAGCAGCCCGCGGTAGGACATCCCGCGGGCCTGCCGCGCCTCGCCGAGCGCGGCGCGTAGCTCCTCGTACGCCGGCTTGACCCGGTCGAGAAACGCCGCGCCGAGCGGGGTGAGAGCGACGCGGCGGCTGGTGCGCTCGAACAACGGCGCACCAACCTCCCGTTCCAGCGAGCGGACCGCCTGGCTGACCCGGCCCGTCGTTATGCGCAGCCGCTCAGCGGCCCGGCCGAAGTGGAGTTCGTCGGCGACGGCGAGAAACGCCTCGATCTCCCGCATCTCCACATCAGCAAGCGTAACCGGGCCGCGACCTCCGCGAGATAGTCCGCCGCGCCCACCGGATCCAGCAGCCAGCCCGCGAAGTCGTCCGGGGTGGAGAACCCGTTGGCGAGCGCGGTCCCGGGCCTGTTACGGCGGGCCATAGACTCGAAGCCGTGGACGACGAAGACCTGAAGCTCATCACGCTGGCCCGGGCCAGCCGGGCGCGGGCGGAGGCGTCCGAGGGCGCGGCCGTCCGCGATCAGACGGGGCGGACCTACTCAGCCGCGACGGTCACCCTGCCATCGCTGCGGCTTTCCGCGCTCCAGGTCGCTGTCGCCATGGCCGCCTCAAGCGGGGCCGAGAGCCTGGAAGCCGCCGCCGTCGTGACAACGACCAATCCCCAGCCCGCCGACTTGTCGGCCGTCAGGGACCTAGGCAAGACCGCGACCGTTTTCGTCGCCGCAGCAGACGGGACGCTTCGTGAAACCATCAACGCGTAGCGGCTTCGCTTGCCTCGTCGGGCGCCCGAACGTCGGCAAGTCAACCCTCACGAACGCCCTGGTCGGCGCGAAGGTGGCCATCACCAGCGACCGCCCGCAGACCACGCGGCGGGTGATCAGGGGCATCGTCAACCGGCCGGGCGCGCAGCTCATCCTGGTGGACACCCCCGGACTGCACAAGCCGCGCACCCTGCTTGGCGAGCGGCTGGACAGCCTGGTGCGGTCCACGCTGACCGAGGTGGACGTGATCGGCTTCTGCGTGCCGGCCACCGACCCGGTTGGCCCGGGCGACAAGTACATGGCCAGGGAACTGACCGCGGTCAAGAAGACCCCGGTCGTCGCGATCGTCACCAAGACCGACGAGGCCAGCCAGGAGCAGACCGCCGAGCAACTGCTCAAGGTAAGCAGGCTCGGCGACTGGGCGGACATCGTGCCGGTCTCCGCCGTCGCCGGATACAACCTTGACGAGCTGGTCAGCGTGCTCATCGGCCACCTGCCCGAGGGCGTGCCGCTGTACCCAGACGGCGAGCTCACCGACGAACCCGAGCAGATCATGGTCGCGGAGCTGATCCGCGAGGCCGCGCTCGAAGGGGTACGCGACGAGCTACCGCACTCGATCGCGGTCGTCGTCGAGGAGATGAAGCCCCGCGAGAACAACCCAGATCTGACCGACGTGTACGCCGAGCTTTACGTCGAGCGTCCCAGCCAGAAGGCCATCGTCCTTGGTGCCAAGGGTGCCCGCCTCAAGGAGGTGGGCACCAAGGCCCGCCACCAGATCGAGGCGCTGCTCGGCACCCGGGTCTACCTGGACCTGCACGTCAAGATCGCCAAGGAGTGGCAGCGCGACCCCAAGCAGCTGCGCCGCCTAGGTTTCTATGACTGAGATCCGGTATTCCTTCATCGGGGGCCCGAGGATCTCGTAGCCGAGCGCCTCATTGACCGCGATCATGTGCTTGTTGTCCTCGGCGTTGTGGGTCACGATCCGCCGCAGACCGGGCTCGGCCGACGCGAGCAGATCCAGCATCGCCGACTTCACCGCCAGCCCGAGCCGGTGCCCGCGGTGCGCCCGGATCACCGCGCTGATCTCCTGGTACCCCCACTCAGGATCCGCTGGGTCCACACCAACCTGGGTTAGCGCGGCGAGTTGCCCGGTGCCATCGTGCCGCGCGGCGACCGAGTACTCCCGGGTGCCGAAGGTCTCCATCAGGTCCTCCTGCACCCGTACCCGCGCCGCGTCCCACACCTTCGGCTGGGCGCCCTCGCTATGCGGCGCGTCGGCCATGGCGCCGTACAGCGCCCCGAGTGCGTCGAACAGCTCCCCCGGCGCGTGCCCGGCCCAGCTGAGTAGCGAGTATCCGTCAGCGACAGCGGCCCCGCGCGGAGCCGCGGCCACGTCCTGCACCCGCCGGATCCTGGTCAGGTCATGGGTGCCGCCACGAGCCACCGCGAACGACTCACCGGGCGACCCTTCCCAGGCCCAGCCCCGGACCAGAGTCCGGCCGTCAGCCGCGGCCCGGCTCAGCGCGTGCGCAAGCAGCGCACTGCCATGACCACGCCGCCTGGCCGCCGGCCCGACCACCAGGTCGAGTATGCCTCGGTCGCGATTCTCCGGCTCGGGCAGCAGCAGCCGGTACCAGCCGGTGCCGGGTATGAACCAGATCTCGCGCGGCTCGTCTTCCCAGCCGTGCGCTAGCCACGCCAGGAACAGCCGCGGCGGGAGCACCGGCCCCAGCGGGTCGTCCACCGCCTGGGCCGCCGCGTAGACGTCGTGCAGGCCTGGCGACCCGTCCCACCGCTCGATCATCCAAGCCCCCATTCCCACGATCGCATCGGCAACCCCAGCACCGTGGCGCCGAGCGTCTCGTTGATCGCGATCATGTGCTTGTTCTGCTCGGCGTTCCAGGTCATGATCTGCTGTACCCCCGGCTCGGCGGACGACAGCCACGCCAGCATCGCCGACTTAACCGCCAGACCGAGACGATGCCCCCGGTGCTCGCGGGCCACCACCGTAAGCTCCTGAAAGCCCCAGGTTGGCCGTTCCGGGTCCACCCCGAGCTGGGACAGTGCCGCCATCTCGCCAGAATCGGCCAGCACCGCGATCGAGTAGTACCGCAGGCCCTGCGCGGCGATCCGGCGGTCGGTGCGCCGTACCCTCTCGTCGTCCCAGACCTCGGCCTCCCAGCTCGCGTCCCGGGGCGCGTCAGCGAGCATCCGGTTGATCCCCGCGACCTGACCGAGCCGGTCCTCGGGCACCGCACCCGTCCAGGAGACCAAGGAATACCCCGCGGCCAGCTCCACCGCCGGGATCTCGCCGACCCGCAGCACCCGCCGTACTTCGTTGATTCCAGGGGTGCCATAACGGCGGATGAATTCTTCCCCAGGTGACCCGATCCACGCCCCGGTGGAGATCGTTGACCGGCCGAGTGCCACACATCGTTCTGATACGAAAGACAGCAACGCGGCGCCGGTGCCTCGCCTACGGCGGGTCGGGTGTACGGCGAGTCCGAGCATGGCGAGGTGCTTGTTCTCGTATTCCGGCAGCTCGAGCGATACGTAGCCGGTCCCGTCGGCGGTGAGCCAGGTCTCGCGCGGGTCGCCGGTCCACCCGGCGCCGATCAGCGTGGCGAACATCGGGTACGACATCGGCGGCAGGTAAGGATCGTCGACCGCGCTGGCCGCTACTTGCACCGCGTGGCAAGCCCGGATCAGCTTCTCGTCGGCCGGCTCCACTCGCAGTATCTCTGGCATGAGGCCATCAGATACCAGCCGGGGGAGAGGTCGCCACTGAATATCCGGTGGCGGCGCTCTGGCGCGTCCGCGGCGAATCAGTGCATAATGAGCCCTCGTGTTCCTTATCTGGGGTTTGCGGGTCTTCTACCGGACCATCGCGCAGGGAGTCTTCTACTGCCGTAAGTGCGGCGGCGACCGGAATTACCGTCTGCGCAGTGGCCGGCGGTTCATCACGATCTTCTTTATTCCGCTCATCCCGCTTAACAAGGTGGGTGAGCATGTGCAATGCGCGACATGCAAATCTCGCTATGTGACGGATGTGCTGCGGGAGCCGACCACGGCTCAGATGCAGTCGGCGCTGGCCGACGGGATGCGCGCCGCTGTGGTGGCGATGCTGGCCGCGGGGGCCCCGGTTGGCGGCCCCGCCCGGCAGCGGGCCATCACCGCGATCCGTGAGGCCGGGCTGGTCAGCTACAACGACGAGGCGCTCGAGGCGGATCTGGCGAAGTCCGGTGGGGGGCTGGATTCCGTGCTCGCCGGGCTGGCCGCTCAGCTGCGGCCGGAGGCCAAGGAGCGCTACCTCGAAGAGGTGATCCGGGTCGGGATGGCCGACGCGCCGCTGACCACCGGGGAGCGGATCGCGGCCGAGGCGATCGCGGCCGCGCTGGGCATGACCCAGGCGCAGGCACTCGGAGTGATCACCCTGACCGAGCAGAAGCTGGTATAGTCACACCAGTTATGTCTTGCGAGCTGCTCCTCCTTAGTAGCCGCGGCGGGGGCCGATAGGCCGGCTCCCTCGTCGCGGAGTTCTTGGCGTGCTGGGCCACCATGAACCGCTAGAGCATCTGAGGAAGCAGCAAATGGATTCCGTATCGCCTGTACGGCCGTCTTCGAGCGGCATGCCTTGTTCTCGCTATACGCCGTTCAAACCCATCGACCTGCCGGACCGGCAGTGGCCTGCCCAGTCCATCACCAAGGCGCCGCGGTGGCTCTCCACCGACCTGCGCGACGGGAATCAGGCCCTGGTGGACCCGATGTCGCCGGATCGCAAGCGCGCGATGTTCGACCTGCTGGTGAAGATGGGCTACAAGGAGATCGAGGTCGGGTTCCCGTCCGCGAGCCAGACCGACTTCGACTTCGTCCGCGAGCTCATCGAGGGCGACAAGATCCCCGATGACGTGCGGATCTCCGTGCTGACCCAGGCCCGGGAAGACCTGATCGACCGGACCACGCAGTCCTTGGTGGGCGCGCCCCGCTCGACCGTGCACCTGTACAACGCGACGGCGCCGGAGTTCCGCCGGGTGGTGTTCCGCATCGGACGCGATGAGTGCAAGTCGCTCGCCGTGGAGGGCACGCGGCACGTCGTCGCGTACGCGGAAAAATACGGACTTGAGGACTTCGGTTACGAGTACTCACCGGAGATCTTCATGGACACCGAGCTTGACTTCTCGCTCGAGGTCAGCGAGGCCGTCATGGACGTATGGGAGCCAGGCCCCGGCCGGGAGATCATCCTGAACTTCCCGTGCACGGTGGAGCGGTCCACGCCGAACGTGTACGCGGATCAGATCGAGTGGATGTCGCGTCATCTCTCTGGTCGTTCGCACGTGGCTCTCTCGGTGCACACGCACAATGACCGGGGTACCGCGGTCGCGGACGCCGAGCTGGCGGTGCTGGCCGGGGCGAACCGGATCGAGGGCTGCCTGTTCGGTAACGGGGAGCGGACCGGCAACGTCTGCCTGGTCACCCTGGGGCTCAACCTTTTCTCGCAGGGTATCGACCCGATGATCGACTTCTCCGACATCGACGAGGTGCGGCGCACCGTCGAGTACTGCAACCAGCTGCCGGTGCACCCGAGGCACCCGTACGCGGGTGAGCTGGTGTACACCGCGTTCTCCGGGTCCCACCAGGACGCGATCAAGAAGGGCTTCGACGCGCTCGAATCTGACGCGGCGGCGGCCGGTGTTCCGGTGTCGTCGTATCCGTGGAAGGTGCCGTACCTGCCGGTCGACCCGCACGACGTGGGCCGCACCTACGAAGCGGTGATCCGGGTCAACAGCCAGTCGGGCAAGGGCGGGGTGGCCTACCTGATGAAGGAGGAGCACTCCCTCGACTTGCCGCGCCGGCTGCAGATCGAGTTCTCCCGGGTGGTCCAGCAGGTGACCGACGACGAGGGCGGCGAGGTCACCGCGACCGAGATGTGGTCGGTGTTCTCGTCGGAGTACCTGGCGCCCGGCTCGGTATCGCTGCTGGGGCAGCAGTCGTCGTCGGTCACGGATACCAAACACGTGATGTCGGCCGAGGTGAGCGTGGACGGCGTCGCGCGGATGGTTGAGGGGGCCGGGAACGGCCCGATCTCCGCGTTCTGCGACGCGCTGGCGTCGGTCGGCGTGGCGGTCCGGGTGCTCGACTACGCCGAGCACGCCATGTCGGCAGGCTCCGACGCGCAGGCGGCGTCCTACATCGAGTGCGACGTCAACGGCGAGTCCTACTGGGGCGTCGGCGTCGACACCAACACCGCGTCGGCCTCGATGCGCGCGGTCCTCTCGGCGGTCAACCGCGCCCGCCGCTGATCGCCTTCCCGAAACGTCCGTAGAATCTGCCGCTCTGGCGGCAGATTCTACGGACGTTTCGCAGGCCTACGGCAGTGTCCAGAGCTGGCCGGTGGTGGCGGTGCAGGTGGCTAGCTCTAGTTGGGTGCTGTTGGTGCCGTTGGCGCTGGGGTCGGTAAGGCATAGGCCGGATTCGGGGTTTTCTAGCTCGCCGGCGGAGTTCTGTTGCCAGAGCTGGGCGCCGGTGCCGTTGCAGGTGTAGACCTGGATCGGGTTGTGATCGAGGGTGCTGGAGTCCCGGTCATCGACGCACTTGCCGGTGCCGTTCTCGGTGATCGTGCCGGTTGGCTCCGCCACTCCGGTGCCCGGGGTGCCGTTGTAGGACGGGGGAGCGTCCGCGGCGGCCGTGGCCCAGCTGGAAGCCGATGTGCCGAGCGTGAAGTCCAGCGTGGTCGCGCTGGCGGTCACGTCGGCGGCGGGCAGGTAGGCCAGCGACGAGCTGGTCCCGTTGATGGTCAGGCTGTCTACGTAGGGGGCGTCGTCGGCGGCGTTCGGCGCGTCGACGGTGAGGGTGCCGCTGCCCGTGGTGATCACTTCCTCGGTGAACAGCGGGCTGCCGATGGCCAGATCGGCCGTGCCCGGGACCTCCGGGTACAGCCCGAGCGCGGACCACACGTACCAGGCGCTCATCTCGCCCAGGTCGTCGTTGCCGGGAATGCCACCCGGGCTGTCGGACCACAGGTCGTCCTCGATGGAGCGGACCGTTTTCTGGGTATCTTGCGGCGCGCTGAACCAGTCGTACTCCCAGGGCAGCTCGATGCTCGGCTCGTTGCCCAGGTTGGCCTGGGTGCCGAGTATGCTGCCCAGCCCCTCGTACCCGGACAGCGCGCTGTTCAGGTAGGAGACCATGTCCGAGTCGCCGCCCTTGAGCGAGCCCAGCTCGGCCAGGTTGAAGGGGACGTCACCGGTGTAGATGAACGCGTCGTCTTCGGCGAAGTCATTGTCGTCGGTGCTGGTGATCAGGTACGGGTCGTACAGGGACAGCCAGTCACCGTTGGAGTGCTTCGGCCAGAGGAAGCCCTCGGACGAGTCGTAGATGTTCTCCCAGTCCTGCGCCCGGTTGAGGAACGTCGTCGCGTCGGCGCTGTCACCGAGGTCTGACGCGAACCTCGACAGCGCGAAGTCGTCGGTGTCGTACTCGAGCTGGGTGGACGTGGGGGCGTACTCGTTGCAGCAGCCGTAGCTGCTGTTCGTTGGCAGGTAGCCGAAGCTGTTCAGGTAGGTGACGCCCGGCGTGACGTCGGTGTCGTTGGACTGGTCGTAGATCATTGCCTTCAACGCCGTCGCCGTGTCGAAGCCCTGCGCGCCGAACGCGTAATAGTCGGCGAGTATCGGCACGCCCGAGTCCCCGACCATGATGTAGGTCTCGTTGTCGCCCATGCCCCACTTGGTGAGGAGCCCGGTCTGCTCGTAGTCATCGACGATGGACTGCGCCATGTCGTCGGCGGCCCGCGGGTCGATCAGCGCGGTGAGCTGTGCTTGGGACCGGTAGATGTCCCAGCCGGAGTAGTCGCCGTACTCGGCGCTATGCCCGGCGTCCACGGTGTGGATCTTGCCATCCCAGCCGAGGTAGGTCCCGTCGTCGTTGCTCATGATGGCGGGGAACTGCTCGGCGTGGTAGAGCGCGGTATAGAACGTGCTCTCCTCCGCGGCGGTCCCGCCGGCGATATCGATCTTCTCCAGCGCGTTGGTCCAGTCCGTCTGCGCCGCCGATTCGATCGTCGAGAAGGACTGGCCCGCCACCTCGTCGTTCAGGTTGTCTTGGGCCTCGGCGACCGAGGTGTAGGAGATGCCGACGTTGGCGGTGACCGTCTGATCGTCCTCGGTGTCGAAGGTGGCGTAGCCGCCGTCGCTGTAGGTTCCGGCCGAGCTGAAGTCCTGGCCGAAGGTGATGGCGAAGTACACCGTGAAGTCGTCGGTCGCCTGGCAGAATCCGGAACTCGTCACGGAGCCGGTCACCTCGTCGTCGCCGATCACGTTGAACGTGGAGGAGACGTAATTGTTGGCCGGGTCGTCCAGGTTGAACTGGAGCGACGCGGTGGTCGTGGCCGGGAAGGTGAACTGACCGATGCCGGCCCGGGCCGTGGTGGTCAGCTGCACGCTGGTGTCGTTGCCCAGGGCGACGGAGTAGTACCCGGGCGATGCCGTCTCGTCGCTGCGGGAGAAGGACTCCTCGGTGTCGCTGCCCACCGAATCGGTCACCGGCAGGATCTGCACGTCGCCGCCGGCCGCGCAGCCGGGACCAGAGACATGCGTCAGGCTGAACCCGGTGGTGTCGCTGTCGGTGTAGCTGTAGCCGCCGCCGTCCGGGCGGGAGGTGGTGTCGGGTGACCACTGGATCATGCCGTGCGGCACGTCCGCACCCGGGAAGGTGTTGGCCGTGCTGAAGTTGTCGTTCAGCTCGGTGCCGATGAAGGGGTTGACCAGCGCCGCCGGGTTGGTGACCAGGGTCGCGGCGTGGGCGATGCCCGGCGTCGCTGGTAGCCCGGCCGTTACCAGTGCGAGCACGGCCAGCAGGGAGCGCCAGGGGAGGCGGCGGGGGAGCCGTAGGGGGAGCCGTCGAGGGAGCTGTTGGCGGAGCCGTCGGGGGAGCTTGAGCATTCCGTCTCCTTGCGTGGGAGTTACCGTGGAGTAACAAAATGCGACGGTTGGAGCGTAAGCCCTGACGGCGTCGGAGTAAACGCTCAAATCCGACGCCGCGCTGAACATTTGGCACCGCACCCGTAACGTTGCCTGATGCCCGACAATGGAAGGGTGCAACGGCATCAGCAGGGTCACCAGTACGGCGACGACGGGGTGGTGCTGCGTACCCAGAAGCTGGGTGAGGCGGACCGGATCATCACCGTGCTGTGCCGCCAGTCGGGCCGGGTCCGCGCGGTAGCCAAGGGCGTGCGCCGCACCAAGTCGCGGCTTGGCGCGCGAGTCGAGCCGTTCACCCATGTCGACTTGCTGCTGCACACCGGACGCTCGCTGGACACGATCAGCCAGGCCGAGGTGCTCCGGCCCTACGGAGCTTCGCTGGCGGCCGACTACCCCCGGTACACCGCGGGCATCGCGATACTGGAGACGGCCGAGAAGCTCACCCCGGTCGAGAAGGAGCCGTCGCTGCGTCAGTTCCTGCTGCTGGTCGGCGGCCTGCGCACCCTCACCGAGGGGGAGCGTGAACCACGGCTGGTGCTGGACGCGTACCTGCTGCGCTCGCTGGCGGTGGCCGGGTACGCGCCCGCGCTCGAGGAGTGCGCCCGCTGCGGCACCCGGGGGAGCGCGCTCACCGCGTTCGCCATCCCCGCGGGCGGAATGGTGTGTCACACCTGCCGCCCGCCGGGCGCAGCCATGCCGGCCGCGGCGACCGTCGCGCTGATGCTGGCCCTGCTGCGCGGCGACTGGGAGCTAGCGGAAAACAGCGAGCGCCGGCACCGGGTAGAGTGCAGTGGCTTGGTAGCCGCTTACCTGCAGTGGCACTTGGAGCATTCGCTCAGGTCGTTGCGTCACGTGGAGAGGGTGTAGTTGTCTAACCTCCGGCCACCGGATCCGCATCCGAGCGGGGCCCGCCCGCCAGCCATACCGAAGGATCTCATCCCGCAGCACGTCTCCATGGTGATGGACGGCGACGGCCGGTGGGCTAAGCAGCGCGGGCTGCCGCGCACCGAAGGGCATAAGAAAGGCGAGTCCTCGCTGCTCGACGTGATCATGGGCGCGATCGAGCTGGGCATCCCTTACCTATCCGCGTACGCGTTCTCCACCGAGAACTGGCGGCGGGCACCGGACGAGGTGCGGTTCCTGATGGGGTTCAACCGGGACGTCATCCACCGTCGCCGTGACCTGCTGAACGAGATGGGCGTGCGGATCGTCTGGTCCGGCCGGGTCAAGCGCTTGTGGCGAAGCGTGATCAGCGAGCTGCAGGAGGCCGAGCAACTGTCGGCGGGCAACACGAAGCTCACCCTGCAGTTCTGCGTGAACTACGGTGGCCAGGCGGAGATCGCGGACGCGACCGCGGCGATCGCGGCCGACGTCGCGGCCGGGAAACTGCGGGCCGACAAGATCACCGAGAAGACGATCGCGAAGTACCTCTATCACCCGGAAGTACCCGAGGTCGATCTGTGGGTCCGTTCGTCCGGCGAGCAACGCTTGTCGAACTTCCTGTTGTGGCAATCCGCGTACGCGGAACTAGTCTTTCTCGACACACTGTGGCCGGATTTCGACCGGCGAGATTTGTGGCAAGCGTGCGAGATTTACGCATCACGTGATCGGCGTTATGGCGGAGCGATACCCAACGAAATCGCCGCTGACGTCGTCACTCAGTGAACTGCTGCGCAACATAAGCACACTGCGTTCACGCATACAACGTTTGTAAGCTGGGAACACAACCCCCCGGAGGGATCAGCCTGCGCTAACGCGAATTCGGGGGTGCACATGCGTCGCGCGGCACTAGCCGTTGTTATCTGCGGACTTGCCTTGGGGGGAAGTACCGTACCGGCGTCAGCCGGAGTTACCGGAACACAGACCATCAGCTACGAGGGATACGAAATCACCGTTCCGGCGTCATGGCCGGTGTACTGGCTCGCACGTGATCCGCAGCAATGCGTCCGTTACGACGTGCACGCGGTCTACCTAGGAACGCCGGGACCCAATCAGCAGTGTCCGCCCCGGCTTGTTGGGCGCACCGACACGGTGTCCATCGCCTCACCGATGAACTTCCAGCTCGCCGCGGCGAGTGACGAATCGGCGCAGCCCGGCATGACCGGCGGGAACGTGGTGCGGCTGGTGCCCGGCATGAACGCGTCCATCGTCCAGGACAACTCGGCCCATCAGTTGCGTGTCGCGCTGCGCAGCACGGGAAGCACCGTCGCGACCGCGACCTACGGCAACAGTTCGAGCGCGATGACCCAGATTCTCGCCACGTTCCGCAAGTCGCCGCGTACCGCATCGGTGTCGCGGGTGGTGTCGGTCTCGCGGGTGGCATCGGTCCCGCGGTCGGCGTCGGCGTCGGCGTCGGTGTCGCGGGTGGCGTCGGCGCGTGTCGCCGCCGGGTCGGCGCGGGCCGTGCAGCAGTCGGGTCCGGTCGTTCGGGTCGCTGGTGAGCGGGACACGATCGAACTGCCGGACGGGACGGTCGTGGTGCGGGTGCAGCCCACCACCATCTCGCTGCCCGGGGGCGGCCAGCCGTCCCGGCCGTCCCGGAAGGCACCGCGTCCCCGGCCGTCGTCGGTGCCCACGTCGTCGCGGGCGCCCCGGCCGTCGGTGCCCACGCCGACGAACACGCCGGTCCGTACGGTGGCGAGAGTAAAGCCGGCTCGGCCGAAGGTCACGGGGCCTTCCGAGCTATCCGGGTTCGACACCTGTACCGCGCCGTCCCTGGCCGCGATGCGTGCGTGGCGGTCCAAATACTCCGTGGCCGGTATCTACATAGGCGGGGCCAACATGGCCTGCGACTACGGGAACCTGTCCGCCTCCTGGGTGCGAGCGACGACCGCGATGGGCTGGGGGCTGCTGCCGGTCTACGTTGGGCTGCAGGCTCCGTGTTACGGCTACGGGGACATGATCAATGGCCGTTCGGCCGTCGCGCAGGGCAATGCCGCCGCCACTAACGCGGCCAAGGATGCCGCGGCGTTCGGGCTGCCGGCCGGTTCGCCGGTCTACTACGATATGGAGGCCTATAACGAGGCAAACCGGGGCTGTGTATCCGCGGTACTGAAATTCCTTGGCGCTTGGACGAAAACGCTAAATCAGCACCATTACCTATCTGGCGTTTACTCAAGCGAGGATTCCGGCGTGCAGGATCTTCGAACGGCGTCGGTCTCCGGCGCTGTCACCGCGCCGCAGGCCATCTGGTTCGCGCTCTGGGACAATGACCGGAACCTGACTGGCGCCCCGGTACTCGGTCCCCGGCCGTGGTCGATCAGTGACCGGGTCAAGCAGTACGCGGGCGGGCACAATCAGAAGATCGGCGGGATCACCCTCAACATCGACTCGGACTGGGTGGGTGGCCCCGTCGCCCGATAATGGTTTCCTGGTTAACACCTGGTACCCGATAAGCTGGTGATCCGTTTACAAGGGACCGATTTTACGAGTCCGCCGACCGCCAGCCGGATGGAGACCAGACATGGCGCTGCGCAGTGACCGCCTTGACACGATCGTTAACCTCAGCAAACGACGGGGTTTTGTCTACCCGTCTAGCGAGATCTACGGCGGTCTCCGTGCCGCCTGGGATTACGGTCCGCTCGGCGTCGAACTGAAGAACAACATCAAGCGCGAGTGGTGGCGCACGATGGTCACCGAGCGCGACGACGTCGTGGGCATCGACTCCTCGGTCATCCTGGCGCCCGAAGTCTGGGTGGCCAGCGGCCACGTCAACGAGTTCGTGGACCCGCTGACCGAGTGCCTGTCTTGTCACAAGCGGTACCGGGCCGATCACCTGATCGAGGCCTACGAGGAGAAGCATGGCCACGCGCCCGCCGACGGGCTGGCGGACGTCGTCTGCCCGAACTGTGGCACCCGGGGTGCGTTTACCGCACCACGGATGTTCAACGGCCTGCTGCGTACCCACCTCGGCCCGGTCGAGGACGAGTCAGGCATGGCCTACCTGCGGCCAGAGACCGCGCAGGGCATCTTCATCAACTACAAGAACGTGCAGCAGACCTCGCGCAAGAAGATCCCGTTCGGCATCGGCCAGATCGGCAAGTCGTTCCGCAACGAGATCACGCCGGGCAACTTCATCTTCCGTACCCGCGAGTTCGAGCAGATGGAGATGGAGTTCTTCTGCAAGCCGGGCAGCGACGAGGAGTGGCACGAGTACTGGCTGCAGCTGCGGCTTGAGTGGTACGTGAGCCTCGGCATCAACCGGGACAACCTGCGGCTGTTCGAGCACCCTGCCGACAAGCGGTCGCACTACTCCAAGCGGACCGTCGACATCGAGTACCGGTTCGGCTTCACTGGCACGGAATGGGGCGAGCTCGAGGGCGTCGCGAACCGGACGAACTACGACCTGACGGTGCACCAGGAAGCGTCCAAGGAGGACATGAGCTACCTGGAGCAGGACAGCGGCGAACGGTTCGTCCCGTATGTGATCGAGCCCGCGGCCGGCGTGGACCGAGGCGCGCTGGTGTTCCTGATGGACGCCTACGCCGAGGACGAGGCCCCGGACGCCAAGGGCAAGCTGGAAAAGCGCACGGTGCTGCGCCTGGACAAGCGGCTCGCCCCGGTGAAGGTGGCCGTGTTGCCGCTGTCCCGCAACGCTGACCTGTCGCCGAAGGCACGCTCGCTGGCGGAGGCACTCCGCAAGCGGTGGAACTGTGACTTCGACGACGCCGGCGCCATCGGCCGGCGGTACCGGCGGCAGGACGAGATCGGCACGCCGTTCTGCGTGACGGTGGACTTCGACACGCTCACCGACCAGGCCGTGACCGTACGAGACCGCGACACGATGAAGCAGGAACGGATCGGCCTCGACACCATCGAGTCCTACCTCTCCGAGCGCCTACCCGGCTGCTAACCGCTCAACAAAGCGAAGGCTTGGTGCAGCGCGGTCTGCACCAAGCCTTCTCGTTAATCAGCCCGGTGACTGCCGTGACGCATGCGACCCCCGGGGCGCCGCTCCCGGCGCTCCCGGCGCTCCCGAGCGGCGTCCGCCTTCCGGCGGCGGCGCTACCGTGGCGCCAGCGGCGCTACCGCGCCGGCCAGCGATGGCCCATCGATGGCGCTCTAGCCCCACCGATGGCCCATCGACAGCGGTGTAGAAGACCACATCAGTCACATGAGCCACTCAGGTGCCAGCGGCGGTGCGCGGCAGGCTGGGTGCGGTGCGCGGCACGCGGGCTGCGGCTGGCTCCGTGCCGCGGCTGGCACCGTGCCGGAGGGTCGTGCCGGAGGCTCCGCGTACCGGACATTCACCCCATCTCGCCCAGCCATCGGGCCAGAGGATCATGGTTGGTACTGCACTAACCAGCCTCTTTGCTGGGTGGTGCCACACCCACCAGAATCATTCGGACCCAGAGGCGGCTTTCGCGATCGGACGGGAGCTGGCGGCGGTGGGCTCCGCAGCGGTGGGCTCAGCGGCCGCGGTGGCGGGTTCCGCGGTGGCGGGTTCCGCGGTGGCGGGTGTGTCTGAGGTTGCGGGTGAGGTGCGGTGCTGGGTGGCGGCCAGGTAGCCCCAGGCCACCAGCAGGAAGATCAGGCCGAAGACCACGTAAAGGTTCCCGACGATGATCTGGGTGCCGCTCCAGAAGTAGCCGTCGTTGCCGTACATCGGCATCAGCCAGATCCAGCCGGTGATGTGCGCCAGCGTGTCGGTGGTGGTGGTCCCGGGCGCGGCGGGCGGTGGCACCAGCGGGTGCTGGGTCGTCAGGTGCTTGGGCAGCGCGACGAACACAACAAAGGTGGCCGCCGCGGCCAGCCAGCCCAGCGGGCGCCAGCGGGTCGGCAGCGAGCGCGGCAGCCGGGCGAACGTCCAGACCAGCACCGGAACCGCCCACACCCAGTGGTGGTTCCACGAGATCGGCGAGATCAGCAGTCCGGTGACCGCGCTGACGCAGACCGCGAGGAGATCATCGTGGCGACGGTGCGCCCACACCGACAGCGTCAGGCCCGCGGCGGCCACGATGACGGCGGCGACCATCCAGTAGATGTGCATGTGATGGCCGTTGTGGGTCACCCGCTGCAGCATCCCGTACATCGACTGGTTGCCGCCGTAGCCGCTGCCGAGGTGCCCGGCGGAGTAGAACGTCCCCTTGATCCAGTACTTGACCGACTCGCGCGGCACCACGAGGAAACCGATCAGGATGGTCGCCAGCAGCGTGCCGATGGACACCGCGAACGCACGGAACCGCCGGGTAACGAGCAGATGGGCGGAGAAGATCAGCGGCGTTATCTTGATCCCCGCGGCGATCCCGACCCCCATGCCCTTGATCAGGCGCCGGTCGGCCAGGCTGAGGTCGGCGATGACCAGCATCATCAGCAGCAAGTTGACCTGGCCGAAGGACAGGGTCTGGGACACCGGGTCGAACCACAACGTTAGGGCGGTGATCAGCAGCGTCCCGGCGAGCCGCCAGTAGCGATCGCGGGTCCCGGCGAGGCCGAAGGCGAACCACACAGTGATCGCCAGCGCGCAGATGTTCGCCACGGTCATCCAGAGCTTCAGCGTCGTGAACTTGAGCCCCGCGACGATGGCGAACAGCAGCGCCGCGAATGGCGGGTACAGGAAGGGAAGGTGGTTGGACCGGAATGTGTCCGTGTACAACGGCCCGTCGTGCAACGCGACCTTGGCACCGAGCCGGTAGACGTCCAAGTCTTCCAGCACCCAGTATTCCTTGGGGAAGCGCTCGTTCAGCCGGACATAGGCGATAAGCGAGACGGCGAGAAGAGCCGCGGATAGCACCGCGCAAGCGATCGGTACTTGGGGTTGACGCCGTTGATCATCCACGCGAGGCCTCTCCTGCCAGGTCAAGATGGGCAAAGATGGGCTTCAGCCTACCGGCTACTGAAGTGACGGATAGTCGCCACCGAAAATCTGCGCAGCGGCGTGATGAAATCCGTCCGGGAGCCCATCGGCTCGCATGCTCGCGGCGATCTCCTCCATTTCACCGGTCCATCGCCAGCCCTTGGTCCGCCGGGAAACGTCGGCCCGTTCCCACTGGGCGAGCAGAGCCGGCTGAGATGTCCGCCATTCAGCGAGCAAATCCGCGTCGACCCCCTCGGCGCGGGCGAGTTCTCGCGCCGCGAGCAGCAGTGCGGCAGACCCCTTGGTCCACGAAGCGTATGAGAGCTTCAGCGCCGAGGCGGCGTATGGCCGCGCGGTCAGGACACGGACCTCGACCATGGTGCCGGCGAACAGTTCGGCGATCTCCAGTGCGCCGTCGCCCGACAGGTAGAGCCTGGTGGTTCCGGAGGTCACCGGTGGCGCCCCGACGATGCCGCCGTCGACATACTTCGCACCACCCGCCGTAGCCACCTCCGACACCTCGGCGGCGGTCCTTGGCGCGACGGCGTTGGCATCAACGTAGGTCCCGCGGAACCCGGTGGCAGCCACCTGGCCGGCCACTTCCCGCGCGGCGTGTGGCGGGCACACGGACAGGATGACTTCGGCGCGCTGGACGATCGATGTCAGCGGCGCGGCGGTCAGGCCTGCCGCGTCGGCTCTTTCGGCCGTCGCGGGGCTGCGTTTGGCCGGGTCCCACAGCACCGCGTGGCCCGCGGTCACGAGGCACGCACCAACGGCGGCGCCCATCTCACCTGGATGCAACAGTCCGATAACGGCCATAACTACGACGCTAGCAGTTCTTCCCGGGCCGCTAGCCAGGCCCCGCCCTGGCGCGGAATCCGCTGGTCCAGAACGTGATCCACGCCACGCCGGCTGAACGGTTTAAAGAGTGCGCAGAGCGCGCATGGGAGGTCGGTTGGGGAAAGCAAAGCGTCCGGCGCGCGTCACTCATCGTTAATGTCATAACGGTAAATTGGTATAGACCCATTTTGGGAATTGGTATAAACCATCAGGCGCCAGTGATGAATATAACAGTTCTCGCGTTCAACTCTTTGCTGAGTACGTGTTAGAGTTCCGGCAACACAGACTTGCGAGGAGCATTAACAGTGCCGAAGTTCGTGTATGACTTCACCGAAGGCAACAAGGACCTCAAGGACCTCTTGGGGGGGAAGGGTGCCAATCTGGCCGAGATGACGAACCTCGGCCTGCCGGTACCGCCCGGGTTCACTATCACCACGGAGGCGTGCCGTTACTACCTGCGGCACGGCGGGACCCCCGAGGGCGTAGACAGCGAGGTTAGCGAGCACCTGGCTGACCTGGAGAAAGCGATGGGCAGGCGGCTGGGCGACCCGGCCGACCCACTGCTTGTCAGCGTCCGTTCCGGCGCGAAGTTCTCTATGCCCGGAATGATGGAGACGGTACTCAACATCGGCCTGTCGGATGAGTCGGTTCACGGTCTGACGCGCCAGTCTGGCAATGAGCGATTCGCCTGGGACTCTTATCGCAGGCTGATCCAGATGTTCGGAAAGACAGTCCTCGGTATCGACGGTGAGCACTTCGAGCACGCACTGGACAATGCCAAGAAGGCCAAGAGGGTCAGAAACGATGTCGACCTCGACGCGGCCGATCTTCAAGCGCTGACCAAGACGTACAAAGAAATAGTCAAGGAACAGGCGCAGCGTGAATTCCCGCAGGACCCGCGGGAGCAGATGGACCTCGCTATCAATGCGGTCTTCGACTCCTGGAACGCGGAACGCGCGATCCTTTACCGTCGCCAGGAGCGTATCCCCACGGATCTCGGCACCGCGGTGAACGTGGTGGCGATGGTCTTCGGGAACCTCGGCGCTGATTCCGGCACCGGCGTCGCCTTCACCCGCGACCCGTCCACTGGCGCGCAGGGCGTGTACGGCGACTACCTGCAGGACGCGCAGGGCGAGGACGTGGTGGCCGGAATCAGGAACACCGTCCCGCTGCAGGATCTCGAGCGCATCGACAGGAACTCCTATGACCAGCTCATGGAGATCATGGCGACGCTGGAGAACCACTACAAGGACCTGTGCGACATCGAGTTCACCATCGAGCGCGGAAAGCTCTGGATGCTGCAGACGCGGGTTGGCAAGCGCACCGCGGCGGCCGCGTTCCGCATCGCGACACAGCTCGTGGACCAGGGCCTCATCGACCTGGACGAGGCGCTCACCCGGGTGACCGGTGAGCAGCTAGCCCGCCTGATGTTCCCCACGTTCGCTACCGAGTCCGAAGATATCCACCAGATCACGACCGGGGTGAGCGCGTCACCGGGAGCGGCCGTCGGCAAGGCCGTCTTCGACTCACCCACCGCCGTCAAGCTGGCGGCCCAGGGCGAGGACGTCATCCTGGTCCGCCGCGAAACCAACCCTGAAGACCTGCACGGCATGATCGCGGCCCAGGGCGTTCTCACCAGCCGGGGCGGTAAGACCAGCCACGCCGCCGTCGTCGCCCGCGGCATGGGCAAGACCGCGGTCTGCGGCGCCGATCAGCTGGACGTCGACGTCACCGACAAGAAATTCACTGTGGACGACATCACGGTAGCCGAGGGGGACGTGATCTCCATCGACGGCACCTCAGGCGCGGTCTACCTCGGCGAGGTACCCGTCGTGCCGTCCAATGTGGTCCAGTACTTCGAGGGCACCGTCGCCCCGGGCACTGACGACCTCGTTAAGGCCGTCGACCGGATCCTCGCCCGCGCCGACGAGAAGCGGCGGCTGGGCGTCTTCGCCAACGCCGACAACGGCCCGGACTGCGCGCGAGCCCGCCGGTTCGGCGCGGGCGGCGTCGGCCTGGTCCGCACCGAGCACATGTTCCTCGGGGAACGCCGCCAGCTGGTCGAGGACCTGATACTCGCGGACACCGCCGAGGACCGCCAGCAGGCGCTCGACGCGCTCGAACCGCTGCAGCGCGAGGACTTCGCGGACATCCTGGAGGCGATGGACGGCCTGCCGGTCACCATCCGGCTGATCGACCCGCCGCTGCACGAGTTCCTGCCCGACCTCACCGAGCTGACGGTGCAGGTGGCGCTCGAGGGCGACAAGGCGACAGAGAAGGAGCGCACGCTGCTAGACGCGGTGCGCCGCCTGCACGAGCAGAACCCGATGCTCGGCCTCCGGGGCGTCCGGCTCGGCCTGGTCATCCCCGGGCTGTTCGAAATGCAGACTCGCGCGATCGCCCGCGCCGCCGCCCGGCTCAAGCAGCAGGGCAAGAACCCGCGACCAGAGATCATGATCCCGCTCACCGCGACGGTGCAGGAGCTGGAGATCACCAGGGAGTCCACCGAGAAGGTCCTCAAGCAGGTGGCCGAGGAAACCGGCACCGAGGTGCACATCCTCATCGGCACGATGATCGAGGTGCCGCGCGCCGCGCTGACCGCCGGAGAGATCGCGAAGTACGCGGAGTTCTTCTCGTTCGGCACCAACGACCTCACCCAGATGGGCTGGGCGTTCTCCCGCGACGACGTGGAGGGCGCGTTCTTCAGCCGGTACATCGACCTCGGCATCTTCGGTGTCTCGCCGTTCGAGACGATTGACCGGGCCGGCGTGGGCAGGCTCATCAGGATCGCCGCGGAGGAAGGCCGGGCGACCCGTCCGGATATCGAACTCGGCGTCTGCGGCGAACACGGCGGAGATCCCGACTCGGTGCACTTCTTCCACGAGGTCGGCTTGGACTATGTGTCCTGCTCCCCGTTCCGCGTCCCGATCGCCCGCCTGGAGGCCGGCCGCGCGGCCCTCGAGGACTCGGCCAGCGACAGCCGCTGACCGAGTGGGGACTGTCGATGTGACATCGACCGGCCTAGAGCACGGTCGATGTCACATCGACGGGACATAGAGTCGAAGCTGTGAGCTATAGCGAGCACGACGGGGAACGACGGGTGGCTGAGGGGAGTAAGCGACCCGGGCGTTCGGCGTTCCAGCGGGACCGGGCGCGGGTACTGCACTCGGCCGCGCTGCGCAGGCTGGCCGCCAAGACGCAGGTGGTGCCGGTGACCCTCGGCGACTTCCCGCGAACCCGGCTCACGCACTCCCTCGAATGCGCGCAGATCGGCCGGGAACTGGGTGCCGCGCTCGGCTGCGACCCAGACCTGACCGACGCGGCGGGCCTCGCTCATGACATCGGCCACCCGCCGTTTGGCCATAATGGCGAAACGGCGCTCGCCGAACTGGCGCCTTTCGAGGGCAACGCACAGTCCCTGCGACTGCTAACGCGCCTGGAACCGAAGGTTCCCGGCGCGGGATTGAACCTGACCCGCGCCACGCTGGACGCCACTCTAAAGTATCCGTGGGTCGGCGATCGCGGCAAGTACGGCGCGTACCTCGACGACGCGGAGGTCTTCGACTGGATCCGTGACGGCGCGCCGGACGGCCGCCGCTGCCTGGAAGCGCAGGTCATGGACTGGGCGGACGACGTTGCGTACTCGGTGCACGACGTGGAAGACGGACTCTACAACGGACTGATCACACTAAAAGCCCTTTTGCCAGAACGGCGCCGGGTAACTCACACCGCTCTCACCTATTGCCAGCCGGAGTGGAATGCTACCGAGGCCGAGCTCGATGAGGTCTTCATTGATTTCCTCGAGCTGGAATTCTGGCGTTTTGAATTCGACGGGGGATTGGCGGCGTTGTCGGCGGCCAAGAACCTCACCAGCGCGCTGGTCGGGCGTTTCTGCACGGCCGCCGAGCAGGCGTCCCTCGCGGCGGCCGGCCGTGGCCGCCTCACCAGGTACGACGCGGACCTGATCGTGCCGCGCCAGCAGCTACTGGAGTGCGCGCTGCTCAAGGCGGTGGCGGCCGAGTATGTGATGAGCCGCGCGGGGGCAGCGGAGCGCCAGGCCCGCGAGCGGGAACTGATCGCCGAGCTGGCGGCCGCGGTGGAGCAGGGTGCGCCCGGGACGCTGGACCCGATGCTGCGGCCGTCCTGGGAAACCGCCGTGGGCGACGAGCAGGCCCGGCGTGTCGTGATCGACCAGATCGCCTGCCTGACCGACACCTCGGCCATCGCCTGGCACCGCCGCCTGGTCGGCTTAGACCTAGAAGGCAGCGATGTCACATCGAGGCCCTTGCCGGGACCGCTACTCCTCGGTGGTGAGGAGGGCGGCGGGTTCGGTCGTGTTCCAGGTGATGGCATCGAGATCCTTGCTGAGCAGCGAGTGCATTGCGCTCACCGCCGATCCGCGAAGACCTCGTTGACGTTGCGTGCGGTGAGTGAGTGGTCGAACCAGCGGCGCAGCGTGGCTGTCTTGGTGCATGCCTCAATGTCCCTGCGGTGTTCTTTGGTCAGGGTGAGGCCGCGGATGTTGAGGGAGCTGAGGAGGGCGTCGCGTAGTGCCTCGGCCTTTCCGACGGCCTCCCCTTCTGCGAACCCCTCAGCTAGGCCCTCAGCTAGGCCTTCGGCTTTTCCGTCGGCTTGGCCTGCTTCGTAGAAGGATTCGATGAATTCGTTGCGGTAGGCGGTACCTGCCATTTTGGCCTCCATCGCGTGCTGGGCAGCTTCGGATGCTGCTGCCAGGATAAGTGTGATGCAGCTTTTACGCTTGTCCCCGGGGATGCGCCGTGCTGCTTCGAGTACCGCGTCCTGACCCGCGTCGGTGTCCAGATCGATCGCGCCCATGCAGCCGGCGAACAGAATCAGGTACGGCCGCGGCTGAGTCTCGCCAGGACCCGAATTGCTCGCGTCGACCACGATCGCGGTCAGGTCGAAGCCAGGGTGCCCAGTGCGGATCGTCTGTCGGCAAGTTCGTGCCTCGTCGGGATCGAGGCAGATCACCACCAGAACCGTGGGGCACTTGTTGACGGCTCGTGCCACGGTCAGGTACACGGGCCACGAGTACTGCTTGGTCTCGGGATCCCGTCCCTGAGGCTCGACGACTACGCAGAGCACCGCGACGGCACGAGCGTCGTCGGCAACGACCACGATGTCGGCCAGGAACTGGGTGGGCACGACCGCGGACATGTCGGTCGGTGCGAGCCTGACGGTGACGCTTTCCGGATCAGCGACCCGCACGTCCAGGCCTTCTCGTTCCGAGAGTTCACGCAGGACGTCTAGGACGAGCTCCGGGCACTGCCGGATCAGCTCGATAGGAGTCTCATGGGTAAGGGATGGCATGCTGCCAACCTCCGGGGGACCGGGGGAATGCCTGACAGATGCAGAATGCCACGACCCACTGACATTCCGGCGGACGCGTTCGGCGTGTCGGAAGATAATTCTAAAAATGGCAATATGTTGCGCTTTTTAATGACCAATTCGTCTGGTGGCGGCTAATGGGCGCGTGCGGCTGTTCTGCATGGATCACGTGCGGCTGTTCTGCATGGATCCTGAGTTGCACTTGGGATCTCGGCGGTACATTTTCAAGGCAGGAAAACGATTTCCCACCTGCGGAAACGTACTGAGGAGATCCCAAGCACCGGCGACATCCCGTGCGCGGCTCACCGGAGTGCCTCAGGTTGACCAGTAGTCACAGCGGCACCACTGGCGTCGGTAGCCGGGACGACATCGGCCGTGCGACGACCCATCGATGGCCCACCGCTGGGCCTCTGGCGCTATCGATGGCCCATCGGTGGGGCGCGAGGTTACGGCGCCGGGCCGCCTCGCGCGGGGCCGCCTCGCGCCGCGCCGGTACGCGCGGAGCGCGCGTTCGGATCTTGCTTAGAGTCATGCCGCCGCTGCATAGGGAGCGTTAAGAGTCTCGGAACCGCCATGTTGCCGGCGTAGCGTCCGGATCCATGAACGCTGTGCAGGCGGTCCTGCTCGCAGTCTCGATAGTCACCTTTATCTACCTGGGCGTGGCGATGTTCAAGCCAGAGTGGTTCTGACCATGGAAGACGTCGTCCTTGTCGCGACGATGATCGCGTTCTTCCTGGCCGCCGTG
This sequence comes from uncultured Actinomycetota bacterium, assembly GCA_963743085.1. Lineage (GTDB taxonomy): Bacteria > Actinomycetota > Actinomycetes > Streptosporangiales > Streptosporangiaceae > JBEKHI01. The sequence goes on from CAVUOU010000021.1 coordinate 155,225, forward strand.
GTGCTGGTCAAGCTGCTCGACAAGATGATCGGTGGCCCCAGGGAACCCGACGAGACGGATCTGCGGTGAGCCTCGCTACGGCCCGTACCCGGGCGACCCTGGACACCGCGGGGCCGACGTTCGCCGCCTTCTTGCTCGGGGTGATCGTGATTGTCGGTGGCCTGATCTACTTCCCGATGCTCATCCTCGGGCCAATAGGAGAGAGGTTCGTGTCCTGACAGGGCTACAGTTACCCCTATGCCAACGTTCGTGATCGCCGGGGGCGGCCTGGCGGGAGCTAAGAATGCGCAGAAGCTGCGCAGTGAGGGCTTCGACGGCCGGATCGTGATACTCGGCGGCGAGAAGCACCCGCCCTATGAGCGGCCACCGCTATCCAAGGGCTACCTGCTCGGTAACGACGAGCTTGACTCGGTTTATACCGTGCCGGAGTCCTGGTACGCGGAGAACGACGTGGACTTCCGTACCGGGGTTACCGTGACCTCGCTCGACCCAGCGGCGCGCACCGTGACCGCCGGGGGTGAGACCGTCGGCTACGACAAGCTGCTGATCGCCACCGGCGCGGTGCCGCGTCGGCTCGCCGATGTTCCCGGGGCCTATTATCTGCGGACCATCGAGGACTCGACCCGGCTGAAGGAAGCGTTCGCCCGCCAGGGCAACGTGGTGGTTGTGGGCGCGGGCTGGATCGGCCTTGAGACCGCCGCGGCCGCCCGCACGGCCGGCTGTGAGGTCACGGTGGTCGAGCAGGGGCCGGGCTCGCTGAACGCGGTCATCGGACCCGAGGTGGGTGCGGTGTTCACCGAGCTGCATAAGTCCCATGGGGTGCGGTTCAAGTTCGGTGAGACCATCCAGGCCGCTGGCGAAGGTTACGTCACAACCAGCAGCGGCGAGCGGCTGGACGCGGACGTGGTGCTGGCCGCCATCGGGGTGCTGCCCGATGACGCGCTTGCTCGCGAGGCGGGTCTTGAGGTCGGCGACGGTATCGTGGCCGACGCCGCGCTGCGCACCTCGTCGCCGGACATCTTCGCCGCCGGTGACGTGGTGAGTTCCTACCGGCCGCTGTACCAGCGCCGGGTGCGCGTCGAGCACTGGCAGAACGCGATCGCCAGCGGCGAGGCCGCGGCCAGGTCCATGCTGGGCCAGGAGGTCAGCTACGACCCGGTGCCGTACTTCTACAGCGACCAGTACAACCTGGGCATGGAGTGCGCCGGGCTGCCGTCGCCGGGCAGCTACGACCAGGTGGTCTACCGCGGTTCTGTCGATGAGCTGGAGTTCATCGCGTTCTGGCTGCGTGGCGGCGCGGTGATCGCCGGGATGAATGTCAACGTCTGGGACGTAACCGACGAGATTCAGGCTCTGATCCGCTCCGGCCGGGTGCCGGAGCTTGACCGGCTGGCCAATCCCTCGGTGCCGCTCGCGGAAGTGTAGGTTAACAGCCGTGGATGACCTCATCTACGGCCAGCGGCGCAAGGACATCCCAGGTCCGCTGCGTGATGTGGTGCGGCGGCAGGAGGGTGTTGTCTCGCGCAAGCAGGCCCTCGAATCCGGGCTGACCGCCGCGCAGATCAAGCACCGGATCACCAGCGAGCGCTGGGTGCAGTTGTACGCCGGGGTGTACTCCGTGTTCACCGGCCCGCCCTCGCCGGATGCCCGGCGGTGGGCGGCCGTCCTGTGGGGCGGGACCGGCGCGGTGCTGAGCCATGCCTCCGCCGCGGAGGTGTATGGGCTGTTTGACGGGCCGCCGCCGGAGGAGATCCACATCTCCGTGCCGTTGAACCGCCGGGTCCGCCCGGTTCCCGGGGTCACCATCCACCTGTCCAAGCACGTGATCGGGCTGACGTTTCCGCCGGGGGAGCTGCCGGTCACCTCGCCGGAGGACACCGTGCTGGATCTGGCGTCGTCCGCGGGGGCCTTCGCCGCCGCCCAGCCGTGGGTGCATCGCGCGTTGCGTGATGGGGTGACCACGGATCAGCGGCTGCTGGCCGCCATGGCCGCGCGGAAGAAGCTGCGTTACCGAGCGGAGCTCGGCGTTCTTTTGGCGGAGCTAGCCTGATCATGGGCGTCTCGGGCGAATAGACTCATCGTTATGCCCGGTCGCATCCGCTCAGAGGACATCGCCGCGGTCCGTGAGCGGTCCCCGATCGCGGACGTGGTGGGCGAGTATTTGCAATTGCGCCCCGCGGGCGGTGGATCGCTCAAGGGGCTGTGCCCGTTCCACGACGAGAAGTCACCCTCGTTCAACGTGACGCCGGGCCGTGAGCTGTATTACTGCCACGGCTGCGGCAAGGGCGGCGACGTCATCAGGTTCGTCGAGGAGATCGACCACCTGACGTTCAGCGAGTCGGTGGAGCGGCTCGCCGCGCGGGCGGGCATCGAGCTCCGCTACGAGCAGGGCGGCTATGTCCCCGGGCAGGAGACCTCGGTCCGGCGGCGGCTGATAGACGCGCACCGGGCCGCCGAGGAGTTCTTCGCGTCCCAGCTCGGCAGTCCCGCCGCCGGGCACGCACGGACGTTCCTGTCCTCGCGTGGCTTCGACGCCGCCGCGGCCTCGCAGTTCGGGGTGGGTTACGCGCCTGCCGCGTGGGAGGACCTGACGCGGCACCTGCGCGGGCGGGGGTTCAGCGACGAGGAACTGACCAAGGCCGGGCTGGCGCGCAACGGGCGGCGCGGGCTGGTCGACATGTTCCGCAACCGGCTGCTCTGGCCGATCCGCGACCTGACCGGCGAGACGATCGCGTTCGGCGCGCGCAAGCTTGACCCCGATTCCGACGGGCCCAAGTACCTGAATACCCCCGAGACGATCCTGTTCAAGAAGTCGCACGTGCTGTACGGCGCGGACTTGGCCAAGCGGGAGATCGCGCACCGTCGGCAGGCGGTGATCGTCGAGGGATACACCGATGTGATGGCCTGCCACCTGGCCGGAGTTCCGACGGCCGTGGCGACTTGCGGCACGTCGTTCGGCGAAGATCATGTCAAGGTGCTACGGCGGCTCATCATGGACACGGAGGGCGCGGGCGGGGAGGTGATCTTCACCTTCGACGGGGACGCGGCGGGCCAGCGGGCCGCGCTGCGCGCGTTCTCCCTCGAGGAGAAGTTCGCGACCCAGACGTTCGTGACCGTGCAGCCGGACGGGCTCGACCCATGTGACCTGCGGCTGAAGCACGGCGATGCGGCAGTGCGCGATCTGGTGGCGCGCCGGGTGCCGCTGTTCGAGTTCGCGATCAAGTCGGTGCTGGACAAGCACGACCTGGACAGCACCGAGGGACAGCTCGCCGCGCTTGACGAGGCCGCGCCGATCGTCGCGAAAATTAAAGACCCGGGTCGCCGGTCACGGTACGCGGTGAACCTGGACCGCTGGCTTGGGATGATGGACGAGCGGTTCGTGCTGTCCCGGGTGCGGGACCACGCGAAGCACCCGGGGGGATCACGCTCCGCGCGACCCTCACGGGACTCATCTACCACGAGCACCCCACAGGCCACCGACGCCTCATCGTTCTCGTACGACCGGTCCGACCCGATTCTGCGTGTCGAACGGGAAGCGCTCAAGCTCGCGGTGCAATGGCCGGTGCTGTGCGGCCCCGAGTTCGACGCGCTCGGCGATATCGCGTTCACCGTGCCGGTCCACGCGTCGGTCTTCGGGCTTGTCGTCAACCAGGGAGGCGTGCAGGCCGCTGGCAAGGTCCGCGACTGGGTGGCGGGCCTGCTGGACGTCGCGCCCAACGACACCGCCCGCGGCTTCCTCACCGAGCTGGCCGTCGAGCCGTTGCAGATCTCTGGCGAGCCCGATGCGCACTACGCCGAGGTGATACTCGCCCGGGTAGGCGAACTCGCCGTCGGCCGGGAGATCACCGCCGCGAAGGCAAAACTCCAGCGGATGAACCCCCTGGAGGAAGAGAACTACAACCGCCTGTTCGGCGACCTGGTAGCCCTAGAACAGCGCCGCAAGTCCCTCCTAGACCGCGCCACCGGCTCCTAGCCTCTCGCGACCAGTCAATCCCAGCGATGGGCCATCGATGGCGCTATCACCCCCTCGATGGGCCATCGAGGGGGGTCGGATCCCTTTTCCATTGGCGACGGAAAGAAGCAGGTCAGGTACGGTGCGTCGCTCAAACTAGCCGGGGAGTGACAAAATTGGGTCCCCCGCGATCGGGGGTTCGTGACGCACACTGGTCTTCGTGAGCCTCACCGTACTTAGCAGCGGGCCATCGCTCGCAGACCAGATGACGGATCTCGTGACCCGAGGGCGGGAACGGGGGACCGTGACGATGGGGGACGTCACCACGGCTATCGATCGGGCAGAGTTGCCCGCTGACGCCTTGGATGGCGTGGTGCGGCTGCTCACCGACGAAGGCATCGAGGTGCTCGACGCACCAATCGAAGATGAAACCTACACCCGGAGTGCCGAACCGGACCATGACACCGGCCGCCGCGGTACAACGGGCGACCTGGTGCGGATCTACCTCCGGGAGATCGGCCGGGTCCCGTTGCTGACCGCCGAGGACGAGGTTGACCTCGCCAAGGCGATCGAGGCTGGGCTGTTCGCCGACGAGAAGCTGCATGACCGTGCCCCGTCCCGAGGTTGCGAGCGCGCCGAGCTCGAGACCCTGGTCTCTGAGGGCGTGCGTGGCAAGCAGCGGCTGATCGAGGCGAATCTCCGGCTCGTGGTATCGATCGCCAAACGGTATATCGGCCGGGGGCTGACCTTCCTTGATCTAATCCAGGAAGGGAACCTCGGGCTGATACGGGCGGTCGAGAAGTTCGACTACACGCGCGGGTACAAGTTCTCCACGTACGCGACGTGGTGGATCCGGCAAGCCATCACCCGGGCGATCGCCGACCAGGCCCGGACAATACGGGTGCCGGTGCACATGGTCGAGACGATCAACAAGCTCGCCCGGGTGCAGCGACAGCTCCACCAGGAACTCGGCCGTGAGGCGACGGTCGACGAAGTGGCCAAGGAGATGGGCATCGACGTCGACCGGGTCAGCGAGATCCAGCGGATCGCGCAAGAGCCGGTGTCGCTCCAGTCGCCGATCGGCGAGGAGGAGTCCGACCTCGGTGACTTCATCGAGGACGCCGACGCGGTGGTGCCGATGGAGGCGGCCGCGTTCATCATGCTGCAAGACCAGCTTGAGCGGGTGCTGCTCGACCTGTCAGATCGGGAGCAGCGCATTATCCAGCTGCGGTTCGGGCTGACGGACGGACATCCGCGGACGCTGGAAGAGGTCGGCCGCGAGTTCGGCGTCACAAGGGAGCGAATTCGCCAGATCGAGTCGAAGACGCTGGCCAAGCTCCGTCACCCAAGCCGCGCCCTGGTGCTCCGCGAATACCTGGACTGAAGTAAGTACGCGGACGGCCCCTCGCAGCTGCGAGGGGCCGTCCGCGTTTACTTAGTCGGCGGGTTTCGCCGTTACGAGCCGTCGGCCGTGGTCCGAGAGCCGTTCACCGAGGCCGCGTCGTGATTGGCCCGCGGATGAGGCAGGTGATCCGAGCGGTCGCCAGCCTTATGCCGGGCAGTTTCGACCAGCTTGGGAACCTGGGCGGCCGCCGTCTTGGTCAGCTCGGTGGTCTTCACGGTGATCGTCCGCGTGACCGTCTGGACGGCGGGACTGCCCACCGCCTGGCGGCTCAGCTTGACGATCTGGTCATAGCGCTCCCGGCCGGCTCGCGAGCCGGCCAGGAAACCGACGGCGAACCCGGCGATAAAAGTGGCGCGGTACCGCATCTAGCACCCCTTCCGATGCACAAGGTCGTGGGGGTTGACCTTCCCCCTGATCGCCATGCTTACTCATAGCAAGCCTAACCGCCTGCACGCGCACCCCTGCGGATGCGCTAACCTTATCCAGAGCGTCACCGAGGCGGGATTCCTGGCTTGGTGCGTTGACGGTCCCGCGTAGCTCAATCGGCAGAGCGTCCGGCTGTTAACCGGTAGGTTATAGGTTCGAGTCCTATCGCGGGAGCCTTACGAAGTTTCCATCCTCTCACCTGCGACAACGCAGGAAGAGAGGGAACCCCGGCGGCGTACGCGGCCTTGGCGCGGACCAGGATCAACACAACCGGCCGGTGGCCGGTCCGGGCCGCGGAACCCGGGCGCGTCCACCAGTTCGCTCGCCTCGCCGCGCACTACTTCGAAGACTGCTTGAGAGCGAGGGCTCGCTCACTCCTCAACCAAGGTGATCACATTTCACCCGTCCTGCGTTTTGGCCAGCGCGGTGATCGCCGTCAGGATGAGTCCGTCGCGGGCGAGCTAATGGTCAGCTTGACAGCACGGCTTTCAGCACCGAGCCGTCCTCGACCGCGGATAGCGCGGCAGCATACTCGGCCAGCGGGAAGGACGTCACCAGGCTGCGCAAATCGAAGCGGGCGAGGATGGTCGGCAACAGCTTCACGTACTCGACCAGATGCGCCCCCGTGAATGCCCAGGAGCCGAAGATGTCGAGTTGCCGGTAGACGATCTGGTGCGGGTTGAACAATGTGTCGCCCGCATCGGTGTACTGCCCGATGACGAGGTAGGAGCCACCGCGGCGGGCTAGCATCAGCCCTTGTGCGACAGCCGTCGGTACCCCGGCGCACTCGATAACGAGGTCGGCGCCGTGACCGCCGGTCTCCGCGCGCACGGCGGAAAGCACCTGTTCGGGGTCGCTGGCGTCGGCGATCTCGAAGAGAGCGTCACCGATGCCCGCTTTGGCGGCCTGGTTCAGGCGGCCGCGCGGACCGCCGACGATGATGACCTTACCCGCGCCCGCTAGCTGAGCCAGCGCGGCGGCGGCGAGTCCGACCGGACCACTGCCCTGGACCACGACAGTCTCACCGAGCCGGATCGGCCTGGCGCTCGTAAAGCGCATGGACGACAGTTGGGCCCGCGCAGGCTAGTGACATCGCGGCCAATGCGTCGATGCCGTCCGCCAGCTTGACCACCGTCGTGCCCGGCCGCAGCACGATGTACTCGGCCCAGGAGCCCGAAAGCGCCGGTGTCTCCTCGACGGACCGGTTGACGCCGTAGGTGCGCCGGTTCTCGCACAGGGTTGGCTCGCGATGCAAGCGGCAAGGAATGCATGTACCGCAGGCGATCGACGAGGCCCACATCACGGTGTCCCCTTGCCGTATCGGCTCACCGAGAGCGTCCCTGGTAGTGCCGGCGCCCAGCTCGTAGATGGTGCCGAGGCCCTCATGCCCGAGCACTAGCGGGGTCGGGATGGCCAAGTGTCCTTGCCGTAGGTGCAGGTCCGTGCCGCAGACACCACCGTGCCGGCAGGCCACGATCAGCCCGCCGTCCGGAGAGGCCGGAACATCGAACTCGCGCAGCACGAGCGGCTCATTGAAGCGCTCAAGTACCACCGCCCGGCTCTTGGCGACTGCCGTGGTCATGCTTCCATCACCTCAAGGGTCTCCAGGAACCGGCTTTCAAGTTGCTTCAGCGGATCACTGTCCCGGCATACGACATACTCCGGGCGCGGCTCGCCTGTCCAGCTCGGCAGGTTGGCGGACTGGTTATACGTGGCGATAAGGAGGCGGCGGGGGAAGGGGGACATATTCGGCGCCGACCCGTGAACGATCTCCGGGGAGAAAAACATCACCGATCCGGCCGGTCCCTTGGGACTGGTCATCCCGTGTTCGGCCACTAGCACCCTGAGCTGGTCGGCGGTGAGGGAGATGTCGTCCGGGTCCAGATGCTGGACCGACCGGGCCTGGGCTTTGCGGGAGTCGTGTACCAGCCCCGAGTGATGTGAGCCGGGCAGGAAGATTACCGGCCCGTTGAACTCGTTCACGTCATCGAGGAAGACCGCGACGTTGACTTGAAGAGGGGCAGGCAGGTTATCCGCCAGGCGCCAGGCGAGGTAGTCTTGGTGCCACGAAAACCGATCTCCGCCGAGAGCCGACTTGGCGTTGATCTTGAACTGATAGATGTACAGCTTGTCGTCCACCAGCTGTCGGGCCGGCCCCAGCAGCCGTGGGTCGCGAATCAGCCCGGCGAATTCCGGCTGACGGTGATGGGAAGCGTAGACGGCTCGCACGTCCTCGCGGCCATCCTCGGTGATCAGGTGGGGGCCAGAGATCTGGCAGTCCCGGTCAAGCGCCTGGCGCAGGCGGATGACCTCGGCCTGGTCGAAGGCCTCCTCGATCAACAGGAAACCATCCTGTTGGTAACGTTGCAGTTCCTGCTGGCTGAGGTTCATGCTTGGCTCCGGATCCAGACGCCGGTCATTCTCGAGCCAGGACGGGCGTCCCAGCGTAGGCGTTTAGGTTTCTGCGGGCGCTGACGGTCCGGTCAGACGCCGATACCTCGCCAGCCGTCGGCCGCGTAGCGGACGAGCGTTCCCAGCTGATGCCTGACTGGCGAAGCAGGCTGCGCGGGAATCATGTGGCCAGGAGGCGGAGGCGGCGGCGGACCGGGGAGGAAGGACGGTGGTGGGGGCGGCGGCTGCTTGGCGGGGCAGAGCAGGTAGTGCTTCATCACGGCCGGGAAGCGCCCGAAGATCAGGTTCCGGGGACGTTCCCATGCGATACCAACTTCCGCGCACACCTCCCGGACCGTGTCCTCGCTGGCGAGGTTGGCGAACCCTGAGCCCTGCCATGGCAGCACGTGGTGGACGCGGTGCGGACTCAGGCCGGCGCTGAGGAAGATGTCGATCCACCGGTTACCGACCACGCTCAGGTCATAGCTCAGGCAGATCTGCTGCGCTGCCCAGTCCTCGCGCAGCGGCTCGGGGATCGCGGCGAGTTCCTCCTCGGTCGCCGACTCCTCGAAGTCATGGCTGGCGACGACGAGGAAAGTGTTGAACCACAAGGTGATAAAGAACTGAACCAGCCAGACCACGATGTGACCGGTCGCCAGGCACGCGACGAACTCGAGCACGATCCAGGCGCGGATGATCCAGAAGTCCGTCCGGATCGCATCCGGTGTGAACGCGGCATTCGGCCCGTCCTCCCTGGGACGCTCGAACTTGGCGATCTCCCTGGCCCGGAAGGCCAGACCGGTCAGGCATATGCCGAGTTTATGGAGCGTGTAGCCCGGGATACGGAGTACCGGGTGCAACCGAAGCATGCTGTCGAAGAATGTCTTCTTCACGTCAGCTCCGGACCCCAGGTAGGGATGGTGCAGGAGTACGTGCCCGTCGGAACCTATGAGGCTCGTCCCGACGTAGTTGATGTCAAAGAGTGCTTTCCCGATCGGCATGGTGAAGCGACGCTGGTCTTTCCACTTCCGGTGCAGGTGATAATGGCCCGCGCCTGCCAGCGAGGTCCGGGTCACGACCATGATGACGACGAATGCCCAGCCGGGTATGACGCGCGCGATCAGGAGCGCGAGGGTGGCTACGTGTGCTACGCCAATCATCCATGTCACCAGGTCGAACGCGCGGTCGTACTTCCTCAGGTCCTTTTTGGAGAACCGGGAATTCAGCTTGCCGCGGATCTCCGCGAGCAGGCTTTCCCGATCGCGGTAGTCGAGTTTTGGCATATCTTTACGTGCATCGAAGTCCGGCGACAGCAGGAACGGAGGGATTCCCAGCTTGGGTAGCAGGTGATTATCTGGGATCGGCGGCTGCCCCGCGCCGAGCATGGGGTCCTTGTCGCTGCTCCTAGTCGGGACAACGATCTTTGGACTTATGGTTTTTCCGGCGAGTTCCTTAATCTCGTATTTCTCGAGGAACTTCCCGACCCGGGCCGGATCCCGGTGGTACGTGTGAAGGAGGGCGCTGATATCGCGGCCCTCGGTCTGCCTGAACCACATCGCGCCCCCGGGATGAAGGCGCATCCATTCGGTGAAGTCATAGGCGCGTCCGTCCACGATCCAGAAGGGCTGGCCTTGGGGGAGGGTGGTGCCCGTGTGTGGTGAACTACGAGCTGCGCTAGGGACAATGGTTTCGGACATGGACTCTCCTCCCGGCGTGGATGTTCGCCTTCGTTCAGTCGTCGGGATCTGGCTCTCGTGCCTGCCCGAACTCGAGTAGTGCGGTTTCGATCTGGGCGCCCGGGCCCATCGTGACCATGACGCCCCTGTCGCCAGCCGACGCGCAGCCCTCGGCGAGGAGGCGCTGCAGGCTGACCAGGAAGCTGCCGCTTGAGATGTTCCCGTAGTCATTCAGCACGGAGCGCGTGTGCCGGACATCGTGTTCCTCTAGGCCCAGGTTGAGCCGAACGGAGTCGATCACCGCCCCACCGCCGGTATGCAGTACCCAGTGCTTCACGGCGGAGAAATCAAGTCCATTGCGTTTGAGTAGCGTTTCCACGGGCTCCCGGATGCTGAAGCCTATGACGTAGGGGATGTCGCGGTCGATGTAAAAGCTCCACTTTCCGGCATCGGCATTCCAGTCGAAACGCATGGCCGCCCACTGTTCCGGGATGCAAAAGCTTTCAAAATCGATCACGCTGGGGGTTTGCGGGGACGGCGTCCACCCGATGCCGTTCGCGTCGGGCCCGGTCAGCACGGCCGCGGCTGCTCCGTCGCCGAATAGACTGTTGACAATTCCGGTACGTGGTGTGTCATCAAGAACATATATCGCGGAGTTAACTTCACAGCAGACGAGGAGCGCTACCCCACCCGGATGATTCCTCGCCCACTGCACGAGAGGATTCATCCCATTTAGCCCGGCGTTGCATCCCATGCCGACAACATCCGCCCGGATAAGACTACGGTTAAAACCCAGCTCCCGGGAAAAGAGCGAGCTGAGCCCAGGTACCATGAATCCACTTGAAGTGACGCACAGCATATAGTCCACTTCAGACGGCGACAGCGAGGCGGCGGCCAGTGCGTCGTGGATGGCCCGCGATCCGATCTCAAGCGCCCCGGCCCGGAACTTGGCGTGCAGATCGGCGGCGGACTCGGAACGCACACGCCCGGTGCGCGGGTCTTTCTCGGGCAGGTAGAGGTGCCTGCGCTGGATGTGAGGTGAACGGAGTAGTTTCTTTACGACCCTGTTCTCCAGACCGAGGAGCTCACCAAGCTCTTCCTGCGAATAGGATCGCTGTGGAAATGCGCTCGCGACGGAAGCGATGACCGCTGTCGTGTTCGGCGGCCGAGTCGAGCGCCGGGTGCTGCCAGGCTTCATCGCATGCTCGGTACGAATCATCCTGAGGCCTTCCCCGCTCGATGGCCAGGTCCCTGGATCACGGACCCGGTAATAGGCTACGACGCTGTCGCCTGAGGGCAACAGACCCTAGCCTGGGCAGTCCTTTACTGGAGTGACGTATGGGTCTTTACTAACTGCTGGTGCCTAATTTTTTTGAGGAATTCTGCGTACGGTTCGTGCCGCTGTCCGCTCGCATGGCGATGGCGGTTTGCCCTGCTACGATCACCGCGTGGCGCCTGCCCAGATCCACCATCAGCCGCCTGGCGAAGACAGCGGCAGATGGCTCAGCTTTCGCTTCCGCCCCGGCGACATCGTGATCAGCACCTGGCCAAAGTCAGGGACTACCTGGATGCAGATGATCTGCGCCTTGCTGATCTTCCAGACGCCGGACCTGCCATATCCCCTCTGGCACCTCTCCCCGTGGCTGGAGAGTCCAGACGTGCCGTGGGAGCACATATACGCCCAGCTGGCCGGGCAGCGGCACCGGCGGTTCATCAAGACGCACATACCGCTCAGCGACATTCCTTCCGATTCCCAGGTCACCTACATCGTGACCGCCCGGAACCCGCTCGATGCGTTCGTGTCGCTGTACCACCAAGACGGAGGGGCTGGCCAGCCGCCACCACCACCGGGCTGGCCACCGCCCCCGTCGGCCCTCGGGCCGCCAGGTCCGCCAGGGTCACCAGGTCCGCATGGGTTTCCCGGACCCCCGCACCCGCCTCCAGGAGGAACCTGGTCCCCTCCGGGGCAACCCTCGCCTCCTGGTCCACCCCCGCGGCCACCATCACGCGAGATGCTGCACGACGCCCTGATCGAGTGGATCAACGGCGATGAACACCCAGAATCGCTGCGTAGCGCCATGAGTCACCTGTCCGGCGACTGGGCTAGGCGCGCCGAGCCGAACGTGCTGCTTGTGCACTACGACGACCTGCTCGCGGACCTCGAGGGCCAGATGCGCTGGCTCGCCTCACGGCTTGGGATAGCCGTTCCCGAGCAGTCCTGGCCCGTGCTCGCCGAGGCGGCCACGTTCGAACGGATGCGAGACCGCGAGGACATACTCGTCCCGCCCCCTCCGGGGGTCGTCGCCGACAACTCCGCGTTCTTCCGCCGGGGCACCTCGGGGTCCGCGCGCGAGATTCTCAGCGATGAGGAGATGGCCGGCTACTACGCGCGTGCTGCCCGGCTCGCTCCAGCCGACATGATCGAGTGGCTGCACCGCCCGGTCATGGGTCGTTGAACTGGCCAGGGCCAGGCCGTCCGTGCCGCGGAGGGCCTGGCGGGGGTGGCCCATAGGCGCCCGGAGGCGGCGGGAAGTGCCCCGGTGGCGGGCCGGGCCCGCCACCGGGGCCCGGCCGCAGTCCGGCGGCGAGCGGTTCCTGGCGGGCGAACTGAGTCCGGTACAGGTCCGCGTACAGCCCTCCGGACGCGAGCAATTCGTCGTGCCGCCCGCGCTCCCGGACTCGCCCGTCGTCGATGACGAGTATCTGGTCGGCCTCTCGGATGGTCGACAGCCGGTGGGCGATGACCAGCGAGGTACGGCCGGTCAGAGCGGCCCTTAGCGCCTGCTGGACGGCGGCCTCAGACTCGGAGTCCAGGTGCGCCGTGGCCTCGTCGAGTACCATGACGGCTGGCGCTTTCAGCAGCAGCCTGGCCAGGGCGACCCGCTGTTTCTCACCGCCGGACAGCCGGTAGCCGCGATCGCCCACGATCGTGTTCAGGCCGTCGGGCAACTCCGAGATCAGGTCCCAGATCTGGGCCGCTCGGCACGCCTCGATCAGCTCCTCCTCGGTCACACCGGGTCGGGCGTAGGCGAGGTTGGCCCGGATCGTGTCGTGGTACAGATGCGCATCCTGGGTCACCACGCCGACCGTGTCGTGCAGCGAATCCTGGGTGACGTCCCGGAGGTCGAACCCGCCGATGCGCACGGTGCCCTCGCTGGGCTCATACAAACGGGACACCAGGTGAGTGATCGTTGTCTTGCCCGCTCCGGAGGGGCCGACCAATGCGGTGAGCTGACCAGCCGGAGCGGTGAAGCTGACATCGTGCAGCACGCCCATCCGTACCCCAGCACGCTCGGGTACGGGCAGCACGATGGACTCCAGGGACGCCAGCGAGACCTCGGACGCAGCCGGGTAGCGGAATGAGACCTGGTCGAAGACGATGTCCGCTGCGGATCCGGCGGCACTGCCAGCGCCGTTGCCCCGCGGCGCGAGAGTAAGCGGCACAGCGTCCACCCGGTCTTCGATCAGCGGTTTCAGGTCGAGGACCTCGAACACCCGGTCAAAGCTGACCAGCGCGGTCATCACATTGACCTGGACATTGGACAGTGAGGTGATCGGCCCGTAGAGCCGGTTCAGCAGCATCGCCAGGGCAACCAGCGTTCCGACCTGGAAGGCATGATGGACGACGAGGTCGCCGCCCGCGCCGTAGATGACCGCGGTGGACAGCGACGCCAGCAGCGTCAGCGCGATGAACAGCGTGCTGCCATAAATCGCCTGGAGCACGCCGACGTCCCTGACCTTTGCCGCTCGCTCGGCGAACAGGGCGATCTCCTCGCGTGACCGTCCGAACAGCTTCGCCAGCATCGCGCCCGCGACGTTGAACCGCTCCGTCATCGTCGATCCCATGGCCGCGTCGAGTTGCATTGACTCCCTGGTCAGCCGCTGCAGCCTGCGCCCGATCAAGCGGGCCGGGATGATGAACATCGGTATCAGCACAAGCGCGATGATCGTGACCAGCCAGGAGAAGTAGACCATCGTGACCAGCACCAGGATCACCTGGAGCGAGCTCGACACCGTGGACACCAGTGTCGATGTCAGCGCCTGCTGTGCACCGATGACATCGCTGTTCAGTCTGCTGACCAGCGAGCCGGTCTGCGCGCGGGTGAAGAACGCGATCGGCTGCCGCTGTACGTGAGCGAACACCTCGGTACGCAGGTCATAGACAAGGCCTTCGCCGACCCGGGCGGTGTACCAGCGTTGCAGGAAGTTGAGGAACGCGTCCAGTATCGCCAGCCCGGCGACGACGGCGGCGATTCCCAGCACGACACCGGCCCGCCTCGGCAGTACACCGCGGTCGATCACCACCCCGAGCAGCACTGGGATCGCCACCGTGATCACCGCGTCCATCGCCGCTGCCAGCAGGAAGATCATCAGGTCCCACCGATAAGGCCGCGCATATCTGGCGATCCTCGCGATGGTGCCTCGCCGCACCTGCTGCTTGGTCACCGACGGATCGTCCGCGAACGCGCGCATCATGGGAGGACCGGGACCTGGACCGGGATGCATGACCGCGGACCTCCTGCCGGCTGGCGTGCTTCCCCGTCGGCTCGCCGTTGTCCCGCTTAGCGCGGGCTCGCTCCCGGTGTTAACGCCGCCTGTGGCTTAAGGGTATTGGCGGCCTCACCGGCCGGGCAATAGTCGGCGCGACTAGTAAGCGTCGCCTAGAAGGCCCATCGGGGCAGCAATCCCGCTCGGCCAGGCGCGATCGGTGCGTCGGCTGAAAAGTGTCCCGTCTCAGTCGATCTTGCCGTTTCCTGGTTCTGTTCGCGTATCGGCGGGCGAGCCGTGAGGGCTTTGCGGACTGCCGGCGCGAACTGGTGCCACTGGCTGGGTGGCAGCCAAACCACCTCGGCGATCTCGTCGTCTCCGGCCACCGGAGTCCCCGAGCCGGGACCTTCGAAGCAGACCAGGCGGACCCGGACACCCGGGCGGCCATACGCGTCGTCCTCGATCCGGACAGTCTCGCGCAGGGTCGCGGCGTCTGTGGTCATCCCGGTTTCCTCGCGCACTTCCCGGGCTGCGGCCTGCGCGTCTGACTGAGACAGCTGTCCCTCCCGCTGGGTTCGCCTCATTCGCCAAAGGTGATGTTACTGGGGTTCGCGGTGGATCTTCTTGCGTTCGGGCGGGTCAGCGGAGGCCAGGGCCTTGATGATGGTGCGACGGCTGACGTGGTGCTTGCACTCGATGGCCCGCTCAGACATACCGTTCTCGGCGTCGTAGCGGATCGCGGCGTATTTCTCCCGCTTGGCTGCGTAGTTGCGGTCGATGTCTTCTGGTGTGTAACGCCGTGCGGACGGCCTGGGGGGCGGGGCCAGCCCGGGCAGGGCGTGCACGATTGACGTTCACTTTTATTTAAGGGATCGTCTGAGCGCAGACCCACTGGACCGCACGACGGTTAAAACTTCGACGGCTGGCATTATCGTTACCGATACCAATCTGATGTTCAACCAGCACAATCCTCGGTTGAATGCCGGACCATCATGCCTTGGCAGCTTCTGAAGCCGAGTTTCCGGGGCACGGACCCGCCGCGATGGCTGACGCCGGCACCACCGGCCCGCGAGCAGTGAATCCAACGGCTAGATGCGAAATTCGCTACTATCCCCGCATGTCATCCACTAATGTCGCGGCCCGGCCTTCGGCGCTGAGATTCGGGATCGAGGCCCCGTACGTGCCGATCGCCCTAGGCGGGGCGGGCGTCCTGTTCCTGGTGCTGGGCATCTTCTCGCCCTGGCTATTTGTCGTGGCTGTCATCTTCTTGGCCCAGGCGGCCCTGTTCCTGCATACGACGATTCGCGGCAAGCTGCTGGTCTGGGAGGACTTGCTGGATGGCCTGCACCTGAAGGGTTCCGAACGAGCGCTAGATCTTGGCTGCGGCCGCGGAGCGGTGCTGCTGGCCCTGGCCAGGCGCCTGCCGCTCGGTCAGGCCGTGGGCATCGACCTCTGGCGGTCAAAGGACCAGACCGGCAACGCCGCGGACGTCACCCGCGCGAACGCGGCCGCCGAGGGCGTCGGCTCCCGGATAGAACTGCACACCGCGGACATGACCGCACTGCCGTTCCCCGACGCCAGCTTCGATGTTGTCACCAGCGCCCTGGCCATTCACAACATCCCCACCGTCGAGGGCCGGACTGCGGCCGTGACCGAAGCCCTGCGCGTCCTGCGCCCCGGCGGCCAGCTGATCATCGTTGATTTCCGGCATGCCGCCGACTACGCAGGCGTGCTCAGGAAACTCGGCGCCCGCGACGTCGCGATCCGCAAGCTGGGCATCCGTTACTGGTACGGCAGCCCGGTAACCGCCAGCTCCGCAGTCTCGGCCACCCGGCCGTAGGTCGCTTGACAGCGGCGCTGGACACGACCGAGAATCTCGGTTGCCGGTCCGGGGCCGGTGACGGGATGCTGGTGTCATGCCATGGACAGCGCCGCTGGCCACCCGCCAATCCGCGCCTTATACCGCCGATGAACGGCAGATGCTGGAGGGGTGGCTGGACTTTCACCGCCAGACGCTGCTGAAGAAGTGCAGTGGGCTAACCGAGGAGCAGCTTCGGCAGTGTGCCGTCCCGCCGTCGGGCATGTCGCTGCTCGGGCTGGTCCGTCACCTGACCGAGGTCGAGCGCAGCTGGTTCCGCCGCCGGGTCGACGGACAGGACATCGGCTTCTTGTACTGCAGCGAGGCCGATCCCGACGGGGATTTCGATCGGGTGGACACGGCCGACGCTGAGCAGGACTTCGCGGCCTACCAGGATGAGATTGAGCTCGTCCGCCAGGCCACCGAGGCGCATGAGCTGGACGAGACGTTCTTCCATCCGCGACGTCGCGTGCAGATGAGCGTGCGCTGGGTGTACACCCACATGATCGAGGAATACGCCCGTCACAACGGCCACGCCGACCTGCTGCGCGAGCGCATCGACGGCGCGACCGGCCAATGACCGGAGTCTGACGCTAAGCCCTGTTACGGAAATGAGACTTTTCATCCACAACCAGCTCGGTGACGCATACGTCCTATCTTGTGAAAGCTGGGAATTCGCTGAGAGTCAACGTGTACGGGGGACGAGATGGCGGCCAAGCTCAGAACGGCGCTGGCGTCGGCCGGGATCGCTACGGTGACGGCCGCGGCGGTGTTCGGCGCCGCGACGCCGGCCTTCGCGAAGTCGGACACCCAGCTCTCCGGGCCGCACGTCGCGCATACCCGGCAGGCGTTCCGTCTGACGGTCTCGGTGGGGGATGACGCCGGCGCCCGGGCCGCCTTGGCGCGGCTGCAGGTGAAGGGCGCACGCGGGCGGTACCAGTGGTTCGGCACGTGGCACCGGCTGCACCTGACGGACCCCGATGACGAGTCGTACACGTTCAGGGTGACCGAGTACCGCCCGATCACGGCCACGTTCCGGGTAGTGGTCAGCGGCGGGTATGCCATCACCAACTCGCTGACGGTCGTCGTCCGCTGAGGTTTCGCCCCAGCCGAACTAGATCAGCGACTGGTAGACAAGCTGCCGCAGTTGCGACCGGATTGGGTACGTGCTCGACGGCAGCAGCTGGGTGAAAAACGAGACCGTCAGCTCCTCAGCCCGATCGATCCAGAACGCGGTGCTCGCCGCCCCGCCCCAGGACAGCTCACCTGCCGAGCAGACCACCTTGCCCGGCGCCGGGTCGATGACCACCGCCATGCCGAGACCGAAGCCGACCCCGAGGAACGGGGCTTCGGCGAACAACGGCCTGCCGAACGTATGCAGGTCAGCACCACCGGGAAGGTGGTTCCGTCCCATGTAGCTGACCGTGCGCGGGCTGAGCAGCCGCACGCCGTCCAGCTCTCCGCCTGGGCTGTCCGCGCGATGCAGCAGCATCTGGGTGAACCGGTGGTAATCACTAGCCGTCGAGATCAGGCCACCGCCGCCGCTGAGCATGTCCGGCGGCTTGAGGGCCTCCCCGCCGAGGGCATCGAGCCGGGCCGCCTTGCCGTCGGTGCCGCGCGTGTACAGCGCCGCGAGCCGGGGCAGTTGCTCGGCCGGAGCGTAGAACCCGGTATCGGTCATCCCGAGTGGACCGAAGATGCGGGTGGCGAAGAACTCATCGAGGCGCTGTCCCGAGGCGACTTCGATCACCCGGCCGAGGACATCGGTCGCGACGGAGTAGTTCCATTCGGCACCGGGCTGGAAGACCAGCGGGATACCTGCCCAGATGTCGCAGGCGCGGGCCAGGTCCGTTCCGGGCGGCCATCCCCATTCGAAACCGGCTGCCCGGTGCAGGGCATCGGCCGGGTGCACCCGGTGGAACCCGTAGGTCAGGCCAGCGGTGTGCGTGAGCAGATGCCAGATCCGCACTGGCTCCGTAGCCGGGACCGTAACCGGCCTCAGATCCGAGCCGCCGGCGTACACGCGCGCGTCGGCGAAGGACGGGATGAACTCGCTGACCGGGTCGGTGAGCTCGAACGCGCCCTCCTCATAGAGCATCATCGCGGCCACCGAGGTGATCGGCTTGGTCATGGAGTACATCCGCCACAGTGTGTCGGTCTCCACCGGGAGCCCGGCCTCCAGGTCACGGGACCCGCGGCAGGACACATGCACCAAGCGTCCGTGCCTGCTCACCGTGACCAGCCAGCCCGCCAGCAGACCCTCGTCGACGTAGTGCGCCAGACGCCGGTCGATCCGGCTCAGCCGGTCCGAGTCCAGCCCGACCTCAGCCGGATCAGCCTCGACCTTAAATTCGCTCACGGCTCCCACCTTTCCCGGTAAATGCTGCCATAGGCCGGGAGTGCTTCACCGGCTGCGGCATCCACAACGCCCCAGTACCACGGGAAGCCCAGTATCACCGGAAGATTGACATCAATGTAAGTAGGCGCCTACTATCAAGTCATGGCCGTAACCGCAGACCTGCCACCGCATGGCCGCCTCAGCGTCATTCCGCTGCCGCGCCGCTTTCCCGTCGCCCTGGCCATCGTCGCCAGCATCGGGGTGTTCGCCACCTCATTGCGCGCGCTGCCCGCCGCCGCGCTGTTCCCGCTGGCCTTGGCCTGGCTGGCCGCCTTCGCGGCCGGCGCGGTCATACCACGCAAGGGCCCGCTGATCCTCACCGTGCTGGCGGCTCTGACGAAGACCGCGACCGTCGTTATGGTCATCTGGGTGATCACCCGTCCGCACTCGATGGTCGGCCCGCACGGTCCGCTCGACTGGATTCCGCTCGGCATGCTCAACGCCGGCACCGGTCTGTGGCTGCTCGCCGTGATCCGGCACCGCGCCCGGTGACGACCGGCGCCGCCCGGCGGCCACGGCGCTCGGCCGCCGAGCGACGGCAGCAGATCCTGGCCGCCGCCCGCACACTGTTCGCCGAACGCGGCTTCGACGCCACCACGACCAGGGACCTAGCGGCCGCGGCCGATATCAATGACGCGCTGATCTACCGGTACTTCCCGGACAAACAGGCGATCCTGGCCGCGCTCGTCGACGAGGCCATCGCCGTGTTCCAGGCGATGCCCAAGCCCCCTGACCAGGCGTCGCTGCCACTGGACCAGCTCCTTGAGCTGATCGGAACCGGGTTCGTGCACACCGTCCGGGCCAACCTGGATCTGGTCACCATCCTCGTCGGTGAACGGCGCGCGCTGGCCAGCGACACCAGGTTCGCCGAGTTCGTCGACGACTCGGCCACCCGGCTCGGCTGCCTGATCGACGCCGTGGCGGCCGATCAGCAGGGTTATCTCACCGCGCGTAGCTACTTCGGTGCCCTGATCGCGTTCGTGCTGATGCAGGACCACCTCGGCATGACCTCGATACGGCCGGTTGACACGCCCGGGTACATCCGGCACCTAGCCCAGCTCACCGCGCGGGGAACCGGGCCGCCGGCCCTCACGTGAGGGTCAGCGGCCCGCAAGGCGATTCGCGGGCTCAGCTGGGCTGAGGCACGATCCGGATGTACGGCTTGGGCGACTCCCACTCGCCGAAGAGCTCCTTGGCCTGGTCGTTGGAGACCGAGCCGGCGATGATGACGTCGTCGCCCTGCTGCCAGTTGGCCGGCGTGGCCACCTTGTGCTTGGCCGTCAGTTGCAGCGAGTCAACCACCCGCAGCACCTCATCGAAGTTGCGCCCGGTCGTCATCGGGTAGACAAGGACCAGCTTGATCTTCTTGTCCGGGCCGATCACGAACACATTCCGCACGGTCTGGTTGTCCGCGGGCGTGCGCGACTTGGGGTCGCCAGAAACGTCGGCCGGCAGCATCCCGTACAGCTTGGCCACCTTGAAGTCGTGGTCAGCGATAAGGGGGTAGTTCGGCGCGGTGCCCTGGGTCTCGGCGATGTCGGCGGCCCACCGCTCATGGTCTCCGGTGGAGTCGACCGACAGGCCGATGATCTTCACGCCGCGGGTGTCGAACTCGGGCTTGATCTTGGCCATGTAGCCAAGCTCGGTGGTGCAGATCGGGGTGAAGTCCTTGGGGTGCGAGAACAGAACTGCCCAGGAGTCCCCGAGCCAGTCGTAGAAGTGGATCGGCCCTTCGCTGGTCTCCGCTTCGAAGTCCGGTGCAGTATCGCCGATTGTCAGTGGCATGGTCTGCCCTCCCTTGGTATCAGAACCGTGCTTAGCACGGCTACCTTCCTCTGCGCAATTTACGACATGATCAGTAGGTAATGCGTCATGCGGGGGAGCCTAATCGTCGTCCGTGTCCGGCCCCGGAGGCTCCTCGCCGGGCGGTGCGTCGATGACGGGAACTGGGTCAAGGCCGAGCTTCTCCGAGATCCGGGTCAGCAGCACGTCCTGGGCGGCGAGGTGACCTTGGACATGCGCCATCTCGTGCAGGGTCGCGCTGGCGTCGTGAAATGTCGCCTCCGCGCGCTTATCGGCGGCGGCCGCCTGGACGTTCTGCCCGACCATGATCACCGAGAGCAGCACCAGCTGCAGGAAGGTCTGCGCCACCCAGCTGACCATCGCCGACGTACCGCTGCGGATCGCGTCCGGGAGACTGATCAGGTCGAACAGTGCGAATATGTAGGCACACCACATACTGCCGACCGCTTGAGTGATCAGGATCGCGACCCGGGTGTTGAACCGGTTGACCGCGGTGCCCCGAGGCAGGAAATCTGCCACCCGCACCGGACGGTCGGCGGCCCGCGCGGCGATCCGCGGATGGCGTACGTGCTGGTAAAGCGTCATGACCAGGCCTTTCGCGAGTGGCCGGGCGCCCCACCTGCCCGGCAGAACCTGAGCTAGGGTAGCGGCCATATCCCGCGACCGAAGCCAGGTGTCATGAACGCACCGCGAACCAGTATCCGTCTCATCGAGCCGGACGACGCTGAAGCGCTGGCCGCCCACCTGAGCCGCGATGCCGAGGCTTTGGACCGGTGGGACCCCGAGCACCCGCCGGACTTCTACACTCCGGCGGGCCAGCGCAGCCGCATCGAGAACCTGCTGATCAGGCACCGCAACGGCGAAGTCTGGCCGGCCGTCGTGCTGGCCGACGACGTTGTCATCGGACGCATAACGGCGCAGGACATCCTGCGCCGGGCGTGGCTGAAGGCAGAGCTGGGTTACTGGATCGCCTACCCGTACCACGGTCAGGGGCATGCCACCCGTGCGGTCGGCCTGGCGGTCGAGCTGATGACCACAAAGCTTGGGCTGCACCGGGCCGAAGCACTTACCCAGATGGAAAATCTGGGCTCACAGCACGTGCTCCGCAACAACGGCTTCCTGCCCTGCGGGATCTTCCGCTCCCATATCTTCACCGGCGGAGCGTGGCGCGACGAGATCCTCTGGGAACGACTCCTCGACTAGCAGCCCGCGCGTGATTCTGGTCGGTGTGGCACTGCCCAGCAAAGTGTGTGGGTAATGCAGCACTGACCAGCATCGCCGGGCGCGGGCGGTGAAAGCGCCCGGGGACAGTGGGCCAACCTGACGATGTAGCGGGGGCGCTCGGCGGCCATACTGCGGCGGAGGAAGCGAACGCTAACCGAAAGGTCCCCCATGCCCGAGCGGCCGATCATCGTCTTCGACGTCAACGAGACCTTGCTCAACCTCGACTCGATCAACCCGATCTTTGAGCGGATTTTCAACGACCCGGCCGGCATGCGGCTGTGGTTCGCCGGGCTGATCACCTATTCCGAGGCGCTGACGCTCTCCGGCGTCTATGTTCCGTTCACCGACATCGGCGGTGCCGTGCTCCGGATGCTCGCCGCTACCCGCGACATCACGATCAGCGACGCCGACGCGGCCGAGCTGACCGACCGGTTCGCCACCATGCCGCCGCACCCCGAGGTTCCCGCGGCCCTGCGCCGGCTCCGCGACAACGGCTTCCGGCTGTTCACGCTCACCGACAACACGCTCGCGATCTCCGGGCGGCAACTGGAGCACGGCGGGATAATCGACCTGTTCGAGCGGCGGTTCAGCGTCGACGAGACCGTCAAGCGCCACAAGCCAGCGCCCGAGGCGTACCACTCGGTGGCCACCGCGCTCGAGCTTGACCCGGGCAACATCTGCCTGATCGCCAGCCACGTCTGGGACACCATCGGTGCTGGCTCGGCTGGCTGGCAGACCGCGCTCATCCTGCGCGAGGGCAACGCCCCGCTCGATGTCGGACCGCAGCCGGACTACATCGGGAAGGACCTCGTCGCCGTCGCCGACCAGCTGATCCAACGCTACCCGCGCTAGCCGGAGCCCGTCGCCGGCTGGCCGCCGTCGGCTGGAACGTCGTGCAGACCCCGGTCGCGGCCGGGCTACGCTCACGGAACTCACGGAACTCACGGACAGCGGTGAGACGCCTGGCCAACGTGCTGAGCCTGGCGCACGCCCATTCCCCCGCGCCGCGGCCCGCTCTCGCCGAGCTCACGGCCGCGTTCACGGCGCTGGCCGAAGGCGACGACGTCACCGCTGCCCAGCACGCCACCCGGGCCAGACAACTGGCCGGCCCGGACGCGCAGCTCGTCGAAACCTGCGCCGACGACACACTAAAAATCGCCGGCCATAACGACGGTCGGCGCCGTCCCCCGGAAACCGCTGACCGGGAGCGCTGCTGATAGTGCTCCGAGTCAGCGTGGGCGAGGCCTCGATGACGATCCGGGCGAGTTCCACGCGTGAGACGATCTGCAGCTTACGGAACGCCTGCCGCAGGTGGTGGGCGACGGTGTGCGTGCTGATGTACATCCGCGCGGCGACCTGCTTGTTGTTCAGCCCCTGCGCGACGAGATCGGCGACGGCTCGCTCGGTGCCGGTCAGGCTGTCCCAGCCGGTGACCGGCCGGGCGGCGGGTGGCGCCCAGTGACGCCGGTGGATGCCGAGCTGGCGCAGCCGTCGGCGGATGCGGGCCTGGTCGCGGTCAGCGCCGGTCTGGCGGTATCCGTCCATGGCGGTCTTGAGATGCCTGATGGCCTGGTCCTTGGCCACCGGAGTGAGCAGGACGGCGACGTCCTCGGCGGCGGAGGCCGCCGACCACGGGTCAGGATGCTGCTCCGCGGCCTCGGCGACCAGGACGGCGTTGCCGGCGGTCAGGCCCTGGCAGTGCGCCGCGGCGGCCGCCAGGACCGGGAACTCCGGGTTGGCGTCGGCGAGGG
Organism: uncultured Actinomycetota bacterium; assembly: GCA_963743085.1. Classification (GTDB taxonomy): domain Bacteria; phylum Actinomycetota; class Actinomycetes; order Streptosporangiales; family Streptosporangiaceae; genus JBEKHI01. Next base: position 178,597 of record CAVUOU010000021.1, read on the forward strand.
CCACAGCGGTCGCGGTGATCTGGCTGGCCAGCAGCTGGTCACCGGCCGCCAGCGACGTGCGTACCAGCCACGCCGCGAGGGCCGGAGCGCCGTACACCAGGCTCTGGTGGCCGCTTTGCCGGATCCTGACGATGGCCGCCCCGGGCCCGTCGACCGCTTCGGTGATCTGAGCCTCGGCCAGGGCGGTCTCGGCGCGCGCGTACAGGCCGGGAAAATGCGGTGCCGGAGCGGGCAGACCGGCGGTGTGCCGGGCCGCGATCGCGATGTCGCCACGGCGCAGCGCGATCACGCCAAGGACCAGATGGGCCACCGCGGCGTATCCGTCGCTGCCCAGCGTCTCGGCGCTGGACAGGGCCGTCTGGGCCGCGCTTTCGGCGTCGGCGAGGTGGCCGGTGGCCAGGTGGCCGCGGGCGCGCAGGATGGACAGCCCGGCCTGGGCGGGGGTGCCATGCAGCGCGGGCTGGTCGGCGGAGTCGAGGATGCGGCCGGCTTCGGTGAGCTGCCGCAGGTCGACCAGGGCACCGGCCAGCGCGAGCAACGGCTGGGGATGACGGGCGTCGGGGGAGACCCCGGCGCCGTGCCGTGCGGCATCGCGCAGCAACGTGACCGCTTCGCTGAGCTGCCCGCTGTCCCAGGCGGTGATCGCGCGGGCGTCCAGCGCCGCCACGATGGTGTGGCTGTCGTGCTGGCTGGGGTCGGCGAGGATGGTGCTGGCCAGGACCCCGTTGCGCGGCCCGGCCAGCGCCAGCAGGTACGCGGTCAGCGCCTCCTCGCGCAGGTCGCGGGGGAGCTTCGACCGGGCCAGCACCATCTCAGCGTGGCTCGCGGCCTCGCTGGGCCGGCCTTGGGCGCGCCGCACCGCCGACAGCGCGCATCGCAGCCGGGCCTCGGTATCTGGCGGCAGCGGCTTGGCCAACGTGTCGTAACCGAGCCTGGCCGCCTGATCCAGCCTGCCCGCGGCGGTCAGCGCTTCGGTGGCGGCCACCGCGCGAGCCAGCGCGCCCGGGTTGGCATCCGGTGTCAGTTCCAGGGCGCGGAGCGCCAGGTCGGCGGCGGTCCCCGGCGCCGTGCGCAGCGTCTGCTCGGCCACGGAGTCAAGGTCGGCCAGCAGCGCCGCGTCTCCAGGATGCGCCGCCTGCAGCAGGTGACCGGCGGCAAGCGACTCGGCCTCGCCGCGGCCGAACAGGATCCTGCTGTACTGGCGGTGCAGCGCGTTCCGCGCTGGTGGCGGGATCGTCTCGCGGAACCCGCGGCACAGCAGTTCGTGGCGGAACGAAAACACGTTGTCCTCGGCGGTCATGATCCCGGTGGCCATCGCCTCCTCGATCGTGGGCAGCAACGCGGCCGGCGTTTCGCCCAGCATCTCGGCCGCGTCCTCAAGCCGGAACGACGGGCCGAGCACTGCCGCGATCACCAGCAGGTGCCGGGCGCGTTCGCTGAGGCCTTCGAGCCGTCGTTGCGCGACCCGATGTACCCGGCCGGGCAGCGGGGCAGCATCCAGCATGGCGTTGTCGCCGACGACCCGGACGGCTTTCTCTTCGCTCAGGCCGCTGATCAGCTCGGTGAGCAGCGCGGGGTTCCCCGCCGCGCCGCGAGCCAGCGCGAGCAGCGCCTGATCGGGCGGCGCGCCGAACTCCTTGGTGAGCAGCGCCGTAACCACGTCGTCGTCCAGCGGCGCCAAGGTGATGCGGGTGGCGCCGTCCCTTTCCAGCAGGTCGAACAGGTAGCCCGTGTCGTGCCGCGGTGTGCTGGTCCGCGGTGTGCTGGTCCGCGCCAGTAGCCAGGCGACCGGGTGACGCTTCAGTTCGGCCGGCAGCGTCCGCAACGCCGCCAGCGTGAACTGGCCCGCCCACTGCAGGTCATCCAGGCACACCAGGACGGGATTCGCGTCGGCCCGCTGCCGCAGATGCGCGTCCATCTGACTGATCCACCACCCGGGCGTATCGGCCAGATCACGATCGGGAGCGGCGAATGGCTGGCCAAGCGCGGTGCGCAGCGCGAAGAACGGAATCGTCTGGCCCAGCGGGTCGGCCGCCCCGGCCGCCAGCGAAAACCCGCCCTCCGCCGCTTCGCTGATCGCCTCATGCATCAGCAGCGATTTGCCGATCCCGGGCTCGCCCTCCACCAGCAGCACGCCGCCAGCCCCACGTTGCGCACGCCGCAGCAGGTCATGGACTGCCTGCGGCTCGGTGGCCCGGTCCAGCAACTCGCTAATTACTCGGTCCTCCTGCCATGGTCTTGCGCACAAGATTCGCCACCCGCCGTTATGGAAATTATGCACTTAATATCAGCTGCGGGGTCATGAGGAATTTTTATATGCGCTATGAATTCTTTGAAACCCTTGTCCACTTGCGTCGGTTAAACCGGTGTGCGACGCTCGTTTATGTCTATCGGGGAGGCCAGATGGCAGTGGTGTGGGACCAGGTGAACCGCGACGACGTGCTGCGAGCGGTACAGGAGTACGACCAGCTCGGGCCGGAGGCGTTCTTCGCCGCGCATGGCTTCGGCCCGACCACGACTTATGATCTCGTCTCCGACAATCGCCGTTATCCGCCGAAAGCGATCCTGGGAACGGCTTATGAGTTCGCCACTGGCCAGCGCCTCGCCCCCGGTGACTTTGAGGGCGGGAAGAGCGGCGCGGTAACGGTGCTCGAAAGGCTAGGATTCACAATCGAGCACAAGTCGCGCCATTGACACAGCACTAGCCGTCGCGGTGGCCGAACCCGTCGCGCTGCTCAGCCAGCGGGGCGCCAGCGCTGGCCCATCGCTGGGGTTGTAGCGCCAGCGATGGGCCATCCACGGGGCTAGCACTGGGCTAGCACTGGGGGCGGGCGGCTTTTGCTGGAGCGAACGATTTACCGGGGTGCGGCACCGCGCGAACTCGTTCACTTTGGAACGTTCCGCGACCAGTGCTGGTGTCGTGCCTAGATATAGCCTCTCTGGTCAGTAAACTACTCCGAACCAGGGAAGCGCGGCGGCCCCGAGGTTTGTCCTCCCCACGATGTGGCTGGCGGCCGATGCCGGCCTCGCGTGAGTTCTGTGACCGCCTAGTGAGAGGACAGGTATCTGATGGCGCAGAAGGTACGAGTTTCCTTCGTTGATGACCTTGATGGCAGCGAGGCTGAGGGCACTGTCCGGTTTGGACTGGACGGAGCCGATTATGAGATTGACCTGAACGCCGGGCACGCGGCGGCACTACGTGACGCGCTTGGGAAGTACGTCGGTCACGCTCGTAAGACCAGCAACTCGGCGCAGCGTCGCGGTGACCGGGGCTCGCGGCGTCCGCGTCAGGACACCACCGCGATGCGGGAGTGGGCGAAGGCTCAGGGGCTTAACGTGGCCGAGCGCGGCCGGGTTCCCGCCGAAATCGTCGCGAAGTACCAGGAAGCCACCGGAAAGTAGAACCGTCGCTCGGCGCGGCGTTGCCATTGTCGCCAACGCCGACGCTGATCGCATTGGCGATCACGATGGCGGTGATCGCCAGCCAGTCGGCGTCCCCGAGCGACTGCCCGAGCACGACCAGGCCGGTGAACGCGGCGAATACCGGGTTGACGCTCATGAATACGCCGAAGAACCTGGCCGGGACCCGCCGCAGCGCCTGCATGTCCGCGATCATCGGCATGGCCGAGCACAACAGGCCCGCCGTGGCCGCTCGGCCCAGTGCTGCGGCGGTCAGCGGATGGCTGAGCATCATCCAGATGCCGATCGGGACATACAGCGCGGCGGACAGAGTAGCCGCGGCGGCCGGTCCCTGGGAGCCCGGTACCCGGGCTCCCACCGTCCGGTTCACCAGGATGTACCCGGCCCAGCACGCGGCGGCCAGGATCGCTAGCCCGATACCGGCGTAATCGGTGCTCGGCTGCGGCCTGGCCAGCACGACGACGGCCGCCGCCGCGATCAGGGCGCACCCGAGGTCGATGGCGCGGCGCGCGGCCAGCAAGGCAACCGACAGCGGGCCGAGAAACTCCAGCGTCACCGCTAGGCCCAGCCCGATTTTGTCGACCGCCGTGTAGAGCGACAGGTTCATGGTGCCGAAGATCAGCGCCAGTGCCACGATGGGGCGCCACTGCTCGTGGGTGAACGAGCCGAACTTCGGCCGGGTGGTGACCAGCAGCGCGATGCAGGACACCCACTGGCGTACCGCGACCACCCCGGCGGGCCCGAGTACCGGGAAGGCCAGCGCGGCCGTCGCCGCGCCGAACTGGTTAGACGCGGCACTGCCGGTCATCAGCGCGATGCCGGTGAGCCGATCCTTCTGGCCCGCCGCGGGCGCGTCACGGGATGGCGCTGGAAGCCGGCGCTCGCGGGTGGAAGTGGTCATGTCAGCAGCATGAGCCACGCTGGTGCATGCGCAAAATGCATAAATCGTCCCAGCTATACGCTGTAGTTATGGATCTGGAGCTGAGGCACCTGCGCTGCCTGGTCGCGATAGTGGACTCGGGAACGTTCACCGACGCGGCCATCGAGCTGGGCATCTCGCAGGCCGCGGCGTCCCGCAACCTCATGTCGCTGGAGCAAGTACTAGGCGTCCGGCTGTTGCACCGGACCAGCCGGACCATCACCCCGACCACCGCTGGCGTGCACATCCTGACCCAGGCCAGGCAGATACTCGCCGCGGCCGACAACCTGGTCGCCGAGGCGGCGGCCGGTCACGCCACGCTTCGCATCGGCCATGCCTGGGCGGCCATGGGGCGGCATACCCGGGAGTTCCAGCGCCGCTGGGCCGCCAGGTATCCGGAGACCGGTCTTGAACTGATCCGCACCAACTCGGTCACCGGTGGCCTGGCCGAGGGTCTGTGCGACATCGCGGTGCTGCGTACCGCCACCGACAGCAAGCGTTTCGCCAGCGCCATCGTTGGTTACGAACGGCGCTATTGCGCCCTCGCGGCTGACGACCCATGGGCCCGGCGGCGTTCCATCAGGCTCGATGAGGTAACGCAGCGCACCCTGCTGATCGACCGGCGCACCGGGACCACCACCCTGGGCCTGTGGCCAGGGACGGACAAGCCCGTCGTCCGCGACACCCGCGACATCGATGACTGGCTAGCGATCATCGCGGCCGGCGGCGGCGTCGGGATCACGCCCGAGGGCACCACGACCCAGTACCGTCGCGACGGCGTTGTCTTCCGGCCGCTGAGAGATGCCCCGCCGATCGCGGTGCGGATGATCTGGCGGCAGCACGATCCGCATCCGTCGACGCATGCCGCCGTCGCCTTGCTGACCGAGCTGTACCGGCCCTGAGGATCAGGCGCCGACGAGATCGCAGACGAAGATCAGCGTCTCGCCCGGAGCGATGCGGCCACCACCCGCGCCCTGGTCGCCGTACGCGAGGTGCGCGGGAATGACGAGCTTTCTGCGACCCCCGACGCGCATACCCTGGACGCCCTCGTCCCAGCCCTCGATCACGTGACCGATGCCGAGCTGGAACTCCAGCGGCTGGCCACGATTCCAGCTGGCATCGAACTCTTCCCCGGTGGAGTACGCGACGCCGACGTAGTGGACCTGGACCCGGTCCCCGGCCTTGGCGACCTGTCCGTCGCCTTCCCAGATGTCGGTGATCTCCAGGTTCGCGGGCGGCGGTCCGTCGGGAAATTCGATTTCCGGCTTTTCGATATTCACCCGAGCACGCTACCCGATGAGCCGCGCCGTGCCACCGCCTCCGGGCTCGGGGGGCGGGCCCGGGCCTGGGCTCGGGGGCGAGCCCGAATGATCCTGGTCGGTGCTGCACCGACCAGACAAGAATGTGGGTAATGCAGCACCCACCAGAATCGCCGGGCGGCGCAGCCGGGCGAGATGTCCGGTTCGCGAACCCGCTGCGGGCCGGGCCGGCTAGCCGAGTGCGGTCTTCAGCTCGGCTAGCGACTTGCTGATGATCTCGGGGAGGTCGCCGTCCTCCGCGATCCAGCGTGCGAAGGCGACCTTGAAGACGGCGACCCCCGCCTCCGCGGCCAGGCTCGCGGTTGGCTCCGGCACGCCGCGGTCGCGGAGCGCGGCGGCCACTGCCGCGGCGAGCGCCGCCAGCTTGATCAGCTCGCGTTCCCGTAGTTCCGGGTTCGCGGACACGATGGCATCGCGGAGCCTGACCCGTTCCGGGTTTTCCTGGAACACGGCGCCGGCGGCCTGGAATGCCGCGCCCACCGCGTCAATCGCGGTCGCCGAGGGGGGCGCGTCCGCTACCGCACGTGACAGCAGGTCCCGTAGCATCTCCATGCCGTAAAACAGGACCTCGCGCTTGTCGGAGAAATGCCGGAAGAACGTCCGCTCGGTAAGCCCGGCCCGCGACGCGATCTCCGCCACCGTGGTCTGCTCGAAGCCTTGCTCGGCATAGAGCTCCAGCGCGGCCTTCGCCAGCCGGCCGCGCGCGTCAGGCTGCCATCGACCCATGACATGATGATACGTGATGACAGCGGCTGACATCGAGTGTGTTAAGCTAATGACAGTCGCTGACATCAAGGAGAGTCTCATGCGAATATTCGTCACCGGCGCGTCTGGCTGGATCGGCTCAGCCGTCGTCCCCGAACTCATCGACGCGGGTCACCAGGTCGTCGGGCTGGCCAGGTCCGATTCCTCGGCGGAAGCCGTCACCGCCGCCGGAGCCGAGGTGCTCCGCGGTGACCTGGACGACCTGGACGCGCTGGGCGCCGGGGCCGCCGACTCCGACGGGGTTATCCACCTCGCGTTCATCCACGACTTCACCGATTTCGAGCGGGCGGGAACCGCCGACCGGCGCGCCATCGAGACGATGGGTGCCGCACTCGAGGGCACCGGCAAGGCGCTGGTCATCGCGTCCGGGACGCCCGTGGTGCCCGGGCACGTGGCATCCGAGCGCGACCCGATCCCGGCCAATTCCCCCATGGCGGTACGGGGCGCGAACGCCCAGGCGGCGCTCGACCTGGCGGACCAGGGGGTCCGCTCGTCCGTCGTCGGGCTGCCCCGGACAGTACACGGCGACGGCGATCGGCACGGCTTCATCGCCCGCCTGATCAGCTTCGCTCGTGAGAAGGGTTTCGCTGGTTACGTCGGCGACGGGTCTAACCGGTGGCCCGCGGTGCACGTGCTGGACGCCGCGCACCTGTTCCGGCTCGCGGTGGAGCAGGCCCCGGGCGGATCGAGGCTGCACGCGGTCGGCGACGAGGGCGTGCCGACGCTCGAAATCGCCGAGGTGATCGGCCGCCACCTCAACGTCCCGATGGCATCCGCCCCGGCCGAGGACTTCGGCTTCCTGGGGATGATCCTCTCGAACGACCAGCCGGCGTCGGCCGAGGTAACCCGTGAACTGCTTGGCTGGCGGCCGGTCCAGCCGGGCCTGATCGAGGACATGGACAAAGGCCACTACTTCGCCTGAGCGAGCGCCACCCAACGCCATGGATGTCCCATCGCTGGTGCAATCACGCCAGCGATGGGACATCCATGGGCCCGGGCGGCCGGTGCGGCCCGGTGCGGCCGGGTGCGGCCCGGTGAGGGCCGGTGCGGAGCGAGCGGTAGGGCGGCCGGCCGGTTAGTCGGCGTCCTGCGGGTCGAGAGTCTCGTGGGCTGCTCCCTGCTCCGTCGCCGGAGCCTCGGGCCACTTGCGCAGCTCTCGCTGCGGGATCAGCCAGGAAGCCAGGAACGCGAGCGCGGCGATCGGCACGGCGACGAGGAACACCGTCTGGATCGACTCCGCGTATCCGGCGATGAAACCGTCGCGGACCAGCGCGGGCAGGTGCCCGAGCAACGCGGGCGTGGCGTCGGAGCTGCTGAATCCGGTGGGCAGCGACACACCGTGCAGGTGGCGGGCCAGGTTGCCGACCAGCACGTTGGAGAAGATCGCGCCGAAGATCGCGGTGCCGAACGCCCCGCCGATGGACCGGAAGAACGTGGCGCCGGAGGTCGCGACGCCTAGCTCGGAGTGCGGCACGCCGTTCTGCACGATGATCACGAGCACCTGCATCACGCCGCCGATGCCCATGCCGAGGACCAGCATGTAGATCGCGTCAAGGAACGTCGACGAGCCCACGCCCATCAGCGACAGCAGGTACATGCCCAAGGTCATCACCCCGGAGCCGGCGATCGGGAAGAACCGGTACTTGCCGGTCTTGGCGATGATCTGTCCGGACCCGATCGAGACCAGCAGCAGCCCGGCCATCAGCGGCAGCAGGTACACACCGGAGATTGTCGGGGAGATGCCGCGGACGACCTGGAAGAACGCGGGCAGGTAGGTGATGGCGCCGAACATCGCGAAGCCGACGATGAAGCCGACCAGGCTCGTCACCCAGAAGACGCGGAGCTTGAACAGGTGCAGCGGCAGGACCGGCTCGGCGGCCCGGCGCTCGACGAACGCGAACACGCCGATCAGCACGACGCCGGCGGCCCCCAGGATGTAGATGGGCGTCGACCGCCACGCGTACGTGGTGCCGCCGAGGCTGGTCAGCAAGATCAGCGAGGTCGCGGCCAGCGACAGCACGAGAGTGCCGAGGTAGTCGATCTTGTGGTGCACCCGACTGAGTGTGCCGGGCACCTGGCTGGCCACGACGACCAGCGCGATCGCGCCGATCGGGATGTTGATGTAGAAGATCCAGCGCCAGGACAGGTCGTCGACGAATACGCCGCCCAGCAGCGGGCCGATGACGCTAGCCACGCCGAACACCGCGCCGAACAGGCCGACGTAACGGCCTCGTTCACGCGGCGAGACGATGTCGCCTACTATCGCCTGCGCGCCGACCATCAGGCCGCCACTGCCCAGTCCCTGTACCGCGCGGAACGCGATCAGCATGAACATGGAATTGCTGAGCCCGGACAGCACCGAGCCGGCCAGGAAGATGACGATCGCGGCCTGGAAGAAGATCTTCCGTCCGTACTGGTCGCCGAGCTTTCCCCATAGCGGAGTCGACACCGTGGTGGCCAGCAGGTACGCGGTGATCACCCAGGCTATGTGGGAGCCGCCCTTGAGGTCCCCGACGATAGTCGGCAGTGCCGTGGACACGATCGTCTGGTCCAGCGCGGCCAGCAGCATGCCCAGCATGAGCGCGCCGATGATCAGCAGGATCCGGCGGCGGCCAAGCCCAGGAAGCGCGCCGTTCCCGTCATCCGGCAAAGAACTGGCGGAAGCCATCAGTTATCGTCCCCTTTGTCCATAGCGCGCCCCGTGACCTGGCGCAATTCGCAATTTTCGGGCAATCCGTCGGCCAGTGCGCGAAACGACAGGTCGATGAGCCTCTCCAGCGGAACGGCACCCCCGCAGCCGGTCCAGGCGATGAGGCTCGAACGGAATGTACCGGTCGCCACCGCGCACAGCAGTCCCGGGTACGGGTCCCGGTCCGGGTCGGTGCCGAGCCGCTCGGCGACCGCTTCGATGATGGCCCGCTCAAGCTTCGCCATCTGCGCGGCGCGTCCCGCCAGCAGTTCGGGCTCGCTGCGGACCACCCGCATCCGGCTCAGCCATTCCGTGGGCTCGCCGCCAAGCTCCTTGAGATCCTCCGTCACCGCCCCGGCGCCGCTGATCATGACGCGGCGCAGTACCTCAAGTACCGGCGTGCCAGCTGGCTCGCCCATGATCCGCTCGTGCACCGCGAGCCCGCGGGACGGATCCTCGCCCCAGATCGCGGCTTCCTTCGACGGGAAGTAGTTGAAGAACGTGCGCGGCGACACGTCCGCCGCCTCGGCGATGTCCTCCACGGTTACGTTGGAGTAGCCGCGCTCGGAGACCAGGTCGAGTACCGTCCGGCGAAGCAAGCGGCGGGTAGCGAGCTTCTTGCGTTCACGTAGCGAAACGTGCTGATCCGCCGGGGCCGCGGCATCGCTCAGTGTCATCGAGTGCCCCCTCCGCAGTTGCGGTGCATGAAAAATTGCAGGGTGTGCATCATTACACACCCTGCAACGTGGCCGCTCTGGTGAATATTTCCCGGCGCCTCAACTAATCCGAGTGGCCTTGCCGCCACGGAACCGCCGGCCGACGGTACGGATGATCGCGAAGACCAGCGACGATGCGCCCATGAACAGCATGATCGAGGAATGGGTGGCCACGCCGTAGCAGACGAAGGCGGTGGCGAGCAGCGCGCTGACGTAGGGGCCGGCGGTGGGGTAACGGCTGTTGATGAGCAGCAACATGGGAGTGTTCCTTTCGGGTTAGGCGAAGGTGGTGCCGGGGCCGGTCATGCCGCGGACCGCCATGCCGACGGCGGTGCGAACGTTGTCGACCAGTGATGGCCGCGGGGCGGGGGTGCGGGCCCAGTGCAAGACCGCCGCGCGTTCGGCGGCGACGGCGACGGTGGCCAGGACCTGGGGTTCGAGCTGTCCGGCGGGGATGCCGGAGCGGAGCGCGATGGCGTCGGCCAGGGCCGTCTCGGCCGCGGCCGCTGCCTTGAGGTACTCGCCGTGCAGCGCGGGCTCCACGGCGACCAGCGCCCGGAACTGATCGATCCAGCCGGGCGGCAGGCCGTCCATCTCGCTGGTGCCATATTGCCCGGCGATGGTCGCCACGATGGCGTCGGCCAGCGGCTCTGCCGCGGGGCGTTCGGCCAGGCTGGCGGCCAGCCGCGCGGCCCGCAGGGTGCTCGGCCAGACGATCGCCGCTTCCTTGCTGGAGAAGTAGTTGTTGAAGGTCCGGGTGGAGACGCCGGCCGCCTCGGCGATCTGGGGGATCCGCACATTAGCCAGCCCGTGGGCCTTGGCTAGCCCGAACGCGGCCAGCGCGAGGTCGAGACGGAGCTGCCCCTTCTGCAGGTCGCGGCGGCGTACCAGCGGAGCGGCGGCGGTGTGCGGTCCTGATGTCATGCCCTCAATGTAGCAAGGACTTTGCGTATTACGCAATACATGCGTGGCAAGAAACTTTTGCTGGATGGGCAACAGGTTGGCATCGGCAAAGCAGTTTCCGCGCGTCGATGCAGGTCACGGGGTGGATCAAGCCCTAGAGTTATGCCGTCTGCCGGGCTCGGGGGCCCGGCTCCGGCGCATCATGCGCAATTGCGAAGGAACGCTGCAGTCGTGACGACGCGGCGCACACGGGGGAACATCCATGACTTATCGCAAGCTCCGCGCGCGCGGGGTGCTAAAGGCCGGCGCAGCCGTGGCCGTTAGCGTCCTGGCCAGCGTGACGGCGGCGTCCGGGGCGTTCGCGGCGACATCGCCGGGAGCGCCGCTGTACGGCGAATCTTTTAAGGGCACGGCTGCGACACCGGGGGATTGGATCACCGGGGGCAAGGGCTTCCAGCCCTGCCTGACCGCCGGCAACCCGAACGCGGTCAGCAGCATCCCTGCTTGCGGATTGCGTACCCCGGACAAGCCGGGCCAGGGGGTGCTGCGGCTGACCTCCAACGGCAAGGGCGAGTCGGGGTATGTCCTTTACACCAGGCCGCTCATGGCGTCCAAGGGACTGGACATCACGTTCAGTGAGTACCAATACCACAAGACAACGCCGCAGGGCGCGGACGGCATCGCCTTCTTCCTGATCAACGGGGCTGACAAGCCGGCCCGGGCCGGAGTCGGCGGCGGCTACCTGGGCTACAAGTACCTGACCGGCGCCTACCTGGGGCTCGGCTTCGACGAGTACGGCAACTTCGCGGACAGGCGGCTGTGGGGCACCGGGACGAAGGGGCGGTTCCCGAACTCGATCGTGGCGCGCGGCGCCGCCTCCGTGAAGTACAAGTACCTGGACGGCAAGCGGGCCTCCGGCGAACTCGGCGTGGGAACCGCCACCAAGCGCGCGGATGCCAAGCGCACCGTGGAGATCCGGCTGTCGAACGTCGGCGTCCTGACCGTGGACGTGAACTACGGCAAGGGCCAGGTCCGCGAGCTCAACCACGTCCAGCTCTACCTGGTCAAAGGACAGCCGAAGCTGCCTAAGACCATCAAGTTCGGCTTCGCCGCCTCAACCGGCGCGTACACGAACATCCACGAGATCAGCGGCCTGCGGATCGCCGTACTGCCGCCGGAACTGCAGACCACGATCACGCCGGGCAGCCGTGAGCTGAAGGCGGGTGGCACCGCCACCTTCACCGCGACGGTCGGCGCCACCTGGATGAGCGCACCGGTCACCGGCCAGGTGACCGAGACGATCACCTTCCCAGCGGGAGTCACCCCGACCGGGGCCAGCGGTACCGGCTGGACGTGCGCTATCAGCGGCCAGGTCGTCAACTGCGTGACCACCGCGCACCGTTCCGCTTTGCAGAACTACCCGCCGATCACCATCGCGGGCAAGGTGCTGGTCACCGCTGCGCCGAAGGTGACCGTCACCGCGGCGGCTCACACGGACGGCATGAACGTCTGGTCAGGTGACATCGCCACCACGACCGTTCCCACGTCTGGCTCCAAGCCCGCGCCGATCGTGGGACCGTCTCCGGCGACCAAGCGTCCCGACCTCTCGGTGAAGATCACCCCGGAGGGCCCGTTCCCGGCCCCCGGGACCGGCAAGTACCTGCTCGTCGTCGCGAACGCGCCGGGCGCGGGGACCGCGACCGGCCTCCTGCGGGAGCAGTTCACCGCGCCGCACGGCCAGCTGCCGGTATCCGCCTCGGGTCCCGGATGGACCTGCGTGATCAGCGGCCAGACGGTCACCTGCACCAGGCCCGGCCCGCTGGCTGGCGGTGAGACCGCGCCGTCGGTCACGATCGTGGTGCGGACATTCGCACACACGCAGCCGTCCCCGGCCATCGTCCTAGTGAGCGCCCCCGGCGATTCCGGTCAACCCGCCGAAACCGCCCTGGCAACCGCGCAACTGCTCCCGGTATCGCCCCCGGCCACCACCCCGCCAGGCTCGTCCTCAAGCACCTCAAGCACCTCAAGCACGTCGGGCTCGTCAAGCACCTCAAGCACGTCGGGCACCTCGGGCGCGACGGGGACCTCAGGCACCTCAGGAACCGTCGGCACCTCGGGGACCTCAGGGATCACGGGTGCGTCGGGGACCTCAGGTACGTCGGGTGCCTCGGGCACGATAGGGACCTCGGGGACGATGGGGACCTCGAGCACGTCGGGCACTGGCACGTCCCCGTGCCACTGCATGAAGACGACGTCGGGTTATCACTACTGGTACGTCCTGGTGCCGGTGGAGCCCTGCCCGCTGGCGCACACCGAGTAACGCGGCACCACCCAAAACGGGCGGGCATCCCCACGAACAGGGATCCCCGCCCGTTTCTTTTCCCCACGCTAACGATTAACTCCGTCCAGATATATACGTATATAGATGATTAATCCCACGGAAAGGCGCAGGTCGGCGATGCTATCGATGGCCCATCGCCGGGGCTAGAACGCCAGCGATGGGCCATCGGTGGTGCTCAAATGCTGTTCAAACCGCGTTTGCGGCGTGTTACGGGTCCTGGCCGTGGCTCAATTCGCGGCGGCAAGCTCACGGAGGGTTCGCGAACCGGACATCCACCCCATCTCGCCCGGCGGCGGCTCCCGGCGATTGTGGTTGGTGCTGCATTGCCCGCACAAGAGTGTGGGTAATGCAGCACTGTCCAGAATTACTCGAACTGAGAAGTGGCGGTAAAGACCGCCGCAACCGGCCGATAACCTAACAAATCGGTCAGCCGCAGCACCATGCCGGAGATCAGCCGCAGCACCATGCCGGGGACTTGCGCTGTTCTGAACCTAGAACGCCATCGATGGCCCATCGCCGGGGCTAGAGCGCCAGCGATGGGCCATCGGTGGTGCTCAAATGCTGTTCAAACCGAGTTTGAAGCGCGTTCGATTGACGTCCGGATTCCGCCTGAAAAAGTGGAATGTTCATGTTTGTAATTCGCACGTAAGAAAAAAGTTAGAGAATTAATAGAAGGCACATAAATATCGGCATTACGATCCTTCACCGTTGATCCCGCACGCACCCGGTGCTGTCCGCCCCGGGTGACTCAACTCTGGAGTGACCCAATGCCCCGAATTCGCCGGGTGTCCACGGTGATTGCGATTCCCGTGATGCTGCTGCTCAGCGGTTGCGTCAGCGGAGCCAGTGGTGCCACCGGCGCCGCGGTCGCACCGCTGGAGAAGACCGCCATCAACGTCGATGCCTTCGGGGCGATCGACTCGGCGGGCCTGTTCATCGCGCAGATGGACGGCCTGTTCGCCAAGGAGGGTCTCACCGTCAAGATCTCCCTTGGGCAGAGCACCCAGGACGAACTCGACGGGCAGGAGCAGGGCACCTACGACATCAGCCTGGGTGACTACGTCACCTACATCGACAATGAACTGCTCGGCCACGAGCATCTGCTCATCGTCGGCGAGTCCTCTTTCCTCCAGCCGAACGTACTGACCCTCGTCACGAATCGCAGAATCAGCTCTGTGCAGGGCCTGAGTGGTAAGACCATCTCGGTGAACGCACCCGACGATATCGGTACGCTGCTGATCGACTCGCTGATGCTCGAGAACGGAGTGAGCCTCAATGATTTCAGGTACGACAGCAACGTGCAGTTTCCCGATGTCCTGACCGCACTGGATAGCGGATCGGTAGCCGCGTCGTTCGCACCCGAGCCCTTCGTCAGCATCGATGAGGAGAAGGCGGGCGTCGAGGAACTCGCCGACCTCGACCAGGGCGCCACGCAGGACTTTCCCGTCCAGGGAGTCGTGGTGACACAGGCCTGGGCGCAGAAGTACCCGAACACCCTGAAGGCCTTCACGACCGCGCTCGACGAGGGCCAGCAGATCGCCGACACCAACCGGGCCGCGGTCGAGAAGGCCCTGGTCAAGTTTCTCGGCCTTCCGGCCCAGGTCGCGTCGCTCGTTTCGCTGCCGACGTACCCGATTGGCGTCAACCCGGTGCGGTTGCAGCGGGTGGTGGACGCGATGGTGCGCTTCGGGATCCTGCCGAAGTCCGACAGTAACTTCAACATCTCGTCGATGATCGAGAACCCGTAGGGCCGCTCCGCCATGGCGTTCGCTTATGATTTCGATATGATCCAAGAGGACCCGTGGGACGATGAGAACCCGTGGTTGAAGGATGACCCGAACCATCAGCCGGGCGGCTCGTACTGGCACGCGGACCGCACGGACTATGACAAGATCCGCGCCGACATCCTGGAGTTCCTCGCCCGCATGCTGTGGGAGGAACTGGTCTCCCTGCTGAGAGACGGGGAGGTGCCCCAGGGCTCCGGCATCCCCCCGGCGAGCCGCCACCAGAACATCAGCGCCAAGACGAGCGAATACGTGTTCTGGGCGAAGAAGGACGTCCGCCCCCGGGGCCGGTGGGAAGAATCGCCGCTGGACTCCCTCAAGCGCCCAGCCACCGGCCCCCCGGCCGGCCCGTAACGGGCGCTGGATGGCCGCGCCCGAATCGATCAGCGCGTCCACGTCGGGCACGCCCCAGTCCAGCAGGGCCTCTCTCGTGTGCTCGCCCGGTTCCGCGGGAGGTCCCTGGATGGCTGACGGCGTGTCGCTGAACCGGGGTGCGGGGGCGGGCTGGCCGTCCTCAAAGGTGCCTCGGGCACGCAGGTGCGGATGATCGGGCGCCTCGGTGAGTCCCAGCACCGGGGCCACGCACGCGTCGGTGCCGGCAAAGACCGAGTCCCATTCGGCCCGGGTCCTGGACGCGAACGCCGCCGCGATGCGACCCCGCAGGGAGGGGTCCTCCCGGGAGATTCCGTCGAGGCCGAGCAGCCGGCTGAACTCGGCGAAGAACTTCGCCTCAAGCGCGCCGACCGCCATCCACTGCCCGTCGGACGTCTGGTACACGTCGTACCAGGGCACGCCGCCGTCCAGCAGGTTCGCGCCGCGTTCGTCCCGCCACAGCCCGGCGGCCAGCATGCTGCGTGTCATCGTGCTCAGCGACACCGCGCCGTCCACGATGGCGGCGTCCACCACCTGGCCGCGCCCGGACCGGCTGGCCGACAGCAGCGCGGCCAGCACTCCGCTGGTGAGGTAGAGCGCTCCGCCGCCGAAGTCACCGATGATGTTCAGCGGCACGGCCGGAGGCCCGTCATGGGGGCCGATGGCATGGAGCACCCCCGTTATGGCCAGGTATGTAATGTCGTGCCCGGCGGCGTGTGCGAGCGGTCCGTCCTGACCCCAGCCCGTCATCCGCCCGTACACCAGCCGGGGGTTGCGGGCGAGGCAGTCCCGCGGCCCGATCCCCAGCCGCTCGGCGACGCCGGGCCGGAACCCCTCGATCAGCACGTCCGCGCGTTCCGCGAGGTCGAGCGCCGCCCGCGCGCCGTCCGGCGAGCGCAGGTCGAGTATCACCGACCGTTTCCCGCGCCCCAGAAGCTCAGTCCCGGCCACCGTAGCGGGCTGGGGTCGGTCGACGCGTATGACGTCCGCACCCATATCCGCCAGCATCATCGCGCAAAACGGCGCAGGGCCGATCCCCGCGAGCTCCACCACTCTCACTCCGTCCAGCGGCCCATTGCCCATACCCCAGCCTCCCGAGAGGTCGATGTGACATCGACCGCACTCTATGCCGGTCGATGTGACATCGATAGGAGGGACTCGGCGGTGGCGGGTGGGGTCACATCGACAGGAGGGACTCGGCGGTGGCTATGTCGGCGTCGAGCGGGCGGTCGGTGTCGTCGGCGGGGAGGCGCTTGAGGGCCTCGTCGTGCAGCGAGCGCAGCCGGGTTCCGGCGGGGGTGATGCCGCGCTGGCGCAGGGCGCGGACGGCGGCGACCAGTTCGCAGGCCAGCAGGGTGCGGAAGCGCGGCACCATCGAGGCGGCCGCCCGGGCCGCCTGGGGGGAGAAGGCCGCGTGTTCCTCCGCGCCGCGGGACAGCACCACGTTGCCGAGCGACACCGGGGCGCCCAGCGACCGCATCTCGGCGAGCGCGGCGCTGGCGGTGTACTCCAGGATCATGACACCCGAGCTGCCGACCGGGCCGTCGGCCAGGAACGGCCGCAGCTTGGTACGGTCCGGGTCGACCAGCGCGGCGAGCCGGGCCTGGGCCAGCGACGCGTCCGAGCACAGCGCCAGCCGCGCGCTGTCCAGCGCCTGGGCCAGGTAGGCGCCGTGGAAGTTCCCGTTGTGCAGCACCTCGTCACCCGACACCAGCGGGTTCTCCGCCGCCGCGTTGAGCTCCACGGTCAGCACCCGATCCAGTGATGCCAGCGCCTCCACGGCCGGGCCGTGCACCTGCGGCAGCGCGCGCAGGCCGTATGGATCCTGGATCCGCGCGCCGGGCCGGGTGATGTCCGGGCCGAGCAGGTCCCGCAGCCGTCCCGCGGTGGCCCGCTGCCCCCAGTGCGGTCGTGCCGCCTGCACCGCCTCGGAGTACGGCTGCGCGGAACCCGACAGCGCCAGGTGACTGAGCGCGGCGATCTCCAGCTCGGCGTCGAGCAGCGCCGCGAGATCGGTATATACCAGCGCGGAGTGCGCCAGGGTCAGCGCGTTGGATGACATGAAACCGAGCGCGGTCACGTCGGCCACGGCGGCTGACAGCAACGCCCTGGTCAGGCCGCCCCGCCAGGGACGCTCGCCGATCAGCGTCAGCGCGGTCGCCGCCATCGCGGTCAGGTCCGTGGTCCCGATCCCGCCGAGCACGCCGAATTCCGGAGTCAGCCCCGCGTTCAGTGCCTCGGCCACCGCCACCAGCCAGGCCGGATCAACCCCCGAGCCGCCCGCCGCCAGCTGGTTGAGCCGGACCGCGAGCATGGCCCGTGCCACCTCGCTCGCGACCGGCTCCCCGCCGCCGGAGGCGTGGCTGCGGATCAGCCGCAAGCCGTTTCCTGTGCGAGATTCGACCGGCACGGCGCCGTTGGCACCAACTCCCGTCGTTCTCCCATAAATAGGACCGCGGGCCGAGATGGCCGCATGGTGCGCGGCGGCGGCCCGGGCCATCCCCTCGTCCGCTACCGCGACACGGGCTCCGTCGCGTGCCACCGCGACCACGCCGGCACAGCTGAGCGTCACACCATCTAGTGTCACCATATGGACCCTTTCTCCAGGCTGCGCTGGAATACAGTCAAGCATTCGTCGTTATACCTATTATTCCGAGCGGATTTGGAGGCTTGCATGACCGTCACCGAGGCAGCCACGTTCACGCAGGAGTGGGAGATCTGGCATAACGCGCACGAGACGAGACGTGCCGACCCGCACGGGTTCCTAGCCATTACCGGACTGCACTGGCTGACCAGCGAGCCGCAGCGGTTCGACGACGCGCCGGGAGCGTGGCGCACCGGCCCCGACGCCGTGACGCTCGACTTCAACCGCGCCGTCAACCTGCCGTGCGCCTACACCGAGTTCGCGACCTGCCCGCTGCCGCCGGCCGGGAACCGGCTCGCCGTGGCCGTGGAGGCGGGTGAAAAGGCGCCATGACCGGCATCCACCTGGCGGTCGCGCTCGATGGCGCGGGCTGGCATCCGGCGGCGTGGCGCGAACGGACGGCGCGGCCGGACGAGCTGCTCGATGCCCGGTACTGGACGGATGTCATCACCGAGGCCGAACGCGGGCTGCTCGACTTCGTGACCATCGAGGACGGTCTCGGCGTGCCGACCCCGCGCACCAACGAGGTCGTGGGGCGGCCGGACGCGGTGCTGGTCGCCGCCCGGGTCGCGCCGCTGACCTCCCGCATCGGGCTGATGCCGACGGTGATCGCGACCCATACCGAGCCGTTCCACATCTCCAAGGCGATCGCCACGCTGGATTACGTCAGCGAGGGCCGGGCCGGTGTGCGGGTCAAGGTGTCGGCCAGCGCCGATGAGGCCAGGCACTTCGGCCGTCGCGAGATGCCGCTGGTGAATCCCCCGGTCGCCGACCTCATGTCCGAGACCGCCGATTACATCGAGGTGGTCCGCAGGCTGTGGGACTCCTGGGAGGATGACGCGGAGATCCGGGACGTGGCGACCGGACGTTTTGTGGATCGGGAGAAGCTGCACTACATCGATTTCACCGGGCCGCATTTCAGCGTGAAGGGGCCGTCGATCACGCCGCGGCCGCCGCAGGGCCAGCCGGTCGTCGGGGTTCTTGGGCATGCTGATCCCGTATACCAGCTGATCGCGTCGTCGGCGGACATCGGGTTCGTGACCCCGCGGGATGCCGCGGACGCGCGTTTGATCATCGCTTCGATCGGCGCTCCGGTACACGTCTTCGCCGACCTGGTGGTGTTCCTCGGTTCGACGGTCGACGAGGCCGCCGAGCGCAAGGCCCGGATGGACGAGCGTGCCGGGTACGTCTACACCAGCGACGCGACGGTGTTCACCGGCACGCCCAAGCAGCTAGCCGGGCTGCTGATCGACTGGGCGGAGTCGGGGCTAGCGGGGTTCCGGCTGCGCCCGGGGGCGATCCCGGACGACCTGACCTTCATCACCCGCGAGCTAGTGCCCGAATTGCAGCGTCGTGGCGTGTTCCGCGATGCGTACGAGGCAGAGACCTTCCGTGGTCTGCTCGGGCTGCCGCGCCCGGCCAGCCGATACGCCAGTCCCGCGTGACAATCTCTACAAAATAGGTCAGTATTATAGAGATCGATCAAGGGGGGTTGAACGGGAGGAGCGTCAGGTGGTTACCGCATCGCGAAGATTCGACGAGCTCAGCGACGAGTTCGCCTTGGTGAGCGAGACCGCGGCCGAAGCCGGGCTGGACAGCGGCGCGCTGCCCCCGGTCCGGCGCGGCTGGGTCAACGTGCCAACGGGCGGGCATGTCAGCGCGGTGTTCTGGGGATCAGGGGTCCCGCAGATCGTATTCCTGCACGACCGGGGCGAAAGCGCCCGACTCTGGGACGCGGTGGCGCTGGCCGCCGGTCGTCCCTCGGTGGCCATTGACCTGCCGGGCCACGGTCGTTCCGACTGGCGTCGTGATGGACGGTACGAGCCTGCCAAGCTTGCCCCCGCCGTCGCCGAGGCGATTCGCTCGTTCGCGCTGCGCGCTGGTCTGGTGGCCGCCAGCGGGCTAGGCGCGCTGACCGCGATCGAGGTGGGCCGACGTCAGCCCGCGTTGCTGCGCAGGCTGGCGATCGTCGGCGCGTTGCCCGGATCGGCGCGGTCTTCGAAGCGGTTCGGCGGGGAGCGGTTCGGTGGGGAGCGGTTCGCCAGCCGCGAGGAGGCGTTCGCGGTGCTCGCGTCGCGGTGGCCGAGCCGCAGCCAGCAGGCGCTGCGCCGAGAGGTGCTGTACGAGATCGTCTCCGACCCGGACGGGTCGTGGGTCTGGCGGCATCATCCGGGCAACCTGCCGGTCCCGGCGCCCGCAGCGGAGGATTCGCGGTGGGACTCGAAGGTCGGCGCGCCGGTCACACTGATCCGCGGTGACTGGTCGGCTCCGCCCGAGTCGCTGGCCTCGGTGATCACCATCCCGCGTTCAGGTGAAGACATTATCGCTACCCAGCCCGCGGCCTTGGCCGCCGAGCTTGTCCGATTGCTAGGCACATGACAGGAACGAGGTAGTGATGGCGTACAGAGTTCTCCTTCCTCCGGCCGACGGCGAGCACGTGGTGCGAACCGAGCCGAGTCAGCGCCGGGTGCGCGTGTTCTTCGGCGGCGAGGCGGTCGCGGACAGCTCGAACACGCTGTACCTGTTCGAGACCGCGCACCTGCCGGTGTATTACTTCCCTCGCGCTGACGTGCGGTTCGACCTGCTGGAACCCACGGATCACAGCACTCACTGCCCGTACAAGGGCGACGCCTCCTACTACACCGTGGTCGCGGGCGGCAAACGCTACGAGAACGCGGTCTGGGCGTACCCGTCGCCGATCGACTCGGTGCCGGAGCTAAAGGACTACGTGGCCTTCTACTGGGAGCCGGCCGACGCCTGGTTCGAGGAAGACGACGAGATCTTCAAGCACCCGCGGGACCCCTATCACCGGGTCGACACGCTGAACTCCTCCCGGCACGTGGAGGTGCGGGTGAACGGTGCGCTGCTCGCGGACAGCCGGCGGCCGCGGCTGGTGTTCGAGACCGGCCACCCGGTCCGCTACTACCTGCCCAAGCACGACGTCCGGCTCGACCTGCTCTCGCCGAGTGACACCAGGACCCGGTGCCCGTACAAGGGCGAAGCGGTCTACTGGTCGGTGCGATCCGGCGATGAGCAGCTTTCTGACCTGGTGTGGAGCTACCCGCTGCCCATCCCGGAAGCGCCGAAGATCGAGAACCTGCTCTGCTTCTTCAACGAGAAGGTGGACATCACCGTGGACGGGGTGCTCCAGGAAAGGCCGGTGACCGCATGGTCGCGCTTATCGATCTGGCATCCCCCGACCTGGACGCGGTGCGCGCCGCGATCGAGGAGACCGGCATCGTCCAGGTGGTTAACCATGGTGTTCCGCTGGGGTTCGACGAGCGCGCCGCGCGGCTGCTCGCGCTGCCGCGGGCCGAGAAGGCCGCGCTGGCCAGTCCCACCGGGCACCCGTACCGGGGCTGGCGGCAGTGGCCCGACGACTTCGGTCGGCTGGAACTCGAGCGGTTCAACGTGGGTCAGTTCGACAACGTCTCGGCGGCCCGCGCAGCTGGCCTGGCGCCGGAGTACCTCGGGCTGTATTCGCACGAGAACGTGTGGCCCGATCCCGCATTCCGCGCGGCGGCACAGGCGTATGCCAAGGCGGCCCGCGGGCTGGCCGAGCGGATGCTCGCCCTGTACGCGACCGCGCTTGACCTGCCGGCCGATACGTTCCCGGTCAGTCCGCTGCCGCACCTGAGCCTCACCGTGAACAACTACCCGACGTGGACGTATGCCGCTGAGGCCGCAGACGAGGACAAGCTACTGCTGCTCGAGCACGCCGACGGGTCCGCGGTCACCATCCTCAGCCAGGCGGGCGATTACGAGGGACTGCAGATCCAGCAGCCTTCCGGGGATTGGGAGCCGGTGCCCATCGTGCCCGGCGCGCTGCAGGTGTTCTCTGGCACGCTGCTGACCCGGTGGACCAACGGGCTGCTGCGCCCGGCCCGGCACCGGGTCGTGGCGGGCGGCATCGTGACGCGTCGCTCGGTGGCGCTCTTTTACTACCCAGGGCTGGATCTGCTGCTCGAGCCGCTCCCGCCATTCGCGTCGCCGGAGTCGGACTACGAGCCGGTCACCACCTGGGACCTGGTGAAGGACAACGTGGAGAATTACCTCAAGGTGTTTGGCAGGCCGGAACAGGTCAGCGCGTGGCGGGAGGGCAAGCCCTACGTCGCCGAACTCGCCGAGAACTCGGCCGGCCAATGATGGACTGCCCGGATGTCCCATCGCTGGCGCTCTGACCCCAGCGATGGGACATCCATGGGGCCGGGGGGAGGGGCACTTCCTGCGGACGGTCAGCGCGTGACGGTGTCTAGGTCGGTGACGGGGACGTCGGCCCAGCGGGCCGCTTCGGCGAAGGCGCCGTCGAGCAGTTGCAGGTCGCGCAATGCTAGCTGCGGCCGGCATAGCGCCTGTTGTGCGGGCAGCGTGTCGGCTACCCGGCCGAACAGTGACGCCGATCGCACGTACTGTCCTGGGGGCCGGTCGCCGTCCTCCGGGGCGAGCGCGGTCGTGATCGCCGCGACCGAGGAGTCGAGCTGCGCCCGGGCCGCGGCGAGCGACTCGATACCCCGGGCGTCCAGGTCGGTGAACCGTGTCGAGGTGTCGAGCAGCA
Source organism: uncultured Actinomycetota bacterium (assembly GCA_963743085.1). Taxonomy (GTDB): domain Bacteria; phylum Actinomycetota; class Actinomycetes; order Streptosporangiales; family Streptosporangiaceae; genus JBEKHI01. The sequence continues at coordinate 201,024 of CAVUOU010000021.1, forward strand.
GGTTCCGCGTGTAGTGCCGCAGGGCGGTCGTGGTCGCCATGAATCCGGCCACCTGCGACGCGAAACGCCCGAACAGCGGCGTCCGCATCGGCCAGATGGTCGCGGCAAGGGCCTGATGGGCCATGTCAGCCCGGCGGGCCGACGCCCGCAGCTCAAGGTCGGATCCGGTCGTGGAAGCGGGGTCGGCGAGCCGGTCGAGGCACCGGTCGACCAGGTCCGCGAGCGCCTCGAGTTGCTGTCTCGCCGCGACCCGCGCGACCCGCCCGATGTGCAGCGGCAGCACCAGCAGCACGGTGAGCATCGCGATCGCGGCGCCAACGGCCGTCTCGCCGAGCCGGAGCAGCAGCAGGTTGTTGGAGAACTCGCCGAGCTCCAGGTAGAGCTGCGAGACCAGCACGGTGATGCCGATGGTCATGAACGCGTAGTTGATCCGGAACAGATACAAGCCGAGGAACAGCGAGACGAGTATCACGACGATCTGCAGCCAGAACCCGGTCCCCGACGGCGTGCGCGAGCAGTGACCCGGCCACCACGCCGACCAGCGTCCCGACCACCCGGAGGAAGCCCTTGCGCAGCTGCTCGCCGGCCGTGTTAGCGCCCATGAACGTAATGAACGCCGCGATCACCGCCCAGTAGAACCGTCGTCCCGACATGGCGTCGCCCGCGATGATCGCACCGCCGACCGCGACACCCATCTGGATCGCGATCCGGGCATACGGCGCCAGCCGGATCCGCTCGATGAGCCCGGCTCCGCCCCGCTCCTGTGACGCGGCCCCGGCGATGAACGCCGAGCCGGGCAGCCACCCGCCGAAGGTCGCCACTTGCGACTGGAAGCTAGCAGCGTCATCCGGCGGCGCTCCATTTGGGTAGAGCCGGAATGCGCGCAGCGCCGCCGTGAAGTCGGTGACCGACATGGTGAAACGCTGCACGAGGAGGCGGTCTTCCTGGGAAATCCCTGCGTCAGGGTCGCCGAGGGCAGCGACGCTCGCCAGTACCCCGTCCAGGTCGGCTTCGCGGATGTCGGCGAGAGCGGCCCTGATCAGCGCGGTGACCTCCGCCGGCAGCGGCCGTCGCGCCAGTGTGATGGCGAAACGCGCAACGTTACTCAGTCCCACCTCGGCGTCGAACAGCCGCTGGTGGAGTGTCGCCGCGCTCCACCCTGGCGCCAGCGCGCCCGGGTTGTCCAGTTGCGCATCGATGAGCAGGGCGGCCTCGTTGAGCCGCAGCAACTGCCGGTGCAGCCGCTTCTCCGCCCGGTCGTTCGCAGTGGAGTCGTGCTTATGGGAACCGGTGGTGATTTCGAAGAGTTCCGCCACCTCGCTCGCCACCTCACGGGCGCGGGCAGCGTAGGAACGCTGCATCCGCCGCAGCGCCGTGCCAGGCCGAGGGCGGAAGAGGGTGAAGTGCACCACGATCGCGCCCGCCGCGCCGATGAGCACCTCGGCGGTTAGCCAGCCGAACTGCCCCAGGGTCACATAATCCTGGATGAAGAACCCGAGGAACGCGCCCATGAACGCGAGCATGCCGCCGATGAACCCGAGCGGCCCGAAGCGCCGGCAGTAGGTGCCGATCGCCAGCACCACGGCGAGCAGCGCTAGCGACACTACCCGGACGTGGATAGTCAGCCCCACCGCGAGCAGAGCGAGCATCGGCAGCGGCAGGAAGCTGATGAACAGCAGCTGGGTGCGCGCACTGGCGAACATCCCGACGCCGAACCCGCCCATCATCGCCAGGATCGCGCCGAGCATCATCGCGATGACCATCAGCGCGTGGTTCAGCATCCACAGCTTTTCCGCCACGGCGGCGGGCGTCTTGGGCGGAACGGCGACCTGAAGCGCGCCGGTACCGCGGACGAAGATCCACTCGGCCACCAAGACGAACCCGATCGCGATCGTGACATCGGCGGCCATCCGCAGCCGCATCAGCCCGGGATCGGTGGCGTCTACCCAGTCCAGCCAGGCAGGCCTGCGCTTGCTCGGGGGCAACGCCACCCGATGATCAGAATGTCTTCCGGCTGCGTGCCGTACAGACCCCGCCGTCACCGGCGCACGAAAACAAGTGTGCCCATGGTTCGTTAGTTTACCTTATGCAAGTATCTTGCCCTGGGCGAGGCTAGACGCTCGCCAGCCGCGCCGCGGACTCCGGGGTGCCCGCGGCGGCGACCACGGCCCTCGGGAGACCGTAATTCCTGGTTAAAGAAGCCCTCCTCGGTCAAAGCCTCATGGGCGGTAAGAATGGTCGCGCCGGAAGGCACGATCAAGAATGCACGCCGAGAAAATCGCTCGATGTCGCCGCAGAGACCGAGAATGAGGCCCGAGACAAAATCTATGATGCGCTTGGCCTCGGCATTGTCCATGTCCTCAAGGTTGATGATTACCGGAATTTCCTGGCGATAGTACTCACCGACGGTGACGGCATCCCGAAAGTTCCGCGGACGCAATATTGCGATCTGGATACCGTTACCCATGGCAAACTGGCCACTCGGGGTTTCATCGTCGTCCGGAAACTCGCTGACGTCATCGAAGGCATACCCGTCCTTGTCGACCACGGCGTCATGCTCGACGCGACCGAGCCAATCACGGGCGTTGCGTTGCACCACGCTGACCTCCGTCGACACGAGCCGATTCATGGTCGCCCGTCAGGCGAGACTCCAGTTGACGACTGAAACCACAGCGAACCACGCTGCACCAGACTCTAACAACGGAAGCTGTCCGTAGCCCATCAACACGCCGGAACGGGAATAAGTAGGGCGTCGCCTTCCCTCCTCGCTCCTTCGTCGCTCGTCAGTCCAGGCAACGCGGCGCCCGTTGGCTCGCTCATCGGTCGTCCCGCAGGTGTCCGCGCAGGGTCCTCGCGGTGTACTCGGTGCGGTGCAAGCCCCGCTTCTGCAGCAGCGGCACCACATGCTCGGTGAACAACTCGAGCGCCGAAGGCAGGATCGTCGGCTGCAGGGTGAACCCGTCGCTGGCCCCCGAGGTCACCCAGGACTCGATGAGGTCGGCGAACTGTTCTGGCGTCCCGGTGAACTCCAGGCCGCCCGGCAGGCCGGTCAGCTCGTCAGCGACCTGCCGGAACGTCTTGCCCTGTCCGCGGCTGACGATCTCGTCGGTCCGGCTGGTGCGGTTCGCCGACGCGATCGCCTGCTCCGGCAGCGGCTGGTCGGGGTCGATCAGCGAAGCGTCGATCCCCGCGTTGTGCGCCAGGTTGCGCCAGCGGAACTCGGGATCCACCGCGCCCTCGAGCGCGGCCCGCAGCGAACGTGCCTCGGTCTCGGTCGACCCGATCACGAACGCGACGCCCGGCAGCACCAGCACGTCATCGGGATCCCGCCCGTGCTTAACTGTGGCGGCGCGGACCGTCTCACGGAACGCGTGGCCGGCCGGGATGGAAGGTTGCGCGGTGAAGACCAGATCGGCGCGCTTGCCCGCCAGGTCAACGCCGGGGCCAGACGACCCCGCCTGCGCGAACGCTGGGCGGCCCTGCGGGGAGCGCGGCAGCGTCAGCGCGCCGCCCACGTCGAAGAAACGTCCGTGGAAATCCACCGGCCGGATCAGGCTGGTGTCCGCCCACAGCCCGGTGGCCTGGTCGGCGACAACCGCGGCGGCGTCCCAGCTGTCCCACAGCCGCAGCGCCACCTCGACGAATTCGTCGGCTCGCGCGTAGCGCTCGTCGTGTGGCGGGTGCGCGGTCAGACCGAAGTTGCCCGCCGCCCCCGCGTATCTGGTGGTGACGATGTTCCAGCCGGCCCGCCCGCCGGACAGGTGGTCGATGGTGGCGAACCGTCGCGCCAGATCATACGGTGCGCTGTAGGTGGTGGATGCCGTCGCGATCAGCCCGACCCGTGTCGTCGAGCGGGACAGCGTGGCGATCAGCTCCAGTGGGTCGAACCCGACCTGCGGGAAGTACCTGGCCCGGAAGATGGCCAGGCCGGGCGAGTCCGCGAAGAACACGGAGTCGAGCAGGCCCCGCTCGGCCGCCTGCGTCGCGCGCTCGAGCACACCAACTCGGTCGGTCAGGTCCGCCGGGTCGACGAGCCGCCAGGCCGACTCGTGATAGCCGACACCGGTCAGGAAAGCAGCGAAGTGGGCATGGTTTGACATCAGGCCGCCTTCACTGATGCGGCGGCGTCTCGCGGCGAGACGGGGATCTCACGTACGTGCGGCCGCGCCGCATCGTCTGTCTCACTGAGGATCATGTTCAAATTAATCCAAAACGACGGTTCGCGATTCCCGCGACCCGCCGGACCGCCGCGACCTTCTCCGCCGCCTCGGCCACGGTCACGCCGTGGAAGGCCAGTACGTCCGCATGCCGGAGGCCCACATCGATCGCGATATCCGACTCAGCGGGGAAGGAGATCACCGGCCGCTTGACCGGCTTCACGCCAGAGAACGCGCGCTCCCCAGCCCCGTCGATGACCCACCGCTGGCGTGATAGCGCCAGCGGTGGGCCATCGACGGCCTTGTAGAAGCAGGCAGGCGAGGAATAGTGCCGCCGGCCGACGCGCCGTACCCGATCGTGACATCGGCCAGCTCGGACGGGCCGAACAGATCGGCAACCCGCAGGTCCGCGCCCATGCTCTCGCGCGGTCCGCGGACTGGCCGGCGCCTGGGATGCCTACGCCGTCACCCGGTGAGGTTGAACGCGGCGATGACCTTGGTCGGGCGGATACGGACCACCAGCTCGCCGGGTACCGCGTTGCGCTTGCCGAATTCGGTGCCACGCTCGGCTCCCATGTAGCGGGTGCCGATGGCGGTTGCGGTGCGCAGCAGCTCCGCGGGGTCCTCGGACAGCTCCGCTTCGCCTTGTACCTGGACAAACGCGTAGGGCGGGTCTTCCAGGTCCACGCACAGTGCGACCCGCGGGTCGCGCGCCAGTGCCCGGCCCTTGGCGGTGTCCTTGCCGGTGTTGAACACGAGTGTGTCCCCCTCGACCACGAACCAAATCGGGGTCACCAGCGGGCGCCCGTCCGCGCCGGTGTAGGCGACCTTGCCGGTCCGAGTGTCCTTCTCCAGGAAGGCCTGAACTTCCGGATCTGTAATCGATGCCATGTGGCAAGTCTAAGAATGCGTCACCATGCTGGGGCCCTCGCGAAACGTCCGTAGAATCTGGCGCCAGAGCAGCAGATTCTACGGACGTTTCGCCGGTAATGACGGTTACGCGCCAGGCGCGGCCATCGGGTCGACGCCCTCGAGGTCGCTGCGCCTGATCCGGATCGCGACCACCGTGATGACCAGCGCCAGCAGCATGATGCCCGACGCGACGAGGAAACCGCGGCCGAAACCGTATCCGAGCGCGTGGTCGGTCATCGCGCGCTGCAGCGCGGCCTGCTTAGCAGGGGACAAGTGTGCCGCCGCGCCCGCCTTGGCCGCCGCGCTGGCCGCCTGCGAGCGGAGCGAGTTGGCCACCGCCGACCAGGCGACGGTGCCCAGGATCGCCAGGCCGATCGACCCGCCGACCTGCTGACCGACGTTCAGCATCGACGACGCCACCCCGGCGTCGTTATCGCCGACCTTCGCGAGCCCGACCAGAGAGAGCGGGACAAAGAGCATTCCCACGCCCAGCGCGGTGACCAGCATCGGCCCGAGCAACCCGCCCGCGTAGCTGGAGTGCTCGCTGAGCCGGGAGAGCCAGAACATTCCGCCGGTAGCGGTCACCGACCCGGCCAGCAGCAGAGGCCGGGCGCCGATCCGCGGCACGAGCTGGGCGGCCACGCCGGAGGCGACCATGATCGCCGCGACCATCGGCAGGTACGCGACGCCGGACTTGATCGGGCTGTAGCCCCACACGTCCTGGACGAAGATGGTCAGGAAGTAGAAGATGGCGAACAGCGCCGTCCCGACGCACAGCATGATCAGGTACGACCCGGTGCGGTCCCGGTTGCGTAGCACCCGCACCGGGATGAGGGCGTGCGGGCTGCGGGACTCGATCACCCCGAAGGCCACCAGCAGCACCACGGCGGCGACCAGCGACGCGATCACATTGGTGTTACCCCAGTGCGAAACACCGTTAGACGTAGTCGCGGCTTCGGTCAGGCCGTACACCAGCGCGGCGAGCCCCGCCGTTCCGGTGATCGCGCCCGGCAGGTCGAACCGGCCGCGGCGGCGCTCAGATTCGCCGAGCACCCGGGGCGCGAGGAGCGCGACAAGGATCCCGATCGGCACGTTGACGAACAGCACCCACCGCCAGTTGGCGTAGGTGGTGAGCAGGCCGCCAAGGACCAGTCCGACCGCCCCGCCGGCCACCGACATCGAGGCGTACACGGCCATCGCGCGGTTGCGCGGCGGACCCTCCGGGAACGTGACGGCGATCAGTGACAGTGCTGTGGGCGCCGCGAACGCACCGCCGATGCCTTGGATGGCTCGCGCCGCTAGCAACCAGGCCTGGTCAGTGGCGAACCCGCCCGCGAGCGAGCCGAGCGAGAACAGCAAAATGCCCGCGATGAAGATCCGGCGGCGCCCCAGCAGGTCGCCGGATCGTCCGCCGAGCAGCAGCAGCCCGCCGAACGTGAGCGAGTACGCGTTCACGATCCACTCCAGGTTCGTGCCCGAGAAGTGCAGCGCGGTCTGGATATGCGGCAGGGCGATGTTCACGATGGATGCGTCTAGCACCACCATGAGCTGCGCCGTCGCGATGACCGCGAGCGCCAGTCCCAGTCGCCGCGGTGCGGCTCGTCCGCTCGGACTGACGTCCACCTCCCTGGCCGAGGAGGCGGCTGCCTCCTCCACCGAGTTCGGATTAGTCATGAAATTTCCCCTCTTTTGGGCGTACTTCACTACCGCCGGGGCCTATGCGGCTTCGGCGCTGATTTGGTGGTGTTGGCCCTGCTGTTAAGACGCGGGCGACTCCGCGGTTGTGACAGTGTCGCTCGTCATCTTTTTGAGCAGCTTGAGGAAGCAGCAGCGCTCCGAGGTGTCGAGCCTGGTGTTCCACGGCATCCGGGTGCCGATTTCCTGGATCAGGCGCTCCTTGGCGGCAACGCCTTCGGGGGTGAGCCGCAGGTTTTTTACCCGCCGGTCCCGCTGGCTCGGCTCGCGGCGAACGAGTCCCTGTTTCTCTAGCGCGTCGGTCACGACGGTAACGAAGGAGGCGTCGCAGCCGAGCGTGGCCGCGAATTCCTTCATTGACAGCCCGTCGTCTAGCTTGAAGAGGGCGAGAAGGTCACTCGGATTGACGCCGAAGCTCGGCGATAGCTCAGAAGTGATCGCGCCCGCGCTGTGCATCAGGTCGCCAAGCGCGTCCACCAGCTCCCGCTCAGTTGGGGGCTCGGCAGCCTTCGCACATCTCATGACCAGCTAAACCGTTGAGTTCCTAAACTAATTCCCGGACACGCGGCGTATTTCGGGCCGCTTCGCGCCCGGTCGATGTGACATCGACCGCGTTCTATGCCGGTCGATGTCACATCGACCGGGGCCGGCGGCTCTCTTCGTGCCAGCAGGGCCGCGAGAGCCGTGGGCCGAGATGATGGAGTCGTAGCACCGGCCGGAGGTGCTCGGAATCCGCTATCTCCGGAAGGCCTCCCAGGGCTCCGGCGGGCAGAGCGCCTGGGGTTCCTGTGGTGCAAGGTTCGGTGGAGACTCATGTGGCCTGCTTGGGGTGCTGGGAGACCCCGGCGATGGCCCATCGCGGGCGCAATGGCCCCCGCGATGGGCCATCCATGGCGGGCAGCGCTCGCCGCCGGTCGTTAGGGGTTGGCGAGCGGGTGTCAGTGTGGCGTTAGGGATCGGCGCGGCCGCGAAATCCGGGCGTAATCTCATCTCAGGCTCGCTTGTGAAGGGATTCACAAAGTCATGGACGTACATCATCATCACTTCCTGTACGTGCCGGTGCGGCACACCGCCGACGGGATGGACACGCTCGCGATCGCGCACACTCCCGATGGGGAACTCGCCGGGATCGCGTTCAGCTCGGCCGGTGCGCTTGCGGCAGCATGCCGGCCGAGTCAGGCGTTTGCCGAGATGGCTGAGGACGCGCTCCGCGAGGTACTCGCGCCGCTAGGCATTACCCGCATCCAGTTCGACCCCGCCGCCGTGGGCGGCGGCAGTCAGTCCGCCGCGAGTGAGCTGAGCCAGCGGATCAGCCGGGCTCCCTCCCGGTCCATGATCCCCGGGTCGCGCAGCGCGCTGGCCAGCAGCGACATCCCCTGATACCCGGCGACAAGCGTGACCGCGAGGTCATCGGAATCGGGCAGCCCCAGCTCGCGAAACTGGCGGGCGGCCCACCCGAGCAACTGGCCGATCACCTCGCCGACGGCTACGTCGAGGATTCCGTCGGCTGACTTATCCAGCTCCGCCGCCAGGGTGCCGGTCGGGCAGCCGTACCTGGCGGCGACGTCGCGCTGGCTGATCCACGCCTCGACCAGCCCGGTGAGCCGGTCGCGCGGACCGGGCAGCTCGTCCAGCCGCCCGGTGAGTTCAGCCAGGTACGCGGAGTGCTCGGCTAGGGCCGCCTCCACCAGGTCGTCCTTTGTCTTGAAGTAGTAGTACACGTTCCCGGTTGGCACGTCGGCGGCGTGCGCGATGTCAGCCAGCGTCGTCCGCTCCACGCCCTGCTGGTGCAGCACCTCGGCCGCCGCTGCCGTGAGCCGCCGCCGCTTGTCGGCGCCCCGTAGTGAGTCAGCCACCCAACTAACTATAGACATCGAAGCGGCATCCCGATATAAGTGAGTCAACTAACTTATATCGAAGGAGCGGCAATGATCGTGGTGACCGGAGCGACCGGCAACGTCGGGCGAGCGCTAGTACACGAACTTTCCCGGACCATAACGGCGGTGCCCCATCCCCCGGTGCACCCCGCTGTCCAGGGGACCATAACGGCGGTGGCCCATCCCACGGCGCACCCCGCTGTCCGGGAGGAGGTGACGGCGGTGGCCCGTCGGATGACGCAGGCCGAGGTGCCGGCGGGGGTGCGGGCGGTGGCCGCCGACCTCGCGGACCCGAAGAGCCTGCGCGATGCGCTAGCCGGGAGGTCGGCCGGGGCTGGTTGGTCGGGGAAACGGAGCGCAGATCGGTTGTTCCTGCTGATCGCGGGGGAGGACCCGGCGGGCATCCTGGCGGAGGCACGCGACGCCGGCGTGCGGCGGGTGGTGCTGCTCTCCTCCCACGGCGCGGGCACCCGGCCCGATCAGTACCAGCAAGCCGTCAGTTTCGAGACCGCGGTCGCCGGGAGCGGGCTCGATTGGACGATTCTGCGGTCCGGCGGAATGGATTCCAACGCCTTCGCCTGGGCGGAGTCGATCAGGACCGAGCGGATGGCGGCAGCGCCGTTCGGCGACGTGGGCTTGCCGTTCGTCGATCCGGACGACGTGGCCGCGGTGGCCGCCGCCGTGCTCCGTTCTGATGATCACAACGGCGCGACTTACGTGCTGACCGGCCCCGCGCCGACCACGCCACGGGAACGCGCCGCCGCGATCGCCGAGGCCATCGGTGCGCCAGTCCAGTTCATCGAACAGACCCGCCAGCAGGCCCACCAGCAGATGTCGGCGTTCATACCCCTGCCCGTGGTCGAGGGCACGCTGGCGATCCTGGGCGAGCCGACCCCGCAGGAGCGCCAGGTGAGTCCCGACGTGCCTCGCCTCCTCGGCCGTCCCGCGACGTCGTTCGCCGCCTGGGCCACGCGCAATGCCGCCGCGTTCCGCTGAGCGTTACACTCATTGGGCACCCTCAACACGGCGAAGGAGGTGGTAGCGGTGGCTATATCGATACCCGCGCGCTTCCCCCTCAACGTGAGGGTGCCGACGATCTGACCGGGGAGCGCGCCGCTTCCCGTGAGGAGAGTCCACATGACTGACCTGATCATTCGCTCGCTGGCCGAGGGCGAGGAGCAGCTGTTTGAATCCTTGGCCGATCCCTGCCTGGTAGGCCCCGGAGCCTTCGGCGTCCGTTATCGCGATGGTGCCGCTCGCGGCGAATACCGTCCTGAGTGGACCTGGGTGGCGCTGCGCGACGCAGCGGTGGTCGCGCGCGCCGCTTGGTGGGGGGGACCTGAGGACGACGCCCCCGTCGTTATGGACTGGTTGGATTTCATCGATCCTGGCGCGGCCGAGCAACTGCTGCGCACCGCGCCGGTGCGCACCGAATACTCGTTCAGGCTTCCGCCGGACTGGCGTGACAGTCCCGCCGTCTCGCACGCCGCGCACGCTCGGATGGCCGTGGCTCAGGCGGCTGGGATGAGCTTCCTGGTGGAGCGCTACGGGTACCGGTGGACGCCGCAGTGCGGTATGCCGGCCCGGCCGGGGCGCCTGGAGTTTCGCCCGGAACCCGACGACGGCGTCCTGTTCGACATCTTCCGCCGCGTCCACCGCGACACTCTCGACGCGCATGCCCGCCGCGCCATCGCCGAATCCGGATTGGACGCTGCTGTCCGGGAAGATCTGGACATCCTGCACAGGATGCCTGGCCCGCGAGACTGGTGGCGGCTGGCCTACACCGCCGGCGGTGAACTGGTCGGCTTCATCGCCCCCAGCCGAAACCACCTGAACCCGGTCATCGGCTACGTCGCCGTGCTGCCCGAACACCGCGGCCGCGGATACTCCTATGACCTTCTCGCCGAGGCCACCAGCTTCCTGGTCGCCGAGGGTGCGGACCGGATCGTCGCGGGCACCGACGTCGCCAACGCTCCGATGGCCGCCACCTTCAGGAAGGCAGGCTATCCCGTCACCAGCATCCGCATCGATCTCGTCTACTAGGGCGGAGGATCCGGAGCATGGTGCTGCGCAGGGCGTCGCGCAGCTCGTCGTCGGATAGGTCGGTGAGGCTGGGCAGCGTCTCCGGGATGTAGAACAAGGTTTCGAAAGCGAGCCGGTCCGCACCGGTGGGATGGTCGCCGAACAGCAGGGCGATGGTGCTGTTGCGCAATGACCTGCGCTCGTCGAGGTTGGAGCGCTTCGCGGCCGGGTCGATCACCGTCATTATCGGGGTGGCGCGGTTCTCGACGAGAAAATCGACGAAACCCGAGACCAGGTACTCGGCCCGGGCGCGCCGCCCGCGGATCGCGGCCGTCCCGTCTACGAGCGCCTTGAGTCGCTCGATGCCAGGCTCTAGGACGGCGCGCAAAATGTCGTCCTTGGCGTGGAAGTGATAGTAAACGGCGGCTTTGGTTAGTCCCATCTCGTCGGCGATCAGCTGCAGCGAGGTGGCATCGTAGCCCCGCTCGGTGAACAGGCGCTGCGCGGTCGCCAGGATCTGCTGCCGGGTCTGCTCGGCCTGCAGCGTGCGAGAGGACACCGCCCTGGCTGGCATCGTCATAGCTGGGCTCCTTTGCCGAGATCGGGGTAAGTATACATCCGGATGATGGGTGATTCGCTGGCCGTACGGCTAGTGATTCACTTGACGGGCGGCAAGTGAATGTCATAGCTTGGCCAGTGGCCGAGCTTGTTGCCGATCCCCAGGGGGACTCATTACATGTCGACGTTTCTGTACCGCCTCGCGCGCTTCGCGTTCCGGCGGCGACGACTGGTCCTGGCGATCTGGCTGGTCGCGGCGATCGGGGCGATCGCGATCGGGCAGCTCAGCGGGGGCAAGACCAACGACGTCTTCACGATCCCGGGGACCGAGTCGCAGAACGCGGAGACCGTCCTGCAACAGAAGCTGCCGGTGTTCAGCGGCGGGCAGACCACGATCGTCTTCGCCAGCCACGGCGGCGCGAAGGTCACCGACCCAGCGGTCGAGTCCGCGATCGACACCGCGATGGGCAAGCTCAAGAAGATCAACCAGGTCGCCGTCGTCTCGACCCCGCAGGCGACCAAGCAGATCTCCAAGAGCGGCACGGTCGCCCTCGGGACGGTTCAGTGGTCGGCGGTGGCGGCCAACGTGACGAACGACAACCTCACCACCATGCAAAACGACCTGGCGCCGGTGCAGTCCGCCGGGGTGGAGGTCGCCTACAACGGCAGCGTCTACCCGGGCTGGAACCCGAAGATCTCCGAGTTGCCCGAGCTGATCGGCCTGATCATCGCGTTCATCATCCTGATGGTCACCTTCGGCGCGTTCGCGGCGGCGGGCATGCCGATCCTGGGCGCGATCCTCGGCGTGCTCACCACCATGATGGGCATCACCGCCGTCGCAGCGCTGGTCAACATCGCCTCCACGAGCACTACGGTGGCCACGATGCTGGGGCTGTCGTGCGGCATCGACTACGGCGTGTTCATCCTGTTCCGGCACCGCACGAACCTGCTCAACGGCATGACGCCGGAGGAATCGGTGCCGCTGGCGGCCGGCACGGCCGGCAGCTCGGTCATCTTCGCCGGCCTGACCGTGATCATCGCGCTGTGCGGCCTGTCGGTCGTCGGAATCCCGTTCCTCACCGTGATGGGCCTGGCCGCGGCGGCGGCGATCGTCGTCGCGCTGCTGATTGCCCTCACGCTGCTGCCCGCGATCCTCGGCTTCGCCGGGATGAAGGTGGTGAAGTTCGCCCGGCTGCCGGGGCTCGGGGCTCGCGCTGAGCGGGTCGCCCGCCGTTCCGCCGCCGACCCGAGCACCACGACCGGCGCGCGTTGGGCCCGCTTCGTGGTGCGCCGCCGGATCCCGGTGCTCGTCGCCGGGATCGCCGTTCTCGGCGCGCTGGCGATTCCGGCGCTGTCGATCCAGCTAGGCCTGCCCAGCAGTGCCTCGGAGCCGGTCGGCAACACCGCGCGCACCGCCTATGACCTGACCACCGAGGCGTTCGGCGCCGGATTCAACGGCGCGCTGCTCATCGTCGCCGAGAACGGCGGAACCGACGCGACCGCCAAGCAACTCACTGCCAACCTCGCCAAGCTCCCGGACGTCGTGGACGTGACGCCGGTGGCCGTGCAGAACGGGATATCGCTGATCAAGGTGATCCCGGGCTCAGGTCCCAGCGACACGGCGACCGCCACGCTGGTCACCACGATCCGCAACGACCGGGCCGCGATCGAGGGCAGCACCGGTGCGCACATCCTGGTCGGCGGCACCACAGCGTCCAACATCGACGTCTCCGACAAGCTGTCCGCCGCGCTGCCGATCTTCCTGATCACCGTGGTCGGCCTGGCGTTCATCCTGCTGACGTTCGCGTTCCGCACCATCCTGGTGCCGATCAAGTCGATCCTGGGATTCCTGCTGTCGATGAGCGCGGCGCTCGGCGCGCAGGTCGCATTGTTCCAGTGGGGCTGGGGCCAGCACCTGTTCGGTATCACTCCGGCGCAGACGATCAGCTTCCTGCCGATCATCATGCTGGCCATCATCTTCGGGCTGTCCAGCGACTACGAAGTCTTCGTGGTGTCCCGGATCAAGGAGGACTACACCAAGAACGGCGACGCCCGCCGCGCCGTCGAACGCGGTACCGCCCAATCCGCCCGGGTGGTCACCGCCGCGGCGCTGATCATGTTCTCCATCTTCGTGGCCTTCATGGTGAACAACAACCCGACCATCAAGACGATCGGCTTCGCTTTCGCCGCCGGGGTGTTCCTCGACGCCTTCATCGTCCGGCTCACGCTGGTGCCCGCGGTCATGGCGATCGCCGGATCCAGGCTCTGGTACCACCCGCGGTGGTTCGCCAAGTACGTCCCAGACGCGGATATCGAGGGCCACCGGCTGGACCAGCAACTCGACGACGGGGAACTCGAACCCGTGGGATCTCGCTAGCCGCGGGCCGCTCGCCATTCGGGACTGTCGACGAAGTGGTTGTCGAACCGGTCCTGGGCGGCGAGCAGGTCCTCCAGGCTCGCCTGTCCCTGCTGGAGGCGGGCGAGCAGCCGGAAGTACTCGAACCGCTCAACGCCCGGCGTGATCACGATGAGCAGGTCGGCCGACGATCCGGACGGCGCGGCGAAGGCGTGCGGCACGGACGGCGGGACGACGGCGAGGTCACCGGCGCGCAGCGTCGTGACGTCGGAACCAGCCAGGATCTGCGCGGTTCCCTCGATGATGAAGAACAGCTCGCTCGATCCCTGGTGCAGGTGCGGGGACGCACCGTCGGCTCCGGGTCCGAGGGTGACGCGCTGGGTGCTGAGCGCGCCGTTGGTGTTGCTCGCATCGGCGAGCAGCCGGACGGAGACGGGAAAGTCTTCGGCGCCGAGGAATTCGGCCTGGGCGTGGCGAACGATGAAAGTCATACATCTGATAGTACGACATCTAACTATCAAACGCCGAATATCATAACGGCGTGAGTGAGTCCGACGAGATAGACGAGATCGTTTCAGCGTGGCGGCGAGAGCGACCGGATCTCGACGAGGCAGCCCTGTCCGCGATGGGGACGGTGGGCCGTCTCGCGCTGGTGTACGCGCTGGGAACCCGTGCGATCGATGCGGTCTTCACCCAGCACGGCCTGCGGGGCGGAGAGTTCGATGTGCTGGCCGCGCTGCGCAGAACAGGCGAGCCGTACACGCTGACCCCGTTGTTGCTGGCGGACCGGCTGATGCTCACCAGGGCGGGCATGACCAGCAGGCTCGACCGGCTGGAGGCGGCGGGCCTGGTGGAGCGCCGCCTAGACGCGGAGGACCGGCGCAGCTTCCTGGTCCGTCTCACCTCCCGCGGCCTCGAGGTAGTGGACACCGCGGTCGCCGACCATGCCGCCAACGAGGCGCGGCTGCTCCAGGACCTCGACCCCGCCGACCGGGCGGCCCTCGACCGGGTGCTCCGCGTGCTGCTCCGCTCGGCCCGCGGCTAACCGGCGGGTCCCGCGGCGGCGGCGCCGTGGCGGCGGTGGCTGCGGCTGATCGGCGCCGCGGCGGCGGACCTTTCCTGGGCGGTGCGGCGGTGCCCGCACTCTTTGGTGGGCAGCGCCGCACCGCCCAGAATCAGGCGCAGCGCCTCAGGCGGTCAGCGGGGGGTAGCTGGGTGGTTGACGGCCCAGTGCGGGTCCTCGCCGGCGGCCTAGCGCTGGATGTTCTCGGTGAACAGCCGGGCCGAAAGCTGGAGCATGTGATCGGTTAGCGCGCCGGAATGCGGAGTGGCGAGGACCCGAGGGTGGTGGGCCAGCGGGCCTGGGTTCGGTTCGCCGGCGAACACATCCAGGCCGGAGCCGTCGATCTGCCCGGAGTCGAGCGCCGCGATGAGCGCGGGTTCGTCGACGAGGCCACCGCGTGCGACGGCATTAGCCGTTCGAGCACGTCCTGAGAACGCTCAGAACCCACAAAACAGGACCTTCATCGTTAGCGACTGTACCGGGCGTATTCACGGGCGAGCCGGCGGCGTGGTGGCGAAAATCGGCCAGCAGATCTCGGTCCGCCACCGGGATTCGTCGGGTGTGTCGAGCTGACTGACGACGTAGTACTCGCGGATCGGACCGTCGACCGCGACCGCGTGCCTGGTCACATACTCGGCCAGCGTGCCGTAGGCCCGATCGGTGTCCTCGTAAGGTCCCGCGTATTCGATGATCGCTAGCTCGGCGGCCGGGACTACCAGCGGAGTGACCCGGCCCATCGGCTTGACCGGTGCTTCGCACGGCAGGTAGATCGTCATGCGTCCGAGATGTTCGGTGAACACGTCGTCGGCGAAGACGCCGCCCGGCGGACCAGTGGGTTTGATCCGCTGCGCGATCAGCGTGGCGTGCAGTTCGCCGAGCGCGCCTTGTCCCCAGGCCTTGGAATCGGGGCCGGCGACCACGTCGGAGATCGCGGCAGCCGTGACCTCCGGCATGCTGCGCAGCTCCACGGGAGCGGTCGCGGTGGGAGTCAGCAGGTCGCGCAGTGAGGCGATAGCGGACCTGGTACGGCCAAGCTCGGCTTCGAGGCGGCTGAGGTGAGAGGTGATCTGCTCGTTGCGGGCGCGGAGGTCCGGTGCGGACAGCACGGCCTGGATCTCATCCAGCGGCATGCCTACGTTGCGGAAGCGCCGGATGACCTGGGCGGTGGGAATCTGATCGACACCATAACGCCGGTACCCGGTGTACGGGTCGACCTCGACTGGCTCGAGAAGCCCGATCTGGTGATAGTGGCGCAGCGTCTTGATGGTCATGTGCGTGGCGCGGGAGAAGTCCCCGATCGACAGGTATCCGGACACGCTCCTCATTATGTGGTCTCCCGTAAGGGGAGAGTCTGCTCCGCCTTAGTGCCTTGACCCTCCTGCGACGGAGGGAACCAGCATCGTCCTTGTCATCGCAAAGAAAAGAAAGGGATCAATCATGACCGAGATCACCACGGTGGATACGGACGAGATCGCCCGCCGGTACCTGGCTGTATGGCGGGAGCGCGACCCAGCGGCCCGCCGGGCGGCCATCGCGGACCTGTGGGCCCCGGATGCTGTCGAATACGTCGAAGGAATTCAGTTCCGCGGCCACGCCGAGCTCGAGAAGCGGGTTGCCGAGGCCCACCACCAGTTCGTGATCGACTGCGGCTTCTCCATCACCCCGGCCGGCGACATCACCCGCCACGATGACGTCATCATCGGCGGAGTGCAAATGGTGACGCTGGATGACGAGGTCGTCTGGTCGGCCCGGATCTTCCTGGTCGTGGGCGAGGACGGGCTGATCCAGGAGGACTACCAGCTGACAATTCAGCCGCTCGCCCAGTAAGTCACCGGACCAGACGGAAGAAGGAGCTTAGCTCGGCGGCGAACGAGGACGGCTGCTCAAACGCCGCGAAATGACCGCCGAGCTCGGGCTCGTTCCAGTAGCGGATGTCGGTGAACCGCCTGGCCGCCCACCGGCGGGACGGGCGCTGCAGCTCCTGCGGGTACACGGTACATCCGGCAGGCACGTCGACCGTATCGGTGACCTCCGGTCCGGATATCCAATCGCGGACCTGCCGGATGCTCTCCCAGTACAGCCGGGCCGACGAGGCGCCCGTCCCGGGCAGCCAGTACAGCATCAGGTTGTCCAGCAGCTCGTCGCGGGTGAGCACGTCGCCGTCGGTCCAGAACCTGAACTTCTCCAGGATCCAGGCGGCCAGCGCCGCCGGTGAGTCGGTCAGCGCATATCCGATCGTCTGGGGCCTGGTCGATTGCTCGGTGGAGTACCCCGAGTCCCAGTCAGCCGAGTACTTCAGTGCCTCCAGCGCGGCTCGTTCGGCGAGGGTCAGGTCATCGAACGTCGCCGGATCCGGCGGCACCAGCGGCGGCACTAGGTGGATGCCCACCACGTGCCCGGGGTCGAGCTGGCCGATCAGCGTGGTTACGCTCGTTCCCCAGTCGGAGCCCGCCGCGCCGTATCGCTCGTAGCCGAGCGCGCTCATCAGCGAGATCCAGGCCCGTGCGATGTGCTCGATGCCCCAGCCAGGTTCGGCCGGCTTGCCGCTGAACCCGTATCCAGGCAGCGAGGGGATGACGAGATGGAAGGTCTGGCTGAGCGGCTCGATCACCTTCATGAACTCAAGGACCGAGCCCGGCCAGCCATGCGTGAGGATCAGCGGCAACGCCTCAGGGTTGGGGGAGCGCACGTGGAAGAACCAGACGCGCAGCCCGTCGATCTCGCAGCTGAACTGGGGCACCGCATTGAGCCCCCGCTCGCAAGCACGCCAGTCGTACTCCTGCGCCCAGTACCGGCACAGGTCGCGCAGGTAGTCGAGTGGCACTCCCTGCGACCAGTCGGATACCGTTGCTGGCTCCGGCCAGCGGGTGCGACGCAGCCGGTCCCGCAGGTCTTCCAGCGCCTCCTCGGGCACCGCGATGGTGAAAGGCGTGATCTCCATGAGACGGAGGCTTCCCCGGAAGCCGGTCCCTCTAGCGTGAAACCGGAATCTTAGGCTCCACGGCAGCAGCAGCCGCCGCCGCCGCAGCCCCCAGCCGACCGTTTCTGGTTGGTGTGACACTGACCAGCGAAGAGTGTGGGTAGTGCAGCACCGACCAGAAACGGCCGCGGAGCCCCGCCTCAGGATGCGGTGGGAACCCTGGACTCAGCGGCGGTCGCGACCTCCGTGGCGTGCCGCCGGGATTCGATGCGGAGCAGGAACGCGGCCGGCACGACGGCGAGTACGGCGGCCGCGAGCGCCCAGCGGAACGCGTCGCCCGCCGCGCCGGGGTCGGGATCGGCACGCTGTACCGGCACTTCCCGACCAGGGAGGCGCTTCTCGCGGCGGTGATCGATGGCGGCGTGCGGCGGCTGACCGCCCGCGCGGCGGAGCTGTCCTCCACGGAATCGCCGGAGGACGCGTTCCGCGACTGGCTACGCGACATGACCGGACGGATCGGCCCGTACGAGGGGCTGCCGGGAACGATGGTCGGCGCACTGATCCATGACGACTCAGAGCTGCGCGTCACCTGCGCCGACATGATGACAGCCGGGCAGGATCTGCTCGCCCGCGCTCAGCAGGCCGGAGCGGTACGGGCGGACGTCTCCTGGCCGGACGTGTTCACCGCTGTCGCCGCCATCAGCGGGGTCGCCGTCCAGTCAGGCAAGGACGTCGCCGCCCGCGTCTTCGACGTGTACCTGGATGGCCTGCGCGCACGGTAACTGGGTGCGACAGCACTCGCCGTTTCGCCGGTTTGCGGGGGTATCGCCCGGTTACGTCGGCCGCCACCGCTGCCCCTAAGTCCGAGTGATCATGGTCGGTGCTGCACCAACCGGCAAAGAGGATGGGTAATGCAGCACCGACCATAATCGCCAGGCGCTGCGACGGGGCAAGATGGCGCGAATGCCCGGTTTGTTACGCGGCGAGACCCGCTTCGGCGATGACCTCGCGGACCTTGGTGAATGCCTCGCTCAGTTCCTCGTCGGTGACATCCGGGCGGACCGCGACCACCAGGGGGAAACCCTGGGCGACAGTCTGCCGCAGCAGCTGAGCCATCGCGAGTCCCAAGGTTGGCGGCCAGTCGTCGGGAACCCTGATTTCGATAATCATGTGCTCCCCCTTTCGGGGAGAAGCCGTTCTTACCGAAATCGTACGTCGGCTCAGTGCGAGCTGGAAGCGGACCAGATGTTGATGCCCGCGTCCACCGCGTCGCGGTCGATCGCGCCCAGTTCGTCCGACGTCAGTTCCGGGCCATTGACAGCGGCCAGGTTCTCCTCGAGCTGCGCGACGCTGGACGCCCCGATCAGCGCGGAGGTCACCCGCGGGTCGCGTAGCGTCCACTGGATCGCGAGCTGGGCGAGTGTCTGACCGCGATTCGCCGCGATGGAGTTCAGCGTCCGCAAATGGGCCAGCGTCTGCTCGGTGAGCTGCGACTTCGACAGGGACCCGTTCTCCGAGGCGCGGGACCCGTCGGGAATGGAACCCGACAGGTAGCGCGAGGTCAGCAGGCCTTGTGCCAGCGGGGAGAACGCGATGCAGCCGACGCCTTCGGTCCCGAGCACATCGAGCAGGCCGCCCTCGATCCAGCGGTTCAGCATCGAGTAGGACGGCTGGTGGATCAGCAGCGGCGTGCCGAGTGAGCGCAGGATCTGGGCTGCTTCGGTGGTGCGTTCCGGCGAATACGACGAGATCCCGGCGTACAGCGCCCGGCCGCTCCGCACCGCGGTGTCGAGCGCGCCCATCGTCTCTTCCAGCGGCGTCTCGGGGTCGAAACGGTGGCTGTAGAAGATGTCGACGTACTCGAGGCCCATCCGCTTCAGCGACTGGTCCAGGCTGGCCAGCAGGTACTTCCGCGACCCCCACTCACCGTACGGACCAGGCCACATGTCGTAACCGGCCTTGGTGGAAATGACCAGCTCGTCCCGGTACGGGCGGAAGTCCTCGGCGAACAGCCCCCCGAAATTAGTCTCGGCGCTTCCGTAGGGCGGTCCGTAGTTGTTGGCGAGATCGAAGTGGGTAACACCGAGATCGAAGGCCCGGCGAAGGACCGCCCGCTGGGTGTCCAGCGGGCGGTTGTCGCCGAAGTTTTGCCACAGGCCGAGCGAGACCTCGGGAAGCTTGAGCCCGCTACGGCCGCAGCGGCGGTAGGGAGTTTGGGAGTAACGATCATCAGCGGCGATGTAGGTCACGAATTGATCCTATCGGTGATTCGCATGGCTAACGATGTGGTGGGATGGTGTTTGAAGCATCCTAGAAAGGAGCTCGCATGTACGATGCGGTGCTTGCCGAGACGGTGACGATCACCAGCGGTGACGATACCTCTATCGAAGCCTACTCGGCCCGACCGCTCAGCCCCGGCCCGGCTGGTGGGGTCATCCTTATTCATCATTTGCCGGGATATGACAGAGAAACTAAGGAATTCGCCCGGACGTTCGCCGCGATGGGCTTCAACGCCGTAGTACCCAACCTGTACCACCGCGAGGCCCCTGGTGCCGCGCCGGATGACGCGATGGCCGCCGCCCGCGCCCAGGGCAAATTGCCGCTGCCGAATGAACGAGTGGTGGCCGACGCCTCTGGTGCCGCGGCCTATCTTCGCGGGCTGTCCAGTAGCAACGGCAAGGTCGGCGTCATCGGGCATTGCTCAGGCGGTTACCATGCGTTCCTGGTAGCCACGAGCATCCCGGTCGACGCGGTGGTGGACTGCTACGGCGGGTGGATTGTCAACCCGCCGCCAGGACAGCACCCGCTCGCTGGCGTCCCGCAGCTGCTCGACCGAGTGCCGCGGCTTGAGGCGCCGATACTCGGGCTGTTCGGTCTCGAGGACGCCTCGCCATCACCCGAGAACGTCGCGCAGCTCGAGGACGAGCTCAAGGCAAACGACAAGACGTACGAATTCCACTCCTATGAGGGAGCCGGGCACGCGTTCTTCTCCGTCGATAGGCCAAGCTACCGGCCGGAGGCGGCGGTGGATGGCTGGAAACACATCCGTACCTGGTTCGGCCGGCATCTGGAAGGATAATTATGTGTACATACATCACTGAGACGCTCTCCGTAGAGGGGAGTGCCAAGGGAGCCAACGGCTGGTTCGGCGTCACCGACGCCAGCGTCTACTTCGATCACCCGGTACACGCGCAGGCCGGGCACACGTTGAACATCGACTTCCTGCGTCCGGCCGACGGCCCGTCGGCCCGTGTCGCGGTCGAGCTCACCAAGGAGTCGGCACGCGCCTTGGTCAAGGCCATCGAGTCGATCATCGACCAGGTTCCGCCGGGGGTGGAGTGACCATGGCCTACGACGCTTTCCTTTCCGAGACCGTGACCATCGAGGGCGACGGCGGCGACCCGCTCGAGGCGTACGCGGCCCGCCCGCTGACGCCGGGACCGATCGGCGGCGTGGTGGTGATCCACCACATGCCCGGGTACGACGAGGGCACGAAGGAGATCACCCGGCGTTTCGCCGCCGAGGGCTACAACGCGGTGATGCCGAACCTGTACTGGCGTGAGGCGCCCGGCGCGCCGCCGGACGATGCCGCCGCCGTCGCGCGGTCCCGTGGCGGTGTTCCCGACGCCCGGCTGGTCGGCGACGTGGCGGGTGCGCTGGCGTACCTGCGCGGGCTGTCCAACAGCAACGGCAAGGCCGGCGTGATCGGTTACTGCTCAGGCGGACGGCAGTCATTCCTGTCCGCGATCAGCCTGCCGCTGGACGCCGCGGTGGACTGCTACGGCGCGTTCGTCGTGGGCAACCCGCCGGAGGGCATGCCGCTGAAGGTCGGGCCGCTGGTCGACCGGACCTCGGAGCTGAACTGCCCGCTGCTCGGCCTGTTCGGCGCCGAGGACAAGTACCCCTCGCCGGAGCAGGTCGCCGAGCTCGAGGACGCGCTCAAGGCCAACGACAAGACGTACGAGTTCCACTCCTACGAGGGAGCGGCCCACGCGTTCTTCTCCGTAGACCGCCCCTCCTACCGCCCAGAGGCGGCCGTCGACGGCTGGAAGCGCATCCTGGACTGGTACGGGCGCTACCTCACCTGAGCGAGGCCTGTCGATGTGGCATCGACCGTGATAGAGCGCGGTCGATGCCACATCGACCGGGCCAGGGGCCGCGCCGGGGGCCGCGCACCCCGGGCGGGGCTGAAGGGAGCCAGAATGTCAGACCCCCGTGTCAAGATGCCCTTATGAGATTTACGGTTGATCGCGACGCTCTTGCCGAGGCGGTGGGCTGGGTTGCCCGCGCGCTGCCATCCAAGCCGGTGCTCCCCGTGTTGTCGGGAATGCTGTTGCACGCCGGGCCGCAGCAGCTCACGCTGTCCTGCTTCGACTACGACGTCTCGGCCATGATGACCATCGAGGCCGACGTCGCCGAGCCCGGGGCGGCGCTGGTGCCGGGCAAGCTGCTCGCCGAGATCACCCGGTCGCTGCCCAGTCGTCCCGCGCTGTTCGCCGACGACCCGGACGGTATCGCGATCACCTGCGGAACGGCGGCGTTCAACCTGGTGTCGCTGCCGCCCGATGAGTACCCCGCGCTGCCCGAGCTTCCGGTGCTCGCCGGGACGGTGGACGGCGGCGAGTTCTCGGTCGCGATCGGCCAGATCGCCCCGGCCGCGAGCCGTGACGACACGTTGCCCATCCTCACTGGCGTGAACCTGGAGATATCGGGCGCCGCGATCACGCTGGTCGCCACCGACCGGTACCGGCTCGCGATGCGTGAGCTCGGCTGGGAACCGGTGACATCAGACCCGCTGTCGCTGCTGGTACCCGCCCGGTCGATGACCGACGCGGCCAGAATGATGAGCGCGGGGACCCCGGTGCGGATCATGCTGGGCGCGGACGCCGGGACCGACGCCATGGTCGGTTTCGACGCGGGGGAGCGGCGGCTCACCACCCGGCTGATCGCCGGGGAGTTCATCAAGTACCGATCGCGGTTCCCGGCCGAGTTCGGCTGCCACGCCGAGTTGCCGGCCGCCGTGCTGGCCGAGGCACTGCGCCGGGTGTCACTCGTCGCTGAGCCAGGATCCCCGGTCCGGCTGTCGTTCGGCGCGGGCCAGGTCACCATCGAGGCGGGCAGCAAGGGGCACGCGCGGGCCACCGAGACAGTTCCGGCCGATTTCAGCGGCGATGAGCCGGACATCGCGTTCAGCCCGCATTACCTGCTGGACGGCGTGCTCGCCGCCAACGTCGCGGCGGTGAAAGCCGGTGAGGACGACGGTCCTGCGCAGATCGAGCTTGACTTCACGTCCAGCACCAAGCCCGCCGTCATCACCGGTGGCGAGGACTTCAAGTACCTGGTCGTGCCGCAGCGTATCTACGCCTAGGGCCCGTAGCCATTAGTGCCCTGGTACGCGTACCCGTGCCGGAACAGCAGCATGACGGCCATCATCCATAGCAGCACCAAGACGGCGAGCATCACCACGGCCCCGTACCGCGCCATGGTGTTCTGGCCTTCGCTCGCCGGCTTGGGCCGAGGGGCTGGCGTGTGCAGCCGGGGGAGATCGGCCATCAGGCGGGAGATCTGGGCCTGAGTCTTCGCGGTGAGAGCCGAGTCGAGCCGTTCGAGGAACTCTTCAAAGTTCAGCCGTCCGGCGGTGAAGTGCTCTCGAAGCTGGGCGGCAGCCGCGTCTCTTTCCTCGTCGCCGATGCGCAGTTCGTACCGAGGACCTGACCGGGGTTCATATCGCATCGCACCGAGCATTCCGCGTGAAGTGGCTGAATCGTTACCCTTCCACGGTAACTCCCCGGGGTGCCCGGTGTCCCCCTTGCGGGAGGACTCGTCTACCAGCGGCGCCCGCAACGGCCGCCGCGGCCGCCTCGTGAACCCGCCCAGCCGCGACGACGGCCGAACACCAGTCGCCGGAGCATCGCGAGCGCGGCCAGGAACAGCACCACCCCGATCGGGCGGCTCCCGCCGAAGCCAAACCCGAAGTCCAGCAGCCCGAACACCAGGACCACCGACCAGAACGCGGTCATCACGGCGGCGAAGGCGCCGAACCGGTGACCCGCGCGCGGACCCGACCGGTCTCTCCCCGAGTCGGCGCTGGGCGCCGGAACCGGTGTCCTGACCGACGGCAAGTCCTGCATGACCGCCTTCAGGTCGGCCCGGGTCTTCGCTGCGAACGCCTGGTCTACACGTTCGTTGAACTCCTCTTGGGTGAGCCTCCCGGTCGCGAAGTGCTCCCTGAGCTCATTGACGATCGCCTCACGTTCGGTGTCCCCGACGCGTATGTCGTATTGGCCAGCCATACTGCCCTCCACATAGCCACCTGCAAGCACGATATATCGCGAGTTGCCCAACGGCAAGCGAGAGTGGCGTTGACAGCTCAATTCTTCACATGTAAGTTTTGTCTTACAGGTGAAACCTTGGAGGTGGACTCTGACTAGCGAGGAGCTGATCGCCGAGCTGACGGCGGTCGCGCACCCGCTCCGGATGAGGGTGATCGCGGAACTGTCCAGTGGACGGGTGCACGTCAGCGAACTCGCGCGTCGGCTCGGCATGTCACGGCCGCTGCTGTACATGCATTTGGACAAGCTGGAGAAGGCCGGACTCGTGACCGGGCACCTAGAACTATCGGACGATGGCAAGGCGATGAAGTACTTCGAACTCGCCCCCTTCGATCTGCACGTAACGGCCGAGGTGGTCGTCGAAGCCCTCCGGGAGGACAAGATGGAGAACGACAGATGAGCACGCCGGTCGAGGTTTTGCTCGCGATCCTCGTCCCGATCTGCGCCGCGATCGCGGTCGTGGTGTGGAACTACTACCGGCTGCAACAGCACCGGGCGGACGCGGTCGCGATGGCCTCCTACCGCAAGCTCGCCGAGGAGGCAGTGGCCAACCAGGCCGAGCTCCGTGACGAACTGCGCAAGCTCTCCGAGCACGTCAGCGCGGTGGAACAGCTCATGCGAGACGTCGGATGAACCCGTTTAGCAGGCACCTGTGGGCAGCCGCCTGGTACCTGTTCGCCAGCATGATGATCGGCACGGCGCTGTTCTGCGTCGCGGTCACCGCGGCCACCACGGCCGCCGGCTTCGCGATCACGCTGGCCGGGCTGCCACTGCTGGTGGCCGCGGCCGGTGTGATCCGGGGCTGCGCCAACGTCGAGCGGGTCAGGACAGGCCGGTTCCTGAATCAGCCGATCACCGGAAGCTACCGGACGGTGGCCGGAAAAGGAATCATGGCCCAGGTCAGAACCCGCTGGAAGGATCCGTCCACCTGGCGCGACCTCGCCTACCTGGCGGGCTTGTACCCCCTGTTGTTCGTCCTCGACACAGCGGTGTTCACCATCTGGCTGGTTTTGCTGGCCGGCGTCACGGTACCGATCTGGTACTGGGCACCGCGACAGACCTTCAATAACGGCACCGCCGCCCACGGCCTCCAGCTCGGTAATTTCCCCAACGGGCCGTATGGCCATCCCGCTTACGGCGTCTTCGTGAACACTCTGCCGGAGGCCCTGCTGCTCGCCCTCGGCTGCCTCATCCTGTTCCTGCTGTTCAGTCCGGTACTACAGCTCACCGCGCGCGCCCACGCCAACGTGGCGAAGATGCTGCTGCGCCCGCCGTCCGACCCGCTGATCGAAGCGAAGAAGGTGCTGGCCTACCCGGGCCCGCTCGCCAGCCAGAAATAAGTCGCCCCGTCCGTGAGGGTCCAGCTCACGAACGGGGCCAGGAACGACCGTCAAACCCGAGAGAGGTCATGATGCGACAGTCGCGCTCTTCAGTATTGCGTGAAACAAGCCATATTCCGAAACGACGCGCCCTAATCGACTGGCTATGGCCCGCGGCCATCGGGGGCGCCGCCGCCCTCGTGGTGGCGGGCTTCATGTTGGTCGCGGGTGCCCCCGTGCACCCCGTTCACGTCGTCCCCGCGGCGACGATCCCGCACCAGGCACACCCATGAGCGCGCCGGTGACAGAACGGATCGCCGGATGGTCTGCCCGGCACAGAAAGACCGCCGTCTTCGGCTGGCTGCTGCTAGTGGCCGCCTTCGTCGTGGCTGGCCACGTACTTGGCACCAGCAGCGTCCCGACCTACGACCCGGGTCAGGCCGGCCAGGCGGAACGGACGCTGAACCAGCTCACCACGCAAAGCAGCATCCCCGCGGTGGAGGAGGTGCTGATCACCGGCGGCTCGGCCGCCCAGACCCGCGCCGCCGCCCGCGCGGTCACCGTGGCTCTGGCCAGCCGGCCCGCGGACGCGACCGGCATCAAGCCACCGGTCGCGTCCAAGGACGGCCGCGGCCTGCTCGTCGAGTTCAGCATCGACGGCAGCCAGCAGAACACGGCCGTTACCCAGGACCAGGCGGCTGTCGCCGCGGTGCAGGCCCGATACCCAGGCCTGACCATCGCGGAGACCGGTGACGCGTCGATCACCAAGGCGCTGACTACCAGCCTCGGGCAGGACTTCCGTCGGGCCGAGACGACCACGGTGCCGATCACCATAGTGCTGCTGCTCCTGGTGTTCGGCGCGCTGGTGGCCGCCGGGATCCCGCTGCTGCTGGCGATCTCGGCGGTGGCGGCCGCGATCTCGCTGCTGTCCGTGCTGGGGCGCTGGGTACCGGTCGGCCAGAACGCATCGGAGGTGGTGCTGGTCATCGGGATGGCCGTCGGGGTCGACTACTCCCTGTTCTATCTGCGACGCGAGCGGGAGGAACGGGCCCGAGGGGCCAGCTACGACCAGGCGCTGAGCACGGCCGCGCGCACCTCCGGCCGCGCGATCCTCATTTCCGGCATCACCGTGATGATCGCGCTCTCCGGGCTGCTGCTCACCGGGATCGACGAATTCACCGGGATATCGCTAGGCTCCATCGCGGTCGTCGGCATCGCGGTACTCGGCTCGCTGACCGTGCTGCCCGCGGTGCTGTCCTGGCTAGGCCCACGTGCCGACCGGGGCAAGATACCGTTCCTCGGCCGTCGGCGCGCCGCCGCTAAGCCCTCCAAACTGTGGGCCGTCGTGGTCAGGCAGGTGGTGCGGCGCCCGTTGCTGCTCGGCGGGGCCGCCGCGATCGCGTTGCTCGCCCTGGCCAGCCCGGCGCTGGGTATGCGGTTCGCGCAGCCCGCCATCGACGCGCCCGCCAGCCTGCCGGTGGTGCGGACCATGGAGACCATCGAAGCGTCGTTTGGCACACCTGCGTCACCAGCGGAAGTGGTGATCAGCGGTACCGGGGTCACGCACCTGCACGCCGAACTCGACGCGCTGCGGGGGCGTGCGCCGGGGACGGCCGTGGTGCGGGCAGGGGCGGGGCTGGTGGTGTTCGTGCCGCTGCCCGGCAGCGGGGAGGACACGGCTTCGTACCAGGCGCTGACGACGCTGCGCGATACCACGCTGCCGGAAACGATCGGGCGGGTGCCCGACGTGACGTGGGCGGTGACCGGCGACACCGCGGAGATCTACGACTTCACGCACCAGTTGCACGACCGGACGCCGCTGGTGCTCGCCGTGGTGGCCGTTCTCGCGTTCGTGGTGCTGATGCTGGCCTTCAGGTCGGTGCGGATCGCGCTGATCTCGATCGCGCTGAACCTGCTGTCGGTAGGCGCCGCATACGGCGTGATCACGCTGATCTTCCAGGATGGGCGGCTGCAGGGGCCGCTGGATTACACGGCGTTCGGCGGGATTGTCTCCTGGGTGCCGCTGTTCATGTTCGTGTTCCTGTTCGGGATCAGCATGGACTATCACGTGTTCATCCTGTCCAGGATCCGTGAACGCGGATCGATCACCGAGGGCATCGCCTCCAGCGCCGGCGTCGTGACCAGCGCGGCGCTGATCATGGTCGCGGTGTTCTCGGTGTTCGCCACGCTGTCCCTGGTCGACCTGAAGATCCTCGGCCTCGGAACGGCGGTGGCCATTCTCATCGACGCCACCGTGGTCCGCGGCGTCCTGCTCCCCGCCGCCCTCACCCTGCTGGCCCGGCCCGCCGCCCGGTCAGCGTCCGAGGTAGGCCCCGCCGTTCACGTGGATGACCTGGCCAGTGAGGTGACCGGCCAGCGGTGAGGCGAGGAACTCGACCGTCCCGGCGACACGACGTTGGCGGTGATGCCGCGCGGCCCGAGCGCGGTAGCGACGCTCGCCGTCCAGGTTTCGACGGCGGCCTTCGTGGCCCCGGACGCGTTGACCGATTCGCAGCAGGTCGAGCTGGCGAGTCTGCTCTAGATCCTGCTCGCGGGCCTGTCCGGCAGCTAAAGAGACGGCTCCGGAAATCCGGGGCCGTCGGGCCAGGGTTACTCACGCTGGCGGGGTATTTGTGACTGTATTTCATGGCGATTATTGACGCAAATGGCAATACGTTGCCAATGGAAACTGGATGCAATTGATTGAATTGTGCATCCCATCCTCTGGAATCGCATACCGTAATTTCCGGGAGCCGCAGTAAGGCTTCCTCAAGCTGGGAGTCCACATAAAAATAGACGGCCCCGAGTCTCCGGGGCCGTCGGGCCAGGGTTACTCACCCTGGCGGGGTCAATGAAATGTACCACCAGTGTGGTGGTGGATGCAAGGAGGGGATCGGTGGAGAGGGTCGGCGCCTACATCGACAGCTTCAACTTGTACTACGGAGTAAGGTCTAAGTGCGGCCGGAAGCACCTGTGGCTTGATGTGCAGGCCCTCGTAGCGGACCTGTTGCGTTCGGGGCAGACGCTTACTCACGTCGCATACTTTACGGCCCGGTTCCGCGACGATCAGGTCGCCATGCGTCTCCAGGCTGCATATCTCGACGCTCTGCAGAGCTATTGCCCTCTAGTCACGATCATCGAAGGCCGTTTCCAGGACAAGGTTCGCGTTTGCCGTCAATGTGGGACGGGATGGACCGATTACGAGGAAAAGCAGACTGACGTGAGCATCGCGACTGCGTTGATTGAAGATGCGGTCACAGATCGGTACGACATCGCTCTCCTGCTTTCTGCGGACAGCGACTTGTGTCCGGCGGTAGCTGCGGCGCGACGCCTTCGACCCAGGAAAAGGATTGTTGGGGTATTTCCGCCGGGACGGCACTCCTCTGACCTGCAACGAATCGTCGATGGATGCAAGATCCTCGGGCTCAACAAGATCCGGCAGTCGCAGTTGCCTGAGGTTATCCCGGCGAGCGACGGAGTAGTGCTCCGCCGCCCGGAGGAGTGGACGGGTTAGTGAGTGGCCGCCACTGTGCGGGCCAGCCTGACGCCGCTGATGACGGCCACCAGCATGACCACGCCCGCCCACAGCAGCGTCACCGCGACGGCGTGGCCGGAGACCGCCGGGGTCAGGCCGCGCGAGTCCAGGGTCAGGAACAGGGATCCGAACGTCGCGACCCCCACCGCCTGGCTCAGCTGGATCGTCGTGGTGACCAGGCCACTCGCGTCCGCGGCCCGCTCGGGAGGCACCTGGACCAGCGAGTGCGTCACCAGCGGGCTGAACCCAAGGGCCAGCATCGCACCGGTCACGATCAGCACGACCTGCAGCGTGATCCCGCCGGAGGACCCGTCACGCAGCACGAAGGCCAGGACCGCGTAGCCCCCGGCGGCGACCAGGCAGCCAAACGGCGTGAGCAGGTGATGCGACCGGGCTGGCAGCCGCCGCCAGAAGTAGCCGCACAGCCCGAACGCCGCCGCACACGGCGCGAACGTCAGCCCGGCGCGCAGCGCACTGTCGCCGAGCCCGCCCTGCAGGTGCAGTGCGAAGCTGAACAGGAACCCGCCGTACGCCCCCATCAGCACGGCGGTGGTGGCCAGCCCGGCGCCCAGGCCCGGCGAACGCAGCACGGCGAGGTTGAGCAGCGGATCGGGCACCCGCCGTTCCACGTAAAGGAACACCACGGCCAGCATCAAGCCGCCGCCCACGCAAGCGAACACCCAGCCCGGCCAGCCTTCTGAGTGGCCCAGCATAAGCGGAAGAACAATAAGAAATACGGCCATAACGGCGATAGCCAGTCCCAAGATATCCAGGCGTCGTGCTGCGCGGCCGGCGCCAGCGGGCACGTCATCCGCGGGCACCAGGCGCGGGACGAGCGCGAGCACGGCGGCGCCGATCGGCACGTTGACCAGGAACACCGGCCGCCAG
Organism: uncultured Actinomycetota bacterium; assembly: GCA_963743085.1. Taxonomy (GTDB): domain Bacteria; phylum Actinomycetota; class Actinomycetes; order Streptosporangiales; family Streptosporangiaceae; genus JBEKHI01. Next base: position 230,658 of record CAVUOU010000021.1, read on the forward strand.
GACGCACCGAACAGGTTGGCGGTGACCAGCGCGCCGCCGATCACCTGACCAGCCACGAAACCGGACGACAGCACGGCCGTGTAGGCGGACAGCGCCTTCGCGCGGGACGCACCGCTGAAGCGCAGCTGGATCACGCTCATGATCTGCGGCATCATCGCGGCCGCACCCGCGCCCTGCACGAACCTGGCGGTGATGAGCACCCCGATGTCGGGCGCGAGCCCGCAGGTCAGGGAGGCGACCGTGAACGTCGCCACCCCGGTGAGGAACACCCGGCGCCGGCCGTAGATGTCGCCAAGCCGCGCCCCGGTGATCAGCAGCATCGCGTAGCTCACCGTGTAACCGGCCACGACGAGCTGCAACTCGGTGCCGGTCGCGTGCAGGGACCGGCTGATCGTGGGCATCGCCACGTTCACGATCGTCACATCGAGCAGCGCCATGAACTGGCCGAGCAGCAGCACCACCAGCATCAGCCAGGGTCGGCGGACCGCTGCCTGGACACCTGTCCCCGCGGTCTCCGTTGTCGTAGACATGGATCCATGCTGTGCGCAGGTGCCGAGAACAAGTGAGAGCGTGCCGATGCTGGTATCCCGGCTACCTGGCTCCGCTCTGTTTTCCTGGGGAGCGACCCCCAGACCCCCGCTCTGTTTTCCTGGGGAGCGACCCCCAGACCCCCGCTCTGTTTTCCTGGGGAGCGACCCCCAGACCCCCGCTCTGTTTTCCTGGGGAGCGACCCCCAGACCCCCGCTCTGTTTTCCTGGGGAGCGACCCCCAGACCCCCGCTCTGTTTTCCTGGGGAGCGACCCCCAGACCCCGGAATGTCAGTGGAGCCCATTAAGTTAGATCCTGTCGACACCACGAGGGGAAGTCCCTTGGTCACCTACGAGGCACCAGCCACGCGAGCACCACTAGCCACCGAGCGACGCCGGGAGGAACTGGGCAAGTTCCTCAAGTCGCGGCGGGCGAAGCTGTCGCCCGAAGATTTTGGCATGCCCGCGGGGTCCCGGCGGCGCACGCCTGGGCTGCGACGCGAGGAGGTCGCGCTGCTCGCTGGGGTCGGGGTCACCTGGTACACCTGGCTGGAGCAGGGGCGCAGGATCAACGCGAGCACTCAAGTGCTTGACGCGGTGGCCAGGACGCTGCGGCTAGATGCCGCCGAGCGCTGGCACCTGTACCGGCTGGCCGAGGCGACCCCGTCGCGCTCCGGGGTGTCCGCCGAGGCCGTTCCCGAGGAGTTGCGGCAGCTGATCAGGTCGCTGAGCCCGAACCCCGCCGTGGTGATGAACGGCAGGCTGGACATCTACGAGTCCAATGCCGGGCACCGCGAGGTGTTCCGCGACTGGCACGAGATGCCGTGCATCCACCGTAACTTGCTGTGGTGCGCGATCACCGAGCCGACGGTCCGGAGCAAGTTCCTGAACTACGACACCGAGATCGGCCACCTGGTCGCCCGGTTGCGGTCGGCCTACGGTGCGCACGTCGGCGACCCGTCATGGGAGGAGGACATCGCCCGGCTCATCCGGATGTCCCCCGAGTTCACCGAGCTATGGGAGCGGCACGAGGTGGCCGAGCCTGAGCCGCGTACCCGGATCTTCGTGCACCCGAAGGTGGGGGAGCTGACGTTCGGCTGGACCGAACTCGTCGCGGCCGGCCACGGCGACCTGCGGGTGGGTGTCTATACCCCGAAGGACGACGTTACCCGGGATGCGATCTATCAGCTGTGCGCCGCGAGCTTACTGGTCATTTCGGTTAGCCGTTCCCCGGCGGCGGCGATAGCGTCCAGGCCCGGACGGTTCTGCTGGCACCGGTCCCGCAGGTGCGCGATCCGCTCATGCAGCACGGTCCAGGCGGCGTGCCGCCATGGCGAGCCTGGCCGCATCGGGTAGTACATCTCGAACGCTGGTCCAGCGGTCTGGCCTGGGTAGCCGGGCCCGGCGGGGATCGTGGTGAGCGTGCGGCCGATCGGATCGATGACGTCGCTCATCAGGGCGAAGGCGGTGCTCGCCAGCACGACGAGCTGTTCGTCGGTCTCGTCGGTATGGGTGAAGAACCTGGTCAGCAGGTGCTCGAGCGCGGCATACCCGAGGTTGCACAGCTCGGCCGTCTCCCGGGCGCGCGGGTCGGTAACGATCGGCTGCGGTTGCCGCACGTCGTAGGGCTGCCGCTCGTATACCGCGAGCACTGGCCTGGACGGCTGGAATGCCGGATCCGCGGTGCTCAGCGCGATGAGCTCGTCGTGCATCCGCAGGAACCGTCCATAGTGCGCGTCGCCCCAGTCGCCGCGCGCGCCCTCGCCCTGCTCGATGATCTCGTCGACCGCCTGCCGCGCCGACGCGAGACCGGTGACCGGGACAACCTGCGGCCAGTTCAGCAGCTCGGGGGTGACCTGTGCGCGTGGCGAGCCGCAGAACAGCTCGGACTCGCCGAGCACACCGGTTAGCCGGTCGAGGCCCAGCTCGATCCCTCGGTACAGCTGCCCGATGGTGTTGAACTCCTGTGGCCGCGGGAACTCCTCGATCTCGCTGACCGGCTCGGGCACCGGGACAGCCGGATGGGCACAGACATCCGCGTCCGCCAGGTCAAGGCCCTCAGGCCGTTCTTGGTACAGGAAGTGGGTGACCGCCTGCTCCCCGAACGGCAGCAGCCGGAACTGGAAGCAGCCGGGGAAGTACCCCGAGGTGTGCGGGAAGTTCGGCCGAGTGAAGGTGGGCGCCGCGCCGGTGGCCGACATCAGGTTCGCCACCAGCGACAGGTGCAGCATCTCCTGGACGGCGATGTCCGCCAATTCGGCCCGCCACCGCTTGACGGCGTCGGCCTGGTCGCCGGTGAACTCCCCGGCGTCCCGGAGCGAGAATCCGGCGAACAGGTACTGGCACATGATCATGTGCTCAAGCTGCGCCGCCTCCGCCAACAGGAACCACAGCTGACCCCGGCTCTGCACCACGACTTCACGATCCACACACAGAGTCTAACGCTCCGTGTTCAATCTGGGGCCAGCGATGACCCACCGCTGGGGCTATTACGCCAGCGATGGGCCATCGAAGGCCGTGCTAGTTAGGAAGCCGGGCTAGTTGAGGAAGTAGCTGCTGCCGCCGGTTTCCGGGTTGGTGACCAGCGCGAGGATCGTTACCTTGCCGCCGCGGGCGAACGTTAGCGTCAGCGTGATGTCTTTTCCCGCGGTCATGGGGCCGGGATGCGTGATCAGCAGGTGGTAGTTGTTTGGCACCAGCTGGGTCATCGCGTCAGCGGCGATCGGGATCTCGCTGACCCTGTGCATGACGACCGGCTGGACATCTGTGTGCTCCGGGGCGATGAAGGTGACCTTGCCGCCCACGCTGGTGGTCACCGACACCAGCTCATCGGCGGCGCCGTTGTCCCTGATGTCGAGGTACCCGTACGTCGTGCCGCCCGATGGCAGGTTGATGTACGCGCTGGGGATGGCGATGGACGGGCCAGCCGAGCTCGCACTCGCCGCGGAACAACCAGTTATCGCCAGCACCGCGAGCGCGCAGCCCGCCGCTATCTTGACCCAACGCATGGCAAACAGGCTACCCCCGGTCGATCGCCGTCCCGAGGAGACCCAGCACTGGAGAGCCGAGCTCGAAGAGCGCCGCGTGGAACCGGCGCAGCGAGAAGCCGGTGCCCCACTCCTTGCGGGCCTGCTCGCGCAGCCGCATGATCTCGAGCTTGCCCCACGTGTAGCGACCGTAGTCGGGGTCGAACGTCGCGCGCCTGGCCTCCGACAGTGCGGCGGGACCCGACAGGTAGGTGTCGGCCGCGAACCGCCGGGCGGCGTCCTCGACGCTCATCCCCGCGGAGTGCACGCCGATCGCGCAGGCCAGCCGGGTCACCCGGACCAGTGCCTCCAGCCAGATCCCGATCTCGAACCTCGGGTCAGCCGATTCGAAGCCCTCCTCTACGGCCAGTTCCTCGGCGTAGTGCGCCCAGCCCTCGATAAAGGCGGGCGACGGCAGGATCCGGCGGACGTCGGTCGGCGCCTTGCGGATCGCCAGCCCGTGCGAGAAGTGTCCGGGTGCGACCTCGTGCACGGTGATGCCGGGCAGCGTGGTGGCGCTGAACATCTCCAGCCACTCTTGCTGCTCCTGCTCCGGCCAGGAATCATCGGCCGGGGTGATGTGGTACCACGATGGCCCGTCGGGCTCGCCGGGTGCCACCGGCGAGATCATCGCCGCCGCCCAGCGCCGCGACTCGGGTGCGGGCCCGACCAGGCACACGCCGTCGTGATAGGGGACCAGGTCCTTCTCGCGAGTGAACTCGATCACCCGCTCGGTCCAGTACCGTGCCGCCTCGAGCACGCCCGCGTTGTCCGGATGGTCTCGTACCAGCTCGCGGGCTACCTCCAGAGCCGGACGCGACGGGTCGATCTTCGCGCAGGACTCGGTGAGCAGGCCGAGCAGCCGGTTACGTTCCGCGTCCGCTTGACCGGCCAGGACACCGAGGTCTACCTGCGTCCCCTCGATCGCGGACATCAGCCGGGCGAGCGCCGACCCGCCGAGCGCGGGATCAGGGTCACCCTCGGCCGCGGCGCGCTCGATGTGCGCGACGAGCCTGGCATGGCCGGCGAGGGCCGCGTCGCGTGCCGCCGAATCCGCGTCGGCGGGGATCCCCGCGGCGAGCCCGCGGATGCCGTTGACCAGTGACTGCGCCACCGGCGCCGGAACCTGGTCCAGCGCCTCGATCGCCGCGTCGGCCAGCCGGGGCCAGGCGGCTAGGTGCCTGCTCTTGGCCGCAGCGCGCTCGGCGGCGGGAGCGTAGTCCTTGTCGTAGCAGGACAGGTCCATGTCGGACAGGTGCAGCACCGGGTTGCGCCGGTGGAACTCCAGTTCACCAAAGACGACCAGTTGCGCGTCCTCGAACGTCCGAAGCTGCGCCTCGTCGTGCGGATCGGGCAGCGGCGTTCCGGCATCTTGGGCCACGGTTAGCGCGGCGAGCCCCGCACGCACCCCGGCGGTGGACAGGTCCTGCGGAATCCCGTCGTACTCGTGCCGCCCGCTGTACTCACGCATTTCCGCGACGTTCAGGTCACAAACGGCGCGAATCCGCTCGTTCAAGTCACTCATGTTGTCAGACGTTACCGGTTTCCTATGGGACTGCGCCCTGGGTACCCCGGCCCGCCCGCAACGGGGTGACGGTGAGAATCGGGGCGGAAATCGACCGGCAGGCGGCGAACGAGCGGTGCACGTACCGCGCGGCCGTGTTGTCCGGCGGGTAGACACGCAGCGCGCTGGCGGTCGTCGGCTGGCAGGTGGAGTCGGGGTAGTTCTGCGCGTCGGCGACTTGCAGCCACACGTGCGCGGACTCGCCGGGGGCGAGGGTGACCTTGACCTTGCTGTACTCGGTGGCCCGGCTGGCGGGCGCGCCGATCTGCGCCCCGGCGCTGGTCACGAACGAGACACCAGGGAACCCGTACAACTCACACGACGAACCCGAGGAGTTGGTGAAGTCCAGCGGAAGGTAGGTGCTGCCGGCCGCACCGCCGCCCTGGCTGTCGTTGAGGGTCAGGGTCAGTGCGCTCGCCAGGCACATGGCCGCCGTCCCGGACGGGCTGGCTGCCTGGCCGTTCGTCGCGGACGGGTGCGCCGACGCACTCGCCGATGTCCCCGTGCCCGCGCCGGTTCCGCCACCGCTCGCCGACGTCGCCGGGGTGCGTATGGCCTGTCCGCTGGCCTGGTGCGTGCCAGAGGAACCGCACCCGGCGAGCAGCAACGCTCCGCCAGCCGCGGCCATCAGTAGCGCGCCTCTCATTGATGACCCCTCCCATGGGTAGCCGTATCGCTACGAAGAGTAATTGACGTGGGGTGGTTGTTGCGTCAGGCGCGCGCTTACCCATGATGGTGGGTATGACCTTCACGACCCGGCCGGAGCTTGCCGGAACCTTCGGCATGGTGGCGTCCACACACTGGCTTGCCTCGGCGGCTGGCATGGCGGTCCTGGAAAAGGGCGGCAACGCGTTCGACGCGGCGGTCGCCACCGGGCTCACTCTGCAGGTCGTCGAACCGCACCTGAACGGCCCCGGTGGGGAGGTCCCGGTCATCGGCTATGACGCCAGTCGCGGCGAGACGTTCGTGCTATGCGGGCAGGGCGTGGCCCCTGCTGGGGCGTCGCTGGCCGCTTTCGCTGATCTCGGGCTGGACCTGGTGCCGGGCAGCGGACTGCTCGCGGCCTGCGTGCCGGGTGCGTTCGGCGCCTGGATGCTGCTGCTTCGCGAATACGGGCGGCTGCCGCTGCGTGACGTCCTTGCGTACGCCATCGAGTACGCCGGGGCCGGATACCCGCTGGTCCCCGCGATCTCCTGGGGTATCGCCAGCGTGGCCGACCTGTTCCAGTCGCACTGGCACTCGTCGGCCGAGGTATACCTGCCCGGCGGGTCGGTCCCGGCGCCGGGGTCGCTGTTCGCCAATCCGGGGCTGGCACGGACCTATGCGCGGGTGCTCGCCGAGGCCGAGGCGGCGTCGGCCGACCGCGACGAGCAGATCGACGTTGCCCGGCGGGCCTGGTACGAGGGCTTTGTGGCCGAGGCGATCGGTGATTTCGCGGGGACCTCGGTGATGGACGTGACCGGCGACCCGCACCGCGGTTTCCTGACATCTGATGACATGGCGGCGTGGCACCCGCGGCTCGAATCGCCGCTGACGTACGACTATGGCGGACTGACCGTGTGCAAGACGGGTCCGTGGGGCCAGGGGCCCGTGTTCCTGCAGCAGCTCGCGCTGCTATCCGGGTTCGACCTGGACGCGATGGAACCCGGTAGCACGGAGTTCATTCACCTCGTGGTCGAGGCATCCAAGCTCGCGTTCGCCGACCGGGAGGCCTGGTACGGGGATCCCGACTTCACCGACGTGCCGATGGCCGCGCTGCTGTCCGACGACTACAACGCGGAACGACGCAAGCTGATCGGCGAGACCGCCTCTGGCGACCTGATTCCCGGCCGCCCCGACGGGCGCGAGCCGCGGTTGCCCGGATACGCGACGGGCGAGTTCGCGGTCGAGGGCCCGTCCGGAGCGGCGCCACTCGACGGAAGGGCGCCATCGCTCGATCCGGCGACCGGGGAGCCGACGCAGCGGCTCGGCCAGGCCCGCGCGGGCGATACGTGCCACCTCGACGTGGCCGACAAATGGGGCAACGTGGTTACCGCGACGCCCAGCGGCGGCTGGCTGCACTCCTCACCGGTGATCCCGTCGCTTGGCTTCTGCCTGGGGACCCGGGCGCAGATGTTCACCCTGACTCCGGGGCTCGCCTCGACGCTGGGGCCCGGCCGTCGGCCGCGCACCACGCTGACGCCGACGCTGGCCCTGCGTGACGGCGAGCCGTACGTGGCGTTCGGTACGCCGGGTGGCGACCAGCAGGACCAGTGGACGCTAGCGTTCTTCCTCAACCACCTGCATTTCGGGATGAACCTGCAGGAAGCCATCGACTACCCGTCGTTCCATTCACGGCATATGCCGTCCTCGTTCTATCCGCGCGAGTCCTATCCGCGCGCGCTGGACATCGAGGAGCGGACCGGCCACGACGTGGTGGCCGCGCTGCGCGCCCGCGGTCACGAGGTCACCGTGCAGCCGCCGTGGTCGCTCGGCCGGATCAGCGCCGTCGCCCGCCGCGGCGGCGTACTCTACGCCGCGGCCAACCCGCGCGGCATGCAAGGCTACGCCGCAGGCCGCTAACCCCCTCGCCAGCTGTCCGCTATATCGGTATTAATCCCCCCCGGCCCTCTTCCCGCGACCCCAGCGATGGCCCATCGCAGGCGCTCCAGCGCCAGCGGTGGGCCATCGCTGGCGCTGCGCGGCGGGGGCCGGGGCGGCAGCTGGCGCTGCGCGGCGGGGTCGCGCGGCGGGGTCGCGCGGCGGGCGGGAACCATGACACGTGTCATGGCTGATCATTGAGCGGCGACACTACTCGGCGGGGTGCGCCGTCCGGTGCAATGGGGACATGCCAGACAACAACAGGGGGCACACTATGGACCACCAACCCGTGGTCACGTTCCAGAACGTGAGCAAGCGCTACGGCCAGCTCAAAGCGGTTGACGGCCTGAGCCTTGACCTATACCCAGGTGAAACCGTCGCCCTCCTCGGGCCAAACGGCGCTGGTAAATCCACCAGCCTCGACATGCTGCTCGCGCTGCGGACGCCCACATCCGGGAAAATCAGGATGTTCGGGGAAGACGCCTATCACGCGATCAAGCGGGGCCGGGTCGGCGCGATGCTGCAGTCGGGCGGCCTGATGCCCGAGGTTACGGTCAAAGAGCTAGTCACCCTGGTGGCCGGCTTCCACCCGAAGCCAGAACCAGTCGACACCACCCTCAAGCGAGCCGGCATCGCCAGCATCGCCGACCAGCGGGTTGACAAGCTGTCCGGCGGCCAGACCCAGCGGGTCAGGTTCGCGCTCGCGATCGTCGGTGACGTCGAGCTGATCGTGCTCGACGAGCCCACCACCGCGATGGACGTGGAGACCAGGCAGCTGTTCTGGTCGAACATGAAGGCAGAGGTCGCCGAGGGCAAGACGCTGCTGTTCGCCACGCACTACCTGGAGGAAGCCGACCAGGCGGCGGACCGGATCCTGGTCATCAACAAGGGCCGGCTGCTCGCCGACGGCACGCCGAGTGAGATCAAGGCCCGCGCTGGAGCCAAGCGCATGTCGTTCCGGCTAGCTGAGATAAACGAGCCATGGCTGCTGCAACTGCCCGGACTGGTGAGCCTGGAGGTCCGCGGCGACCTGGTTCAGCTGCAGACCACCGATTCGGACGCCACGCTGTACGCGCTGATCGACGCCGGGTTCCGGCCGCATGAGCTCGAGGTCGGCAGCCTGGGCCTGGAGCAGGCCTTCCTGGCGATCACCGCCGAGGACAACGCCGAAGACACCAAAGACGCAATGAGCGCGAACAACGCGGCCCAGGAGCGGATCTGACCATGAACGCCACGCTTTCCCTAACCCGCGCGGAGATCGCGCGGATCCGCAGGAACAAGAGATACCTGATCTTCACGATCGGGCTGCCGGTGGTGCTGTACCTGTTCTTCGCGAAGCAAGCAGGGGCCTCCGCGACGGCATACGGCATCTCGTTCCGTGCCGAGTACATGGTCTCCATGGCCACGTTCGGCGCGATCAGCAGCGCGCTCAACAGCAACGCGATCCGCATCTCCCAGGAGCGCAAGGACGGCTGGATCCGGCAACTCCGGCTCAGCGCGCTGCCCGCTTACGGTTACGTGGTCGCGAAGATTCTCGCCTCGATGGCGATCTCGGTGCCGTCGATCACGCTCGTCATGCTGCTCGGCCGGTTCTACGGCGACGTCCAGCTTCCGATCTGGGAGTGGGTCGTGATCGCGGTGGCTATCTGGTTCGGCACGCTGATCTTCGCCGCGCTCGCGGTGGCGATCGGGTACCGGGTCGACCCGAACTCCGCGCAGCCCACCGTGATGATGGTGTTCATGCTGTTCACCATCCTCGGCGGCGTCTGGTTCCCGCTGGGCGGCGCGCTGCAGAACATCGGCAAGTTCACTCCTACCTACGGGGTGGTGCGGATCGCCACCGACGTCATGGCGCACGGCACCGTGGTCTGGGGCTACGTGGCCGGGATCCTGGTCTGGCTGGTGATCTTCGCGGCCCTGGCCACCGTCTCGGTGCGGGCGACGGCCGAGTCGATCTGACGTAGCGTTGTAGCGGGTTGGGGAGGTGGGCGGGTACATGACCAGCCAGAGGGCGGCTGACACCGCAGACGGGACCGGTCTGACCTACGCGGGTCTGACCGGCCGTCTGCAGTCGGCCAACGACCAGGGCATGCGCTGGCGGCTGCTCTTCTCCGCGATCTGGTTGCTGTACTTGATCAGCCCCATCTCCCACATGTTCCGCGCCCACCGGGGGGCGCTCGAGATAAGCGGCGCGCTCGCCTTGGTGGTCGTCTTTTCGGCGATCTACATCCTGATGATGAGCGCCTGGGCCACTCGCCCCCGGCAGGCCCGGTGGTCGCTGCCGGTGCTCTACGCCATGGCGGCGGTCGCCTGCGTGGTCTACGGCGGCAACGGCTGGAATGTGCTGTGGATCTACGTCGCTGCGGCCGGCGGACTGACCGCCACCGACCGTCGCACCGCGATCCGCTCGGTCTTGGCCTCCGGTGCGGGTGTCGTCGTGTTCAGCTGGATCGGCCATGATTCCGCGACCGACTACCTGGTCACGCTGCTGCCGGTGATCGCCATCGGCCTGGCCACCAGCGGGATGCGGGTGCGGGTCGCGCTGACGCACGAGCTCATCCAGGCTCGCGAGGAGGTGGCCAGGCTCGCGGCCAACGAGGAGCGGCTCCGGCTGGCCAGGGACATGCACGACCTGACCGGGCAGTCGCTGTCCATGATCACGCTCAAGTCCGAGCTGGCGGTCAAGCTGCTCGACAATGGTGATAACAGCAAGACAAGGGAGCAGCTCGAAGAAGTCGCCGCCATCTCCCGGCAAACCCTGCATGACATCAGGGAGGCCGTCAGCGGCTACCGCCGCCCGACCCTCGCGGTGGAACTCATCACGGCCCGCACCGCGCTGACCGCCGCGGGCATCGAGACCCGGGACGACCCCGCGCTCATCACGCTCTCCGGCACCTTCGACGCCGATGCCGAGGCGGCGCTCGCCTGGTGCCTGCGGGAAGCCGTCACCAACGTGATCCGCCACTCAGGCGCGAGCAGCTGCTCGATAGAGCTGATCCATGCCCAGAAGGAACTGACCCTCACGGTCAGCGACGACGGCCGAGGGGGCTCCAAGCTGGGTAGCGGCAACGGGCTGCGCGGCATGTCCGAGCGGCTGGACGCCGCCGGCGGGCGCCTACGGATGACGCGTGCCCCCGGTTTCACCCTCTCCGCCACGGTCCCCGCCCGGCGCGTTACCGTTAGCCAGTGATCCGGGTACTGCTGGCCGAGGACCAGGCGATGATCCGCGAGGCCCTCGCCGCCTTGCTGTCGTTCGAGGAGGACATCGAGGTCGTTGCCCAGGTGGGCAGCGGCGACGAGGTGCTGGCCGCCGCTCGCGAGACCAAGCCTGACATCGCCCTGCTCGACATCGAGATGCCGGGCAAGGACGGCCTGGAGGCCGCCGCCGACCTCAAGGGCACGGGCACCAAGGTGATCATCCTCACCACGTTCGGGCGCCCGGGGTTCCTGCGGCGCGCGATGGAGTCGGGTGTGTCCGGGTTCCTGGTCAAGGATTCCCCGGCTGACAAGCTGGCCGCCACCATCCGCAAGGTGCTCGCGGGACAGAAGGTGATCGACCCGGATCTCGCCGCCGCCGCGCTCGCCGAGGGGGACAGTCCGCTGACCCAGCGCGAGCGTGACGTACTCAACGCGTCGAAGAACGGCTCGACCATCGCCGAGATCGCCAGCTCGCTCTACCTGTCCGAGGGAACGGTCCGCAACTACCTCTCGTCCTGCATCCAGAAGACCAGCGCGCGTAACCGGGCCGAGGCGCTACGCATCGCGGAGCAACACGGATGGTTGTGAGAGCATAAGCGGGTGTACTTCCGGTATCCGCATATTGATGGCAACCGCATCGCATTCGTCGCTGACGACGACATCTGGCTCGCACCGGCCGACGGCGGCCGGGCGCGACGGCTAACCGCGGACCAGACGCCGGTGAGCCACCCGCGGCTGGAACCCGGTGGCCACCGGATCGCCTGGGTGAGTACCCGCGACGGCGCGCCCGAGATCTACGTCAGCGATCTCAACGGGGACATCGCGTCCCGGCTCACCTACTGGGGCGAGGCGAACACCCGGGTGACTGGCTGGACCCCCGGCGGCGAGATCCTCGCGACCAGTGCCGCGTACCAGCCGCAGCGGTTCGGGAGCGTCGCCTGGACGGTGCCCGCCGACGGCGGCCCGGCCACCCAACTCGGCTACGGCCAGGTCAATGACCTGGCGACCGGCCCCGCGACCACCGCGCTGCTCACCGCCCGGCTCGGCCGGGACCCGGCCCACTGGAAGCGTTACCGCGGCGGCACTAGCGGCCGCCTGTGGGTGTCGCGCGATGGCTCCACGTTCAGCCGGGTGCTCGCGGACCTGGAAGGCCAGTTCGCTGGCCCGATGCTCATCGGGGAGCGGCTGTTCTTCCTCTCCGACCACGAGGGCACCGGCAACATCTACAGCGTCACAGTGCAGGGGGGAGGGGAGGCGGGCGGGGAGGATTTGCGGCGGCACACCGACCATGACGGCTTCTACGTCCGCAACCCGGCGACCGACGGCACCCGAATCGTCTACCACCTCGCCGGGGACATCTGGCTCCTCGAAAACGATGAACCCCGCAAGCTGGACATCACGCTCGACTCGCCCGCCAGAGGCCGCGAGCCGAGGCTGATCACCGCCGCCGACGACCTCGGCGGCCTGGCCGTCGACCAGACCGGCCAGGCCAGCGCCATCGAGGTCCGCGGCACCATCCACTGGCTGACCCACTCCGACGGCCCGGCCCGCGCGCTCACCGTCACCCAGCGTGCCCGGCTGCCCAGGGTCGGCGGAGACCGGGTCTTCTGGGTCAGTGACTCTGGGGGCGCGGACGCGATCGAGTACACGGGCGGTCGGTCGGGGCTGGTTGGTCGGGGAGATACAGCTGCCGACGGGGACTCATCGATCGACGTTATGGCCGCGGGAGAAGTCGGTGACGTGACCAGCCTGGCTGTTTCCCCGGACGGGGCTACGGTCGCCACCGCCGCCAGGGACGGGAAGGTGCGCCTGGTGGACGTCGCGTCCGGAACGGTCACCGAAGTGGCCGCGGGCGACAACGGCGAGTCCGAGGGGCTGGCGTGGTCGGCGGACTCGGAGTGGCTGGCCTGGTCGCAGCCGGTGCTGCGCAACCTGCGCAAGATCCGGATCGTCCGCCGGGCCGAACCATCGGTGCTCGACGTGACCGACGGCCGGTTCATCGACACCGAGCCCGTGTTCACCCTCGACGGCAAGTACCTGGCGTTCCTGTCCCACCGCACGTTCGACCCGGTGTACGACGCGCATACCTTCGACCTCTCCTTCCCGAACGGCATCCGCCCCTACCTCGCTGTGCTCGACGCGACGACTCCGTCCCCCTTCGGACCGCTCGTCGCTGGCCGTCCGCTATCGGAGGATTCTTCATCGCCAGAACGGCGTGAGGTGACTGTCGACGCGGAAGGCCTGCCCTCCCGGGTGGTAGGCGTGCCGGTGGAGGAGGCAAGGTACTTCGGCCTGCGGGCGGTGGACGGCGGGCTGGCGTGGCTCAGGTCCCCGGTGACCGGAGTGCTCGGCGAGGGTGCCGCGACGCCGGAGGAGGACCGGCCACGACCCCGGCTTGAGCGTTACGACCTGGCCAAACGCGCGGTCAGCGTGGTCTGCGACGAACTGGACTGGTTCGCGGTCAGCGGGGACGGCAAGCGACTCGTGGTGCGCGACTCGGGCGCGCTGCGCGTGCTGCCCGCCGCCGACGGCGCCAAGGGGGAGCCGGTCACGGTGGACCTCGCGCGAGCCCGGATGCTGGCCGACCCGGTGGCGTTGTGGCAGCACGCGTTCGGCGAGTACGGGCGGATGGTCCGGCGCGAGTACTGGTCTCCGGATATGTCGGGTATCGACTGGGACGCCGTGCTCGCGGCGTATTCGCCGCTGCTCGAGAAGGTGCGCGGGCCGGACGATTTCGCGGACCTGGTGAACGAGGTGGCCGGCGAACTGGGCACCTCGCACGCGTACGTGCGGTCGGCCGGCGGCGGGGATGACCACCCGTCTTCCGGGCAGCTGGGCGCGGAACTGACGCGATCCGATGACGGACGGTGGATCGTCTCCCGGATTCTGCCCGGCGAGTCGTCCGACCCGCTGGCCAGGTCGCCGCTGCTCGCGCCGGGGGCCGGGGTCACGGCGGGCTCCGAGATCGTGGCCGTCGACGGCCGGCCGGTCGATTCCGGTCGCGGTCCGTGGCCGCTGCTGGCCGGGACCGCGGGGAAGCCGGTGGAGCTGACCGTGCGGTCCGGCGATGAGCAGCGCCGGGTGGCTGTCGTGCCGCTGAAGGACGAGCGGCGGCTGCGCTACCAGGACTGGGTGGCGGGGCGCCGCGCGCAGGTCAGGTCGCTCAGCGACGGGCGGCTCGGCTACCTGCACGTGCCCGACATGATGGGGAACGGCTGGGCGCACTTCCACCGCGACCTCACCACCGAGATGAGCCTCGAGGGGCTGATCGTCGACGTGCGTGGCAATGGCGGCGGGCACACCTCCGAGCTGATCGTGGAGAAGCTGGCCCGCAAGGTGATCGGCTGGGATACCGGCCGGTATTTGCGCCCGGCCAGCTATCCGAGGGAGGCGCCGCGCGGACCCGTCGTGGCGCTGGCCGACGAGTTCGCCGGCTCGGACGGCGACATCGTGACCGCCGCGATCAAGCTGCTCGGACTGGCGCCCGTGGTGGGCGCGCGCACCTGGGGTGGTGTGATCGGCATCGACGGTTATCACAAGCTCGCCGACGGCACGGCGGTGACGGTACCGCGTTATGCCATCTGGTTCGATGAATATGACTGGGACGTGGAGAACTACGGTGTCGATCCCGATATCGAGGTGCTGAACGTCCCGGGCTCGTCCAGCGACACGCAACTGGAAACCGCGGTGCGGATGGCGCTTGAGGCGCTGGAGAAGCGCTCGGCCGCCGTGCCTCCGGTGATCCCGGTGCCTGGTGCTGACTCCAAGGCCCGCCCGCCATTGCCGCCACGCGTTACCGGCGGGTAACCTGCTGAACATGGACGCTGACGTCATCGTGGTGGGCGGCGGGCTGGCCGGGCTGGTCGCGGCCGGTGAGGCCGCTAGCGCCGGGCGGCGGGTACTGCTGCTCGACGCCGAGCCCGAGCAGTCTCTCGGCGGGCAGGCCTGGTGGTCGTTCGGCGGGCTGTTCTTCGTGGACTCACCGGAACAGCGTCGGCTGCGGATCCATGACTCGCTGGATCTGGCCTGGCAGGACTGGCTGGGCACGGCGGGTTTCGACCGGCCGGAGGACGAGTTGCCGCGGCAGTGGGCCCGCGCGTACGTCGAGTTTGCCGCCGGCGAGAAGCGGGCCTGGCTGCGGTCGCTCGGCCACAGCGTCGTACCGGTCGTCGGGTGGGCCGAACGCGGCGGCTACCACGCCGACGGCCCCGGCAACACCGTGCCGCGTTTCCATATCAGCTGGGGGACCGGGCCCGGCGTGGTGGAGCCTTTCGAGCGGCGGGCGCGTTCGGCGGGGGTTTCGTTTCTGTTCCGGCACCGGGTGGACGCGCTTTCCGTGACGGACGGCGCGGTCGACGGGGTGTCCGGCGCGGTGCTGGCCCCGTCTTCGGTGGCGCGCGGGGTGCCGTCGTCCCGGGAGGAAGTCGGGTCGTTCGAGCTGCACGCGCCGGTCGTGATCGTCGCTTCTGGCGGCATCGGCGGGGACCATGAGCTGGTGCGCTCGGCTTGGCCGTCGTCGCTCGGTTCGCCCCCTGACGACATGCTGACCGGGGTGCCCGAGCACGTCGACGGGCGGATGATCGGGACGTGTGAGGCGGCCGGGGGCGCGGTCATCAACCGGGACCGGATGTGGCATTACGTGGAGGGGATAAAGAACTGGGACCCGATCTGGCCGGGCCACGGCATCCGGATCCTGCCGGGTCCGTCCTCGCTGTGGCTGGACGCGCTCGGGCGGCGGCTGCCGGGGCCGCTGTTCCCCGGGTTCGACACGCTCGGCACCCTCTCGTACTTGCGCACCACTGGGTATGACCACTCGTGGTTCATCCTGAACAAGAAGATCATCGCCAAGGAATTCGCGCTGTCGGGGTCCGAGCAGAACCCGGATATCACCGGCAAGTCGCGGCGCGGCGTGCTGGAGCGCGCGCTCGGCGGGGTGCCAGGTCCGGTGCAGGCGTTCCTCGACCACGGTGAGGACTTCGTGGTGGCCACCTCGCTGCCCGAACTGGTCGACGGGATGAACAAGATCGTGCCTTCTCCCGCGCTCTCTTATGACATCGTGGCCGCCGAGGTGGAGGCCCGGGATAGTGCGGTGCGCAACTCGTTCAGCATGGATGACCAGCTCACGTTCATCCGGGGCGCGCGGCGCTCGATCGGCGAGCGGCTGATGCGGGTCGCGCCGCCGCACCGGCTGCTTGATGAGTCCGCCGGGCCGTTGATCGCGGTCCGGCTGCGGGTGCTCACCCGTAAATCCCTGGGCGGCCTGCACACCGACCTGTCCGCCCGGGTGCTGTCGTCGTCAGGTTCGGTGGTGCCCGGGCTGTACGCGGTGGGCGAGGCGGCCGGCTTCGGCGGCGGCGGCATGCACGGCTACCGGTCCCTCGAGGGAACCTTCCTGGGCGGCTGCATCTTCTCCGGCCGGGTGGCCGGCCGAGCCGCGGCCGCTGCCGTCGCGGGCTGACCGCCGGGTTTTTTGCTGGGCGCTCCCGGGTCCCGGGCCTCGCGACCCCCGTTGCTGGGCTGTGCGGCGCTGCCCCCACAAGAGTGCGAGCAGCGCCGCACTGCCCATGATCATTTCCGCTTCGCGAGCAGCGGAGCTGCGACCGCTGTGGCGGCTGTGAATCCTGTGGCCCAGGCGAACGTGGTGTGGAACGACCCCGTTGAGGCCAGGATCACCGCGAGCACGCCGGTGCCGAAGGAGCCGCCGACCTGCAGGATGATCCGGGTCGCGCTGCTTGCGTCCGGGACCTTCTCGCGCGGCAGGCCGATGAATGCTCCCGCCTGCAACGAGATCGTCGCCGCCGATAGCCCGGCACCACGAACCACGAGCACCAGGCTCAGCCACACCAGGTTGGTATGCGGGCCCGCGAAGATGAACGGCGCCGTCCCCAGCGCGGCGAGTGCCATTCCGACCATAACGACGGGGCGCGGGCCCATCCGGTCCGTCACCTTGCCCGCGAACATTCGCGGCAGCAGCGACCCGACCCCCTGCGGTGCCATCAGCAGTCCGGCGTCCAGCGGGCTGTAGCCGCGGAGTTGCTGGTAATACAGCGGCAGCAACAGCAGCGCACCATACATCGACAGCCCGGACCCGAACATCAGCGCCGAGGCGGCGGAGAACGAGCGCATCCGGAATAGCCGTACGTCGATCACTCCTTCTCCGTCGGGCGTCCGCAGTGCGCGCAACAGGAACACCGCCAGCAGCACGACTCCCGCCGCGAGCGGCACCAGGACTTTCGGTTGCCCGAAACCGCCGCTGCTTGACACTTGCGCGAGCCCGTAGAGCAGCAGCGCGACGGCGGGGGAGAGCAGGGCGATGCCCACGATGTCGAGCCGGGGGCGCGGCCCTGCCGATGGTCCTCGTCCGGGCACGAACCGCCAGGCGAGCAGCAGCGCGGCCGCGCACAGCGGCACGTTCACGTAGAAGATCCAGCGCCAGCTGAGGTTCGACACGATCAGCCCGCCGATGACCGGCCCGAGGATCGGCACCACCACCGCGGGCAGCGTGATCGTGGCCATCAGCCGCCCGAGGGACCGGCCGCCGGCCGCCTGGATGAGCAGCGTCATGAATACCGGGACCAGCATGCCGCCGCCGATCCCTTGCACCACGCGGAAGGCGATCAGCGACTCGATGTTCCACGCGAGTCCCGAGGCGATTGAGCCCGCCAGGAACAGGCTCAGCGAGGCCATCCAGGTGACCTTGCCGCCGAATCTGGCCAGTGCCCAGCCGCTGAACGGGATCACCATGCCGAAGGTGAGCAGGTATCCGGTGAGGATCCATTGGGTCTGGGCCAGCGGGGCGTGCAAGTCGGCGCCGATCGTTTTCAGCGCCACGTTGACGACGGTGGTGTCGAGCAGTGCCGCGATGGCGCCGGTCAGCAGCACGACGGCCAGCTTGATGACCTTTGGATCGAGCTTTTCGTCCTGTTTGTCGGTAGTCGTAGCAGTCATGATTAGTAAACTACACCGTGCAGTGTACTTTTGTAAACTGCACGGTGTAGTACACTGATGGGCATGCCGCCGGTGAGCTCAGCAACCAAGCATCAGGCGATCGAACGCGCCGCCCTGAGGCTGTTCTTGCGGGACGGGTACGAGCGCACCAGCGTCGACGCGATCGCCGCCGAGGCGGGGGTGTCCAAGCGGACCGTGTACAGCCACTACGGGGACAAGGAGAACCTGTTCCTCAGCACGCTCCGCGACACCCGTGACGATCTGCAAGACAAGGTGCGGGAAATCACCGAGCGGACCATGACCGGGGACGACGCCGAGAGCGCTCTGCTCGCGTGCGTCAGGGAGATCGCCGCGATGACGTCGCGTTCACCGGAGCGCGCCGGGATGATCCGGCTGATCATCTCCGAGGCGCCGCACTTCCCGGGGTCGACCGACGTGTGGCGGCAGCGGCTCATGAGCCCGCTGCTCGAGGCCGGGCTGAAGCGGCTCGCTGGATCCGGGGGGCTGGCGATCGACGATCCGGTCGAGGCCTCGGGGCACTTGTCGGCGCTGACGCTCGGCCAGATCAACAACCGGTCGATCATGGGAACCGTGCCGCTCAGCGACGCCGAGACCGAGGACATCCTCACCAGCGGGGTCGCGGTCTTCCTGCGTGCTTACCGGGCTCCCGGCCGCTAGACTCCGGCGTGATGTCTTTTGCCAGCGATCCGGCGTGTGCTTTCTGCGCGATTGTCCGTGGTGACACCGAAGCCGTGGTGGTCTTCGAGAGCGAGGATCTGCTCGCGTTCCTTGACCACCGGCCGCTGTTTCGCGGGCACACGCTGCTGATCCCCAAGACGCACGTGACGTTGCTGAGCGACCTGCCGGGGGAGTTGGTGGGCGATTTCTTCGGCACCGCGCAGCGGCTGGAGCGCGCGGTCGAGGACGGCCTGGACGCCGACGGGTCGATGATCTTGATCAACAACGTGGTGAGCCAGTCCGTGCCGCACCTGCATCTGCACGTGATCCCACGGAACTTCAAGGACGGGCTGCGGTTCTGGCTGGGTCCGCGGCACCCGTATGACGCCGAGCACCCGGCCGAGGAATACGCGGCTAAGATCCGGGCCCGGCTGAACGTCACGGCGTTAGCCACCGCCGCCGCGGCCAGCAGCACCGCGCTGATCAGCAGGCTGGTCACCATCCCGGCATGAAACGAGTTCCCGGACACCAGCGCGCCGAACAGCGCCACGCCCATCGCGGAGCCCGATCTGGCGGCTCGCGTTGAGCACCCCGCCGGCCAGCCCGGCCTGCGCCGCGGGAACGTGCTCGAGCAGGGTGGTGATCAGCACCGGGACCGTGCAGGCCGACAAGGCCGAACGGGATCAGCAGCAGCGCCATCTGCGCGACCGATCCGGCCCACAGCAGCCCGATCAGCCCGGCGACGGTCACCAGCAGGCCGGCCACCAGCGGGACGCCGGGCCCGGCACGACGCGGCCAGCCGGGGCGAGACCATGTTGGTGACCATGATGCCGATCGCCATCGGGACGAACATCAGGCCAGCGGCCAGCGCGGACGCGCCCCGGACCTGCTGGACGTACAGGCCCATCACGAACACGATCCCGTACCAGGCGGTGTTGACCGCGAAGCCGGTGGCCAGGATGGTCAGCGGCGCCCGGCCGCGGAACAGGCCCAGCGGCACCACCGGGGCGGCCACCCGGGATTCGACGCGGCAGAAGACCACGCACCGCGACGCGACCGCGACCGCGAACGCCGCCAGTACCCGGGGCGAGGCGTATCCCGCGGTGCCGCCCTCGATCATGGCGTAGGTCAGCCCGCCGAGGGCCGACGATCGCGGCGAGCTGGCCGCCGATGTCCAGGCCCGGCCGGCCGCCGTGGCGACGGCGGCACCCGGACGAGCAGCACCAGCGCTAGCAGGCCCGCGGGGACGTTGATCAGGAAGATGCCGCGCCAGCTCCACCCGGTGACCAGCAGCCCGCCGATCGCCGGGCCGAGCGGCGATCGCGGCTGAGCCCGCCGTCGTCCACAGCGCGATCGCCCGGGCGCGGCGTGCCGGATCGGTGAAGGCCTGCCGGACCAGCGCCAGCGAGGAAGGCAGCATCACCGCCGCCGCGCACCCCTGGACGAACCGCGCACCGGTCAGCACGCCCAGCCCCGGTGCCGCCCCGCAGGCGACCGAGGACAGCGTGAATGCCAGCACGCCGAATCGCGTAGCCCGCGCCGGGCCCCGATCCGGTCCGACAGCGCACCGGCGGACAGCAGCAGGGCGGCGAACATCAGCGTGTATCCGTCGACCACCCACTGCAGCCCGGCCGTGGCGGTGTGCAGCTGGCGGCCCATGGTCGCCAGCGCCACGTTCACCGCCGACACGTCGATGGTGATCATGAAGAAGCCGAACATCCCGGCCGCCAGGCTGAGGCCGCGGGCGGAATGGCCGGGTCGCGGCGCTTGCTGTGTGCCCGGTCCGCGTGCGGATTGTCATGGTTCCAGCTTGTGCGCGGGAAGCTTTCCGCGGCAGGGCGCGGTTATCCGGGGTGTGACGACACCCCGGCAGCGGCAACGAGCTCGGGCTCTTCCTGCGCAGCAGGCGGGAGCGCATCACCCCGGACGAGGCGGGCCTGCCGGGCGCGAACTCCCGGCGCGCACGCCTGGACTGCGCCGGGAAGAGGTCGCCACCCTGGCCGGGGTGTCCATCGACTACTACACGAAGCTGGAACGCGGCCGGGAGCGCCACCCGAGCGGCGCGGTGCTGGACGCGCTCGCGGGCGTGCTCCAGCTGGACGAGCCCGAGCGCCAGCACCTAGCCGCACTCGCCGCCCATGCCGGGCGTATACGGCGTCGCGACCGCGGCCAGGACGCCGGCTCTTGCCTGCGGGATACCGCCCGGCTGCTGCTGGAGTCGCTGCGGCCAAGCCCGGCGGCGGTGCTGTCCCGGATCAACGACCTGCTGGGCGCCAACCCGGCCGGGCTGGCGCTCTTCCACGGCCTGGCCGACTGGTGCCCGCCGAGCAGCGGAACCTGACCCGCTACCTGTTCCTGCACCCGGCCGCCCGGACACTGTGGGTGGACTGGGAGGACATCGCCATCGGCCACGTCGCGCACCTGCCGGCGATGGCCGGCGAGCAACCCGACGCCCCCGACATCACCGCGCTGAGCCAGCGAGCTGCAGGCAGCAAGCCCGGACTTCGCCCGGATCTGGGACAGGTACGACGTGAAGCCGCGCACCACCGGCGACAAGCGTTTCCAGCATCCGATGGTCGGGCGGATGAGCCTGGGTTACGAGAGCCTGCCGCTGGCCGGCACCGACGGCCAGCGCGTCATCGTCTACCTGGCCGCACCCGGCACCCCCGACCACGACGCGATCGTGCTCCTGGACATGCTCGCGGCCGAGGGATCAGTTCTGGCGCCCGCTGAGCGCGATGGTGATTCCGACGCCGATAAGGGCCAGGCCGCCAGCCCCGCCGACCAGGGAGAACCGCTTGGGT